>NZ_JABMJI010000001.1:919942-2323834 GCF_013376065.1 Mucilaginibacter sp. SG538B
TGAAAGGTGAAAGGTGAAAGGTGAAAGGTGAAAGGTGAAAGGTGAAAGGTGAAAGGTGAAAGGTGAAAGGTGAAAGGTGAAAGGTGAAAGGTGAAAGGTGAAAGGGATTATGTTAAATAGAGGTTCTCAAATCTCGTCTATGTTCTCCGCGGCCCGTTCTTATTAATAAACCGATAATCCGGCAAATCGTATAAATTCTGGTTCAGACAAAAAAAGCCGCCCTCAACAGGCGGCTCTCTTTATTAACTATAAAAACTATTAAACGCTTTTCTCTGCTTTAACAACCATATGGATGCTCATAGGTTGTTTGTTCATTTCTTTTTGGATACTGGCGCTGGTTGCAGCCGGATGGCTGTTCAGGTGCGGGGCAATAACCAGTGAAACTATCGACATTAACTTAATAAGGATGTTCATGGATGGGCCTGAAGTATCTTTAAACGGATCACCTACAGTATCACCTGTTACTGATGCTTTGTGCGGTTCCGATTTTTTGTAGAAGATCTCGCCATTGATATCACAGCCTTTTTCAAATGATTTTTTGGCGTTGTCCCATGCACCACCTGCATTGCTTTGGAAAATCCCCATCAATACACCCGATACGGTAACACCGGCCAGCAAGCCGCCTAACACTTCGGGGCCAAAGGCAAAACCGATGATAATAGGGGTGATCAGTGCGATTAAACCAGGGGCAACCATTTCGCGGATCGACGCTTTGGTGGAGATAGCCACACATTTTTCGTATTCTGGTTTACCCTCGTAAGTCATGATACCCGGAATTTCGCGGAACTGGCGCCTAACTTCTTCTACCATGGCCATAGCCGCCCTGCCCACCGCCGCAATAGCTAAAGCAGAAAAAATGAACGGAATCATTCCGCCAACAAACAGACCTGCCAGTACGTTGGCCTTATAAATATCAATATGTTCAATACCTGCAACACCCACAAAAGCCGCAAATAAAGCCAGTGAAGTTAATGCTGCCGAAGCAATAGCAAAACCTTTACCGGTAGCGGCCGTAGTGTTGCCAACAGCATCCAGGTTGTCGGTACGGTGACGAACCTCTTCGGGCAGGCGGCTCATTTCGGCAATACCCCCGGCATTATCCGCAATTGGCCCAAAAGCATCTATCGCCAGTTGCATGGCCGTTGTTGCCATCATACCGGCAGCGGCAATAGCTACACCATATAAACCGGCAAAATAATATGACCCATAAATACCCGATGCCAAAACAAGAATAGGCAACACGGTTGATTCCATGCCTACAGATAAACCACCAATAATATTGGTAGCGTGACCGGTTGACGACTGCCTGATAATGCTCAATACCGGGCGTTTACCCATGGCGGTGTAGTACTCGGTTATAATCGACATTAAAGTACCTACTACCAGGCCAACCAATATCGATCCAAAAACACCGTTTTTTGTAAAAGGTATCACGTCAGTTTTTACCACCCCGTTAACTTCATCACGCACCATGTGAAATTCGCCCGAAGGCAACATCCATTGTACAACAAAATATGTAGCTATAGCAGTTAGTATAATTGATGCCCAGTTACCTATGTTCAATGCTTTTTGCACACTGTCGGTTTCAGATTTGATTTTCACCATAGCCGCGCCCACTATCGAAAATATCAAGCCAAGGCCGGCAATTACCATTGGCAGCAATACGGGGGCAATACCACCAAAATTATCGTGCGATACAATCTCGCGTCCCAATACCATGGTAGCAAGCATGGTGGCTACATACGAGCCAAAAAGGTCGGCACCCATACCGGCAACATCGCCTACGTTATCACCTACGTTATCTGCAATGGTGGCCGGGTTGCGCACGTCATCCTCGGGGATACCGGCTTCAACTTTACCAACAAGGTCGGCACCTACGTCGGCCGCTTTTGTGTAAATGCCGCCGCCAACACGGGCAAACAGCGCTATGGATTCTGCACCTAATGAAAAACCGGCTAAAACGTCAAGCGCTTTTGCCATGGCTTCGCCGTTAACACTGCTGCCTGCTACTTTAACAACATAAAACTGATAAAAAACAATAAAAAGCGATCCTAAACCAATAATGGCCAAACCGGCAACGCCTAAGCCCATTACTGTTCCGCCGGTGAATGATACTTTTAATGCCTGTGCCAAACTGGTGCGTGCAGCCTGTGTAGTACGTACGTTAGCTTTGGTAGCAATACGCATCCCCAGATAACCTGCAAAGGCAGATAGAAACGCGCCTATCAGAAATGATATGGCAATAACAGGACTTGAAGTAGTAACCGTTGTGCCCGACCATGCCAGCAAAATACCGGCAACCACAACAAAGCCGCCTAATATTTTCCATTCGGCACGTAAAAAGGCCATAGCGCCATCGGCAATGTAACCGGCGAGTGTGGCCATGTCGCCGTCACCGGCGTTTTGTTTGGTAACCCAGGCGGCTTTAATAGCCATAACAAGGATCCCGATAAGCCCCAAAACAGGAATTAAATAAATTAAATAATTGTTCAGAAAATCCATATCACAAATTTGGTTTAATAAAGTAGTACTGCTTGGTTTAACAGTGTTTAATAACAATTGGTGATTGCAAAATAGTAATTTTATTTATTTACTATAGTGATCGTTAATATTAAAGTTTTTTGAATAGTTTAGAGATTTAAACCCTAAAACAATATATGGCGAAAAACTCATCGCAACCAAAAATGAAACATGAGCTTAGCTTGCTGGACGGTACCATGCTGGTATCAGGATCCATGATAGGCTCAGGTATTTTTATTGTTAGTGCAGATATTACCCGTAACGTAGGCTCGGCCGGCTGGCTGATAGCTATCTGGGTTATCACCGGTTTCATGACCCTTACCGCGGCCCTTAGCTACGGCGAATTGAGCGGTATGTTTCCCAAAGCTGGCGGCCAATATGTTTATTTAAAAGAGGCTTACAACAAGCTCGTCGCTTTTTTATATGGTTGGAGCTTTTTTGCAGTGATCCAAACGGGCACTATCGCGGCGGTAGGAGTAGCTTTTAGTAAATTCACCGCCTATTTAATACCTGCTTTTAGCGAGGATAATATATTATGGAAGTTGCAAACCGGGACAACATCAACGGGTGATGCGAAGTTTTTTGCTATAAGTGCCGCCCAGGTGGTATCTATTATATTGATCATTATCCTTACTTATGTAAATACCCGCGGGGTAAAGGGCGGAAAGGTTATTCAAACCGTTTTTACTTTAACCAAGCTTATCAGTCTTTTTGGTCTTATAATTTTTGGCCTTTTTGCTTTTAAAGCAGATATATGGCATGCCAACTGGATAAACGCGTGGGATTTGCATAACCTAAATAAGGACGGCAGCATTACTACCCTCACCACAGGTACAGCACTTGGCGCTATTGCCGCAGCCATGGTTGGTTCTATCTTTAGTAGCGATGCCTGGAATAGTGTGACCTTTGTTGCCGGCGAAATGAAGAACCCGAAACGAGATGTTGCTTTAAGTATGATGTGGGGTACTATCATTGTGACCTTTATTTACGTGATGGCCAATGTGGTCTACACTGGCGTATTGTCATTACATGAAATTACCGTTGCCGATAAGGATAGGGTGGCCGTAGCTGCTTCACACGTTATTTTTGGTAACGTGGGCACTTACATAATTGCCCTTATGATCATGGTGTCAACGTTTGGCTGTAATAACGGTTTGATCCTTTCGGGGGCGAGGGTTTATTACACTATGGCCAAAGATGGTCTGTTTTTCAAGGAAACAGGTAGCCTGAATAAATTTGGTGTGCCGCAGTTTGGTTTATGGATCCAGTGCGTAGTTGCCTCATTACTTTGCCTGAGTGGTCGTTATGGCGATTTGCTGGATATGATCTCATTTGTGGTAGTGGTATTTTATGTACTGACTATATTGGGCATATTTATTTTGCGTGCTAAACTCCCTGATGCCGAACGTCCTTATAAAGCTATAGGTTATCCCATTTTGCCTGCACTTTATATTGTCATGGGGATTGCATTTTGTATTTTATTGCTTGTTTATAAACAAAGCTTTACACTTATCGGGCTCGGAATTGTGCTTATAGGTTTACCGATATATTATATTTCGCAACGGAACGTTAAAAAACAGGATGAGGCGCTTACTGGTAATTAGTTTTTTTTTTATAGGAGAGTCTGTTGCGGCGCAAACGCTTCAGCAAAAAATATCAAATGCTTTTGGAAGGTTGCAGGCGGATAGCCAGTGCAATTATGCTTCAGTATCATTAACCGTACTTGATGCCAAAACCGGGGAACAGGTGTTTGGAGGTAACCCCAACATGGGTTTGGCTACCGCCTCAACGCTTAAAACCATTACCAGTATTACGGCTTTTAATATTTTAGGTCCCGATTTTCAATATCAAACGCAATTGGGTTATACCGGTGAGATTGGGGCCGATGGCACCCTGACCGGCGATATCGTCATTAAAGGTGCCGGCGACCCAACCCTGGGCAGCTGGCGTTATGAGCAAACCAAAGAGGGGCATGTATTGGCCCTTATGGCCGACGCCTTGCGAAAGGCCGGGATCAAAAAAGTTAACGGCCGCATCATTGGCGATGACAGCATCTTCGGTACACAATCCATCCCCGAAGGCTGGATCTGGCAGGACATCGGTAACTATTACGGAGCCGGTACATCGGGTCTTTGCTGGCGCGAAAATCAATTTGATATAAAGCTGCGTACGGGTGCGGTTGGTAACCCGGTTGGCATATCACGTACTGTTCCGCTGATGCCATACCTTGCATTTAAAAGCGAGTTGACAAGTGGTTCTGCCGGATCAGGAGATAATGCTTATGCTTTTTTACCGGTTGGCAGTAAAGTAATATATCTGCGCGGAACTTATGCTGTTGATCAGGAGAAAAAAAGTATTTCGGCCGCTGTCCCTGATGCTGCTTATGATGCTGCGTTGCGGCTCAATGATACGCTGAGGAGTTTAGGTATCATTATCGGTAATGAGCCGGAGTCAGCCAATACTTTGAGCGCTAAAAACCTGCCATTGCCTGTAAATGCTAAAAATCTGGCAACTATATCATCACCAACTTTAAGCAAAATAATTTACTGGCTTAACCAGAAAAGTATTAACCTGTACGCCGAGCAGTTACTCAAAACCATAGCCTGGAAACAGGGACGCAAGCCTACAACGGCAAATGGTGTGGATGAGGTACAAAAGTTTTGGGCGGCCAAAGGTATAGATACCCGCAGCATGAATATTTACGACGGCAGCGGCCTTTCGCCCGGTGACAGGGTAACTACGTTAACGCTGGCCCGCATCCTGCAATCGGCAAAGAAGGAAAGCTGGTTTGCTGATTTTTATACAAGTCTGCCGGTTTATAATGATATGAAAATGAAAAGCGGCAGCATCAATAATGTGTTGTGTTATGCCGGTTATCAAACCAAAAACGGCCGAGAGCTTTGTTTTTCTATCATGGTTAATAATTTCAGCGGCCCGAACAGGAGTATAAAGGAGAAAATGTTTAGGGTGTTGGATGAATTGAAATAGGTCCCTGCCCCCTGAGAGGATTTTTATATCAACTTTTATTCTATTGGTAAACACCTTAACTTTATTGGAACCGTAATATCGAACTGATAATGAAAAGTTATAAACTTATTTTCCTTGCAGCACTGTCATTTGCGGCCTGCAAAAGCGAAACCAGCTCAAATGATGATGTCCAATCCATCAAATTTAAGTTCACCGAGCTTGGCCGCGAAACACAGTTCAGGATCACCTGCGATAAGTTTGATTATTACTTCCCCGAAGGGAAAGAAAAAAACTTTAATAAAAAGCCGGGCGTTGATAGTGTAATGCAATTGCTAACCGGTATGAAAATGGTGAGTGACGGTACAGAACCGGACGTGCGCGGGAAGATCTATATTACACACACTACCAAAACCGTTGATACCGTATGCGTTGGCGCTAAAGTACTCAGCTACAAAGGTACAACTTATGAAACGCCACAGGAGCTGTTGGTGTTGATACAAAAATAGGTTGCACAGGGGTGCAAATGGTTTGTTGTAATCAAGTCATTGCTCAGTGAATGAGCAGGATCATCTAAAAATAGCAGCGGTCAGTTTTTCATTTTGGCCAGCCGTTCGGGCGAAAGCACGGTGATCTGGCTCCCTTTTTTATCGATTAGGTTTTCATCTTTAAAATCGGTAAGGGTACGGCTCACAGTTTCAGTTGCCACACCGGCCATAGCAGCAAGGTCTTCCCGCGAAATTTTGAAATCCCCACCCTGCTGTTTATGCAGTCGCACCAGGGTATCGGCCATCCTTTTTCGTACTGAGTTATACGCAAGCTGCAATAATTGCTCTTCCCTGTCGCGGATATGATTAGAAAGCAGTTTGATAAACTCACGCGCAATATCTGGGTATAAATTGAGCAGGTTGTCCAATTGATCTTTCGGGATCAGGCACAGCTGGCTATCCTCCAGGGTGGTTGCTGTATCTGTGTAAGCCTCGTTCGAGAGCATGGCATTTACCCCAAGGTATTCCTCGGCAGAGTGGATGGCGGTCATCAACTCACGGCCATCGTTTGCCAGTTTAACGGTTTTAACTCTGCCTTTCAATATCAGGTACAAGCCATTCCCCTTATCACCATCGTAATAAATTACCTGGTCTTTTTTAAACAGGCGTACCTTGCGTTCGCTAATAATACGTTTAAGTTCGGTGAGACCGCTATTCTTCGATACAATTGAGTTTAGGTTTTCGAGCGATTGACTATAAAAGCTTTGCTGGGCAGTTTTTTTCCTGAGCCTGCTTTCAATGGCGTTTAGCAGTTCAATATCATCAAAAGGCTTGGTTAAGTAATCATCGGCACCCATTTCCATGCCTTTGCGTTGGTCAATCCGTTCGGCCTTTGCGGTTAAAAATATAAAAGGTATGGCGGCGGTTTCGGGATTTTTATTCAGCATAAATAAAACGCCATAACCATCAAGCTCGGGCATCATGATATCGCAAAGTATTACATCTGGCAGGTTGTTAACGGCCAGTTCAATACCGGTTTTACCATTATCGGCTTCAAATACCGTGTAACCGGCCAACCCCAGTATTTCTACCACGTTTTCGCGGATATCGTTGTTATCTTCGATGATCAGGATTTTTTGGTTCATGATGCGGAAAATGAAATGGTGAATGAAGTACCCTCGTTTACGTTACTTTGAAAATCAACCCTGCCGTTCATAAGGGCAGTGTACCGGGCCACAATATTAAGGCCTAAACCGGTACCCGCGATATTGCCTGTATTGTGCGCTCTGAAAAATGCCTCAAATAAATGCTTCTGGTCGCTTTCGGGAATGCCTATGCCATTATCTTTTACAGTAATGGAACAGCCGGAAGCATTTATTTCAGTACTAAATTCAATAAAGCTGTCTTCGCCCGAATATTTGATGGCGTTTGTGATGAGGTTGATGATGCAGTTTTTGAGCAGGTTAATATCGAGGTAAACCATACTATCTGTACCTGTATGCTGATAAAGGATATTTTGGTTTTGCTTGGCCATAATCTGCATTTCTTCAGTTAGCTCTTCGGCCAGCTTAACCAGGTCAAACCTGGTGTATGATGGTTCAATACGGCCGGCTTCCAGTTTTTCGAGCGAGAGAAAATCATTCAGAATGGTAGTGAGGTTGCCAACGGCATTTTTGATTTTATTAACATGCTTGCTAATCTGCAGGCTGTGCAAAGGCTCGGCATATTTATCAATAAGCGAGGCCGATAATTGAACAGCGCTTAGTGGCGTACGAAACTCATGCGATGCCATGGAAACAAAACGGCTTTTCAATTGTCCCAGTTCTTTCTCTTTTTCGAGGGACTGGCTCACTTCTTCTTTGGCTTTTTGTAGTTCAAGAACAAATTGTTTTAAGGAGAGCGTGCGTTCCTCTACCACTTCCTCCAGGTGTGATGTGTATTCCTTTAGCTTGTCCTCTGCTTCCTTCTCACGGCTAAGGTCGTGTATAAAACCGGCATATATTTTACGCCCCGAAAAATTTACGTCACTAACCCCAAGTCTGAACGGGAATTGGGTGCCGTCTTTACGCAAGCCTGTTACTTCACGACCTATACCAATGATATGTGGTTTACCGGTAGTTTGATATCGATTGATATAATGATCATGTTCCTGCCGGTATGGCTGGGGCATCAGTATCGATACATTTTTGCCGATAACTTCATGAGGCTCATATTGAAATAACCTGCAGGCCGAAGGATTGATAGATTCGACAATCCCCCGTTCATCGATAGTAATAATGCCATCGATAGCATTTTCAATAATGGCTTTTAATAAGGCAGTATTTTCCATAGATGAAGGTTGAAAGATTTATCAGCTTTTGCAAATATCAAATTTGATATGGATTTTTTACGCCTAAAGATGGTATATCTTAATTAAAATTGAAATTAGGCCTGTTTTGTAAGAGGAAAGTTACCGGTAGTTAACTTTGAGTTTATCTGCTTAGACGTTATTTGCGGCTTGTTAAAAAACAGCTTAATGAAAAAACTCCTGCTACTAACCATGCTTGGATTAGGCGGTATAAGTGCCTTCGCGCAAACCCAGGCCCCTGTTAAAAATGCCCCGACAGATTATATAAAGATTAAAAACTACGGCCTGCTGACTTTACTTGAGCAGGATGCCGAAGTAAGCACTTTACTTAAAAACGATCCTGAACTGGCACAGCTCACTCAGAAAAAGCTAAGCGCCCTTAGCACTTCCCTCACTGATTGTAAAGACGCGGCGTGCTTAGTAACTGCGGCAAAACTAACTGATGATGACATCAAAACCGTAAGCGACCGGCTTGCAGCACTATATAAAACAGGTAACGCGCTTAACAGGATGGTTAAATCGAAACTGATCCCATCGGGTCTTTACAGCTTGTATAAAAAGCTATCGCCCGAGCAATTGCTTATAAAAGCATGGGAGCAGGACGCAGGTAGCATCAATTACACTATTGGCGTTTATGCTGAAGGCAAAAAGCCTAATTATCCGCAGATAGACTCTATCAGCTACAATATTAAATCGAGAGCATATTTTACGCTAATGTATGATGCTTCTGCTACATTGTTAGGTGATATTAAAGGAACAAAGCTGTTTTTTGAACCCGCTATGCAGGCAGCCCTGCTCTATCTGCAGATCAACGAAAGGCAGGACCCTGCCAATTACGAGCCAATGGAGCTAAACGCAAACAAAGCTGCCGTAACCCGTATCAAAACCATTAAATGGGCCGATTATCCTTATTCAAATATTCTTGTACCTGGCGCTGGTCCGGATAATTTGACATCGCCATTGAGCGGGGAGGGGATGCTGCGTTGTAGGCTGGCGGTACAGGAATATAAGGCGGGCAAAGCCCCGTTTATCATTGTATCGGGCGGCAATGTGCATCCATATAAAACAAAATATAATGAAGCCGGGGAAATGAAGGTTTATTTAATGAAAACCCTTCATATTCCTGAAAATGTGATCATCATTGAACCTCATGCACGTCATACTACAACAAATATGCGTAACAGTGCCAGGCTTATTTATAAATATGGCATCCCTGCCAATAAGCCCGGTATTGTGGTAACCGATAAATCACAAGCCGATTTTATTATGAATATGGATGCTCGCTGCCAAAAGGAACTGAACTATGTGCCTTACAAACTGGCCAAGCGTAACTCCGAGACCGAAGTTGAATATTACCCGGTAGAAGAAGCCAAACAAATTGATCCTGACGAACCACTTGACCCCCGTTAGGAGCTGAAGGCAGAACGCGAAAAGCTTAAAATTATCATCTGATCACTAATGTAATTACTTTATTTAAACTTATGCAAAAGCTTAATTTAACTATAATAGTCGTTGTTTTAGGTATTGGCAGCATCACCACCGGTACGATTGATCATAAACTTAACCGTGCCATAACAATCGACTCGTTGGGCGCCTGCCAGGGCATTTCATACCAAGACGGTCGCATATTTTTATATGGTGACAGGGAAGTTGGAATGATCCGGGAGTTTAAGCTGGAAAATGACAGCCTGGTATATCTGCATAAGGAATATAAGCTAACCCAAAACGGGCAGGATATTATTAACCACCCAACCGGTATAGCTTATAACAATGATAAGGGCCCGACATTTATAGGTAATTCCATCCGCCTTAATGCAGCGGGCAGCCAGTGGAGGGCAGTAATTTATAATGTGAACTGGAAGGGCCTGCTTAAAACCGGTACGCTTGATGGTAATTTAATTAATACCATTGAGGATGATGCCTGTATCCAGGGCACCAGGCCGGAATATGTAAAATATAATAATAAGTGGTATGTAGCCACTGCAGATTATGGTGATCACGGCAACGAAGTGCGTTTATACGACCCAGAAAAACTGGCCAAAGCCAAAAGCACGAAGGAACCCGGCGTGCTTTACAAAAAATTTACATGTACACCCTGGGTACAAAATCTGTTTTGGAAAGCTGATAAAGGCATTTTAGTGCTGATCCAGAATAAGCTTGAGGGCAGGCAATGGCGGTTTACTTATGTTGATCTTAAAAAATCAATTGAAGCCGGTAAACAGGTGGTGCTGAGTCAGGTTGATGGTATTGACAGGGACGATGAGCTGGAAGGTTTTTCCTTGCTCGGTGGTGGGGAGAAAGGGATAGCCGTAACCTCATCACGGAAAAATAACGTGAATTTTACCACTACTTCATGGTAGTATTAAACAACTGGCTAAAGTAAAAAATCCTGCAAAGAGGCAGGTATTTTTCTATTTTTTGTTTAATGTAAATTTAACACTAAGGTATCCTTTGGTTAAGATAGCAGGTTTAGCTTTGCTGTCATTATTACAATATTAACAACTCTGTATTAATATTATTTAATGATAACGCAATAATAATTATTAAATTATTAATTTTTTGCTCACGTCTTTAAAAATATCGCCTATGTAACATAACTTCAACTTAACATCGGGCCCGGCGATAAAACTAAGAACCGGTGAATGCGCTAACACTCACCTGGTCCGGGATAATTGTCAAATAACTCAAAAGCGGTCCAAGGCTTTAAGTCATTTCTTTCAACAATCAATTTTAAACATATGAATAAAAAGATTAACCCAAATCTTTTGAACAGGTTTTTTTTAATTCCTGTATTGTTTTTACTGGTTTTGCTAAAACCTTTTATCTCAAACGCTTCGGCAAAAAATATAATATATAAGGTAAACCAAATCACCGGTATTGTTACCGACGAAACTAATCTTCCGTTACCCGGCGTATCAGTTCGGATCAAAGGGACTGATAAAGGTACTGCAACTAACACAAATGGTAAATATACCATTTCGGCCGATGAAGGCGCCGTGCTGGTTTTTAACTTTATTGGTTATGAGCAGCAGGAAATAACTGTTGGCGGTTCATCAACCATTAACGTTAAGATGAAACCAAAATCAAACATGCTTAACGAGGTGGTGGCCATCGGTTATCAGTCTATTCGTAAAAGTGATGTTACCGGTTCTATTGCCAGCGTTAAAGCCAGTGATCTTAATCTTTCTGCACCTTCATTGGGGCAGGCCCTTGCTGGTAAGGTATCAGGTGTACAAGTGTCCCAAACCAGCGGTGCTCCATATACAAGCACTAAAATCAGGGTAAGGGGCGTTGGCTCATTCAACGCCAGTTCTGATCCCCTATATGTAATTGATGGTTACCCGGCCGGTAATGATATCTTCATTAACCCTGATGACATCGAAAGCATCGATATTTTGAAAGATGCTGCATCTGCCGCTATCTACGGTTCACGCGCATCTGGCGGTGTGGTATTGATCACTACTAAAAAAGGTAAAGAAGGTAAAGGCCGTTTTGAGTATGACGTGCAAACAGGCGTTGATCAGCTTGCCCATAAAGTGAAGCTACTTAATGCCGATCAGGCAGCACTGCTGGTAATTGACGGCCGTAACAACGCTTATCATGACCTTTGGGTAAACTCAGGCCATACCTGGAACGACGCCATGTACTCTGATAACAACGCAACCCGCGTTACTAACGTTGGTAACTCGGGCAGTGTAAGTATTCCTAATGGCTTATATGATTTTGCTTCGCAAACCCCTATTAAACAAACAGTACATACCGATTGGCAGGATGAGTTATACCGCAACACATTTTTTCAAAAACACACTTTGTCGTTTTCAGGTGCTTCAAATGGTGTTCGTTATTATGTAAGCGGTGCATACCAAAATCAACCGGGTATTATTTTAAATACAGGCCAGCAACGTTATAACTTCCGTACCAATATCGATGGTGATGTAAGCAAACGTATTCACATTGGCGCAAACATATCTTACACTCAAAATACCAACCAGGAAACACAGGAAGGCCGTTTTGACCATAGCCCAATTTTAGGGGCTTTGATCTATATGCCTTATCTGCCTGCTTATAATGCTGATGGCTCATACCAAACCAACGTTGAAGCAGTAGGTTCATCTCAATATGGCTACCAAAGTATTGAAAACCCGCTTGCCCTTGCCGATCGTATTAAAATAACCCGAAAAGGTTATCGCAGCACTTATAATGCAAATGTTACTTATAACATTTTACCTGGTCTTAACTTCAAAACCAATTTGGGTACGCAGGCTTATACTGAAAAATACGATTATTACTATCCAACTACTTTAAGCTCGGGTGCTAACCCTCCGGGATCGTCGCAGGCTATCAACGCGGCCAACGCGCAGGCGTCGTATCTGCTCAATGTTGACAGGCTGGCCGAGTTTACCTTAAACTATACCAAACAATTTGGCAAACATCATTTTGATGCTTTGGCCGGTTACACTGCTCAAAAAACTACAAGCGATTACACGAGTGTAAAAGCAAACGGTTTCCAAAGTGATTACGTGCCCGAAATTTCAGGCAAAGGTGCAGATGCGGCTTTCTTTAGCTTAAACTCAGCTTCTAAAAGTACTTACACTTTATTATCATATCTTGGTCGTGCAAATTATAATTACGCCGGTAAATATTTCTTAACCGCATCATTCCGTGCGGATGGTTCATCACGTTTTGGTTTAACAAACAGGTATGGCTATTTCCCGTCGGTAGCCGCCGGGTGGAATTTATCTGATGAGTCATTCTATCACAATTTCCTTGGCGATCAGTCAACAGTTAAGATCCGTGCAAGCTGGGGTAAAAGCGGTAACTTCAATATCCCTAACTATGCTATCACCCAAACATTGGCCAGTCCCGTTGGCGCGGTGTTAAACGGTGGTATTGCAACTGCTACATATCCTGGTGGTTTAAAGGATCCAAAATTAAGCTGGGAAACTACATCGCAGTATAACTTTGGTACCGATATCGGTTTATTTAACGGCCGTTTACAGATCATTGCCAACTATTATTTAAGTTATTCATATAACCTGTTGTATAATCAGCCAATTTCGGCAATATCCGGCAGTACCACTATCTTAACTAACCTGCGCGATTCAAAGATCCGTAACACCGGTTTTGACTTGCAGTTAGATGGCAAGATAGTTAACACTAAAGATTTTACCTTGGGTGCAAGCGGCAACATCTCATTAAACCGCAACAAAGTAGTTAAACTGCCTGCTCAAAACACCCTGATCATCAACGGTGCCGAGCGTTCGTACCTTACCAGCATAACTACCCAGGGCCAGCCTATCGGTATGTTCTATGGTTTCCAGGTTGGTGGCATAATCAATGCCTCTAACGTAGGTAAAACTGCTCCGTCTGCTTCACAAACTAACCCGGCCAAAATCGGCGACCTTTGGTTTGTAGATACCAATAAAGATGGTATTGTCAACGACGCTGATAAAACCATAATCGGTTCGCCATATGCTAAATTTACTTACGGTTTTGCCCTTAACAGTACTTACAAACGCTTTGACTTTGGTGCGTCATTCAATGGTTCATATGGTAACAAGATCCTTGACGGACAGGATTACTATTTGTACAACGGCGAAGGTTCCGGTAACCAATACGCTAATGTTGCACAACGTTACCGTAATGAAGCTGAACCGGGAGATGGTTCATTTTACCGCGCTTCACGTGCCGGTACACAAAGTAACAGCACCCGTTTATCAACTTTCTACCTGCAAAGCGGCTCATATCTGCGTTGTACCAACCTTACCTTAGGTTACACACTGCCTAATTTTTTACAGCAAACTTTAGGTTTAAGCAAAGCACGCGTTTTTGCCAGTGTTGTGAATGCCTTCACAATCACCAAGTACAAAGGTTATAACCCTGATGTGGATTATAACTATTCAGGCGCTGCGTCAAACAATACCCAGCCTGCCAACCTTGCACCAGGTATCGATTATGGTACATACCCGCTGGTTAGGTCATACAACTTAGGTGTTAATGTTACTTTTTAATGAATTTTTTAAAGAGATATAGAGATGAATAAAA
Source organism: Mucilaginibacter sp. SG538B (assembly GCF_013376065.1). Classification (NCBI taxonomy): domain Bacteria; kingdom Pseudomonadati; phylum Bacteroidota; class Sphingobacteriia; order Sphingobacteriales; family Sphingobacteriaceae; genus Mucilaginibacter; species Mucilaginibacter sp. SG538B. The sequence goes on from NZ_JABMJI010000001.1 coordinate 934,307, forward strand.
AATTTGTAGCTATTGCCTGCCTTACGGCGGCTGTGGCGATAAGCCCGTCTTGTAAAAAAGACTTTTTAAATCAGAGTGACCCCAACGCTATAACGGTTGATGCGAGTTATAAAACCCCTAATGATGTGTTACTGGCTGTAAACGGTATCTATCAATCGTTACGCAGCGGTAATAACGTTGGCGAAAGCAGCGACTTGTGGACAGATCAACGTTCAGATGATACCGGTACTCAGGATAACCAGTCAAACTCAGGCGAACCTTTTCAGTTCGGCAATTTTTCAATCTTACCAAGTAATACTTACCTTAAAGCGCACTGGGTATCATTATATGGAACTGTTACAAGAGCAAACGTGGTATTATCACATATTGATGCTGTGCCCTTTCCCGATAATAACCTAAAACTGCAGTACATTGCCGAAGCCAAGTTTTTGCGCGCGTTTGCCTATTTTGAGTTAGTGCGCCTTTGGGGAGATGTGCCGCTGGTTACCAAACAATTGGGTTATTCTGATTTACCCGCAGCTACCTTTCGCGAAAAGCAGGCTGTTGTTTATCAACAAATAGTGGCCGACTTGATGGATGTTATTAATAACAGCCCGCTTCCAAACCTGCAAGCTTCTACAGGTAGAACCTCAAAAGCAGCTGCCAACTTTTTGCTGGGCCAGGTATATCTTACGATGGCGACCACCCAGGATCAGGCCAACCGTACCGCTAACCTCACCGCCGCTAAAACATATTTAACCAATGTTTATAATATGCGGACTTTCGGCGAGCTTAAGAGTATTCCTTATACTGATGTTTTTGATGTTGCCAAAAAAACGAGCTGTCCCGAACTGATCTTCCAGATAGTGAATATTCAGGGTGATATTAATTACAGTTCGTCAATTGCAGCTAACTTTCAGGCCAAAGGCGATACGCTTAATAGCAAGAAAAAAGCGACAGGTGCAGGTTACAACGTTACCCATGATTTAATTAACGAGTATGAAACCGGCGATCCGCGGATGGCATTCTCTGTGAAATTCGCGAACGATCCAACCGTAAAAGACTGGTTTGTGACCAAATTTAGGGATATAAGCAATGCTGCCGGAATAAATGGTTATGGTGGTAACGACTGGATCCTGATGCGCTATGCTGATGTGATCCTTTCACTGGCCGAAGTTAACAATTACCTTGGCGACCAGGCTACTGCCATCAGCTTCCTTGACCAGGTGCGTACACGGGCAGGTATGCCGACTTACGCGGTATCGATGACCAACAGTGATTATGCTACAAAATACCCAACATTAAAACTGGCTATTTTGCATGAGCGTCGCGTTGAGCTTGCATTTGAGCACCACCGCTGGTACGATCTGTTGCGCACTTTTAACGATGCCGAATTAGTTGCTTACTTCAAAGCCAAAAAGCAGACTGACTTTGGTTTGGCTTCGCTGGCAAACTTTACTACCAAAGATCGTTATTATCCAATTCCGTTTGATGAGTACAAACTTGACCCTGTTAAGATGTACCAAAACCCGGGTTATTAATATTGGTGTTACATAAAAAGAAGCCGCCTTGTAAGTCAATATGAGGCGGCTTCTTTTTATCATCTGTTAATGAAATTTATCAAATTCAAATAATATTTCCGTTAGGTATCAAATCATTTCGCCTTTCGAAACTATAAAGTGTTGATATGCTGCGAGCTTTTGTTTGAGTTTTGTAAGAACTAATTTACCTGAAGCAAATAGTGATGTAGTTATCATTAAGTTTGTTTAGCTCATTAAAGCAAAAGATGAAAACAGTAACAGTAGAAGATTTTTACAAAGATGCTGCCGGGCGTACCAATAGCACGGTGGGGGACCTGCTTCCGGCTGATATCAATAACCAGATAGGGCATTTTAATGTATTCAACCTTACCGACATCATTGCTAAAATAAAGAAGGATCCTACCCATGTACCTTACAATCGCAGGTTATATTATAAAATTAACCTGGTGAGGGGCAGGAATATTGCTGAGTATGCAGATAAGGTTATTAATATTGAAAAGAATGCATTAGTGTTTGGCACACCCAAAATTCCTTATAGCTGGAAACCACAGAGTATGGATCAATCCGGATATTTCTGCATTTTTACTGATGCATTTTTGGTGCAATCGAAAAGCGGTGTGGTATTAGATGCTTTACCGATCTTTAGTCCCGGAGGGTGCCCGGTGTTTATGCTTACCGATGAACAGGCCGATGAGATCACCCTCATTTTTAAAAAGATGCAGCATGAAATAGCATCCGATTACCTGTACAAGTATGACCTGATCAGGAACTATGTACTGGAGCTAATTCATTATGGCCAAAAATTGCAGCCCTTTACCAATTATAATAACAGTCATAATGCATCTGCAAGGGTATCATCCCTATTTATTGAATTGCTGGAGAGGCAGTTTCCAATAGCGTCACCCGATCAAAGAATCCTCCTGCGTACAGCTAAAGACTATGCCGACAGACTTGCTGTTCATAGCAATCATCTTAATAAAGTATTAAAAGAGAGTACCGGCAAAACTACAACTGAGCATATAGCCGGCCGGCTCATCCAGGAGGCCCGCATCCTGCTTAAACAAACCGACTGGAATATCTCGGAAATAGCCTATAGCCTGGGCTTCGGGCAGTTGTCACATTTTTCAAACTTCTTTAAAAAGCAAACATCGTTATCGCCAATTGAAGTACGGAATTTGGTTGGATGAGGGCTGGCTGCCGATAATTATCTAAATGTTAAAAATGATTGTCGTTAATTGAAAGAGAAACTGAGTCTATATAAAAAACCGTTGACCATTTGAACGACAGATTAAATGAATTTACCTTGAATAATGGGTATAGATTTGACAGGGGGGAAGCTAATGATTATGAGTTATATCGCAATTGATACCAATATTCTGCTTTACACCTTAGATGATTTTTATCCCCAAAAAGCTAAAATAATAAACCCATTTAAGGCAAAAGGAAAATAATATTTTGAAGTAATTATCCCATTTACAACTCATCATCCTGAGTTAAAAGAAAAAGTTTATCATAATTGATAATACTAATCTTTTTACCGTTGGTGTTAATCAGTTTTTCCTGTATCAATTCATTAACTACCCTGAACACAGTTTCGTAAGTAGCACCTGCGTATGAGGCCAGGTCCTGCCGGGTAAGTTCTACATCAATATGGCCTTCCGGGTTTGTACCAAACTGATTCTTGAGGCTTATGAGTGCCTGGGCAACGCGGCCCTTTACCGGCATATGTGCGAGATTACGCATTTTGCGTTCAGCCTCCTGCAGCTCGTCGGCAAAAAATAACATTAGCTGGTAGGTAAACTGAGGGTTTACTTTTAAAGTAGCCTCAAAAAACTCCATATCAATGTAGCATATAATGCCTGCTTCCAAGGCTGTTGCCGAAATAGGGTAGTGGGTGGCATGTTTACCCAGCACGCGGTGACCAAAAATAGCGCCCTTATTGGCAAAGCGAATAATAAGCTCTTTATCTGCCCCCCATTTTTTATGAACTTTCACATTGCCTTCATAAACAAAGTAAATTCCTTTCACCGGGTCGCCTTCACTGAAAATAACCTGTCCTTTTTTTACATTAAAGTTTTTTTTGTTGGCTGCAATTGCCGGCAGCCACTCTTTTATACAGCCTTTACATAAAAGACAGGTTTGATTATCGCACTGGATATTTCTTTTCATTCAAATGTTGATCAATCAGTCAATGTTTTGTTGTAAAAATATCAATGAAAATTGTATTTTTTATCAAAAAATTGAATTTTCATTGAATAGTTTTTTGCTATTATTGATTTAATTGATTTTAAACCCGATAAATCAGGTTTTTTGTTGGATGAAAAGACCAATTGTTTGCTTTTACGATTTATTTGAAGTTTGTATTTTGTGTATTTATTAAAAAAAAAGAAATCTCGTCTTAAGATGACATGCAAAATGGCATGGCTAATTTAAAAGCATCATATTATCCCATTTTTTACTGCAAACATTACCAGCCCGGCGGTGTTGCGTACGCCCACCTTATCTATCAGGCGCTGCCTGATCCCTTCAACCGAGCGCGGACTAAGAAACAGTTGTTTGCCCATTTCATTGGCAGTTTTTTCGGCACAAATTAATTTCAGTACATCCTGTTCCCGTTCGGTGAGTTCAACGCCTTCTTTAAAGGATGGTTTGATATTGCCTTTTATCACCAATTTCTTTAAAAGTGCGTTGCTTACTATATTGTTAAAGTAATAGCCTGTTTCGTGTACCGAATATATCGCTTTCCTGATTTCTTCAGCTTCCGCGTTCTTTAGCAGATACCCGTTGGCGCCAATCTCCATTAAATGAATTACGAACTTTTCGTCATCGTACATCGTCACCACTAAAATTTTCATATCAGGATACTTCTTTTTAATGTGTTTGGTAGCTTCCATGCCATCCATAACAGGCATTTTAAGGTCCATGATAATTACATCGGGCATATTGGTTTCAATGCCTTTTATCAGGTCTTCACCATCGCCGGCCTCAAGCATTACTTCCAGGTTCTCATCCTGGGTAAGTCCAATTTTGAGGCCGTCCCTGTATATGGTATAATCATCGGCTATGGCAATTTTAATAGGTTTCATCGCCTTCTTTTTGATTGTTATAATGGTTAAATAGTAATTGTTCGGGGGATACTGATGTTAATGTAGTATCCTTCGGGCTTGTGATTGAATGATACCTCGCCTTTCAGCAAAATGATGCGGGTTTGGATAGCTTTGAGGCCAAGGCCCTGTTTATTAAACTTCAGTTCTTCATATTGTGCATGGCTGAGCCCCTTCCCATTATGAAAAATACTAATGTTTAAAGCATCGTGGTTATAAGTTGATGTGATATGTATTTTTTTAGGTCTGGCATGTTTAAGTACATTGTTCATTAACTCCTGCACCATGCGGTATATGCTAATATCATTTTCATTAGCCTGGGTTGTATATGAATCATCAAGATCGGTGGTAATAAATATGAGGTCGTTATTTGTTATTTTCTCAACAAAATGCCTGATTGCTTCATTTAGCCCGAACTCTTTCAGAATACTGGAGTGCAAATTGTGCGAAATACCACGCACCTGTTTAATGGCCATGTCAAGCAGCTCCTGTCCTTTTTCATACCTCGGCTCATTGTTTTTATCAATAACGTTGATCTTAACCCCTTGCAAATGCAGCTTTGACGCCGATAAAATGGCGCCCACTTCATCATGCAGTTCTTCCGCAATGCGGTGGCGTTCTGTCTCCTCGCTGCGCACAGCTGCCTCTATCAACTGGTTTTGCTGGGTTTGATGCAGCTTTTGTATTTTTTGCTGATACTGGTATTTTTTACGCTGAAAAAATATAAAAATGAGCAATATGCTCGCGAATAAGGAAAGCATAACCGCAATGCCCATAAAGAGCAGGAGCCTGATATCATCATTCGTTTGTTTCATATAACCCTTTCGCTATAAATACACATAAAATAGTATACGTGAAATTGTGGATATTCCACAGGTTTATGGCAAAATTGTGCAGGCGTATTGTGAGTTCATTGTATAACAGAAAAATAAAAAAATTTACAGTGTAGTAAATACCCAGGCCGGTTACTATCCAAAAGTCGGGCTGTTTCTTACCGGGTTCTTCATCGTCGGTTATTTTAAACAGGTAATACTGCATACAATAAAACATCATAATTACCGCCTCAAATGATAGTAATCTGCTGCTCAATTGTCCATAATCAAAAAAGTTTTGATAAAAGCTGAAATTGATAAGTACAAACCCTAAAAAAATATACGGTGCTATCCTTTTTGTTTTGGACAAAAACTGCTGGTTTAACTTTATAAAAAAAGAGCTGAATAATAACACCCTGATTATGGAATGTATATTATACAGATAATTATTGGTGTTGTATGGGTGCGGTAAAATTGTTTTAAGCTTCCATATGGCATCAATAGTTACATTAATTGCCAGCGCTGTCCATAAATATATAACAACAGGTTTGTTAAAAACTGGTTGTTTTTTCTTCAAACAAAGAATGGCCAGGGGAATGAGCAACGCCCAAACCTCCGACCAGTCAGATATACCTTTTATTAGCTGTTCCACTTTGCAGCAGTTTTGTAACGCTATTACATTTTTGCCGGAGGTGATGGATTTGAATCAACATCCCCGGTGTCTGAGTCGCGGTAATCAATAGGTACACCGTTTTTTATAAGGCTGATGGCGTATACAAGGTGCTGGTTGGAAGCTATGATCTTAGGAGTAAAAACCAGGAAGTCATAATCACGTTTTTTTCCGCTATCGGTTGAGATAATCGCCATAATAGCTTTTTTGGTTAGATACGTATTGCCTAAAACCACCGGGCCGGTTAAGTTAACCAGTGTATCTTTTGCAATAGCCAGTGTATCGGGATGCATCGGGTTAAGATAGCCTCCGGCTGTATCCAGAATATATGATACAAGCTGATATGGCTTTTTAACGTCATCAACCTGGGGGCTGTAAAACTGAAAAACAAAATTGTCAGTTTTGGCCGAGTCGAGCCAGTGATTAACCTGCGTAGCGGTATACTTTACCTGGGCAAATTTGGTAGCCTGCCTGCATGAAGTCATGGCAAAAAACAAGAAAATAGTAATCGCGGCAGCGATCGGTCTGAATAAGTTAAAAGGTCGTTTTTTCATGATATAATAGGTTTAATATGCAGGTAATATAGTTGTATTATTTGTATTTTATGTTGGTAATAATAAATTATATAAGTGAGAAATTATTTATACTACTGTGAAAAAATTTCTCACTAATTATTTATTGTTCGCTTCGTTTTCTGCTGATTTTCCTATACCGCAAAGTTAGTAGGTGTGAAATAGTGTGAAAGGGTGTTTTTATGGTTTGTATACGTATAAATACTTATTTTTTTTATTCGGTATTTTTTCTCTAATAAGCCCGTTTAAATAAGCGGAGGTTTGTATTGTGATAAGCGAATAAGAAAAACCGGTTAAGAAGCGCTTCGGTTCTGTTCGCTCTGATCAAAGGAGCTAACCCGAAAATCCTTTAAAGAGTAGGGACATTTATTTATCCTAATAACCCTTTTAGTCATGGCAATTAACAGTGAATTTGTCTCCACCTCGCAGGAGATCATCAACATCCAGGTAGTTATCGATACCGATGCAATTACTACCGATTATCCAAACCCAAGTCAGGATCCTAACAATCCAACAGGTTTGCCGCATAACTATATGTATATGGTTGCTACCCGCGGTAATACCATGACCGGATCTGGCGGCGCCGACCTTAACATCAAAGCAGATGTAGGTGATGTTATACGCTGGTATGCAGTATCAGAGTACGGTAACTTTGATTCGGCTGTAGTTATTTACAAGTTAGCATGGTATGCGCAGGATGTAGTATTTGATGGTGAAACTTTCAATGTATATACGCGCACAGGCATTTTGCCAACTAATAGTACCGCTATTCCGGTTGGCTTTTCTACTCAAAATTTTTGGTTTAACCAGGCTACTGTAGTTGGCAAAGGTACCGAGCAATATAACGTGCAGTTTGCACTTTACGTACGCCAGCGGGGCGTTGATAATCCGGTATTATTTGGTTACTATTACTGGGACCCAACCGTTACCGTGCAAAGCTAACCCAGCTTAAACCCGAATTAAAAGAACAGGCACAAGCCCGGTTAATCATCATATGATACCGGACTTGTGCCTGACTTGCATTAAACGGCTTTAAAGCTTTTTTATTTGGTTTTACCACTACCTCCTTTACTGTCATCTCCCTCGGGTTGGTCGGTTGGTTTTTCATTTCCAACGGTAGTTGAATCATGTTGCTCTGTTGGCTGATCTTTGGTTGGTTCGGTAGCCTTTAACCCGGCATAGGTGCCTGCACTGATACCCATCATCAGCAATATATTGTTATCGAAATCGGGAAGCAGGTTTGATGATACGGTTTTTTGTATAAAAATTAGCCCGAACAGGATATTGAACAGCACGTTTTGAAGGCGCTGAATATTGATGCTGGTCCTGTCAGATAGGATATCATGAAAAAAGCCTTCACTATGTGCTTTGGGATCAATCTCCGTTTTGGTTTTTTGGTCATTTTCGATAACCTTGCCTGTAGCCATAGTTGCAGCGCTAATGCCCAGGATAGCCAGCAGTGAACCCGGGATGTCAGGAAGTGCCCCCGTTTCATTACATATATAGAGGTAAGTGACCGAGAAAATGACCGTCCAATAAAGAAGTTGCGTGCGGCTCAGACTGTAGTATAAGTTGCTGTCATCTTTTAAAATATTGTTTTTTAAGCCCATAGCCAGGAAGCCGGCCATAATAACGGCCATTATCCATACCCAAACCCGGTTTATTTTCTGTTTAACCTCAAGTTGTGTTTTTATTAATCCTTTGGTTATGTAACCACCCGAATACCCCACCGAAAAATATACCGGAATGCGGGCTTTATCGATGGATTTGCTGGCTAAAAACTGCACGGCCAGGTTCTGTACCGACTCGTCTATTTTGAAATACACGATCTTTTCGTAATCGTTATTACTCCAAAAAGCAGTTTCTCCTACTTTGATATCGTCAACATACAGGGTTTTGAACGAATCGATTGGGAGTGTAGTTTTGAGTCTGATAGCGATGATCTCATTTAACCTGGCCGAATCTTTTCTTCCGCTTAGGTTGTAAATATTTAATATAGAATCGGGAAGAAGGGCTTTAGTTACTGAATCTTTTTTAACCCCGTTATTTTTTACACTATCAATGTTGGCAGGCTGAGCGTGAACTGCTTCAGAGAAAATAAGAATAAAAAGAACAGCTGTAAATAGTTTAAATACTTGTTTTTTTAAACAGGGGTTCAGTAACAGCAGTGAAGCTATTACAGCTAAGCATAAAAGGAAGGCCATCGGTTTAATAATTGTTGCCTACTCTTTGATCCCTTTTTCGGCACACAGGTATTACTGGTAATCAAATTTAAATTAATTACTGAACAAATTGAATACCTAATATCAGGTATTTTTATTTTTAATTAATTGGTAATAAGTTGTTTGCGGTGTTATTGGCTGGTTTTTTATTAATAGTGATTTTTAATGTAAAATCCCCGTTATTGTATAAAATCGGCAACAAAAGGTTAATATATCATTATACTGAGCCCTTGTCACAGAGGTATTTTTAGCCGTGCAAATATCTTGTTGCATATTACCGGTTAATCCATTATCCTGATGAGATCTAAATTTACCTTCACCTCGATTATTGCTGCCTGTTGTTTACTGCCCAGTTTTTTGTATGCACAGGTTAAGCCTGCTGCTGGCTTAATGAAGCTTAACGCGCAGGAATATCTTGAATATAAGGGCGTAAACGTAATGCTTGCCCATGATTTTTACCCCGAGGGGCACCAGGGAGGGGTAGGCATTATTCAAAACGGACAGCGTGTAGCTACCAATGGTGATATCAGGCTGGAACCCACGCCGGGTCAATGGTCGCCTATACCCAAAGTAGGTAAGCGTGTGGTTAATAAAGCTACCGGCGAAGTAAGCGTACGCATGGAGTTCCCCAATCCGGATATGAATCGCCACGGTTTCAACCCTATTATCTATCCGGATCTGAATTTTGCTTATAATATTCGGGTGATCCCTGCGGGAAAGGCGTTTAGGATCATTGTTGATTTGGATAAGCCATTGCCCGATAATTGGATAGGTAAAGTAGGTTTTAACCTGGAGTTATTCCCGGGGATTTTGTTTGGCAAATCTTATTACATGGATAAGCAATTTGGGATATTCTCTCAACAGGCCGACGGACAAACTTATATCGACAAAGAAGGTGAAACCCAGGTTATGCCCATGGCCGAAGGCAGAAAGCTCACTATTACGCCCGAAACCGATTTGCAGCGCATGACTATCGAAAACCTTTCGGGCGGCAGCCTGCAATTGTTGGATGGCCGGGCCAAGCATAACAATGGCTGGTTTGTGGTACGTTCGTTAGTGGCTAAAGGCGCGTCAAAAGATGCTGTAGAATGGCTGGTAACCCCAAATGCTGTAGAGGGCTGGCAATCGCAACCGGTAGTTCAGGTATCGCAGGTAGGGTATCATCCCGCGCAGCAAAAAATTGCGGTAATTGAACTGGATAAAAATGATAAAAGAGTATTGCCGGTTTCGCTGATGAGGATAAATGAAAACGGCGGACTAATAACCGCTTTGAAAGCCACACCCACCATTTGGGGAGATTTTTTAAGGTATCATTACCTGCAATTTGATTTTACAAAGATCACCACACCGGGTATGTACTTGGTGAAATATGGCAATTATCAAACGGAGCCATTCCAGATCAGTACTGATGTATTTAGAAACGATGTATGGCAGCCAACGCTTTCATATTTCCTGCCTATACAGATGTGCCATATGCGGGTTAACGAAAAATACCGCGTATGGCATGGCTTATGCCATATGGATGATGCCCGAATGGCGCCGGTTGATTCCAACCATTTCGACGGCTATATTCAGGGGCATAATACACTCAATAAATATAAACCGGGCGATAACGTGCCATTTCTCGACCGCGGTGCATGGCACGATGCCGGGGATTTTGATCTGCGGGTTGAATCGCAGGCAGAAACGGTACATGGGCTTACATTAGCTTATGAGACTTTCGACGTAAGATATGATAACACAACTATCGACCAAAAGAACCACATCGTTGAAATTCACCAGCCCGATGGCAAACCGGATATGCTGCAACAGATTGAGCACGGTTTATTAGCCATTACAGGAGGCTACCAGGCCTTGGGACGTTTTTACCGTGGAGTTATTGAGCCAACCATCAGGCAGTACACCATTTTGGGTGATGCCGCCAATATCACCGATAACAAACCTTTTGTAACCAATGCTTCAAATATTAACCCTGCATTGAAAACTCCCGCGGCGGCCGATGACCGCTGGGTGTTTACGGAGGAAAACCCTGGCCGTTCGTTAGAAACAGGCGCAGCTCTGGCTGCTGCAAGCCGTGTAATGAAGGGATATAATGATACACTTGCTACGCAATGCCTGCAAATAGCACAGGAAGTTTGGAAAAACACACCTGACCATACTTTGCGCCATCGCGTTGCTTTGGCGGTAGAATTACTCATCGCCACAAAAGATAAAACCTATGCCGATTACCTGGTAAACAATACCGATGCGATAGCCAATAGTATTGATAACACCGGCTGGCTGGTTGGCCGCACCATGGGGTTGATCAACGATGCAAATTATCATGATAAAATAACCGAAGCAGTAAAAAAACTATATGCTCAAATTCAGCAGCAGGGAACTAAAACCCCTTATGGAGTTCCGTATGAACCCAATATTTGGGGAGCGGGATGGGGTATCCAGAATTTTGGTTATAAACAATACTTTTTATACTCCGGTTTTCCGTCTGTTTTTAGTGATAACTATATGCTGCACGCCATTGATTTTGTGCTGGGCTGCCATCCGGGCTCCAATACAGCTTCGTTTGTATCGGGCGTGGGTTCAAAATCAATGACAACTGCGTACGGCTTTAACCGGGCCGACCGCTCATATATTCCCGGTGGTATCACCTCCGGCACGGCGCTTATCCGGCCTGATTTTCCCGAACTGCTTAACTGGCCTTACCTATGGCAACAGGGCGAATACGTTTTGGGCGGTGGCACAACCGACTACCTGTTTTTAGTTTTAGCGGCCGATCATGTTTTAAATAAAAAGTAAGCTTATGAAATTGAAGATCACTTTGCTATCGGCTTTAACCAGCGCAGTGTCGATTGTATTTGCCCAAAATAATCAGAGCGAAAAGCAAAAGATAGCCCATGAAATGCAAATATCCATGGTTGATGAACTGCTTAAGCCCTGGTACCCGGCCGCTGTTGATACTGCCGATGGTGGCTTTTTAAGTGCTTTCACCTATGATTTCAAGCCAACAGGTAACCAGGATAAAATGATAGTAACCCAGGCACGCCACGTTTGGAGCAGCAGCAAAGCCGCTGAACTTTTCCCCGCAAAAAAATATTACATAGCGGGAGCCCGTCATGGCTATGAATTTTTGAGGGATAAGCTGTGGGATAAGCAATACGGTGGCTTTTACATTTTTACGGATAAACAAGGCAATCCCAAACAGGGTGGTTTTGCTCCTAAAGAAGCTTATGGTAATTCTTTTGCAATTTACGCGCTTGCAGCATATTACCAGGCCTCGGGCGATACCAGTGCATTAAATTTGGCTAAGCAATGTTTTTGGTGGTTAGAAAAACACGGTCACGATCCGGTTTATAAGGGTTACTATCAGCACATGCAGCGTGATGGAACACCAATTGTGAGGGATGCAACCATAAAATCTACTGCCGAAACGGGTTATAAAGATCAAAATTCATCCATCCATCTGCTGGAGGCGTTTACCGAATTATACAGCGTGTGGCCGGATGAATTGCTTAAAATCCGCCTGAAAGAAATGTTAATGCTGGTGCGTGATAAGATCACTAATGATAAGGGAAATCTTATCCTGTTTTTTCAACCCGATTGGACACCGGTATCTTACCACGATTCTACCCTTGCCGTTTATAAGCAGCATCATAGCCTTGACCATATTTCGTACGGACATAATGTAGAAACGGCTTATCTGATGCTCGAAGCTTCACATGCTTTAGGTATTGAAGGGGATATCAAAACCTTGCAGGTGGGCAAAAAAATGGTTGATGATGCGTTGGATAATGGTTGGGATAATAAAGTGGGCGGTTTTTACGATGAGGGCTATTACTTTAAAGATAAGCCCGGACTTACCATTACTGAGGATACCAAGAACTGGTGGGCGCAGGCAGAAGGGCTCAACACGCTGCTCATTATGGCTGCCAGGTATCCGCAGGATAAGCACCAGTACTTTGAAAAGTTTAAAACCCTGTGGCTATACACGCAAACCTACCTCATTGACCATGAACACGGCGACTGGTACCAGGGCGGCATAGATAAACAACCACAGTATAAAACAGCTCTCAAAGGCCAGATCTGGAAGGGAACTTACCACACTTTCCGCGCGCTGATGAACTGTGTGACGCAACTTGACCCGGATAAAATACCACCCACTGCCCCAAAGCAGGTAAAACTGGCCAAAGCTACCGGTACCTTAAAATGGCAGGCATCTAAGGATAATAAGCGGGTGTTGGGTTATAATATTTACAATAATGGCAAACGGATAGGTTTTACGCCGTTAAATTATTTTGTGGTGGATAGGAGTGCGGCTGGTAAAGGCAAGTTAACAGTGAGAGCGGTTGATTTAGAGGGTAATCAGTCTGCTTTGAATAAAGCTTTTTAAATTAGTAATCAATAGCTTATGGTAATGCTATTGTGAGTTGGTTAATGTTCAAATGCCTTAACCCGGTTTTTATTAGGGTGCATTTTGCTCTCAGCCTTCAGCTTTTGAAAGTGACCACGATCATTTTTTTAACGCGCCATGGTCATGTTACAGGTAAGCGGTACCAGCCATCTTTGTATCATTAAAAGATAACAATCATGGCAACTTTAAAAATAAATGCTCCTGAATGGACCGCTGCAAATACCAATACCGTTAACACCGCCAATACTAAAGCCGGCAACAATACCTGGAATAAGTTAATGGCCTTTGCCGATAGCCAGGCCCCTAATAAAACAGTTTGGTTCATGTTTTCACTTGTTTCACAAGGTGTGCTCTTTTTACCTGTACCTGCTTTCCTGCTGTATTATTACAACGCTCCGATAGCCGTGCTGGCAGTAACTCTTGTGTTATTCTTTGCCAACATTATAGCCGGCATGGGCGGCTCCGGTATCCGTACACTGCTTGGTTTTTTCGCATTCAGCGTCCTGGTACATATTGCCATGCTGCTTGTATTTATGTTGTAATATAGCTTATTGACCCCCTGATTTAATATGTGCTGAAAAGTCGCCGGTTTACCGGCGGCTTTGTTGTTTTAAAAAGGAGTGGATAGGGGATGAGTCAACAAAAAGGGGATTGTGCACAGCACAATCCCCTTTTTGTATTTTGTAAAATGTAGTTAAGCGTAAGTAACACTTAAAGTAATTGGCACGCTCAGTGCTTTTGAAATAATGCAGTTAGCTTTGGCGCCTTCGGCAATTTCTTTGAATTGTTCTTCAGATACACCATCAATTGCTGATCCTTTTATTTCTAAATGGATGCCTGTAACTTCTAAAGCCTGCATATCAAGGTCAAGAATTGCATCGGTAGTTAAATCATTAGGAGTAAAGCCTGCCTGGGTTAAAGCAGCGCCAACGGCCATAGTAAAGCAGCCTGCATGAGCAGCAGCTAATAACTCTTCGGGGTTAGTACCGATGCCATCGGCAAAGCGGGTTTTAAATGAATACTGGGTTTTGTTTAATACAGTGCTCTGGGTAGTGATCTCTCCCTGCCCTGCCTGTAATGTACCGTTCCAATGGGCGTTTGCTGTACGTTTCATAGCGTGTGGTTTTTGTTTTTTGGTTATTTAGTCCATAGACCATGGTCTATAGTTTTATTATTATTTAGTCCATAGGCATGGTCAATGGTCTATAATTTATAGTCTTAATAAGTGCAGCTTCTATGGACTATCGACCATAGACTATCGACTATTGACCAATCAATGCCATTTAGCGCGTTCATACTGAACAGGCCATTTTATTTCCTCGCCAAGCTCATGTGCCGCGCGCAGGGCAAAATGTGGATCACGAAGCATTTCCCTTGCAAAAAACACAAGATCGGCACGATCGTTTTCTATAATTTCATTAGCTTGGTCCGATTTGGTGATCAAACCTACCGTACCTGTAAGTATACCGCTTTCTTTTTTAACTTTTTCGGCAAATTCAACTTGATAACCCGGTGTTAACGGGATTTTAACATTTGGTATGTTGCCGCCTGTTGAGCAGTCAATCAGATCAACACCTTTTCCTTTTAAAATATTGGCTAATGCAACGGAATCTCCGGCCGTCCAGCCGCCTTCTACCCATTCGGTTGCCGAAATCCGTACAAACAGTAGGTTCTCTTCAGGCCAAACTTCCTTAACACTTTCAATTATTTCGAGGAGTAAACGAATGCGGTTTTCAAAACTTCCGCCATATTCGTCTGTACGTTGGTTACTGAACGGTGAAAGAAATTGATTGATCAGGTATCCGTGTGCACCATGCAATTCTATCACTTGAAAACCGGCGTCAATAGCCCGTTTAGCAGCGGCTTTGAAATCGGCTTTTACTTTTTCAATGCCCGCTTTATCCAAAGCTATGGGTGGTTCTTCATTTTCAAAAAAAGAAATGGCACTTGCCGAAACACTTTGCCAGCCGTTTGGCTGATCGGCAGGGACCTGTTTACCGCCGTTCCATGGTTCCAGGTGACTTGCCTTACGCCCTGCATGCGCCAGCTGTGTGCCCGGAACAGCGCCCTGAGCCTTTATAAAATCAGTAATCTGTTTTAGTTTTTCAACATGTTCGTCTTTATACAAACCCAGGTCGGCGAAGGTAATGCGGCCTTCGGGTGATACCGCGGCGGCTTCGGTAATGATTAACCCTGCACCGCCTGTAGCAAAGCTACCAAGGTGTACCAGGTGCCAGTCGTTGGCAAAACCATCCTGGCTTGAATACTCGCACATAGGCGATACTACGATGCGATTTTTTAGTTCGATGTTTTTTATTTTAAGGGGAGAGAATAGTGTAGACATGTTTTTTGTTTTTGCAAATATGCGTACTAACAAGCAGTGTGTATGTACTGTTTTTGTAAAATGATATTGCAGTGTGAGGAGAAAGGTGTTTTGCGCCAGGAGGAACTGTCCGAATCAGAATTACAGAATTATTCAATTTTCAGAATAAGGTAATTCTTTAATGGCGCGGGTTGAGGTATTTACTAAAACGTTACATTTACCGCCATGTCTACTATTATGGCCCGCCTGGCAACTTTTAATGATATCCCTGAATTGCAGGGGCTGATCGCTCTTTCTGTTCGTGGATTAAGCACTAATTATTATAATCAGCAGCAAATTGAAAGTGCTATTAAGTACATTTTTGGAGTGGATACCCAATTGGTTGCCGATGGTACTTATTATGTAGCCGAAATGAACGGCGTTACCGTAGGCTGTGGCGGCTGGAGCAAACGCAATACACTTTACGGTGGCGATCAGCATAAAGAAATTGAAGACCCATTGCTTGATCCCAATCATGATGCTGCCAGGATCAGGGCTTTCTTTGTTCATCCGGACTATGCCCGGAGGGGTATAGGTAGTTATATCATAAAGGTTTGCGAAACTGCTGCACAAAACAACGGCTTTAAGAGCCTGCAATTAGGAGCTACGTTGCCCGGTGTGCCGCTTTACGAAGCTATGGGATACAAAGCCATGGAAAATATAGATCAGCCGATGCCTGATGGGGTGGTATTGCCTTTGGTTAAGATGTTTAAGGTTTTATAGGCGTGGGTTTCATATTAAACCCTCCGTTTCAGCGTTATAGCTTTGAATCAAGCCCGCAATCATGTCCAGGAAAATATTGACGGTAATAATCTTATTAATGGCTGTTACCTTAACACAGGCCCAAACTGCTGAAGATACCTACAACAAATACCTCGACTTTAATTTGGCGCGTTTGCAGGGTGAACAGGATAAGGCAATGGAATTATCCCGGCAAATTATGCAGGATACGGCCAGGCTATCAGCCAAAGTTAAGATCAATTTTTTCAATTCACTGGCCAGGCTTTATGAAGATGACAATCAAAGTGTAAATGCAATACCCTTATACGAGCGCGTAGTTGCTGCCGAACCTGATTATTATGTGGCCCACCGGGCTTTGGGATACTTGTATCTCAAAAATATCCCCGATGCTGATAAGCCTTTGAATACCCCATCTACAGATGCCGAATACATTAAGGCTGTCAAAAAAGCCCTGCCTCAATTGGAGAAGGCACAGGCCTGCGATGCTGACGACAATACTTTAGCCCTGATAAAAACGCTTTATAAGAACATTGGTAATGATGCCGGGTTGACCGAACTGAATAACCGTTTGAAGGTTTTGAAAGAGAAATGTGAAGATATTTTGAGTGATTAGCGCCAAATTACTCCATCCGGAGTAATGCTGAGTGATTAAATCCAGGGGCCTCTGAAGGTGAAACGACAAAAGAGGGCCTGTCAGTCTGAGCCTGTCGAAGACTCGTGTGCAGAGGCTTGCCCGCCATACTTCGACGGGCTCATTATGACACCCATTTTTTAAGTTGTCATGGGTAACTTGCTTCAACACCGCACTCGTTATGCCTCCGGGCGTGCTGATCAAAGCGTTGACTGACCTGTGGGGGGCCGAAACAATCTTCAGAGGCCTCAGGATTTAATAGCTATTTTATTATATTCCTACGTCCTACTTTTGCCTAAAGCTATCACCAATAAATGCTAATGCATCGGTGATGCCGGTGCGCCAGTAGGTCCAGTTGTGGGCTCCGTCGCGGATGCGGAATTCATGTGGTACTTTCTTTTCTGTAAGGGCTATATGCAGCAGGCTGTTCCCTTTGCTTAGCGCGTCATCATCACCGCAATCTATCCAGTAGCGCACATTTTTCAGATCCTCGGTTGTTTTGCTTTGTACCAATCCCAGTATGGAGTTAGCCTGCCAGGTAGCATTAAGGCGTTCTTTTCCTTTAAGATCGGGGCCAAATACCTTGCTATATACATCCTTCCAGCGCTCGTCGGGTATCGCCATAAAATCATCATCGCCACGTACCGCAGCACTCAAAGCCGCCGCTGCTGAGAACATATCGGGATGTTTAAGGCTATATACCAGTGTGCCAAAGCCTCCCATGGATAAGCCCGCCACGCCGCGGTATTGTTTAGTACCTTTTATACGGTATTCTTTTTCGATAGATGGTATAAACTCCTTGAAAAAGAAGTCCTCATAGTTTAGTTTGCCCTTGTATGCATTGATAAAGAAGCTTGTGCCCCCGTCGGGCATTACAATGATCATCGGCGGAATGGTACCGTCGGCAATAGCTTTATCGGCATAGCGGTTAACTTCACCAAATTGCAGCCAGCCGGTATGGTCATCCCCATAACCATGCAGCAGGTATACTACGGGGTAGGTCCGGTTTGATGTTTCATAATCAGCAGGGAGGTATACTGCGTATTTTACATTATGATTTAAAATATCGCTTTTTATATATTGCTCTTCAATCACCTTACCGGTAGTTTGCGCAAATGCATTTGCCGAAATCAGCAATAAACAAACCAGCAAAATCCTTTTTATAATACTCATATTCTAATTGATTCAATTAATCGTCATTTACACATCCGCATATCTGAAAACAGCGCATCTGCTACTTTTGCCTGAAACTATCACCAATAAATTGCAGTGCGTTGGTGATCCCTGTACGCCAGTAGGTCCAGGTGTGGGCGCCATCGCGCATGCGAAATTCATGCGGTACATTTTTTTCGGTAAGGGCAATATGCAACAGGCAGTTGCCTTTGCTCAGAAAGTCGTCGTCGCCGCAATCTATCCAGTATCTTACAGATTTTAACTCATCGGTAGTTTTGGTTTGCACCAGGTTTAAAACCGAATTACTTTGCCAGGCATTGTTAACCCTGTCTTTCCCCTTTAAGCCCCGGCCGTAAAGCTGTGCAAATATTTTTTCATAAGTATCATCAGGAGTGCTTACGAGCTGATCGTCGGGAAATACAGCGGCACTTAAGGCCGCACCGGCTGCAAACAGATCGGGATGTTTAAGTGTATAGATCAGCGTTCCATAACCGCCCATTGAAAGGCCTGCAATTCCCCGGTATTTTTTTTCAGCCTTGATGCGCAATGCCTTTTCAATATAAGGCATAAACTCTTTGATGAAAAAGTCTTCATATTTTTCCTTACTGTCATAAGAGTTGATGTACCAGCTCGAATCGGCATTTGGCATTACAATGATCATGGGCGGGATAGTGCCATCGCTAATAGCTTTATCGGCATAGCGGTTAACTTCGCCAAATTGCAGCCAGCCGGTATGGTCGTCGGTATAGCCGTGCAGGAGGTAAACTACAGGGTAGGTGCGGTTAGCCGTTTCATAATCCGGAGGTAGATAAACCGCGTAATTTACATTGCGCTTTAAAATTTTGCTTTTGAGGCTTTGCTCTTCAAGTACCTTGCCCTGCTGCGCAAATAAATTGAAGCTGCTTACCAGCAACAGGAATAAAAAAACAGGTTTAAGTATTTTCATGGTAATGGATGTTTCAGGTTTAAAAATTAAGGGCCTTTCCCTGTTGCGGATATACCAGGTTTAGCTGTAATTTATTAGCAGCTTTTAACTGAGTTTTGATTTTGCTGATGCTGGTCATTGGCGGCTTTAAATGAGTTATTACAATGTTTAAGCCTTTTATAGCATCTGTGCCGGTAAACGAGGCCAGTTTATCCATCTCGGCCATTAACCATTTTGGCGTAAGGTGACCGAACAATGTTTTATCCGGCTGCTCATTAGGGAAAGATACCTCTATTAAAATAGCCTTTAATTTTTTACTTTTTATCAGCGGAGCAGCGGCCTGCCACAGGTTTTGCATGTTGCTGCTTTTTTCTATCTCGTCGGGGCCGGTATCACCTAAATAAAGCAAATAATTGTTATTGCTATTCACCAAAAAAGCAGTACTGGTTAAATTGGAGTGACTGAGCGGGAAAGCCCGGACCTTAAGCTCGGTATTTTCGATAGCTGTTTCGGTACCGGGTTCCAGTACTTTATAGTGATATTTTTTCAGTGCTGGTGTTTCACCCTGGTCGGCAAAATTGGCCCAGCTTTTCCATGTAAAATAGTGCGTCTTTATCGTTTCAATACAATCATTAAGTGCATAGATGCTTTTGGTGCTGTCCTCGGGTGAATTAATAATGAGCCCGGCAATATGGTCAAGATGTGAATGGGATATAAAATAGCCTTTAATGTACTGCCTCAGCACAGTATTGGCGGGTACTTTAAAGCTTTTACACCTTACAGCTTTTTCAATGCCGTAATGTATTGTGCCTGCATCAAGGCAGATATAGTTATTGCTGCCTTTGGGTGCAAGCATATAGGCCGATAGGTTGCTTTCATCAATCCCCCCCAGTACACCTAAGGGTACCAGCCTGAAAGTCGAAACCTTTGGAGTTTGAGCAACCAAAATTACAGGGAAAAGGAAAATATATAAAAATGGCAATAATTTATACTTGAGGTTCATTTTAGGCAGATTTAGCTTTAGTATGCTACGCTACTAAATTAAGGATATGCATAAATAATTAAAGTAAATGCCGCCTGTTTTTATGAACAGTTACATTACATAACGGGTTTTAAGGCATCGTTCACAAAAAAATTTGCGAACGGGAAGCCAAAACAGGGTGATTTTTAATGCAAGGCTACGCCTACGCCTGGTTTTTAAAGGCTCATTACATTTTTTACACCTGTAAATAGCACGTGGCGTATCTCTTACAATTTCCATTGTTAGGGGGGAGCAACAGTTTCTGCAAAATTAAAGTTCAGTATATTTAAACGAAAGTTTACAGGTTTAGGTTTGTCTTTTTTTGAGAATTTATTCTGTTTTCATGGCCTTCGCAGCAGGTTTTTTATATTCATAATCGCCACCTAACAGATATCCCCATGGTTTAAGTGTTTCAATGCGGTCAAATATGATCTTGAATATGGCAATAACAGGAATAGAAAGGAACATGCCCGAAAGGCCCCAGATCATTTCGCCTAAAATAATGCCTATAAAAGAGATGAGGGCATTGAGCCTAACCTTTGAACCGACTATAGTGGGCAGCAAAAAATTGGCATCAACTGCGTGAATACCTATAACACTAACAGCCACCGCTACAGTGTTGCTGATACTGCCGGTAGCAAAAGTTATAACAGTACTTAAAAGCAAGGCGGTGAAGATCCCGATGTATGGAATAATATTGAAAAGACCGACTATAATGCCCAGCAAAGCGGCATATTTTATACCAATCATCCAAAAAACGGTAATGGCTACTCCGGCTACTATTACCATTTCTAACAGTAACCCCAATATATATTGCCTCAAAATACTTTGAATATTTTCAACAATATCCATTACCACGTGCTCATTTTCATCTCTGAAAACCCATACCATAAAACGGATGAGCAAACGCCTGTATAACAGTATAAAAAAGGTGAAGATCAGGATGAACACATAAAACAGCATAATCGATGAGATGGCGCCAAAAGTAGTGCCCAGTACATCAGTGCCCGACTCCATGAGTTTTTTGGCGGTGTCGTCAACATAGGCCATTTGTTTGGCGGCGTTAACATGAAACGCGTGTTGAATCCATTCCTGCAGGTCCTGTATGGATTGCGTAACCTGTTTTTTAAGCATTGGCCAGTCGTTAGCCATGTTTGAGATCTGTGACCCTACCAGGTAGAGGATCCCCCCAACAACACCAACCAATAATAATATAGAAACCAGCGATGCCATACTGCGGGGTAATCTCAGCTTATTTTCCAGAAAATTACAAACGGGAAGCAACAGTATGGCGAATATGAAACCAAAGATCATGGGATCAAGCAGATCCTTACCCATAATAATCAGGTAACCCAGGGCCATAAAACCAATAAGTACTAAAGCAAGACGTTCGTAAAATGGAGCGATGAGTTTTTTTGTTGGCATATGGGGCAAATGTAGAGGTATTTATGAAGGCTTAACACGTAATTATTTCAGAAGTTTGAAGATAAGTAATAATCGGGAACAGACCCGGTGAAAAATGCGAAAGGTTTAAATCATGCCGGATTGAGCAGCAGTTGCAGTTTTAAGTAGCAACAGGAACAGTTTGGTGTACTTGCTATTACAGTCGTTAACTCTACCTATACAGCAACTGCCACTCAGTAACTGCTACTAAAATTGTCGCTGTAACTATTAAAAAATCACCACTGATTTTATATTTTGGCAAATATTTTGCATTGTAATATTATCATTTACTTAAAAAGTAACATTATGGCAAAGTATTCAGAAAAAGCCGGAGAGAAGGTTGAGAAAACCATGCACGAAATGAAGGAAGGCAAGCTGAAAAGCGGCAGCGGCAAAAAAGTAACCAGCAAAAAGCAGGCAGTAGCTATAGGCCTTTCAGAAGCGCGAAAAGAAGGCGCCAAAGTGCCGAAGAAGAAAAGTTAATAGATTATAACCGGAAAAATTTCGGCACCTGTCGAAGTTTGATGAATTTAAACATCATGCTTCGACAGGTTTTGGCCTGATCCTTTTACTTTTTTAATGTAAACGCGTCGATGATATCCATCAGCGTTACAGCTTCATCAATGGAGCAGGGGTTGGGCCCTTCACCATTAAAGTAAGCTACTATTTTGGTTATGAAAGGCTGCTGGATATGTTCGGGATGAGTGAAAGTTATGGTGTCTTCTTCACTATCAGTTTTCCAATTGATGTAATTGCCAAAAAACGGGAAGATGATTTTTCCTTTTGTGCCTATGATCTCGCAGGTATCGGTGGTTTCACTTTCGGCTACATTAAAACACCAGGAACCGTTAACCACTACTTTATTTTTAAATAGGATCTGCCCGCAAACATGATCGTCGGCAGGTGTTGAGTTTGATTGATTGAGCGAAAAACCATGATACATTTCAGGCTCGCCGAAATAATACAGCATCAAATCGAGCTGATGTGGGGCAAGATCATGGAAGTAGCCGCCGCCTGATAATTCGGGCTGTACACGCCAGTTGGTTTCCACGTCGGCAATCAAAGTTGGTTTGCGGCTTTGCCACATCCTGATCTGCACGGTACGGATCTCGCCAATCAACTGCGTGTCAATTAATTCTTTAACCTTTAAAAACATAGGTAAAGCCCGGCGGTAATGGGCAACCGTAAGTTTTGAACTGCTTTCCTTTACCGCCTCCGCCATAGCCCTTGCTTCGGCCGAATTACGGGTGACCGGTTTCTCGACATAAACGTTTAACCCTTTTTTTAATGCGGTAAGTGCATAATCGAGATGGGACGCAGGAGGGGTGGCTATGTAGATCGCGTTTAGCTCCTGGTCGTTCAGTAATTCACTGGCAGCGCTGTACCATTTACCTACGCCATGGCGTGCAACATAATCGGCTGCTTTTTCTGCATCGCGGCGCATAACGGCCACAAGATTACTTCCCGCCACTTTTTTAAATGCAGGCCCGCTCTTTTTTTCAGTTACGTTGCCACAACCTATAATACCCCAGTTTATCATTGTTAGCCCCTCTAAATCTCCCCTAAAGGGGAGACTTTAATTTTTATTTAAGGAAAGATATTAAAATTACTTGTCGAAAAGAATAGAAATTGGCGCTCCACCATAGTTCCCCCTTTAGGGGGTTAGGGGGCCAAAATTTCTTCTATCCTTGCTAACTCCTCTGCCGAAAACCGCAGGTTATCCAAAGCTTTTAATGAATCGGATAATTGTTCGGGCCTGCTTGCGCCTATCAATACAGATGTTACGCGCTCATCTTTCAGGATCCAGGCCAGTGCCATTTGGGCCAGCGACTGTCCCCGTTGTATTGCCAAACTGTTTAAATCCCTGATCTGGTTCAGGCGTTCGTCCGTGATGTGACTTTTTTGAAGGAAACCGGTCGGTCGGGCAGCCCTTGAATCTTCGGGGATGCCATGAAGGTATTTATCCGTCAATAAACCTTGCGCCAGTGGTGAAAAGGGGATACAGCCTACGCCTTCGTTACCTAAAACATTCAGCAAACCGCCTTCAACCCAACGTTCAAACATGGAGTATTTGGGCTGATGAATAAGGCACGGTGTGCCAAGCTCTTTGAGTATTTTGATAGCTTTCGAAGCCAGTTCGGCAGGGTAGTTGGAAACACCAACATACAAAGCTTTTCCCTGGCGAACAATGAGGTCCAACGTAGCCATGGTTTCCTCAAGCGGCGTGTTTGGATCGGGGCGATGATGATAAAAAATATCCACGTAATCAAGCCCCATGCGTTTAAGGCTTTGATCAAGACTGGCTACCAGGTATTTTTTTGAACCCCAGTCACCATACGGGCCCGGCCACATGGTGTAACCGGCTTTACTTGATATAATAAGTTCGTCGCGGTAATCGCGGAAATCTTCCTTCAGGATCTTTCCAAAATTCTCTTCGGCTGAGCCGGGAGGCGGCCCATAGTTGTTGGCCAGGTCAAAATGGGTGATGCCGCTGTCGAAAGCGAGATGTAATATTTTGCGGTAATTATCGGCAACGTCAACATGACCGAAATTATGCCAAAGGCCTAATGAAATAGCCGGAAGCTTGATGCCACTGTTACCGCAGCGGCGATATTGCATTGTTTGATACCTATCGGCAGATGCTATATATGTCATATTTTTAGGTGAGGATCGGGCCGTAAAAATAGAACTTTAGGTAGATTAATAAAGGTATTTTTGACTTTACTGAAATTAAATTATGGCATGGCTACTATATCATTAACCTGCATCTGATGTTTGGCCCAATCGCGGAGTAACTGTAAAAAAGGAAGTAATTCCCGGCCTGTATTGGTAAGGGTATATTCAACCTTTGGAGGTACTTCAACATGCACCTGCCGAACGATGAGGCAATCATCTTCCAGCTCACGCAGGGCCTGGGTAAGCATTTTAGAGGTTACTCCTGTTACAGTGCGCCGTAACTCGCCATAACGCATGGTGCCATTGCGTAAACGCCACAGGATGCGACCTTTATATTTGCCGCCTATCCGCTGAAAAGCGTAGTCGATACCGCATCTTGGAGCCTCGTGTTTTGATTTTTTATCCATCAATTAAAAATAATATAACTGATTTACAGCATGGTAACTTCTTAGTAATCAGGCTACTTTTTTGTGCCTTATTGTTAATGGAATATAGCAAATATAACTTTGCTGCATGAAATATAAATTGCTTTTCATTCTAATATTGTTCACTACGTGTGCAGCATTGGCACAGAACAAACCCTCTGGTCATAATTTGACCGGAACCTATGAATTGGTAACAGTTGATAATATTGCCGCCGACGGCAGCCGCACCCATCTTTACGGGGATTCGCCGAAGGGGACCCTTATAGTTGACGCTATGGGGCATTACGCTTTACAGATCTACAGTGAAGGTCGGCTAAAATTTGCATCGGGTGATAAAGCTAAGGGTACCGATGATGAGAACAGAGCCGCGATAAAAGGATGTAATGCTCATTACGGTACCTATAAAGTTGAAGGGAATAATATCATTTTCAATATCGAACATGCATCGTTCCCAAACTGGGAGGGCACACAGCAAAAACGCCCCTTTACAATTTCGGGCGATATTTTTAAGTACACTGTACCTGCGCCAACTACCGGAGGAGCGGTAATGGGAGAGGTGGTTTGGAAGAAACTGTCTTAATCAGAATTTACAGGATTTAAGAATTAACAGCATGTTTTACTTCAAGCCCAGATTTTACAGGATTTGAATTAGCAGAAAACCTTGCCAATTCCTATATCAAAATTTTGAAAATCCTAAAATTCTGTAAATTCTGATTCAGACAACTTCAGCCACCACAAAAGTGCTGCCGCCTACAAAAACAAGATCATCATTAGCTGCATTTTTTTGTGCCGATAACAATGCCTCTTTTACAGAAAGGTAGGCTTCACCAATTAAACCATGAGCCCCCGCCTGTGCTTTCATGCTTTCAGCGTCCAGGCCTCTTGGAATGTCTGGTTTGCAGAAATAATAAGTAGCATCTTTAGGCAGCAGCGATAACACTTTGCCGGTGTCTTTATCATTTACCATCCCGATAACCATGTGCAGGTGTTTGTAATTAACAGAAGCAATATTTTTCATCACTTCCTCAATGCCATCCGGGTTATGCCCTGTATCGCAAATGGTAAGCGGGTTATGGCTTAAGGTTTCCCAGCGGCCATGTAAGCCGGTGAGATTTTTGACTTGCTTTAAGGCTGTGTCGAGATGCTCATCGGTAATTGCAAAGCCTTGCTCGCGTAATTCATCAACGGCGGATAAAACGGTTTTTACATTTTTAAGCTGATAGCTACCTGTTAGGTCGAGTCCGAAAGTCCGAAAGTCCGAAAGTCCGGAAGAGGTATGGCCCAATGGGTTTCGTTTTGCACTAATTTTAAGTAGCCCTTCGTTTTCTTTCCGACTTTCGGACTTCCCGGCTTCCGGACTTGAAATCGTCCACTCTCCTGATGCAAACCGAATGTTGCTGTTAGTTTGCGCAGCTTTATCGATAAACACGTTTGATACCTCCGGTTGTTGTTCACCAATGATTACCGGGATGCCCGGTTTGATGATGCCTGCCTTTTCGCCGGCTATAAGTTGCAGGGTATCGCCAAGCATGTTCATGTGATCCCAACCTATATTGGTAATTACCGAGAGCAGCGGAGTGATCACATTCGTTGAATCCAGCCGACCGCCCAAACCTACCTCGATAACGGCAATATCCACCTTTTCTTTGGCGAAAACATCAAAGGCAAGAGCAACGGTCATCTCAAAAAAGGAAGGGGCTATTTCATCAAAATCGGCCCTGTGATCTTCAACAAAGTCAACTACAGTTTGCTCGCTGATCATTTGTCCGTTAATGCGGATCCGCTCGCGAAAATCTTTGAGATGGGGTGAGGTATAGAGCCCTGTTTTGTAACCGGCAGTTTGTAAAATGGCGGCCAGCATGTGCGATGTTGATCCTTTGCCATTAGTGCCGCCTACGTGCACACTTCTAAATTTATGCTGCGGATTATCCAACCGCCTGCAAAGCTCGAGCGTATTGGTAAGGTCTTTCTTAAATGCCGAAGTCCCGTCCCGTGTAAACATGGGAAGCTGGGTATAGAGGTATTGGAGGGTTTGATTATAGTCCATAGTCCATGGTCCATAGTCCATAGTTGATGGTCAATGGATTTTACCGCAAACTTATGGTTTATGCGTCATAGTGCATAATCATGGTTGATCCAATTTACCGTAGGTTAACAGATAAATGCTATGGTCTATCATCCATCGACTATGGACTAAGAAATCAATTTACCTTAAACACAAAAACAACGGTACCCTGTTGCTGATCGGGGGCGTTATCAAGCGGGTTAAGTTTGGAATTTTTTACAGCATCTTCGCATTTTTGAAGCAAGCCTGCATCTGATATCGTAGTACCACGGGCACCGGCACGGGCATACGTAACGTTGCCATCTTTATCAACCCTGATATCAACTACAATTTTACCGCTTTGACGGTTGTCGTCACTTACAGAGGGGCGGCTCACAAAGTTACGCTGTGCCATATTTAGGCTGCCGCCATTGCCGGATCCTGTTCCATTATAGTTATTGGTGAGTGTAGTACCCGTAGTTTTACCCTGGTTGCCCGGAGTTTTGCCTGTGCCATCGCCTTCACCGGTACCGGTTGATGCTTTGCCTTTGTACAAAGCATTTTGGTTAACGGTAGGTTTTGCCGGCGGTGTTTTTACCGGTGGAGTAGGGGCAACATTTTGACTTGGCTTTTTAGTAGGCGCGGCCACTTCTGGGGCATCCTCGTTATTTTGGGTAACTACCGTTTTTTCGCTGCTTTCGGGCGTTGGTTTTTCTTCGGTGGGTTTACTTTCGGTAACTTTATCCGGCTTAGTATGATTGGCTTTTTCCGCTACCGAAGGTTCTTCGGTGCTCATGTAATCATCGCCCATACCTTCATCAACCGTACCGTAGTTTACCAATATGCCGCCTGTTCCGTTCTCCTCAACCGGCGGATTTTTGAATACTATAAAATAACATGCCGCTATCAGCACAGCCATAATAATGCCTGTTGCTATAAATGCTTTCGGATAGTTATTTTCTTCCCTGTACTCCATTTTTATAATTAGTGCAATTTTTTAGTTAGCAGTATTTTCTTAGTTGCAGTAGCAGTAGCGAGTAGCACGTTTTCTATTGTTATCAGTAATCTGTTAAAACTGCCGCTAAAAACTGCAACTGCTACTTAAAGAACAACTGCTACTAAAAAGAGTGGCAGTTTGTTTAAAAGATTACGGTAACTTACTGCAATAATCTACTATAAACTTTAAACTGCAACTGCCACTGTTATCCCTTAGGTTCTGTTGCCAAAACCAGTTTAATATTCAACTTTTGTGCCACGTCCATCACCTGTACCACATCCTGTATGGCTACAGTTTTGTCAACATACAAAACTATAGTAAGTTCGGTAGCCAGGGTTTTGTAACCCGCCAGTGTAGTTTGCAAAGCATCCACCGGGATCTCTTTTTTATCTACGTAGTACTTCAGGTCTTTGGTTACTGAAACGGTTATGGTTTTTTTAGATACCGACTGCCCTGTTGATGATTTAGGCAACACCAGCTTAATAACGTTAGGGTTGGTAACTGTTGAGGCTATGAGGAAAAACAGCAGCAGAAAGAACATAATATCGTTCATTGCCGATGTATGTACCTCTGCCGATGCGCCCCTGTGTCGTTTTCTTAAATTCATTTGCTCGGCTCCTCTAACAGGTCAATAAATTCAATGGCATCGGTTTCCAGCTTCAGGATCACCTTATCAACCATCATATTTAAAATGTGGTAGCACACATAAGCTACGATGCCTACAAACAAACCTGCGGCTGATGTTACCATTTTTACGTATAAACCGCCAGAGATTACACCCATGCTAATGTTATCGGTTTTTGAGATATCATAAAAGATCTTGATTACACCGGCAATGGTACCCAGGAAACCAAACATCGGCGCTATACCGGCTACGATACCTAAAATTCCAATGTTTTTTTCCAGTTTTGATACCTCAAGCTTACCAACGTTTTCAATGGCGCCTTCAATATCTTTTATAGGGCGACCAATGCGCAATAAACCTTTTTGCAGCATGCGCCCAAGCGGCGTGTTATTGTTACGGCAAATAGCAATGGCCGATTCCAAATTGCCCGAGTGGATACTTGAACGTACCTGTACCATCAGGTTTGATTCATCACGAGATGCTTTACGGATAGTAAAGTAACGTTCAAAAAATATTACCAACCCCAGTACAGCTAAAATACCTATCGGGATCATCACCCAGCCACCTTTGATTAGCAGGTCGCCAAAGCGAAGTTCTTCAGTTGGCAGTGCTGCGGTTGTTACGGCGTGGTTTGCGGTATCTGCCAGGTGTTTGGCGGTATCTGTAATTTGCTGAATTAATAATAAAGTCATTTCGTGGAATCAGTAATTTGTTTTGAGTATGTGTCTTTAGTTATTTTTCCTTGTGATATGAGTTTTTTTCTCACGGCTTCTGCTTCCTCGGATGAGGAAAACCCTCCAATTATGATCTTGATCCGCGGACCGGTTCCGGGGCCTTTCAGCAGACGGGCATCAATCCCCCTGCTTTTATAATCTTTAACCGCCTCATTGCTTTTGGTTATCGTTTTAAACGATCCTAAAAATATCGCAAACTCCGGCTGTGCTACGGTATCTGTTTTGGCTGCCGGATTATTTAACGCTTCAACAGGTTTAGAAATTGCCTTTGCCGTATCAGCAACAGTTGGAGTGGAATCCTTTTGGATACTATCCGGCTTAATTATGGGAGCAGCTTTGGGCTTTTCAACCTTTGGTTGTTCTTTAGGGCTGTCATTGTTAAGATGTAATAGTGCGGGGTTATATTTATATACGCCAAAAGCCGCTGCGGCAAGTATAACCACTGCAATTGCTATTATAACCCAAATGCTGATACCCCGCTTAACTTCGGGTTCATCATCAATATACTCAGGCTGCTCAACAAGGGTTGCGTTTGCAGGCGGCGGTGTATAGGTTTGCTGTAGAGATATAGCCGTAGGCAAAGGCGGCGGCGGTGGTGGCGGGGGCACATAGTTAACCTTGTTAATGGTTACCGGGGTAAGGCCAAAAAACAAAGGATCGCTGCCCGGTGCCTGTTCCTGCGGTCTGAAAGCAATTTTGCCTTCCTGCATATAAAACCAACCCAATTGGGCAAAAGGTACTTCATGCAACACCAGTTCCTGCTTAAGGCTGCTGATGTATTTTTCGGTGAAATATTTGGATGATGCCAGCGAGATCTTTTTCTTTTCGGCAATATGACGTGTCAGGATCTCATCGTCTTTAACCTCCTGATCAAAATGCAGCTTATGACCGGGGGGATAAAAAGTTGCCTGTACATCATCATAATAGCCATTTACGCGCAGGCGCGAAAAGCAGCCCAAGCCAGGTACACTTATTTCGGTGTACCGGCCGAGTAGTTCGCTTAAATAATTGGCTATATCCATCCGGTAAAAATACGGTTAATTTTAAAACATCAAACAGGGCTTAAAACGAGTACCCTACCCCGCCAAAGATATTAAATCCGTAGTTAGGGTAGTATAACCAATTTTGATACGAACTGCTCAGGATATTATTAGCCTGCGCAAATACCGAAAACCTGCTGTTTATCCTGTATTCTACACTGCCGCTCAGGTCGCCAAAGCCCTTAATAGGCTGTTTAATCTGGTTGTAAACCGGGCTTCCCGGGGTAGAAGTTGGTGCCAATACCAATAACCTGTCGGTTGTTGAGCCGCGGATAAGCAACGAACCTGTAACGGTCAATTTGCTGTCGATATGTATAGCAGTACCTGCAGTTAATAAAAATTTAGGCAAATTCCATGGCTCACTTTCTTTAGCCATTTGATAGTCTTTTATTTCAATGCGGCCGAAAATGTTAAAATCGTCTGTTGCTTTAAAATCCAGCTCGCCATTAAAGCCGTTTACGCGGGCTTTGCCATCATCATAAATAACAGTGAATTTGTTGCCTTCGGCGTTGAAGTTACTCACCATTAAAGGCATGTTTTTAATGCTGTTGCGGTACACGGAAGCTTTGAAGCTTAAGCCGGGGGCCAGGGTGCCTTTTAAACCGGCACTGATATCCAGTTGATCAACTGAGTTTTTGATGTTGATGTTTTGGCCGATGAAGGGATTGATCATGGCAAAATCATGCAGTGAAGAGCGGTTTACATCGCCCTTAGCTTCAACAAAAAGGCGTACATATTTAGGGATTACCTGTACCTCCAATTTAGCGGCTGGGAAAATGTAAAACTTACCAAAATCGCCAAACTCTTTTACGATGTTAACGCCTGCATCTATTTTATAGTTATCGCCCTGAAATTTAATATAAGGGTTGACACGTGCAATGTTATTACCAAGACTGTAAAGGCTGTCTTTCTGGCTGGCCAGATCCAACGATCCGCTTAAGCCTGCATAAAACTGCTTAACCGTTTGATTTAAAAATCCCGATATAACGACATTGTTTTCACGAGCCTGGTAAGCATTGCTAAAAGCGTAACCTTTTAATTTTACAGCATAGGTGAAGGCATTTTCAACGTCTTTGTAATTCTTTGCCAGTTCAACCTCGCCGCTTATGGTATTGAAGTGCTGTTTTGTCGGTACAAAATTGTTGTCGGGAGCATCCTGGTTGTAACCGTAAAAATAGGTACCTAAACGATTGTAGTTGATGCGGCCTGAGATATTGTTATCGCCAATTATACTTTTACCGAAAACACCAACGTCATCGCGGCTTTGGGTTTGTTTTTGCAGTGAGCCAGATTGCGACAAATGTTTTATGAAACCGCCAAATTGTAAAGCCTCATCCCGACCGTTGGCAAAATAGCCTTCGCCATAAATGGTTTTCAGGTTGCCAAAACCAACTTTAGCAAAGTTGTTGGTTAAAACAGAATCCTGTTCTGCCGGCCTTTTCATTGGGTCAAGCTGCCTGATCTCGGAGTTTTGCTCCTGGCGTTTATCAAGCGGGGCATAGGTTAACGGTGCTTTAAAGGGCGCTTTATCTTCCAAATCAGGGTTACGACGGATCTTTACCGCATCGGCCAGCACCGGTTTATAAGCAGTGGTCACTACAATTTCTTCTGATAAGCTACCGCCATTGGCAGCGTTGTTGGGATTATTGCCGCCGCCCTTCTTAGTAGTATCCTGCGCTGTTTTTGCAGCGGCATCGCCCAAGCTTTTGCTGTCGGTAGCTTTTTTAGTTACAGGTTTGGGCGCGGCCTTTTTTGGTGCCGGTTTGGCGGCAGGCTTTTTAGTTGCAGTTTTTACTGTTGCTTTTTTGGTAGATTTCTTTGTTTGTGCCTGGGCAGGAACAAAGTATAATGCTATTATTAAGGTAAGCAGCGTATATGTGTATCTTGAGTTCATTGCTTGTCTTTTTTATATTACTCTTTGTTACTGTTTGTTAGTTGTATCGGGCTGGGCAGTTTCTTTAGTGCCTGTGGCAGGGGCTTTGGTTTTGCGGCCGCTCAGTTTATCCAGCTTCTCTTTAGCAGTAGGTAATATGTCGTCATCGGCTTTATAGTTATCAATGATACTTTGCAGGGTTGCCTTGGCCTGGAAGGTATCTTTTAAGCCCACATAGGTGTCAGATAACAAAATGTATGTTTTGGCCACCCAGTAATCGTAGTTTGGCATTTCCTTGGCCAGGTCAAAACACATTTTTTGTGCTGTTTTATAACGGCCTTTTTCATACTCAATAAGTGCAAGGTTGTAACGGGCTTCGGCAGCGGCAACGGTTTTGGTGTTGGTTGCAGTATAGGTGAACTGTTTAACAGCCAGGGTAGTATCGCCGGTTGCCAGGTAAGCTTTACCTTCGTACAAGCCGGTTTTAAATTTATCCTCCTGCGATGTTTTATCATTGGTTTTAACCAGCTCTGCGTATTTGATAGCGTCGTCGGTCATTAACATTTCCGAGTAGCAGTACATCAGGTTGGTGATGGCAAAAGTGTAGTCGGCCTTATATTCGGAGTTGGTTTCCAGACGTTTCAGGAACACTACGGCTTCGTTATATTTCTTTTGCTGCATGTATAATTTAGCCATGCTGATCAAGGCTTTTTCACTGTAGGCGCTGGTCCAGTCGTTCAGGATCACGTTATAATCAACCACGGCTTCGTCTGTACGGCCTAAGGCTGCTAAGCCTTGTGCACGGATAAAGCGTGCCTGTTTTTCGTAGATCTGTTTGCCTGGGAACTTATCGAAATAAGCGTTTACCGCGCTTACAGTACCCTGCCAGTCGCCTTTAAGGTAAAGGTTGTTGGCTGCGGTGATCATGATGCTTTCCTGATCGGAGGTGGTATAATTACCGATAGGGGTGGTGCCTGCATAGTTAATAAATGTTTGGGCGTCACCCTTATCCGTATAAATCTTTTCGATCTGTTTTAAAGATTGTTTGGCCTCATCGGTTGACGAGTAATCCTGTACTACTTTTTTGAATGATTCAATAGCAAGGTCATCGTTGCCCGCGTTGTAATCAATCAAACCGATAGTAACCAGTGCGCGTGGCACATAGCTGCTGCGCGGATATTTCTGGATCATGGCCTGCAGATCGGCTTTGGCTTTATCACCGTCTGTTTTCAGGAAATAGGTGTAGGCAATCTCAAACGATGCATCATCGGCATAATCTGAGTTAGGGAACTTGTTCAGCACATCATTAAGGGTACTGATCTTAGTATCTAACGAGCCCTGTAACCCCTGGATCATACCACGCTGAAATAAGGCGTAATCTTCGCCCTGGTTATGCATGGCTATAATGCGGTTATAGTAGGTCATGGCACTGCCATAGCTCTTCATTACAAAATAGCTATCGGCAAGGCGGGTGATGGCATCATTCTGGGTGTTGGCGTCTTTTACATCGCCTTGTAAAAACTTCTCGAAGTAATTGGCTGCTTTTTTGTACTGCTCGTCGCCAAAGGCCGCGTAAGCCAAAGCATAGTTGGCATAATTGGCTACATCAGTTTCCTTAGCCTCGGGCATGCTCAGGAATTTCTCGAAATTCTCTACCGATTCGCCATACTTACGAACCTCAAACATCGCCTCGGCCATCCAGTAAGTAGTTAAAGCTTCTGTTTTACTATCAACCGGATCTTTTAGCGAACGCAGGAAGATACCAATCGCATTCTCGAAAGCACGCTCGTTATAAAATTCCAAACCGCGGTAGTAGGTAACTTTTTGATAAGCTAAACGTGCACTCTGGCTTTTATTAGGGATAGGCTCCAGGATCTCAACAGCTTCTTTATAGCTGCGTGAGTTTAGTAATTCTTCACCCAATAATACCTTAACCTCATCAATACGTTTTGAACGTGGGTATGTAGCCAGGTATAACCTTGTAGCGCCTAAAGCCTGCAGGTTAAAGTCGAGCTCGTATGATAGTTTGGCGTACTCATAAAGGGCATCCTCTTGTAATTGCTTATCATAATCAAGCTTGGAGGCATTGAGGAAAGCGTTACGGGCACTCTGTTTATTGTTCATTTTCAGGAACACATCGCCCAGGGTATAGTTACCGCTTTGGCTGTAAACATCGTGCTGTTCAACCAATTTTTCCAGTTCGCTGGCAGCTTTGGCATAGTTGCCTACCTTATAATAGGTATAACCCATCTGGTAGCTGTCCTGCGTGTTTTGGGTACGGCCCTGATCCCGGTCTTCAAAACGGCCATAGTACTTAACCGCGTTGTCATAATCGGCTTTAGCAAAGTACGATGCAGCGATGATGCGCAGCATTTCCGTTTCGTTTTGCTGATGGGTTTTATTTACAATAGGCACAGCGTAGTTAAGCACATCATCGTAACGCTTATCTAAAAAGTAAACTGCCGAGATGTAGTAAGGGTAGCTGTTTTCGTATTTTTTTGAGTTTTTAAGCTTTTCAAAATTTACCAGTGCCAGGTGATAGTCCTTGTTTAAATAAGCTATATAAGCAAAGTAATAAGTAGCATCCTCAGTAAATTCCGACCTTTTGTTTTTAACCTCGCCAAAAAGCAGTTGGGCATTTTTGTAATCCTTTAACTCAAAATAGGCGTAACCCTTACGAAATTTATACTCGGTATTGTCATGGCCGTTAAGCTCGCCTGCCTCAACCTTGTTAAACCAGCGGATAGCGTCTTCATATTTACCTTGTTTAAAATACGATTTACCAATCTGGAAAAAAGCCTGTTTGGTAAGCGGGTTTTCAGGGTGTTCTTTTATAAAACGGAGAAACATGCTTTCGGCATCATCGTTCCCCAAATTAAGGGCACAATAAGCTTCATAATACTGGCAGTTTTCTTTAGTGAGCGATAGCTCGGTTTCAAACTGCGGCTGGGTGCTTGTTTTAATTTTGTAAGCCTCAACCAGGCGAAATTGTTCGGCCGCCGAAGCAAATTTTCCTTTGTCCATCAAATCAATAGCCGCGTGATAAGTACGGTAAATTTGAGTGGAAGGATTTTGCTGGGCTCGTGCAGCTGAAAATAAAAATACGGGAATGAGCAGGGTGATGTATCTTGTTTTGATCATAAAGCGCATACTAACGATAGTGCGAAAATAGCTAAACCAAAAAGAGGCTTTTCACATTAGAAATTAACAATTGTGGATAACACTTCTTTTAACGAAGGTAATACTTAAGATAATATCCATGTGGAAAACTTTAAAATTGTTGAGTACTGCCGTGGTACCGGCTATGGATAATCAAAAGTAATAATTACACGTTAAACAGTGCAATTTATTTGTATTTTGAGCATTATAATACCCCCGGGGGCGACGTGCCCCATCCATTATTTTACCAATTATGAGTAGCGTTCTTAACAGAGGCGGATTGTGGTTACCGGTTATTTTGTACATGTTGGTGTTTTGTCCGTTAAATTCAAAAGCACAAAAAACAAATGCCGAAATTGTTTTAACAAACAGGCAGTTAAATGAAAAGCCGAACGAATTTTATATCGCAAGCGTTACTGATGAACGGCCCGACCGGAGTGCCGTCGCCTGGTTATTATCGGCCACAGGTAATTTGCCGGCAGTAAAGTATAAAGTTGATTTACAGGGAGGGGCAGCAACAGCTGTTAAACAATTTGCTGATTATGCTATCCCTGTTAATAAGATGTTACGTCCGGTGGTCATCCGCATCAAGAAGTTGAAGCTTACTGAAGCGGCAATGGCCGATGGCAGGATAGAAGGCAGGCTGGAGATACAATTATGGTTTGAATTGAAAAAGGCTGAGGACAATGTGCATTTGATTGATTACCCGGCGGCCACAACATACTATCGCGGTGCAGGGCAACAATATGATACCGGGGTGCTGTTGAGCCGGGCCCTTGAAGCCGGCCTGATGTATTTTAACAGATGGATGAATCGTGAAGCCGACACTAATATTAAATTGGCTAAAGGAGTAAAATTAATCTTTACCGATTATTCTGAACAACCGGAAGGCGATACCATCTACTACTCGGCCAAGCGGCCTTTAACCTGGAATGACTTTCAGGATAAAGCCCGGGGCGAAAAGTATGTTGCCGAAGTGCAGCCAAGTTTTGGTTACACAGAACAGGTAGAAGTAGTAAAGTCGATAGTGGTAGTGAAGATAAGCATGCGCGTGTTTTTGCCTAAAAGTGCCGCCTGGGTAAAGCCGGAAGGACGTACAGACTATGCTCTAAATCATGAGCAGCGGCATTTTGATATTGTAGCGGTAATAGCCCGGCATTTTAAGAGGGCCCTTATGACTATGAAACTCCCGGTTGATAACTATGATGGCTATATTAATGTACAATACCTTGACTCGTACCGTGAAATGAACCAGCTACAAGATCAGTATGATAACGAAACCAGTCACGGTACAAACCAATACTACCAACAGGAATGGAATATGAAGATAGATGGATTTTTAAGAGATTAAGACAGGAGATTCAACACGCCCGAGCCCGGGGGATAAATAGCACATATATGAATTTAAATTCGTGGATGTCAGCATAATGTTACATGGCATAATACATCCTTATACTGTGCAGGACTTATTTTTCTTATGTTTACTCTCCTTTATATAATTGGATTGTTAATTTTAGGATCATAAGCAAGGGGGCGAAATGAATTTTGGCGGAGTTACCATAAAGGATATTGCTAAAGAGTTAGGGATCTCACCGTCAGCGGTTTCCAAGGCGCTTAAAGACAGTCATGAAATTGGCGAAAAAACCAAGGCGCTTGTACTTGAGTGTGCTAAAAGGCTCAACTATCAGCCCAATCTTAATGCCCAAAGCCTTAAACGGGGCAACAGCAAATCTATCGGCATTGTAGTTTCAACTATTGAGAACCAGTTTTTTTCGCAGGTGATCAATGGCATCGAATCAGTAGCACACAGTAAGGGATATAATGTGTTTATTACACAAACCCATGAATCGTATGAGCTTGAAATGCAAAATGTACGTCACCTGACTTTTCGCTCCATTGATGGTTTGCTGATCTCCCTCTCAACCGAAACCAACAATATTGATCATCTTAAAGAGCTTCATAAAAAAGGATTACCGATAGTTTTCTTTGATAGGGTAAGCGATGAAATTGATACCCATAAAGTAGTAGCTGATAATTTTGCCGGCGCCTACGATGCTACAACCCAGTTAATTGATGCGGGATATCGCAAAATAGCGCATATCACCAGTTCGGTAAATGTATCTATCACAGCCGAACGCTTGAGGGGATACAAAGGCGCACTTGAACAACATGGTATAATACCTGATGAAAAATTGATCAAGTACTGCCCGCATGGTGGTAAAGACCTTGCCGAGATCGAAAACGCGCTAAGTGAATTGTTTTCTGAAAGTAAGCCCGATGCTATTTTTACAGCCTCCGACAGGATCACGACTACGACCTTGTCCCTTCTTCATAAATTAGGCTTCCGGATTCCTGCTGATATCGCTTTGCTCGGCTTCACCAATACCCAACTGGCCGAAGTTTTAAACCCGCCGCTAAGTGCTGTTTATCAGCCCGGTTTTGAAATGGGAAAAAAGGCAACCGAAATGCTGATCAGCATTATCGAGAGCAAGCGGCCTGTTACAGAGTTTGAAACTACCGTATTGCCTACCCGGGTTTTTATCCGCAGTTCCTCTCAACCGGTAAAAGCTTAATATTAAATACCTGATTGGTAATAAATGTATGCTTAACATTTGTTGTTTTTGTGAAAACTTTTACAGATTTTTAGCGCATTATAAACTACGCTAAAACCTTTCAGCTCTATGAAAAAAATGTTCACTGCCTGTTTGCTGCTGCTTTTATTTTCCAGCACGGCAATTGCACAAAATACCGGCAATAAAACTTTTACCAACCCGTTGCTGCTATCAGGCGCCGATCCCTGGGTGATCTGTAAAAACGGGTTTTACTACTATACCAATTCAACAGGGGGCAATATTGTTATCTGGAAAACAAAAGATATTACCAAGCTGAGCACTGCACCTAAGAAAGCTGTTTGGGCGCCGCCGCCTGGTACAGCTTATTCCAAAGACATATGGGCGCCCGAACTCCATTTTATAAATGGCAAATGGTATGTATATTTTGCCGCGGATAATGGCGATAACAATAACCATCGCATATATGTACTGGAAAATAGCTCGGCCGACCCAATGGAAGGTACCTGGGAGTTTAAAGGAAAAATAGCAGATAGCACCGATAAATGGGCTATTGACGCTTCGGTATTTGAAAATAACGGTAGTTGGTATATGATCTGGTCGGGCTGGGAAGGAGACCATAACGGTCAACAGAATATTTACATTGCTAAAATGAAAGACGCAATGACCATCGGCAGCGAACGCGTGAAAATATCGAGCCCGGCTTATCAATGGGAAACCAATGGCGATCTGCATGATGCCGGTAACCCGGCACATGTAAGCGTAAATGAAGGACCGGAAATTTTGAAACATAAAGATAAGTTATTCCTGATCTATTCGGCCAGTGGCTGCTGGACTGACTTTTATGCATTAGGCATGCTTACCGCTTCTAAAAATAGTGATCTGTTGAACCCTGCCTCATGGATCAAAACAGAGGAGCCGGTATTTAAGCAATCGCCGGAAAACAGCGTTTACGCGCCCGGTCATAACTCATTCTTTAAATCGCCAGATGGAAGGGAAGACTGGATCCTGTACCATGCCAACTCAAACCCTAACGAAGGCTGCGGTAATAAACGTTCGCCGCGTGCGCAAAAATTTACCTGGAATAAGGATGGTTCGCCAAATTTTGGTGTGCCATTGAAAGATGGACAGCCGTTGGCTGTGCCTTCGGGAACGAAATAGCATTCGGGAATAACCGGCGTCGCCATTTCGATAGAGCATAGGAAGGAATGAGCGCTGGGGCGAAGGAGAAATGACATTGATTTAAATCTCTCCTCCATTTTCTTGATAAATGTCAATTCCCTTCTTATCAAATGTCAATGTACAGGTTATAGCGTAGCGGTAGATTTGTATCAACAAAAGAATGATACAAAATGTCAAAAACAATTTTTATAACCGGAACAAGCACAGGGTTTGGTAAATTAACCACCATAACCCTTGCAAATGCAGGCCATACCGTAATAGCAGGTATGCGCGGAATAAATGCCAAAAATGAAACTGTAGCCAAAGAGCTTTCAGCCTTGCCAAATGTTGAAGTAGTTGAGGTAGATATTACTGATGATAATTCAGTTAAAGCTGCTTTTGAATATACATTAACAAAATACGGCCATATTGATGTGTTGGTGAACAATGCCGCAGTTTCAGGCTTTGGCGTACTGGAGGCTTACTCGCTCGATCAGATCAGGCAGATGTTTGAAGTGAATTTTTATGGAACCCTGCGCACCATCTTTGCGGTTTTGCCGGGGATGCGTAAAGCTAAAAATGGCCTTATCATCAACATTACATCGGGTGCAAGTGGTCATACCCTGCCATTCATGATTCCTTATCTTGCATCAAAATTTGGGGTAGAAAGTATTACCGAAGGTTTAAAGGATGAGCTTGCGCAGTTCAACATCGAGAGCGTTAGTATCCAGCCGGGCGTTTATCCAACCGAAATGAATAATGGCAGCAAAACAGGCATCCATGCCGATAAACCGGAAGTTGTGGCCGAATACGGCGAGACCTCAGCACAGCAATTTAACGCCATGGGCACAGCGCTTTTCAGCAAAATGGCCGAGTTTAACATGGACCCTCAAACTATTGCCGATGGGATATTGAGACTGGTTGAAATGGAAAAGGGCACAAGGCCTCTACGCTATCCGCTTGATGCCGTAGCGCAGGGTACCGACCAGGAATTTATTGATGCCCGCGCCGCTATCAAAACAAAATGGTTAAGCAAATACACCGCATAACCTAATTATAAAAAGATTACCCGAACAAAAGCAAATATCCCCGGATAAAGGAGATATTTGCTTTTATATGTTTGAGCAATTTAAAGAGTACATTGGCCAAAAAGCAACACTCACCGAAGCCGACTATGCTAAAATTGAAGCAGTTTGTATTTTTAAAAAACTCCGTAAAAAGCAGTATTTATTGCAGGAA
Source organism: Mucilaginibacter sp. SG538B (assembly GCF_013376065.1). NCBI lineage: Bacteria > Pseudomonadati > Bacteroidota > Sphingobacteriia > Sphingobacteriales > Sphingobacteriaceae > Mucilaginibacter > Mucilaginibacter sp. SG538B. The sequence goes on from NZ_JABMJI010000001.1 coordinate 974,454, forward strand.
GGCGATGTTTGGAAGTATAACGCTTTTATAACCAAAGGCTTGGTTCGATTTTACAGCGTTGATGAAAATGGCCGCGAAAACATAGTAAGTTTTGCCAAAGAAAACTGGTGGACCGGCGACCGTGCCAGCCTGCTTACCGGCGAGCCTTCTAAAAATAATATTGATGCTATTGAGGATACAGAACTGATACTGATTACCAAAACCAACTTCGACAGGCTTTGCCGTGATATACCGGCTTTTAACGATATGGTTAATGCCATTCTGAACAAAAGTTTCATCACCAGTCAAAACCGCATTCACTCGGCCATTGCCTTTACTGCCGAGCAAAAATATCTTGATTTTGTGCAGAAATATCCCGATCTCTCGCTAAGGGTGCCACAGGCGATGATTGCATCTTACTTAGGCATAACACCCGAAACCTTAAGCCGTGTACGAAAAGAAACTGTAAAGAAACATTAACCCTGAAACTTCATCAGTTCAATGTTTTTCTTTTTCATGGCTTGCAATACCGTTTTACCGTATTCTGTAAAATATTGGTGTTGTTGTAACAGGCTTAAATTAAGGGTATGCCATTCTTTGTCGCTATATTGCTTATCCAGATGTACTTCCCATTCCTGTTTTAAATCATGGGCAAAATCCAGGTAGTTTACAGATGCCAGGTGGTGCATATCGGCATCGCAAATAATTTGCTGGATAAGATTTTGGGGCGATTGCGGTACTTTTGTAGCTTCAATACAATCCCATACCTGTTGTATAAAATCATTATTGTAATGGTGCTGCATTAAAAAAGTACCGGCAATGATCATGCTGGTGTCTTCATGGCCGTTATAATGGTAAAGGTAGCCGGTGTCATGAAACCAGGCGGCCACTGTTAAGATAGTTAATTCCTGTCTTTTTAATTTATTGTGCCCGGCAATTTCAATGGCGGCGTTTACCACCCTTTGTGTATGTTCCAAATTATGAAAATACATAGTTGCCGGAAGGTTTTCTTCCATTAAGGAGGTAACGTAGGCAGCGGTCCTTTTAACAATACTTATGGCAGACATGTGAGTGATGCGATACTACCCTCACATTCTGTAGAAATTCTGGATAAATGATAGCCTGCATGCCTCTCAACAAAAAGATGACACTTTTATCTTATTTGTGTAAACATGGATTTTGCGTTTTTAAGCAGGATTTTAAACCTGTATTTTAGGTGCATAAATGTTGATAGATGAAAAATACACTTCAAATAGCACAACTTTATTTGCGCTTTGCTTTAGCGATTGGTTTTTTGCTGCCCGTGGCAGATCGCTTGGGTTTCATGGGGCCGGCAGGGCAAAATTCAGTAAGCTGGGGTAGTTGGGATAATTTTGTGGTTTATACCAATACGTTGATGCCATATTTGAGCCGGTGGGTGGCAGGTGTCATGGGTTTTTTAGCAACAGTGGCCGAGGTTTCAATAGCCATCATGTTTATTGTAGGTTTTAAGATTCGTACGGCGGCTTATGCAAGTTTTGCCCTTACGCTTACTTTTGCCCTTTGCATGACCATATTTTCAGGAATCAAGGCTCCTTTTAACTATTCGGTTTGGGCCGATAGCGCGGGTAGTTTATTACTGGCAAGTATAGCTACTTATCGCTGGAGCATTGATTTTATATATGATGAAGCTTAGTGCTTGTTAAGGTCTTTTAGTATTCATTTACCTTTGAAGGTATCAAAATAACCGCTTATCAAACCTGGGCTTATTTCATCGCTAAGCAGGCCTATATAATTGTCGGGCCGTATTAACAGGTATAAACCTGATTGTACCCCTAATTTTTGCCAGCTTTCATTAAGGGGTAAATTAACTACTTTGATATAATTTATTAAGTGATCAGGAATTAGGCCGTCGTACCCAATGCTGCCAATACATAACAGGTGAAATTTGGGTTCCATGAGCAAATGATAGATGCTTTGTAGTTTGCCTTCGTTAGTGGTCATAACGTAGGGGCACCTGTCGCCGGCACTAAATTTTAGCTTCTGTTTAATAAACTGCAGGGAAAGCGGGCTTTTTCTGTACGAATACCAAATTTGGGACAAGATCCTGAAAATGCGTTTTGAGATGCATTGGGTTGACAGTACGAGGCGTAAAATATTGGGCATAACGTAGGTGCGTAATTGATATAGGAACCAGTTACAGCTTGTCATGAATGCAAATATTTTATCGGTAAATTTCATGAGCCATTGGGCAAAAGGGTACCGTTCGTCATGATAGGTATTAATAAGTTTATCATCAGCAACGCCCTGCAGCACCAGGGCCAGTTTCCAGGCCAGGTTATGTGCATCCTGCAAGCCGGTATTCATGCCCTGTCCACCTGCGGGACTATGAATATGTGCGGCATCGCCCAATAAAAAACATCGGTTTATCCTGAAACTGTTAACACAGCGGTGATGTAGTTTATAAACTGAAAACCAGTTTAATTTTTCTATGTTCAGCGACAGCTTAATGTTGGCCGTGATCACATCTTTAAGATCATCAAAACTAACATTTTCTTTGCCTGCAAAACCTTCGGGGAGGGTACCTAAAATGCGGTAATTACCGTTGCCATACATGGGGAAAAAGGCGCAGAAATTAACACGCGACAGTGATGCGATGAGCTTGTTTGCTGGTTGCAGCCAGCTAAGCTTTACATCGGCCACAAAAAATTTATTTTGGTAGGTGCCTCCTTCAAAACTTAATCCCAGTTGCTGCCTTACCGGGCTCGATGAACCGTCGCAAGCCAGCAAGTAGGAGGCTTTAATACTTATTTTCCTGAACGGATCACTTTTATCATAAAGATTGGCCATAACGTGATCATCATGCTGTTCAAAACTAACCAAACTGGTTCGCCACAAAACGTCACGGCCTGTAGCTTTTAATTGCTCGTAAAGCAGTTCCTCGTTTTTAAACTGTTCAAATGCCTGCAGGTTGGGGAAATCGGTGAGTCCGTTGCCTGCGTTGGCTGTTTCAAGTACTGCTTTTTCCCGGCCATTCATGTAAATTGCAAATTTGCCAATCACCTGTCCCTGTTCAAAAACAGTATCAGCCAAGCCCATTTGCTGGTAAATTTCCATGCTGCGTGCCGTAACCAACATAGCCCGCGACTCATGGGTAGGTGCCGGCTTGGTATCGATAATAATAAACTCAACGTTAAAGCGGGCCAGCTGGCAGGCGGCCATTAAACCGGTTGGCCCGGCACCGATAATAATTACTTGTGTATGCACGATGTATTACCGGGCTTAAAATATGAAATTAATTGGCAAAGCTCGGCCATTGTTGCGCTATCGCCAGTAATTATTAGCTGCAGCTATTGTAGCAAATTCGGTTGCCACTGTTTGCCCTACGGCAATGAGCATCGCTGCGTCTTCGGCGTAAACACCTCTTAGCTTACCACGAATTTCGGCATCGGGCTGAGTTACTTTGATGATGAGCCTTGCCATTTTAATAGCAAGTTCACGGCCTTCCTGTGGAGTTGCTGTGATTAAGGAGTTGCCCGGGATTAATTGTACTTCTTCTGACATGATGATAAATTTAATTAATTGGTTATTAGGTTGATTAAATAAGATTGTGAATAGCTTATTAAAAAACAGGTTGCAATACAGTGCCCCTTTTCTTAAAATCAGAAAAGCTGATCCCGGTAGCATTTTTAAAGAATTTACTGAAATGGGCCATGTCGCAAAAACCCAGGTCATACGCTATTTTTTTCATGCAGTTGTCGGGGTGTATAGCTTGTTTTTTAGCTTCGGCTGCAACTCTTTGCCTGATGTGATGGCCGGCCGATTGTCCGGTCAATTTTTTTACCACTTCGTTAAGGTAATTGGGGGTTACAGATAATCTGTCGGCGTAATCGGCCACCATTTTATACTCCCTGAAGTTTTTATCGAGCAAGCTTATGAAGTTTTGTAATATGGAGGTATTGCGCGACTGTTTCGGCGCTTGTTCCATCGATTCCAACTGGCGTGAAAGATAGATGAGGAAGATCTTAAAATATCGTTTTAATATTTCGGCACGGTAAAGATTGTGCCGGCTATATTCTTTCATCATTATTTCGGTAATATCATTCATATCATCGGCCAGTTCGCTGTTAATGGTAACGATTGGTGTTTGATTAAATATTTGATGGATAGGGCTGTATATAAGGTCGCGGCCATAATCATCTACATCCAAAAACGAATCGGTGAACGATATTACGTAACCGTGCAGGCCATTGCTAAATTTAAGATCATGCAACTGGCCGGGTTTTATCAGCAGCAACTGATTGGTGTTAACCGCCTCCTTTTGCAAATTGAGCCTGTAATAGCCGTTGCCTGAAACTATCCATATCAGCATGAAATAATTGTTGGGAAGATCGACGCCGTTTTCTTTGATCCATTCGATAGTATGGATTTTGAAAGGGAGGCAATAAGATGCTTTCTCAAAATGTAGCGGTGCAAAATCGTTAAATTGTTTCATGGCTGCGAAGTTTAAAGCTTGTAAGGCATGTGCCTTCTCTCTATTTTCGTGCCGATGTTTTTATTTTATTGATAATCAGTTATTTGTATTTTGTTTTGAATAATGGAGCTTAACGAAATATCATCATATTGTTACTTGAGGAACGAAATATCGCATCTTTTTTATGTCACTAAACACATATTCCCCGGCCATCACTTGTCAACAGAACGGGTTGTTAAATGGTATCAGGAAAAATAATTTTACCGTTTATACCGACATGAACGCGGCTTAAGGTTGGAGTATAATATATAATATCGCGGGGTATTAATTATATAAATTAATATTGGTTTTATTGCAGGCAGGTAAATGCGATATGTAATTTATACATCAAAATCCATGTTTAATACATCGGCCGGTTTTATGAAGTATATTATTTTTATAAGTTGAATTTGAGTACAGGTTTATGTGTGTGGAGTTATGTGTAGCGAACAAGAACCTGTTAGTTTTAAGCTGACCATAAAAATAATATCAAGTGAATATCAATAAAAACTTATCGCGGTTTTATTGCAAGCTGACACTAACGGGCATTTTGCTTTTGATATCCACAAACTCGCCGGCGCAGCGTCACGATCATATCTTCCAGGCTGTTTTGTGGGCAAAAAATAGTGCGTTTGTTATGAGATGGGATCTTATAATTGTCGGCATTGTGGCGTTGCTTTTCGTTTTTGGGGGGGCTTATGTTGGTTATTGGCAAAAGCAAATAAACAGTAAACGGTTGCAGCTAAAGGAGAAGGAGATCAGTGAGCAAAGTCAAATGCTGCAGCTTTTAACTGCGGATAAAAACCGCTTGCTTGATGAAAAGGACTGGTTACTGAAAGAGGTGCATCACCGGGTAAAAAATAACCTGCAAATAGTGATGAGCCTGCTTAACACCCAATCGGCATTTTTAAAAAATAACGCGGCACTTGCTGCCATCCGTGAAAGCCAGAACCGTGTACAGGCTATAGCGCTTATCCATCAAAAATTATACAGCAGCTCAAACGTAGCCTTTATTGATATTGCTGTTTACATCAACGAACTGGTTAATTATCTTGCCGATTGTTACGACGCTCATGAACGGGGAATCAGGTTTGAACAGCAAATTGAACGTGTTAAAATAGACGTTGCCCAGGCCGTACCTGTTGGCCTTATGCTCAATGAAGCTATTACCAATGCTATTAAGTATGCTTTTCCGCACAAGCGTGGCTTTATAAACATCTCGCTTGGTACACTTGATGATAATAATATCATGTTGAGCATTGCCGATAATGGTATTGGCCTGCCGCAAGGTTTTGATATTAAAGAAGCGTCGTCATTGGGTATGGAAATGATGAAGGCCCTGAGCAAGCAGCTTGGCGGGAATTTTAAAATGGAAAATAGCGAGGGCGTGTCAATAACCCTGGTTTTCCGTGCCGAAAAGAATTTCGGGAATATCGAAAATGAATACTATCCTATATAGTATTAACGTCCTATTTGTCTTGGGTCATATGTAATTTGTACTACTGAAACCATAATTAGTACATTGATTTCGGGTATTTCCGGCCCGAACTTTACATTGTTAAATAACAGTTAATAATTAAGCATTAATTAATTGTGCGATAAAAGTGTAAAGCCCTCATGCTATGAAAAAGTTTGTTTGTTTGGCAGTTGCCTTCTTTACAAGTGTGTTGATGTTTATAGCAACAGGTTTATTTATTAAGCTTAACACATGTTTGATGGAACAACTGGTGCCCGCCAGGTTTTTCATAATCGTGCTTTATAGTATATGTTCATTGAAATTTGCTTTGCTGGTTATTATGCTTATACCGGACAAACCCGTGCTTAAGCAAATAAGCATTGGTTTTATATCGGCCGATATGTTTTTACTGCTATCGGGCAGCGTCACCGATTTGGCAATAAGTGTACCTGTGCCGCTTATTGCAATACAAGCATTACTCCTGCTTTTTTACATGGCTTTGCAAGGCCGTTTATGGCTTTATAAGGCCAATGAAAACACTATTGAAAATGAATTGATGGCATCACCTATTTAATGAATGGCAATATGCATCACTATGATGAACAATTGATTAACCTCATTATTGATCTGCAGGAGCGGGGCTTTAATCACGATTTTGTAATTGAGAATGAATATATCAGGTGCTTACAATACAACGAGCTGATTTCGCCCGATGATTTTGATATCCTGGAAACCTATCACTGCAAATCATCGGGAAAGAATAATGATTGTAGTTTGGTGTATGCCATTCGGTTAATTAACCATGACATGAAGGGCATATTAATGAGCGATTACGGGGTGTACATTAAAGGGATGTCATTAAGCTTATGGTCAAAATTTAATAATGTAATCAGGTTAAATCTATCAGTAATAAAATAAAATTTAAGAAAAACATATCCAAATGAACAGGGAAATCAGAAATATGGAAAGCCGGGCGGGGCTAATGCCCGAACATACCATAGGAGCAGCATACATAGGCAATTGGAAAATCCAGCTCCGGTCAAATAGGGTATCCTTTTGCCCGCGGATGCGCAAGATGCTTGAGCTATCAAAGGGATATGATGAAAATATCGAACAACTTTTTGGGCTGGTTAAACCCGGGCAGTTGAGCGGACTTATCCATGAGTTTAAGGTTGCCTCCTTTAATGGTACCAAATTTGAAAAGCAGGTGCAAATTGTAACTCCATCCGGTACCGAAAAATGGATCCGGCTTACAGGTGTTTTATACTCACGCAGGTGGGGTACTGCCGAACAAATGATTGGTACCATTGAAGATGTTACTCAGAAAGTTAACGAGGAATGCCTGAGCATGGCTATTGTAAATCATGAACTGCGTGCGCCGTTAACTATTATAAAGCTCAATACCCAGTTTTTAATTAACCATCTTGCACTCAGCATCAATAAACAACCGGTGAGGTTGCTGAACATGGTTGATCAGCACATTAACGGGATGACCAAACTGATTGATGAATATTTATCACCATCAACCGGCGAGGACAGATCAACACAGCTCAATTATAGCCTGTTTGATATTAACGACCTGGTTGATACAGTGCTTGGTGAAATGAGGATCCTTTATCCCGGACATCGCTTTTGTAAATATCCCACTGCCGATAGCATTTTGGTTAGGGGAGATAAATACAAGATTATCCAGGTGCTGATCAATTATTTAACCAACGCTGCCAAATTTTCGCCACCATGCTCACACATTAACATTAATATAGACTGTAACGAAAATGATGTTGAAGTATCGGTGCATGATGAGGGGGTAGGGATTAATGAGGAAAGCAGCCAGGCGCTGTTCCAGAAGTTTTACCAGTGCAATCAAAAATCGATAAGGCAAAAAAACAGCAAAGGCCTGGGTTTGTATATTGTGAAAAGCATTATCCAAAAACATGGCGGTACAGTGAAGGCCGAAAACGGAAAGGATGGAGGTGCTGTATTTTCTTTTAGCTTGCCGCTTAACCAGCAAAATAAATTTAACGTCACCAGCCCGGAAGCAATAAAACTAATGGCATAAACTGTCAGGTTTAAGTAAACGAAACAATAAAAGATATTTATATCTTTTATTGTTGATTTAAATAATTACTTTTGCTTTATAAAGCAATGGGAATATTTTCAAAAACATGTGAGTATGCGGTAAGGGCGGTATTTTTTATAGCCCAGCGCACCGCCGACGGCAGTAGGGTTGGCATAAAGGAAATAGCCGTAAACATTGATTCGCCCGAGCATTTCCTGGCTAAAATACTTCAGGATTTAAGTAGAAGAGGTATTATTCAATCGGTAAAAGGGCCCAACGGCGGTTTTTATCTTGATGCACAAAGCCTGGCCCGCCCGCTATCAGATGTAATAGAAGCGGTTGATGGCGGTGGCATATTCAGGGATTGTGGTTTAGGGTTAAAAGAGTGTTCGTCAAAAAATCCATGTCCCTTGCATCATGATTTTTTAGATGTAAGGAACCGTTTACAAAACATGCTTGAATCTATCACCATAGGCCAGTTCAACGAAGACCTGAACCTGGGAATTGTAGTACTGAAAAAATAAATCGCCCACCCGAAAAGTTAGGCGCGGTCAAAGCATTCCAATTTTAATGAATTAAATAAAAGAGGATGTTGAAGTAGTTAATTAAAGGATAAAAAGGTATTAATATTTTATATAAAAACCAAGTTAATACCTCAAAGAAATCCGATGGACTTTGAGGTGATATGAAAAGTAGAAGACTTACGAAATTTCAAAAACTTCATAAGTCTGGGCTCTGCAACTTGTCGCGAATAGCCGGTTGAAATACACTAAATGGTCTTTTTACGCGCGATTCTTAGACCGGTTTATACTGGCAAGGTGGTTAGGCTCAATGGAATAATAATTGTGATGGTTACTGCTAAATAGCGTGTATTTCAACAAATAAACAAACTAATGAACGATATAGAAGACCTAACATCAATTAAAATACTGGTTGATGAATTTTACACCAGGGTGCGCCTCGATGGTTTATTGGGGCCTGTTTTTGCCGAAGTTATAAAAAACGACTGGCAGCCGCACCTTGATAAAATGTACGCTTTCTGGAATGCTGCATTGTTTGGCGTTGCTGGTTTCAGAGGCAATCCCTTTGCCAAACATGCACCGTTGCCTATAAATGACGAGCATTTTAACCGTTGGCTGGAGCTGTTTACCCAAACGGTTGATACGCACTTTGCCGGGCCAATGGCTGATGATGCTAAGAACAGGGCGGGCCTGATGGCGGTAATGTTTCAGAGCAAACTCGCTAATATGAAGGGTGGGACCGGCAGGACTATTGTGTAATCCCCGTAGCCGCGTAATTAATTATAAATATATACTGTTAAAATGATGATTACTAAAGAACAAAAAGAGCTGGTTAAAGCCACAGTGCCTGTATTGAAAGAGCATGGAGTATTATTAACAACTCATTTTTACAACCGGATGTTTACTCATAACCCCGAACTTAAAAATGTGTTTAACATGGGCAATCAGCAAAACAGCAAACAACAAACCGCTCTTGCCATGGCTGTACTGGCTTATGCCGAGCATATAGAAAATCCGGGCGTGTTAATGCCCGTGCTTGATGGCATTGGTCAAAAACATACAAGTCTTGATATCAGGCCCGAGCATTATGCTATTGTTGGCGGTCACCTGATTGCCTCAATCAGCGAAGTATTGGGCGATGCCGCTACACCCGAGCTGTTCGAAGCATGGACTGTTGCTTACAATCAGCTGGCGGCCATTATGACTGGCCATGAACAAAACCTTTACAGTAAACAAGTGGCTAAAAAAGGTGGCTGGACAGGCTGGAGGCCATTTGTGGTAAAACAGAAAGTAAAAGAATCGGCAGAAATCACTTCCTTTTACCTTTATCCTACGCACGGCGGAGCGGTACCGGATTTTACGCCCGGTCAGTTTTTAAGCGTGCGTTTGTTTTTGCCCGAGCTGAACCTGTTACAACCCCGTCAGTACAGTATTTCAAGTGCGCCTAATGGCGAGTATTACCGGATTTCGGTTAAACGCGAAGCTGGAACAGCTTTGCTTGCCGATGGCATGATCAGCAACCGCCTGCATAATTTTGTTAATGAAGGTGATATCATCGAGGTATCTGCGCCGGCAGGTGGCTTTGTGTTAAATGGCGATGGTGACCACCCGATAGTTTTTATAAGCGGAGGTGTTGGCCAAACCCCATTAATGAGCATGATGGAAAGCCTGATCAAAAGCGGCAGTAAGCGACCAAAAACATGGGTTCACGGTTGCCGCGATAAAAATGTGCATGCTTTTAAAGAAGTTATTGAACACTGGGAAGGTAAAAACGAAGAGGTTAAAAAACATATTTTTTATAATGAGGTTGAGGAAGGAACCTCTGACGACTTATATGAAGGCTGGGTTGACCTGAACCAACTGGGCGATGAGATCTTTGAGCCCAATACCGAATATTACATTTGTGGACCGGCAGGTTTTATTGAACTGCATTACCGCGAATTGGTTAAAAAAGGGATCGATAAGCAACTGATCCATTTTGAAGAGTTCGGCCCGCAAACTTTGCAGTTGAACTAAAAGTAATTGTTAATTGGTGCTGAAGCAGGTTATTTTATCAAAAACTACTTCAGCACCAATTAAACTATCCAATATAATTATCCATTCTTTAGCGTTACTATGCCTTCATTTGGCTGAGCCTGATAGAGTACATAGGTACCGTGCTGATCTTTAGCTGTGTTAATTTTTTTGCTTTTTGAACCTTGGGTCACTGTTGCATTTGTCCAGCTTGGTGATACGTAGGTTTTGAGCGTTAATGGCAGATAATACATTCTACTATCAAGGCTATGGCTTACTTTTACCTGTATTATGTTTCCTGTAGTTGAAGCCACAGCTTTGCCGTGCTCGCGCTCGCGCATATAACGGGTTACATCGCCAAAAGTTGCTACCCATAGTTTATCGTTTTTGCTTTTGATGTATTGGAAATATTCATCGAGCAGAGTGCTTGGCAAGGCTTCGTAACCCATACTGTCAACCCCATGGAAAACAAGTACCAGCCAGGTATTGGTATGATTAAGCGTAGTATCAACCCAAAGTTTCATCATAGGTAGCGGTGTTTTTGTAGTTGCGCCGCGCTGCCATTGAATATAATCTTTATCTGTTGAGCCGGGTGTTTGTTTGCTGGCGCGATCAATTTCCTTTAACCATGGTTCGGGCATGCGATTGCGCAGGGCTGGATAAATTTTGAGTGCGTAGCCCATCACACGGTCGTTTTCAAAACCGTACGGGCACTCGGCCGAAAAGGTATGTTTAGGGCCAAGCTGGGCCAGGATGTCGGCCTTACTTTTTTCCAGTTCCCAAAGCAGATTTGGTTCATCCAAACCTGGCATGCTGGGGTGGGTGATGGAATGACTGGCAAACTCGTAACCTTTGGCGGCATCTTTTCTGAAATCATCCCAGGTTGAACCTATGGATTGTTTAAACTCATCATTAGGTCCATAACCCGGTTTCAATTCGCCGTTGCGGGCTTTGGCATAGATATCATCAAGTACCTTAAAAGCTTTTTCCTTTTTGCCGCTATCGTACAAACTTCCGGCCTGCGTGTGCGAAGCGATGGTACCCTTGTAACCTAAATACCCTGTGGCAGAGCACCGCTCAAAAAAGTTCTGATCGTTGGTTGGTACAGTTGCCGATTCTTTGATGATCTCCTTTACCGGGCGGCCAATAAATCTCCCATGGTATTTTGAGCCGGGAATGGATCCGGTAATGATGAAAAATGTTGCTGGCATTTTCAGGCGTTCCATTACCGGTAGGGCTTTCCTGAACTGGTTCATAGAGCCGTCATCATAAGTAAGGGAAACAGCCCCGGTTTTTCCGTATTGCCATTTGGTTATTTCGGTTGTGCCCGTTTTGGCTTGGGCGTTGCTTTGCACGCCTTGCAAGGCAATAAGTGCTGTGAGCAGCAGGGTTTTAATTGGTTTATGATTGGTGGTAAGCATAACTAAAATTAACTTTTTAAATTAATTTACAAAGTAATATTGCTGTTTCAATTGGTTGGATATGAAGTACCCTTTTTTAATTATATCTATAATAAGAAATGAGACCGTATAATAAACCAATTGACCAACCTTGGTGTTATGTTACCTGTGAATTGAAATTGGCCGATAATATTTATCCAAAAAGGGGGTTAACACTTTTTTTACATAAAAAGCAATCAACTGATTGATTATAAGTAACATAGTAAAAGAATGGCTCCGGATTCTGTTAACCCTGTTAACCCCCTTTTTGTCAGTAAAGGCAACTCACAACTATAGCTTAAGTACACAGATAAGCCAAAAAAAACCCGGAGCTTTTAACTCCGGGCCGTGGATGTGATAAAAAACTTAGGTGTTAAACTTTCTTAAAAATGCTTGATATGTAGCCAACCTCTGCGCGTTCGGGTGCCCGGTCAACGTAGATTTGTCTATCTTGTGGTGCCCATGTACCTAAGCCGTCAACATAGCGGTTGAACATGCAAAAAGCCGCAGCAATTAGTACAGTGTCATGGATCTCCTTATCATCAGCTCCCTCCGAGCGGGCCGCTTCAATTTGTTTGGTAGTTACATGTTTACCGCCTTTTTGTACGCTGCCGGCAATGGCCAATAGGGCTTTCATTTTCGCTGAAAGATCAGTTGCCGAAAAGTTGGCTTTGATGGCATCTATCTCGTCAATAGTGCAGCCAAGGTAGTGCCCGGCTACAGCGCCGTGCACGTTCTGGCAAAAGAAACAGTCGTTGAGGTAGGATACATAGGTTGCTATCAGTTCACGTTCTCCGCGCGATAAGGAGTTGTTATCGTTGCGGAGCAATTGCTCGGCAAGGGCATTTAACGGGGCCTCTGTTTCCGGACTATAAAACATCAACCCACGAATGCCGGGCAGATCGTTATTTAATTCTATATGTGCCATATTTGTCTGGTTAAAAATTAATGCTGAGGTTGTGGCAATACATAGCCTTTAGCCATACGTTTGCCCATTTCGGCATAAGCTTCCGGGTCGGTAGGGGTAAGGCTGGCGAGGCCGTCAACATAGCGGTTAAACATGCTAAAGGCGGCGGCTATTAACACTGCATCATGGATCTCGCGGTCGGTAGCTCCTTCTGCACGTGCTGCGTCAACGTCTTCCTGTTTTACTTCTTTTCCTAAGATCTGCACTTTGCCTGCAATATTCAGTAAAGCTTTTAGCTTGGCGCTGATGGGTGCTTCGGTCATCTCGCGTAAAACCTCGTCCACAATTAGGGCATCATCCTCGTATAGACAACGGGCAGCGGCTGCATGACTGCTGTAACAAAATGTGCAGTTGTTACGATATGATACATAAGTGGCTATCAACTCACGGTCGGCCGCACTAAAGGTTGATTCTCCGCGTAATAATACTTCAGCCAGTTCATACAAATACTGACCGGTTTCGGGCCTGAACATTACCAGCGAACGGATGCCCGGAACGCCTTCGGGTACATTGATGTGTGCCATATTTTTAATTAGTGAATTAGTGAGTTATTGAATTAGTGATTTTTTTAATTTTCTAAGCTTTCGGCTTTAAGCCTTCAGCTTTTTGCTTTTTGCTTTTTCCTCGCCTTCGGCTTTCTCCTGTACAAATAATACTACCAGCAAGCCTATTATAAATACCAGTGAAAAGATGAATAGCGAGTTACCGTAGCCTCCCAGGGTTGATACCAGCACGCCTACAAATAAAACCGCGGTAGCTGTAAAAATACGCCCGATGTTGAAGCAAAAGCCTGTTGCAGTTGCTTTGATGCCGGTTGAAAATAATTGGGGGATATAGGCTGATAATACGCCCTGGCTCGCCCCAAAGAATAAAGCCAGTATTATTATCTCGACATAAACTGCCGTACTGAATGTAGTATTAGTTTTAAACAGGATGAATGACATACCTGCGCAAACCGCAAAACAGATCACCATGGAGCGCCTTATAGATAGTAAATTAACAAGCCATCCTGAAAAGAAACCACCGGTTAACCCACCCATGCCCATACACATCATGCTCAGGCCGCGTTCTTTTGCGGCATCATGGTCGGTAATCAGGCTTTGCACCCAGGTAGGCAGCCATGAAAATATGGCCCATAAACCTATCAGCATAGTGCCAAAGGTTAGGGAGCCTACAATAAGCTCGCGGCGGTGGCTTTTAGAGAGCAGTTTATTCAAGGGGTTTTCGCGGTTGGCAATATGGTTACGGTAGTTGAGCCAGTTTTCAGATTCATTCAAAACCAGAGCGCCTATCAAGGCCAGTGCAAGCGGGATCACCCCGACAAAAAAGCCCGACCGCCATGATGATACAATAAAGTTGATTAGCCCTGCAGAGAAAATACCTACCGGGAAAGCAATAGAAAGAATGCCTATGATCACCGCTTTGCTTTTGGCTGGCCAGACTTCGCTCACCAGCGTTATGGATGTTACCAAAACGCCGCCTACGCCAAAACCGCTGAAAAAACGGCAACATAGTACGCCCCACCAGGTTGGCATTAGCCCGGTTAAAATGGTGAATACACCGTAGCTGCCAATGGCCAGCAGCAGGGCTTTTTTACGGCCCATTTTATCGCTGATCACCCCCCAGGTAAAACCACCAAAGGCCCAGCCGAATATAAAAATGGCATTGATGTACCCACTTATGGCGTTGATCTCATCAGCAGGCACAGTTCCCTGCAAGTCTTTTACCACAACGGGCAGGTAAACCGACATCAGTGTTGACACGGAGCCACCCAGAGCAGTACTAAAAAAACAGATCGCAAACAGCACCACCCTATAGGTGGCGCTGAGGTTTGTTTGAGGTTTTACAACCTGCTCATCAATTGTTAAAGTGCTCATGTTGTTTATTTTAAAAGGTCATCAAATATTATTGATACATAATAAATAGCGCCAATTGCCGGCGAACCATAAGATTGGTAAATGCGGTTGTTGAAAATATTGCTGCCACCCAGTTTGATGGTTGATTTGATCTTCGGAAGCTTTTTGCTGAATTGCAGATCGACAACTGAATAAGCATCTACGCGGCCGGGACGGGTGCCGTTAAAGGTTCCATACCAGTCGTAAGCGGTTTGCCAATGCCAGGCAGCGTTAAAGCCAAAATCATTGATCACGTTGCTGTTACCAAACGTAGCGTTAGTGCTCCATTTTGGCGTATTGAAAGCCGCTATATTATTGGGATTGGCATTGCGAAGGTTAAATACGGATAAGGTTGCATTGCCGCCAAGCGCGTAACCGCCATCAAGCAGGTAGGTAGCACCAGCGCTTGCTCCCTGGGCAGATACTTTATCAGGTGCGTTGGTATACAACTGGAAGGCGTGAACCTTACCGTTAGGGATATCGGTTGCGGAGGCTGTAGTAACCTGGCCATCAGAACCAAGAATCGGGTTGCTGGGTTGGATAACAACCGTATTCAGGATAAAGTTGGTGTAGCTGCTGTAGTAATAGTTTACATCGATCAGTAATTTATCCATCATTAAACCTTTGTAGCCAAGCTCAAATGCTTTTTGCTGTTCGGGCTTGATATAAGCTACACTTGCTTTTTGCAGCAAGCCTTTGTTTTGCTCAATAGCCTGCGGAAATGGCGTACCGCTTTGTACCGCCTTGCCAAACGCGGCGCCAAAGGCACTTACTGATGACGAGGTGAACGAGTTTTCATAAACGTTTAAGCCCTTGCTGTTATTAGGCGCACCACCCAAAATAGTGATAGGGCCTACGTTAAGGTGGATAAACTGATCAACCGGGGTTGGGTTCCTGAAACCGGTTTGGTATGATGCCCTGAAATTGGAGGTTTTATCAACTGTATATACTGCCGAAAAACGAGGTGTGAAGCTTCCTTTAAAGTTTTCGTTTTTATCATAACGGATAGAGGCTGTTAGTTTCAGGTTGTCATCAAACAGTTTTTTGCCGGCTTGTAAAAATGAGCCGTACTCTTTAATGGTTACACGATTTACCTTATCATCAAACAAGCTGCCGTTGGTGAACATCCTGTAATTGCGGAAACTGCCTCCGGCCAAAAGCTCAAACACTTTTATGGCGCTGGTAAAGTCGTACTGGCCTTCGGCATGGTAAAACTTACTATTACTGAAAACGCCTGCACCGCTCAAACCATAATTGTGGATAGATGCGTTCTTGGCATTGTTAAATTCAGTTGTGCCCGGTAAAAAACGGCCCTGATCGGCAAAGGTCCTTGCTGAGGAATTGCTATTAGGTGTAACGCCACTTACCGTGCCGTTAAATGCCGCGGCATAACGTGTAAACCAGGTGTCATCAGCTTTATCAGGAGTTACGGTGTTGCCGTTCAGGTCTTTTACCCAGTCGCGGTTAATGAATTGGGCCAGTGAGCGGGTGTTGTATGAGTCGTGCGAATTTTCTTCAACCGAATAACCTCGGATGAAGAAATTACTTCCCTTTAATTCGACCCGGTGTGTCTGTAAAACAAAGTTATTGAGATCGAAACGGCTGCTGCCGGTATAGCTTGCAGTACCGCGACCGTAGTTGTATTGGTAGATTGCCTCAAGGTTATTGCTGAAACGGTATTGTAATGCACCGTTAAGTTTAAGGCTGTAAACGTTATAGTTCATCAGGTCTTTTTCTTCATAACCAGTTCTGGAAACCAGGCCAATGCCGGGTAAGGTTTTTGTAACCTCATCTCCATAAATATTTAGCGCATCGCGCCCGGGGTTGTTGGGCCCACGTTGCGCTGCCGGTGTTGAAGCGCTAACGTCGGTATAGTTATCGGCATACCAATCGCGGCCGGTGAGGCACGAAGCATTGATCTTAAACGCGAATTTATCGTTGAATGCCTTAGCATAGCGGGCTGCAAAATCATACAAGCCCTGTGGTTTAACAACCGATTCGCCAAAGTGGTTAAGGCCTGTTTTTACCTGCACGGTTAAGCCCTGGTATTTGAAAGGATCTTTGGTTTTAAGCGAAAGTAAGCCGTTAAAAGCTACCGGACCATACAATGCCGAAGCAGCGCCCGGAATAACTTCCACACTTTCGATATCAATATCCGAAGCGCCAAAAAGGTTACCTACCGAAAAGTTTAATCCTGGTGTTTGATTGTCCACGCCGTCAACCAACTGCAAAAAGCGACTGTTACCCGTGCTGTTAAAGCCGCGGGTGTTGATCTGTTTGTAAGTTAAACTGCTGGTAACCGCTTCAAGGCCTTTTAAGCTTTGCAAGCCATCGTAAAAAGTAAAGGAAGGGTTTTCCTTAATGGCTTTAAGGCTCATTTTTTCGATACTCACCGGCGATTGTAAAATGCTTTGGTTGATCCGCGTGGCAGATGATACCACCTCGTTAAGCACAATTGCCTTTTGTATTAGCTTGATGCTGATGTTGTTATTGGCAGATGTTACCTGGCTTTCCTGTACTTCAAAGCCCACGGCGGATATAACGATAGTGGAGGGCAGCTTTAATTTGTTGGCATTTAAAGTATAGTTGCCCTTTGAATCAGTAGTGGTGCCTGTAAGTTTTCCTTTAACAGAGATGCTGGCACCCGAAACAGGCTTGCCTGTAGCGGCATCAGTGATGTTCCCCGTTATCTTAATTTCCTGGGCAAACGCGTTTATGGAGGTGAACAGTAGCAAGACGAATAAAAGTTTTTTCATTGTGATTGGTTTTACTGGATAAAGGGTTAGGGTTGTTTTTTTAAATGGTCATATCCTTGCGGCAGGCGGGTATAGCCATGATTAACCAGGCGTTCGGCTAATACGTTGTAGTAACCGGCATCGGCAGGCAGGGCGGTGGCCAGGCCGTCAACATAGCGGTTGTAATAGCAAAACAGGGCAGCTATCAGTACGGTATCGTGAATTTCAACGTCTGTAGCACCGGCAGCTTTGGCCCGATTAATGGCCTCGGTAGTTACGCTCCGGCCGTTTTGAGCAGTTAGTTTGGCAATGGTAAGCAGCGCTTTCATTTTCTCGGTAACCGGGGCGGTTTCAATATTTTCCTTTACTTTTTGCGCTGTTTCGGCTTCACCAGCCAGCAGATCGGCAGCGGCAGTATGTGCCGTTGTACAAAAGGCGCACTGGTTGTTGTGCGATACCACGATGGCAATCAGTTCACGATCAGCTTCGGATAGGGTTGAAGGACCACGTAATAAAAATTGTGTAAGGTTACGGATAGGTTGTGCCGGTTCTTTGGCATATTCCAACAGGCCGGTAATGCCCGGCAAATGGCTTTCAAGGGTAATATAAGGCATAAATAATGGGTTGAATGCTGAATTTAGTGAGGGGGGCGTACCTGTCCGGAGGTTATTGATGCTATCGATATATAATTGTTGTCATAGCGTTTGAGCTACGAATTTAGCTATCGACAGAAATAAATAACACAGCAGGGTAGCAATCGCTACCCCCCCCGAAAATGAATTAAAACACGGAGAAGATTAGCAAACGACCCTTGGTGGTTGCTCTGGAATGTCCTGGTGAGCAGGAATTAACTGTTGAACAGGGTGAACAACGGTTTGTTGAGTGTATTTTATCGGGCAACTAAATTCAAAATGCACAAAAGCGAAATTGAGGTTGTCCTGCATTATTATTTTACCGAAAGGCACATGTTCTTTTTGCGGTACCGGGTTTTCTTTTACATCCTTTGCGTTAATGATGTTCTTATCGGCCAGCCGGGTGGTTTCGTAGTTTGGGATGCACATCAAATAAATTGCGCGACTGGTTACGCGCATTTTTTGATAATTGTAGCTGTTGTTGCCAAACCGGATCTGCCCATGAATATTTTCGTAGTTTTTCCAGTCGGTTATGCCAGGCATGTTTACCGGGATTACTACCTCGGTAAGGTCTTTCACATTGTAAAAGCCTTTGGCAGTTTGTTCGGCAAAGTATTTATTGCTTTTGTAAACCATGAACTGATGCAATGCCAGTTGCCCGCCTATATTAAGCAGGTGAAAACCGAGCAGCATTAGGGCAATAAACTTCTTCAATTGGTTTACGAACAATGAGTTGCTTAAAATTGCTGTTTATAAACGTAGTATCCAAATTTATTTAGAATAATTACGCGTAATGTGTAGCTGGTTTTCTTATTCTTTACCGGTTGTGATTAAAAGTTTCAATAGCTCTCGTACTGGTTGAACTTTCGGCTTAAAGAATGTCTTGTTCACGACATGGCTTGTCCGGTTCACATAGTTAGTGATAGGGCACCGGGCGATATCAGGGTATCTTTGAGCATACAAAAAACAAAAATTAATAAATAAATAACACAATGGAAACTATTCAAGAATCAGGTATCAGTAAGATCAAGGTTATCAACGCTATCTCAGCTAATAAAATCGACAAAGTATTATATACCGGTAAAGTTCGTACAGTTGGCGGTCGTGACGGTGGTTCATCTGTTAGTACCGATGGCCAGTTGGATATCAAACATTCAACTCCCGGAACCCCTAAACCAGGCACAAACCCCGAGCAATTATTTGCAGCAGGCTGGTCAGCATGTTTTGAAGGCGCCATCGGTATTGCTGCCGCTAAAAAAAGGATTGCACTCCCTGCCGAATTGGCTATTGATGCCGAAGTGGATTTGGGTATTACTACCGGTGCCTATTTTCTGCAAGCCCGTTTAAACGTAAGCTTACCAGGCCTGGATGTTGAAGTTGCCAAAGCATTGATTGAAGAAGCACACCAAACATGTCCTTATTCAAAGTTAACTTATGGTAACATCAACGTTGAGATCAATTTAGTATAATTCGCTCCCTCCGCTTCTAAAGGGGGAGCTTAAAAACAAAAAGGCCTGTTTCATTCAATTGGAGCGGGCCTTTTTGCTATGCTGAAACTAAAGTTTAAATCTCTATACTCTCGCCTATATCCGGTAAAAATAGCTTTAGGCCTGCCTGCTCAAATTGTTTTATAGCCTCGTCTTTATCTATTTTAATAAAACCAAAGGTATCGTAATGAACGCCTAAAACTTTATCGGCCTTAACAAGCCTGGCTGCTTCAATGGCATCATCAACCCCCATAGTTAACACATCACCTATCGGGAAAACCGCGAAATCAAGAGCAACCCAATTGGCTACCAGGCCCATATCCAACGTTAAACCGGTATCACCGCTATAATAAAGATTGCCATTATCTGTCTTTAATGCATAACCGCAGGCTACCCCTGCATAACTTCCATCCGGAAAACTGGCCGAGTGCTGCGCGATGAATGATTTTGCTGTGCCGAAATCAAAGGTCACTTTACCACCCGGGTTTAAAGGATGTACATTTTTAACGCTCTTTTTGCTGAAGTAATCGTAAACCTCATAAATGCCTACAACCATAGCGCCCGTACGGTTGGCTATAGTTTCTACATCCAAAATATGATCGTAATGCCCGTGTGATACAAAAATGTAATCAGCTTTAATTTCATCAATGTTGATGTCCTTAGCCAGTTCGTTGCCGGTAATAAAGGGATCAAATAAAATGTGTTTACCTCCGGCAACCACCGAGAAGCATGAGTGACCGTAATAGTTCAGTTTCATTGGTTTGCTTTTTTATGTTAATGATGATTAGTTTAAGAGCGGAGTTAAAACGTTTAAGACAGGCATTGGCAATAGCTTAAAATGATCGTAGGCTGTGTAGGTAAATTTACCTGTTACAGCGTTTATTTTAGGATGTAGAAATGTCATCTTTTTAAGCAGGATATTATCGGCCGAAGAATAAGCTGTGTATGGATCAGGTTTTTTGTTAAAGCCGGCAGGCAGAATGCTATCCGCTTGATTTTGTTTACTGGTATTAGCACCCGGCAACCTGAACTCCGGTGATAATTGCGAAGCGTCAAAGCGGTCTATTTCAGATGAATAGTTGCGTCCACCCGACGGCAGGTTTATTTTAAAAGTAAATGCCTGCTCGGTGCAATTTAGTTCGTTTGCCTGGGCATAAACCCCAATGCTTAAAAATGTTGCTATGGCAATTAGCAGTAATGTTTTCATGATAGTATTTATTAAAAACAGGATCGGCCCTGCGAAGGGCCGATCCTGTTTATGTTAGATTTAATTATTTGTTGCCGGTTTTTTTCTCTTTCCCGTAACGCAGATCAATTCACAATCCTGCGGGTTACGTTCAAACGGTGCCCTTGTCAGGAATGATAAAGAGAACAGTGATAAGAATCCCATTAATAACCGGCCCTGTTTCAACTTGCTCATGATTTTTGAATTTATGGTTGTTATATTTTGGCTACGGCTTCGCTGGTTAAAACAGCTTTTGTTGCAGTTAAAACCTCACCGCTATCTTTATTTTGTATAAAGCCCACTACTTCCCATTCTTGCTGGTTAAATTCTTTAGGAACGCTAATAATGGTTTGGCCTGTTTTTACCTCGCTTAGGGCAACTGTTTTTAAGTCGCGCACTATTTGGGTGTGCAATAAGGTTCTGCCTTCGTTTTCGCCGCGGGCAACTTTGCTGATGGCTGTTTTTTGTACAATGGCTATCAGCAATTGTTGGTTATCAGTATTGCCCGATAGTTCGTAATTTACAGCAAGCTTATCACCGGTTTGTTGTGCTTTTAAGGAAACCTGAGCGGTTTGTGCGGTTGTTAGTGCATTCGAAATCGCTTCACGAAGTGCCGGCTCATCCGAGCCAACCATCTCGGTTTTACCATTAACTATAACTTGAGGTGTATAAACCTGGGCATTTAAATGGTAGCTATATTCTTTTTGGCGTTTTGAAAACATGGCATTGCTGAATACATCTTTCCAGCCGAGGTTATTCCAATAATCAACGTGGTAAGCTAATATGTAAACAGGCTTTTCCTGTGACTCTTTTTGGATCCTCGCCAGCAATTCATCAGCAGGAGGACAGCTTGAGCATCCCTCTGAAGTAAACAATTCTACCAAAGCAAAACCTTTTCCGGGAGTAGTGTTGTTTTCGGTTTTAGGCGCATTTATTTTACGATTAGCGTAAGCTGCGGTAGCAAGTGCCAGTGCCACGGTACCAACACAAAAGCTAAAAATTTTTAAGGTTTTCATATTTCTTGATTTTTTATTTACTTCAAAATTAGCCTCGAAATGGCCGCCAAAACAGCGTAAAAAAGCCCAACCGGACATATTGTAAGCTCAGTTGGGCATTGTTTGAGTCGAAAGTCTTTAGTCTTAAGTTCTCAGTTGTTTTTAATTGTAGAGACGCATAATTGTGTCCACCGTATGCAAATTACTTTAGCAAATGGTCTGCAAAGTCGCTTGTCCTGCGGGAGACGCAATTATGCGTCTCTACTTGAAAAAATTATACAGCTTTTTAGAACTTCTGACTCAACACTTCCGACTTCGAACTTAAAAGACTATCTATTCTCGAGCCAGCTTAAAAATACCGGCGCTTTTTCTTTATTGATGAGTAATTTCTCGGGAGTTGGAATTGTTAGTTTAACAAACAGCTTACGCATAAAATAATGCTCAACCTCTTTTATCGCACTGAAGTTAACTATGTATTGCCTGTTGAGCCTGAAGAACTGCTCCTGCGAGAGCTGACCGCTGATCTGATCAAGCGACTGGTTAACCACATATTCCTGCTGATCAAAAGTCATGATGGTCGAAAGTTCATTGCGGATGTAGAAGAAGGCTATATTATTGGACGCTATGGTGATATACTTATTATTTTTAAATACCAGGAAGCTTTTTTTACCGGCAGGAGGCGTAACCTGCGATAGCAGGCTGCTGATATCAGGAGATGAACCCTGCTGAAAGAAATTCCGCAACTCGTCTACCTTTTTAAAGGCATCGGCAATATCTGTTTTTGAGAAAGGCTTGAGTACATAATCAACGCTGTTGGCCTTAAATGCCTCTAACGAATATTCATCAAACGCGGTACAGAAAATAATAGGGCAGGACACCTTTACCGATTTAAAGATCTCAAAACACAACCCATCCGACAGTTGGATATCCATAAAAATAAGATCGGGCTGCTTGTTCTCTGAAAGATAGGCAACCGAGCTTTCAACACTCTGAAGCTTGGCAATTATTTTTGAGTGCGGTCTTAATTCTAATATGATCGTTTCAAGCGAACGGGCCGCCTTTAATTCGTCTTCAATGATGATAATGTTCATGTATAATAGGTAGTTTAACTTTGAATATTTTATCTTCAGATATGATCTCTATATGTTTATCAAGCAGGTGATCGTAACGCAAATTGATATTCTTAAGCCCAACACCTGTTGATGGTTCTTCAAAGCGCTTTGGTTTTATTTCGTTTTCCATAACGATGTTTTCACCCTCAGTATACAGTTTGATATGCAGGGGATGATCTAATGATACCACATTGTGTTTAATACAGTTTTCTATCAATAGCTGCAGTGTGAATGGGGGAATTAGCGTACCGCGATATTGTTCATGTATAGTACTAGTGAAAATAAAACCGTCTTCAAACCTGGCTTTAAGTAAAAAATTGTAAGCTTCTACAATTTCCAGTTCGTCGGATAAATGAATGAGGTCTAATTTTCGGCTCTCAAGCGTAAAACGGTAAAAATTTGAAAGTTTAAGGATGAAATCTACCGAGTGTTGGTCATTGGTCTCAACCATCGCCTTTAGGGTATTGAGACTGTTAAACAGGAAATGCGGGTTGATCTGCTGTTTCAACAGTTCATATTGTGCGCCAAGGTTATCGGCCTTAATACGTTCCAACTCAACGTTAACCTGCTGGTTTTGGTAGTTCTGGTACAACAGGTTTATAAGCATATAAAATACCAGGTTAATAAGTATGCCCCTTACTTCAATCATCAGCATTACCGGGCCAAAATTCAAATGCGTTAGTATCAGTTGCTGTATGTAGGCTAAGGCCAACATTACCCCCATACCTATCAGCAGTGTTGTAAGGAGCCGGGAATACGAGATGCTTTTATTCAGTTGTTTATTGCCCGATTGCTTTGGCAGCGTATAGATATTATAGTACCATACAAACAGTGAAAAAGAAGCGGTAACAGCCGAATTCACTGCCGCTTCAGCGGGCTTGAAGTGGCGTTCAGCTATCTGGGGAACAGACGCCAGCAGACCAAGGAAGATTGAACTGCTCCATATAATTCCGGGGGAGATTTTAAATGTTGTGTCTTTCATTTATTGCAAAGGTTTGCGGAAATAAAATGGTCGCCGGGCAAATATAAAGTTAATTATGGCCTATAGGCCAAATCTGCTGTTGTGTTACTAAAACCACCGTCAAACTTTAATCTGTTTTGACCAAACACCCCAATTATTTCCGTTTGCTGCTAAAATATAACAGGTTTCAATATGGAAATATGGGTTTATGGTACAAGCGGACATCTTATCGCCTGAATTAGACATTTTAAACCGCGAATAGTACGACAATATAATTGCAGACAATCGGTTTTAGGCGATGAGCAGATCGGGGCTTCTTAAATCAACCTAAAATAGCTTTGATCAAGATTTTTTACTTAAAATTGTACATTATTTCAGTTAACTGTTCCCGTTAAAAGCAAGCCGCTAAACATTGGAGATTAAAGAACTTATAGATTCTATCCATTACAACAATGATGAATCTGCCTTTAATGAATTGTATAAGCTGCTGATCAATAATCTTAATCAGTTCGCCTGGTCGTTTTTGGGCGACAAGGAAGCTTGCGAGGAGATCATCAATGACCTTTTTGTAAATATCTGGACAGGTCGCCACAAACTTAACAAGATCGCGAATCCTAAAGTATACTTTTATGTGGCTATAAAAAATGCCTGTCTTAACCATATCCGAAGCAACACCTCAAAAAGAAACCGCGACGCCCAATTAGCCGAAACCTATTATTTTCATTTATCGGTTGATCCCTCGCAATTGCTCATCAGCAAAGAGCTGCAGGCCGGAGTTCTAAACGCTGTTAACAGTTTACCGCCTCGTTGTAAGCTCATTTTTAAAATGGTTAAGGAGGATGATCTCTCCTGCAATGAAGTAGCCGATATCCTTGGTCTCTCTAACAAAACTGTATTTGCGCAACTGGCCATCGCCCTGAAGAAACTTGATGAGGCGCTTGGGAATAAATAGGTTGATCCCCTTCAAAAAAATATTTTAATTTCTTTTAGGAAAAACTGGGAACTGCTGTGTCCTTAAGCCAGAATACCAATTACTATGAGCAAATCCAGGTTTATTGAGTTGATGGCCAAAAGCATGGGCAAAACTGCCAGTGCTGAAGAATTGACCGAACTCGACATGTTTCTTGAACAATTTCCCGACTATAAAAAAACGTATAACGTTACCGATGCTTTAAAAGGAAAGGACACTGAAGCAGCAGAAATAAAACCGGAAGAGATTAACGGAAACCTGGAGGAGATTTGGAACCGAATTAAAAGCTCGAACGAAAGTTCGGCGGGTGATACTAAGGTAAAACCAATGTTCAGGTGGCAATGGGTTGCTGCCGCGGTACTGGTGCTTGTTACCGCAGGAGCTTTATTTTATAACAGAGCGGTGCAACAGGATACTTTAACCGCAGAAAATATTTTACATGAAATTCATGTGCCTTATGGTAAAACCGAAAAGCTCAAACTGCCCGATGGGACACAGGTTACACTAAATGCAGGCAGTACTTTTTCGTACCCCGAGGCTTTTGAAAAAAACAGCCGGGATGTAAGCCTTACCGGCGAAGGTTTTTTTGAGGTAACTAAAAATTCTAAGAGGCCTTTTCTGGTACATACGGCCAGGCTTGTTGTAAAGGTATTAGGAACGGTGTTTAATGTTAAGGCTTATAATAATGATAAAACAGTTGAAACTACGCTGTTAAAAGGTAAGGTACAGGTTGAATTAAAAAACAATCCCGAAAAAAAGATTATCCTGTTGCCTAATGAAAAGCTGATTGTTGTTAATAACCGGGAGCCTAAAAGTGTAAAGAGCAAGGAAGGTAAAATTGAATACCAGGTAACCGAATTGCCTGATGTTAAGCCGGATGAAGTGAAAGAAACAGCCTGGGTTGATAACCGCATCCTGTTCACCAACGAGATGTTTGAAGATGTGGCTGCTCAAATTGAACGCAAATACAACGTGCAGGTTGTGTTTGAAGATCGGGCGCTTCGTACCGAGCAAATAAGCGGTTTACTTGATAAAGAAACGTTGAAGGAAGCTTTAGGCATTATTGAACTGACCACGCCGTTCAATTTTAGGGTTGATGGACAAACGGTGTACCTGTCAAAGAAAGATAAATAAAAACAAAATAAACTAACTAACCACTTAATTAACAGCTTATGATATTGAAAACTTACCTGTCAGATTCCTGAAACATCCTCAAATAAACAAGGGAAGAGCTGCCACTCCTCCCCGCAAACAAATAGGATTTTATTAACGGAGTAAGCTATTGTAACACAGCACTTACTCCATCCATTTATTTTCAAAACAAATGTAATGAAAAAAACAAGAAGGGTGTTCCCGCTTCGTGGCGCGCCCGTGTGTCTCAAAGTTATTTTGCTGATGAAAGCAGTATTTTTATTGGTCATGGTTACCTGTGTGCAAGTTTCTGCAAAAGTGTACTCACAGCAGAAATTTACGCTTAACCTAAAGCAGGCCGAAGTAAGCAGTGTCCTTACCAAAATTCAAAAACAAAGTGATTACCGTTTCTTTTACAACTATGCCAGTGTTAAAAAGTTGGGCAGGGTTGATGTGGATGTAAAAGACGCAACTATTGATGAGCTGCTTGCCGTTATCATTGATGATAAGCTCTCCTATAAAATGAGTGACGATCATGTAGTGATCATTGCCAACCAGGAGGATGCCAAAAACCTTGCCCTTATAAAAGGAAAAGTTGTTGATGCCAAAGGCGAACCGCTTATTGGCGTGAATATTCGATTACAAGGGACTAATCAGGGCACTACTACCGATGCAAATGGTAATTTCAGTATTGATGCACCGGTAAATGGTGTGTTGGAAATATCTTATATCGGGTATGAAAAAAAGGTAATTACCATAACCGGAAGCCAAACTTTAAATATTACCCTCGTTGCCCTGCCATCTGCCTTGACCGAAGTTGTGGTTGTTGGTTATGGTACCAGCAAAAAGGTTGATGTTACGGGTGCAGTAGCAAGCGTTAAAGGATCGGATATTCAAAACTTGCCTGTTAGTACAGCGGCCCAGGCTTTAGATGGCCGTGCAAGTGGTGTAAGTATTGTTCGTAACGATGGTTCACCTGGCGCTGCGCCGAGCATCAGGATCCGTGGAACAGGTACAGTGAATGATGCCAATCCGTTAATTGTAATTGACGGTGTACCTACCAGTAACCCTGACGCGTTAAGTGACATTAACCCCAACGATATTGCCAGCGTCGACATTTTGAAAGACGCCTCTTCAAGCGCTATTTACGGTACACGTGCTGCGAATGGTGTGGTTTTGGTAACTACGAAAAGAGGTACTTATAATCAAAAGCTGGCAACCACTGTTAACTTTTATAGCGGGTTTTCCAACACAACTAAATATCTTAATCTGCTAACGGCTCCAGATTTATTTAAATTAAAAAGGGAACGTTATACAAATGACGGCGTAGCAATTGATGCTCCATGGGATGATAATTATTATGCTACTCAAAGAACAGATTGGCAACGGGCTATTATGGGTACAGGACATGTAACCAATGGAGATGTTAGTATACAAGGAGGTAACGATGCCTCTAATTATTACTTTTCAAGCTCTATTTATAACGAGGATGGTATTATTGATAAAACCAACTTCAAACGATACAGTACACGTATCAATTCCGAGCATAAGATAACTTCATGGTTAAAACTGGGAGAGAACGTTCAACTGACCTACGGTAATAACAATGGCTTTGATAACAATAATTCGCAAACGGGTTTGATATTTTCGGCTCTACGTTTTAACCCGGCTATACCGCTGGTAAATCCTGATGGTACTTACGGTACATCAAAGGCTTTTGCTAATCAGTTGGGTGATATCAACAGTCCCTATGCTACTATCCAAATGGCCGACAGGTACACTAAAAAGTACAGGGCCTTGGCCAACGCGTTTGCTGAAATTACCTTTTTAAAGGAGCTGAAATTGAAGGTTAACTATGCCTTTGACGGTACATTTATCCGCAATTATAATTTTAGTATCGCAGATAATAATCAAACAAGGCCAAATCCAAATTCTACCTTAACTCAATCTGAAGAGGAAGTATCGTCACAGTTGCTTGAATCTTTTCTTACGTATGATAAGGTGTTTGGCAAAAGTCACGTAACTTTTACAGGTGGTTATTCTTATCAAAACTTTAAAGATTACGGTTTTAACGCTCAAAGGGTTGGTTATGACGATACCGATCCCGATCAGCGGGTGCTTAACCAGGGCAATGGCCAATTCAATTCAAATATCTTGCCTCAACCATCTTCACTACAGTCGGGCTTTGCAAGGTTATTTTATGATTTTGACAGCAGGTACCTGGCAACCGTTACTTTTCGTGCAGACGGTTCTTCCAAATTTGCGCCCGGCAAACAGTGGGGGTACTTTCCTGCATTCTCCTTGGGCTGGAGAATTACCAGTGAAAAATTCATGAAAAATATCACTTGGATTAATAACTTGAAATTGACGGGTGGTTATGGTGAGTTGGGTAATCAAAATGTACTGCCTTTTCAGTATCTAAGCTTGATCAAAATTGGCAGTACTTATGAAAATGGTGGTTATGCCTTTGGCGGCACGGGAGTAAGTGGTGCAGCTGTTACAAGTATTGCAAATCCGGATATTACTTGGGAGCGTACTGCTATGACCAACATTACCCTTGATGCTGGTTTCCTGAATAACCAGTTAAATACCACACTTACGTATTTCAATAAGAATACTAAAGATATGCTGATATCACCGCCGGTAGTAGGTTCAGCGGGTTCGGTAGCTATTCCAAATCAAAACATCGGTACAATGAATAACAAAGGTGTCGAAGTTGAAATTAACTATCAAGGCGGCGATAAACTAAAATATTCATTCGGTGCCAATGCTTCGTTTATCAAAAATAAGGTAACTAAACTTAATGGAGAAGGTACTTTCATTGGTTCGACAGTTTACGGGCGTTCAAGCCAGGAAATCTCAAGAACATATCAGGGTCAGCCGATAGCTTCTTTTTACGGATGGAAAACAAATGGCCTTTACCAAACCCAGGCAGAAATTGATAACGATCCGGCGCTTAAAAATGATTCGCGCAAGGCTAATATCAAACCCGGCGATGTGCGTTTTCTGGATTTAAATGGCGATGGCCAGATTGATGGTAATGACCGCACCAATTTGGGCAATCCAAATCCTAATGCTACAGTTGGTTTGCAAGGCAGTCTTTCATACAAAGGTTTTGACTTTGCAGCAAACTTTACCGGCGTATTTGGTGTAAGCCTTTATAATGCCGATAGGATGCAAGGTATTGATCCAACCTATCCGTTTAATCTTTATGCCGAAGACATGAACCGCTGGACAGGGCCGGGCACAAGCAACTCGATCCCGCGTATGTCATTAGATCGTGCTAACGACAATTATCGCACATCCGATCTGTTTGTCGAAAGCGGAAATTACTTTGCCCTCAAAAATGCCACTTTAGGTTATACTTTACCTGCAAGCTGGGCTAAAAAAGCGACACTGAAAAGCGTAAGGTTATATGCATCAGGTCAAAACATATTTTTTATAACCAATTATAAAGGATACACCCCTGAGCTTGGTTATACTAATGGCAACCTGCAGCGTGGGGTTGATGTGGCCCAGTACCCTACGGTACGTACAATTACATTCGGTATAACTGCTAAACTTTAAAATCATGAAATCGAAAATTACAATATATATGGTTATAGGGCTGGCGTTACTCAACAGCGCCTGTAAAAAAGCACTTGATCTTAAACAACAAGGGGTTTATACCTCAGATAATTATTTCAGGAACGAAGTTGATGCTGTAAATGCGGTTTCCGGTATTTATAGCCTTTTGGAAGAAGAGGATTATGTTGGCCACGCGGAGGCTACATTTGATGTTCCATCTGACGATTACTGGCGTTCAGGTGATCATAGCGAGGATGAGGGCATTGAGAACTTAACTTATGATGCTTCAAATGCAGCCATCAGGTATCCATGGAAATGGAGGTATGAAACCATCAACCGGGCAACCAATTGCATCATTAACATCCCAAAGATCACCGCAATATCTGCCGATATTAAAAATCGGAGTATGGGCGAAGCTTATTTTTTACGTGCCTTTGGCTACTGGCGTTTAATGATCATTCATGGCGATGTACCTATCATTACCGAAGATGATTACTCAAAACAAACTTTTAATGTTCCAAAATCGCCAATTGAAGAAGTACGAAAACAGATCGAGTCGGACTTGTTGAAAGCGGTGGATCTTTTGCCTGAAAGCTATGGCTCTGCCGACCGCGGCCGTGTAAGCAAAGGAACTGCATTGGGCTTATTAACCAAGCTTTACATGTATTGGGAAAAACTTCCTGAGGCAATTGCAACCGGTCAAAAAGTGATTTCCAATTCACATTACGCGTTGGCTGCTAACTACGCCGATAATTTTACCCGTGCTAACGAAACCAGCACCGAGTTGCTTTTTTCGATCCAGGCTGTACAAACCGTTGTACAAAATGACTTTACAGTTTATTACATTCCAAGATCATGGAACGGTTATGGCTTTAGTCAGCCATTACAGGGACTTGCCAATGAGTTTGAGGCAGGGGATCCGCGTAAACAGGCTACTTTATTAAGCGTTGGCGACAAGGTTGATCTGGGTGATGGCAAGGGCTTGACAACGTTTACCGCCGATCTTTCTGCTACTGGTTATGCATTTAAAAAGTACGCTGTATTTAATACTGAAGCTGATGGCGGTGGAGTTGACCACAGTTATGCTGTGCCTCTAATGCGTTCTGCAGATATTTATTTATTAGTTGCCGAAGCCTTGATCCGTACACAAGGTGCCGGAGCTGGTGACGCTTTGATCAACCAGATCAGGCATAGGGCTTCTCCACTGTTAAAACCTGTTTCAGGAGCTGGCATGAAAGAGCTGATCCATGAGCGTCGAGTTGAACTGGCGGGTGAAGATCAACGCCATCAGGACCTGATGCGCTGGGATAAAGCTAAAATTGTGGATATAGCGGCAATTTATAACCTTGCTGTTTCCAAAGCTCCGCTTGATCAAAACAAAACGGTAACCTTTGTACGCCCTAAAAACTATTACTTCCCAATCCCCCAGGTTGAGATTGATAAGAGTAAAGGTGTGTTAGTACAGAACCCTAATTTTAAATAATTATATCCTTATACCGGCAATAGGGGAGAGCCTCCTGTTGCCGGTATTTATTTCCAGCGTTTAATTATCTGTTGATGAGAAAGTGTTTACTTGTTTTAGCTGCTATTATTTCATTCGGCCTTAAAGCCGGTGCCCAGGTTGATCAGAAAGCCTCGTACGATTTTATTGAAAGAGTAATTCCCGGCAAAGGTAATTTGTTTGTTGTTGAGGCTATCCCGCAACAAAACGGCAAAGATGTATTTGAATTGGAAAGCCGTAATGGTAAAATTGTGCTGAGAGGTAATAATGGCCTTTCTATAGCATCAGCGCTAAATTACTATCTTAAAAATTATTGCTTTTGCGATATCGGCTGGAATGGCACAAACCTTAATTTGCCTGCTACTTTGCCGTCAGTTAAAGGCCTCATCCATAAAACCACGCCTTACCAATATCGCTACTACTTAAATTACTGCACGTTTAATTACACCATGGCCTGGTGGGATTGGGAACGCTGGCAAAAAGAAATTGACTGGATGGCCCTGAACGGTATCAATATGCCGCTGGCCATAACCGGCGAAGAAGCCGTTTGGCAAACCGTTTACAAAGACATGGGGTTTACTGATAAACAACTATATGAGTTTTTTAGCGGCCCTGCTTATTTTTCATGGTTTTGGATGGGGAACATTGATGCCTGGGGCGGCCCGCTGCCGCAACATTGGATGGACTCGCATAAAGCATTACAAAAAAAGATTTTAGAGCGCGAACGCTCATTTGGGATGACGCCTGTATTGTCGTCATTTACCGGCCATGTGCCGCCATCATTTAAAGATAAATTCCCCGCTGCTAAGGTTAAAAGAACCAACTGGGATGCCGGGTTTCCAGATGTTTTTATACTTGATCCCGACGATCCGATGTTTGAAACCATCGGTAAAAAATATATAGAGGCACAAACAAAAGAGTTCGGTACCGACCACCTGTACTCGGCCGATACTTTTAATGAAAACGTGCCGCCAACAAATGATTCAACCTACCTGGATGGTATGAGTAAGAAAGTATTCAACTCTATGGCTGCTGCCGATCCTAAAGCTATCTGGGTAATGCAGGGTTGGATGTTTCACTATAATAACAAATTCTGGCAGCCGCAACAGATTAAAGCGCTGCTTAACGCTGTGCCAAACGAGCAGATGATCGTGCTTGATTTGTACAGCGATGCCCACCCGGTTTGGAACCGTACGGAAGCTTACTATGGCAAACCATGGATCTGGGGTATGCTCCAAAACTTTGGCGGGAACATCAGCCTGTTTGGTCGTATGCGCCATGTAGCTGCCGATCCGGCCATGGCCCTGCATGATCCTGAATCAAAAAATATGCGTGGTATTGGTGTTACACCCGAAGGTATCGAACAAAACCCTGCGCTGTTTGCACTAATGTTGGAAAACGTTTGGAACGATACCCCGATTGATGCCGATAAATGGGTAGCTAACTATGCGCAGCGCCGTTACGGACAAGCTAACAATCAGGCAGATGAAGCATGGCACATCCTGTTAAATTCGGTGTACTCAGGCGGCCTAACCGAAGGCGGCCCAGAATCGATCATTGTGGCAAGGCCGACAATAAAAAAATATATCGACAGGGTATTGACCAAACTGGATTATGACCCGATGCAATTGGTTAAAGCCTGGACGCTACTCATAAATGCTGCCGACAGCCTAAAACAAAGTGATGGTTTTCAGTATGATCTGGTTGATGTTACCCGGCAGGTATTGGCCAATTATGCAAGTCCGCTACAGCAGAAAATGGCTCAGGCTTATCAAAATAAGGATCAGCAACAATTTAAATTATATAGCAGCCAGTTTTTGGAACTGATGGATGATATGGATGCTTTGCTAAGTACCCGTAAAGATTTCCTGTTAGGCAAATGGATTAACGAAGCAAGGGCTAACGGCGTAACCGATAAAGAGAAAAACCTGTATGAGTTTAACGCCCGTGACCTGGTTACCCTTTGGGGTGACAAAGAAAGTGGTTTGCGCGAATACTCAAACCGTCAATGGGCTGGTTTAATCAAAGGCTATTACAAACCACGCTGGTCAATGTACTTTGGCCAGTTGGATAAGTCGTTATCAACCAAAACCGACTTTAATACCGAAGCCTTTGATAAGCAGGTAAAGGATTGGGAGTGGCAATGGGTAAACAAGCATGATAATGCTTATACCGATACAGCAAAAGGTGATGCCATTGAAAAATCAAAGCAATTGTTTGCGAAGTATAATGCGATGATTTTGGGGACACGATAAAAAAATATGAAGTTGAAGACTTACGAAGTTTTCAAAACTTCGTAAGTCTGGATTTTTGAAGAATCATGAGAATACGCTACGCTATATTTACATTTATCTTACTACTAACCGCTTTCACAGCAGCCCACAGCCAGGGCTCAAACGATCATATTTTTCCAGCCACAGCAGTTGCAAAGCCTTATATTGATTTTGACAGCAAAGGCTTTATTGTTCAGGGTAAACGCACATTTATCGCATCGGCCGGGTTGGAATACGCCCGCATCCCGCATGAACTTTGGTATGATAGATTACTGCGGATAAAACGGGCGGGTTTTAACTGTATAGAGATCTATACCATCTGGAATTTTCATGAAGAGCAGCCCGGTAAATTCAATTTCAACGGCGACCGTGACCTTGGGAAATTCCTGGATATAGTAAAACAGTTGGGCTTATATGCTATTGTTCGCGTTGGCCCGTATTACTGTGCTGAGTGGGATAACGGCGGCTACCCGATATGGCTTAAATTTAAAAAAGGCCTGAGGGTACGTGAGGACAATAAACCATTTGAGCAATATGTAGATCGCTTTTTCGATCATCTTTTGCCGGTAGTATTCCAAAGACAGATCAATAAAGGTGGCGCAGTAATACTGGTTCAGCTTGAAAACGAGCATCCTAATGGTTGGGGAACTGTAATGCCTGATGGTTATTTCAAACACCTGCAGGCGAAGGCTTCGGATCTGGGCTTGCAGGTACCATATTTCTTCAGCGGTTTACATCATGCCAGCGACCCGGCGGGCGATGGAAAGCTTGACGATGATAAACGGCCAAACCCGTGGTTTTCTACCGAGTTCTGGGCCGTTTGGTATTCGCAATATGGTGCTAAGCCGGGCGATGCTGAGCTTTATGACAGGCGTACCTGGAAAATCATTGCTCACGGTGGTAATGGTTATAATTACTACATGGCCCATGGCGGTTCAAATTTTGGCTATACCAATAATGATGAGGACGCAGCTTCATACGATTATGGCACTGGTATAGGCCAGGCCGGTGATCTGCGACCAATCTATTACACTTTTAAACGGGCCGCATGGTTCTCCCGCAGTTTTCAGAATGTATTGGAGAACAGCACTAACGCTGCGGAAACATACAAAGGCATTGCCGTTAACACAACGGTTAAAATATCTGCCCGTACAAGCCCGGCAGGTGATCTGATATTCCTGGATAATCCGGGTACATCTAAGGTAAGTTCATCATTAAATATCAAGGGTAACGAGAACCTGTTTGCGGGAAAAAAGATCAGCCTACAGCCCAAAGAGATTTATCCGTTGGTACACAATTATAGGCTTAACGATGAGGTTACGCTTGATTGGGCACTTACCCGCGTGTTTGCTATTGTTAGGCAGGCTAATACCACAACTATAATTGTTGAGGCTGAAGCCGATGATCCGCTGCTTCTTCGTTTCAATACTAAAGAGACAGCTTCATCAGCAAAGGCTTCGGTAAAAATCGATAACAATAATGTGCTTATCGATGAGCAAATGCCGGCAATCGCGGAAAAGGTTGTTGAATATAGTTTTAACGTTGGTTCGCAAACTGTAAGAGTTTTAGTCATGAATCGTGCTTTAACCGATAAAACGTGGATTACCGAAAGCAAAGACAAAAACTACATCATCACTGGGTTGAACTATGTTGGTGAGGCATCGGTTAAAAATGGCCAGTTAAAATTAATAGCAGAAACGCCTTTAACCGAGAGCATAATTCAGAAAGCGGTATTATATACTGATCGCAAGGAGATACCATTCAGCCTTGATGCGCAGAAAGGCAATCAGCAGTCAACTATCAGCTTAGCTAACTGGCAATATAAAAACGCGGCCGTTAACGCGGCAACAAATGTAAACACAAGCAGCTGGCTCAAATCAAAGGATCCGAAGCCAATGGGAGCGGATGACGATATAACTGCCGATGCCTGGTATAGGACTATCATAAATATACCATCCAACGGAAAATATACCCTGCAGGTAAAAGGTGGCGGCAGGGGTCAAGCTTTTATTGACAGCAAACCCACGGCTAAATGGAAACTGAATGATAATGAATTAACGCTTAACCTTATCAAAGGCAAACATACACTGGCCGTTTTTGCGGCACATGATGGCCGCGATAAGCTGGCTGCCTATCTTGGCCCGATAGATGAAGTAGACAGCAAAGGCCTTTTCGGTAAGGCCTTGATCAAAAAGGGCGGACCGTTCATTTCTGAGCTTGGTGACTGGTATTTTGCCAAAGCCAACAAAAAAGACGATGTAAAGCAAGGACCACCGGCATTTGATACATTGATATACAAAAAATATAAAATAGGCAATGATGTTTTTAACCTGAAAGAGGGTTTTGCCTGGTTTCACACAACTATTTCGCAGCAGCCGGCGGGTACTTCAAAATTAGCAGTGCTGTTTAAAAGCGTTGACGAAAACGCCACCGTATTTATTAACGGTAAACAAGTAGCCCATCATGACGGCTGGAACCAGCCATTTGAAGTGAACATTATTGATGCAGAAACCTTAAAACACCCGGTTGATCTTATCCTTTTTATTGAAAATTACTCAAATGAAGGAGGCATCGATCAATCTGTAAAAATCAATGCCATAGGTGATGCAACAGCGGTAATTAACTGGCAATTAAAAGGTGGTCCGGGTGATGCACAAGCTATTCAGGGCTGGACTAAGCTTGACGCAGCAAAGCAAATGAAAAATGCTCCGGCCTTTTATCGTACAACTTTCAACTTGCCTCAATCAAACGGAAATACATTCATCTGGCGTTTTGATCCTGTTGGTTTAGGTCACGGTTCTGTTTGGGTTAACGGTCATAACCTTGGCAGGTATCCCGAAAAACTGGATCTGAAAAGCCTTTATATCCCCGAATGCTGGCTTAAACCGGGTTTAAACCAGGTGGTGGTTTATGACGAAGAAGGCAATAGTATCAATAAAACCCGCATTGTGGCCGAAGAAGCAGCGGGCAGATCAATCAAAGAAATTTCAATACCCCTTAATTAATAGAATAGCAGAAAATGGCTACAATAACCGAAAGATTTACCGCACTTGATGTTTTCCGTGGTATGACCATTTGCTTCATGATCATCGTTAACGCCCCCGGCTCGGGGGCAAACGTATGGTCGCCGCTTGACCATGCATCCTGGATTGGTTTTACACCTACCGATCTGGTTTTTCCATCATTCCTTTTTGCAGTTGGCAACGCGCTTAGTTTCTCTAAAAAGAAATTTGAAACGGATGCCGCTTTTATAGGCAAGATCTTTAAGCGCACGGTGATCATTTTCCTGCTGGGGTATCTGATGTACTGGTTCCCTTTCTTCCATCGTGAAGCGGGTAATTGGGTGTTTAACCCACTAAGCCATACCCGTATCATGGGCGTGTTGCAGCGAATAGCGCTGTGCTACTTTTTTGGCGCACTGATAGTTCATTATTGCTCGCAAAAGACGGCCATCGTTATCTCTGCTGTGCTTTTATTGGGCTACTGGGCATTCCTGATATTTTGCGGCGAACAGGGTAAAGAGTATACCATGCTTGGCAATGCGGGCACCCGATTAGATATTGTGTTAATGGGAAACGATCATTTATATCACGATAAAGGCGGTCCGATAGCTTTTGACCCGGAGGGTTTACTCAGCACCATGACAGCCATTGTGAATGTAATTGGCGGTTATCTGGCCGGAGCGTTTATACAGCGTAAGGGTAAAAACTATGAGTCGGTTGCCCGTTTGTTTATGTGCGGTGTTTTACTGATTGCTATTTCCTTATTCTGGGCGCAATTTTTCCCAGTTGCTAAAAAACTATGGACGAGCTCATTTACACTACTTACTATCGGTATTGATCTTTTACTGTTAGGCTTCATGGTATTTGCTATCGAGATAAAAAAGATCAAGAGTGGTACAAATTTCTTCCAGGTTTTCGGGCGCAATTCACTGGCTATTTACCTGCTTTCGGAGTTGCTGTTAACAGTTTTTCAAACCATTTGGGTAAAACCACAGCTAAGCTTTTACGACTGGATAAACCAGGCGCTTTATCAAAAGATCTTCCCCGGCGCATTTGGTACACTGGTATTTGCACTATGTTATATGATGCTTTGCTGGCTGGTGGCTTGGGTGCTTGATAAAAAGAAGATCTATATAAAAATATAACAATTTACGTAGAGACGCATAATTGCGTCTCTAATTGTACAGAGACGGCATACACTTTAAATGCCCGTGCAAAGCAGGAGACGCAATTATGCGTCTTTACATTAGTGTTTTAAATTATTGATTGCGCAATTGAAGAAGATATTCTGTTTAGTTTCAGTCATTACATTATTGGGCAGCAACCTCTATGCCCAGCATACAGACCATCTGCAATATGTTGATCCGTTTATCGGTACATCACTTAGCAATGTGCTTACCAAATGGGGTAATAATGGAGGTTGTTATCCGGGAGCTGTTGCGCCGTCGGGCAGCGTACAACTAAGTCCCGAAACAAGGACTACAGGGGCAAGGGGATATAACTACACCGATAGCTCAATTTATTATTTCAGTTGTTTTGGCCACATGAGCGGCTTTCCTGAAGGATCATCAGGCCACTTTTTTGTGATGCCGTTTAGTGGTAGTGAAAGTTTTGAACCGGGAAAGTCAAGCCTGCATTTTTCGCACAAAAAAGAAACTGCCGTACCGGGCTATTATAAAGTGAATTTTGATAACCAGCGGATTACCGCCGAAGCTACAGCTACTACTAGAACAGGCATGTTTCGGTTTATGTTCAATGGAAGCACTAATCCACAAATTTTCGTTGGAAATGCCGGTGAAATCCAGGCGATATCAAGTAAAGTGATCCATACTTCAGTTGCAAACGCTGTGATAAACTTTAGCGAAAGATACACGGAAAAAAAGGAAGTTAAAGGAGGCTGGGTTTTCACTTTCCCGAAGACTAAAGTGATTACTTTGCGCTTAAGTAAATCATCAGTTAGCTATCTCAATGCACAGCATAATATTGATCAGGAAATCGGTAGCTTAACTTTTAATGAGATCCGCGCGAAAACCGGCAGCGAATGGGCTAAAGTATTATCGGTAGTTGATATAATCGACGGTAACGAGCAAAACAAAACAGTATTTTATACGGCGCTTTACCATTCGCTGTTATTGCCTTGGGTTGTTGATGATGCTGATGGCAATTATCGGGGGAATGATGGCGAGGTTCATCAAAAAACAGGGCAAAATCAGTACGGGGCTTTCTCTCCATGGGATACTTTCCGGTCGCTGCACCCATTACTTACACTGCTTTATCCACAGAAGCAGCAGGATGTGATCTTATCCATGCTTGATGTTTACAAGCAAAGCGGGCATCTGCCAACAGAAAGCATGACGGGCAATCATGCTATTCCTATCATTGTTGACTCATACTTAAAAGGCATTACTGGTTTCGATAAAGAGCTTGCTTACAAGGCTATGAAGAAGGATTTGGTTGATGGCCCATTCGTGCAATCGGACATGGAAGTGTACTGTCAAAAAGGCTACGTTCCATTCACCAAACCTGAGTCGGTTACCCGCACTGTAGAATATGCTTATGATGATTGGGCTTTATCGCAATTTGCCGAAAAGGCGATGGGAGATAAACAAACCGCTCAATTATTAGCAAACAGGGGATTTAGTTACCGTAATCTTTTAAATAAAGATGAACTCTTTATGCTTCCGCGTAATGGTGATGAGTTTAAACTGCAGCCCGGTACATCAGGATATAAAGAGGGCGATAAATGGGTGTACTCGTACTTTGTACCTCAAAACGGTAAAGACCTTATTAACATGACCGGCGGCAACGAACAATTCTCCGCCCGGCTTGACCCTGCCCTGCGCAATAATGTTATTCTATTTGATAACGAAACTGTTTTCCATTTGCCTTATATGTTCAATCAGGCAGGTAAGCCTCAGTTAACACAAAAATGGGTGAGGGATATTATGCTCAACAGGTTCAGCGCCACACCCGGTGGTTTACCCGGTAATGATGACTTGGGTTCAACATCAAGCTGGTATGTCTTTAGCTCGCTCGGGATATATCCGGTATGTCCTGGTAATCCGCTTTACGCTATCGGTGCGCCTTTGTTCAAATCTGTAACGCTTCATTTACCCAATGGCAAAAAGTTCATCATCGGCAGTAATAATTCATCTGAAAAAAATAATTACGTACAGGCTCTGCATGTGAATGGCAAAGCCTGGCAGCAATTGGCCCTGCCACATTCGGTGTTGGTTAACGGTGGTGCAATGACTTTTGATATGGGGAAAGCCCCAGGTAACTGGCCAACCGATAAAGATCCGATTGAGCTATCGGCCACACAAAAAAATACTGCCTTTAGTATAGCGAGTTATTCGGTCGATAAAAAAAATGCAGTGCCTGACGAGCCGCTTGTGATAAGGTTTAAACTTAAAAATACAGGTAGCAAGGGCATTAAAACCATAAAGCTGTTGGTTAACGGAAAGCCATATAGTTATAAAAACTGCCTGGTTGAGCCGGGACAAACTGTTCAGGATTCTATTGAGTTTCGCCTTTACCCTGTGGGAAAAACGGTACTGAAGCTTGATAATACACTACCGTTGATTGTCGAAGTGAATCTGCCTGCAAAACCGCAGGAGCAAGCTTTTAAAATATCGGGGCTGGAAGTAAAACCGATGATCAGGTTGAATGAAAGCCAGGAAATAAAATACCGGATAAAAAATACTGGCGGATTAAAGCAAACCTTTATTATACCTGTAATCCAGAATGATTCGGTTGTTTTTACCGATAATATTAAACTTGATGCCGGTGAAGTTAAAACCATTAGTCATCATATAAAAGCTTCCAAAAACGGATTTGAATATGTGAGGGTCGATACGGCGAAAACTATCTACAAGGTTTATGAAAATGCTACAGAATCATTATTACTTGATTTCGCATCGATAGCCCGTGGTAAGATAGTAGCTGATAGTTCGGGCTTTCATAACAACGGAAATGTTATTTCATCTTCAGTAACAACTACTAATGATAAACTATTATTTAGCGATAGTACTTATTTGGAAGTCCCAAACTCACCATCTTTGGACAATATGGATGAATCCATTACTATGATGGGATGGGTTTACCCGATGGGCAATGAGAAAGGTTTGGTTGATATCATTACCAAAGGCGATAACGATGTATTGCAAATGACCGATAACAGAACCCTGACTTTTTTTGCGGGCGGATGGGGCAGGGGCGACTGTACTGTAAACCTCCCTGCCGACTGGCAACAACACTGGCACCACATTGCGGGCGTGTGCAACGGCAAAAAGCTGTATGTTTATATCGATAGTGTTTTGGCCGGAACCACGCTGTTAGAGGTAACCGCTGATCTGTCGGTAAATAACAAATGGACGTTAGGCCGAAACGAAGAGTTTCCATCGGAACGCGTGTTTCACGGCTTTATGGACAGAGTGAAAGTATTCAAAGCCGCATTATCTGCTGATGATATCAAAAATATAGTGTCGTCAGAAAAAAAGTAAGCTGGTAGTGTCTTCTACGTTTAAGAACGATATATAACAATCTCTAACTGGCTGTTGATGCTCTTGCTATCAATTGCGATGGCATTATCAGTTCCTGCTTGGCTTCATTAAGCCGCCCGGACAAGCGGCCGAAAAGGATTTCCGCTGCTTGCTTTCCCATATCATATGCAGGTTGTAAAATAGTAGTAAGCGATGGATTAAGTATGGCCGCGGTAATTTGATTGGTAAAACAAGCAACTTTTACATCACAAGGGATCTGTAGTTTCAGTTCATCGCAAGCCAGATAAGTTGCGGTAGCCAGCTGTTCAACGGTAGCTATGATACCATCGGGTTTAACGGTTGCCAAATGCGCTTTGATTATATTTACATTTTCGTCGGTATATTTGTTGGAGCAGGTTACTATTCCTGCATCTTTAACTACAAACCCATTGTCAGTTAAAGCGTTGCGATATCCTTGTTCCCGGGCGGTTAAAATAGAAGGATAGCCACTGATGGTAACCAGTGAGATGTTTTTACATCCGGCTTGCAATAAGTGTGTGGCTGCGTTGTAAGCGCTATTATAGTCGTCGGTTACTATTTTATCCGCAGTAATATCCTCGCACACCCTATCAAAAAAAACTATGGGGATGCCTGTTTCCTGTAATGTTTTAATATGTCCTGTATCCTGGGTGCTGCTGGCTACGGACATAATGAGGCCATCAACGCGTCCGCTGGCCAGGTCATTAAACATGGATGCTTCCCGTTCATAACTGTCATGGGTAAGGTAGATCAGCGCATGGTATTTTTTTGGCGCGACAATACTTTCAATGCCGTTAATGGCCTGGCTAAAAAAGCTGTCGGCAATTTCGGGTATAATGATGGCTATAGTATTGCTGCTTTGTTTGCGGAGACTGCTGGCATAAGCGTTAGGTACGTAATTTAAACGCCTGGCGGCTTCCATTACCCGCAGTTTGGTTTCAGGACTTATATCATAGCTATCGCGCAGCGCTTTGGATATGGTTGCGGTTGAAAGGTTAAGCTCTTTCGCAAGCGTTTTCATATTCACCTTATCGTTCTTATTACCGCCGGTCATTTTTAGTATTGGTTGTGCTTAATTGTGGAGCAATATAACGAAAAAGATGTTCAGTAGTTTCGACGCGACTCAACCTGAACGGAAGAAGGGCGTTTATATGTTAAAACAATGCGGGGTACGGTTTAAATGAGAAAAGGCACAATTTCTTGCGCCTTTTGTGATCCCGCTGGGACTCGAACCCAGGACCCCAACATTAAAAGTGTTATGCTCTACCGGCTGAGCTACGGAATCATTCTTTAAATTTTTCGCTTACTAAGGCGTGGCTGTTTAAAGGCAGCTTTTGTTTTTAAATAAAAAAGCCTCTTTTCAAAGGCTTTGTGATCCCGCTGGGACTCGAACCCAGGACCCCAACATTAAAAGTGTTATGCTCTACCGGCTGAGCTACGGAATCATTCTTTAAACTTCTTTGGTTCGGTTAACCGTTTCCGTTTAAAGTGGTGCAAATATAGGGTTCTTAATTATTCCCTGCAAGCTATTTTTTAAATTAATATTAAGGTTTTTTTAAGCCGTTAAAAACCAGTAAACTACAATTTTAGAACGGCTATTTTACCACTATTCCCGGCTAATAATACAAGCTTACCATGTTTTGCCTTGCGGCAAACATTAAAACTTGTGCTATCTATTTGTTTCCATGTTTGGCCGCCGTCAGTAGTAATATTACTCCCGGGTGTGCCTGTGGAAAGAAATATCCCGGATTTTATGTGCTCAACACTTGATTGAAAACCTGCCGGCCCTGTTTGGGGTGGTGTAAATGTGAGGACAGGGTGAACCGCCAGGATAGTCGCCACTGAATCTGTTTTTTTATCACTGGCATAATCACCTCCGACAATAATACCGGCATTTTGCCCTATCGATATTGAAAAAGCGCCTTCACTGCTTTTTCCATGTGTAAGTGGAAGGTTTGAATACTGCCATTGATTATTGTGAGGCTGTAAGGAAATAAGCCTGGCGTTACTACCCCCTGAAACGATGTATATCGCCTCTTTGCCCGATACTCTGAGGCATGTGCCACTTGCGGCAAACGATGCCTCTCCGGGCAATGCATCCGGGGCATTTTTTGACTCGTTCCAGGTTTCACCGCCGTCTTTGGTTTCCAGTAATAAAAATTTATTGTTGATCGGGTCGCCTAATATGTAGCCATGAAGGTTATCGGCAAAATCCATGGCGTCTAAAAAATAGGTGGTATCTGTTTTTCGATATTTTTCCTGCCAGGTTTGGCCGCCATCAACCGTTTTTAAGATGAGGGACGGCGTGCCCGAACTCATGATCACGGCTTCCTGATCATTGAATGCTTCGATATCCCGAAAGT
Organism: Mucilaginibacter sp. SG538B; assembly: GCF_013376065.1. NCBI lineage: Bacteria > Pseudomonadati > Bacteroidota > Sphingobacteriia > Sphingobacteriales > Sphingobacteriaceae > Mucilaginibacter > Mucilaginibacter sp. SG538B. The sequence goes on from NZ_JABMJI010000001.1 coordinate 1,017,749, forward strand.
CGGATTTTTCATAACCCTTTATTTGTTGCCAGCTCCAGGTTTTGCCGCCGTCGTTTGTTTTGGCGATGTATCCTTTGCTGCCGCTTATCCATGCCATATTATCATCAACTACAGATAAACCGCGGATGCTTGTTGGCTTATCCTGTTGTAAAACGGTAATAGTTTGTGCTTTCAGGACAGAATTGAACCACAAAGAACAAAGTAAGATACCTGAAATAAAAATGCGGTTTAGTTTCATTACGTTTGATATAAAGAGTTTTATGAAACCTAAGTTAGATTTTCAAAGGCCGTTAAACAACATAATATTGATTTTTTAATTTATTAAGTTGCAATTTGCCGGAAACGATTATATTTGCACGCTTGTTAATAAAACGATAAGCCCGGATGGCGAAATTGGTAAACGTTGCGGTCTCAGAAGCCGTTGAGAATTGTCTCTTGAGAGTTCGAGTCTCTCTTCGGGCACGCCTTTTTTAAAGTAAGAAAAATTAGAATGTGAGAATTGAAAGATTCTCACATTTTTTAAAAGCCCAGGTGGCGAAATTGGTAGACGCACCATCTTGAGGGGGTGGCATTCGTAAGGATGTACGAGTTCGAATCTCGTTCTGGGCACACCTCTTAAACAACGTATTTAAGATCTCTTCCCGTCTTTTAATCCACGGACTTCCTGCTGTAAAACATTAACTTGTCCTTCCAGTACTTTTAACCTGATCTCGGCGATCCTGCTTTGTGTTTCCTGCGATGAACGGATATCTTTAATGTCGCCTTTCAATTGGAAGTAGCCTGTCATTACCGAAACAACAATACTTATGGTGCTGGCTATGGTGACTATCATATTCTTTATGGTAATGCCCCTGATCTCTCTGTGTTCAAATGTTGTCATGATGTAGATATTATAAATTGGTTAAAGAAGCACAGCATTTGTGCTATAATGGTTGTGGATGCTCCCTGAATTTATTGGAGGGGCATTTATTCCTGTTACTTGTACCCGTAGGTGAAGCATATCAACATTTTCGATAGCATGTGAATAGTCAGTTGATGCTAATCCCTTGTTAAGATTGCTTAAACTAAGCGTGGCAACATCAATAGCTTCTTTTCCTTTAAAAAGAGCCATTGCCCAGTTAATTATTTCGGGGCCATATACCGCCAGGATAGCCAAACCTCCTGTTAATGCGCCTTCAAAAAGTGTGAATGCTCCCTCAGCCAGTTCTGAGCCTTTTTTAATTAAGTCCAGTATGTCTTTCCAGTTAAGAAACGCGCTAATCATATCAGGGATCTTATTGGCAACTTTGTCGCCTGAATCAGCCAGTTTGAGATTTTGAGTATTTAATTTGTCAATGGCATCAGTCAGTTTAGGAAGATCGGAGCTTAAAGTATTCAAAGGTTTTGACATATCAGCTATAGCATTGCGGAAGTTGACAAAGGCTTTGGTATATAGGTCGAGCTGTCTTTGTCCATCGCTGTTGACCTTAACATCGACGGTTATTTTTTTTTCATCTGGCATATAATGTAAGTTGTTTTAATTGGTTGATCGTTGTTGGAAATAGGAATGAGGGGTAGGAGGTGTTGGAAAGAGCTACTGTCGGTATGCGTTTTGCAGGATGGAAAGAGGGTTTTCTGTTTGAGTTAAAGATGTTAATGTCGTTTTTGCTTGTAAGCCAATTGTTTGTGACTACTGAACGGGTTTTATGCTTATGAATGTAGTTCCATATGGCATATTTATTACGCCGTTAAATACATCAGGTTTGGTGGTTTTTTAGAAAATTTGCCATCTCAAGTTATGGCTTATTTGACGGAAGAAGTAAATTGGAATGAACAAACAAATAGCATAGATTAACCTGTAGTGTGACCATAGCCATTTACTATTTATGAGGTAATATCCTATAATTACGTACACTAAATCATTTAGCCAGCGGTTTTTCTTAACGGTTTAAATCATGGCCGTTTGGTTATGCTTTGAATATTAAATTTAAACGTAGGGCTGTTAAAGCCTTCATGTAAATCGATGATATTATCAAAATCAATATTGTTTACGATATCCCTTACAAAGGTTCCTGAAACAATTACTCTGTCTCCGTCTTTCATTTCTTTCAAGGCATTTTTTACTGCGCCTGCGCTATCAATTTGAGCATCAAATATTATTGTACCAAATTCAGGAACTTTTTCGTCTAAATAATTATTCCTCGGAATCAATAATCTTACGCTGGTATCATAATCATCGTCTACAAGCGGTGTCGTTTTTATTGTCTCTATAACCGCTAACCATTGTTTTACATTCCCCTGCAAAGTATCTTGTACAAATTTTAAAATAGCTGCTTTATGGTATTTGACGGCATCGCCTTTTTTGATTGGGTTATCGTTAACTACTTTAGCGGAGTCGGCAATTTCAACTCTTTTAATGAGGGCCAGTTCCGGAGCAGGCATGTTTTTCAATTGGTCTCCCTGTTGTGTACTATCACTACAAGCAGCAAGGCAAAACAAAACGGGAATTAATCGTGATAATTTCATGATGTAGGTTTATTGATTTATTGTACAATAAAATGCTAATTTTTTTGGTAAATATACCATTTATATAATATCATACAAATGCTATTTAACAATTAATAATTATCATCCCAACTTCACCAATTCAACCTTCGTCGGCTGTCCTTTTCGCCAGCTATCAATTTTGTTGATGTATTAATAGCAACTATCCTGTTCAAGATAAACAGGAATAAGTAAATCGAGCTCAAGGATATCGCGGGGTGTAAGCAAAAAATATCTGACTACCTTTTTGGTTTGCGAAAGTATTTTTTCGAGCTGCGGATAATACTTTGTTTTTAAGCCAGACTGTATGCTACCGTTAACTCCCGGTTTATCGCTAAAGCAAAGGTTAAATTCACCGTCGGGTTTATAAAAATAAGGTACCGATACAACGTCATTTACCTCAACAGTTTTCTCGCCATCGGTAAATTTTACAGTAGGGTAGTTTTTAAGACTAAGCAGGTTTAACTTTTGATCTATCAATATTCTTGGCGATGTCCCGATACTAAAATCGTTGTTATCGCTGTCAGGATCGAGTTTTTTGATTTGAGCTATGGTTCCACCAGTAAAAGCCCGGTTAAGGGTAGGGGCAAATTGGCTTTCAAACAAATCTGCACTGGCCGGCAAGGTTTTGTCATTAACCACAATTTCTGCGTCGGCAAACTTTTTAGGCAGTACATTATCATCATCCTTGTATTTCATGTAGTTAACCTGTGCATATCCACCAAGCTGGAAGTTAATAGTTTTGCCCTGATCGATGCATTTGCTGGTCCAGTTTTTTGCGATTGGGATATTATCTGCAATATCAGCAAATGAGTTAAACGACACGGTGCGGGTACTGTTATCTGTTTGGCATACAATGCCGAAACGTTGTAGCGTATCCTTCAATAAATCCTTCTGACTAATATCCGGAAAAATACGTTCGCATTGAACCTGTTGACCGTATAAAATTGGTTTCTGGTCAACATCAAACCTAAATGCAGCACCTTTGTGAATGAATACCGTTGTATTGTAACGGTGCAGGTGATAAGAGATAAAAACCGAATCCCCTTTATTAAGTTCAAAATCGTATGTGAGTTTTAAGTTCTTAACCGGTTCTGTGCGCTCCCTGGTGTTAGGCGGATAGGCCTTGTCGGTAAAGTTTATCGTTTGTTTTGTTGAAACACTTTCATGCCCATTTGCATCGCGATAGTTGATAATGAGTTCAAAATACCCATTATCGCCAGTATTGGCAATACCATGCATATCCAAATCCAATATCAGGCTTGCTGTTCCGTTAACCCGCTCTTTTGCGTGGTATTCCTGAAACCCAATTGGTAATGTTCTATCCGTATTGTTGTTAGCATGCATGCCTAATTGCCCGCCATCTATTACGAGGTCGTTATTTGTTACATACAACATCGATGCTGATTTACTCAAGCCTTCAACAGAATTTTGAAAATCTGAGCCATGCTCAAATTCATCATTGGCAAACTGGCAAATAAGTTTAGGATATAACTCATTTTTAAGCAAGGAGCCTGTTGCTTTATAACCTGTGTTTTTGATCATTAGTTCGATTGCTGTTTTAATGAAAAAGCCGGGGCGCATGGTGTACACATCTAAAGGTTTATCAAAATCAACTTCGTTTATCGATCCATAGTCCACAACGGGCCATATCCAGCCGTCTGCCTTTTTTTGTGAGGCGATAATAGTATCCAGATTCCAGGGGTGGTCAAAAGCCTGCCACGGCAGGTTTTTACCCAAATTGGATGTTGGGCTGCTGCTATCGCCCATGTCATAGATTTTTCCCTCCAACGCATCAAAAAAATCAACGTTACCGCTTAGTATGGTGATGTTGGCCATATCCTGTTCAATGCTGTTAAGTACAGCCAGCCCGTAAGGAATAATCTCCAGCCCATCCTGGATGATTTTTGCCTGGTAATTATCATAAGGGAGCATAGTAGTAAAAGCTATATCATCCGGGAAACCCAGGATTTGACGGTTACGCTGTGTTAGCGGGATCTTAAACTGGTTGCTGGTATTGCCCTGCTGGTTTTTAACTTCGGCCAGGTTATTGATCTGGAAGGTAAGCGCAATAGGGCTGTCATCAGTTAAATCAACCACTTGGTCATTAATATAAAGTTGTATCTGATTCATGAAATTAGCAAATGTTAGTTGTTGATCGTTGTTTAAAACAATTGGTTTATTATCAATAATTTATTTAAGTTTATGATCCCGACCAATTAACCTGAAACAGCATTCAATGCATGTAAAGTATCTTTTGATAATTGCCATATTGGTATGTTGCCTGGTATCATGCAAAAAAGATGATAAGGCTGCTAACCCTGTAGTTACTATTACAGGTAAATGGTACCTGAAAAAATATCATACCCGCAGTTATAAAAACAATGTACTATTGAGAGATACTGCCCGTATAGATTACTCGGCTGCTGATTTTGAAATTTTTAATAATGATGGTTCAGGTTATACGTCAAACCGCACTCCGTCGGGCGAAACGGCGCTTATTGAATATCAATACACTTTGAAGGATAAAGTATTAACCATAAGTAAAACAACACCGGCATTTTATGAAGGCACTTATACCGTTAATACACTTAGCGAAAATGCACTTGAAGTAAGTTATGAAAGTAGTATAACTGTTGATGGTGATTATTACTATGGGATTGATAACATTAGTTTTACGAAAGAATAGGGCGGTTACTGGCTTTGAATATTTATCGACGGCATGTTGAATGTTACGCTAAACGGGGCCTGCCCGTTGCGGGTTTCATATTCGCTGTAGGTAGCCGTATTTATCACAATGGTTTGCCACCTGACAGGATTTTTATTTACCAGCATTTGTACCTTTGGCGAATATTTAATTGACTGCAGCCCGCGGATATCATTTACAGAAAGGTCTTCGGCCATAACCTTCATTTTTTGCCCTGCACTTTTGCTGATCACTTCTTCAATTCCTTCCTGGGTTTGCCAGTTTTGTACAAAGTTTTTAATTATAACAGCATTTTGAACATCCAGGCTTATTTCCTGGTTAAATACAAAACGATAGTAATTCCAGGAACCACTAAGCCCGATCCATCTCAGGTATACTGAATTATCATCAACAGCATCATCTATCCGTATAGTTTGTGCTTTGGTTAACGAATGCGAGCCATTTTCATCATCATACCTGATCTGGATATTGAAGTAATAGGCCACGGCCGGGAAGTTTGCATTAACCATAAGCCGGTGCAGGCCGGCGGGACCTGTTAAAGGCATGATAAAAGATGTCTGGTTCCCAATACTAAATTTGCTGCCATCTTCATTCAATATCCATGAATCATCTTCGTTTTGTAAATAATCGGGTTGTGAACCACCCGGTAGCGGGTTCCGGTTAATATCAAGCAAAGTAAGCAGGCAATAGGGTTGGAGGCCGGCCATCTCATCGGTGCAGATAAACCCAATATCGAATGGGTACCCGGCCGAATACACAGGTTCTTTAAAATCTGTTATCCATTGTGCAGGTGAGTTAACGTTTGGTACATAAGCTGCAAGGTTGCCGCCATATTTATCCCCGAGCTGTTTGGCCGCATAAACCACATAGTACGGATACCGAATTTGACTGAAGCTGCTTGTAAATCCTTCGTTTGAGCCATCATCATAATGCTGGGCGTACTCAACCGTATAAGCGGCGCAGAGATTGGTATCGCGATGATCAACCTGGTTGTAATCGCTGCTGTCGGCCGGGCGCAGCAAACTCTGTAAAAAGTTTGACAGGTCCGCTTTTACTAAGCCGGTATTATCCGGCCGGTTTACTGATTTTATAGCGGATAGGTTATTGGTAAGCGGATCGTTATAGGTAATGCGGGTATGTAGCTCATAATACGGGTACATGCTGTTGATATTAATAAAACCGGTAGTGTCACCGTTTATAAAGGAAGTATCAATCACTATGCTATTGGTGCCGGTTACTTTTTCAATGGTATAAACTCCTTTATAAGCGTTCGTATTCAGATAGATTTTATCCCCTTCCTTGACTTTAACCAAACCTGTATTGGTGTCTTTAAAATTGGCGTTAACACTGATGCAGGCATGCCCTTTTTCGCCGTCGGCTGTTATGTTGTTAATCGTGAAATCTTTTCTTTGATAGGTAAACACGATAGGATTGAACGCCGCGCTCCAGCGTGATATATATCCATCGGGGAGCATTACCGAAGGGTCACCGGTTAACAGATTGGTGGATGTTGAAATACTAACCTCCGCGGTGTCTGTACAGCCTAAGGGGTTACTGTCTTTTACAAGTATGTGTTTTAACCCTCCGCTTAGGTTTGTGAAAACAGGAGACGCCTGCCAGTTTACACCCAGATCGATACTATACAATATGGATGCAAAACTTGAGGTCGCGTTAACTGTAATCTGAGCGTCGGCAGCTCCCGGGGCCGACTCGATCTTATTAATAGCTATATAATTTATCTTCAGATCACAAACAGAGGGATTGGGGGAAGGATTGTCACCGGCTTTGACAGCAATTATGCTGAACGATACATAATTACTCCGAATCATATCGCCCTGGGGACTATATTCGTAATCCCTGATGATACCTGAATAAAGTGGGAATGATTGCCCGGCTACAATAACGGTGAAGGTGCTTGTATACCCGTTTTCGTTACGCTGATAGGTGACTTCGCAGTTATTGCCATTGGTAGGCTGCCTGGTATCAGCATCAATAATGCTGATGAATACATCGCCCTGATCGATTTGTCCCCCGTTTTGGTCGGGGTAGGTTGTTGAGCTGATGGTTTCATTAATAGTGGCTGTTATATTCATTTTTTATTGGTTAGAATGAGGGTTTAAAAAGCATCAAAATACATGGCCGATAACGCTATGGTTAAACCAATACCGGTGGTGTTAACATCAAACTTGTTATAAACCGGCACACATTTGGCTTTTTGCCCTGCTTTGACCCTGAAGTACCGGCCTTCGCCTTCCCTGTATTTTGAGGCTTTTACCACAAATTGGTTAGCCATTTGCAGTGCCTGCGATATATAGGTTTCATTTTCGGCCGTGAACTGTCCAAAATCTGTTTTGAACAGAAACTCCATATAAACGGTGAACGTATTATCAACCGAGCCATTAACCTGCGGACTTACCTCAATAGGCTGAAGGGGGTAAAGAAATACGCAGGGAAAGCTGATATCATCTGCAAGGGTATTCAGTTCGGCCTGGGTGCCATAGGCAAAAGCCAGGTTGCCATTAAGTGTTTGTACAATAGCTTCTATTTGGTTACGCATAATAATTCAGGCCCCGATCCCTGGGTTGGGGTGGTTTGGTATTTAATAGCCTTGCAGGGATAAGGCGCTTTAAGTTGTAGTTTGAGATAGCTCGCTATATCGTTTTTGATATTCAGCTTCAGTTTTGTTAAGCAGCAGTTTGGTAAGCAAGCGCTCATATGGCATACTCATGATCAAGTCCCATTTGGTAATATCGCCGCCTGCTAATGAGTTTACAGTGTTGATGTATTTGAATTTTTCGAACAACTGGATTCCTGCCCTTTTTTCCAATACGGTAGGAACCGATGCCAAAAGCTTATTCTCGGCATCGATAAGCTGGGATAACAGGTAAAAAAATGCTTTGAGATGGGCAGTGCCTCCGTTACCCGTAGCTTTTTAACTTCATCAATAAAGTTTTCGACTTCATATTCGTTATATTTTTTACCCGTAGCCCTGCAATAAAAGTATTGTGCCAATACCTGGCAGCAGGCGTTTAATGATGGGTTAAAATGTTCCTGCCAATCATCTTCGCCATGGGTTTTTATATGGGTATTTATTTCTTCGGCTATGATATCGCGGGCTGCCATAAAAGCGCCAGCAGGCTCAACCGAAAGGTTTTGCATTACTTTTACCTTTGTTTTTTGGAATGGTGCCCCGCTGTCCCCAGATAGCATAAAAATTACCTCTTTGGGGATCTCGTTACTGTTGTACAGGTGTTTAATCTGGTAGGATAAAGAAAGCACGGCATCGCCAAACTGGTGCAGATCATCATAGTTTTTGATGTTATGAAGCTCAATAACCGGGATGCCCGAAAGTATGCTGATGGCCTCCAAATCTGTTATATCGGGCCGGGCTTGCAAATCCATTAGTTGGCCCAGGGTTACTTCATTTAATTGCGTTGGTATCCGGACCCGCAACTTGCCCTGGGGTGTTTTTAATATTTGTTCTGTCATATCTATTTAAGCCTGTATCGGTTTTGTGGTTTTTGATTATGGATGTTTAGGTCAGCCCGTATAACGCCCCTGCCTGTTGAATACTTTGCCTGTGCGGCAGGCGTGATTGAAGTTTTCCGGTGCCGTTTATTTTTAATTTATTAAGGGCGATATATCTTAAGGGATCTATCAAATGATTCCATGAGTCAACCGGTTCATTGATGGTTTTGCCTGTTACATTTACGCGCCATTTATAACGGTTAAGCTCGTTGCGCAGGTTTGTACTATTGCGGGTTATATTTATTTTGTAGCGTTTAAGGATATCAATAGAGTTTTTAACACTATCGGCACCTTTTTTTGCAGCTGTAACACGCCACCCCAGGCGTTTTAATTCTTCTATTGATTTGGGTTCTGCACTATCTGCAATAATTTCGCAGTTAAAACCTACACCGGCCTCTTTTAATTTTGAGGAAATATCTGTGTTGGTGAGGCCTGTTTTGTAGAGTAACTCGTTTACCCACAATTCGCCGTTTTGCTGGTATACTTCAATGCATCCGGTTTCATCATTGGTAAAACCAAAATCTAAGCCCAGGGCTATCAAACGGGCATCGGCCGGGATAGATTCGCAGATATACCAGTTGTCAAATATAAGCCCGGTTATTTTGCCGGTTAAACCACGGGCGTATACTTTCCATAGTTCAATATCAACAGTTTTTAACGCTTCTATTTTATCACGTACTTCCTGACCTAAAAACGGGTTATGCCGATGGTCGGACACTATAAGTTGTACCCCCGGTTTACCAATTAAGTGCTCATGTACCCAAAAGCCGGTATTGGGGTTATAGTCAATAAAAATGCGCTTTTTGGTACGCAGGGCCAATTCTGTATATACGTCCCATGTAAGGCCATTGGCTTCGTTGATAAACAGGTAGTCGCGCTTTCCGGATTTTGCGTCCTGTCCGTTGTCGTAGCTTTTAAACTCAATAATACTACTGTTAAAAAATTCGAAGATCCGGTCGCTTTTATTATAGCTTTTAATTTTTGCCTGTAATACCGGCGAAGAGCTGTATATATTTAGAGCATCGCGCAGGGCGCCTGCTTTAAGGTTAGGGATATCCTGTCCAACTATGGTGATCACCTGTTTGGGGTTTTCGCAGGCAAGGCAAAACAGCGCCTGCTCAATGGCAAATGTTTTACCGCTGCTGGTGCCTCCCTGGTTAATTACCACATGCGCGGTTGAAAGATAATTTTGTTGGAATAGGACAGAGCAGTGAAAACCTTCCGGTTCTTTAAATGGAATGTCGGTGATTATTTCTTCATCGGTCATTGTTGCTGATTTTTAAATCTGATACCTGAACTTGCAAACGGGTACCGGGGTTATAGTTTTACCTCTTTTTCGCTGCCGGCAGGGGGCGGTCCGGAGTTAAAGATCTCCACTTTTAAAGGATTCCCTGCTTCTGTATTTGGTGATGGGTCATGTTTTTCGTTCCACCCCATGTTTTTTAGCGCGAACATTGCCCCGGTTGCGTTTTGGTGCAGATGGGCTTCATAACAAGCTTCTACGCGTAAAACGCCTTGTTTAACTGCCTGTGAAAACGGGCCGTGCTGTACATATGTATAAAACTCCTGCCGGCTGCTAAAGCCAAGGGCAAGGGCCAGCCCTGATAGCGTTGCGGGTTCGGGTTCACGGTCCCAAACCTTTTGTTCAATAGTTTCTGCATTGTCTTTACTGTTTTTTACCGGTTTTTGTTCAATATGATATTTCCCCTTTATATAGGCGAAGTATTTGTCGATAAGCCGCTCAACCTGGGCGGCGTTATTAAAGGAAGATATATTGGGTTTCATTATGTTTTAAATGCCGATTGGCATAAAAGAATAATCAAATATCGGAAATATTTTTTACAATTGCTAATTTTATTGGTAATTTTTTATTTGAAACAAATAAAGGTGAGTGAGCATATGGTGGATGAATAAAATGTAAATATTTTCTTTTTTAATAGAAAATATTTACATTTGTATATGAGCAAAGCAATTAAACGTAATACAGCTATTGAAGGCAGGCAAGGGCAGGCTGCATCCCGCCCTTATGTATTTACCGATGCGCCTATGCAGGTTTTTAATGATCTGCTGATGCCTTATGAAACCTATTTTAAATCGCCTTTGGCCAAGCTTGGGGCTATAAAACAAGGGTTGCGTTCAAATTCCATCACTGATTTATTAAAGGTAACCGGTGCTACTCAAAGTGATATTGCCAAATGGCTGCATATAACCGAGCCTACTTTGCGTAAGCATTTGCAAAGCACACATGAGTTAAACCAGGGGCTTAGTGAGCACATTATTCAACTGTTTGAGCTTTTTGATAAAGGCCTGGATACCTTTGGCACCCTTGACGAGTTTAAAGGCTGGCTAAAACATTATAATCCGGGCATTGATGCTATCCCTTTTGATTTACTTGATACCATAACAGGCATTAGTATTGTAATAAGCCAGCTTATCCGTATTGATTACGGTGTGCTTGCCTAAAATATTATTGAATTAATGATTTAGTGAATGATTGCATTTTTTTCGCAAATTTATGATCACTAAATAGGTTATTAATCTTTCCATCTATCTTTTGAACGTTTACCGGATAAGTCAAACCAAATATGCCCATGACCGCAAAGGCTCAGGAATTGACGGCCGATGGAATTCATTGGGGCAATATATGATCTATACAGGCGGTTCGCTGGCTCTTTCATGCCTTGAAAAACTGGCGCATTCGCCTGGTACTGCTTTATATGCAGGTGATTTTTCGGTTATTATATTTCAGATACCAGATAACCTGCCTGTTTTTGAAATCACTGTAAACAAACTCCAAAAACTTAATGCCAATTGGCACAAGGTAATTAACTACCCGGTTACTCAATTGCTTGGCGATACCTGGCTTCGTAAAATGGAAACGGCCGTATTAAAAGTACCATCGGCAATTATTGATCTGGAATATAATTACCTGCTTAATCCGGCCCATCCCGATTATAATAAAATAACTATCAGCAGTGTAAACAAGTTCACTTTTGATCCGCGGCTTAAAGCACAATAAAATCTTGTACAAACAAATAACTTAAATAATTATTTTATAATTGCACGGATAAACCTTTACTTTTCCTGCATCGAATAATTATAATGGGTATTAATAAAACAAGCATTTTAATTTTTGCAGGCTTGCTCATAAGTATCGGAGTACACGCCCAGGATAAAAGATACATCCCGATAGGGCATACTAAATATAAAGATACAGTACTGGTTACCCATCCCGACACTACCTTTGAAAAGGATATTTTTGACGTTATCGGATCCATTTTTCATGAAAGCAAGAAACCCGGCAAGGTTGATTCTGTAACTTCAAAACCAGTAATATCAATCATCCCGGCTATAGGATATACTTTACAAACAGGTTTGGCCGGTACCATATCCGGCAATGTGATTTTCAGGTTAGCTCCCAATACCCGGATCTCTACTATAACGGTAAACCCTGCTTATACCCAAAACAAGCAGGTGATCGTTCCAATCCAATCAAACATATGGTCGAAAAATAACAAGTACGATTTTATTGGCGATTTTAGGTTTTACAAATATCCGCAAAGCAGTTTTGGTTTAGGCAGTAATTCTGACAGGGATAATGAAAATCCCCTGGTTTACAGTTTTTTTCGTTTCCATGAAACTGTTTTGCGCAATATAACCGGAAATTTTTACGCCGGTTTGGGGTATATTTTTGATGACAGGTGGAATATGTACGAGAAAGGGCAGTTAAACGGAAAAACGTCCGACTATGAAAGGTACGGCCCTGTTAGCCGCGCTATATCAACCGGGATAACGTTTAGCGGGCTCTATGACAGTCGCGATAACCCGATCAATGCGTCGCGCGGATTTTACACCTCGTTACAGTACCGGGATAATTATACTTTTTTAGGTAGTACAACTGCCTGGCGCTCTTTAATTGTTGATGTGCGCAAATACTTCAGGTTTCCGGAAAGCTCGGATAACGTGCTGGCCTTTTGGTCATATAATTGGCTGGTAATTAATGGACGGCCGGCATATCTCGATCTGCCCGCTACGGGGCACGACCCAGGCTTTACTACCGGGCGCGGATACATACAGGGCAGGTTTAGAGGGGCGCAAATGGTTTACCTTGAAAGCGAATACCGGTTTAAAATAACCCGTAATGGTTTACTTGGAGGGGTAGCTTTTGTAAACGGCGAGTCGTTTTCGGCGGCACCGGGTACGGCTTTGCAAACTGTGCAACCCGGTTTTGGGGCCGGTTTAAGGGTTAAACTAAATAAGGTATCCAAAACAAACATAGCCATTGATTATGGTTTCGGGCGCGAAGGGTCAAAAGGCTTGTTTATTAATGTGGGCGAAGTGTTTTAATTGGTCGATATTGATTTGATTAACAGCATGTTGCCTGTAATTTGTATTTTAATTTTTACATTTTGGATGGTGAAAATCCCTGAAAATAGGCCGTAGCTTGTCTGTTTTTTGCATTTTTATTAAAAGTGCATTACCGCGCGTAAACCGGCAACTTTAGCATGACTATTGACGTATATTCATATAAAAGTTAAAAAAAGTTAAAAAATTAATTCGTTTAACCATATTTAATGAAATTTGTAATTATTTATTGCTATGTTTATTTGCCAATAAGCCTATGATACGTACCAGTTTTACTAAATGGTTTGTTTTACTAAGTTTATCCATCTCGGTGGCTTTAACTTCCTGCCAAAAAGACGAGGAGGTGAAAGATATCAGCGCGGTTAAAACATCAGGCAGTAAGGACAGCGTATCGTCAGTAAACATTATCAATACTCCGGGTAATTTTCTTGCAGGCAAAGGTACTTTAAAAGTTACCATCGAAGATTCAACTTACACTTTCGATGCCAGCCAGGATTCAATCGCATTCATAAACGTGCATAATGGCGATAACAAATACTTTGGCATCACAGCGATCAATAAAGCGCATAACATGAGTTTTGGCATCAGCTCGTTAGGATTGGCTTCTGTGAAAACCAGCAGCGACGTAGCCGGAAGTCAGTTTTTGTTTAAGGTTGATGAAAAAAAACCTTTGCTTCAATATACCCTGACCAAATATGCCGGACAACAGGATTTTGGTAAGATTGATATAGATCAGTATAATCACGAAAATATGATTGCTAAAGGTACTTTCTTTACCTTTTTAGCTAAAGACGATAAGTCTGACTCTCCCTTTTACCGCGTTGAGGGAAGCTTCGAGCTACAACTCAAATAAAATCCGGTTCTGTTTTTAACATTGGTTTGGAAATTTTACTCAGTAATATGAAGGTAAAAAAGCCATTACCTAATCATCATTAGTGCCGGGCGAGGCAGGAATCCGGCTCTTTTTTTGTACCTTTACGCAAATTTTAAAAACATTGATGAAAGTATTTATTGCAGGTCTTCCTTTAGAAGTAGATGAGGCCGAATTAACAGCTGTTTTTGGTGATTTTGGGCCGGTTAAATCGCTCAGGATCATTAAAGATCGCGAAACAAAAGAGAGTAAGGGTTTTGGTTTTGTGGAGATGGTTAACGAGGATGAAGCGAAAGAAGCGATACGTTGCATGAATGGAGCAAGTTATTATGGCCGCAGGATCACGGTTAACGTAGCCGAAGATAAAGGTCCTGGCTTTAACGGCGGTGGCCAAAAAGGTGGCTTCAGACGTAATTAATACCAACTAAAACATTATTCTTCTTTTTTAAAAATATTAGCCGGCTTAGTCCGGCTTTTTTGTTTTTGGTGATGTCGGATTTTATAATTTAAATTAATTTGTTGCTTTCCAAACAACAGCCCTGAAATTGATCTGTTTACGTGCGCAATTTAATGGGTACGTGCTGCCGGCCGGGACTTATTATTACGTGGTTGATCTTAAAGATGGTAAGAAACCGCAGTCGGGGTATGTAACACTTTTAAAGTGATATATGCGAGCCGGCGCAATTAAGTAACTTATTGTTTATGATGCTTGTGCCAGTGAATTGTTAACATCGAGGTTACTAAGTAAGTTGTCAAGCTTGAGGTTAAATTCTTTCAATTTGATATCGCCTTTTTCAAAAGCCCCTGTTAAGCGTGTTAACTCCTGTTCAATACTTGTTACAATGGTATTGTTGGTATTGGCAGCATTCTTTTGCAAATCTTCAATTACTTCTATTTTATGTTCTGCAGCTTTAAGCAGGTATAGCTGTTGCACATCGGCGGTTATATGACTACTATCGCCAGCTTTTGTGTTTTGCCGTTTGTTAAATTCAACTAAAATTATGGCAGCAATAATAGCCGCGATTACCAGTATCATGATAGGTTCCATCTTCTTCTCTTTTATTACAACTTTATCACTCCGGCAGAGGCCTGCGGTTTATAATTACTATAAATATAATTGAATAAAGAATAAACTAAAAAGCTATTGTTGATAAAATGCCCATTTGTGAATAACTATTGAGAAATGGTTGTAAGTTTTGTGTAAATATGTGAAGCTTTAAATAGATGGAAACAGGTTAGCCATGCCGGATAGCTGTTGTAATTTGTTATTGTTTGCTATTGAGCCGCTTTTCGTAGCACAAAAAACTTAAACCCGGCCTTATATCCAGGCTAATTTCGCCGGCCAAAACATAGCCCAGCTTTGGGAATAGCTTTTGCGTTGCCATGTTCGCAGTATTGGTGTCAATTCGTAATGTATTTATTCCTCGCTGTATAGCTTCATGTTCGGCCTGCTTGAGAAGTGCTGTGGCGACGCCCCGGCCCTGGTAGTTAATGTTTACAGCAAGCCGATGCGTAACTATAGCAGCTTCACCGATATCAAGCCCGGCCTGCGCATATTCTGCATCCTGATCGGTAGTTAGGGCAGCCACACCCGCAATTGCTCCTGTAACTTCGGCCACCCAAAGTTGGTTAAGGTTAATGTCATCTGTAAATACTTGTTTATTGGGATAGTCGTCATTCCATTGAAAATTACCTGCTGCTTTCATGCCAGGTATTACTTCAGCTACAAAAGCTAATATCTGGGGTATATCATTGAGGGTAGCCAGCCGGATTGTCATTTTATCTGTCAAATAAATTGTAATTAAAAATAGGGAAGTGTTTAAGATATGATAGCTTGCCTTTTGTAATAATGATCAGCTTATTTCGCCGTAGGGTTTTTATACGGTTTTCGGTATTCATTTTATAAGTATGATAACTGGTCACCGGGCAGGTAATAATGGCGGTAGAATTTGTTTTTCTTTTAACAAATTCTACCGCCATGCGGGTTAATGGTTATGCTTTTTGTGGATATCTTTAACAAGGCAAAGTTTTTTGATGTCGGCTACTTTTATAATAAATGGGGCATATTTAAGCCGGTTGCCAACCATCTCGGTTGTATTATCTGAATGTGCAATTACTTCATCAGGGCTATCCCCTGCAAGCAGGCGTTTATACATGCGGTAATCTCCCCACTCAATGTAATAAACCTCGCCGGGTAGGATCTTTTTGTCATGAATTATTTTTAGTGCAACCCAGCAGCCGTTTTCAAGGTATGGATACATGCTGTGCCCCCAAACCGGAAGTGCGAAATCGCAGTCCTCAATGCCCGGGAAATTCATATGACCAACAGGCTGTGAATCATTAATGTCGTTATATACTTCTACGCCTGAAGCGGTTGCAGAAATTTCATACATAGGTATGCCCTCACTGTGTTTGGATACAGGCTTTGATTCAGGAAAATTCTGTGTTTTATCTCCTGCTATGTAGTCTTTGTATTTTTCTTTGAAAATACGGAGTTTTTCTGGATCTATGTTCTGTCGGCTCTTTATTATTTCAGTGATCGAGCTTGGTGAATTAAAGCCTAACGCTTCAGCTAATTGAGCATTTCCGTTAAAAGCTTTTCCCTTAAGCTGATTATAAAGTATGATGAACTCCAATGTTTCGGGCCGTACAATCTTTATTTTGTTTGGTTTTATCTCGTTTTCCATGGATGAATAATTTAAAGATTTTTCTTGATTATAATAAAGATTATTCTGTATATTTGTTTCGTTGATAATTGCTAATGTAAGTCAAATTATTCACAAATCAAAATGTTCGGTTCGTTTTATAAAGAGTATTCTTTTAGTTAAATACAATGTTCTGTAATTTAAAATCAAGAAATAATATCAATAAATAATCAATATCATACTACCATGCATATAGCATTTTCGGCCTTGCGGCAATTGACAGGAGTTAATAACAATCAAGATAGTCGGGATACTTTGAATGAACATGAGGCTTTGCAGCGCTTTGAGGGTTACAAAACTGCATGTGAAAAATATAGAGATGAAATTGCTGCTATCCAAAAGTATATGCCGGGATGGATGCCCGCTTTTAAACGGTCATAACCTGGTTGCAGGTATTACGGTCTAAAATGCTCAATTAAAATAATACGAAATCAATACACTAATTATCATGATAAAAATTTCTCAAAAACTTAAAAGCCAGCTTTGGTGGCTTATTATATCGGTTGATTATGATTACAGCCGGATAACTATTGCCGAACACGATATTACCGATGAAGTGCTTACTTTGTGGCTGGAAGATAAACAGGATTTTAAAAACTCAATTGATGAATGCCTTCAGGTAGATATCCGGATCCGTGACCTTGCCCGGATCATTAAAGCCGAAAATCTGAATAGTTACGAGGGTACCAAATTACACCCAACCAAAAACTTTGCCTACAAGGCCCGCATCGAAATTAACACCCCCTTGCAATGGTATAAAGAGGATGCCTCGTCACCCGAACAGCAATGGACCCGCGAAGCTGTATTGAAAGCTTTGCTTACACAACTTGTAGAAGAAGGTGCAGCAAGCGATTATACTTATTAAATTAGCTGTAAAATATGCTATTTGGCATTTCTTACATAATTGACCGTGTTGTTAAAATTGCTTTAAATACTGTTTCATAGGCTTGAAATCATTCACCGTCCATGAGTTACGGTTTTACCTGATTGGGCGTAACCAGGCAAATCAATCGTAATAACCAGGCATTTATTACCAAAGGATTTTACGTGATTTGTTAAAGTAGCTTTTGTTAATGCGCCATCCATGTACAAAAAGTAATGTAGTATCACCTTTACCCGTATCTGTGTAAGCAATGTTAACGCCATGGTTGCTGATTTTTACGGCAGACTTATCAATAGCGTTTTTGTTTTGCGGGTGCTGGGTGCAGACATACCACAATCCAATTGAGGTTGCCAGTGAAAACAATGCGGGTAATTTTTTCATACAGACAGATAATTATATGCAGCAGTTTCGCTATATAAATATCCGTTTATGAGTAGGTTGCGGCCAAATGTTTAACTTATTTTAACAAAGTAATTATTGTATGCCTAAAGGAGGCCCGGTATGCAGGCTTCTACACTATTTTACTTAACCAGCTGTTGTTCTTTTTCAATATGCTCAACAAGCTCCAAATCTTCGCTAACAGCTTCGGCTTCAGGACTTGCATAGTTTAGCTTGCGGAAACGCCACTGGGCAAAAGCAGGTTCCTGGAAGCGGTTTATCAGTTTAAAAAATTTAGGGAAATTGTGTACTTCTTCCAACAACAGGCCGGTTACAATACCATTGTTATCAAGTATTTCGCGTATGGTGTATTCCTTATCTTTGGTGATCCAAATCTCAAAGTCCTGCCGTATTTCAGCCATCTTTTCAGGATCTATTTTGTCGTTTATACAAATTACCTTATCGCCCGGTTTCATAATGATCGCAATTTTATGTATCCCTTTTGTTAAGGGATTATGAATGTAAAGGTCGGCTTTTTATGCGTATTTTAAAATTTGTGCAGAAGGATTTTTGTCGTTGAGAAATATTTGAAAAAAGTTTTTAATATTATGCAACCTTATTTTATTGACTTCGTATTAAAATGTATAATGAATGTTTAATATCAGTGCTTTATATGGATTATTTTTATTTGTTTATGATAGCGGGGCTCGGACTGGTATTTGTTATTTTACAGTTTGATAAGCAACAACGCAGCAGGGTTAATTTATTGCTGAAAAACGCGAATGATGTGCAGCCGTTACTGATGAAACGATGCATGGATCAAAAAATAAGTAAAATTAATGCCGGGCTCAGTGCTGATACCTGTCATATGAATATTCGTAACGATGCGAAGCAAAAAATAGGGACAAACCTGCAACAGATAGCAGATGAGTACCATGCGGGAAAGATCAGTTTGCCGGTTTATAATGATAAGCTTGGCGAGCTGCTTGAAAATTTAGGAAATAAATAATTTATGGTTTAACCTGAGTTTATTTTATTGTCATATATAGTTTTTGTTGGTTAGTTTTACTTTAAGGTCATTTGCTGTTGGGGCATTTGACCTTTTTTGTTTTGGGTGCTTATTCAATAAAGTAATTATATATTGCATGGATAAACAAAATGATTATTATTGCAGTCACTTATGTCTGACGAAGCGATTATAAAACGGTTAAAGGTAGTTGTAAAAGAGCACGGCGGCCAGCTGGGGCTTGCCGGGGCCATTGGTGTTGATCAGGGTTTCATTAGCAAGGTGATCAACAAAAAGCAGGATATTAGCTATTATCTTATCCGGAAGCTCTGTTTTCAGCTTAAATACTCGCCCGAATGGCTTATTCTTGGTACGGGCGAAAAAATGATCAACAAACCCGAATCGGCCAAGCTTATTACCGAAATACAAATGATGCGTACCGAGGTTGATATTTTACAGGCCCGTATGCGCGCCTACGAAATGGAATTGAAAGAGATGCGCGCGCAATTACATATAGAAGATAAGAAGGCGGTATAGTCGCTCCAAATCCGCGTAAATGTAAAAGCCCCTTTCGGGGCTTGGTTGTTATTTATAGATCAGTTAATAGTTACTTATTATACGAGTATTGTAAATGAAAAGTTATTGTTATTTGCAATATTTTATAATAAAATCAGATGCTTCTTTTACGCCCGTACTTAAAGCTTTATTCATATCGGCGCAGCCGCCCGTTCTATCATCAAGGGCTATTTTTGCAAGCCCCCTTTGTAGATAAGCACGGCCATTTTTCGCGTCAAGGCTTATAGCGGTATTACAGTCTAAAATTGCTCCGTTCAGATCTTTTAAATTTATTTTGGCGGCAGCCCTGTCAATATATAGATCAGGATTGTTAGGGGCAAGTTTAAATACGGCGGCAAAATCTTCTTTCACTCCCTGGGCATCCCCAAGATTACTTTTAGCAATACCGCTATGCGAGTAAGCTTTTACATTTGTATCGTTCATATAAATGGCATTATGATAATCATCGGCAGCGCCGGTATAATCCTTCATAGCCATTTTAGTATCGCCCCTGATTAAAAAGGTTTCGTCGTTTGAGTAAATTGACACGGCACGGTCGAGATCAGCGAGGGCGCCTTTATAGTTTTTAAGTTTGGCTTTTACAAAACCCCGCGCTTGCCATACTAAAGCCGTTGAATCTGATAATGAGTCAATTTTTAGTGCGTTGTTCAAATCGGCTATGGCGCCGTTGTTGTCTTCAGCGTCTGCTTTGGCCAGGCCCCGCTTCAACAATAGCGTTATATTTTTAGGGGCTTTTAGTACACCGGTATTATAATCGGCCATGGCCCCTTTGGCATCGCCGGTGGCGGCTTTTGCTTCACCCCGATAAAGGTAAAAATCAGCATTTGCAGGGTTAAGTGCTATAGCCTTGTTAAATATTTGTACGCCATTGTTAGTGTATTTATAAAAATTATTGATTTTACCCAATCGTGAATAACCATTTTGTTGTTGTGGGGCAATACTGATCAGTTTTTCGAGGTCATTTACAGCCGCGGCATAATCGCCCAGTTTGCTTTTTTCAATGGCCCGGTTTAAAAAGGCGTAAGTATAAACCGGGTTTATAGCAATGGCCTTGGTATAGTCGTTAATAGCAGCTAAGGGAACCCCCAAATCGCGATAAGCATCGCCGCGCGACAGGTAAGCTTCATCACTTTTACCGTTCAGGCCGATTGCTTTTGTTAAATCGGCAATCACTCCCGCGGTATCTTTCATGGCCATTTTAGCTTTGCTCAAGGTTACGTAAGCACTTATGCTGTTGGGGTTTATTTTAATTGCCGAATCGGCATCAGCTCTGGCGCCTTCGTAATTGCCTAATGCCAGCTTTGAAAATGAACGACTTTGGTATGCATCGCCGTTTTTGTGGTCAAGGGCAATGGCTTTGTTAAAATCTTCCAACGCGGCATTATTATCTTTTTTGTCGCTTTTAATAATTCCACGATAAAGGTACAGATTTGCATTCCGGGGAAATTGAGCAATTGCCTTGTTGAAATAATCAAGAGCGCCATTTGAATCGCCCAGGCTGCTTTGGGCATTGGCCATGTAAAGCAAAAGGTTTTTAAGGTTGGGGTTGATAGCGGCCGCTTTTTTATAATCATCAACCGCGCCTTTAAAATCATTTAGTTTTGCCCTGGTATTTGCCCGATAGAAGTATGCTTCAGCGTTATCGGGATTAAGCGATAGTGTTTTGGTATAATCAGCAATAGCGCCATTATAATCGTTTATGCTGGCCTTGCTGCCTGCCATGTATTGATAGATTTCGGCGTTGTTAGGGCTTAGTTTAACAGCCATGTTATAATCAGCAATGGCCCCGGTAAAATCGTTATTATTGTTTTTGGCCAGGCCCCGGTACTTGTAAAGATCGGAGTTGTTTGGTGTAAATTGAAGTGCCGTGGTAAAATCGGCAATAGCGCCGGTATAATCGCTCATGTTACTTTTAGCATTGCCTCTGTAGTGGAACATGTCTGGAGTTTTTGGTCCCAGCGCTATCGCGCGGTCAAAATCAATAATGGCCGCCTGATAGTCTTGCATGGCAGCCTCTGCATTGGCTTTATACAGGTAGGCGTTGGTCAAATCGGCTTTCAGGGCAATGGCCTGAGCATAATCATTAATAGCTGCTTTATAGTTTTTGAGGTTGCCATATGCATTGGCCCTGTAATAAAAAACGTCCGCGTTTTTGTTGTTTAATTCTATAGCACGTGTAAAATCTTGTATGGCATCTTTGTAATTCCCTACATTGGCTTTTGAGTTTCCCTCCTGAATATACTTACTTGCTGTTTGGGCAAGTGAACATAGCGGCAAAAAAAGCAGAAATAGAATTTTTTTCATGAACACGGCAGCGGTTTATCAAATATCAATAAAAAACTGTTATTGACTATGGCAAAACTTATACCATCATGAAATATCTAAAACTAATAAGAAAGGAGCGGGGGGCAATGGGCATTGGGGGTAAAATTGGGGCGTAAAAGCCCCAATTTTAAAGAGTTTAATTACAACCGGACAGGAATATTCCTTTATTTTTTAATCAATGGATCAGGAAAAAGAAGCTTCGTTCGTTCTGTCCTGATTCCGTTTTTTTCCATATGCTATTGCGGCTGTACAAAGCGCAATGCACACCAATAATGCTACCTCAATTACAATGTGAATTACCGGAACCTTGCCAGGGAAGTTTGACAACAAAATACCTGCATCCGGAACCAACAGACCAACAAGCGGGAAGCAAAAGAACATTCTTAATATTATTAATTTTTCCATAATTATTAACATTTAGTATGACAATGCTAAGGTACGTATTATTTCTTTGTAATTTAAATAAAATTGCATTCATTTAATTGAAACCTTCAAAACCAGCCAGGTAACTATTTTGAAGGCATCTTTATAAAATGCCTCTTTAATTTTTAGTAATTATTAATTAAGTGATGATAGAACATTGCATTCCCGGTTATTGTTTTAACGTTCGTGTTTTTTATGGATTTTTTTTAGGATGATACAAGTTTTTAGCCTATATCCGAAAGGAATAAAAATAAATTTTTAAATAAGCGAACGCTCACTTATCTTTGTGTTGAAATGAGGCCACGTGACGAACATAAAGAATACCAAATACGCCAAAAGGCGATAGAATTGATAGTGGCTGAAGGTCTTGACGGTTTTGGCGTGAATAAGCTTGCGCGGTCGGCAGGAGTGTCACCAGCTACCATCTATATCTATTATAAGGATAAAGAAGAATTAATAAGCAGTATTTGCGTTGGTGTAGCCGAAAAGATGATGACTTTTAGTCTTCAAAATTTTTCGCCTGATATGGATTTTGCAGATGGGCTGAGGGTACAATGGCGCAACCGTCTCGAGTATTTCATGCAATGTCCGTTAGATATGGAGTTTATTGAAATTATGCGCTATACACATTTTTATGAAAAAGTAACCGCTATGCTTACCGTTAATTTTGGCCAGGTACTGGGCGCATTTATGCGTAATGCAGAAGAAAAGCAGCAACTGATACCATTGCCTTTTGAGGTTTATTGGGCGGTAGCATATGCGCCTCTTTATCAGCTTATCAAATTTCATAACCAGGGCAACAGCTATGTGAACAGCAGTTTTAAATTGGATGATAAACTGATGGAACAAGCACTGGGGTTGGTTTTAAAAGCATTAAAGTCCTAATAATATGTCAGCAACAACTATTAAACTTAATCATGTTAATTTGCCGGTGACCGATGTTGCCGCCTGCTCCGAATTTTTTGAGCAATATTTTAACTTTAAATGTTCCGGTGTAAAAGGTAATAATATGCTGGCCGTAATGGAAGGCAAGGATGGTTTTATCCTGGTGCTTATGGCTGATACCTTTAACCGGAATGGCAATAACAGTTACCCCGATGCTTTTCATATCGGTTTTTTGGTTGACAGCCATGAACAGGTTGCCGAAGTTTATGACCGGCTGGTAAAAGGGGGAGTAGCTGTAACGCAAGCTCCTGCGCCTTTGCGTGGTGGCTATGGGTTTTATTTTAATGCTCCGGGTAATATATTAACAGAGGTTACTTGTTTAGCTTAATCAGTTTAATAATTAAGTATTAAATAAAATAGTCAACTTATGGTACATGCATCAGCCTATAAAGACCCGCATCACGTGATGCTTTTTTTTGAAGAGATTGGCAGCCTTGCGGATAACGAACAATGTTTAGTTGATAGAAATGGTTATTACGCTGACCTTAAAAGCAATGGCAAAGTTGTTATAAGCGGTAGTTTCTGGAACCAGGATAAAAATTTTGTAATTGTTTCTGTGTCAGACGATAATGAGCTTGTTCAGATCATTGAAAACGATCCTGCAATAAAACAAAATGTACTTGAATTGGTAAAAGCAATGCCTTTTTAACCCTTTTTTAGGGTGAAAATACGTAGTGTAAAATGGGTTAAAATACGGGGTGCGTGGTGCTTGTATATCCGTATACTGCACAATATTTTTGTGTAAACGGATGCCCATGGAGCCTTTTGAACTAAGAGTTAATAAGCGGACTTATAAAATTATACCTTCGGTTGTTAATGAAACTACCTTCAGTGTATTAAACTACTCGGCTTTTTACACCATAACCCGGTTAACAAAAGGTTACTGGGAAATTATTGAGCATCGTTTTGAAGATCATCTGATCCCGCTGCAGGAAATAGGCCGCTCAATTGAGGAATATTATAAACTCTGATGCCGTTTAAATCTATAAAAGCTTAAATTAACCATATCGAAAATATTTATTGCTTTTTAATAAATATTATTTTTTTTATTGCTTTCTAAAGTGTTAAATTAGACGTATTAACTGATACCTTAAAATATTATGGAAAAATTAGCAATTTTAAGAATGTTTGCCGGCTTTCCATTGTTCGGCTTATTACTGCCTGATATTTCTACTTTTATAGTTGGCCGTTTTCAAGATATTTCGCCGTTTCATATATACATTGAATGCTTTTTATTTCTTTTTATAATTGCTTGTACATTGGGCATAGCCTATATCCGGAAACTTGGCGACAGGCCTGGTTCGCAGTTGCAATAATAAATTACGGGCCTCGGCCGGTTACCCGTAGTTTTTAACATTAATCATTATAAACCAAATATATTGTTTAGTACCCTTAAAGCCCTGTTGCCCGGTTTATTTAGGTCGGGCTTTTTTGTGGCTTTACATGTTATGAAATTAATTTACTGTTCGGGGTTAACTTTTTTTTTTATTTTTACGGGTAAATGAACCCTAAACACCATTATCTAACTTCTACCCGTAAGGCGCACTTACTCCTCATGAAAAAATCAGCTGTCTGTTTTAAGATATTTTTAATAGTTATACTGTTTTGTTGTTTTAATGCTGCTATGGCCCAGCATCATTCAAGCCGGGCATTAACATATGGTGGGGGAGGCAGCGGCGCTGTTAATTTTAGCGATGGCTGGGGCATAGCCGCAGGTACAGGTGTCGATATTCCGCAAGGTAACTTTAATTATACCTTTAAACCTGCCATTAATTTTAATGCCAGCGTTTACAGGTTCTTAGGCCCTTTTACAGCAAATCTGAGCGTAGGGTACATGAACTTTAAGCCCGATGAATATTTAATTTCAGAAGAAGTTGAAGGTACCGGCTCAACTGCAAATACGTATTATGCGGATATGCCCGTAATTGCCGCGTATGGCGGTGCTGCTTATAATATTGATATAGCCGATAACTTCAGGGTATATGGCGGCGTGAACTTAGGGGTATATTTTACTGATTTTGCTGTGGGGTATGAAATTGATGGCGTAGATCCATTTGTTTATGATAAATGGTCGCATTCATTATATTATGCTCCTAAGGTAGGGGTAATATTTCCGATAACTCCTAAATTAGGGATCAGCATCGAATCAAAATACAATTTCTTTTCCCAGAAACTAACTTTGGGTGATGTTTCGGGAAAACAAAACTGGAACTCGCTTTCGCTTGGTGCCGAACTGGTTTTTAAATTTTAAATTGTTATAAATAATAGCATAACAATTTACAGCCCCTGGTGTTATCAATCTCAATTTATTGATATTTGCACAAAAAATTGTATTGATGAAAGGCTTGCGTACTGTTACATTTCTGTTTATATCCAACACCTTTATGACATTTGCGTGGTATGGGCACCTTAAGTTTAAGGAGTATGATTGGGGCAAAAACCTAAGCTTAATAGCCATTATACTTATAAGCTGGGGATTGGCGTTTTTTGAATACCTGTTCCAGGTACCTGCTAACGAAGGAGGCTTTAAGGAAAACGGCGGCCCCTTTACCCTGGTTGAATTAAAAACCATTCAGGAAGCCATTACACTTACGGTGTTTATGATATTCACAACCCTGCTTTTCAAAAATGAAAAACTGGGCTGGAACCATTTGGTAGGCTTCGGGCTAATTGTGCTGGCGGTATTTGTTATTTTTAAAAAATGGTAATTAACTAACACTTAGGTAAAGCGGTCTGAATGATACGCTGTAAAACTTACTGCCCGCTTCCCGTTTTCATATTTGCTGGACTACCTGCTTTCTTAATCCTGGCTTATTGGGATAATGCGGATGCTGTTTACATTTGATTAAAAGCTTGTAAACAACTCAATAACAATATGGAAATAACTTATAAAACCGGTACAATACCATCCGCCCGGCAAGTGATAGAACTTTATGATACAGCCGGGCTGAAACGCCCAACGAATGACGAGCAGCGGATTGCCAGGATGTACCAAAACTCAAACCTTGTGGTAAGCGCCTGGGATGGTGATAAACTGGTAGGCATATCTCGAGCGCTGACCGATTTTTGTTACAGCTGCTATCTTTCAGACCTGGCAGTTACTAAAGCTTATCAAAAAGAAGGGATAGGCAAAAAGCTGATTGAACTAACTAAGGAAGCCATTGGCGATGAAACTATGCTTTTACTGCTTTCGGCCACAACCGCTATGGAATATTACCCTAAAGTAGGTATGGAAACTGTTCATAACGGCTTTATCATCCATAGGGTAAAATAAAATAAGGGCAGCAGGGATATAAATGTTGCCTCCTGCCTTCATTTATTTTTAGTTACCCTCCAAATTATTACGGTATTGCTTTAGCGCTGTTAGGATTGATCGTACAATTTCGTTTTGTCCGCTGGCCGAGTTCAGGTATGCTTCATCAGATGGATTATTGATAAACCCGGTTTCAACCAATACGGCGGGCATACCGCTTTGTGCTAATACCAAAACACCCTGCTCCTTTACACCCAAACTATGCCTTCCATTGGTTTTGCGGAACTGGTTATCAACCAAATCGCCAAACTGGATGCTTTGCTTGCGGTATTTTTGCTGAAACGCGTTAAGTACAATAGTATTTACCGCAGCGTCATCGCCATAGCCATTATATTTTTCTTTGTAATCCTTCTCTATAAATATCGAAGCATTTTCGCGCAAGGCTTCACGCTGCTCCTGGCTGCGGTGAAAGCCGTATACAAGCAACAATGTTCCTCTCGATGATCCTTTTCGCTGGGGGGATGAATTACAATGAATGGAAATGAACAGGTTGCCGTGATTGTCGTTAGCGATATCGGTACGTTTGTGCAACTCAATAAAAACATCGGTACTGCGGGTCATTACTACTTTAATGCCGCTCATTTCATCATTTATGGCATCCCTTAACTTTTTGGCGATACTTAATGAAACGTTTTTTTCCTTTGAATAAGCCCCGTGCGATCCTGGGTCTTTTCCTCCGTGCCCGGCATCGATAATAACTGTTTTAAATTTGAAACGATTGGGGCTTGCTGTTGCAGACTGTTGCCCGAAACACCTGGCGGCGAAAAGCACGCATAGCAAAGAAAAAAGCGAAATAAATATTTTATATTTTTTAGGAAAGGAAGCAGGCATGAACATATATGTATACAGGTTTATAAACATTCATTCTATAACAAATAATTATAGGTATGATATTGTTTTAACCGTATGGTTTAAAAAGCGCATTTGTTAAAGTGCGCAAATATAATACATGTTTGATTTACAGCACTATCTAAAAAATAATAGCCTGGGTCCGTAACAGAAGTTTAAACTTTGCATTATGTATGTATATTTAATGACTTAAACAGGTGTGATCATGATGTTAAAAAAGTTGTTGTTAATTGTATTGGTATGTCAGGCATTTTTGGCCTGCAGCCAGCAAAAAGGTATTGTTTATGGCGATAATGCCGCTGCCGGTAAGTATTATGATGTTAGGGGGATAAAACTTTATGCCGAAGTTTATGGTAAAGGCAAACCCCTGCTGATGATACATGGCAACAGTAGCAGCATCAATGCCTTTAAAAAAAATATACCCTATTTTGCAAAGAAGTACAAAGTAATAGCTGTTGACAGCCGTGCACATGGCAAGTCCACCGATCCGCGCGATTCACTTACTTTTGAAATGATGGCCGATGATTTTGCTGCTTTGCTCGATTTAATGCATATCGATTCGGCTTATGTGATAGGATGGAGTGACGGTGGCATTAACGCGCTGGTGATGGCTATGCGCCATCCCAACAAAGTAATAAAACTGGCCTCGACCGGTGCCAACCTCTGGCCCGATTCTACAGCGCTGATCCCTTCCTTATGGAAGGATATGGAAAAGGAATATGCCAGCAAAAAGGATTATCATTTTATCACTGCCAAAGAAAAGAACGACAGGAAGGTGTTTCTGCTTGATTATAAAGAACCCAATATTAAACTATCGGCATTGAAAACTATTAAATGCCCGTCGCTTATTATTGCCGGCGACCATGACCTTATCGTAACAACACACACCGTTCAGATAGCCGAGAATATTCCGAACGCTTATTTATGGATCCTGCCCAATTCGGGTCATGGCACATTGGTCGAACATACCGATGAGTTTAATAAAAAAGTGGATGAGTTTTTTGAGCAACCGTTTCACCGGCGTTAAAGGAATATAAAAAGAGGGGTAATTGGTTATAAAGCCTTTAAAAAAAAGATAGCCCGGTTATTAGGCCGGGCTATCTCACATAATTACTTTATTTTAGTAAAATCTCAATTATTGTTAGGTAACAATTTTATTTGCCTTAGGTTTTATAAAATTTGCGTTACATAGGCTTTTGGTGCAAAAATACTATAATAATTACGGCCTGCTGCCGTTTTCACAATAACTCAACCGTAAGCTAACCTGCAGCTTTTACTGTTTAAGTAAAGTAATATGGAATCAAAAAACCAAAGGCTGCTTATCGACACGCTCTTAGCTATCTCATTTCTTTTAATAGTTTTACTTGCCGTAATTATGGTTTTTCAGCCCGGTGTTTATGCCAATTAATATTATCTTTATCGGCAAGTAAACCCAGATGAAAAACCGTGCTTAAACCCGGCGAACATATTGAAGGTATACCTGCCGAACTGCAGGCCCTGCTTGGCAACGATGCTGAAGCCCATGTATTTTTTGCAAGCCTGTCCAAATCATACAAACAAGGTTATTGTGATTGGGTAGGTTCGGCTAAACAGGAGGCTCCCGTAAAGTAAGGGCCGATAAGGCATTGAGCATGCTCCGTAACAAACAAAAAACCTTAAAAACCCAAGTATAAATCTCCCCGGAAATAGTTTGTTTTTCTTGTAAGTTCTACTAAAATGGTAGTATATTGTCATCCGATTTCAATAAAAACATGTTTAAACATTTATTTTATTTGAAGTCCGGATCATTTACATACTTTTGAGCCATAAATCAAAAACAAAAAAAAGAAATTAAAACAATGAAAAAGATTTTTATCCTGTTAGCAGCAGCATTCACCTACACGGCAGCATCAGCACAAACTACCTGGACTGTAGACAAAGCTCACTCAAACGTTAAATTTACAGTAACCCACTTAATGGTATCTGATGTTGATGGTATTTTTAAAAACTATGATGCAACCATCACTGCCGCTAAACCTGATTTCAGCGACGCTAAATTTCAGATCAGCATACAAACAGCCTCAGTAACTACAGATAATGATCAGCGCGATAAACACATCACAAGCCCTGATTTTTTTGATGTTGCTACTTACCCAACTATTACTTTTACCAGCACCGGTATCACCAAAACATCTGATAAGCACTACAAACTTACCGGTAACTTAACTTTACACGGTGTAACCAAACCGGCTTCATTTGATTTATGGTACCGTGGTACTATCCAAAACCCAATGAGCAAAGCTGATGATGCAGGTTTCCAGTTAACCGGCACCATCAAACGTTCTGATTTTAACTTCGGGTCAAAATTTGGCAACGCTATGGTAAGCGACGAAGTTGCTATTAAAGCAAATGGTGAGTTTGGCAAAGCCAAATAATTGCAAAAATATATTAACAGGAACGGCGCGGATAACCCGCGCCGTTTTCTTGTTTTATGATACAGGCAGTGGAAGATCTATGCTTAGGAATGCAGATACTGCATTTTTAATCCTTGTTTTTTTTGATAGCGGATTATTAAGGAGCAAATGCTAATTATTGAAATAAGGGCCGCGCTTGCTATAACATGTGTAAAGGGTACTTTAAACTCCGGATTGATAAGCGTTTCGGTTATGTCAGGAATGATGATTGCGATGAGGGGCAGGCAGGAGAATAGCCTCAGGAAACCAAGTTTTTTCATAAAAAAGTGATAATGGTATTTAGCGCAAATAATGCGCTGCAAATATGTCACTATGTTTCTTTTTATAAAATACCCGTTACACGGTATTTTTACAACCTGAATTGGTAATTTGCTGAGCAACTGCTTAGCTTTGAAAGAAGCGCCGGTAAAAAGAGGGAGAAAAGAAGATCTGCTTAGGCCTTGCGGGAAAGCAGTTGTTTTAGGGTATTAAACCACAATTGATTTTTAGCTCCAAAAAGAGTATGATCAACAATAAGATATAAGGTGATAAGCTCTTCTTTTAGCCTGTAGCGTAATCTTAACGGCTGCCAGAATAAACCATTGTTCCGTACCATCGAACGTTTGTAAAGCTCGTCAAAACCTAAATATAACTGCTCAAGGCTATCAAGCGGGATATGTTCATAACTATCGCCGTCAAGTACAAGGCTTTTAGGGGTAAGTATAATTTCACCGTTATAATGGTGTGGTGGCGGGGTAAATGCAAATAATGCTCCTCCGTCATTTGCCAACCCTAATGTGGCCAGGTCATAATCGTGACTCCACATTACCTTTCCAATTCTCAATATCTGCATGTTATAAACTTCGGTATTTTAAACGGCATTTACAACAGATTGTTATCATTGTAGTTTCATTTTGTTACAATAATGTTAATACCCCTTATGGGTTACCATATCATGTGCTAAACAGTAAAATCCCTATCTTTGATTTATAGGAAATATTTTCCTTTTATTAAGTAATTGAATAATATCAATAATCAAGTTATTAGCTTAAAGCTTTGTGCATTCAGCTCTCAGCTTTTATATAAATAATATGGCTACAGAAGTTAAGTGCCCAAGTTGTGGTTTCGGTTTTCCGATAGAGGAGGTAATGGCCGAGGAGTATAAAAAAGAGCTCAGGGTTAAAATGATGGATTATACCCGTCAAAAAGAAGAAGAATACCGCAAAAAGGATGAGGAGTTTTTAAATAAGGAGCGCCAGCAGCAGGCAGCCTTTGAACAAAGGCTTAACAACGAAAAAAAGCAATTGCAGCAAACGCTTGAAGACAACCTGCGTAAAACCATAAGCCAGGATTTTGAGAACCAGCTTGTACTGCTTAAAAATTCAGCCGCTGAAACTGAGGAAAAACTAAAACTATCACGCCAGAAAGAGCTGGAGTTTTTGCAGCGCGAGAAACAACTGCATCAAAAGGAAGAGGAAATGGAGCTTGCCATACAGCGCAAGCTGCAGGAGCAACGGAACGAACTTACCGACCAGATCCGCAAGCAGGAAGCCGAACGCCACAGCATAAAAGATACCGAATACCAGCTAAAGGTAAAGGAGCTTGAAAAACAGCTTGACGACCAGAAGAAACTGGCCGATGAAATGAAGCGCAAAGCCGAGCAGGGTTCTATGCAGTTGCAGGGCGAAGCCCAGGAACTGATACTGGAAGAGTTATTACGCAATTATTTCCCGT
This sequence comes from Mucilaginibacter sp. SG538B, assembly GCF_013376065.1. Classification (NCBI taxonomy): domain Bacteria; kingdom Pseudomonadati; phylum Bacteroidota; class Sphingobacteriia; order Sphingobacteriales; family Sphingobacteriaceae; genus Mucilaginibacter; species Mucilaginibacter sp. SG538B. Next base: position 1,049,312 of record NZ_JABMJI010000001.1, read on the forward strand.
TCGATATCATAAGCGAAGTAGGGAAGGGCGTACGCGGTGCCGACTGCGTACAAACTGTGCGTAACCAGTTTGGCCAAGAGTGCGGCCGCATTATTTATGAAAGCAAGCGTACCAATGCTTTTTCGGCAGACTGGATCGAGAAGCTTAAAAAAGACATGCGAAGCATGGGGGTTGATGTAGCCGTTATTGTAACCCAATGCTACCCAAAAGGCATGGATTGTTTTGGCGAGCGTGACGGGGTTTGGATTTGTAGTTTTGATGAGGTAAAGGCAGTATCCTACATTTTAAGGGATGGCGTGATGAAATTATCAAACCTGGCCAAATCACAGGATAATAAAGGTGATAAAATGCACCTGTTGTATGATTACCTTACCAGCAGCGAGTTTTCGGAGCAATGGAAGGCTATTCGTGAAGGATATATGAGCATGCGCCAATCCATTCAGCGCGAACGCGATGCCATGGAAAAACTCTGGAAAGCCCGCGAAAAGCAATTGGATAAAGTGCTGCTAAGTGCCGCTCACATCCGCGGCAGTATTGAAGGGATTGCGGGGAGTGATACTATTCAGCTTAACCTTACCGATGATGAGGATGCGTTGCTGTTGGAGTAATTAATGTAGTTTCAGTCGGTCCATATGCTATCGCGAACGTCGTCGCTTGTGGTTATCATGCCGTATCATGCGGATTGCTTGCAAATTGATAACCCGAACCTCGGCTATAAGTGAAGGCCCTGGAATCAAGTGTGCTTAATTACCGAAGGATGATATTTTTGTAAGTTTTTGCTGCCCTATTTAGGATAGTGTACTTGCATGGCAAACATTTTGATCGCCTTGTTAATATATCAATTTTTGCGTTAAATACAAAGGCATGAAGCAGGGCGATATTAACTAAATTGATTAATCATTCTTGTTGAAATGATTAATCAATTTAGTTTTATAGTAACCATATTATAAACAAAGAAATAGACAGCACCCATAACAAACCTGCCAATAAAAATAGCTTTTACTTAAATTAGCTGTTTACATACTGAACCTTGCCTGTACATCCAGATGAAAGTTAATTTTATTAACGGTTTAATTTTACGCTCTGCTGCTTTGTCGTACAGGCAAAAGCTTGATAAAAAAAGCTTGCTTACATTATGGAATAACAGGTTAATCAAAGAAAGTATTTACCTGGCAAGTAAATCGCTTTATAATGAACTGGATGCTTTTTTTGCAAACGGGCAGCAAACGAAAGCTAAAGAAGCTCAATTACTATCAAGTTTTTATAAATATATGGCCCGTATGGCAAACCGGGCTACGCCGTTTGGGCTGTTTGCGGGTTGTTCATCGGTTTACTGGGGGGCTGCAAATAAAGTAAAACTTACCGCAAAGTTCAGGAGACATGTAGTGCCCGATGCTGTGGTGAGCTTTTCGCTTGCCAAACAAATTGAAAACTCCAATCAATTATCTGCAGGATATAAGCTGAATAATACCCTTTATAAAGTTGGGGGCGATTTGCGATTTATTACTTATCAAATTATTGATAACCAGAGGGTTTATCAGGTGAGCGCCATTGCCTGCAATGAGGTGCTTGATGACATAATTACCGTTGTTGGTGATAAAATATGGAGTAAACAGCAACTGCTCGAAAAATTCCCGGATTTTGAGCCTGATGATTTCATTGTGTTTATTAATGACCTTATTGAAGGGCAACTGCTAAAACCGGCATTTGAGCCGGCAATAGGGTATGATTTTCCAGTCTTTTTGCAAAAGACTGATGATCCGGGATTAAGGGATACCATTAATGAATTGGTCGATTTGCTTAATAAAATTAATAATGGAGATGTTGAAAGCTCAAACTGGTTTTCGTTATATACTGCTATTGAACAAATTACTAATCACATAACCGGCAGGGAACTTAAAGACCAGGTACATGTAACCAGGTTTAACGAGATGGAAAGCCGGGAGCTTGACCAATCATTGCAATGGAAAATAACTAAGGCGATTGTATTGCTTAATAATGTGAGTGCCGTGGCTCCCAATAAAAGGATTGAGCAGTTTAAAGGCAGGTTCAGGAAAAGGTATGAGGAGCAGAGCGTACCGCTGCTGGAGGCATTTGACACCGATACAGGAATCGAATACGGACAATGGTATGAGCATGAAACCCTTTTTACAGAAGGGCTGTACACCGGAAGTGAAGGGGGCCCTTCGTGGGTGGATTATACAGAAATAGATTTTAAAATGCTCAACCTGTTAAACCGCGCCAAAATTGAAAAACAGTATAAAGTTATTATACCTGATAATTTTGCCAGGGAACGCAGCCCGGATCATTTGCCATTTTTCATGTCGGCGGTTTTTCAGCTTTTTGAAAACGATATGGTATACCTGGAGAGAGTTACCGGGCCCGGCGCTTTAAACATGATAGCACGGTTTGCAGTTGGGGATGCCGAAATTTATAAAACAGGTTTAGAGATAGCGGCAAAGGAGATCGCCAACTGCCCGGATGCCATGTTTGCCGAAGTGATCCATATGCCCGAAGAACGGATCTTAAACGTCATGATGCACCCGCCTTTCTGGCCCCATGAACTGGCTTATATTGATGATGCCAAGGGAAGTTCAGTTTTGAGGCTTGACGATATCTACATAAAGCTTGAGCAGGGCGTTTTTAAATTGTTTTCAAAAAAACATCAGCGGGAAGTAGTTCCGCGCTTAAGCAGTGCTTATAATTATAACAGGTCGCAGCACCCCATTTACACCTTTTTGTGCGATATCCAGCATCAGCGGGGCAATGGCAGCTTAAGTTTTAACTGGGGGGCACTCTCTACAGATTTTGTATTTTTTCCACGCGTTGAAACCAGCTTTGGCGTTATCCTGCACCGTGCCACCTGGAAGTTTACGCCCGCTATCTTGGGTGAACTTTGCAAGGCTGAAAAATTCATGGATAAATTCGGCGATTTGTTTAACAGCTTTAGGAATGAGTGGTTACTGCCCGATAAATTTTATATAATAAAGGGCGATAATGAATTACTGATTGATACTGAAAATGAGATTAGTATACAGGTACTTGCAAAGGAAATAGCAAGGCAGGACCCGGTTTTGATTTTATCTGAGTGTATTCACCTTCAACATGAGGCTATTGTACGAGATGTGGATGGCGATCCTTACATGCACCAGTTTGTTGCACCCTTCCATTTCGACAGGCCTTTGAAGCCCCCATATTTCCAATATATTGAAAATACGCTTCAGCGTAATTTTTTTCCCGGCAGCGAGTGGTTATTTATCAAGCTATATCTCAGCAGTAACATCGCCAACGAGGTGCTGTTAAAATTGGATGAACTGTTAAATTATTCAGGTACTGTTAAAATAAAACAATGGTTTTTTATCCGGTACCATGACCCGGATAATCACATCCGGGTTAGGATTAATTTGCTTGATGAGGGTGATTTTCAGGATGTTTACCTGGCTGTGCGCGAGGTATTGTCGCCATTTTTGACAAGCGGGCAGCTTCATGTTGTACAACTTGATACCTACGTGCGCGAACTGGAACGTTACGGGCAACAAATTGAACAAGCCGAGGGCCTTTTTTGCATTGAAACTTCGTTTTGCTGCAGCGTATTCAGGCTGCTTGAAAGCAACCGCTATGATACGGAAGACTGGCTCCTGATTTTTTGGCTGATCAAAGATTACCTAAACCTGATGAGCAATGACCTAAACGACCAACTGCAATTTGTTGAAAGGCAGCAGGCTTATTTTTTTGCCGAGTTTGATGATAAGGCGGTTAAAATACAGATTGATCAATTATATAGAAAATATCATGGCAGCCTTAATAACCTGCTTTTAGCATATGATGACCTGCTTCGGCAAAAAAGAATGCAGGTAGAATTACTGCTGCAAAACTACACTATTGATTGGAATGCGAAGTTTTTGAGCAGCGTGATCCACATGGCAGTTAACCGCTATTTTAGCAGCCGGCAGCGCCTGCATGAGTGCATCCTGTACGGGATGCTCTTAAAGTTCCTTAAATCGGAAAAAGCCCGTAAAGGGAAAGTATAGCTTACTTGAACATCTTATTATTGAGCAGTGCGAAAAAGCTGTCGCGGTAAGTAACCCCTATGGGGATCTTTTCTTTAATCTTATCAAAGATCACCATGTTGCCATCAATAGCTTTAATGCGTTTTAAAGCAATAATGTACGATTTATGGGTCCGCGCAAAATTTTCCTGGGGTAGGGTATCAACTAAGGTTTTCATGCTCACCAACGAGATATGCCGTTCATTTTCTGTAAAAACCGAACAGTAATTTTTAAGTCCTTCTATATAAATGATATCCTCAAAGTTGATGCGCACAATTTTACCGTGATCGGTTTTCAGGTAAAATGAGTCGGGCTTTGGCTGCAGGTCAATTACCGGCGCTGGCTTATTAGATGAAAGCAGTATTAGCTTATCAAGGGCTTTTTGTGAAGCCTGTAAAAACCTGTCGAAAGCGAAGGGCTTAAGCAGGTAATCGAGCACATTGTTTTCAAATCCCGCCAGCGCAAATTCACTAAAGGCTGATGTTATGATGATCTCCGTGCTTTTAGGCAGCATTTTAATAAGGTCGATACCTGAAAGCTCAGGCATGTTTATATCAAGAAAAATGAGGTCAGTGGCTGATCCTTTTAAATATAATAGTGCTTCAATAGGATTGGTAAACGTTTCGGTAAGGTTAATGAAAGGCACTTTTGATATAAAATCGCTTAAAATATCAATGGCATAAGGCTCGTCCTCAACTATAATACAGTTAATTACTTTCATGATATTTTAAAGGCATGGTAAGTTTGCATTCATAGCTATTGTGCGTTTCATCCACCAGTAGTTCATATCCGTCCCGGCCATATTCGTCCGTTAATCTTTCGCGAATATAATTTAATCCTATCCCGTTCGATTGTATTTTGTTAACGCTGTTATTGTTTTTATAATTAAGCGAATAAAAATGCAGCTTCCCATCTACAACGGTAATGCTCAACACAGCCTCCTTTGTGCTTTGATTGAAAATGCCGTGCTTAAACATGTTTTCGATGAGGGTAATTAAAACCAATGATACTACCTTATACGGAATAACACCGCTTTCGATACTTATCTTCATAAAAAAAGCTTTGCTGCGGTCTTCATGAATTTTTATGAAGTCTTTGATATAGGCAAGCTCACTTTCAAGGCTGCTAAACCCGTCCTCATTTTTGGTTAATGCATACCGCATAATGTTTGAAAGTGTGATGATTGATTGTCCTACTTCCGGGAGTTTCTTATAAGTTTCAGCATATAAAAAGCCGAGTGTATTAAATACAAAGTGCGGATTGATCTGTGATTTTATTACATTTAGTTCGGCCTGAAGGGCTTTCTTTTCAAGCTTTTGCTGTTGTTCAAGTATCTGAGCCTTTTCTATGCTGTGTTGAGCCACTTCGCGTTCCCGTTGTATCAGTTCTCTTGCAAAGCCAAATGCAGCCCCCATTCCGCCAAAATATATTGTGCGCATAATAAGGCTGGAGATTTTATCAGGATCGGCCGAAACCTGAAACGACGTATGGTATATCAATGCATCAACCTCAAGCTTAAACAATACCGTTATAGCAATGATAGCCGTGGATACTACAAATAAAACAGGTGCCAGAAAAAAAACATTAGTGATCTTCTTACTTATGGCCCTTAAAATTTTCCAGGTGTTATAAAATATAATGGCATTTACAATAAAAGCAAAAACAGTGCTTATGTCAATTTTTGAAAAATAGACAACGGCCTCTTCATATAATATATAAATAAGCCATCCAAGCAGGTGTTGAAAGAATACCCTTATCCTGGATTTTGGCCGCTCTGCATTCGTTGTCATAAATTTTTTGTCCTGCTTTTAATGGGTTTGGTCGTCCCCAACGGCGCATTGGTACTAATTTTTTCCTCTCCTGCATCCGCTTAGCCACATTTATCCTATAACAACAGATAAATCATCATTCACACCCTTTAAAAAGCTTAAAAGTATGAAAAATTATAGCAAAGCATCTTTACCAAAGATCCAAATTAAACAAGTGCAAATTTTAAACCGGGCACTTACAAATAACATTGGAAAAAATGGTGGCACTGTAGATTTCTATATGACTATGACGGGTACTACAACAGAAAAAACCTCAAGTTCAACAGGGTTCTAAGGACGAACTTAGATCATATTAAGTATGTCTGTTTTATGATAAGAACCATCAGAGGTAACTACAATGAAAACAGCCAAATTATCCGAACAATATAAATTCTCATCGGGCCTGATGTTCAGGTTTCCTGCATTTGATTGCGTGGAAACAGTTGATAAAGAAACCATCAGGGCATTCACAAAAGATGAATTGTTTATGCAGGCGCTTTGGCTTACCTCTAAAAACTTGTATGAAGCGGTTTTGCATATAGATGATATTACAGATGCGAAAAAACTGGAGAAGCTTGAAATAACCTTGGCCAAATTTATTAACAGGAGCGCTACTGGCACCAATCCATCAGGGTTATTTGCAGGTTGCGCTCCTGTTACCTGGGGGAATACGACCGATTTACAGCTTGGTAATGCTTACCAGCATGTAAGGCTTAATGTTGCCGCAGCGGTTAATTTGAACGGTCAGATTTTAAATAATCGCCTCATACGGACATTGTTAAGTTACAAGGTAAATAAAACAATGTATACCTTAAACGGGACCTACCGTAAAATTGACCGTCAAACTGTAAACCGTGGTAAATACAAAGCATCGCCGGTAAAGATATCTGACGATCTGCAGGCGGTTATCGGGTTTTGTGAAAACGCCAGGACATACAATTCGATAGGCTTATTTATAACGCAAAAACTTGGCAAAAATCCGGAATGTGCCGCTGCTTTTTTGGATCAATTGATTAAAAACCAGGTTTTGTGGAGTGAGCTTGAACCGTGTATTGACAGCGGGGAATACCTTGACCAGGCCATCGGCATTTTTACCCGGTTGGCACATCAAAGTATGCAAGCGCAAAGCTATTTGTCAAAACTGAATACCGTTAAGCAGGTACTGACGGGCACCGATAATGTAATTACAAAAAATAATAAGGTTGCTATGATTTTGAAAGATTTGCCAGGTGATGCCTCACAGGGGACATTGCTGCAGGTTGATTATTTTAGGCAGGCAGATTCGGCTACGCTTGATAAAGCTTATGCTGATAAATTGCTCGATGCCATTGATCTGCTTAACCGGATCACACCCAGGCATCAAAGTAAAAACCTGGAAACGTTTATAAAACGCTTCCGCGACCGGTATCATGAGCGGGAGATTTTGCTAACAGAAGTGCTTGATCCTGAAAAAGGTATCGGCTATGCCATAAACTGTTATACAGAATCCTCCGGCTCTGCAACTGATGGTGAAAATCTGCAATATACTAGTGCCGTGAAGTGGCTTATCGGGCAAATTGTTAACAATCCCGGGCAGGAAATTATCCATTTGCAAAAGTCACAGTTTGAAAACGTTAAAGCTTACGATGATGAGTTGCCGCCAAGTTTTTCGGTAATGTTTCGTATTTCGGGTCATGATGAGCCCTTGCTGTATCTTGAATATTGCGGGTGGCCGGCCGGTACCTCCATGTTTGGCCGTTTGGCTAATGCCGAGCGGAATTTTGGCCAGATCCTTGATGAAATAGCCGAAACAGAAACCCGTATTTATGAGCCGGCTATAGTTGCCGAAATTGTACACACGCCTGATGACTACCTGGGGAGCTTTACCTCCGCACCATATCGGGATTACCGGTTTCAAACGCCGGTAAGCACTGGTGACCAGGAAGTTAACGTAACAGATCTGCTTGTATCTGTTAAAGGAAATAATGTTGTGCTGCGTTCGGCCAAATTAGGCAAACGGATTATCCCACGCTTAGATACAGCATATAATTACGGAATGACAGCCTTACCCGTGTACCGGTTCCTGGCCGATCTGCAATGCCAGGATTCAAAATACGAGCTTGGGTTTAATCTTGATATATTACCTAAACTTGGGGTAACCAAAACGCCAAGGGTAGTTTATGAAGGTGTAATATTAGCCTTAAAAACCTGGTACATGACCAATGCTGATTTACAGCAGCTGTTAAAAGAACTGGCTGTTGATTACAACGAAGCGTGGGCGAAGTTTGTTAAATACTGGGATCTGCCTGAGGCTTTTGTTTTTACAGATATTGATAGTGAATTGGTCGTACATACTAACAGCAGGCTTGAGGTTGCTGCATGGCTTTCGTCATGCAAGAAAAAGAATGAAATTATTTTAAAGGAATACATTGGCGAACGCGATAATATCATGCTTAAAAAGAAGGATGAAAAGCTTATCGGTAACCAATTTGTGGCTGTTTTAAAACGGGGCGAAAAGATAGCCGGCAAGTATACCGGTATGGGGCCGCTTAGTACAAATGCAGCTAAACGTCAGTTTTTCCCGGGGGATGAATGGTTGTATGTAAAACTGTATTGCGGTATTGAAACTGCCGAGCATGTGATAGGCAATGAGCTGATACAGCTAAGCAAAAAGCTTTACCATGAAGACTTGATTGATCAGTGGTTTTATGTACGTTATGCTGATCCTGAACCTCATATTCGTTTCAGGGTCCATCTGGCTTCTGTATTTGCATTGGGCAGGGTCATTCAAAATATTAACAATTGCTTTTCGGCCTTAATTAAATCAAAGCAGATCTGGAAGGTTCAGTTTGATACCTACGAGCGCGAACTGGAACGTTACGGAGAAGCATCCATTGAGCTTGTTGAACAGTTGTTTTTTAACGATAGCCTTGCCATAGCCAGCCTCATATCAAGAGCGGATGTGACCGAAAACTTTGAAGAGGTGAGGTGGCTTTGGGGACTGTTATCAATTGACAGGCTGTTGAACGATTTTGATTTTCAGATCGAACAAAAAAACGAGCTTATGAAGCTGCTTGTAGCTTCATCATATCCGGGCGTTAATTATGATAACCTGCTTTCAAAGCAACTGACTTTTAAATACAGGCATTACCGTAACAAGATTGAGGGCCTATTTCCCGAAGGCGCCGCGGTTGCAGGCAACGACCTGCTCAGGTACCGGAGTTTAAACAACAGGCCGGCAGCTTTATTGCTTGCCGAACTTATTTCATCCGGAACGGTGCCGCAAGATTTGAACCTGCTTGTGATCAGCCTTATTCAAATGAGTATGAACCGCTTGTTTAAGACCAGCCAGCAGGTTCACGAACTGGGGGTGTACGATTTTCTGCTGCTTTATTATAAAACAGTTTTGCAAAACAAAGAAACGGGTTACAACAATAAATACATTGCCGGGGTTGTAAATGAGTACATGGCAGGCAGGCCATATCTTCAATAATTAATAGCTAAGCGCTCCGAAATAATATTTTAACCTTCCCTACACAAATCTATTAAGTCTTCTGCTAACGCGGAAGGCTTTTTGTTTTATACAGGTGTTTCGGTCATTATTTTCTTAATAAAAGTTTAACAGAAATTCCCGTGGCTCACCAATATTATAAATGTATTTTTAACCCTCAAATTGCCTGAACCCGGGAGGCAGCTTTTATATTATGGAAAGAAGATCAGCATTAAAAAATATAGGCGGCCTGCTTCTGGCACCTTCATTAGCACTCGGCAATACAACACCGGCTGCAAAGCCATCATTGCGAATAGCCCACATTACCGATGTGCACCTGAAGGATAAGTTTGATGCCCCTGCCAGGTTTACCAGGTGCCTTCACCACCTGCAGCAACAAACGCCAAAGGTTGATATGGTATTAAATGGCGGCGACATTGTTTTTGATATGAACAAGGAAAACATCAGTACCATCAATGATCAATGGAAGCTGGTGCAAAACATCATGAAAAATGAATGCAGTTTGCCCGTTCATTATTGTTTGGGCAACCACGATATCTGGTGGTACGAGGACGACAAAGGCCAGGCCATCTACGGAAAAAAATACGCACTGGATAAACTGCAGCTTGTAAAGCCTTATTACAGCATGGAAAAAAACGGCTGGAAGATCATTGTGCTGGACAGTGTGCACTTAGATATTGATAATACCTGGTATATAGGCAAGCTGGGCGATGAACAGCTTAACTGGCTAAGCGATGAACTGAAAGCTACAGATGCCAATATGCCGGTAATGGTCATGTCGCACATACCGATATTGACCGCTTTACTGATGATAGAGGATGATATTGTAAACAAGTGGACAATGCTTGGCGGCGACATGCATACTGATACTGCTAAAATCATCAACCTGTTTTACCAGCACCCTAACGTAAAATTATGTCTGAGCGGTCACCTGCACATGCGCGATAAGGTGGTTTATAACAATGTTACTTACCTGTGCAATGGCGCCGTTTCCGGTGCATGGTGGGAGGGTAACCGCCGGGAAACAGCCCCAGGCTATGGTTTGATAGACCTGTATGCCGATGGTACTTTTGAAGAAAAGTATGTGAATTATTAAAATATAAAAAAGGGGCAGGCTAAATCAAATAGCCTGCCCCATAGCATATATATGTTGGTTGTTTAGAGCTGGAGAATACTTTTAAACTTTTCGGCATAATCATTAAGCTGGGCAACTAATTGTCCGCTTAGTTCTTTTTGATTGCCGTTATGGGTGATGGCAACCATGTTGTTCAGCAGTGACATACTGATCTGCACATCGCGCGGACTTAACCGGCCTGTATCTTTTTGCAACTGATGGTAGTTATAATCAAGCTGATCGGTTAGGTAGCTGTTAACACTTTTGATCAATTTATTACCCAGCTTGGCATAGTCCAACTTATACGAGGTATCGGCCATTGTTATTTTGCCTTGTGCGGTCATAAAGTTAGGGTTGATGTCGGGCATAACTTCTTCATACTTATGCAATGCATTAAGTGCAAGGTTTGGATGACCGTCTTTTAATAACCCTGCTGAAAGATCAGAAAAAGTTGATACCAGTTGCGGATAAAATACCTGGATTGATTGCTGATCAAGGTACCGGGCTGTTTTAAAATTGCCGAATTTAAACTTATCCATCATGTTGCTGTACATCACCAGGCTGTTGATTTTTGAAAGCTGATCTGCCAACGATGAATCAGTTTTGAAAGGCAACAAGCGGTAAGTAAACCCTTCCTGGTATAAATATGGCTGTAAACCAACCATGCTTGTTTGCCCAATGGATATAGTGAAGCAAATTGGACGCTTCCAATCATTGTGCGCCAGTATATCTATCATGGCAAGGTTTTCTTTGGTGATATAATTAGGAGGGAATTTCCATTTCATGGTATCCGTTAGCATGCCTTTTTGCTCAGGTGTAATAACCTTGTTTTTCATTACATCATCAGCATTAACCGCCAGCTTGAAGTTTTTGGTAGGCAGATAATTTTCGGTGGTGCCGTTGGTGTACTCAACGTGAGTACGTTTATCATCTGATGTGATAAAATCAAAAATATCTTTTACGTCAACATAACCCGGTACTTTGGCATCATTATACCTGATCACGTCACGGGTACCGAGCTTGTATTTATCAAAGCTCATGGTGATGGGCAGCGCATCGGCCTGGTTTATTTTGCGTTGCATTTGCCTTACCGACCAATCGGCGCTCAATAGGCTCAGGTTTACAATACGCACATCGGGCCGGATGTTCTCCACCTCCTGGTCGTACCATAACGAGTAGGTGTCGTTATCACCCAAATCAAACAAAATGGCATTTTTTGGGCAGGACATGAGGTAATTGTAAGCCATATCATACGCCGCCATTTTGGTTGAGCGGTCGTGGTTTTTCCATTCTTTACTTGCCAGCAAAACAGGGCCAACAATAGTACAAATAACCATAGCCCCAATGGTGGCAAACCGCGGACTGATCTTTTTAGGTACTATGTCAATCAGTGCTATCAATCCTAAACCAATCCAAATGGCAAATGCATAAAATGAGCCAACGTATGAGTAATCACGCTCGCGCGGCTGTACAGATGGCTGGTTAACATATAATACTATAGCCAACCCGGTGAAAAAGAATAGCAACGTTATGACCAGAGCATCTTTCTTCCGTTTTTTGAAGTGATAAAACATGCCAAACAAGCCTACTACTAAAGGCAGTGCATAAAGGGGCGTATAGGTAACATTATTCAATACAAACTTAGGCGTATTGGAGGCGTTGTTGAACAAGCCCGACGTCCAGTTACCGCCGATGCCATTCATGTTGGTCTGCCCTTCCATATCATCATCGTTGTAGCGGCCAACAAAGTTCCACATAAAATAACGCCAGTACATCTGGTACATTTGCCAGCTGAACATCCACCTTAAATTATCCGAAAAGGTAGGCGTGGCATTATCGCTCAACTGCAGCCAGTCGCGGTAAAACTGCACGTCCTGGGCATAGGTGGTATTCTCCTCTGTCGACCACATGCGGGGCAGAATGCTGGTGTGGTCATAAACATAATTAGGCTTATTATAGGCTACCTCGTATTTGCTGTTTCCTTTACGATAAAGCGGTGTGCCATCTGTAACATCTGTTATTTTAGCATCAAAGTATGGGCCCTTAAGTAAGGGAGTTTCGCCGTATTGGGTACGGTTAAGGTACTCATACATCGTAAACGCGTCGCTGGGGTGGGAGTTGTTAAGGTTGGTGCCCGCCGATGCCCTGATGGGGATATAAACAAAGGAGCTGTATCCAAAATAAACAAACACAATGCATAGCAGGCTTACGTTTAAAAGATGTTTTTGCTTGCGGATGCTGTACCGGATCCCGGCGATAAGCAAGCCGATGATCAGCAAAAAAAAGAACAAAACGCCGCTGCCAAAACCAAGTCCAAGACTGTTTACAAAAAACAGATCGAACCGGGCCGCGAGACCAATGGTATATCCCCTTATCCCGAACTGAACGAAGGCCAGGATCAGGATGCTCACGGCAAATGCTATCAGACCGCTTTTAATATTGATGTTTTTATGCCTGCGGAAATAATAAACCATTACCAAAGCCGGTATGGTTAATAAATTGAGCAGATGTATGCCGATAGAAAGGCCGATTACATAAGCTATAAAAACCAGCCACCTGTCGGCTTGCGGTTCATCGGCAACGGCATCCCATTTTAAAATAGCCCAGAATACTATTGCGGTACATAATGACGACCATGCAAAAACGATGGTTTCCACTGCCGAAAACCAAAAGGTGTCGGTAAAGGTAAATGCAAGGGCGCCGGTTAGTCCGGCACCCATTATTTGTAAGGTTTGGGTTGTATTAACAGTAGTATTTTTTATAGCAAGCAGTTTTTTGGCAAGGGCGGTTATGCTCCAGAATAGAAACATAATGGTAGCCCCGCTGGCCAGTGCCGAACCAAGGTTGGTAAAGTAGGCAACTTTTGTCCTGTCGCCCATGGAGAGCAGGGAAAAGGCTTTGCCTATCATGGCAAAAAGCGGGTAGCCCGGTTGGTGCGATACCTGGAGTTTATAGGCACAGGAAATGAATTCGCCACAGTCCCAAAAACTTACAGAGGGTTCTAAAGTAAGGATGTAAGTTAAGGATGCAACGGTAAAACAAAGCCAGCCCAAAAGGTTATTGATCTTGTTGTAGCTCATGATAAAGTGTAAAAGTTTTTTCAAATAGTTAATACCAAATTAGGGCTTAAAAATGGTAACGTGTTGAAATTTAACACTTTTAACATTTGTTAACACTTGGAGGGCTGAAGTGTTAAATGGTTGTTAAAACAGATCTGAATGAGTTCCGGTGCGCACTAATTCTAAAAGGTTGATCTGTTCATTCTCATCCCAGATCAGTAGTAGGTCGGGCTTTACATGGCATTCCCAATAGCCTTTGTAGCTACCACTTAACTTATGGGCTTTATGTTTTTTGTCGAGGCCCATATGACCTTTGTTGGCGAGTATGGTAATTACGTTCTGCAACAGCTGAAAATCGTTAAGCGAACGCTTTTTAAGTAATTTTAAATCTTTGAGGAATTTGGTTGAGGTGACGATCTCGAACATGATCAAATTAGATACTTTTGAACAGTTCGTCTACACTTTTGAATTTTTTGCCTTTGCCTGCTTTTAACTCGTCCATAGCGGCAATAGTTTCGGCATTAGGTGTTTTGTTCTCTTTTTTTACTTTAATAGTTACACCCAATTCTTTCAGGATATCCTTAACCAAACGTGTTTTATTATCAGGAACAATTATCTCGAGTGTTTGCATACACAAAAATAATCAATAATCTGCTTAATTAATAGGCTTGTGCTGTTGTTTATCGCAGATGTTAAGCTGTTGTTTTATAGTTTTTTAATTGATGAAAGAAATGCTGACGCCATTAAAACAAACCCTTCCCCCAAATATGCGTTAAGCATAGGTGGTTTTATACGGAAGCTAAACGATTTGTTTTATGAAGATTGAAAAGTTTTATGAACAGGTATACATTTGGGTGATCCGTTATGCACCCAGTTTTTTGATTGGGCTGGTGGTTTTATTCATCGGCCTTTGGCTCATTAACCTGCTGCTTAAATGGTGGCAGGGCCATATGCAGAAAAAGGAAATAGATCCTACCATAAAACCCTTTTTGCAAAGCCTTGTGGGCGTTATACTACGTGTGCTGCTGATATTAGGGGTTGTGCAGATCATGGGCGTGCCTATCACTTTGTTCACCGCACTTGTTGGCGCTTTTGGTGTAGCAGCCGGTTTAGCGCTTTCGGGTACGCTGCAGAACTTTGCCAGCGGAGTGCTCATCCTTTTGCTTAAACCTTTTGTTGTGGGCGATAACATCATAGCCCAGGGACTTGAAGGCACGGTTACCGCTATCCAGATCTTTTATACCGTTGTTAAAACCTTCGATAACCGGATAGTTATTATGCCTAACAGCAAGCTCTCAAACGAAGTGATTATTAACATCAGCAGGGAAGGCACCCGCAGGCTTGATATCGAGCTGAAGTTTACCAATAATATTGACTTTAATGAGGTGAAGTCGGTCATTAACTCTTCTATCGATAAATCAAAGAACATATTGGAAACTCCGGACAGGAGGATAGGTATTGCCGGTTTAGATCCTGATGGTTATCGTGTAGGGGTTAATGTTTGGGTTCATGCACATGGTTTCCAGGATACCAAACTGGCCGTACAGGAAAACATTTTGCAGGACTTGAAAGCTTCCGGGGTTAAAATACCGGGTTTATAAAATATGTATGTATGGATAATTTAGAAAATAGGATCACGGTGATTGTTGAAACGCCTAAAGGCTGTGGCCACAAGTATGATTATGATGCCGCCACAAATCAGTTCAAGCTTAAAAAACTACTGCCTGCAGGTATGGTTTTTCCTTTTGATTTTGGCTTTATACCCAATACAGTGGGGGGCGACGGCGATCCCTTGGATGTGTTGGTCATATCGGAGATCAGTACTTTTCCGGGCTGTGTGATAGATTGCCGGCTGATAGGGGCTTTTAAGGTAGAACAAGCTGGTCCGGATGGGAAACGTTACCGGAACGACAGGTTGCTGGCAGTGCCCGTAGTATCAAAAATTTTTACCGATCTGCATGATGCGGCACAACTGCCGCACAGCCTTACCGACCAGATAGAGGCTTTTTTTACAAACTACAACCGCCTTGAATCTAAAGAGTTTAATTTGATGGAACGCCTTGGTGCAGAGGGCGCTATGGAACTTGTTAATAACGCAACTACCCACAATGAATAGTACTATATCAAATTAATAAAACCCAATCGCGCTTTAGCTGTAGTTATGATATAAACATTGTTGAATTTAAATATAGTTATTATGAAAGGTCAACAGGATTTTAAGAATAATGCTAACGCACAAGGCAAACCAACTGCCGATCGTGCCTTTACTAATCATAATGATGCCCAAAAGCAAAAAGGCATCAGTAACGCAGGCGGGCAACGCTCCGATCAAACATCAAGCAGGGATAGTGCCCATCATCCCGAAAGGAAGAAAGCTTAGTATTGTTATTTATAAAAGCGCCATTGCTTACCAGGCAAAGGCGCTTTGTGCATCTAAATTCTGAAGAGCTATTTACCACATTATAATGAAACTGCCATAGCTTTTTTGGCATCGGCTTCAGCCCGGCTCATTTGTTTAATATGCTCACGATGGTTCATGCCCCATTCGCGTAATTCTGATACAACTTTGCCAAGCGTATCGGCATATTCGGTACGTTCATAAATTACAGTTACCGGTGTGGTATCATAAACAGTCCGTTTAACAAAGCCATTTAGTTCAAGCTCCCTTAACTCTTTCGAAAGTATTTTAGGCGTGATGCTTTCCAGATCGCGCTGAAGTTCCTTAAACCGTTTAGGGCCGGTCATCAGGCTTACCAGCATCGGCAGCTTCCATTTACCGTTTACTACATAAAGCGTATCGCGTACTGCGGTTACAGAAGCTTTGCAGGTCTCTTTATTGTGAATGATTTGTTCGTTATTCATACTTGCTATCCTTAACGATACCGGTATCCTTTAGGATAGTAGTATCTTTTTAATAGCAAAGGTAGCTAAGTTTGCGGCAAATAATTCATTAAATGAAAGCAACTAAAATTTTTTACTGGATACTGACCGCTATTGTAGCATTGATGATGGCTTTTTCATGCTATTCATACTTAACAAAGCCCGAAATGGCTGCAGCTTTTCATCATTTAGGCTTCCCCGATTACTTCAGGATTGAACTGGCAATAGCCAAGGTTATCGGTGCAATATTACTATTGGTACCAGTGCCTGCCAGGCTAAAAGAGTGGACTTATGCAGGATTTACTTTTGTATTTGTTTCGGCGTTTATAGCACATAGTGCATCAGGTGATCCGGTAGCAAACCGTGTGATGCCGTTGGTGTTTCTGGCGATTTTGGGAGGATCGTATGTGTTGTACTATAAGAAGCAGAATTAAGTAAATAATATTGTCAATATTAGATAGAAGTATTTTTAGAAGACTTTTCCAAACAAATTGATCTGCTTAGCTATTGCAATTTTCTTCTAAAAATAATTTTCTCTATTTTGGTTGGAAAGGTTTTGCCTGATGAAATAAAATATAATCGCCTCAAGCGAACTACTTCCGCCAGTCGTTCCGAAGGGCTTTTGCTGAGCCAAAATTCCACATCCAGCGTATCTTCATCTTCTTTATGAACATGGCTGGCAGCTAAGGCAATTTTTCTTTTGTACAACGTTTGTTCTTGTTTTTAACATCAATATACATATTTATTGCGTGTTAGAAAAGAGATATTGACTGGTTATTTTATTTAGTGCTTTTTGGCTAAAACCCTTTTACTTCTACCATACTTCCGTCGGTTAAAACCAACGGCAATGACGTTTTTTATTTTGTAGTAATAATGGCTGCACATCAGACAAAGGAGTGTTTTATATCTTTGTCTGAAAATATTTGTTTAAAGATTTGTTATTTCATTGCCGTCGGTTTTAACCGACGGTTTGTAATTTAAGGAGCGGCTGGCTTTAGCCCAAATCGTTGAGCAGTAATTTAACTAAGGAGATTTTACTTACGGCACCAGCAATTTCTCAAACTCCGTACTATCACCCTTAAAAACATTAAAATCCACAACATGGTTAATACCATTAACATGGGCCTTATCCGAGTGCTGCCAGAATTTCCAGTTGGTTTTGTTGGATACAAGCAGTTTGGGCTGGTAGTAGTGTGCTATCCAAAGGGTATAACCATCAAAATAACCCTCCAGGTAGTCCTGGTAAAATTTCAGGTTGGTGTAGATGATGGGTTTGATCCCCGTACGGGTTTCAATAGTTTTGATAAAACTCTCCAATTGCTCGCGCATTTTTTCAGGACTGGTGCGATACAATCGTTCCACATCCACCACCATGGGCAGGTCGCCTTTTTCAGTTTTTACGGTTTGCAGGAAAAACTTAGCTTGCCATACACCACTTTTTTGCGGAAGAAAAAAATGATAAGCGCCGCACATGATGCCTGCCTTCGGCGCTTCGCGCCAGTTGCGCTGAAAATAAGGGTCGACACTTAATATACCTTCGGTTGCTTTTATAAATGCAAAGCTGATATGGACATCGCCCTCGCGCATGGCCTTTACCTGTTTCCAGTTAATGCGGCCCTGGTAGGATGACACATCAATACCATATACCGAATAACCGTCGGGAATATGGATAGCAAAGTTCTTATATTTTCGGTAATGGGTATCCTCACCCGCATCCATGATCCACCGCCAGGTGGCACTGCCGAATTTTAAAATATAACCATAATAAAAAGGGGAGAGCAGGATAAGGAGCAAAGCCCCGATAGCCATCGCCCACTGTGTAGAAAAGCGAGCTTGCTGTTTTACTTTAGCCGCTGGTTTTTTTCGGGCAGGCGCTTTCTTTCTTCTAGGTGTTTTCTTTTCAGGAGCAGGCACGGGGTAAAATTACGAAACGAACCGGGATTTGGGTGGATTTTTCGGATTCATCAGATTTTCTTAACTCATTTTGATTTTGGATCGATAACCTGCCGGGGCAGCATGCAAATCAAAATCCCTTAAATCTGGAAAATCTACCCAAATCCCGGTTCAGGTTTTACATTCTCCTAACAAAACATTCTCTATATTTGTAAGGTAAACTTACAAGTTTAACTGATTAATTGTATATGAGCGAAGAAAAAGAGATTCAACTGGCTTCCGAATTGAGGTTTATCATTGGCAGGCTTAGTAAAAAGATCAGGAAGACTTCGGCTACTGCCGAAAAGCTTTCGCTTACCGAGCGGTCAACCATGGCACTGATCTTTCAGCATGAGGAGATCCTGCCTAACGAGTTGGCAGCTATGGAGAAGATTACCACACAATCCATGTCGCAGATATTAAGCAACCTGCTTAATCTCGGATTGATCAAGAGACGCATCTCCGAGCTGGATAAACGCAAGGTGATCATTTCACTTTCGGAAGAGGGGATCAGCCTCATCCATAAATCAAGAAGTGAAAAAGATGAATGGCTTAACCGCGCCCTCGAAGCCACCTGCACTGCCGAAGAGCAGGAGATCCTGAAAAAAGCGCTGGCACCTCTGGCCAAACTTGTTGACTTTGATTAATAAAAACTGACAGAAAGGGATAAATGAGTAAGCTAAGTACATTCAACGCTTTTAAAAGCCGCAACTATCGGCTGTATTTTGCCGGGCAATCCGTTTCATTGTTGGGTACCTGGATGCAAAAAACCGCCGTAAGCTGGGTGATCTATTCGCAAACGCACTCCAAGTTTATGTTGGGGCTAACCTTGTTTGCAAGTTTGTTCCCCTCGTTTCTTTTTTCGTTTTTGGGCGGTGTGGTTTCTGACAGGTATAACCGCTTTAAAGTATTGTTGTTTACGCAAGTGGCTTCCATGGTACAAGCCATTTTGCTCACCGTGCTGGTGTTTTTTGGGTATTATTCGGTTTGGGCTATCATGGCTTTGACTGCTGTTTTAGGGCTGATTAACGCATTTGATGTTCCGGCAAGACAATCGTTGGTATATGAAATGGTTGATGATAAATCCGACCTGCCTAATGCGCTTGCCCTTAACTCTTCCATGGTGAACCTGTCGCGGTTAATAGGGCCGGGGATAGCGGGCCTGATTATTGAAAAATTTGGCGATTCGGTTTGTTTTGGGGCCAATGCTCTGAGCTTTATTGCGGTAATTGGCTCATTGCTGATGATGCGTTTGCCCGAATTTATGCCCAAGCCCCACGGTAAAAACGTATTTGCCGATCTAAAAGACGGCTTCGAATATATCCGCAATACCCCCACTATAAAGTTCATGTTACTGATGCTTGCTTCCATAAGCTTGTTTGTACTGCCTTTCAGTACGCTGATACCGGTTTATGCTAAGGACATATTTAAGGGAACGGCCTCTACTTTTGGGGTTATAGATAGTGTTATAGGGCTTGGTGCTTTTGGCGGCGGGATTTTCCTGGCCTCATTAAGTGCCGGTACCGATCTAAAAAAGATTCTGGCCGTTAATACGCTGATATTTGCCGCGGGGCTAATCGCATTTTCGCATATGCACAATTATCCTGTTGCGCTGTTTTTTTCAGCAATTATCGGTTTTGGTATGATGTCGCAGGTTACCATTGGTAATACCATTATCCAAACTACTGCTACTCCCGAAATGCGAGGCCGGGTAATCAGTTATTATGCTATGTCTTTTTTTGGGATGCAGCCGCTTGGCGGTTTGCTCATTGGCGCAGTTTCGCAAAAAATAGGCGTACCCGATACTGTTATGGCCGAAGGCATGGTAGCACTGCTGTTGGGTGTTTTGCATTTTGTTTTTTTAACGCGCAGCAGGCTTAAAAAGAAAGCGATGGCTGCTGTGCAGCAATCTACCGAAGCAATTTCTTAACATTAAACAATCAACTACCATGATAACTACATTAGATCAAAATACAGCACTGGTGCTGATAGATTTGCAGAAATACATTGTACAACTTTCATGTGCTCATCCAATGGCCGGCATACTTGAAAAATCGGCTCAATTGGTTGAAGCCTTTCGTAAGGCCGGTAAGCCTATTGTTGTTGTTCATGTAGAACCAACCGGTGCGGCTTTTAAAACCAGGCGCGACAACAATAGAAACAGCATGACCGAACTCCCGGTCGATTGGAACGAAATAGTGCCCGAAATTAAAACCGAATCAACGGATATTTTTATCACCAAAAAAACCTGGGGCGCTTTTTATAACACAGGTCTGCACGAGGAATTGCAAAAGAGAAGCGTCACGCAAATTGTACTGGCCGGCGTAGCCACCAGCATAGGCGTTGAAGCTACTGCCCGCTCGGCCAACGAGCATGCCTACAATATAGCCTTTGCCAGTGATGCCATGACCGATATGTTTCCCGAAGCGCATGCCCACAGCTTTAAATACATTTTCCCGAGAATAGGGCAGGTGGGTACTACCGCCGAGATTATTGAGAAGTTGGGATAGATGAGGGTAAGTGTATAATAGGACGCATCTTTGCTTTGTATCTACCCTTAGTAAGTTGAAGAATAAGACTTACAAAGCTTCAAAAATTTCGTAAGTCTTATTCTTCTGGTCATCCATTCTTTGTGGTTCTGTTTCGGCGAACAAACAATCTCTATGCAATAGGCATTTATAGTTAAATTAGCAGTGTGGATATTGCTACTAAACCGCCTATGAAAAAGATCTCCCCGCTTAAATCCCTGGTAGTTTTAATTCATTTGCAGTGCTTATTTATTTGCTTCACAAACAAAGCTTTCGCTCAGGCGGATTCGGCGAAAGTCACCGTAAATAGTCCTGCATTTATTCCCCCCGCTGTTCAGCGCTGGGACGACCGTGTCATGATCGATCTGCAAAATCAACGCACACCCGGCCAAACAGGTTTTTTCATGTTCCTGAGCAAGAATGTTTTGTACGGCGATATCGGGATCCCGGCGGGCTTACTGGTAGGAGGTATTGCAAGCAATAATAAAGAAATGCGCCAAAACGCAGGTTATGTAGCCAGCAGCACGGCCATATCATATGGTTTTATGCTGCTGATCAAGCATCTGGTGAAAAGGCCGCGGCCTTTTATTCAAAATATCAATATCACGCCGGTTTACCGGGCGGGCGGTACCTCGTTCCCCTCGGGGCATACTTCATCAAGCTTCGCTACGGCTACGGCTTTATCGGCGGCTTATCCTAAATGGTATGTGATAGCGCCATCTTTCTTTTGGGCGGGCGCCACCAGCTATTCAAGAATGTATCTCGGTGTTCATTATCCAACCGATGTGGCAGCCGGGCTAACAGTAGGGGCGGGAAGTGCGGCGGCTATGTCGTTTTTGAAAAAGTAGAGGTAATTTATCGCCTGAAAGTCTTTTAGTTATGATTTAATCGCTATCTTTAGTTATCAATTTGTCAGATATATGATTGCCATACTTGATTTTTTAGCTGGATTATTACTCACCGACTGGAAGCGTATCCACAGGCTTAAATGGAACCGCAACAGCTAAGTATACACTTAGCTTCCCGGCATTTTCCAACTATCTTCGGTTAAAACAGGATTAAACTCGATAGAGGTCGTGTTTGACACCAGTTTGTTTTTTCCGTCGGATGATTCGGTGGTAGCAGGATAGGTGATGCCATTGGCTTTTGTGAAATCTTTGTAGATAGAAATATTAGCAGGCGCTGAATTGATGGAGTAAGCATTTCCTTTCAGGCTATAATCACTACCAATCAGGTACAACAGTTTATTCTTACTTCTGTAAAAAGTGACGATATAATCATCGCCCGATGCGGATACTGTGCCTGTAAGGAAAGAGCTGTTTAGTTTTTTATGCAAGCCCAGGATCCCCTGGTACAGGCTTAAGGTTAGTTCGTCTTTTTCATCCTGCGTTAAAGGCTTTTTTGTGCCGTTCATCCATTGCCAGCCTTCGTTTCCGTCCAGCTGTTTTACCAGTAGTAACTTCCCGTTCTGTCTTACTTCTGCACGGATCCTGTTATTAAGGATATCGGTTAAAGCGATAATTTGCATGTTACCTGTTACTGTGGCCGTTTCCCTAACAGTTGTTAACTTGTCTATGTTTTCGCCACCATAGTGTGCCCTGAGTTGGGTAAGCAGACTGGCTGGCGCAGGCAGGCCAGTTGTTGCAGGTTTACTTGTATTTGTCTTTGAACTAACGGTGGTTCCTTGTGTAATTGCTGGCTTTTCTTTGTCATCCTCGTTTCTGAAATAGAATTCACCATTCAACAAAATCAGGTCTTCTTCATTTGGCGGACTGTAAAAGAAGCTTTGTTTGGCAACAGTGCCATTACCAAATGTTAAAGTTATTTCTCCATCGCCCAATTTATAAGTTCCACTGGTTTTACCGTTTTTTTCAAATTTACCACCTATAGTACCGCCCACTGCATCACCCGTTACACCAACAACGCTCGACCGTTCTGTTGAAAAATTTCCTTTACCATCAAAATAAATTAAATCAGAAGAAAAAGCGCCCACCGCCGGCATTCCCGTACCTATTCCCCCACTGGTGGAAGCGCTTCTTTTTTCATATAGCCCGGCAGGGATAACAGTTACTTTTTTAACCTTATACAAGGTATGTTTTATCCCTGCTGTACTTTCAAGGTGTCCATTAGCTGCCAGTTTATATTTTTTGCTTTCGTCGCCGTTTTTAAATGTGAGTTGTACAAGGTTGTTCTTAACTGTGTAAGAACCGCTGGATTTGGTTTTCCAGTCTGCCTGGTTCAATGCGTTATTGAAAGTGCCATCGCTCCGGAAACTGATCACGATATTGTTGATCTGCATGCCGTTAAAAGGCGTGTTGTATAACTCTGCACCAATGTATACGCCATTGAGCGTTGGTGATTGTGCGCACACTAAGGAGGTTTTTACAATAAACAGGCACAGGAAGAGGAGAAGGTTTTTTGTCATCAGGTAAAGAACCCGAAAAACTGTACCAAAGAACCTGTAGTAAAATTAATTTTCCGTTAAATCTTTAAAAGATATGATATTTTCTTCGGTGAGATAAATACGTATATGATATATTGATTGTATTCTTAATTGATAACAAAAAACAAGGGCGGCACCATTTGGTACAGTTGATGTATAGAAATTATGCCATCTGTCGTCCGGCGAATAAGATTAATAAAGTTGATCATTTAAAAAATTAACATTATTAAATTAAAAAAGTAATATCTTGACCTCAACGGTCCGATGATTTTCCCGGGTAACGGACTGGTGGTAATCTATAAAAAATGAATACAAATATTGATCAAAACGGCTCAAGAAAGATAGGATTAGTGTTGTCTGGCGGGGGGGTAAGAGGGGTGGCCCATTTGGGGGTGATGCAGGCCCTAACCGATTATGGTATCAAATTCTCGCATATCTCGGGCACAAGTGCAGGCGCAATAGCTGCGGCTTTTTTTGCAGAGGGATATACCCCAAAAGAAATTTTACGCGTCATCAAAGACAACAGCCTGCTCAAATTGCTGCGCCCGGCATTTGGCAGCAACGGTTTGATCTCAATAACACATGCCAGGGTATTGATTAATAAATATATTCCACATAATTCCTTTCAAAGCCTCAAAACACGTGTTACCATTCCCGCCGTTGACATTGGAGAAGCAAAGCTGGTTTATTTTACCGAGGGCGAGTTGGATATAGCAATTTTAGCGTCATGCTGTTTGCCAGGTATTTTTAGGCCCATCATCATTAACGATCATATGTTTGTTGATGGCGGCATACTCAATAATTTTCCGGTTGAACCATTGGTGGGCAATTGTGACCTCATCATAGGTTCATGCTGTAACCATTTGCCTGTTGTTTCAACAATTAAATCATTTGTGAACCTGGTTGACAGGGCGGCCATGATAACGATTAATTCGGGCCTCAATGCGCATAAAATGTTGTGCGATATAGTTATCGAGCCGCGTGGCTTGGGTGGTTATGGTATTTTTGATACCGATGCCGCCGAAGAAATTTATATGATAGGGTATGAAGAGGGTTTAAAAACCATCAACAGCAACGAAAAGTTAAAAGAGGTTATTCATAGGCTGAAAGGGTAAGAACCTGTCCGCAAACGATACTGCAGTGTAGCTTTAAAATTGTCGTTAGTATTGGATAAACGATCTGAAAACAGATTTGGTAATGTCTTAAAATAGATGGAAATTGCTCAGGAAGCTGTGCATAAAGAAGTATTTAACAGGTGTTAAATAGCATTCAAAATACTGTACAACTTTCCTTCTATGTTATAGCAACTTAATCATACAAACAGAATTAAACTATGAAAAAAGTAACGGGCCTTGGAGGCGTATTTTTTAAATGCGACGATCCGAAAGGTATGAACGAATGGTATGTCAAAAACCTTGGACTGCCTTCCGGCCAATACGGGACAACGTTTGAGTGGCGGCATGCAGATGATCCGTCGAAAATAGGGTCCACCTCCTGGTGTACGTTCCCGCAGGATACCAAATATTTTAATCCGTCGGCCAAGCCTTTTATGATTAACTACCGGGTAGAAAATCTTGTTGCACTGGTAGACGAATTAAAAAAAGATGGCGTAACCATTATTGACGAGATTGCTGAATATGATTATGGTAAATTTGTTCATATTCTCGATCCGGAAGGGAACATTATTGAGCTATGGGAGCCAGGCGATGAATCGGAGCCGGATAGTGCTGCGGAGTGATTTTAGTCTTTAGCCGAAAGTCTTAAGTGCTAAGTCAGGATTTACCCTCTATCGACTTAGAACTTAAGACTTCTGACTAAAGACTTAGTACTATCAAGGAAACTTAACCCCGTTATAATCTGATATATTCACCTGTGGTATTGATGAGTTGTATTTATCATTAATAGCCTTAATAAACTCATTGGCCACAATTGCATAGCCCCGCGGTGTAAGGTGTACTCCGTCCAGCGAAAACAGTCCGCCGCTGATGTAATTTGAGTTAACGCTTACACCGTCAACCACCAGACCGTTCAGTTTAACATTTTGCAGAAAGGTATAGGCATCAAATACAGCCAGGCCTTTTGCCGCCGCTACAGATTTTATGGTGGTGTTATAAGAAGTTACATAATCCCCGGTAAGGGCAACTTCCTTTTCGTCAAGTACATATTGGTTATCTATCGGAGTATATGGCGTTAAACCGTAAGGCAGGTTACCAACAGGAGTTGCAACCGGCTGCCCGATCTTGCTTGTGGGGAAGGTAAGTACGATAAGATCATTAGGCGTTGCTGCGCGCGGCGCATAAGTACTGCCCGAAACCAACGCGTTGATATACAATGCTTTTGAATTTGGATTGGCTTTTTGTACGCCAGCCAGTATTGCAGAAACGGTGATGGTATTAAAATAAGGTATTGAGGTTACATCCGGTACGGTTGCAACTACGCCTTTCTGTCCCTTGGCAGTGAGGGTGTTGATCAATACATTATACAAGGCAGCAAAAGTGTTTTTATCTGTCAGCACGTCGCCGGCCCCACCGGATGTCGCGTAGCTTAAAGCGTCATTGTTCCCCAGCCAGTTTGAGAAGAAAGTGAATGGCTTCGACATTACAAAATTGAGATAAGTGGTGGAGTTTGTTGGCGCGTTACCGGGCAACAGTCGTTCAAAATACCCGTTAAGGTTGCCATAAGGTGCGTAGGTGATATGCATCAGCTTAATGCCGGGCATACCGTAATTATTGATATCGCCGGTGTATTTGGTATATAAAGTCACGTTTCCGAAGCCGGGTACAGGCAATAATCCGCGTACTGCCAGATTGGTAGTTACAGGAGTTGTAATCGGTGTGCCATCGGCATTAAAGCCGGTAAGTGATAAATACCCGGACCCATTTGCCTGGGCCGTGCTGAATAGCGGCTGCGTAAATGTACCCCCGCCCACCGACTGCATTTGCTTGCCGATGATGCTGGGATAAGATACCTGCTGACCTGCAAGGTATAAGCCACCATCGGCATAACCGGCAGTGAGCGAATTACCCAACGCAATGTATCTTGAAAAATCGACAGAACCTGCGGATGGTTTTGGCGTATGGATTTCGGGTTTGCAGGCACCTAATAACAGTAACCCTGCAACAATATAAATATGTAGTTTAAACGTTTTCATGAACTGATTTCTTTAAGGATTACCAATGATAGGCTAATGAGATACCTGGTATGTAAACATCGGTTTTAAATGTTCCCGATAATTGCGATTCGATATTGGTTTGCGTGCGCTTCATTAGGTGCTCGTACTCAAAGGAGATATCTATATCCAGGCGTTTGGCTACGGTATAACCTAAGCCCAGGGTACCATAAACCCGGTTGGCATCCGGCACTTCGGGAGTTACATAGCCATCTAAAACGGCGGTGCCGCCATAGCCACCGCCAAAACGCAGGGCCAGTTTATCGGTAGCCTTATATTGAGCGCCCCCGCGTAAGCTAAACGCCTGTTGGTAGTTCCGGGCGGAGTGGGTGTCCTGTAATACAGCCGTATTGTTTTTATAATCAAACGATAGCGTTTTATAACTATCCCAGTTAACCAGGTTAACATCAATGGCCAATATCCATTTGCTGCTGGGGTAAAAGCCGAAACCGATGGAGTTAGTGGCCGGTAAGGGTATGGTTGAACTAAAGGTATTGGGCTGAGGGAAACTACTTTGCAGCGATGCAGGTACAGTAAAAATAGCGTTCCCTGCCGAAATTGTGGTATTTACCTGCGAGCGGTGTGTGATCCCTATGGTAATACCTGCTTCTGTTTTGAAGTAAACGCCCGCGTTCCATCCGTAGCCTTTGCCGCTGCCTTTCAACCGGGCCTGTCCCGGGTCGCCGTTGCTGTTTGCCAGCGGGATGGCGCGCGTCAGATCAACGCTGCCATGGTTGTAAACGAAGCCTCCGCCGATGCTCATCCAGTCGGCCAGTTTTATACTTAGTGTTGGCTGAATATAAATGGCTTTCAGGTCGAGGCTTTCCAGTACATATTTGCCCTGCCAGGTATTGCCCCAGTCGGTTAAACCGCCAAAAGGGGTATAAACGCCAAGTCCCAGTTTCCAGAAGGAAGATTTAGGGCCCCATACCGCATAAGCATGGAACGGAGTAGCAACTTTATCAGCGGTATGGTCCTGTATTGATGTCCCCGCGGGGTTGAAAACAGATTTGAACAGTAAAGGGCTTATTCCTCCCTGTATGTAATTTTCGGGCAGCATGGCTACTGCGCCGGGGTTAAAAAATACGGAAGCTCCATCCTGTACGATACCCGTACCTGTATGGCCCATTCCTATTTGCTTTTGTCCCCCAAGGTTCACCTGGAAACCCTGGGAAAAAGCTAACAGCGGTGCTGCGGTGAGCACCAATAGTAGAATTTTTCTCATAAAAATATAATTGGTTCGT
Source organism: Mucilaginibacter sp. SG538B (assembly GCF_013376065.1). Lineage (NCBI taxonomy): Bacteria > Pseudomonadati > Bacteroidota > Sphingobacteriia > Sphingobacteriales > Sphingobacteriaceae > Mucilaginibacter > Mucilaginibacter sp. SG538B. The sequence continues at coordinate 1,077,028 of NZ_JABMJI010000001.1, forward strand.
GACAGGAAATTGCTTGTAGGTTACAATTTGAAACTGTCAGGGATAAAATTAGTTTGGATTAAAAAGAAAAAAAGGGCTATAATGCGGAGATATTAGTCAAAAAGTCGGATAAAGCTTATTTTTAATATCAGATAAGAAAATTGCTTTACAATCGTCTTTAATAAATACAATAGTTAAAATTATATATCTAAACTATATGAATAATAAAGTTGGACAATTAAGCCTGTCGAAATTTGCAGATCTGTATGCAGACAAGCTGGCTGGTGCCGATTTTTTTGTTGTTGACGAAAAGCAATTATTGAGCCTGAGCGAATATCCTTATCGTTCGGACGGTTATATTATAGGCATTTGTACCCGGGGCACAGCCAAAGTAGAAGTAAACCTGCAGGTTTATGATGCCAGGCCGGATGCCATGCTTCTGGCAACCCCTTTTCATGTTTTGAGGATCTACGATAGCAGTGCCGATTTTTTATGCCGGTTTGTTGTTTTCAGCAAAGCTTTTTTAATCGAAAATAATGCTAATAGCCATTTCCTTGAATCATTCAGTTATTTCAACAGCGCGTCTATCCCGGTAATTTATCCCGGTAATGCCGATGCCAAAATGATACTGGAAATTTATTTATTGATCCAGCGCAAATTAGCGCGCGAAGGGCATCCTTATGATGTTGAAATATCCAGGAGCATATTAATGACGCTGCTTTATGAAATACAGGCCATTTACGAAAAGCAACACCTGATAATAAAAGGTAAACAAACCAGGAAACAGGAACTGAATGTACTTTTCCAGTCCCTCATTTTCCATCATTATAAAGAACATCGCAGCGTGCAATACTATGCCGACGCGCTGTATGTATCTCCCAAACATTTAACCGAAACCATTAAGGAAGTAACCGGGCGAACCGCGGGCGAATGGATAGACGACGCGGTAATATTGGAAGCCAAAGTATTACTGCGAAACCACGAGATCAGCATTGCCCGGGCCGCCGAGAGCATCCATTTCCCCGACCAATCATCGTTTGGCAAATATTTTAAGAAACATACCGGCATGTCGCCTTCTGACTATAGAGCGATATCTGCGCATTGATTGTTGTCGTTTAGACAAAAACATCTCATTGCAAATAACGAGCAGGGCACCCGGAAAAATCGTGATAACGTATAAAATATTTTTTAGCGATGGCGCGAGGGGTTGCGTTAGGGATGGGAGCGGATACCGGCCTGTGGCTAAGGCCTGTGTAGTATGAGCGTACAGCCCGGGCCGCAGGCAACGTCATAATTAATGCGGATCCTGTAATGTATTTGATAATCAACTACTTAAAACATAGCCATTATAGGCGGAGTGTGATAATACACAGAAGTGTACCCATCTCATGTAACATGCAAAGCCTTCGCTCACGAAATAAACTAAGGGATAGGTTAATCTTTCTATCAATGACATTTTTTTCCTCTGAGCACTTCTGCTTTATCCATATACCACATTTTCAAACCTGATCATCCCCTCTTCTTTCCGACTTTTTGACTAATATCTCCGCATTGCTGCCCTTTCTTTGGCTTCATAATGCCTCTAATTTTACTCCTGATTATAAACCAATAAAACTTTATGAATGCCACAGAACCGATGAAAGCCATAAAAGGAGGGGAGTTTCTGATCAGGGAAACTTCTGCGGAAAGCGTTTTTATTCCTGAAGAATGGAATGAAGAGCAGTTGATGATCGCCGAAACATGTACCAATTTTTTGGCACAGCAGGTAACACCAAACCTGCAGCGTATTGACGAGCAGGAGGAGGGGTTAATGCGCCATTTAATGGACGAAGCCGGTGCGCTTGGATTGTTAGGTATATCTGTACCGGAAGAGTATGGCGGTTTTGGTAAAGATTTCAAAACGGCCATGCTGGTTACAGAAAAGTTAGGTGCAGGCCATTCATTTTCGGTTGCTTTTTCGGCGCATACAGGTATAGGTACCCTGCCTATATTATACTACGGTAATGATGCCCAAAAGCAAAAGTACGTCCCCAAACTGGCCAGCGGCGAATGGAAGGGGGCTTATTGCCTTACTGAACCTGCTGCGGGCTCAGATGCTAATTCGGGTAAAACCAGGGCAAAGCTTTCTGCAGATGGTAAGTATTATCTTATCACCGGGCAAAAAATGTGGATCACCAATGCTGGTTTTGCCGATGTGTTTACGGTTTTTGCCAAGATAGATGACGATGAAAACTTGAGCGCGTTTATTGTTGAAAAGGATTTTGAGGGTCTTTCGTTAAATACGGAAGAACATAAAATGGGGATTAAAGGGAGCTCAACGCGCCAGGTGTTTTTTAACGATTGCAAAGTGCCGGTTGAAAACCTCCTTTCCGAAAGGCAGAATGGTTTTAAGATAGCAGTCAACATTCTAAACCTTGGCCGTATAAAATTAGGCGGTGGAACTGTAGGTGCAAGTAAGGATGTGATCACTTCATCGGTACGTTATGCTAACGAGCGGGAGCAGTTCGGTCGCGCCATTTCCAAATACGGGGCGATAAGATATAAACTGGCCGAACAGGCCATCCGTACTTATGCTGCGGAATCAGCAGTATACAGGGCCAGCCAGAATATGGAAGAGGCTACAGAAATGTTAATGGCCTCCGGCCTTGATGAAAACAAAGCCAAACTGAAAGGCACTGAGCAATTTGCTATAGAAGCCGCGATCCTTAAAGTTCACGCTTCGGAAGTGCTGGATTATGTAACCGACGAAGGTGTGCAGATTTACGGTGGCATGGGCTATAGCGCAGAGGCGCCAATGGACAGATCGTACCGCGATTCAAGAATCAACCGGATCTTTGAGGGCACCAATGAAATTAACAGGTTGTTAACCGTTGATATGATGCTGAAACGTGCCATGAAAGGCGAGCTTGATCTCATGGGCCCGGCTCAGAAAGTAGCCGGTGAATTGATGAGCATCCCTGATTTCGGCGCTGCAGAGGAGGATGGACTATTTACCAAAGAGAAAAAATACATAGCCAATTTTAAAAAGGCCATATTGATGGTAGCCGGCGCGGCTGTTCAAAAACTAATGATGCAATTGAGCAAAGAGCAGGAAGTATTGATGAACCTGGCCGATATGCTGATAGAGCTTTATGTAAGCGAATCGCTGCAATTGAGGGTAGAGAAATTGGTTAGCTTAAGGGGCGAAGAAGCGTGTAAAGAACAACTGGACATAATGCGGGTGTACATCAATGACGCAGCCGAACATATTGCCAAATCGGGTAAAGAAGCACTGAACTCATTTGCCGAAGGCGATGAAAGAAGGATGATGCTCATGGGACTAAAGCGCTTCACCAAAACCGACGACATCAATACCACCCAGGCACGCAGAAATATCGCTGCAAAACTGATCTCCGAAAATAAATATTGTTTTTAGTGCTGCATTTAAGATAAAAAAAATCCCCTCTTGAGAGGGGGTGCGAAGGAACGAGTGATAGCAGGGGTGTGTTTATGCTGTATGCTTATCAAAGCAGAGACACACCCCTCCACCCCTCTCAAGAGGGGAATCGCACAATCCCCTGCCTTTTACGTTAACGGCAACAATCCCCTCGCTTATTTTTCAAATAACATCAACCTAAAAAACAAAATTCTGATAATGAAAATATTAGTGTGTATAAGCCAGGTGCCCGACACCAGCACCAAAATTGTATTGAAAAATAATAACACCTCAGTTAACAGTGATGGTGTTACATGGGTAATTAATCCCTACGATGAATGGTACGCGTTGATCAGGGCTATCGAATTAAAAGAAAGCGGTATCGCCACCGAAATTCATTTGATAACTGTAGGTAAGGCTGATGTTGAACCTGTGATCAGGAAGGCGCTGGCTTTGGGTGGTGATGAAGCCATCCGTATTGATGCAGAGAGCAATGACCCTTATGAAACGGCTCATTATATAGCCGAATATGCCGCCGGGGTTGGTTATGACCTTATTTTATGCGGCAAAGAATCTATCGATTACAATAACGGAACTACAGGTGCCATGCTGGCCGAATTGCTTGATCTCGATTATATTGGTTTTGCAACCGGGATCAGCATAGAGGCCAATGCTGCTGTGATAAATCGTGAAATAGAAGGCGGTGAAGAAACAGATGCCTGTAATTTACCGCTGGTTATTTCCTGCCAGAAAGGTGTTGCCGAAGCCCGCATTCCCAATATGCGCGGCATCATGGCGGCACGTACGCGTCCGTTAAAGGTCATTACGCCTTCAGGAATAACTGCTGTAACCGAAATACTGTCGTATGAATTGCCGCCTGCCAAGGCCGGTATCAAGCTGGTAAGTCCGGATGATATGGATGAACTGGTAGAGCTGTTGCATACAGAGGCAAAGGTTATTTAATAATCATACTTATTTACCCGGCGATGGGTGACCGGAAGATTTAAAAGGCATGGGGATTGTGCGATTCCCTCCCTTGGGAGGGTGCAGGGAGGGGTTTCGGCAAGATGCCTTGTCGTTACAAAGGCGTATAAACCCCTCCCTGCCACTGCTCAACCAGCCGCACCCCTCCCGAGGGAGGGAATTAAAAAATCTTCCGAACACTTATAGTGTGAGCAGCGGGGCATCTTATAGGGGATGTGATAATAGCATTTGATAATCAAATTATTGGCTTTAAGCTTTATGCATTCTGCTTTTAGCTTTTTATCTAACTAAAAAAACAAAAAATGTCTGTAATAGTATTGGTAGAACATACCGAAGGAATTATAAAAAAGCAAAGCTTTGAGGCTGTGCAATATGCCGCACAGATAGCCGGGAAAATGGGGACCACGGTAACCGCGCTTGCTTTAGGCAGCGTTGCAGTTGCCGAAATGGAAAACCTTGGCCAGTATGGTGCTCAAAAAGTGCTGCACGTTGCTGACGGCCGGTTGGACGAGTTACATGCAAGGGCCTATGCCGGCGCATTAATAGCGGCGGCACAAAAGGAGAATAGTAAAGTAATTGTAACCCTTCATGATATTAAGGGCAGGGCGGTAGCGCCGCGGGTAGCTGTAAAATTAAAAGCAGGCCTGGTAGCCGGTGGGCTTTCATACCCCGATACGGAAAAAGGCTTTGTGATCAAAAAAGCAGTGTTTTCGGGCAAGGCATTTGCCTATGTAAACATTTTAAGCGACGTAAAGGTAATTATGCTGATGCCTAACACTTTTCCTCCTAAAAAGGAGGAGGGTAAGGCGATTGTTGAGCAACTGGATGTTAGCTTTAGCGAAAAGGATTTTGGCGTAAAAGTGAAATCGGTAAATAAAGTGACCGGCGATGTGCCGCTTGCCGATGCCGAGCTGGTTGTTTCGGGAGGCAGGGGTTTAAAAGGCCCGGAAAACTGGGGCATACTGGAAGACCTGGCGAAAGAGTTGGGCGCTGCTACGGCCTGTTCGCGCCCGGTAGCCGATTCGCACTGGCGACCGCATCACGAGCATGTGGGCCAAACAGGTGGCACCGTTCGCCCAAATCTGTATATCGCAGTGGGAATATCCGGGGCTATCCAGCACCTGGCGGGGGTTAACGGCTCAAAAACTATTGTAGTGATCAATAAAGATCCCGAAGCCCCATTTTTTAAAGCAGCCAATTATGGTGTAGTTGGTGACGCGTTGGAGATTCTGCCACGACTGACTGCTGCTGTAAAAAAGTTTAAGGAACATCATCAATAAATAATCAGGGCTATGGAGTTTTTTTATGAAGGACAGGTGCTGTGGTCGCAGATAGACTCGAACCAGCACATGCGGCATTCTGCATATGCCGATCTTGCAGCACAGGCACGCATCACCATGCTTGAAAGCCTGGGTTTAAAACTGCCTACACTTTATGAATACAAAATAGGGCCTGTATTATTCAGGGAAGAAATGATTTACCTGAGAGAGATCGGGATCAATGAGCAGATCAGGGTAACCTGCCAGCTTACCAAATCCAGGCCTGATGGTTCCCGCTGGGCAATCAGGCATGAGCTGTACCGGGGTGACGGTGTTAAAGCCGCAATCGTAAATGCCGAAGGTTCATGGATAGATATGGAAAAGCGTAAGCTGGCCGTATTGCCTTCAAAACTAAGCCAGATGTTTATGAAGGCGCCCCGGAGTAGTGATTATGTGGAAGAGGCCAATCCAGCCTGAAATAATTAAATAGTGTTGAATATCAGTTTATAAGCTTTGGGCTTTATGCCTTCTGTTTTTAGCTTTAAATAATTTATCTATGACCGATCTGAAAGGCACTTTTGAAAGGGCCGTTAAAGAGAGTAAGGAACTACCCTCAAAACCTGATAATGAAACATTATTACGCCTGTACAGTTTATATAAGCAAGCAACGGAAGGCGATATAAATACAGAAAACCCTCCGGGTATGTTTGATTTTGTAGCTAAAGCAAAATATGATGCCTGGCTAAAACAGAAGGGCACTACCGCCGATAATGCCATGCAGCAATATATCCAGCTTGTAACGCAATTATCAAATAAAACCAGCTAACTTTAATTCCGAAATATTGACAAATGTTTCCGCCGTTTAGACCTTTATAAAGCACCGCAGAAATAGATATTTGTTATTATAAACCATCCCGGTATCGGGGATATGATTAGAATCTATTAATTCACGTAGATAATTAAATAATAATAACCAGGCTATTAGCTTTAAGCCTTGTGCATGCTGCTTTTAGCTTTATATAAACCGTTTTATAATTCTACTCTGTCTCTTTTTAGGTGGCTTCCAATACCCGTATTGATATTGGGTAAATGCGACAGATAACCTAAAAACCGACTTGTTTTTAACTATAAAAAACACCTAAGGCAATGTCAGCATCAAAAAAACATTTCACCCGTTTTGTATTAATCCTGCTAACCATTGTGGCGGTCAGCATCAACGCAAAAGCGCAAACCGATAAAATTGAAGGTTTATGGTACAACGACGTAAAAACCGCCAAAATCCAGATCTCTAAAGAAAGCAACGGTAAGTTTTATGGTAAGGTGGTATGGCTTAAGGAACCATTAAAAGATGGGAAGCCGAAAGTTGACGAAATGAATGGCGACGAAAAATTACGTTCAAGGCCGAGGCTGGGATTACCCGTACTGGCTGATTTTGTGAAAGATGGGGATAACAAATACTCGGGCGGAACAATTTACGATCCTAATAACGGCAAAACGTACTCCTGTAAAATGACCTATAAAGGTAAAACCCTGGATATCCGCGGATACATTGGTATTTCGCTTTTCGGGCGGACAACAACCTGGTCGCGGGCAGAGTAAATTAAAGATAAAGAGTTTTAATAACACAAGCAGATACTAATGAATGCTAAACGAATTATAAAAAAGGTTGCAGTATTGGGGTCGGGAGTGATGGGCAGTCGTATCGCCTGCCACTTTGCAAATATCGGCGTACAGGTATTGTTGCTTGATATTGTACCCAAGGATGCCCCGGCAGATAAAAAAGCGCGGAATAAAATTGTTAATGACGCGCTGGACTTCGCGTTAAAGTCAAACCCTTCGCCCATCTATCTCAAATCATTCGCAAAACGTATTACAACCGGCAATTTTGAAGATGATATGCCCAAAATTGCGGATTGCGACTGGGTGATAGAGGTAGTTGTGGAACGGCTGGATATTAAACAACATGTATTTGAAACAGTAGAAAAGTACCGGAAACCCGGCACGCTGATCACTTCCAATACATCCGGTATCCCGATACATTTAATGGCCGAAGGCAGGAGCGATGACTTTAAAAAATATTTCTGTGGTAGCCATTTCTTTAACCCACCCCGGTATTTAAAATTGCTGGAGATCATTCCCACAAAAGACACTTTAGCGGGCGTTGTTGATTTTTTGATGGACTATGGCGCAAAATACCTGGGAAAAACTACAGTGTTAGCCAAAGATACGCCGGCGTTTATCGGTAACCGCATCGGGGTTTTCAGCATCATGAGTGTGCTGCATTATGTGGAGCAAACCGGTATGACGGTTGAAGAGGTTGATAAACTGACAGGGCCTGTAATAGGTCACCCAAAATCGGCCACCTTCCGCACCAATGATGTGGTGGGTTTAGATACGATGGTACATGTTGCCAATGGTCTTTACAAAAACGCACCCGATGATGAGGCAAGGGAGTTATTCAAAATTCCTTCATTTGTTGAGGGAATGCTAAAAAATAACTGGCTGGGCAGTAAAACCGGCCAGGGTTTTTATAAAAAAGAAAAAGGCGAAGGTGGAAACCAGTTTTATGCGCTCGATCTGAAAACGCTTGAGTACAAGCCCTCTCAAAAAGTAAAATTTGCCTCGCTGGAAACTACAAAGGCGGTTGATAACTTAAAAGATAGGCTCAGGATCCTGGTTGCGGCAAAAGACAAAGCCGGTGATTTTTACCGGGCTACCTTTTATCAGTTATTTGCCTATGCCAGTAACCGCATCCCCGAAATAGCCGATGAACTTTATAAAATAGATGCTGCTACCAATGCGGGCTTCGGCTGGGAACTGGGCCCATTTGAAAAATGGGACGCGCTTGGTGTTGAGGATACGGTAAAAGCCATGGAAGCCTTGGGAAGCAAACCGGCCCAATGGGTATATGACATGCTTGCGGCGGGTGCAAAAAGCTTTTATAAAATAGAAGATGGCAAACGCCTGTATTATGATATTCCGTCTAAAAGCTACAAGGTGATTCCTGGTACCGAAGGCCTTATTTTGCTCAGTAATATCCGGGAAACAAATACGGTGTGGAAAAATAGCGGTACTACCATTACCGATATTGGTGATGGTATCCTGAACCTTGAGTTTCACACCAAAATGAATACAATAGGCGGTGAGGTGATTGAAGGCATCAATAAAGCCATCACTCTTGCCGAGGCAAGCTATAAAGGCTTAGTTATATCAAACGAGGGCGCAAATTTTAGCGCAGGGGCCAATGTGGGCATGATATTTATGATGGCCGTTGAGCAGGAGTTTGACGAGCTCAATATGGTGATCAAAGCCTTCCAGAATACAATGATGCGCATCCGTTATTCATCGATCCCGGTGGTTATAGCACCTCATCAAATGGCCCTGGGTGGTGGCTGCGAAATGTGCCTGCATGCCGATAAGGTAGTGGCACATGCCGAGCTATACATGGGTTTGGTTGAGTTTGGTGTTGGCTTGATTCCCGGAGGTGGGGGCACAAAGGAATTTGCCCTGCGCCTTTCAGACGAACTACAGGAAGGTGACGTAGAACTCAATAATTTCCGCGACCGTTTTTTAACCATCGGCCAGGCCAAAGTATCCACTTCGGCTTATGAGGCATTTGAATTTGGCTATCTTAAAAAGGGCAGGGACATAGTGGTAGTATCGCGCGAGCGGCTCCTTGCCGAAGCTAAACAGCAATGCCTGCAGATGGCGAACGAAGGGTACATACAGCCTATTCCGCGCGGTGATATCAGGGTACTGGGCAAACAGGCTCTTGGGTTGGGTTATGTAGGGGCCAATACCATGTACAGCGGTAATTACATCAGCGAACATGATGTGAAAATTTCGCAAAAGCTGGCTTATGTGCTTTCGGGCGGTGATCTGTCCCAGCCTTCAATGGTGAGCGAGGAATATTTGCTGGGGTTGGAACGTGAAGCCTTTGTTTCGCTTTGCACCGAAAAGAAAACGCTTGAACGGATCCAATCCATTTTAACCGGTGGTAAAGTGTTAAGGAACTAAATTTTTTAAGTATAAATCTCAATAAAATGAACGCATATATAGTGGCAGCCAGCCGCAGCGCTGTTGGAAAAGCTACCCGGGGCGGGTTTAGGTTTACCCGTCCGGATACGCTTGCGGCGGATGTGATCAGGCATCTGCTGGCATCGGTGCCTAATGTTGATAAAGAGCAGATTGATGATGTAATTGTGGGCAATGCTACACCCGAAGCCGAACAGGGATTGAACGTAGGCCGGCTGATCTCGTTAATGGCGCTTGATACCGATAAGGTACCCGGCATGACGGTGAACCGTTATTGCTCATCGGGGCTGGAAACAATCGCCATCGCATCAGCAAAAATACACAGTGGCATTGCCGATTGTATTATCGCGGGTGGTGTAGAAAGTATGAGCCTGATCCCGATGGGGGGCTGGCGCATTGTACCTAATGCCGATATTGCCCTTGCCCATCCTGATTATTACTGGGGCATGGGCCTTACTGCCGAAGCTGTTGCTAAAGAATATCATATTGGCCGCGAAGAGCAGGACCAGTTTGCTTATAATTCCCACCAAAAAGCCATCAATGCTATTAAAGAAGGTAAGTTTAAAGATGAAATAGCGCCGGTAAATATTGTGGAAACCTATGTAGATGAGAGCGGCAAAAAAGCGAAAAGGGAATTTAAGGTAGATACAGATGAAGGCCCGCGCAGCGATACCTCAATTGACGCGTTGGCAAAGCTTAAACCGGTATTTGATGCAAAAGGAGTGGTTACCGCAGGCAATTCGTCGCAAACCAGCGATGGGGCTGCTTTTGTCATGGTGGTTAGCGAACGTTTTATGAAACAGAACAACCTTAAACCTATTGCCCGGCTGGTTAATTACGCGGTTGCAGGTGTTCCGCCCCGGATCATGGGGATTGGTCCGCTGGTAGCGATCCCCAAAGTGTTGAAAATGGCCGGGATGAAACAACAGGATATTGACCTGATAGAATTGAATGAAGCCTTTGCTTCGCAATCATTGGCGATAATAAAAGGGCTGGAGCTTAATCCCGAAATTGTAAATGTAAACGGAGGGGCTATATCGCTCGGCCATCCGCTTGGCTGTACCGGGGCTAAACTTTCTGTTCAGCTTTTTAACGAATTGAAACGGCGCGAAAAAAAGTATGGCATGGTTACCATGTGCGTGGGCACCGGGCAGGGCGCGGCGGGTGTATTTGAACTGTTATAGGAATTTACCTTTATCTAAACCATTGCAAGCATGGAAAAGGCGACAAGATTGTTTGATTGCATGATTACCCAGGCTAAGGAGCCTAAGGTGGATCTTTTGAATGCGAAGGAGAATGGTTCCTGGAGGTCATACAGCACCCAAGAAGTGCATGCCATGATCAACCAGCTATCCGCAGCCCTGTTGGCCCTGGGCGTTTCGGGCGGTGACGGCACTACTGAAGGCCGCGATAAAATAGGTTTGATAAGCAACGGCAGACCCGAGTGGATCATAACCGATCTGGCAGTACAGCAAACGGGAGCCATACTGGTCCCGCTATACCCTAATACAGGCACTAAAGAAATTGAGCAGATCCTGAACGAGGCCGAAGTGAAATATGTATTTGTAAGCAGCAAAGATTTATGCGATAAGGTTAAGGAAGTTCATTTAAATATACCCTCGTTAAAAGCCATATTTACTTTCGATAACATCGACGGCTGTGATTATTGGGGCACATTGCTTAAGCCTTTGCAAGAAGGTTATCAGCAAAAAATGCAGCAGATCAATGATCAGATTACTGAAGATGATGTGGCAACCATCATTTATACTTCGGGCACTACGGGCCGGCCAAAAGGGGTAATGCTTACGCATAAAAACATCATGACCAATGCCTCGGCATCCGGCGACATTCTTAGCCGGATCCCCGTTACAGAAAAACGTGCTTTGAGCTTTTTACCCCTGAACCACATTTTTGAAAAGATGTGTACCTATGTTTATCTGTACTACGGTTTTTCTATTTATTACGCCGAAAGTATGGACACCATCGGCGCAAATATGAAAGAGGTAAAGCCTTCACTTTTTACCGCCGTGCCGCGCTTGCTCGAAAAGGTATTTGAGAAGATTATGGTGCAGGGGCAGAAACTAACCGGTATTAAAAGGAAGATCTTTTTCTGGTCGGTAAAACTGGCAGAAGCTTATGAAATTAATAATACCAGCCTACCGTATAAGATCAAACTGGCCATAGCCGATAAATTGGTTTACAGCAAATGGCGTGCTGCTATAGGCGGAAATATAAAAGCCATCGTAGTCGGCAGTTCGGCCTGCCCCATTAAGCTGGAAAGAATTTTTACCGCTGCCAATATTGTGATTATGGAAGGTTATGGGCTTACCGAAACATCGCCTGTAATTGCTGTTAACTGTTATGAAAAAAGCGGGAGGAAATTTGGCACCGTAGGTCGTTTGCTTAGCGGTGTACAGGTGAAGATCGCTGCTGATGGCGAGATCCTCTGCAAAGGCCCGAATGTGATGCTGGGCTATTATAAAAACCCTGAACTAACGGCAGAGGTACTGGAAGACGGCTGGTTCCATACCGGGGATATAGGCGAACTGGACCGGGATTCGTTCCTGAAAATAACAGACCGTAAAAAAGAGATCTTTAAAACCTCGGGCGGTAAATACGTGGCCCCGCTACCCATCGAAAATAAGATGAAGGAAAATTATTTTATTGAACAGATGATGGTTGTTGGTGCGGAAAAGAAATTTGTCGCGGCGCTCATTGTACCATCCTACACCCATTTAAAACCCTGGTGCAAGGAAAATGACATCACATTTTCATCCAATAATGAATTGGTGAAAAATGCGAAGGTAATTGAATTATATCAATCAATTATCAATAACTATAACCCCGAATTTAACCATGTTGAACAGGTGAAGAAGATAACTTTGCTTCCCAACGAATGGTCGATAGATAGCGGTGAGCTTACCCCTACAGGTAAAATGAAACGGAAAGTGATCACCGAAAAATACAAAACCGAGATAGATAAAATGTATCCCTGCGAAGTAAGTGAGGATCCAACCCTTGTCAATTAACCGATGAATACATTTCAAACAACAATACAGGGACGATTGGTAGTGATTTCGCTTGACAGGGGGCGGTCGAATGCCATTAATCATGAAATGGTTAAAGAACTGGCGGCCTGTATCAAAACATTGGAGCATGATGACAACGTGCGCGGGGTTATTTTAACCGGCAAGGAAGGTTTTTTCTCGTCGGGGATAGACCTGATTGAGGCATATGATTATGATGAAGCGCAAAGCCGCCAATTTTGGGTGGATTTTTTGGCGTTACAAAATACTTTAGCCGCTTTCAGGAAACCTTTGGTAGCTGCCATTAGCGGTCACAGCCCGGCGGGCGGCTGCATATTAGCTATTTGCTGCGATTATCGGGTGATGATTGAAGGGACATTTATCATCGGATTAAATGAAGTTCCGGTTGGTATTATCGTTCCTGATAGCGTTTTTAGCTTATATGCCTTTTGGCTTGGCCAACGTAAAGCTTATCAATATTTGATGGAAGGTAAGCTGCTTAAGGTAAACGAAGCACTGGAAGCCGGGCTGATCGATGAAGTAGTTTCACCGGATAGGTTAATGAACGCTGCAATAGAAAAAGTAACAGCTTTTATGAAATTGAACCCTGTTACCTGGACGGAAAGTAAATTGAATTTGCGAAAAGAGTTGATAGGGAAACTAAAGGCCGACCAAACCGATACGCTCGATAAGATGCTGAAGCAATGGTGGGCACCCGAAACCAGGCAAGGCCTGCAGATGATGATCCAGAATTTAAAATCAAAAAATACAGCTGTTAAATAATTGACAATGACAGATCCTAAAACTTCAAATGATGCTGCAAATCCAAACGCCGCAACTACCGGTGGAATGTTAAGAGATGACGCTTTAAAAGGAAAAACCATCATTGTAACCGGCGGCGGAACAGGTTTAGGTAAAGCAATGGGAACTTACTTTTTGCATTTGGGCGCTAACCTGGTAATTACCAGTCGCAAATTGGATGTATTGCAACAAACTGCAGCCGAAATGGAAGCCGAAACCGGGCGTAAAGTATTGCCAATAGCCTGCGACGTGCGGAAGTACGACGAGGTGGAAGCAATGCTGCAACAAGCTATTGAAACATTTGGGCAGGTTGATGCACTATTGAATAACGCGGCAGGTAATTTTATTTCGCCTACGGAGCGTTTATCGGCAAACGCTTTTTCGGCTATTATCGATATTGTTTTAAAAGGTTCGGCCAATTGTTCGCTGGCTTTGGGCAAATATTGGATCAGGGAAAAAATGCCCGGAAACATTCTGAATATCATAACCACTTATGCTTTTACCGGTTCGGCTTATGTTGTGCCCTCGGCCTGTGCAAAAGGCGGTGTGCTGGCCATGACCAGGTCCTTAGCCGTTGAGTGGGGCAGGCATGGCATCCGTGCCAATGCCATTGCGCCGGGCCCATTTCCCACCAAAGGCGCATGGGAAAGATTATTGCCCGGAGATATGGCCCAAAAGTTTGATTTTAAAAACAGGGTGCCCCTTAAACGTGTAGGCGAACACCAGGAGCTGGCTAACCTGGCCGCCTTTTTGGTATCCGATTATTCAGGATACATTAATGGCGAGGTGATTACCATCGATGGAGGGGAATGGCTGCAGGGTGCCGGTCAGTTCAGCGGGCTCGAAGTGATACCGGACGAAATGTGGGATGATATTGAGAAGGCCACGAGGTCGGCGTAGGTGATTGGTAGTTAATAAATAGATTTTTTCAAAAAAACTCCGTGTAATTTGTTAATTGCTCCCAATATATTTCTTCATGCAAGTATGTTAGGTAAAGTTTGTCAACTTGGAAAAGTTTAGGGTAATGGCTAAGTTTATAGTCACCAAGCTAAATCACATGAGAAAAACTTTACTCTTAATCTTTTTATGTATTCTGCAATTATTATTGGCTCAAATTCCGGGCGGCAAGTGGGATGGCCCTTTGATTACGAAATACGGCACATTTCACAAGGGAGATACGCTAAAAGTAGGTTTGGGTTCTGATCCGAATGGCGATTTTAAATTTATCTATCAACCTGCAAACGATTTGCTTGGAACTGATCAAGTGAACTTCCCAAAAATGTATGCAAGTACAAGGCTTATCGTAAAATATTTTAAAGAATGGGAATCTCACAAATTCGGGCTTAAACAATTTACCGTTGTAGGTTTCCCATCAAGAAATGGTGTAGTCGAATTAGAAGCAGCTATCGAAGCTGGAGAGATAATCGTGCCAAATTTCAAGCCTAAACAATTAAATCAAGTCCCACAATTCAGTGTCGCCGACGAGTTAACAAAACTTAAAAGACTATTTGACGATGGTGTTTTAACGAAAGATGAATACGAATCGCAAAAGAAAAAGTTATTGGGAAACTAAAAAATCCAGTCTTTTTAACAGCTCATTCTAACAATGAAAAAGCCCGCCGCTTAACGAAACGCTTTCCAAAACAAGTTTTCCTACAAGGGCTCGAACCTCAATCTTCAAACATAGTGGCAAAACCTTTCAGATCATAAATTGGTTCGTGGGAGTGTCGGGCTTGCGTACTATTTTGGGCAAGTTGTCAACTCGACTGACAACTTTTTCTATGGAATGAACTTTAGCTCCTCACACGCGCCTTACTTTCCCCTGTTACATCAATTCGGTTTGATCTGTGCTCAATTGAAAATGATAACTTGTTTTTAATTGAGATTTTTCTCGTTTTTATTTGAGTTATATACTTGTTATGCAGGTATTTGTATTTATTTGTTGTGAGATTTTTTGCGGATGCCGGCCACGATTATGTATTTGGGATTACTAACTTTCTAATTTCACAACATACCAATTTGCGCTTTGCCAATACCTGGCGGCCATCAAAATCTCACTTTATGAAAACAGAAAATCGGGCACATTCCCCGCCTTAATGGCACTCATTTTCGTCGTGGCCGGAGGCCTTATTTCACGGCCAAATTAACCTCAAAAATCAATCTATAATTTCTTTTTATGTACAAGAAACTTTTACTCAGGCTAAGCGCCATAGTGCTCTGTTGCATTTTTACCGGGACGGCGCTGGCACAAAACAGAACTATATCCGGTACTGTTACAGATGCTGCCGACGGTTCGCCTTTACCAGGTGTAAGTATTGTGGTAACCGGGATGTCGGTAGGTACTACATCCAATGCTAAGGGCGTTTATACGCTTAGCGTTCCCGCATCTGCTAAAACGATCTCTTTTTCATATATCGGCTACACCTCCAAACAAATGCCGTTAACTGCCGATGCCACATTAAACGTAGCCCTTTCTGCGGCAAATAATTCATTGCAGGAGGTGGTTGTTGTAAGCGTTGGCTATGGCACGCTTGATAAACGTGAAGTATCGAGCGCTATTACACACGTTTCCTCAAAAGATCTGCTTCCGGTAGCCTCAAACAGCCCGCTAATGTCGTTACAGGGAAAGGTTGCAGGACTTAGTATTACCAATACTTCCGGTGCAGATCCCAATTCATCGCCCAGTGTTCAGTTGCGGGGCGTTTCATCGCGTAACGCAGGTTTAGGGCCGCTGTATGTGGTGAATGGTGTACCCGGCGGCAACATTGATAATATCAACCAAAATGATATTGAAAGTATCGATGTGCTTAAAGGCGGTGCCGCATCGGCTATTTACGGTACACGCGGAAGCAACGGCGTTATCATCATCACCACAAAAAAAGGCTCATCGCAGGCGCGTACGTTTTATGAAGGTTATGCCAGTTTTGACTATTTAACTAATCAACTGCAAAACCTTACACCCGAACAGTTTATTGCCGACAGGGTAAAAAATAGCCAGGGACAGGATTACGGCGCTAAAACAAACTGGATGGATGCGGTTACCAATTCGCCGGCATTTGCTCAAAAACATACGGTTCAATTGTCGGGTGGTTCTGGTAAAACGAATTACTTCGCATCGGCCGACTACCGCAATGCGGATGGAATTGACTTGCGGGCGCATAAAAAGGAATATGGCGCGAGGATCAACGTAAACCATACATCAGACAATGGCGTTTTCGTGGCTTCCTTAAATATCGCACCGAGGTATATGAATACCAAAAACTCTGATCAGGGTAATTTCAACAACGCGCTCACTTTAAACCCGACTTATCCAATTTACGATAACGCGGGAAGGTACAACTATATCAATACAGGCTTTTTTTCCAATAACCCGGTTGAGAACGCTAATGTGATCAAATCTGAAGCGCAAATCAAAGAAATGGATCTTAACGGATCGTTAAAGGTAAATATTCTTAAAAGCCTGAGCACAACGGTAACAATATCTGAAATCAGTAAATCGACCAGGAGTTTCAATTTTACCCCTTCAACATTATCATCAATTTTGCACGCGGGCAAAATAACCCAAACCAATTTCGCATCGCAGCGGCAGGAAGAGAATGACCAGAAAAACGTGGAATGGACAGGAAATTATTCGCTCAATCTCGGTCAACATCACCTCAAAGCCTTAGGCGGTTATTCATACACCCTATACAACTACAATACTTTTTACGCCCAGAATTATGATTTTCCATTCGATTCATACCTGTGGAACAATCTTGGCTCGGGTTTATACAACGGTGGTGCCGCCGGGCAGGGTCAATCTGCCGTAAGTTCAACGCAGAATGGCTCAACATTGATCTCATTCTTCGGTCGTTTGAATTATGATTTTAACAATCGTTATATTCTTACGGCAAGCTTGCGCAGGGAAGGATCATCCAAATTTGGTATAAAAAACAAATGGGGTAATTTTCCCGCAGCTTCGGCTGCCTGGCGTGTATCCGAAGAAAGTTTCATGAAAGGCGCGCTGCCATGGGTAAACGATCTTAAACTACGTGCAGATTACGGCGTTACAGGTAACCAGGATTTCGACAGTTATCTTTCATTGCTGCTATATGGTGGTGCGGGCTATTTTCCGTACAACGGTCAAACTTACCAGGTTTATGGCCCTACATCAAACGTAAACCCCGATTTAAAATGGGAGAAATCGATCAACTTTAACACTGGTATTGATTTTTCTATCCTGGATAACCGCATCTCTGGTTCACTTGATTATTACATCCGCAAAAACAAGGATTTGCTTGGTTATTATAACGTGCCCTTGCCGCCAAACTCCCAATCGCAAACCTTTGCCAACGTAGGTACTATGAAAAACTACGGCCTGGAATTGGCGTTGAATGGCAGTGTAATCAGGCAGCCGGATTTCAGTTATAACATAACCGCGGCGTTGGCTTATAACCGTAACAAGTTCATTTCCTTCTCTAACGATGTTTACAAAGGCGCGCCATTTGTTGAATTGGCCGGTTTGCCTGCTCCGGGATCGCCGGGTAATATACAGCGTATCCAGGAAGGACGTAGCATTGGCGAGTTTTATACGCTGCGCTCGGCAGGGGTGAATAAGGATGGGGCTTTGCAGGTTTATAAAAAAGATGGCACCATAGTTCAGGCCAACCAGGCATCATCTGATGATAAACAATTTGTAGGGAACGGTTTACCAAAGTTTATCGGTTCCATTGGCAATACTTTCAGGTACAAAAGGTTTGATCTGGGGATTTTTCTACGCGGTACATTTGGTTATAAAATATTCAATACCGCGGCTTTCTACATAGGTACGCCATCAAGTCAAAGCGATGCTAACGTGCTGCGATCGGCCTATGATAGTAAAAGTAAATATTCGTTGTTAACTAATCCGGCAACAACAGCTATCGCTTCCGATTATTTCCTGGAGAACGGCTCGTTCGTAAAAATAGATAACGTGGCTTTAGGTTATACCCAGCCGTTTAAAACCAAATACCTTAAATCAATACGTATTTACGCCACCGGCAGAAACCTGCACACCTTTACAAGCTTTACCGGCGGCGATCCTGACCTGGTACAGGTTAACGGGCTTACACCGGGCGTGAACACCTCGCTGAATTATTATCCGGCTACACTTCAACTAATCCTTGGCCTGCAGGCAACCTTTTAAAATTGAAAAGACATGAAAAAATATAAAGTATATATCAGCGGTATTTTACTGTCGGCCATGCTGACTGCCAGCTGTACAAAACTCGACGAGCACGTGTATGATAAGGTAGATGCCGCGAGTTTTTTGAGCAGGAGGGATGATGTGATCAGGGATTTTTTACGCCCATTTGAACACGCGTACTGGAGTATCCAGGGCAACGATGTTTATGCTGCAGGCGAAGATTGTACCGACGAAATGGCTACCTACAACCGCCAGGGCGATTGGCAGGATGGTGGCTACTATCAGCGTATGCATTACCATACCTGGACTATTACAGATGGCTTTACAAGCGGTGCATGGACAAACTTTTACCAGGGCATTGTGCTGGCAACCAACTCGCTTACCGATATGGAAGGCATCAAAGACCCGGCAAAACTCAGTGTTACCGATGCAGAATTAACCGATTTTAAATCAGAACTGCATACCTTACGGGCTTGGTTTTATTTACGGGCATTTGATTTTTATCGCAATATTGAAATTGTTACCGATGTAAAAACAGCTACACACGGTAACCCGCAATCTACCCCGCAGGAAATGTTTAATTACATCGAATCGGAATTGAAAGGCGCTATCGATGGATTGCCCACCCGGCAACAGCTTGGAGCAGCAGGTATAGGGCGCTGGACCAAAGCTGGTGCTGCATCATTGCTGGCCCGACTTTATCTCAACGCCAAAGTTTATACCGGTACCGATAAATATGCCGAATGCGAAGCTGTTTGCCGTGACATCATTAGCGGTAAATATGGCGCTTATCAACTTGATACGCGATGGGATGCCCCTTTCGATTATACCAACACCACATTAAACTCGGAAGTGATCTACGGTTTTCCAGGCTCACTGGCGCGCACACACTGGCAGTACGATGGCGGGATGTTTTTTTGGGGAATGACTTACGACGCAGCTCCGCTATACTGCGGATTTACAGATTTCGGGCAGGCTAACCCGCGCTATGCATTACAACCCGGGCACGATATAGATAGCGTTGAGTACGCTTTCCAGTTGGGCAAACCTTATGTTAAATTTCATAAATACCCCGATGACCTGCGGTTAAAGAAATATAAAAACCTGGGCAACAGTACTCGCGAGGGTATGTTTTTATATGGCTATCTGCCTTATACGCATTTGGTAAACGGTGTAAGCCGTACCGATACTGTTAAAGGCAATAAAGGCCCTTATCCACTTTACATCCGCGACCAGGTGGGAATGTTCCTCGGCGCAAAACCGGGAACCAAAATTGCAGATAAGGAGTCGGATATGAATCATGCCGACCATAACTCAGGCATTTTCATGGTGAAATATCCTATTTATCCAACACCAGATCCTAACAGGATCACTTCAGCTTACGCAGAGATCAGGTTATCAGAAATTTATTATACCCTGGCCGAGTGCCGTTATAGGGCGGGTGATAAAGCCAGTGCCGCCAATTATCTGAACCAGGTAAGGCGACGCAACTATCCTGATGGGTCTTCAAGCCTTTATAAACCGGATGGTAGCCAGCTCACCGACCAGGAAATGCTTGACGAGTGGGGCCGGGAATTTCTTGGTGAAAACCGGAGACGTACCGACCTGATCCGTTGGGGAGTGTTCAACACCGGTACCTGGTGGGATAAGAAACCTGATGGAGACAAGCATACCGAGATATTTCCTATCGGGCGGGATATTATGAACGTTAATCCGCAATTCAAACAAAACCCCGGCTATTAAGCGGTTGGTTTAACCCATAGCCACCGGATATTTCAGGATCCGGTGGCTGTTTGCTTTGGCACCTTAGGTCAATAACGATGCACCGACAGGTTGCAGATCATCTATAAATTTGATCTCCATTATTTTTCGCTCAAAATCCTCGGCAGGTACCATTGCCTTCACTTTTACCCGGTTTTTGTAGGTGTACACCGTGCTTACGCTATAATCAAGTATTTGGGCAATAGTTTCTAATTCGCTTACCCCCAGGCGCATCAAAGCAAAGATCCGGAGGGTGGCATTCAACATTTCACCGCTTTTAGGCCAGATCTGGTCTTCGGTTTTTAACAGGGCATTGAAAGATGTTATAAAATTGGGGAAGAGCGTTAAAAACATGGTATCCAGAGTGTCATACAATTGATCTTTTTCTTTGTCTACCTGTACTTTATCAAGCACGGCGTTGGCTTCATTGTATTTGCCAAGCTTAATGTTGTGCTGCGTACGGCGTTTAACTTTATCAAGTGTTTCGATATAAGATGAACAGGTTTTAAAAAACAAGCCAATAAATTCTTCTTTAATTCGTGATGATTCCCAGAGCTTGCCGTTAATGCTTTTTAGGTCGCTGTTAATTTCCTTAATTACACGCTCGTTATTTTTAATGCGTTCAATCTGCTTCCGGTAAATCACCAATAAAAAGAAAAGTACTACTGCAACAATCAAAAATATCAGGAAGCCTATTAGTAATTTATCCCTTTCGTGTTGTTTCTGGTCGATAACCTTACCGGCAACAAGTGGTAATATGGATTCTATCTGCACCTCCCGGCTCCGGGCTCCGTAAAACTTTGCATTTTTTACAGCGTGCTGCATCATAATATATGCGTCTTCGGTTTTGCTCCGCTTAAACAGTTCCTGCCCCAGCAGAAATATCGCCAGTGTTTCTTTGGTTGACGATCGAATATCGTTTATCGCGGCAAGTGCCAGGAACAAGATCCGGTTATCGCCGGTGTAGGCAAAACTGAGCCTGGTGGCAACCATCGCCACTTTGTGTTCGGGCAGGTCCTTACTAATGATAAAGTTATAGTAAAAATCGGGGGTTAGTTTTTTGTCCCTGATCGAGTCGGGTTGAAATGCCATGTTGATGGTTTTTTCAAACTCATTTGATGGCGTTGCGACCTCGGCATTTTTAAAATCTTCTTCAGATCGCTGGCGATAGATCTTCGAGAAATAAGCGTCATCATCATAATCACCAATCCCCGCGTTTAGCCTTGCGCGGAGGTTAAAATAATCTGCTTTCAACGAATCGGATAAGCCATGAATATTAATGGCCTCAACAGCATCAAAAGCCTCTTTATAAAAACCGGAGTTAAGCAACGTGCTGCCGAGCTGTACCTGGCTCCTGATTAGTTTGTTGGTATTGTTAAACTTTTCTGAAAGGGTGATCATCTTCCTCGCGTACATAAATGCCGAATCAAACTTAAAGGAATGGTATTCATCAAAAATCTGGCTGCAAAGGGCGTATTGGGCATTAAAGTTCTTTTTGTCGCTGAGGTTAAGCTGAATGCGGAGCTGTTTTATGCGGTCTTCTTTTTTAAGATCGTACGAGTTCTCTTTTTCGAGTTCAGATTTCAGAACAGCTAATATTTTATCAGATCTCAGTTCCTGCGAATAACAGCGAACTACCAGGGATAATGAGATAATAACAAGCAGTAAATTTTTCTTCATTTTCAACTATATAAATTTGAATGATTTCGGCAGATGTTGTGTTTGCATGATAATATACTAAGGCGGCAAAAACCAATTTCGAAAACAAAAGAGGGATGCTTTATGCAAACGGGGATAAAATTACATCTAAAATTTACAAGCTCTGTTTTAAGGAAAGGGATATTCGCTCGAAAAACGCGGTTTTTTAAGCTATGCATTGGCTGGTTGCGCGATTTTTATGAGATTTTTTTCATGCGGGTTCTATTTAAATGGCTGAATATTAAATTGTTGATTAAATATGTCGCTGGATTTTTCGACCTGTAGAAACAACTTGTTGCTCATGGTGCTGGCTTCATGTTTTACTTTGATCCTGTAATGTTCAGGATTAAAATCATCAACTAAAACTTTATATGACAACCTCTATCAGGTATTATCTGATTCTCTTTTTTCTGCTGATCTTTTCTTCGGTCGATGCAAAAAATATCCCTATCCGGCAATCGGGCCTCATCGGCAAATCCATTGTCGAATTTGTTCCTGAAGGTTTCAATCAATCTAAAGTTCCATCTCTGATGCTCCAAAGGGAACCTTCTATTAAAAAAGCTGTTCCGGCAGGATGGCGTATTTTTCCTGAGTTTAATTTGAATGAGGGGAAGGCAAGCGCCGTTGTTCATTTGGAGGGCGACATTAGCCTATATGGCGGCGGAGAAGTCACTGGCCCGCTATTAAGGAACGGCCAAACTATAAAACTTTGGAATACAGATAACGGTGCTTATGGCACAGATAATGGAAAACGCCTTTATCAAACCCATCCCTGGGTAATGGGTGTACGGAAAGACGGCACCGCATTCGGAATTCTTTTTGATAGCTATTGGAAAGCAGAACTGAAAACGGATTCGAAAGAAATAGCCTACAATACCGAAGGTCCGTTATTTCGTGTCTTTGTGATCGATCGTCAATCACCGCAAGAGGTGGTTAAGGGGCTGGCCGAAATGACCGGCACTATAGAAATGCCGCCAAGGTGGGCTTTAGGTTATCAGCAGTGCCGTTTTTCATACGTTTCAGAGCAGCGTGTGAGGGAAATAGCCAACACCTTCAGGGAAAAGCAAATACCTTGCGATGCCATTTGGATGGATATTGATTACATGGAAGGTTTCCGTGTTTTTACCTTCAATAAAAATAATTTTCCAAATCCTAAGCAACTGAACGATGATCTGCATGCCAAAGGTTTTCATTCTGTTTTTATGATAGATCCAGGTGTTAAGGCTGATAGTTCATATGCGGTTTATCAATCCGGATCAGCCAACGATATTTGGGTTAAAGACGCTGGCGGTCGGGAATATCACGGCAAAGTTTGGCCTGGCGATTGTGCTTTCCCTGATTTTACCATGCCTGCAGCGCGTAGCTGGTGGGCGGATTTGTATCATCAATTTATGGCTACCGGGGTTGATGGCGTATGGAACGACATGAACGAGCCGGCAGTAAATGACGAGGCTTTACCGAAAGAGCAGAGATTAGGTACCATGCCTTATAATAACCAACACAGGGGTGGAGATGCACTCCCCGCCGGGCCGCATTTGTTATACCATAATGCTTATGGGCGGTTGATGGTTCAGGCTACCCGGCAGGGCGTGATGGAGGCCAATCCAAATAAGCGGCCGTTTATTTTAACAAGAGCCAATTTGTTGGGTGGCCAGCGCTTCGCCGCAACCTGGACGGGAGATAATTTAGCCGACGAACGGTTTATGAAAGTATCAGTACCGATGTCCCTTACCCTTGGTTTGTCAGGTCAGCCTTTCAGTGGGCCCGATATTGGTGGCTTTTTGGGTAATACCAGTCCTGATCTGTGGGCCAAATGGCTCGGCTTCGGTGTGTTTTTGCCGTTTGCCCGCGGGCACGCCTGCGCAGGTACTAATAACAAAGAGCCATGGGCATTTGGCGATGCCGTTGAAACAACTTCGAAGATCGCAATTAGTCGTCGGTATCGCTTATTGCCATTGTTTTATACGCTGTTTTACAATGCCCACAAAACCGGCTTGCCGGTAATGCAACCATCCTTTTTTGCCGATCCGAAAGATTTAAGTTTAAGAAGTGAAGAGCAGTCATTTTTATTAGGCAACAACCTTCTGGTAGTTCCATCTTTTGCTAAAGATATCAAACTGCCTGCCGGAAAATGGGAGAAGGTAACGCTTGTTGATGGCGAAGAATCAGATCCTTATCAGGCTAAATTATTGCTGAAAAGCGGTGCTATTATTCCTGCCGGAAACGTTATCCAAAATACAGGCGAGAAATCGTTGAACACTTTAACGCTATATATTAATCCAGATGCAAAAGGCAACGCTACGGGCGAACTTTACTGGGATAGGGGCGAAGGTTGGGAATTTAAGAAAAAGCAGTACAGCAAAATCAAATTCAAGGCAACAAAAAGCGGCCACGAAATCATGTTGCGTGTGGTTGCCCGGGAGGGCAATTATCCCATTAATAAGGAGGTTGCCCATTTAAAAGTTGTCGTTCTTAAAGATGGCAAAGAATATTTTGGCGCAGGTAATTTGAAAAAGGGCGTTTCTGTGCAAATGTAAACGTTTCTGGCGACTGCAAACCCCGGTAGTTCAAGTTGCGGAACAACCGGCAATTCTGGCAGCTGCAAAAAACGGGTCAACTGTTATCTGCCAAACGTTTAATTATTAAAATGATAGCGGATAACAGTAAGTTGTCAATTAAAAGATTTCCTGAATTCCAGCGGCGAGAGATTCGTCCTGGTCTTAAATAGCTTACTGAACGACTGTGAATGCTCAAAACCTAAAGCATAGGCCACCTCGCTGACCGACAGGTTGGTGGTGGACAATTTTTCCTTCGCTTTTTCAATGAGATGGTCATGAATGTGCTGCTGGGCGCTTTGCCCGGTCAGTGATCGCAGCATGTCACTCAGGTAGTTAGGCGAAAGGTTCAGTTTTTCGGCCAGGTAAGCAACGGTAGGAATGCCGCGGCTCAACGTCAGTTCATTATTGAAATACGCGTCCAGTGTTTCCTCCAACCGTTGCAGGATATCGGTGCTGGCCGCTTTGCGCGTCAGGAACTGCCGCTTATAAAAACGGTTGGCATAACTGAGCAGCAGTTCAATCTGGGAGATCATCACCTCCTGGCTGAAGTCGTCGATCCGGCCGTCGAGTTCCTTTTCCATAAAGCTAAAGATAGCCAGGACCGTGTTTTTTTCTTCTTCCGAGAGATGCAGTGTTTCGTTGGTGCTGTAGGAAAAGAAGCCATATTGCTTGATCTTTTTGGCCAGTGGGTACCCCAAAAAGAAATCCGGGTGGATGATGAGGGTGTACTCTGAGCATACCGTCCCCTCCAGGTCGTTACCGCCGATGATCTGCCCCGGCGCGGCGAATAGCAAACCGCCGTTATCAAAATCATAATAACCCTGGCCATATTTCAACTTACCGCCCAGCCTGGGCTTGTAGGCGATCTTGTAATAGGCCAGCACATGCCGGGTGGGCAATTTGCCTTCCAACAAGGTGTGTGCGCCGTTAATCAGGCTGATCAGTGGGTGTTTAGGCTGCGGCAAGCCGAACATCCGGTGCGCCTCGGTCAGCGACTCCAGTTTCAAGGGCGGGTTCTCATCCTTTTTCATCATAGCTAAGTTAAGGACACCAGGCCGTAATTTGCAGTGGCTGGTGTCCGTATTTTGTAATTTCATTGCGCCGAGCGCGAAACTTCATCCCATGCTTCCCAGGTGGCAATGCGCTCCGTATAAGCAGCTTTCAGGCCGGTGAGGTTGTGGCTACCAAGGTTAAAACGTAGCGGCGGGTTTTCAGAGTCCACCACTTTGAACAGCGCCTGCGGGGTAGCGGCCGGGTTGCCTCTCTCCATGCCTTTTAGTCCCTCCATGAATTTCGCTTTAAAATCGTGGTAGACCGGATTTCCTTCGAAAACCTTCGGGATCTGATCGCTACCAAATTCTGTTGCATATGCGCCCGGTTCAATGATGGTGACTTTGATACCGAACTGCGCCACTTCCAGGGCCAGGCTTTCATGGATCGCTTCAAACGCCCATTTGGACGAGCAGTAATAGCCCAGGATCGGCATGGCCAGATGCCCCAGGTTACTGGAAGTACCCAAAATATGTCCGTAACCTTGCCCACGCAGCAGCGGCAAAGCCGCCTGGATAACACTAACAGGGCCTATCACGTTGGTTTCGTACAGGGCGCGGATATCGCCGGCACTGCCGTCCTCGATCGTCCCGATCAGTGGGTACCCCGCGTTATTCAACACGATGTCCAACCGGCCAAAATGCTCATGCGCTTTATTTACGACTTTTTTAACCTGAGCAGAGTTAGTAACGTCGAGTTCCATTGTCAATACCCGATCGCCATATTGTTCTTTTAATGCAGCGATGCTGCTCAGTTCGCGGGCCGTCGCGGCCACCTGATCTCCGCGCTCCAATGCCGCTTCTGTCCATATACGTCCCAGGCCGCGCGAAGCGCCAGTGATGAACCATATTTTATTCGTTTGCTGTGTCATACTATATTTTATTTGATGAAAGCAAAGTTCGGGGAACAAGCCTTTCGCTTTGTAGCCTAATTACGGTTCTTTGTAGGCTGATCTCTGTATTTGTTGAGGTAATCCGGGACGTAGCCAGAGGTATCTCAAAAAAGCGCCGGGACATCTTTATTTTACCCATAAATTATTATTATATAATTTCTATAGAATTAGTAGTATTTATCAAATCTTTTTTTACATTTGCCTCAGAAAATTAATAACAACAAATTAAAATCTTTAAAAGCACCCACCATGCAACCCGAACTTTTACCTAAATACGGCCTTGCTAATTATCAGTTAACCGCTGTTGCTTTTACTTCCTGTTGTTATTCTTGTTGTTGCTGCTAATCAGTACAAGGGGTAATCCCTCCTCCATAATCGTGCGTTGATCGCACGGTACTCAATTTTTCAATTCATTACATTATTTACCAGGCATTGCTGCTTTATGCGGATTGCTATGCAACGCCTGCATTGTTAATCACTTAATATAAGTTCATTATGACCATTAACGACGTTTCCCTGATTGGGAAAAAGGTGTTGGTAGGCGTTATAGTAACCCTCATACCTTTTGTTATCATTTTCGGCGGGCTGTGGCTTGGCCGTAAGCTATTGGAAAAAGGCCCTGCAACTAAAACAGCGCAAATTGTTCAACCTCAAAACAGTACACCCTCATGAAACTGGATCAATCAACCAAAAAGCAGATTATCAAAAACGCTTCATTGAGCCTGCTGCTTTATATCCTGCCTATCGCGCTCATGTTTGGCACTTTCGCCATCACCGGTCAGCGCCCATGGGAAAAGAAGCAACATCAGCATAAACAGGAAAACACCATAAAAACTAAAACATCAAACTCGCCAGACAATGATTGATCAGATAAAGCAAATAATAGAAAACCTTAACGGCTATGGCTTTTCCGTTTTGGTATTGGTACTCGGTGTATTGGAATTTTCGTTCGGCCTTTATAAAAAGCGCTGGAACAAAAATGAAAAATGGGTTGATATTGCCTGCTTTACCATCCCTAAACTGGTGGTAAAACCATTGGTGGCCTATTACGGATTAAAAGTGCTGCCGGCTGTATTACCAGGATTAAAGAACACCTTTGATTGGGTTCCGTTTTTCTGGGGATTCATCATCATCGCGGTAGCCGATGATCTTACCCAATACTGGTATCATCGTTTACACCATCAGGTGCCCTGGCTATGGCGTTTTCACCGTACACACCACTCGGCATCGTACATGGGTATGGCAATGGCCAGCAGGCAAAATATCATTTATACCATCTTTTTTTCGCAGACCTATTTAACAACAGCTTTGGTTTATCTCGGCTTAGGCATCCCGGCTGTAGTGGTGAAAGGTATTAAAGGTACTATTACCACCCTGGCGCATTCAAGTATTCCCTGGGATAAACCATTTTATCAGTATAAAATATTACACCCCCTGGCCTGGATCCTTGAACGTACCATTTCAACGCCTGCAACGCATCATGCGCACCATGCAGCTACTACCGATGACGGGGTAGGCTATTATAAAGGTAATTTTGGTAATATGTTCTTTTGGTGGGACATTATTTTCGGTACGGCTCATATCTCGCGTCAGTATCCTAAAGCTTATGGTATTTCGCATTATGAAGGTGACCAATGGTATGCACAACTGGCCTGGCCTTTATTTAAATCAAAGATACCCGGAAGTGAACTTGCGGCCGATGGCCCGATGATTAGAGAAGATGTGCCTTTGCAACCTCATCACTTATACCGATCCGATGTTGCAGTGCAGCCCGAAGCTGAACAGGTTGACACAGCATTTCAATTGCAACCTGTAAAAGCATAATGAATAAGATTGTACTTATACTTTTTAGTACCGTATGGTTAGCATCATGTAAACAACCGGCGAAACCAGTGGCGGGTATTGCGGTTGCCACGGTTCCCGGTGCTAAAAAGAAACTTTGCTGCGAATCAAATATTCCCAACAGGTTTAAGGCAGCAGGACTAAACGGTGCGGCGCTTAGTTTGCCTGATACCGGTAATACTCATGCCAGCCATGCGGGGATGGCATGGGTACCAGCTGGAAGTTTCAGAATGGGGGCCGATAACCAGCAGGCTGAGCCTGATGAATACCCCAAACACGATGTAAGTGTCGATGGTTTTTGGATAGATAAAACCGAGGTTACCAATGCCCAGTTCGAAAAATTTGTGAAAGCCACAGGCTATATCACTACAGCCGAGCGTAAGCCCGACTGGAACGAGCTCAAAAAGCAAATGCCCCCGGGTACCGAAAAGCCTGCTGATAGTTTGCTGGTCGCGGCCTCGCTGATATTTGTGCCGGCAAATAAACCGGTTAACCTGAACGATTACAGCCAATGGTGGGCGTGGAAGACAGGTGCCAACTGGAAACATCCACACGGGCCGGGTAGCGATATTAAGGGTAAAGATAATTATCCGGTAGTACAGGTTTCATGGTACGATGCTGTGGCCTACAGCAAATGGGCAGGCAAACGTTTACCAACCGAAGCAGAATGGGAGCGGGCGGCGAGGGGCGGTCTTGAAGATAAGATCTATCCCTGGGGAAATGAAAAAGTGAACGAAGGGCAGCCCAAGGCAAATACCTGGGAGGGAAGTTTCCCCTATAAAAACACTCAGCGCGATCATTACTATTATTTGGCTCCGGTTAGTTCATTTGCGCCCAATGGTTACGGTTTGTATGATATGGCCGGTAATGTATGGGAGTGGTGTGCCGATTTGTACAATAACAACTACTACAAAATAGTAAGCAGCCCGGCGGGAGTTAAAAACCCCAAAGGCGCTTCAAAATCATATGATCCGGATGAGCCTTATGCCACTAAAAGGGTAGTGCGGGGCGGCTCATTTTTGTGTAACGATAGCTACTGCTCCGGCTACCGCGTGTCGCGCAGGATGAAAACTACCGAAGACAGCGGCATGGAGCACCTTGGCTTCCGTTGTGTTAGCAATTAAAAATAATACCCCTAAAATAAATGATTGATCGGCCTGCTTCAACAGGCATAACCAGAAAGGAACATGAAAAAGTAAACAATTACATTCTTCAAATAAGGGAAAAGCAAAGCCTTTCCCTCAGTCATTAAAACAACGAAACAGGGATCGATTGGCGTTGAGCCTGTTTCAATGGTGTCATTTTAATATTCAAATCTATGCAAAATATTGCAAATGCAGGGGTTGGCTATGCGTTGCCTTTTCCGCTGCATGCAGCATTCTTTACGCTGCAAATTATTGAGGATGCATTTCATCCGCAGCAATTATACAGGCCGTTTAATGCGGTTATTGATCAGTCGTCCGGTTTTTCATCTTTTAAAAACCTGTCGACATGAAAAAACTGCTAATAGTCCCCTTCCTGCTGCTTATTGCTTTTCCGTTGTTAACCATCGCGCAGCAAACCCTGCCTACCATCAATTCGCACCTGGTTGGCCGTGTAATTGACAGTACAACCCGCGAACCATTGCCGGGTGCTGTGGTTAAGATTCAGGGTACCACGCACGTAGTTTCAACCGATATTGAAGGTAAATTCAGCTTCATAACCGGCCAGAAATTTCCTTATAAGCTCATCATAACCTTCACCGGCTACGAAAGGAAAGAGTTTATTGCCGATGGTAGCCCGGTTGAAATTAAACTTAAAGATGCCCAGACACAACTAAACCAGGTGGTTGTGGTGGGTTACGGTTCCCAAAAACGTAAGGATATCACCGGTTCGGTAGCTTCTGTTCCGGCCCTCGCTTTGAAGCAGCCGGTTCCCTCGCTCGACAGGGCTTTGCAGGGCTCTGTTTCGGGCATCCAGGTTACACAGGCCACCGGGCAGCCGGGAGCGGGCGTAACCGTACAGATCCGCGGTGTAAACTCCATTAATGCCGTTGCTGAACCGTTGTATATCATTGATGGTTTTCCTACTTCAAACAGCAACTCACTTACTGATGCCGGAGTAACCAATGGTCCGAAGATCAATCCGCTGGCATCTATCAATACTTCGGATATTGAAAGCATTGAGGTTTTAAAGGATGCTTCGGCCACGGCTATTTATGGTACACGCGGTGCAAACGGTGTTATTATCATCACCACTAAAAAAGGTAAAGCCGGTGTATCATCTATCAATTACGATGGCAGTTATGGCAAGCAGGAGGTGATTAAAACCTTGTCGCTGCTTAATACCCCGCAATGGGAAGCCCTGCGTAACGATGCTTTGGTAAACACAGGCAAAACCGCCCAAACTGAAGCGCAGCTTAACCCATATAATGCCAATACCGACTGGCAGGATGCCGCTTTCCGTAAGGGAACTTCGCAAAACCATAGCCTTTCGATATTTTCAGGTACCGAGCGTACAAGGCTTGCCTTTTCAGGTAACTACTTTAAACAGGATGGTATTTTGCAAAACACCAACTTTGAGCGTTACGCCGGCCGTGTGAACGTAGAACACGATTATAACGATAAATTCAAGATCTCTTCATTCATTACCGGTAGCCGTACCACCGCGCAAATTGCCCCTCAAGGTGTGGTGCCTGCCATTTTGCTGATGACGCCTACCACTCCGGTTTACAATGCGGATGGAACGTTCTTTATCAAAAACGTATTTGAGGGTACCTACGGAAACCCCATTAATACACTGTACAATCAAACCAACACAACTACAACAAGCCGCATTTTAGGAAATATAGCAGGCGATTATAAGATCACCGAAAACCTTACTGCAAGGGTATTGGCCGGTGTGGATATCATCGACAATAAGCAAAATCGCTACCTGCCTTCTACCGTTTATGAGGGTTCGGGTTATTCGGGCCTTGGCGAGGTTGGTACGCTAAACTCATTTAACTGGCTTAATGAAAACACGCTTACCTATAACAAAAAGTTTGGTAAACATTCATTAAATGTGCTGGCAGGGTTTACCCAGCAGCAGTTTAAGGCCGAAGGCGCCATAACAGGTTCATCGGGCTTTGTTAGTGATTACGATACCTTTAACAACCTCGGTTCGGGCAGTGTTACTTCGGTATCGGGCAGTGGGTTTGCTATAGCGCCATCTTCATCGTCAAATACCTGGGCTTTAAAATCATACCTGGGTAGGATCAATTATGGTTTTAACAGCAAATACCTGTTAACGTTAACCTTGCGTGCCGATGGTTCATCGAAGTTTGCACCGGGGCATCAGTGGGCATCTTTCCCATCGGCTGCTATTGCCTGGAATGCTTCGAGCGAAGATTTCCTGAAAAATGTAACGGCTATCAGCCAGTTGAAACTGAGGTTGAGTGCCGGCCAAACCGGTAACAGCGATATCCCGGCTTACCAGTCGTACTCGCAGTTAGGTTATTATCGTTACAATTTTGGTAACTCAACAGTTGCTGGTTTCGCGCCAAATAGTTTATACAATCCCAACCTAACCTGGGAGAAAACAAGCCAATATGATTTTGGCTTCGACCTGGGCTTGTTTAAAGACAGGGTTACTGTAACAGCCGATGTATACTACAAGAAAACAACCAACCTGTTGTTGTACCTGCCTTTACCGGCAACAAGCGGTTTAACCATCATTACCAACACTGCTATTACCAACCCGCAGCAGTATGAAAATGTAGGTTCGGTGCAAAACAAGGGTTTTGAATTGGGTATTAACTCGCGCAATATTGTTGGCAGTTTTGTATGGAACACCAACCTGGTATTTGCAGTTAACCGTAATAAAGTGCTGAGCCTTGGCGGTAACGGCGTTAACCAGTTCATCCCAGATTCGTCGCTGCCATCCATCATCAAAGTTGGCGAACCTATAGGTTCATTTATCGGTTACAAAACCAATGGCCTTATCCAGGCCGGCGGACCGGTACTTACCCCGGCTGCCAATACTTCGCCGGGAGGTCAAAACTACCAGGATATTAATGGCGATGG
Source organism: Mucilaginibacter sp. SG538B (assembly GCF_013376065.1). Classification (NCBI taxonomy): domain Bacteria; kingdom Pseudomonadati; phylum Bacteroidota; class Sphingobacteriia; order Sphingobacteriales; family Sphingobacteriaceae; genus Mucilaginibacter; species Mucilaginibacter sp. SG538B. Next base: position 1,109,535 of record NZ_JABMJI010000001.1, read on the forward strand.
TAAAATAACACAAAGCGGCGACCGGGTGATCCTTGGTAACTCGCAGCCTAAATTTACCGGAGGTATCACTAACACTTTTGCCTATAAAGGCTTTGACTTGAGTGTGTTTTTGCAAGGATCATATGGCAACAAGATCTACAATCAGCAAAGAGGCGTTTTGGAATTAGGAACAGGCTATACCAATGCTACAACTACCTTGCTAAACCGCTGGACACCAACCAACACCAATACCGATGTTCACAGCGCATACCAGGACCCTGCGCCAACTATATCGGATAGATTTGTGGAGAATGGCTCATACCTGCGCCTTAAAAGCCTTGGTTTTGGTTACACTTTTCCGCAGTCGGTACTTTCCAGGTCGCCTATTAAAAAGGTTAGGATCTACCTGAGCGCCCAAAACCTGGCAACCTGGACCAAATATACCGGTTACGACCCCGAAGTGAGCAGCAACGAGCAATCGGCCATTACCTCGGGAGTTGATAACGGTGCTTACCCGAATAATAAATCTGTAATAGTTGGCATAGGAGTTACCCTGTAACGGCTAAACCTTGATTTTTAAGATATGAAGACGAAAAATATTAAATACCTTATTATACTGGTTGCTCTTGCCGCTGTTTCATGCGCCAAACTTAAGGAAGACCCGCGGTCGTTCATCCCGGCAAGTCAGTTTTATAAAACCCAGGCAGACGCCGTGGCAGCAGTCACAGCTGCTTATTCGTTATTGAACGCCGGGGCAAATAGTGTTCAAACACCGTACAACACTCTTTTTAACACGGGTATGAATTTTATGGGCGATGATGAAGGTCCCGGTCCCGGCGCTACCAATGCCGACGTACGCTCACAGTCTGTATTAGGCCATTCAGCTTCCGGCCTAAGGATCCTGCAGATCTGGCAACAGCATTATGCAGCTATTAAAAAGGCTAATATCGCCATTGATACCATTCCTGATATCAAATTTGATGCTACGCTAAATAAAAGGCTTGTTGCCGAGGCGAAGTTTTTGAGGGCGCTGTATTACTTTAACCTGGTACGGCTTTATGGCGATGTGCCTTTGGTATTGCACGATCAAACTTCTATAAACCTGGCCGACTTGCAGTTGCCGCGTACAGCCGCGGCTACCGTGTATGCACAAATAGAAACCGATTTAACTAATGCCGCCGCCGATTTGCCAAATAACTATACCGGTCCGGATGTAGGCAGGGCTACAGCAGGCGCAGCCAACTCCTTACTGGCTAAGGTTTACCTTACCGAACGTAAATGGGATAAGGCTGTGGCACAGGCCGAAGCTGTAATTAATGGCCCATACGGCTATGACCTGTTTGCCAACTATGCCGATGTGTTTTTGCCTGCGACCAAAAATGGAAAGGAGCATATTTTTTCGGCGCAGTTTAAATCAAACTCACAGGGGCAGGGCAACAACCAGGCTCCGCGATCAATATTGAACGGTATCCCGGGTATAGTGGGCAGCTATGCCGATCAGGTGGTGTTTTACCCGGTGCCCGATGCTACCAAACCCGGTGGTGTGGATAAGTTTTTCAGTATTTATAAGTTGTATCCGGCTAATGACAAGCGTAAACGGGTAAGCTTTGTAACACGCTTTCAAAGCCCTACTACCAACCTTTGGTATGGTAAGCTCAATGATGCTACTATTCCCAACGATTCGATCCCCTTCTTTAATAAATATTACGATCCAAGTGTGGCATCTAACGAAGCGGAGTCAGGTGTCAATGTATCTATCATCCGCTTTTCGGATGTGCTGCTGATCCATGCTGAAGCTGAGAATGAATTAAACGGGCCAACAGCCAAAGCATATGCATCCATCAACAGGGTAAGGAAACGTGCCGGGCTGGATGACCTTGCCGGGCTTGATCAGGCTTCATTCCGTAATGCAGTTTATTTGGAGCGCAGACTGGAATTTGTATTTGAATACCAGCGTTGGTTTGATCTGATCCGTGAAAGGGATGCATCGGGTAAAGGCATTCTTGAGGCAAGTCTGCTGAAAGTTGGCAAAACCAATGTAAGCAAAGGCGCGGCTGGCAAATTTTATTTGTTCCCAATACCGCAGCAGGAAATTGACAATAGCAATGGTAAGCTTACGCAAAATCCCGGCTGGCAGTAATCTCAATTAGCATTATACATATTAACCAAAGAAAATGGTCGCTGGGGCGTGAAGTTTCGGTCCGGCTATGCCGAATAAACTATTACCAATGAAAACAAAGAAAATAACATTGCTCCTGTCGCTTGGCTTGCTTGCAGCATTTACAGCCAAAGCACAAAACGGACAAACGCCGGTATTTGGCGGCACGGTGGGCAAAACGCTTGATGATTCGAAGGAGTGGTGGCCTGAGCCTCATAAAGCGCCCACCGGCGCGCCAAACGTATTATGGATCATTTTGGACGACGTGGGCTTTGGTGCTACAAGCACCTTTGGCGGCATCATCAAAACCCCCAATTTTGATACGTTGGCCAATAATGGCTTACGGTATACCAATTTTCACACTGCGGGGATCTGCGCGCCAACGCGATCAGCTTTGTTAACCGGACGTAACCATCATTATGTTCACGAGGGTGGTTTTTCGCATGTAACTTTGTCGGCCGGTTTTCCGGGTTATGATGGCCGCATTCCATCTGATAAGGGGACTATAGCGGAGATCTTGCGCGAGAATGGCTACAACACTTTCGCTGTAGGCAAATATGGGTTAACACCCGATGAGGACGCTACCGATGCGGGACCGTTTGACCGCTGGCCTACGGGTAAAGGTTTTGATCATTTCTTCGGATTTTTAGGATCAGCTACAGATCAGTATAAACCCGATTTGGTGGAGGATAATGCCCATGTAACCCCGGATGGTCGTCACCTCACTGATCAGATCACCGACAAGGCGATATTCTATTTAACCCGCCAGCACAAAGTTGCTCCTGATAAACCATTCTTTTTATACTATGCTCCGGGTGCTACCCACTCGCCGCACCAGGTAGCTACTGAATGGAGTGACTTGTATAAAGGCCAGTTTGACAGCGGCTGGGACGATTTCAGGGAGAAAGTAATCGCAAGGCAAAAACAATTGGGCATTATCCCAGCCTACGCCAAATTGCCCGAGCGTAACTCACGCATCCCAGCCTGGAAATCACTGCCCAATGCCGAGAAGAAACTATATGCCCGCTTCATGGAAGTTTACGCCGGATATTTGACCTATACCGATCATGAGGTTGGCAGGCTCATCAATCACCTGAAACAAAGCGGTCAGTTGGATAATACACTGGTATTTGTGATCATTGGCGATAACGGGGCCAGTAAAGAGGGGACGGTTCACGGTGTTATCAATCCTAAAAAGAACTCAGCTAAACTTGTTGCCGAAGATGCTTATCTGAAAACCAATATTGAAGACATCGACGATATCGGTACACCGCAGGCAAGCACTAACTACCCGCTGGGCTGGGCACAGGCTGCCAATACGCCGTTTAAATACTGGAAACAGGATGCCAACTCTGAAGGCGGTACCCGTAACCCTTTAATTGTTTATTATCCAAAAGGCATTAAAGATAAAGGCACTATCCGCACCCAATACGGGCATGTGATAGACGTATTGCCTACTACCTTGGAATATACCGGCATTAAACTGCCCGAGTATATCCGCGGCATTAAGCAGGATACTTTGCAGGGCACTTCTTTGGTGTATTCTTTTGATCATCCCGAAGCGAAATCAAAACACGTTTTGCAACACTATTACATTTTTGGCTCGAGATCGATTTATAGCGATGGCTGGAAAGCCGAAGCTGCACATCACCCCGATAACGTAGAATTGGGCGATTTTAAAGTTGGCCAAAACGTACCCGATAAAAGCTTTGATGAAGATACCTGGGAATTGTACAACCTGAACGAGGATTTTAACGAGCGCATCGACCTCGCCAAAAAATATCCTGAAAAATTAAAGGAGCTGAAAGCAGTTTTTGAGGCACAAGCTCAAAAAAATAACCTGTATCCGTTTATCGATTGGTATGATGTTTACCACCAGCGCATCCACAAAAACTATAAAAAGTAACCAATGATATAAAAGCTAAAAGCGGAAGGCACAAAGCCCAAAGCTATAGCTTGATTGGATTAATTAAAAAACTTATATAACCATTTACAATTATGAAATCCGTTTATCAACGAATTGTCGCCATGTCGGCAATGGCTGTTGCCTTCAGCGTACCTGCTTTTGCGCAGCTGCCGCAGGTAAAGGTGACGCCGGCAAACATAGCGCCCATTGATCCCGCTAATTATAAAGGCGTAGAAGGCAAAACACTTGCCGAATCAAAAGAGTGGTGGAATAAACCACTCAAAGCGCCAAAAGGCGCTCCAAACATTGTTTGGATTTTGCTGGATGACGTAGGCTTCGGCGCATCAGGAACCTTTGGCGGGCTCATCAGTACGCCCAATTTTGATACGCTGGCCAACAACGGCTTACGCTATGTTAACTTCCATACGGCAGGCATTTGCGCACCAACACGGTCGTCGCTGCTTACCGGGCGTAACCATCATTATGTACACATGGGTAACTTTGCCCATGCTTCTACAGCTGCGGGTTTCCCGGGTTATGACGGCCGCATCCCGCCAGATAAAGGCACCATTGCCGAGGCGCTTCGCTCTAATGGCTACAGCACTTTCGCTGTAGGTAAATGGGGGGTAACGCCTGATGAGGATACTACAGCGGTTGGTCCGTTTGACCGCTGGCCTACCGGTAAAGGTTTTGACCATCACTTCGGTTTCCTGGAATCGGCTACCGATCAGTATAACCCGCCGCATTTGGTAGAGGATAATTTTCACATCAAACCTGATGGCCGTAACCTGAACGAGCAAATCACTGATAAAGCCATTGCATATATCGATGCCGCTCATAAAGCTGCACCTGATCAGCCTTTCTTTTTATACTATGCCCCCGGCGCTACCCACGCCCCGCACCAGGTGAGCCATGAATGGAGCGACCTGTATAAAGGTAAGTTTGATGAGGGATGGGATGTTTATCGCCAAAAGGTTTTTGACAATCAAAAGAAAGCCGGTTATATTCCTGCTTATGCAAAACTGCCCGAGCGCAACGAACGGATCCAGGCCTGGAACAGCCTGCCTGCCGATCAGAAAAAATTGTATGCCCGGTTTATGGAGGTTTATGCAGGATATCTGACTTACATCGATCACCAGGTTGGCCGCGTGATTAACTATCTGAAAGCTTCCGGGCAGTTTGATAATACTTTGGTTTTTGTGATGATAGGGGATAACGGAGCGAGTAAGGAAGGAACTGTACATGGCGTTATCAATCCTAAAAACTCGGCAGCAACCACACCCGAGGCTGATTATATTAAAAAGAACGAAAGCGATTACGAAACCATTGGTACGCCGGAAGCTTCCACTAATTATCCTTTAGGCTGGGCACAGGCTGCCAATACGCCTTTCAAATACTGGAAATCTGACGCTGACGCTGAAGGTGGTACCCATAACCCGCTGATAGTTTATTATCCAAAACTAATCAACGAAAAAGGCGGCATCCGTACACAATACAGCCATGTATCTGATGTATTCCCGACCACTATTGAAGCTGCCGGTTTAAAACTGCCGGAGTACGTTAAGGGCATTAAGCAGGATACGTTGCAGGGCAAGTCATTTTTTAGCTCGTTTAACAACGCACAGGCAAAAACATTGCATACGCAGCAGTACTATTACATTTTTACTTCCCGCTCTATCTACAAAGATGGCTGGAAGGCCGAGGCTGCACACCGCCCGGATAATGTGGATCTGCTGAACTTCCCGAAAGAGAAAACCATCCCGGAGCGTAATTACGATAAGGATGTTTGGAAGCTTTATAACCTGAACGAGGATTTTAACGAGCGTGTTGATCTCGCCAAAAAATATCCTGAAAAGCTAAAAGAACTGAAAGATCTGTTTGACGCGGAAGCCAAAAAGAACCACATCTATCCTTTTATCGATCGGGATGATATCAACAACAAAAGGATCCACAAACTCGAAAACAATAATTAATCATGAAAAACCTAAAAATTGCTTTATTGGCCCTGCTGGTAATTTTTACCGGCGAAATAAAAGCCCAATCACCTGCTTTATTATCGCTTGAAGCATTTACGGCCAAACTAAAACAGGCAAAAGAACCGCAGATCTTAGATGCCCGTTCGGCTGAGGAATTTGTTCAGAACCATATTAAAGGAGCTATAAACGTTGATGCCAAAGCAGCCGATTATCAGCAGAAACTGGATGGTTTGGATAATGAAAAGCCAACATTTGTATACTCGATAGCTAACGGCCGCAGCACCGTGCTTTCGCGCGAATTGAGGGCTAAAGGATTTAAAGATGTAGAGGAATTGCCCGGTGGCTTAGCCAATTGGATAGGCTCGGGTTATCCTATCATCTCCACGACAAAAAAAGGCGTTTCGCTGTCAAAAGCCCAATTTGATGAGCTGGCGGCTTCATCACAATTAGTGTTGGTTGATTTTGGATCGAAATATTGCGGGGCCTGCAAAAAGCTGGTACCTGTGTTGGATTCGCTCAAAACAAATTCAGCTTTTACCCCTAAAGTGATCAGTATCGAAGTTTACGATAATACTGATCTGGCTAAAGAGCTAAAGGTAAATGTATTGCCAACACTGGTACTGTATAAAAATGGCAAGGAAGTTTGGAAAAAACATGGCTTTTCATCAACTGCCCAGGTCATCGCAACAACCGAACTGGCCAAAAACGGATTGGCCGCCAATAACAAATAAGCTGTAACATGATCAAATACATTGGCTACCTACTGGTAGTTATATTTTGCACGGGGCCTGTATTTGGGCAGGCCCCTAAGCAAAAGCCCAATATCGTCATTATTTTGGCCGACGATATGGGCTTTTCTGATATAGGCTGCTTTGGTTCGGAGATCAGCACACCTAATATTGACAGGCTTGCCCGGGAAGGGCTGAAAATGACCCAGTTTTATAATGCCGGCAGATGTTGCCCATCACGCGCAGCATTGCTTACCGGGTTATATCCGCATCAGGCAGGCGTTGGTGACATGGTGAAATACAAAGGTTCGCCGGCATACCAGGGTTATCTGAATGAGCATAGCGCCACCATTGCTGAGTTGCTGAAAAATGAGGCTGGTTATAACACCATCGTATCGGGCAAATGGCATGTTGGCTTGCAGCAATCTGCACTGGCTTATAACCGTGGGTTTGACCAGTCATTTACCATGCTGAACAACGGGAGCAGTTATTTCAACTCAGCACCGCTGTATAATGATGGCAGCAAGATCACCTTTATGCTAAATGATAAAGAGATTACCCGCAGCGATACTTCAAAATATTTGACACAGGCTATTACCGATTTCGCTGTGAAGTCATTGGAGGAGATCAAAGATCAGCAGAAGCCATTTTTTATGTACGTAGCTTACAATGCTCCGCACTGGCCTATCCAGGCAGTGCCGCAGGATATTGCAAAGTTTAAAGGTCAATATCTTAAAGGATGGGATGTATTACGGAAACAGCGGTATGAAAAGCAGGTGGCACATGGCATCATCAAAAAGCAGTGGACATTATCTCCCCGTGATAAACACGCACCGACATGGGATTCACTATCTCCTGAAGAAAAAGATAAATGGGACACGCGCATGGCTATTTATGCGGCTATGGTTTACCGCATGGATGCCTGTATCGGTGAGATCATGGCCAAACTGAAGCAATTGGGAAAAGATAAAAATACCATTGTCCTTTTCGCATCCGATAATGGCGGTAGTGCCGATGAGGTTAAAAGCTTATCGACGGTAATACAAAAAAACGGTACTCCCGGCTCCGTAAATTCAATTGACAGCTATGAGATACCATGGGCAAACCTAAGCAATACGCCCTTTAAGCTATTTAAACGCAACACGCATGAAGGGGGCATAGCCACACCGCTTATAGCCTGGTATCCGGGACATATCAAAGCCGGGACTACCAATAGCAGCACTGGCCACTTGATCGATCTGATGCCTACCTGTTTGGAACTGGCCGGGGTAACTTATCCGGCTCTGTTTAAAAACAGGCGCCTTACAACATTGGCCGGTACCAGTTTGCTTAATGTTTTTAAAGGCAAAGCTGCGTCAGGTAATGAAACTTTATTTTGGGAGCATGAAGGTAGCAGGGCCATAAGAAAAGGCCAATGGAAGCTCGTAGCCGAACCGAAGCAACGCTGGGAGTTATATGATCTGGAAGCAGACCGATCTGAAACGAAGGACCTGGCTACGAAATATCGCGCAAAGGTTATTAAACTGGAAAAGGAATATCTGGCCTGGGCAAATAAAGTTGGCGTGGTTGACTGGGAAACAATAAAGAATTTGTAACTCAACTGCCAGATTAAACAGTGCCTATCTCACGTTAATTGATATAAGTTTTTTGTTTTACATAATTTTCAAATGATATCGCAATGTTTTCTTTATAATGTCTTTAATAAAGGCTACAAAATGCAAAAAAAGCCCTTAGCGATACGCTAAGGGCCTCCAAAACAAGTTTTCCTACAAGGGCTCGAACCTCAATCTTCAGAGCCAGAATCTGACGTGCTACCATTACACCATAGGAAAATAAACAGAGCATCTGCCGCTTAAAGAGACGGCGTTTTGTTCTGTGCAAATATACGAAATATGCAAACCGGTGTAAACCCCGTTTTGAAAAAAGCCACATCCGGTTTGTCCCTGATGTGGCTTTTTTACAGTAGGATTATGTGCGGGTTAGTCCTCGTTCACGAATGAACGCAGCATCCAGGTGTTTTTTTCGTTGAATTGCATGAAGCGGTTGATCATGTCGTTAGTGCCATCGTCTCCGGCATCGGCGGTGATGGTCAATATCTCGCGTTCCATTTTTATCAGTGCAGCCAGGTCCTCAATAATAGCTTTCACCATCAGGGTATCCTTTAGGCCGATGGTCTGGATCTCTTTGATGCTTGATGTTTCAATATAATCTTTAAAAGTACTGATAGGAGGTTTGCCAAGGCTCAGGATCCTTTCGGCAAGCTCATCAATAGTAACCAGCGCGGCAGTGTACAGCTCTTCAAATTTCAGGTGCAGGGTAAAAAAACTTGTGCCTTTAACGTTCCAGTGGCAGCCGCGCAGTTTTTGGTAATGGATATGGTAATTAGCCAGCAGGTCGTTCAGGTGGTCAACTACGGGTTTTACTTTAACTTCTTCGAGGCTTATTTCTTTAGCATTCATAAATAAATTTGATGTTTTTAAGTGTAACATGCCTTTGCGGGCAATGTTTGGTAAAGGTAAACAGTTTTAATTTTAATGAGCATATTTGCAACTTTATGACTTCGCTTTTACCCTTCATCATCAAAAATTACCAAGCCCCGGTTTGGCGTATGGAAATTGACGAAAGCAGCCAAACGCTGTTTCTGGAGATCAGGGACCATGCCGATAAGCAGGTTAGTTTTTCGGCCCTGAACCTGCAAACCGGTGAGGTTTATTTTGAAGGTTTAACTACCCCCGAGCGCTGGCTTACTGGTATTGAAGCTGCTTATGGTGGCGTATTACTACTCCATAATTACCAATCGGCCACAGGGCCGGTACATAAGGGCTTGACAGCTATTGAAGCTACAACGGGCAAGGCATTATGGAGTAATTTTACTTTAGCTTTTGATCATCTGTCGGTAAATGGCCCTGTAGTTTACAATGCCCAGCTACAACCAAAGAAATTATTTTTACTTGATGTTAAAACCGGCAATACACTAAGAGGATACGAGCCGGTTCCTGATCAACCGCTGAATAATCAGATCATTAGCCCTGAACTGTTGCCCTCAGCGGAAGTAAATAGTTTATATTTACCGCTCAGCGTATATGCAAATGCGGTTCATTATATCAGCTACAATAGATTCAGAATTGTATCTTTGCACACGCTTTTGCAGGAGCATCTTGAACAGCACTTGTTTGTATTTAACGAGGAGGGTACCCTTTTGTATCACGATTTGTTACATAACGCTATACAAAAAATGCAGCCCGAGGCGTTTGTACTACATAATAATCAGCTCATCTATTTAAAAAACAGATCGGGCTTAATAGTGTTGAACTTGTAAATTACTGTATTATAATTTATTATGAAATTTAAGATTTTATTATTGGTCGCTCCCTTACTCACACTCTCCATATCGCTTTTTGCAAACCCAGTTGTTGATTCAATTGGTGTTGAAAACCTGAACGGCAAAAAAGTGATCGTTCACAAGCTTGATCCCAAAGACAATTACTACTCTATAGGCCGTCGCTACAACGTCAGCCCTAAAGCTATTATACAGTTTAATAATAACGCCCCGCTTAAAATTGGCGGCATTGTTAAAGTACCTACCGAATTACCTTTTTCAGGTGAAGCTGCTGCACAGCCTGCCGTAACTGCGCCTGCAAAACAGGTAGCAACTACTTCTGCGCCTGTACAACAAAAGCCGGTTACCCAGGCCCCTGTTCAGCAAAACAAACCACAGGTACAAGCTCCGGTTAGCTCACCTGCGCCTGTAGCCCAAGCTACAGTAAATAAAACACAGCAAGCAGCTGCCGATACCGTTAAAAAAGTAAGCATGCTTAATGTGCAGCAATACAAAGTATCGGCGGGCGAAACCTTGTTTTCTATCGCCAAGCGTTTTAATACATCTGTTGAGGATATCAAAGCACTTAATAAACTAAGCTCTGATTCATTAGCACCTAACCAGGTGATTAATGTGCGCAGCGGTTTACCTCCCGAAGAGGTTAAACAGCCAGTAATGCAGCGCGATTCAACTTCTGTTGCTGCGCAGCAGGACACCACCGGCGACCATGGCAAAGCTAACCGTTTTGGTTTATACGAGAAAGTTGAAAAAGGCGTGGCTACCTGGATGGATGACGCCGGTTTAGATCCTAAAAAGGAGTTGGTGCTGCACCGTACAGCACCAATAGGCACCATCATTAAAATTACCAACCCTATGAACAATCATACCACCTTTGCAAAGGTTGTTGGCCGTTTTACCGATAACGAAACAAACAAAAATGTTTTGATCATCATGACCAAGAACACTGCCGATGCTTTAGGTGCTTTAGATAAACGTTTCCAGGTAAATATCAGCTACGGCAGCCCGAATGAATAAACCTTATATTATTGGAATTGCCGGCGGAAGCGGCTCAGGCAAAACCTTTTTTTTAAAGTGCTTTTTAGAACATTTTACTGCCGACGAGGTGAGCCTCGTATCGCAGGATGATTATTACATCCCGGTAGCACATAACATGACCAAGGAGGAGAACAAAGAATATAATTTTGATCTTCCTTCAACTATTGATCATGAACATTTTCAGCAGGATATCAGCAAGCTTTTAAATAAGGAAGCTATCCTGAAACAAGAATACACTTTCAATAACCCCGATGCTATCCCCAAAATGATAGAGATCAAGCCTGCACCTATTTTGATAGTGGAGGGCTTGTTTATCCTGCATTTTAAAGATATATCGGAGCTGCTTGATTTGAAAGTGTTTATTGATGCTGATGAAGACATCGCCCTGCAGCGCCGCCTTAAACGCGACCTGATAGAACGCGGCTATTCGCATGATGATGTGATGTACAAATGGATCAACCACGTGGTGCCGGCCTACAAAGAATACCTGCTGCCCTACAAAGATGAATGCGATCGCGTGATCACCAATAACACCCACGTTGCCGAGGATATTATGGTGATAACAGAAGAAATTTCGGCTGATTTGAGGGGACGTTTATTTTAAGACAGATCGCCTAAAATCTCTTTCAGTGCTTTGTCGTAATCGGCTTTGGTAATAACGCCGGCATCAAATTGTTTGTATAGTTCATGCAGCTTCAGCGCTTTTTCGGTTGTATAACCAGGATAGCCGGCTTTATAATAATCTAAAGGCGCTTTTTCCTTTTCAAACGACCAGATAAGCGCCCAAATCCAGCCGATAATAGTCCAGCCCAGAAACAGGTTTAACAGGAAGATTAATTTAAAGTCGGCTTTTTCGCGGGCAATTATAGCGGGTATAAAATACAGCAGTGCGCCAATTGCCATGCCCATCATTCCAGCAATGCCAAAGATGAAATTCATGTTTTAAAGATAGGAGTTTCTTTGAGGGATGCTATAGCGTTTTACTAAATCGTCATTGCGAGGAACGAAGCAATCGCGAGCTATACAGAGCGGACTTGCTTATTGGGGATTATTAATAATTGTAATTTGATTTTTATAGGTATTAATGAGCTCCCTACGGTCGGTTGTCTTCGTGCCTTATGATGACGTCATCGTAAATAATTGATTATCAAGTTGGTTTTTTGGGGCCTGTTTTGTGATATGGGCGTTGCCTGTGGCCCGCGCTATACGCTCATACTGCACGGGCATTAGCCACAAGGCCGGTATCCGCTACTATCGCTAACGCGCCCGGCGCACCATCGCTAAGATATATTTTATACGTCATCGCGGTGTTTTTCAGGGTTTCCTTGATGATTACTCAATGACGTGACTACAGAATTATTTCCGGCACGTCGCCTTCAATAATAAGCTTCCCTGCCGTAGCCTGTTTTATTTCTTCAACACTTACTCCCGGAGCCCTTTCAATAAGCCTGAAACCACCTTCGGGCAAAACGTCAAATACACCCAGCTCCGTCACAATTTTTTTAACGCAGTGTACACCGGTGAGGGGAAGGGTACATTGGGGTAGCAGCTTTGATTCGCCTGCTTTATTTACCTGTTGCATGGCCACAATGATGTTTTCGGCAGATGCTACCAGATCCATAGCGCCACCCATGCCTTTAACCATTTTGCCGGGAATTTTCCAATTGGCAATGTCGCCATTTTCGGATACTTCCATCGCGCCTAAAATAGTAAGGTTCACTTTCTTAGCCCTGATCATCCCGAAACTCATAGCCGAATCAAATATGGCCGACCCTGGCAGCATGGTGATGGTTTGTTTGCCTGCATTAATGGTATCCGGATCTTCCTCCCCTTCAAAAGGGAAAGGCCCCATTCCCAATAAACCATTTTCGGACTGTAATACCACATCCATAGTATCCGGTATATAATTGGCTACCAGCGTAGGGATCCCAATGCCAAGGTTAACGTAGTAACCGTCTTTTATTTCTTTTGCAATTCGCTTTGCGATGCCTTGTTTGTCTAACATATATTCGATTTGAAAATGTGTTGATTTGAAAATTTGAAAATGACTATGCTTTTGATGAGGCAATTATCTTTGACAAGATTTTAATTATCACTTTCAGTTTTTCAAGTAGTTCATCGTTAAAAGGATAGGTTTTTGAAAACTTACAGAGCAACAGGAAATACTCTGTTTCATCTGCCTCTTTGGCGGCGATTTTCAGTTTGTGAATAAAATCATTTTTGCTTTCGGCGTTTTGAGCCTCCCGGACATTTGCGCCTATCGAGGTTCCCGATTTAAGGATTTGCCGTGCAATCACGAATTTTCTTTTCTCTTCCAGTCCTTCTGAAAACTCAATTATATCAAGCGCAAATTCAAAGGTTAGTTTTACTATCAGATTTTCTTTGTCGTTTCTCATTATTTTAATTCATTTTCAAATTTTCAAATCAACACATTTTCAAATTATCTTACCGTTTTGTGCTCTATGCGCTTTTCATAGTTACTTCCTTTAAAAATCCTGTGCACATAAATACCCGGTGTATGGATATGATCCGGATCAAGTTCGCCGGGTTGTACCAGTTCTTCCACTTCGGCAATGGTTACCTTACCGGCCATAGCCATTACCGGGTTAAAATTGCGGGCGGTTGACCGGTATACCAGGTTGCCCATAGTATCGCCCTTCCAGGCTTTTACAATGGCGAAGTCGGCATTAAAAGCCATCTCCATTAAATAATCCTTACCATTAAAGTTGCGTACTTCTTTGCCTTCAGCTACCTCAGTTCCAATCCCGGCCGGGGTAAATATGGCCGGCATACCATAGCCTGCCGCCATGCAACGGGTAGCCAGCGTACCTTGTGGTATCAGTTCTACTTCAAGCTCGCCACTTAGTAACTGGCGTTCAAATTCGGCATTTTCGCCCACATACGATGAGATCATTTTTTTTACCTGGCGCTGCTTCAGCATTAAGCCGATACCAAAGTCATCAACCCCGGCATTATTGGAGATACAGGTGAGATGCTTAACCCCTTTTTTTACCAGGGCGGCAATACAATTTTCGGGCAATCCGCATAATCCGAATCCGCCGAGCATAAGGGTCATGCCGTCGGTAATATCGCGGATGGCCTCATCAGCACCACTAACTACTTTATTCATATATTATAATTGGTTGCTATAAATTTAAGTAAAATAAGCTTAATGCTTATTGTTATGTAGATAACTTCCTACCGCACGACTGTGTTTTTATAAATGATGTTTTATAGGTTTTATAAAACAATTGGAAATTAATTGTATTAATAATTAATACATCAAATATCAAAACCTATGGAATTACGAGATGACGAGTTCAGGAGCGACGAGCTTAAACGCCCCGAACATGAAGGAAATAAACCCAATGCTTACCGGGTAGATGACGACAATAATGAGGATGAAAAAGACCTGAAACGAAGTTATTTGTTTGGCAGCTCAGAAATGAAAAGCCCAAATGACCCGGGTATGGAAGGAAACGGTATGGGAGGCCAAAACTTTGGCCAAAACAATATCACCCCGGCGGGTAATGATAAAGACAACCCCTCGCAAATGGCGGGCAATAATAACGAATACTTTAACCGCACCCAGCCTGCCGAGGAACATCCCGAAAACAACAATTTTAAAGATCCTAACCAGGCCGGTAACGCCAACTACAGCAATGTGATCAACGTGTCACAAAACGGCCGTTCGGATGAAGACAGCGGACAAACGGAAACCAGTAATAGCAAGCCCAACCCGCAGCAGCAATACCAGGAAGGAACTGCCGACGATGACGGGGATGCCAGCAAAAAGCAACAAACCAATATTCCCGGACCTAATGAGTTGCCTGATCAGCAGAGGGTAGGAGAGTAGGATAGAGTCTTGCGCTCGTTTGTAACGAGCGCTTAACCAGGGTTAGCGTTTATAACGCGACTGGCGATGCAATCGCCAAACCATAGTAAGCGCTCGTTGCAAACGAGCGCAAGAAATAAGGATATTCATTTTACCACTTAACCGTCTTCTCCATAAAAGCGATCAAATCATCGGCCATAGCTTGCTGCTCTTTCAGGCTCGGGTGACCAGGGGTGTTTTTATACGGGATAAAATGGGTATATATTTCATTATCATTTAAAGCAGCAACGGCCTTCTCAATATAACCCGGCCATGGCGATCCTGCTTTGGTTGCATCCATGCTACCCAGCGCGCAAATGATCTGTGCTTTTGGATACGCTTTGCGGATATTTTTAACAAACTCTTTATAAGCTTTAATGATCTGTTCCGGCTCGGGGGCTTTACTGCCAAAGCGCTCTTTAAACTGTGGATTGTTGGGTTGGTTTACAATCCACGAATCGTTTTGAAACAAGTTGATCACTACTACATCGGGCGTATACTTTTTGAAATTCCAGGTGCTTGTTGGGTCTGTTGGATCAAGGCGGTTATACATTTCGGGCATAATGAGCGGGAACCAGCTCACGGTAATGCCGATCCCGCTTTTAGAGGTGCAAACATACTGTGCATTAAAGTGACGGGCAGTAAGGGCCGCGTAGCTAAGGTAGCCGTTTTCATAAGGGGCGCTGCCACGATCCTGCCCGGTGGTGTCCTCATCGGCATAACCGCAGGTAATGGAGTTACCGAAAAATTCGATCTTACGTTTTTTAGCCTCTGGTGCAGTTAATGCAGTAGCTTCTTTGGCCAAGGTGAACTGATAAAAAAGGGTTTTGCCTTTGTCCCATTCGGTACGTTTAAACAGTTCGAGGGTGTGCTTACCGCTCGGCAGGTTCTCAGCGAGTGTATAAGCCTGCTTGGTATTATCAAGGTGGATGGTGTTTACAACCTTGTCATCAACAATAATGGTAAAATAGTTTTCGCCCCGTTCATCCTGCATCACAGCCGATGCGCCTGTTCCGTCAAAATTAATTTTTAGCGATGAGCCCGTCCAGTATAGTTCGGCAGCTTCATCAGTTTGATTGATCCGCCCGGTGTAGCGGATGCGCTGATCTTTGCTCTTTAAAATAATATTTTGAGCGAAACAGCTTGTTATTGAACCGGTAAATGCAATGAAAAGTACAAGAAAATATAATCTGCGCATCTTTATTAGGGTTTGGCCGCCCTAAAAATAGGAAACTTATGCAAAATCAATGCAGCAAAAAAATCTCCTCTATGCCTGCCGTTGTTGGTGTTGTCACCAACAACTTCTAAATTATGTTTTTTAATTACGTTACCGTTAATAAAACTGGTAAGCAAATGTTGTTGGTGACAACACCAACAACGGCGGGGGGAAACTTATACAAAATTAATGCAGCAAAAAAATCTCCTCTTGAGAGGGGGCGCGTAAGGAAGGTGTGTTGGCAGGGGTGTGCTTATGCGATTGACTTGCCAAAGCAAAACATACCCCTTATGTCGTTGTTTGGTGTTGTTAGGAAACTATATACCTGTTAGATCATGGTTATCCAACTGAATGATATTTTATAATGTGGAGTATTTCAAAAAATAACAACAATCCCACTAAAGTAATGCCCGCATAAATAATGAACCACCATATTTTTAGAGAGGTTGTCTTATTCGAAAGTTTTTTTCCATTTATTAAATACAAGATTGTTGCACCGATCAGTACGAGTATTAAGGCCATAAGCTATTGCTTCTTAGGTTTGTCTGTGCCGTTGTTGGTGTTGTCACCATAGGTGTTCGGAAGATTTTTAATTCCCTCCCTTGGGAGGGGGGCGGCTGGATTTCGTGGTGGCAGGGAGGGGTTTATACGTCATTTCAGGCTAATAAGTCTGTGAATGAAACCCCTCCCTACACCCTCCCAGGGGAGGGAATCGCACAATCCCTCGCTTTTTTTATTTCTTCCGAACACTTCTGGTGTTGTCACCAACAACGGCGGGGAAGCGGATAAGTCATTGGCTTATCCGCTAAATATTTGTTAAGAATTATCATTCAATCGGCATCCCAAACTGCAGCAGGTAGCCATTATAGTCAAAAACGCCGAACTCGCGCATGCCGTAATTAAAATCTTCAATGGGGTAGCAAATCACCGCCCTGTCTTTCAGTTCGCTCCACAATAGATCAACCTTATCCGTGCGGATATAAAATGAGCCGGTAAATTTAGGTACAGTGAACGATGCATTATCAACAGGCAAAGCTAACATGATCTCGATATCATCACGGCTTACCGTGGCCCAGCCCCAGTCCTCATCATAACCGATACAGGTAAAACCAAGATTGTTAATGTAAAAGTCAACGCTTTCCCGTACCTGCCGGGTGTATAACATAGGGGCAATAGATTTTAAAGACATAGTTTATTTGAAATAAGTTGAGGTTGAATCGGTAAATTAATGCTAACAAATCAAAAATCGTCATTGCGAGGTACGAAGCAATCCCCGATTGGCAGAGCGAGTATGCAAATCCGCTTTGTATAGTTTGGGATTGCTTCGTACCTCGCAATGACGTTCCTTGTTATTTTGTTATTTATTTTAACCTTGCCGTTACTTCAAATATACATAAGTTATTCCATCTCCGCCACGATCAGCATGCTCATCTTCCATGCGGTCAACCTGTTCATATTTTTTGAGGTATTGCCTGATCATTTTGCGTAAAATTCCATCGCCTTTACCGTGAATGATCTTGAGGTTGTTAAAGCCCATCATCAGTGCACGGTCAAACAGTTTTTCAATGGCGTGAAGCGCATCTTCGGTACGCTGGCCACGTACGTCAATCTCCGGACTAAAACTGGCCATGTCATTGGTGTGCGAACTGAAATTTCGCCTGATCTCTTTGGGAACAGACGATTTAGGTACTTTAATCACGCGTTTCTTTTTAGCAACGGTGCGTAAATCGCCAATGGCAATTACTACATTCTCTTTAATGATCTCTATCACCTGGCCTGTAGTTTCCGAATCGGTGAGTTTCACCCAGTCGCCGGGTTTTAATTCTTCATCGGCAGGGGCAGTAGGTTTTGGTGCCTCAGTTTTAACGGTGTTCTTTTTAAGCTCAACATTCAGATTTTCGCGCAGCTGCTTTGTTTTTTCTTTATCGGCATTACTGCTCTTTATTTCGGATATAGTATTTTCAACCAGCTTGTTGGCGTTAAGGATAATATTCTTGGCCTGGTCTTTAGCTTCTTTAATGAGCGAGCGTTGGTTTTCTTCAAGATAACTTTTCAGTTTCTCGTTTTCGGCCAGCAATTCATTTACCTTGCGCTGCTGCTTATCCAGTTTTTGTTTGGTTTCAAAAATAGAACGTTTTTCACGCTCCAGATCAACCAGCAGGGTGTCCACCTTTTTTTGCCCTTCGCTTATTTTGTTTTTGGCGAGGTTAAGCACGTTGGCCGGTAATCCTATTTTTTGGGCAATTTCAAAAGCATATGAGCTGCCGGGTTTGCCAATCTCCAACTGGTACAGCGGCCTCATCTCAATGTTATTGAACAGCATAGAGGCATTTTCAATGCCCTCGGTATTGCTGGCAAATATTTTAAGGTTGGAGTAGTGCGTGGTTACCATTCCCTTAACTTTTTTTTGATTGAGTGATTCCAACACAGCTTCGGCAATTGGCCCGCCAAATTGCGGATCAGTACCGGTACCAAACTCATCTATCAGGATCAGGGTTTTGCCGTTGGCCTGCTCCACAAAATTTTTCATTTTGGACAGGTGGGCGCTATACGTACTCAAATCACTTTCTATCGACTGGTCATCGCCTATATCAACAAAAAGTTGCTTGAACACACCTACGACACTGGCTTCATCCGCGGGGATGAGTAAGCCGGCCTGTACCATCATCTGTAATAAACCAACGGTTTTCATACAAACAGATTTACCGCCGGCGTTGGGGCCCGATACCACGATGATGCGGGTACCTTCGTCTATCTGCATATTGAGTGGGACAACCGTTTTTTTCTCTGCCTTAAAATTCAGGAACAATAGCGGGTGACGGGCATTGTATAATTTAACCCTGGCCTCGTTTATCACCTGCGGCATTTCGGCCTCAATATCAATGGCAAACAGGGCTTTGGCGCGCACAAAATCAAGCTTGGTTAACAGGCCGTGATAGGAGAGCAGCAAAGGCACATAGGGCCTTAATTCGGTGGTTAAAGCGGTCAGAATTTTTACTATTTCCCGGCGGCGTTCAAATTCCAGGTCGCGGATGCGGTTGTTGAGTACAAATACCTCTTCGGGCTCAATGTAAACTGTTTGGCCCGAGGCCGACTCATCGTGTACAAAGCCTTTCAGCTTGCGTTTGTTTTCGGCCAGCAGGGGGATCACCAACCTGCCATCACGTACAGTTAATGAACCATCGGCAGCCCAACCGTTTGATGTGGCATTTTTAAAAACCATATCAATTTTTTTGCGGGCTTCCTGTTCGGCTTTGGCAATGCCTGTGGTAATTTCCATCAGTTCGCGCGATGCATTGGGCCTGATCTTGCCTTTTTGGTCAATCACGGCGTCTATCTTTTTAAGGATCGCCTTTTCAATAGGCAGGTGCTCAAAAAGGGCTTCAAGGTTAGGGTACAGGCCTTCACGCTCGTTAAAATAAGCAATAACGGCAAATACCGTGGTTAACGAAGCCTGAACCTGGTAAAACTCTTCTTCGCTTAAAAAAACGCCCTCTATACGGGCTTTATTGGCAAGGGACTTTATATCGAAAAAATGCTGAATAGGCAGCGCCTCATCATTAACCAGGATATTCTTAAACTCGTTTGCCTGGCTCAGGAATTTATGGATCTGGTCGTAATTGCTCATCACCTGGATCTTGTCAACCATTTGTTGACCCATTTCGCTCAGGCAATGTGCTTTTATCAGTTCTTTTATCTCGGTAAAACCCAGCTTATCTACACTGTTTTGGGGGTAAAGCATCAGGTTATGACTTTAAGTTTTTTAACGAGTCGGCTTTGCGGGCTTTCTTGCTTTTGCGGGGATGGAATCTCCTTGCCGAGTCGGTTTTTAGTTTAGTTTTTAAATTTTTCAATGAGTCGGCTTTGCGGGCTTCCGTGTTTTCATGAGGATGCATTTTTCTTGCCGAATCTATTTTAGTTTTAATATTTAAGTTTTTTAACGAATCGAGCTTACGCGTAGCCTTGCTCTGCTCTGTTTGCACTTTGGCAAGCGAATCGGTTTTACTTTTAATTTTTATATCCACCTGGTCATAAATGGCCAGCAGTTTATCGGGCTGCATGGCGTAGTACCGCATGCTGCGGTTAAAATGCGCGGTATCGGTATGCAGGCGCTGAAACATGGCAATGTATTTACCCGCGCCGTATTTATACAAACTATCGGGTATTTGCGTAGTATTATACAGGCTGCCGTCGATGATGTGCATTTCGGTTAACACCGCTGCCATAGCGTCGGGTTTGAGGACGTCGTTGGGAATACTTTTGCCATTGCAGGCACATAAAAAAAGTGCTGCAGAAAAAAACAAGGTTATATATTTATGCATTCAGTAATTTAGCGGCTGATTAATTAAGCAAATTTACGGATAAATGAGCATTGCAGATAACATCAGAAGCTTAAAAAAGGAAACGGAAGCAGATAAGGTAATATTATTGGCCGTATCAAAAACAAAACCTGCCAGCGATGTACAGGAAGCCTATGATGCCGGACAGCGCCTTTTTGGCGAAAACATAGTGCAAGAAATGGTTGAGAAGTATGAGCAACTGCCTAAAGATATCGAATGGCATTTGATTGGTCACCTGCAAACCAATAAGGTAAAGTATATAGCGCCTTTCGTAAGTATGATCCAGTCTGTTGATAGCCTGAAGCTTTTGCATGAGATCAACAAACATGCTGAAAAAGCCGGAAGGGTAATTGATTGCCTTTTGCAAATTTATATAGCCGACGAAGAAACCAAATACGGATTGGGCTTTGATGAAGCCATAGAATTGCTGCGCTCTGAAGAGTTTGCTACGCTAAAGAACGTTCGTATCCGTGGCTTGATGGGTATTGCTACCAATACCGATAACGAAAAGCAGATTAAAGAAGAATATTACGAACTGAACACCTTTTTCGAGGGCATCAAACAAAGCTATTTCCGGAAGGAAGAAAGTTTTGATGTCCTGTCAATGGGTATGTCGTCGGATTATAAACTGGCTATTGAGCAGGGCAGTAATATGGTAAGGTTGGGCAGCACGATATTTGGAGGCAGGGTAATTAAGCATTGGAAGAATAATTGACTGGAATTTGTCTGAACCGGAATTTATGGAATTAAAGAATTGACAGAATGAAATTACCATTCAAATAATTCGCTTAATTCGATAAATTCCGGTTCAGACGAAAATCCCGCGCGTTCCGCCCGTTGTTGGTGTTGTCACCAACAACATGTTTTTTGAAATGAAATTAAGTGTTCAATTTTTTAAAAACGGGTGTTCAGTTTGTAAGATTGTGAAAAAGCTAAGTATTTGATTGTCAGTTATTATGTGTTCATTTTGTTTGAATGGGCAATAATCCGTAAAATTAAATGGTTGATTATCAATTGATTTTTTTGTGGAATATCTGTAAGTGTTCACACCTAAAAAAGTTGAACACCTGTTAAAATAAATAGAAAGTTGTTGGTGACAACACCAACAACGGCGCAGAATTGACTGAATGTTTGCCAAATTCGATAAATTCTCTTAATTCGTTTAATTCGAGTTCAGACAATTAATAACATGAATAATACAGAAAATAAAATTGAAAGTCAGCCCCCTCTTCAGGGGGCCGGGGCATTAATTATAAGGGAAGCTATTCAAACCGACTGTCCGCGCCTGATGGAGCTGGTGCATGAGCTTGCCCTCTATGAAAAAGCCCCGGACGAGGTTACCGTAACCTTGCAGCATTTTGAAGAAACCGGGTTTGGCCCTAACCCGGTATGGAAAGCTTTTGTGGCCGAAGTTGACGGCGTTGTGGTTGGTTTTGCCTTGTACTATGTTCGCTACTCCACCTGGAAAGGCTCCCGCATGTACCTGGAAGACCTGATCGTAACCGAAGAGATGCGCGGCAAGAAGGTCGGCAAACTGCTTTTCGACAGGCTGCTCCGGGAAGCTAAAGAGAAAGGTTTCAGCGGTATGGTTTGGCAGGTGCTCGACTGGAATGAACCGGCCATTAACTTTTACAATAAGTACGGCGCGAATATTGAGGCGGGCTGGTTAAATGCTTCGCTTTCAAAAGAGCAGTTGTTAAACTACTAATACTATACCTATGAAAAATCTGTGCCTGGCGTTTTTTATGGCGATGGGATTATCATCGTGCCAGTGGGGCGTTCCTAATAAAATTCCCGAGAAGTCATTTGATACCCTGCGTTATGCTTATAAAGTTATCAAAGCACGGGCGGCAGATTGCGGTGCTAAGGCCGATAGCGCCTGTACGGTAGTGAAAATTAACTACCCAGTTTTTGACAGCGCAAAAACTTTAAATGATACCGTAACCCGTAAGCTTACATTGATGTTTGCTACGGATGGAAGGCCCGACACCAGCCTGGAGCTGATGAGCAAAAAGTTCCTGAAATCATATGATGATTTCAGGAAGACTGACCTGCGGTCGGGAATGTTTTTTACGCTGGATGATTCCGTTAAGGTAATCCACCAGGATTCGAGCTTAACAACGCTCGAAGTGCGGGGTTATTCATATACCGGCGGCGCTCATGGCAGCACATCTGTCGGCTTTATAAACTGGGATACCAAAGCCGGTAAAAACCTCAAACTTGATGATGTGCTTGTTGAAGGGTATCATGATAAATTAAATGCCGTTGCCGAAAAGATCTTCAGAAAGAATGAAAAATTAAGTGATACCGCATCTCTCGCCACCAATTATTTTTTTAAGGATAACAAATTCGCGCTCAATACTAATTTTTCCATTACGCCACTTGGGATTAAATTTTTGTACAATCAGTATGACATTAAACCATACGCGGCCGGTATTACCGAATTGTTTATTCCATACGCACAGATCAAATCATTAGTACAGCCGGGTTCGGTTGTAAGTCAATTCATTAAATAAATGCTTGTTTTTAAATTCGGAGGGGCATCAGTTAAAGATGCTGCGGGTGTTACCAACCTTGCTAATGTTGTAAAACAATATACTGATCAACAATTGCTCATCGTGATATCGGCCATGGGCAAAACCACCAACGCGCTGGAGAAGCTTACCAAAGCCTACATGGAGCAAACCGATGATATGCACGGGATCTTTAACGAAATCAAAGAATATCACTACAACATTCTGAGCGGATTATTTGAACCGGGCCACCCTGTATTTGATGAAGTTGCCAATACCTTTGTGGAGATTGACTGGGCCATAGAGGATGAGCCACACGATAGCTATGATTTTGTATATGATCAGATCGTATCCATCGGCGAACTGGTGTCAACCCGGATTGTTAACGCCTACCTGAACCAGGTTGGCCTCAAAAGTAAATGGCTTGATGTACGCGGATATGTGCATACCGATAATACATACAGAGAAGGCGTAGTTGACTGGGATAAAACTAAAGAAAGCATCAATAAAGATCTCCCGGCTATGCTCGAAAAAGGTATTGTAATAACCCAGGGCTTTTTAGGCGGCACTTCCGAAAACTTTACCACCACGCTCGGTCGCGAAGGGTCTGATTACACAGCATCTATATTTGCAGCTTGCTTGGGCGCCGAATCGGTTACTGCCTGGAAAGATGTTCCGGGCATCCTGAACGCCGATCCGAGATTTTTTGCTGATACGGTTAAATTTGATGAGCTCTCCTATACGGAAGCCATCGAAATGACCTATTACGGGGCCAGTGTCATCCATCCAAAAACCATCAAGCCGTTGCAGAATGCACGGATCCCATTGCTGGTAAGGCCGTTTACAGACCCATCTGCGCCCGGTACAGTAATTAAAGAAGATGGACATAATCAGTTTACCAAGCCGGTGATCATCCTGAAACAAAACCAGGTATTGCTGTCAGTATCAAGTAAGGATTACTCTTTTATAACGGAAGATCACCTTAGCGATGTGTTTCGCCTGTTTGCTCAAAACAATGTTAAGGTAAATGTGATGCAAACTTCCGCATTAAGTTTTTCGGTTTGTTTCGACCTGAACGAAGAGCGTTTTGAAAAGCTGCTGAACGGCCTAAAACAAGATTTTAAAGTGAAATATAACGATGGGTTAACGCTCATTACTGTACGCCATGACGGGGCGAATACCATTAAGGAATTAACCAAAGGCAAAACTATTTTGCTTGAACAAATTAGCAGGAATACGATACAGATAGTGGTTAAGCAAACAGTTTAATATGGGCGAAGTCACGAAGGAAGTAGAAGATGCGATAGTTACTTTAGAACTGGATGATAACATCATTTCCAAAATCGATGCTCGATATAATGATATACTTTATTTTGATCTCCTTGCCCATTTTGTAAATGGTAAAGATCGACGATGGTGGTGGGAAGCATTTAAATCATCGTTTAGCTTTAAAACGTTTGATTATTCTCCTGATCATTTTTTAAAGATTATTCCTGACCTCACCCAAAAGGTATGGCTAATGGTTGAAGATGATCAGGAAAAGTTTTACCCTATATACGATGTTGACCCGAAATACATTTGCGGCATTTTAAATGAGTGTTTTGGGTTTGAATATTATATCATAGATAAAGACTACAAGTGGCTATTGTGTGAGAATCACCATGGTCGCCTTATTGGTGTTGGGGATGTATTGAAAAAACATAATTTGTCTTTACTTGATTAATTCACCACCAAAACGCCAGTAGCAATATAATGTCTTTTTTAGACTGGTTAGTGCTGCCTATTTCACTCTTCTATACCTGCCTTTAGCCCCAAAAAGCTATATTTGGGCATGAAGGCAATCAACACCATCAGGGATTCAGCTAATATTGGACTCGGAATTTTATCGGCAGCTTTTGGCCTTAAGGGTTTTTTACTTTCAAGTCATTTTATCGATGGCGGTGCTACCGGCGTTTCCATGCTGATATCTGATATAACCTCCATTCCCATATCTGTTTTGATCTTTGTTATAAACGTGCCTTTTTTATGGATAGGCTACCGGAAGCTTGGGCTTTGGTTTGCTATTAAAAGTACCGCCGCCATTGCTTTGCTTTCATTATGCCTTGCATTAGTTCAGTTTCCGGATGTTACTCATGATAAATTGCTTACAGCTGTATTTGGCGGTGTGTTTATTGGTACCGGCAGCGGGCTGGCCATGCGGGGCGGCGCTGTGCTTGACGGTACAGAAATAGCAGCTGTGCTGGTAAGTAAAAAAACACAGCTGCTTAAAGTGAGCGATTTTATTTTGCTGCTTAACGTTTTGATATTTGGAGTAGCAGCCTCGGTACTCGGCGTTGAACCGGCCATGTATTCAATATTAACCTATATGGCTGCCGCCAAAATGATCGACTTTTTGCTGAATGGTATTGAGCAATATTCGGGTATTACCGTTATCTCGACCAAAAGCGATGCGATACGGAGGGCGATAACAGTTACGCTTGGCCGTGGTGTTACTATCTACCAGGGTAAAAGCGGTTATGGAAAGGATGGCCATGTAAATGATCCCCGTGATATTGTTTTCACTGTGGCTACCCGTTTGGAAATTCCATCGCTAAAACAAACTATCCTTCGTATCGATCCCAAAGCTTTCATCGTGCAGCAAAGCATTGACGATACAACAGGCGGGTTGTTGAAGCGCAAGAAACTACATTAAGAAACTAAAAAAGAACTTAAAGCCTAAGGCTGAAAGCTCAAAGCAGTTTTGTATACGGGAAAATCGGGCTTTAGGCCTTAGGCTTTCCGCTTTAAGCTTACAAAACGCTTACCGGGTGCTTATGATCATCAATGGCAACAAACGTAAAAGTGCCGGTGATAGCTTTTTCGCGCACAAAAGAGTACATTTCTTCAATATAGATTTCAACCAAAACTTTTAGGCTGGTATTGCCGATATGGGATATACGGCCAACAAGTTCAATAATGGTACCTGCCGGGATAGGACGGTTAAAGTCGATCCTGTCGGATGATACGGTAACCATTTTTTTACGGGTGAAGCGGGTGGCCGTAATGAAAGCTACCTCATCCATCATGGCCATTGCCGAACCGCCAAAAAGCGTGTCATAATGATTGGTATCGCTTGGGAATACGGTTTTGAATATCCGTGATTCGGCTTCTTTAATTCGTTCTTCAGTAGTCATTGAGTTGAATTTTAACTCCCTCTCCAAAGGAGAGGGTTGGGATGAGGTTGATTATCTCAATTTACCCCATTTTAAATAAGTAGCGCCCCATGAAAACCCTGCGCCAAATGCTGTCAGGATTATGTTATCGTTCTCTTTAAAATCTTCTTTATAATCCCACAACGCCAGCGGGATAGTGGCGGCTGTGGTGTTACCATAACGGTCGATGTTGATCTTAACACGGCTTTCAGGCAGGCCCAAAGCATCACCTACGGCGTGGATAATGCGGTAATTGGCTTGGTGGGGGATTAGCCAGTTAATATCATCTATGGTAAGGTTGTTACGCTGCAGCACAGATGTGCAGCTTTCGGTCATGCCTTTAATGGCCGCTTTAAAAACTACGCGACCGTCCTGACGTATATAGTGCAGTTTACCATCGAGGGTTTCTTCTGATGCAGGGTTCATAGAGCCGCCGCCAGGTACATATAAATGTTCCCGCCCGTGACCATCAGTTTTAAATACACTGTCAATAACGCCCAGATCTTCAGAAGATGGTTCAAGCAATACCGCGCCGGCGCCATCGCCAAAGAGGATACAAGTGTTGCGGTCGGCATAGTTTACAATGGCGCTGTTTTGATCGGCACCGATAACTATTACTTTTTTATAACGGTTGCTTTCAACCAGGCTCGAGCCAAGGGTAAAGGCATAAAGGAAACCACTGCAGGCCGCATTAACGTCAGACGCCCAGGCATTGCTTAAACCGCATTTATCACAAACGATGCTGGCGGTAGAAATAAGCAGATAATCGGGGGTTGAAGTGGCTACAATAACACAGTCAATTTCAGAAGGATCAACTTGGGCATTTTCAAGTAAATTTTTTACCGCAAAGGCAGCCATGTCTGAAGTAGCGAGTGTTCTGTCGGCGAGGATTCTTCTTTCTTTGATCCCTGTACGTGAAACTATCCAGTCGCTGTTAGTTTCAACCATTTTTTCTAAATCACTGTTAGTTAAAATGTTGTCGGGAACATATCCACCTACACCGGTAATCACCGCACTGCTTTTTAATGCCATAAATATTATATACTCTCAAAAAAACATGCAAAGATAGAGAAATTTGACGGTTTAAAGCTGTCATGCAACTGTATGTTTATACAATCTCATCTTTTCGCACACCGATAATTTGCTGTTTATCGACACAAAAACGCATCTAACCGACACATGTTTTAACACTTATTGTACTGCTTTTACTTTTGAATCAACGATTTAGATTAAACTTAAAAGGAGAACAAACAATGGAAAGAAAGAACTTTTTAAAAAGCCTGGTAATTGGCGCAGTGTCATCGTCGGTATTGGTTGAGGCCTGCAAAAAAGATGCTGATACCGTCACAACTACTACCACTTCATCTTCCGGCAGTACCTCGGGTTCAACCGACACAGGCAGTTGCAGTGTTGCGCCTACCGAAACGGAAGGTCCATATCCAACACATTCGCCTGCTTCATATGTAAGGAGCGATATTACCGATGGCCGTACCGGGTATAAACTTACCGTGAAAATTACAATCAACAATAGCAATAATAGCTGTAGCGCGCTATCGTCAGCGTTGGTTGATATCTGGCATTGCGATGCGGAAGGCAATTATTCTGAATATGGCGGCAGTGGTACGCAATCAACAAATTATACATCAGTTCATTTTTTACGTGGCAGGCAAACTACCGATTCAAATGGCCTGGTAACTTTTACATCTATATTTCCAGGGTGGTATACGGGCAGGGCTACACATATTCACGTTCATGTGTATAACTCATCGGGTACATCATTGAAAGTAACACAGATCGCTTTTCCGGAAGGTTCCGGCACGGCCCTGGCGGCTGTTAATGGTTATGCTAAAGGCATGAGCGGATATACGTATAACGCGAGTGATAATGTGTTTAGCGATGGATATACGCTTGAAACTGCTACTGTTACCGGTAGCACCACCGCCGGTTTTGTATTGGCTATCAGCTTAAGTGTACCTGCTTAAAAAACCATTTTGTTTTTTGAACCATCATATGCAAAAGCGCGTCATCATTCTATGTTATCGTAAAATCATCGATATCCGGTCGTTCAAGCAATGGGATAAGCTGGTTTTTGAAAGCACCTACCTGGAATTTAAAATGCAGGCCCAGAACTTTAGCCAGGGAACAGCCTATACTTCCTATTCCGAGTTGTTAAGAAATGTGCCCAATGCTCAGCGTTTAGCCGGTATGGTTACACCATCGGTTACAGGTTATATTCAGCAGCTTGGCAGTATTATGCCTGATATTTTAAATAATGTTGGCAGACGGTTTCTGACGTTCAGCAAGTTTCAGTTGGAGATCATCAATTCGGATATTAATGATAAGGATAAACACCAGGTCGCGGTTAATTTTTATTCCGAACCGTTGTTTTGGCATGATACCATAGATAATTACCTGCTGATATCCGCTCAACAGGCCGAAAATCAGTTAAATGTCGAAAATAATTGCATATCCACCAACCTTATGCAATTGCAGCCGTATATAAACATAACTTCATTGCAATATCACAATTAACATGGAAAAGATCTCACCGGGGCAAATACATTTGGCCGACCAAAGAGGTTTCACGAAAACCCACACCTTGAGGCGTTACAGCAGTTTTAACTATGGTAACTACTTTAATGAGCATCGTAAACCCTTTGGCCGGTTGGAGGTATGGAATGATGAAATGCTGGCGGGCGGCAGTTCGATTGATGTCGCCGTCGAAAACTCCGGCTGGTTTGTTTTGATGCCGGTTACAGGTGAAGTGCTACTAAAAAGGGTAAACGGAGATATCCGCCTGATTGATGTTGGAGAGCTGTTTGTAGGTTATGCTGTTGCCGGTGAGCGTCTTGAATTAACTAATCTTTATAAAAGCGATTGGATCAATTACATTTATTTTCAGTTAAAAGATGATGAGGTTATAGATCTACCGCGCGACGCCGTTTTTAAATTTGATATTACCAACAGACAAAATGAACTGATCGACCTGGTCCCCACCAGCGGAATGCATCCGTTTCGATTGCATGCAGGGGTATTTGGCGGGAGGGCTGATGCGCTTTATCAACTTCAAAACAATAAATCGTTGTTTTACGCATTTGTGCTTGCCGGGGCTTTTGAGCTGCAGGGCCGTCTGATGCATGAGCGTGACGGATTGGCGTTATGGCAGTTGGAAGAGGCTGACATGGAAGCATTAAGCAATAACGCGGTGATTGCGATATTGGAAATATTAAAATAAATCGCCTGTTGTAGGGACGCATAATTGACACTTTCTGTAATATGCAGCCAACCCTTTACAAAAAGGGTACCTCATTAATTTACCGAGGTACCCGACTAATCAAGATGTTTTCCATTTAAATTGCCATACCACCCGATGCTTCAATACGCTGGCCATTAACCCAACGCGCATCGTCGGTGCAAAGAAAAGCTACTACGCCGCCGATATCTTCCGCAACGCCCGGCCTGCCCAGTGCAGTTATGCTGCTTACCATTTTTTGTGTTTCTTCGCTGTTGCGCAAATGGCCGCCTCCAAAATCGGTCATGATGGCGCCGGGGGCAACCACATTGGCCCTGATACCTCTTCCGCCAAGTTCTTTAGCCAGGTAACGGGTGAAAATTTCTACCGCCCCCTTCATAGATGCATAGGCCGAAGAACGCGGAACCGATACCCGCGTCAACCCGGATGATACGTTGACAATCCCACCGCCATCGGCCATCAACGGGATCAGTTTTTGAGTTAAAAAGTATACACCTTTAAAGTGCACGTTCAACAAATCATCAAAGAATTCCTCGGTAACATCGCTGATGGCGCTGTAACCGCCTTGTCCCGCATTATTAATTAAAAAGTCGATATGATCGGTTCCAAATTTATCCGTCAAAACTTCACGCAGTTTTTCGGTAAATGCATCAAAGCTTTTAATTACTCCGGTATTGAGTTGCAATGCTGCTGCCTTTGCGCCGCTTTGTTCTGCAAGGTTAACTACCTTGGCTGCCTCCTCTGCATTGGTATTGTAGCTTATAATAACATCTATTCCTTTTTCGGCAAGTCTTAAGGCCATGTCCCGGCCTAAGCCACGGCTGCCGCCGGTTACCACGGCAATTTTATTTCTGTTTTCCATTTTCTTTTTTGTTTTGATACAAAAGTAAAACAGATGGGAGGGGAGTCGTTTTAATAAATCAATCCATTATTTACAAAATTCAAATAATGGTTAAAATATCGGCGCCTTTAATAATCGTACAACTGTGGTTTAAATCTTTTAGCCAGGTAGCCAGTAGCTTTTTCTAAATCGATATCAGCTATAATTACGCCAGTTGTGCCGTAAGCCTGGTAAACTAAACAGGTGCCATCCGGTGCTATAACTGAGCTTGCCGATTCGGGGTAAAGCGAACCATAATTGGAACTGGCAAAATAGATGGTGTTTTCCAGCGCCCGCATCATCATCGCCTTTTCGTAATAAGGGTTGGTCATGCTACCCCACTCGGTAAGCAGCACGCCTTCGGTATTACTGCCCGAAAAATGCGGGTGGAAAACGATGTGCGCGCCATTACGCGCCGCCCATCTTACCGATTCGGGATAACGGAACCCTTCGTGGCAAATGGTAACGCCAAATTTTAAGCCATTTACCTCGAAAATATTTCGTTGTGTGCCCGGCACCCAAATGGCGTCTTCCGATGGGTCTAATTGGTTTTTAGTTTGATATCCAAGTACCTTGCCGGTTTGGGATATCACATGTGCAATGTTTAAAAGCCCGTCTTCGCTGTACCAATCCATAGGCATAATTACCGCTATATTATTTTCGGCGGCAATCTTGCATACTTCATCCAGCGCCGATTGCAGTATCTCCGGCGATGTTGGCTCCGGATCGGCTATCATACCCGGATATCCAGGTATATATGATTCAGGGAAACAGATAACCTCTGCCTGTTGTGACGCTGCATCTTTAATCAGCTTTTCGGCTTGTTGCAGACCGTCATTAATTGATTTCGGAAAAGGCGGAGTAGCAATGGCTATTTTCATGCGGTGTTAATCTGTATGCTAAATTAAATGATTGCTTTTATCTGTGGTTAATATTTATCCCCTCATGTGTCACTTTTTTATTTCAACCCATACTTGGCCGATATTTATAAAATTATCATTGTACATTTGTTATGGAGATCCTTTCCAGACTCAATAAATCATCATTCACACTACTTAACGTTTACTACTATGATTGAAACTAAAGCGTATGCCGCGCAAGATGAAAACACACCGCTTGCCCCCTGGACTTTTGAGAGGCGCGAAGTGGGTGCTCATGACGTGCAGTTTGATATTTTGTACTGTGGCGTTTGCCACTCCGATTTGCACCAGATCAAAAACGACTGGTTCCCCGGCATTTTTCCTATGGTGCCCGGACATGAAATTGTTGGCCGCGTAGTTAAAGTTGGCGAGCATGTAAAAGGTTTTAAAGTTGGCGACCTTGCCGCTACCGGCTGTTTGGTTGACTCATGTCGTACATGCGAAAACTGTAAACGCGACCTTGAGCAATATTGCCTCAATGGCAACTCCCAAACTTATAATGGCCTTGAACAGGATCATAAAACACCTACTTATGGTGGTTACTCAAACACCATTGTTGTTAATGAGGATTTTGTGCTGCACCTTAAGGAAGGCGTTGATCTGGCCGCCGTTGCCCCGTTGTTATGCGCCGGCATTACAACCTACTCGCCGCTAAGGCACTGGAAAGTTGGCAAAGGCCATAAGCTTGCCGTGCTTGGCTTAGGCGGCTTAGGCCACATGGCTGTTAAATTTGGTGTTGCCTTTGGTGCCGATGTTACCGTATTAAGTACATCGCCTAAGAAAGAAGAAGACGCTAAAAAATTAGGCGCTCACCATTTTGTGGTAACTACCGATCCAAAACAGGTTGAAGCAGCTAAAAACTCCTTCGATTTTATTTTGGATACCGTATCGGCCGAGCATGACTTTAACATGTACCTGTCGTTATTACGTACCGATGGCGTTCATATCTGTGTAGGCGTACCGCCTAAACCAGCTCAGATTGCTGCTTTCAGCTTATTGGGCGGCCGTAAAAGCTTAGCCGGTTCAGGAATTGGCGGTATTAAAGAAACCCAGGAGATGCTTGATTTCTGTGCCGAAAATAACATTGTTTCGGATATTGAAATGATTGATATCAAGGATATTCACACCGCTTATGACCGTATGGAAAAAGGCGATGTGCGTTACCGGTTTGTAATTGATATGGCTACGTTGTAAAGTAATTTATAATCGATAACAAAGGCCGTGCGGGAGCATGGCCTTTTTACTATAGTCATATTTACACCCTTTAAAAGTCGCTTTAGCCCCCTGCATACGGTGAAGTACCGGTTTAATTTTGATATATAAAATATAACCACTGATATTATGAGAAACTTAGTATTGTTTATGCACATTTCACTTGATGGTATGGTTGCGCGCACTGATGGCGCTATGGACTGGATCAAAGTGAGCAGCGAGATGTTTGAGTATGCCAACGCCCGCACACAGGTAGCTGACACCGCCCTATATGGCCGTAAAACCTTTGAAATGATGGATGCCTACTGGCCAACAGCAGCCAATGGGCCAAACCCCTCAAAGCATACTATTGAACACGCTACATGGTATAATAATACACTTAAGTATGTAGTGTCTGAAACTGCTGCCCGGAAAAATACCGATAAGATTAAATTTATCAGTGATGATGTAAAGGCGCGGATTTCAGACCTCAAAAAACAGGAGGGCGGCGAGATCATCATGTTTGGCAGCCCCGGCCTTGCCCGTTATTTGATGCAGGAAGGATTGATTGATGAATTTTGGCTGTTTGTAAACCCGATAGTGCTTGGTGCCGGTATTCCGCTGTTTCCTAATACCGAGATAAAGCTCAAACTGGCAAAAAGCACCACTTTTGCCGATGGTGTTCTCGGGGTGCATTATATAAAAGAGTAGTATTTTGCAGGGAGATATCTTACCGTTATAAAAAAATCTGCAACCTGAGGCAACGCCTTTGCTAAAATGGTAGTAATCATTATGTACACAAACATATTACTACATGAAATTACTATCAAAGTTAACAGCAGCGGCCCTTGTGACAGGAGCACTGTTTTTTTCAAATACGGTAAAAGCGCAAACTACTCCTGCAAATGCGTTCCGTTTAGGTTTAGGAATTGAAACCGGCTTACCTACAGGTGTAGCAAAAATTGGCACTACTTTTACCTTAGGTGGTACAGCCCGTTTGCAATATGGTATAAGCAATAGTTTTGCGCTTACTTATACTATGGGCGGGTATCATTTTTTTCAGAAAGAAAATCCTGCTACGGGTAAACGCTATCCGAGCTATGGCGAAATCCCTATTAAATTCGGTTTCAAAGAGTTTTTTGTACCAAGTGTATATGTTGCCGGCGAAGCTGGTATCGCTTACGAAAAACTGGAAGAAGGCTGGGGCCCGCACAGGCTTGATCTTTCGCCTGGTATAGGCTGGGCCAATAAAACCTGGGATGTAAGTGTACGCTATGAAAACTTTTCGGGCGCTAACCAGGATCATTTTGGTATGGTTGGCCTGCGCTTAGCTTACGGATTTGCTTTATAATTTCGCACTTAATGTAACTATTAACTAACAGGCCCCGACTCACCCGGGCACGTTAGGTTGGCTGACCCTCTTTCGGTTATTACCGGAGGAGGGTTTTTGTTTATTTTCGGGTTGACAGCTAATTATTTTATCCTGATTTTAGGAACGAGAAACCTAACCCGTTTTTTTTACTAAATATCACAAGTTTTGCAGCTAACAGAAGATCAGATATACGCTCTCGCACCTGATGAAGCTTCAAAAAAAGCAGGTCGTGATTTGGCTAACCCGGCCAAATGGGTAAGCAAAGGTATTAGTGAAGAAGCCCTTTGGGGCGAATGCCAGGGCAGCGGCAGCAAACCTTACCAAACTCAGGTTGATCTTGGCGCTATCGCCTTTAAATGTTCATGCCCCAGTCGTAAATTTCCATGTAAGCATGGCTTAGGCTTAATGCTTTTATGTGAGAGGGAACCAGGCTTATTTGCCAAATCAACAATGCCTGCCTGGGTAAGCGACTGGATAAACAAACGAGCCGAAAAAGAAGAAAAAAAAGTTGAAAAGGCGGCCGAAAAATCTGTAGATGAAAACGCTCAGGCTAAACGTGTACAGGCACGTGAACAAAAAGTAAGCGCAGGGATAGCCGAGCTAATGGTTTGGATCAAGGATATTGTACGCGGCGGAATTTTAACCATCCCCGAAAAAACGCCGGCTTACTGGGATAATATGGCCCGCCGTATGGTTGATGCCCAGGCATCGGGATTGGCTGGTATGGTGAGGAACCTTGGCGCTACCAACTTTTGGAACGACGGCTGGCAAAGTGGCTTTATAGATAAATTACTCCAATTATATTTAATTGCAGAGGGGTACAATAACATTCAAAATATTGACCCGGATTTGCAGCAGGATTTACGCACTGTCATAGGTTTCACCACCAACCAGGAAGAGCTGCGGGCGCAAACAGGTGTAAGTGATACCTGGCTTGTTATTGGAAAGGAAAGCCGCGATGAGCAGCAACTGACCATTGAGCAAAACTGGCTTTACGGTTTAAAAACCAACAGTTATGCGCTGGTGCTGCAATTTACGGTTAAAGGGCAATTCCCGCCGCTTAACTTTTCGCCGGGGATGTACCTGGATGCTACCCTGGTGTATTTCCCGTCGGCCCTGCCGTATCGTGCTATCGTTAAGGATTATAATATCATAAGGCAAATCGATAACGTTAATATAAAAACATTTACAGGCTGGCAGCAAGTTGCCGGTTACGAAACTATACTAAACAGCCGTTTGCCATTTCGCAGTGAAATGCCCCTTGTTATAGCGTCGCTAACACCGGTTTTCTACCAAAAGCAATGGTGGCTACAGGATAGCGAAGGCTGCCTCTGCAAAATATCAGCAAGTTATACCAACATCTGGCAACTGATTGCCATAAGCGGAGGCGACCCGGTAAATATGGCCGTCATCGGTAGAGAAAATGAATATCGCCCGATTGGCGTTTGGCATCAAAATAATTACAAAAGTATCTGATGAAGGCCTGGGAAAGTATCATAAACACCGCAATGCTGGGTACTGATAAACCTACACCTGCTATTGCTGATTTGCCGGAAGAAGTAGCCCTGATCGCTAATGCGATAGAGGCCTCAGCAGGCTTAGATAAAGAAGAACGCTACCTGCAAAAAGCTGCTGTGATCTACAATTACAGGCAATCGGGTTTTATACCATTTCAAAAAAATGATCTGCCGGCTAATAAAGCGCTTGCAGAAACAAAACCGTACTGTTCACCCGAAGCTGCCGGGATTTTGAACGCCATATTGGGCGAGGAGAACGATCAATTACTACAATTGTGGCTAATGCAATGTTGTAAATCAGGGCAATTACTAATGCCTGATGTGTTGCCGGTCGTATTTGAAAAAGCACAAAAGGAGATGGTATTGCGCAAAGCTGTTATTGAATGCAGCGGTAACAGGGGAGTTTGGCTTAGTAAAATGAACCCTGCGTGGAACTGGTTTACTACTATAGCCGATGAGGAACTATGGCAAATGGGTACGTCGGCCCAGCGTTCAGAAATATTGAAAAGCTTAAGACTGAATGAGCCCGCCAAAGCTTTAGAATGGCTGCAGCAAACGTGGGAGCAGGAGAATGCAGCCGGTAAATTGGAATTGCTTAAAGCCATGAAAGTGAATAGTAATGCTAATGACCTGCCATGGTTGGAGGGCTTGCTCAACGAAAAAGGGCAAAAGGTTAAAGATGAAGCTTTGGCCCTGCTCAAAAGTATTTCTGGTTCGTCGGTTGTTAAACAGTATCAGCAGTTGCTACGTGAATCTGTATCGCTAAAAAAAGAAAAGGCCTTATTAGGTTTAACTACTAAAATTTCCA
The DNA here is from genome assembly GCF_013376065.1 of Mucilaginibacter sp. SG538B. Taxonomy (NCBI): domain Bacteria; kingdom Pseudomonadati; phylum Bacteroidota; class Sphingobacteriia; order Sphingobacteriales; family Sphingobacteriaceae; genus Mucilaginibacter; species Mucilaginibacter sp. SG538B. Next base: position 1,145,732 of record NZ_JABMJI010000001.1, read on the forward strand.
TCCAAATAAAACTTCCCGCCGTAGTTGACGAAAGCATCTACAAATCGGGCATCGAAAAATTATCGGGGCCTAAAAGTACGGTAACTGACGAAAACTATGTTATTTATCAGCTCATCAGCAGCGTGCCGCCGGCGTTTTGGGAAGATCAGTTTGAAGCAACGCCCATTCAGATAGTTGAATATTTTGAAAAATATGCACCTGCTATGGTACCGGCTTTGGCCAATGCGGTGGCAAAGTTTGGGCAAAAGAATTGGGTGCCGTTTTTTCTCGGGCAAAGTATGTTCTACCCGGATTTTGTTGAAATGCTAAGCGGCAGAGAACAGGAAAAATACCTGCTGAAAGCCTTGGGCAATGATCCGCAAAATACAATTGCTCAGGCCATCCGCATTAGTGATGAATGGGGCACCGAGTTTGCGGTTTCGGCCTTGCTAAAAATGGCTAACTGGCCTTACGAATATAATCGTGGTTTTTTTACCCGGTATATCAGCCTGATCCCTGTCGAGGCTTTGAAACATGTCGAAAACATAACATCACAGCAGGTTAACCTCCAGCCAACCTGGGACAAAACCCGCAATCACTTAATTAATTTACTCAACTTAAAACAGCAAACGCTTAAAGCCTTTAACGCTAAAAAACTTTAACATGTCACAGATATTACGTCAGCATGCAGAACAATTATTTGCACACGAACTGGAAGAATTGAAAAAGCAGGACGGTGATAAGCGTCCGGCCAACTGGATACTTTCTCCTCAATCGGTAGTAACCTACCTGGTTGGCGGAAAGCTGAAGAATGGCTTTGAGGTGTCGCCAAAATATATTGGCAACCGCCGCTTAATGGAAATAGCGGTAGCTACGCTCACAACAGATCGTGCCCTGTTATTATACGGTTTGCCCGGTACAGCAAAAAGCTGGGTGAGTGAACATTTGGCAGCGGCTGTAAGCGGCGATTCAACCATGATTATCCAGGGAACAGCCGGTATAAGTGAAGAGGCCATTCGCTACGGCTGGAACTATGCCCGCCTGATAGCACAAGGCCCATCGCCGGATGCGCTGGTAGAAACGCCTGTAATGCGCGGGATGAAAGATGGTAAAATAGTTCGTTTAGAAGAGCTTACCCGTATTGGCGCCGACGTGCAGGATACACTGATCACCATTCTTTCTGAAAAAACACTGCCCGTACCTGAGCTTAATATCGAAGTGCAGGCCGTTAAAGGTTTTAATATCATAGCCACAGCCAATAATCGTGATAAAGGTGTAAATGAATTATCAAGCGCGTTAAAGCGCCGTTTCAATACCGTTATCCTTCCCTTGCCTGATTCGGTGGAAGAGGAGATAGACATCGTACGCCGCCGGGTTGAAAGCTTTGAAAAAGTAATGGAACTGCCGGCCGAACCGCCGGCATTGCAGGAGATCCGCCGGATAGTGACCATCTTCCGTGAACTTCGTGCAGGCGTTACGCTTGATGGCAAAACCAAGATCAAAGTGCCGTCAGGTACCTTAAGTACTGCCGAAGCTATCTCCGTTGTGAACAGCGGTTTATCAATGGCTGCCTATTTTGGCGATGGACAATTGAAAGCGGCTGATCTTGCCGCGGGCATCATCGGTTCGGTAATTAAAGACCCGGTGCAGGATAAACTGGTTTGGCAGGAATACCTGGAAACTGTAGTAAAACCACGTACCGATTGGGCCGACATTTACCGTGCCTGCCGCGATCTGTAATCAAAAAACCTTAAGCCAATGGCAGTACATATTTTAGGCATAAGGCACCACGGGCCGGGTTCGGCGCGTAATGTGAAAGCTTTTCTGGAAACGGTTAGGCCCGATATTGTTTTGGTTGAGGGGCCGCCGGAAGCTGATGCCATGCTGCAATGGGTAAGCAACGAAGGTTTGAAACCACCTGTAGCGCTGCTTTGCTATCAGCCGGATGACCCCCAACGCTCGGTGTTTTATCCCTTTGCCGATTTCTCGCCCGAATGGCAGGCAATTCTTTATGCCCGCAGGCAAAATATCCATGTGCGTTTTATGGATCTCCCTGCCGGTAACCAGATGCTTGTTGAAAAGGAGCAAAAGGTTGTTGAACAACAACAAGAGCCGGATACAGTTCACATCAATAGCGAAGCACAAAGCCTTGAGCAACTCTATAAAAGTCCGATAAGTTACCTGGCAGATGCTGCCGGCTTTGCCGACGATGAAAAATGGTGGGAGCATACGTTTGAGTACCGCGATAATAACGATGAGGTTTTTGATGCGGTATCTGAAGCTATGCAGGCACTCCGCGAGAGTTTTCCCAAAAAGGACAAAAAGCTTGAACAGATGCGCGAAGCATACATGCGTCGCACTATCCGCCAGGCCGAAAAGGAGATGTTTCATACCATAGCCGTAATTTGTGGAGCATGGCACGCACCAGCTTTACAGGGAAAATCATCGCAAAAAGATGATAACGAAATACTGAAGGGGATTCCAAAAGTAAAAACAGAGTGCACCTGGATTCCCTGGACTTTTAACCGTTTAAGCTTCCGTAGCGGTTACGGTGCCGGTATCAATTCGCCGGGGTGGTACAACCACATCTGGAACCATCCGCATGATGATGGTACCCTGTGGATGGCCAAGGTGGCACAACTTTTCCGTAAGCAGCAGATGGATACCTCCGTTGCCCATATTATTGAAGCGGTAAGGTTGGCCGGTGCACTCGCTTCACTGCGGGGGTTGCCCAAAGTAGGGTTAGAGGAACTGAATGAGGCCACGCTGAGCGTACTTTGTAACGGCGAGAGCATTTTGCTAAAACTGGTACATGACGAATTAATAGTTGGCCACCAGATAGGCGAGGTGCCGGTTGAGATTCCCAAACCGCCGTTGCAACTCGATATCGAAAAACAACAAAAGAAATTAAGGCTGCCCGCAACAGCCGATTACAAAGATTATACACTCGACCTGAGGAAAGATACCGACCTGGAGCGGAGTATCTTCCTGCACCGCCTGCAATTACTGGGCATTAATTGGGGCAGGCAGCAATACACCAGCGGAAAGGGTACTTTTAAAGAGCAATGGCGCCTGCAATGGGACCCCGGCTATTCGGTGGAGATTATTGAACGCGGCAATTTGGGCAATACTGTAGCTGAAGCGGCCGCGAATAGCGTCCTCAACCAGGCAAAAGAAGCAAAGGAACTGAAAGTTATAGGCGATCTGCTTGAAAAAACGATTCCGGCAGAATTGCCGGGAGCCATTGAAGCGTTGATCAGTCAGCTTAATAATCTGGCTGCGGCCTCTGCCGACGTTATCGAACTGATGGAAGTGGTGCCCGGCCTGATAACCGTGGCAAGGTATGGCAATGTACGCAAAACAGATGCCGAATTGGTGATCAGCATTATCAATAGCATTATTACCCGCGTTTGTATCAGTTTGCCCAATGCCTGTATCGCTATTGATGAAGATGCCTCTCAAAAGCTGCTGGAACTGTTTTTTAAACTGAACGACGGCATTAACCTATTGCAGGATACGGGCATAATTAACATGTGGCAGCAAACGCTGTTGACTATAGCAGCTAATAAAAACACCTCGGCGGTTATAGGAGGATATAGTACCCGTTTGCTGCATGACGCCCGTAAATTGGAGGGCGACCAACTGATGCAGTATTTCAGTTTTGCTATGTCATCGGCCACGGCCCCGGTCATCGCCGCAGCCTGGCTCGAAGGCTTTTTGAAAGGCAGCGGTACTTTATTGTTGCTTGATCAGGGCCTTTGGCAGGTGATCGACAATTGGGTAGCCAGTCTTGCCGGTGAGGTTTTTATGCAAGTGCTGCCTTTACTGCGCCGCACCTTTGCCAATTTTACCAATCCTGAAAGGAGAAAGCTTGGCGAAAAGGCCAGATCCGGCGGTGGGACGGGGCACCAGCATACAAACATCAGCGCTAATTTTGATGCCGAAAGAGCTAAGCAAGGCTTGCCGGTTATTATGCAATTATTGGGTTTAACCATAAACATTAACGACACAAATGGAAATTGAACCGGAGCATTTGCGCAAATGGCGGTTAATACTGGGCGGTAATAAAAATGAAGGTACCGGATTTAGCCTTGATGATGCCGACCTTAAGGTTGACCGCACACTTGAAGCTTTATATGACAGCGACAGAACCGGAGGCCTCGGTGCATCATCACCGAATGTAAGCCGTTGGCTGGGGGATATCCGTACCTTCTTCCCATCAAGCGTAGTACAGGTAATGCAGCAGGATGCATTAAAGCGCCTGAACCTGACCCAAATGCTGTTTGAAAAGGAGATGTTGGAAAATGTAGAGCCAGATGTTCACCTGGTAGCAACTTTGATGACATTGAGCCGCGTTATTCCTGATAAAACAAAAGATACCGCCAGGCAGGTAGTACGTAAAGTTGTTGACCAACTGGTAAAAAAGTTAGCCGAGCCCACGCGCCAGGCCATAACCGGTAGTTTAAATCGTAGTGCCCGCAATACAAGGCCGCGGCATAATGAAATAAACTGGGGGGCAACTATTCTTAAAAACCTTAAGCATTATCAACCCGAATATCAAACCATTATTCCCGAAACGAGGATTGGTTACGGTCGTAAGCGCTCATCATTAAAAGATGTGATCCTCTGTCTTGACCAAAGCGGATCGATGGGATCATCAGTGGTTTATTCGGGAATTTTTGGAAGCGTTATGGCTTCTATCCCAGCTATAAAAACTAAAATGGTGGTTTTTGATACCGCGGTTGCCGATTTAACTGAAGAGTTAACCGACCCGGTTGAGTTATTATTCGGCGTGCAATTAGGTGGGGGAACTGATATTAACGCGGCTTTAACCTATTGCCAGCAGATAGCTCCCCGGCCCACGGACACCGTGTTGGTGCTCATTACCGATCTTTACGAAGGAGGTAATGTTGCCGAAATGCGCCGTCGTGCGGTAGAACTGGTAGCGGCAGGTGTGCAGTTGGTAGTATTGCTTGCTTTAAGCGATGACGGCTCTCCATCGTATGATCATGGCAATGCACAGTTCCTGGCCGATATGGGGGTGCCCGTTTTTGCCTGCACACCCGATAAATTTCCCGATCTGATGGCCGCTGCGCTCACTAAACAGGATATTGGTATGTGGGCGGCCAGGGAAGACCTTATTATAAAAAAGTAAAGGATTGGCGATTTTACCGATAACCAACCCACCTATACGCTCGATACTTTATCAAAAGTATTACGGTTAGGCAGGCTGGAACAATTTTATAGTTTGATAGATGAGTTTATCTCACCAGCTAAGCTTTAAAAGAGACACCCCTTGCCTTGGTAACAATACAGTGGCACCTGCCAGCCCTGATTTAGCCTGCAGTGTAACCTGTTTGCCGAACTGTTGTAATTGCCCTGCTTTTTCAAGTTCCTTAATTTGCGCAGCCGTCGGTTTTTGCGGTGAACCCATCTTTTTCCACACTTCGTAGGCATTGCTATGCTCTTCATCAATGCGGTATTGAGTTAATTTTACAAAAGTGGGAGGTAGGTTTTCTATCCTGATCTTTACGGTTTTCCCTGCATCGTGCAGGTCATCATCATGGTAGTTCCACAGCAATACGGTCATTTCTTTTTTATCTGCGGCTGCCAAAGCACCGATATCTGTATTACTTCCCCTGATGCTTGAATCGGCTACGGTTTTAAGCGAATACATCTGGTCGCCGGTTACTTTCAGGCGTTTGCCTTTCATCATGCCCAGCATCCTAAAAACGTTCAGTACCGGCTTATCAACTCCATTTGTAGCCAAATCCCGAAAACCATAAAACCAGGGCTGATTTTCAAACTCGAACGACCATGATACGGAGCCCATAAAATTTACATCTAATGAGTCGGCCAGTTGGTATTCGCGGGCAATAGAAGCCGCTGTATAGCTCGAATACATGGTGCCGTTACGATAGGCATTTGACGGATTGGTAGCCATACCGCAGGCGGCGCAACCTTCCGGGTCCGATTCGCCTATCACTATCGGGGTGTTTTTAGTTTCGGGATATGATGCTACAATTTTAAAACCTTCCCTGATATCGCGGATCTGCGGGGCCATGTTCATGCGCACCCGCCCATTGATCAGCGTAGGCTGCCCTTTGGCATGGAAAGAGATCACGTCAATAGGCGAACCTATTTTGCCTGTTGCGTAATTGGTATCAGCAATACAATGTTTAATAAATGCGTTCAGGAATTTCATCCCGCCGGGGCTTGAGCCGCCTGCAACTTCCGGTCCGCCCACGTGCGCGGTAGGCAGGGCGCGTTTTACACCATGGGCAGCATAATCGTATAGTTTAAAGAACTCTTGCATGCTGCCCTTCCAGTAGCCAATGTTGGGCTCGTTCCAAACTTCCCAGTACCAGCTTTCAACCTCGGCCTGGCCGTAGCGCTGTACACAATGCTTTACCCATTGGTAAACAAGCTCTTCCCATTTATTATAATCTTTTGGCGGATAGGCCCAGCCTGTGTAAACATCATCATAATTATCGCCCGGTTTCCAGTAATGGCGATAAGGTTTGGGGTGGGTTGACAAGGCCTCGGGCATAAAACCTATCTGGGCATAAGGTTTCATACCCAGTTTAACGTAAGTGTCAAATATGCTGTCAACCAGGTGCCAGTTATAAATAGGTTTGCCGCTGGCATCCTCAGTATAGGCATTGGTTGATCCCCACTTTAACGCGGCTGTACCATCGCCGGTGGTAAGCAGGTTGTGCACACGCATGCGTACCGGTACAGGGCTCAAAGCGGCCAACTCCGACAATAGTTTACGGCCATCCTTCATGTAGGTATAGTTAGGCTCGTCGTGACCAAACCATGCCCAAAAGGGGTACATATCGCCAATTTTATCATTTAGGCTGATGGTGATATTGGCCTGGTTCTGGGCAAAAATACGGCCGCTGATAAATAATAAAAGGAAGGAGATAAGTTTGATGGTCTTCATTCAGGTAGTTTGGTGATTTATAAGGAGTACAGATCAAACATAGGTAATTTTATTTATTGTAAAAAGAACAATTAAAATAAGGGGCTGGCCTTTCAATCAATTTTAAATCACATACAACATATTGAATATTATTTACGTTAACAGCGTGTTAATTTATTGTTTACGCGCTTCAGAAATTCTACAGAATTAAATTGTATAATTGTGCTTACCAGCGCTTAATAAGGGGGATTCTTTGCAAAAGTTTAGGTTTTATTTTATTTCGATGCTATTGGCAGCATCATCTTCGCTGCCTGTTTATGCCCAGGTTAAGGATACATTACAAAAAGTTGCCGTAAAGAAGGATTCCCTGCAGAAAGACTCTGCAAGGAATATCCTGACATTGCCCGATACGGTTAAACACCTTCAAAGTAAGTTTCCGTCATACATACCACCGGCGGCTTTTATCACTTATGGCCTGCTATCGTTTAAAGTAGGATTTATACGTAATATTGATTATCGCGTACGGAATGATATGAACAAGGATCATCCCGGCTTCCATACCAAGGTTGATAATTACATGCAATATGCGCCTATCGTGTCTGTTTATGCGCTTAATCTGGCTGGTGTTCATGGTAAAAATACATTTATCGACCGTACTATGCTGCTCGTGCTTTCCGAAGCCATATTTGCCGGTACCACTTTTGGCTTAAAACGTGTTACCCACCGTGAGCGGCCCGATGGCTCTGATAAGTTTTCGTTCCCTTCAGGCCATACCGGTAACGCCTTTGTTTCTGCCGAGTTTATGGCGCAGGAGTACGGCGACCGCTCGCCCATATACGGCGGCGTTGGTTATGGCTTTGCTACCACTACAGCTATTTTGCGTGTATATAACAACAAGCATTGGTTTAGCGACATCATAGCAGGAGCCGGTTTTGGGATCTTATCAACAAAAGCGGCTTATTACCTGTACCCGCTTATCCGTAATGGCATATTCCGTGGGGGGAATGAGAAAGGAAAAAACAACAACTCCTTATTGTTGCCAACTTACCAGGACGGAAGGGTTGGATTAACTTTCGCCAAGAGTTTTTAAACGACTGATCTTATATTTATAATGTACAACCACCTTAGTATTAGGGTGATTGTTTTGTTTTAGAGTTTTTTTTTAATAAAAAATAACTTAGCTATTGCAACGTACGTTTTTGATACGTACCTTTGGTTTATGAGTTTGTTTAAAAAGGATATTACTGCTGATTTAACGCCAACCAAAACAGAAATGGACGTTTTGCGGGTGTTGTGGCAGCATGGCCCGTCGACGGTGAGGTTTGTGCATGATAAGCTTAATGAACAAAAGGAAGCGGTAATTTACACCAGTACCCTTAAGCTGATGCAGGTAATGAAAGAGAAGGGGATGCTTGAACGTGACGAAACCAATATGAAGCACATTTACAGCGCCGCAGTTGAAGAAGACAAAGTGAAAGGGAACATGCTTGGGCGCTTTGTTGATTCGATGTATAATGGTTCGCCGAGCGATTTGATGGTAGCCCTGTTGGGTAACGACAAAACATCGGCCGAAGAATTCAGAAAAATAAAAGAGCTGCTCAAAAAAATGGACGATCAATAATTAAACTTTACAGATATGTACCTGCTCCTTAACACCAACACCATTTCCCACAGCCTGATACAGGCTTTTAGCTGGATGCTGATCCATTCGCTATGGCAAGGGATGTTGCTGGCGGTTATCAGCGCGGCGGTGATGTTCTTCACCAAAAAAGCAAGCGCGGCAGTAAGGTACAACCTGGTACTTGTACAGTTTTTATTATTTGTTGGGGCCTGCCTGTTCACTTTTACCTGGGAGTGGAGCAAGCATCCGCAGCAAAATATGGTACAGTTTGGTGATGCGATGGGCGGCAGGGCATCAGCTTTATTGAGCCTTAATGCTAATGGGATCCGGGTTTTTGCCAGTACCTGTATCGGTTATTTTACAGCCAACGCGCCAATGGTTGTGCTGCTGTGGTTTGTGTTTTTCCTGTTTCGGTCGGTACGGATGATGCGCGGGCTCATGTTTATCCATAATGCCAAACACAGGCAGGTATCCGAACCTGTTGGATATTGGAAAAACAGGGTTGAGCTGCTTTGCGAAAAACTGCAATTGAAACGGGCTGTTCGGCTGCTTGAATCGGGTTATGTGAAAATACCCATGGTTATCGGGCACCTGAAACCGGTAATCCTGATCCCGGCGGGTTTATTGGCAGGGCTGCCGCCCGAACAGGTGGAAGCTGTACTGCTGCACGAACTGGCCCACATCCGCAGGCATGATTATATCGTTAACTTTTTACAAACCGTTGCCGAAACCGTATTCTTCTTTAATCCCGGCTTATTGTGGATCTCGTCCCTGCTTAGGGATGAGCGGGAAAACTGCTGTGATGATATCGCCCTCGCCCAAACAAAAAACAAACGCGATTTTATACAGGCATTGATCAGCTTTAAAGAACATTCGCTTTACGGTGCAAATTATGCGGTTGCATTTCCTGGTAAAAAGAACCAGTTGTTGCAAAGGGTAAGCCGTATCCTTGGTAATAAAAACAAAACGGTAAGCCAGGGTGATAAAGTATTTTTGATAAGCGGTGTTGTTATCCTTTCGGCAATAATAGCTACGGCGACTATCGCGCAGATCCGGGAAGTTAATAATCCCGGTAATGATAAAGCTTATGTGTATAAACAGGAACGGCATATCACACCATCTGCAGGTATACAGCCGGTTGCACCCGTTAAATCTGTCGATAAACCAAAACACCCAAAGCACAGAAACATTGCAGTAGCTCAGAAGCCTGTTGCTGCAAATGAAAATGTGATTATAGCTAATACTGAGCCGCGTTCTCCGCAGGAGCAGCTTGAAGCTGATGCGAAGCTCGCAAAACAACAGGCCGAAAAAGAAAGCCAGCAAGTTTCGGCCGATAAAACCGAATATAACCGCGGGCAGGAACAGGCCCGCCGGGATCAGGAACATGCCAAAGTAGACCAGGACCAGGCTCGTCGTGACCAGGAGCAGGCCAAACGTGATCAGGAACAAGCCATGCGGGATCAGGCGCAGGCTAAACTTGACCAGGAACAGGCCGAAAGGGACCAGGTACAAGCTAAGCGCGATCAGGAGCAGGCGCGCCGTGACCAGGCACAGGTAAGTAAACCCAAAACAGAACCTATAAAAAGCAAAGTAAGCGTTCAGAATTAAGCAGGTACATTTCTTATTTGGTTCGTAAAGCAGGAGTGCACCCCGTTTTATCGGCCGGCCTATGCAGTAATTAGTCATGTTAACAATCAATTTTTAACCTGCCCCTGGGCGGAAGGAAAATTTATTGCCCAAATTTTAAACTTTTAAATCGACAGAAAAATGAAAACCAATTATTTAAGAAGCGCGCTGTTGTTGATTGCGGCAACGGCATTAACAACTGCAGCAAATGCACAGAAGCCGGGAAAAAAAACGGCCTTCAACGCCTATAACAATTACGATACTTTTGATGGCAAGGGGCGCGAACGCATCCAAACTAACTGGAAGGGTAAAACCTACCAAATGGAATTAGCCAATAACAAGCTGATAGCTTTGGCCGTTGACGGGGAAATCATTCCATCAACCCAATGGAACGAATATAGTACGGTTATAGCAGCTATCCGCGAGCAGATCAGGAAAGACAGGATCCAGGCAAAAAAAGATCAGGCACAAGCTAAACGGGATCAGGAGCAAGCCGGTCGTGATCAGCAGCAGGCTAAACGCGATCAGGAACAGGCAGAGCGAGATCAGCGACAAGCAAAAGTTGAACAGGAAGATGCCGCGCGCGACCAGCAACAAGCCAAACGCGACCAGGAGCAGGCATCTAAGGATCAGGTACAGGCTAAACGCGACCAGGAGCAGGCTTCCCGCGATCAGGAGCAAGCCAAACGTGATCAGGAACAGGCCAGCCGAGATCAGGTACAAGCTAAACACGACCAGGAACAGGCGCACTTAGATCAGATTCAGGCCAAAAAAGACCAGGAACGCGCCGCCGAAGATCAACGACTGCTAAAACAGATGACAGGTGATTTGGTAGCTGATCATATTATTCCCAATGAGGAAGCTTTGCATGAGCTTTCATTTAACGGCGAAGAACTAATCGTTAACGGAGTGAAGCAACCTGAGAGCGTATTTAAGAAATACAGTGCAAAATATCCGCGCTTTGCCCAAGGCAATACCAGTTATGAAAATGGCAAACGGCAGTTTAACGGCTTGCATATTCATAGGGATTAAAATAGCAGTTTATATTTTAGTAATTTGGAAAAAGGGTAGATCGTTCATAGTGATTTACCCTTTTCTTTTAAATTAGATGCATATAATACATTTGAATGAAAGCCTTTCTTATTGTACTTGTTTTACTTATTGGAACCAATTGTTTATTTGCCCAGGAGGATACTTATCAAACTGTAACGGCGCGGGTTGACGATGTACTTTATAAGGCTATTTATAAAAGTAGTGACCGATCGATATCAATACTAAAACCCAATGGGAAAACGATGCTGCATTTGAATTCGGGCGATTGTTATGAGGAAGGTTTTTCTTCATTTAAGTTTGTTGATTTTAATGGAGACGGTTATAAAGACTTGTTTATTGAACACATGTCAAATGTGGCAGGGCGTTGCGATCTTCTACTTTATGATAAACTGAAGAAGAAGTTTGTTTTAATTAAAGACTTTCCCGATTATCCCGTACCAGAAAGGTTGAAGAATACCAACCTGTATTATTCCTATCACCGGAGCGGATGTGCTGATTCAAACTGGGATAGCGATCTATTTAAGATTATAAATAATAAAATTATCAAAATAGGCAATATATCAGGGTTGGATTGTGGTGATAAAGAAATTGGAGTGTTTATTACCAAAGTGCGGGGAGCAAAAGAGCAACTAATCAAAAAATACCCGATCAGCGAAATTGGAAAATATAAGAACTATAAATGGGGATTTATTGAGCAATATTGGAAACGCAATTACAGGAAGTTTATATAATCTATTTTTTCAAACTCCTCGCCCTCAGTTTGCTCAAAAACTCGGGCGAGATCCCCAAATACGAGGCTATATAATGTTGTGGCACCCTTTGCGGAATGCCAGGGTAGCGATTAATAAACTCCAGGTATTTTTCCATAGCGGTAGTGGAGATGGTTTTAAACAATCGCTTTTGAACCACGGTAAGGTGCCTTTGCAGCATGAGCCTGAACATGCGCTCCAGTTTAGGCACCTCGGTAAGCAGGCGTTCTTTTGAGTCGCGGGTGAGGATGAGCAGCTCACAATCTTCCAGGGTTTCAATGTACATAGTACAGGGGCTTTGATCCTGGAAACTGGCCAGGTCGCTTACCCACCAGTCTTCAACGGCAAATTGCAGGGTCACTTCTGCGCCGTTCTCGTCAATGATGTATTCGCGGATGCAGCCTTTGTTTATGTAGGCTTCAAAATCACAGATGTCGCCGGCAGTAAGTAGGCGGGTTTTTTTAGGGATCTTCCGATATTCCAATATCTCATTAAAAAGGGCTGTTTCCTCTGCAGTTAAACTAACTGACCGTGCCGCGTAATCATTGATGTTTTGAAACATGGCTCAAATATAAGCGCGGAGCGGGGGATACCCACAAATATGCGCCTGTAAATATTTTTATTTCTTGTCCCAGTTCAATGGATTTTTTGTGGCAGATAAGCCAACTTTGGACTTTACTAATTATTTAAGATATGACTTATCTACCTGATGTAAACCGTTACCAAAGCATGGAATATCGCCGTTGTGGTAACAGCGGTTTAAAGCTGCCGGCGGTATCGCTTGGCTTGTGGCATAACTTCGGCGGTATCGATAGCCTGGAAAATGCCCGTAACATTTTACGTTTAGCCTTTGATAAAGGCATCACCCATTTTGACCTGGCCAACAACTACGGCCCGCCGCCGGGCTCGGCCGAGGAAAGTTTTGGCCGTATTTTTAAAGATGATTTTAAAAACTACCGCGACGAGCTTATCATTTCAAGCAAAGCCGGATGGGGTATGTGGGAAGGCCCGTATGGCGACTGGGGCTCAAAAAAATATTTGGTAGCCAGTTTAGATCAAAGCCTTAAACGTATGGGGCTTGATTATGTAGATATTTTCTATCATCACCGTCCTGACCCTGAAACTCCCATCGAAGAAACTATGGGCGCGTTGGATCTGATAGTACGCCAGGGCAAAGCTTTATATGTTGGGATCTCAAGCTATAGCGCTTCTGAAACAGAAAAAGCCATCGCGGTGTTGAAAGAACTTGGTACACCTTGCCTCATCCATCAGCCTAAATATTCCATGTTCGACAGGTGGGTTGAAGGTGGTTTGCTTGATGTGCTGGAAGATAAAGGTGTTGGCTGTATTCCATTTTCGCCACTGGCCCAGGGTTTATTAACCAATAAATACCTGAAAGGTATCCCCGAAGGCTCGCGGGCTGCAGCTCATCGTGGTAATGGTGCTATTGATGAAGATGCTATAACCGAACAAAATATAGCCAAAGCAGCAAAGCTGAATGAAATTGCATTGCAGCGTGGTCAAAACCTGGCGCAAATGGCATTATCATGGATTTTGAAAGATAAACGCATTACCTCGGTATTGATTGGTGCAAGCAAGCCCGAACAGGTAACTGATTCTATCGGTTGTTTAGCCAATATTTCATTTAGCGATGAGGAGTTGAAGTTGATCAATAATATATTGGCGTATTAGTGTCAAGTTCTGAGCCTTAAGTCTTCAGTTAAAAGTACAGAAAAGAAAAGCCTGACTAAAGACTTATAGCTAAAAAACGAGGCCCCGCCGAAAGCCGGGGCTTTTTTGTTGTAAGTTTTTGCAAAATCTATTCCGGCTTTATATTAATTATTGTTTAAATGACACTTTATTTATAGGTTAATATGCCTTGAAAGAGCGAGAAGATTAACTAATTTTAAAGTTGAATTCTTAACAGATGCTTCCGTTAGTTATCTTTTGTAGAATAATTTAGGAGGGTGTTTTTTGGGTATTTGATTTTTTACTAAAAATATTTTAATTGTTTTTTGAACAATTAAAATAAATATTATACCTTAGATTTTCATTAGCGTGATAACCTCGCTTTAATGAAGCCAATTATATTAATTTAAACCATACTTAACCCGTACCGGGTTTTGATATAAGTAATTACAACCGATAAGGAGATGCTGGACACCGAGATTAGGTACTTGCTTAATGACATTGCTTTAAACAGCAGCAGGGCTTCCTTTAAAAGGCTGTACTTATTTTACTATGGTAAATTGTTTAGCCTCGCAAAATCGCTGGTTAAACAGGATGAACTGGCTGAAGAGATCACCAACGACGTTTTTATGAATCTGTGGACACGCCGCGCCTCACTGCCTGAAATCAATAACTTTACTTATTACTGCTACACATCGGTTAAAAACAAATCGCTTACCTGTCTTGCCAAAAATCAGCTTAAAAGTGTGAATATTGATGATGTGCATGCAGATGTTGCCGATTCAAGCGCAACAGGGGAGGACAAACTGGTTTGCGAGGACCTTACCAAACTGATCAATACTACATTGAGCAAACTATCCGATCAATGCCGCCTTGTTTTTAAGTTGATAAAGGAAGACGGCCTGAAATATCGTGAAGTAGCCGATTTACTCGATATCTCCATAAAAACTGTTGAGTACCACATGGGCAACGCCCTGAAAACGCTTGTGCTGGGGCTAAAGGATGCCCAAAAATTGCCTGGCACAGTTAGCCCCGAAAAAATTTCAAAAAATATTTAATTCTACACTGGGGTATCCCGATTATTTACAGTCTTTATATATAGAGCCGTAAATAATGATTAATAACATCTGGATACTTATTGGTAAAAAGTTAAATGGTGAAGCTTCGCCCGAAGAGTTACTTGAACTTGAGCAACTGTTACAGCAACAGGGGGATACCGTTATGTACCCGATGGATGAGCTGGAGGAAATCTGGAAAAATGATCAGCAAATTGCCGAGGATGAAAAACTGCTAAGCAAGTGGGCTGCTTTTGACGCCGAACTTGATGCTGTTGAAGAAAAGGAAGCTGAAGAGGCTGCGCAGGTTATAGCTGTTCAAACCAAAAAGAAAAAAGCCAGGATCATTAAACTGGGCTCATTGCTGGCCGCGGCCTGTTTAATGTTGGGTGTTTTCTGGTTTACCCGTAAAGAAACCATGGTGCCGGGAAAGTCCAACGAAATAACTGCTCCTAAAAACGGGATCAGTAAAATTCAATTGCCCGATGGCAGCCGTGTTTGGCTCAATATGGGCAGCAAGCTTACTTATAATAATGATTTTGGTACCGAGGAAAGAAAAGTATCCCTGGTAGGTGAGGCTTTTTTTGATGTTGTTAAAGATCCGCAGCACCCTTTTGTAGTTACTACCACAACCATCAGCATCAGGGTATTAGGTACTAAATTCAATGTGCGTTCATATAATAATGATAAAACATCCGAAGCCGCACTCATTCGCGGTAAAATTGAACTTACCGTTTTAAAAAATCCCGAAAAAAAGATCATCCTTAACCCATCAGAAAAAATTACGGTGATCAACAACCAGGAACTACAACTTAAAAGTAATACCCCAACGTATAAGATAGCTGAAGAAACTCCGCTTATAGCACTGAGCCGTATCCACCAGGCCAAAAAGGACACTTTGCCATCAGAAGCCTTATGGCTTGAAAATAAACTGGCCTTTGACGCTGAAGACTTTGAAAACATCGCCCAAAAAATGGAGCGCAGATATAATGTGAACATCGTTTTTGAAAATGAGGATGTAAAAAAACTGCGCTTTACGGGGAAATTTCAAAAAGAATCGATTAACAAGGCTTTATTGAGCCTGCAGAAAACGGCGGCGTTTCGTTATAAAATTGACACTAACCAAATTGTAATTTATTAATTAATAAACCTTTATGAAAGAGCCTATGCGTAAATGAGTATCAAATCTTAAACCATAAAAAATGGGAAGATGTTCCCGCATCCCCCCATTATAATGTGGTACAAGTTAACTACCAGTCCTTCTATAAACCAAATAGTTAAAATAACCTTAATGCTAAATTATGAAAAAAAATGCACACCGCATTAACCCATTGCGGCTGAACCAATTTTTGAAAGTACTTCTTATGTTTAAATTTATCTGTATCCTGGTACTCGCCTCATCGTTGCAGGCGTTTTCAAAGGGATATGGTCAGACCCGCATCAATGTTAATTTCCAAAACATGCCCCTGAAAAAGGCGTTAAAGGAAATCGAAAAAAAGTCTGACTATCGCTTTTTGTATAACGACGATATGTTGTTGAAAAACGATATGCCCGCCAGTTTAAATACAAAAGATGCATCGCTTGAAGAGGTGATGAAAATTGTACTTAACAATACCAACCTGAGTTATACGCTGGGTGATAATAACCTGGTTATACTTACAGAAAAGGGAAAGGCAATGGCCCCGGGCACTGTGAGCGGTAAAGTGACCGACGAGGCCGACCTGCCCATGCCTGGTGTTACCGTAAGGATAAAGGGCGCCAATGTAAGCGCCCAAACCGATTTGCAGGGGCGTTATACCTTAAATATTCCCGATAATAATACAGGTGGTGTAGTACTTGTTTTTTCGTTTGTTGGCTATGTGTCGCAGGAAATAACAGTTACCGGCAACTCGTTGATCAATGTACAGTTAAAAGCAGCATCCAACTCTTTAAACGAAGTAATAGTGGTTGGATACGGCACACAGAAAAAGGAAAACCTTACAGGTTCTGTTACTGTGGTTAACCTTAAGGATGCCAACAAGCGGGTAACACCCGATGTTGCAAGAGCGTTACAGGGGCAGGTAGCCGGTGTACAGGTAAATGGATCTGGTGTTCCGGGCGAAGGTGTTTCTATCCGCATCCGTGGTGTAAGCTCATTAAATAGCAATAACCCGTTGTTTATAATTGACGGTGTGCCAACATTTGAGCCTTTTGACTTCCCGAATACTGATATTGAAAGTTTGCAAGTGATTAAAGATGCATCTGCGGGCGCAATTTATGGGTTTCGTGGTGCTAATGGTGTAGTTATCATCACCACCAAACGGGGCAAAAATGGTCCGATGAAGATCAACTACAACGGTTATGCAGGCTTTCAGAAAAACCCTAAAACGTTATCCGTTACTGATAGGGTAGGTTACCAGAAAATTGTCAATGCCGCTGAAACCAACGCGGGTTTATCTTTAGCGCCGGGTAATGACCCATCATCGAGCAAATTTATTAGTAATGTAAATACCGACTGGCAAAAGTCAGGTTTCAGAACCGGCTATACGCAAAGCCATGACCTTGGTTTATCAGGCGGTAATGATAATATGAGCTATAACGTTGCTTTTGATTATTTTAACCAAACCGGTACAACCGTATCAGGCCCTTCATATACCCGGTATAACCTAAGCGGCAATATTCAAGGCAAAAAAGGTATCGTATCTTTCGGTACTAAGTTTGCCTATACCGAAGGTGATTATAATAACCTGGCATATCCGCATCTGCACGGTACAGGTAACCAGATAGTTGACCTGGTTACCGCTATCCCAACCATGCCTATTTATGATCCTAACCGCGTTGGCGGCTACGGGGGCGTTGATCAAAATACGCAAAGGGCTATCTCGCTCAATATTATAGGTGTCAATAATTTATTGAACAGCACAGGTCAGCGTAACCGTATGATGGCATCGGCCTGGATGGAGGTAGATATACTTAAGAACCTAAAATACCGCATCAGCGGAAGTTACGATCGCAACGATTTTAGAAACACTTATTTTGATCCTATTTATGATTTGGGCTGGTTTTATCCTAATACAACTGCTTATTACAGTGATGCCAGGGGCAACTATTATACCCAATTGATAGAAAACACGCTGAGCTATAAACTGAATGTTAAAAAGCATAATTTTGAGATTTTGGCAGGTACCGCGTATCAGAAAAATGCTACCAGCAATTTAACAGGTGTAGCATTAAACTTGCCCCAGCCTTATTTATTCTCACTTGACAACGTAAGTAACCCGGCTAATAAAACAGCTTACAGCAACAGCTTTATTACCAAATTTTATTCGCCGATATTTGCACGTATCAATTACAATTATGATGACAGGTATCTGTTAACCTTTAACTATAGGCGAGACGGTAGCTCCCAACTTACTCAACAGCATCGTTATGGGAATTTTCCGGGAGCATCAATCGGTTGGAACATCAATAAAGAAAAATTTATACACCTGCCAGAGGCTATTACGCAGTTAAAACTTAAAGCCGGGTACGGAATATTGGGTAACATAAACGCTTTATCTAATCCATATCCTTACCAAACCATTGTAAATGGAAATGCAAGCTATGTGTTTGGTAATACACTTGCTACAGGAACAACCCAAACCCAGGTGTTTGACCAAACCAATAAATGGGAAGGTAAAAAAACAACCAACATCGGCCTTGATTTAAGCTTGTTTCATGACCAGCTTGCATTTTCATCAGAATATTATATCAATAAAATTACCGGTGTATTGTTAGGGGTGCCTATTCCGCCTTCGGTAGGGGCAATTAATACGCCGCTGGTTAATGCTGCCTCTTTTACCAATAAAGGTATCGAGTTTACGGTAACTTATCGCAGCAGGGATACCGGTCCGTTCAATTACACCATTAGCGCAAATGCTTCAACCGTTAAGAATAAGGTGACATCATTAGGCAATGGCGGTAACCCGATATATGGTGCGTACAGCAAAACAGCAGTAGGCGGCGAAGTTGGTGAGCTATATGCTTTTAAAACCGAAGGCATTTTTAAAAATGCTGCCGAAGTGGCCGCCCATGCTACTCAAACAGGTGCCGCTCCCGGCGATGTTAAGTTTGTTGATACCGACCATAACGGTATTATCAATGATGATGACCGTGTTTATCTGGGCTCTGCAATTCCAAAACTTTACTATGGATTCAATTTTAGCGCCAACTATAAAAACATTGATGCGTCAATATTTATACAGGGTAATTACGGCAGCAAAATTGCCAATGGTGTTTATCAGGCTTTAATGACCGGTCAGTATGGCAATCAAAGTACTGATGAATTAAATTACTGGACACCATCCAATACCAATACTAATGTGCCAAGGCCAATTATCGGCGATCCGAACGCGAATGGTCGCAATTCGGATAGGTTCATTCAAAGTGCCTCATATGCCCGCCTGCAAACTGCACAATTAGGTTATACGTTGCCTGCTGCTTTATTAAACCGCACACACATATTCAGGAGCGTAAGGGTCTATTTGTCAGGGCAAAATCTTTACACAATAACCAAATACAAAGGTTACGATCCTGATTTTATTAATGATGGTACAATTAACCGCGGTTTTGATTATGGTTCGTTCCCTAATCCGCGCACTTTGCTGGTTGGTTTACAGATAGGCTTATAATTATTGATAAACATTAAACATTAGTATAATGAAAAATATATTTAAAAAGGCCATAGTTACTGGTTTAGTACTGTCGGCTTTTGCAATGGGGTGTAAAAAAAGTGATTTAAATACTGTAAACCCTAACGCGCAAACAACCCAAACGTTTTGGCAAACTTCTGATGATGCTGTAAAAGGGATAAATGCGGTATATGGCAGTTTAATTATTGATGGTTCATACATGCGTTTTTCGCCGATAGTGGAAAACACCAGGGGCGATGATGCTACGAGCTACAGTCCATGGGACCAGATCTATAACATGGGTAAGTTCAATATGCAAAGCAGTGGCGCGGGCGTACTGTTTTCATGGACAGCCTATTACCAGGGTATTTTACGCGCAAACGAAGTGCTGAAATATGTACCCGCCATTAATATGGATGCCGAACTAAAAAAACGTGTATTGGGTCAGGCCTATTTTCTGCGTGGCCTGTACTATTTTCACCTGGCCGATTTTTATAAAAACGTGCCTATGCCGTTGATTCCTGCCGGCTCAAGTGCCGATTATTTCCAAAAACAACAGCCACAGGATGTAGTTTGGGCGCAGGTGATCAGCGATTTTAAGGCTGCCGAAGGCATGCTGCCAACAACTTACAGCGGCTTATCGCCCGATGGACAGATTGGTCGCGCTACAAAAGGAGCTGCTGCCGCTTATTTGGGTAAAACGTACCTGTTTACAAAAAAATATGCTGAGGCTGCTGCCGAGTTTAAATCGGTAATTGATATGGGGCTTTACAGCCTTGTGCCTAATTACTACGATAACTTTTTTGCGAACAATGAAAATAACGCCGAATCAATTTTTGAGGTTCAGTTTTCAAGGGATGCTGGTGGTACTGATCTGGGCTGGGGTGGCGATCCGTCATCAGGGTGGGGCCGTACATCTGCCCGTGCCATCACCTTTGGCGCAGCGAGTTTTGGTTTTACAGATGTGCAGCCAACGCCTGCATTATACAATGAATATCTGCAGGAAAAAACAACCAGTGGCGGTGTCGACCCACGTTTGGATGTAACCATGTATTACAACAAACCCGGCGAAAAATTATATAACCAGGATTTTGCCGCCCGCTATGCCGGCAGCTCCTCATTAAATGCCCTGTTTTGCCATAAGTATGAAAACGGCGACAGCGGCCAGGCTGATGAGTATGACTGGAGATCAGGTATCAACGAAAGATTGATGCGTTATGCTGATGTACTGCTGATGTACGCTGAGTGTTTGAACGAATTGGGCCAGACAAATGATGCTTATCAATACATCCAGCGGGTACGCAGCCGTGTTGGTTTGCCAAACTTAGCTACGGTAAAACCGGGCATGAGCCAGGCTGAGATGCGCGATCAGATAGGTCACGAACGTTTCCTTGAATTTTCGTTGGAAGGTCACCGCTTTGATGATATCCGTCGCTGGGGCTGGTTACAGGATGCAACTAAACTGGCCTGGCTAAAGTCCCGCGATCCGGAATTTAATACCTATACCGCAGGTAAAGAGTATTTGCCGATACCGCTGAGCGAAGTGCAAACCAATGTTGGTTTGGTACAAAATACGGGGTATTAGGAAAAAAGGGTGGGGGTAGGTGTGATTCCTTCCCTGTGGAAGGAGGAGGAAGGGGTTTATGAATCATGGCAAATATTCTGCTTGTATAAACCCCTCCCTGCCACTTCACAGTCCACCACACCCCTCCCGCGGGAGGGAATAAAAAATTAAGTGAAAGAGATGACTAAGACGATGAATACAGCGAAAAATCTATATTTAATAACCGCATTGACAACAGTGCTGTTTTCCTGCTCAAAAAAGGAAA
Organism: Mucilaginibacter sp. SG538B; assembly: GCF_013376065.1. Classification (NCBI taxonomy): domain Bacteria; kingdom Pseudomonadati; phylum Bacteroidota; class Sphingobacteriia; order Sphingobacteriales; family Sphingobacteriaceae; genus Mucilaginibacter; species Mucilaginibacter sp. SG538B. The sequence continues at coordinate 1,166,907 of NZ_JABMJI010000001.1, forward strand.
CACCTGCGCCAACTAAAACGGATACTACCACAACTCCACCGGTAACAACAGCGTTTGATATCAACAGTATCAGTGATACTTATGCGGATATTGCGGCATTTACCTATTATCCTAAGTGGACAGTGTATAACGTGCATGACCCATCCATTAAAAAGTTTGGTGATTATTATTATTGCTATAGTACCGATGTAGCTTTTGGTACTGATGTAAGGCCGGGCCTGCAAATCCGCAGGTCGAAGGATTTGGTGCAGTGGGAGTATGTGGGTTGGGTATTTTCGTCATTGCCGGCGCAGGGATCTGCCTATATTACGGGTAAAGGCGGTACGCCTTACAACGCCTTATGGGCACCTTACGTAATGAAGGTGGGTTCAGAGTACAGATTGTATTATTCGCTTTCATCGCCTGTAGCACGCCTGAGTGTTATCGGTATGGCGACGGCTTCATCGCCTGACGGCCCCTGGACGGAGAAAGGCCTCGTTGTAACATCAGCCAATGATGCCAGTATCCAAACAAACGCTATCGACCCAACTGTAATAACTACAACCACCGGCGAGCAGTACATGTACTACGGCTCGGCCTGGGACGGGATCTATATCCTTAAACTTGATTCTTCAACCGGCCTGGCGGCCAGTTCGGGCGATAAGGGCAAGCGCATAGCTAACCGCGGTTTTACCGGCGGCAAATACAATGGTAACATTGAAGGCGCGGAAGTGATCTACAACTCCGATCTGAAAAAGTATTTCCTGTTTATCAGTTATGACTGGCTGCAAACCAAGTATAATGTTAGGGTAGGGCGGGGCGATAGTCCGACCGGTCCGTTTTATGATTATAACGGGCATGACATCAATACCGATGAGGATCATGGCCCCATGATCCTTGCGCCATACCAGTTCAGCAACCAAAGCGGCTGGCAGGGCACAGGGCATTGCGCGGTGTTTGACAACGGTAGCGGGCAATATTACATGGCGCACCAGGGCAGGCCGGGTATTAACTCCTACTTTATGGACCTGCACGTTCGTAAAATATCATGGACAACCGACGGCTGGCCAATAGTATCGCCTGAGCGCTATGCCAATGTTGCTCAAACAACTATAGCTGCGACCGATGTGGCAGGGACCTATGAAAAAATTACGCTGAATTATCATGTTGTACCGGGTTATGGTACCGAGCAAACCAATCCGGACTTCCAGGTTTCAACAACCTTTAAACTGGACGCTGCCGGTACTATTGATGGTAACGCGGCTGATAAATGGACATTTACCGCTCCATGGCTTGAGCTTAAATACAGCAACGGCGATACTTACAAGCTAAAAGTTGAACGTGAGCGCGACTGGGAAAACAAAATACCATCAACCCTGATATTCACAGGGTTGGATAATCATGGCACCGCCATTTGGGGAAAGAGAAAACAATAGGTTTGTTTTTATATAGGTTGGTAGCCCTTCGGTTTAATTACCGGGGGGCTTTTTTAATAAAATAAATCGAGATTGTTGGTGAAGCTATTTTGTCAGCGCCTTTTATTATTGGGGTAACTTATTCAAAAAATTACGATAAAAACAAAAAAACAGGTTGAATAAACATGGCGTCAAATCTTCTGTAAAACGCGTATTGTTTTATTCTTATTAGTTTTATTTACTGATTATCAGTTAGTTGAATGTGTTTTATTGAATGGGTTAATTGATTGATTATCAATTTGTTTCATTTTTATGCTGTCCCGCGTTTCAAGGTTCAAAAAATGGAACATTTATTTTTCTGCAAAAAAGACAGCCGGCGTTTTTTTAATTTTTTTTCGGGAATCAAAAAATTGGGACACCCGTTTTGTTACAATATAAGGATTGGTTTAACTGCATAGCCGAACGGTTTTTTTAGCCTGAATAGATTTTGTTTTCCACAATCCATTGTTTTTCTGTTACTTATTCGTATCTTGAATTTACCAAATTAACCTGAGTATTTATGAAAAGTGTAAAGCATATCCTGGCCCGTAAGGGGAACAACGTTACTGCAGTACCTGCCGATACCACCGTGTTTAACGTGTTGAAACTGATGGCCGAAAAAAACATCGGCTCGGTAGTGGTAACCGAAAATGGCAGGTATATGGGCCTGATGACAGAGAGAGATTACTCCCGTAAAATCATTTTAATGGGTAAACACTCCGACGAAACCACCGCCGGCGAGATCATAAGTACCAATTTCCCGAGGATCACCCCCGAATCATCAGTTGACGAATGCATGCTGATCATGAGCGAAAATAATATCAGGTATTTACCGGTGTTTGATGTGGCCGATCAGTTATGCGGTATTATTTCAATGAGTGATGTGGTGTACGAAACTATCCATTCGCAAAGGGAAACTATTGAGCAATTGCACAGCTACATCCAATCAACATAAGCAAAAATGCTTTTGGATTGCTGATAATGGTTAACAGGAGATTTGTTTTTGCATAAATTAATCAAAGCAAATATTTAGGTTTGTTAACCACTCTGTTGTTATGAGGCGACCTCTTGTTTTTTTGTTTTTGATTTTAACTTCTTCTTTTGCTTTTGGTCAGCAAACGTTTGATGCCTTTAGCAAAGATTTTGTAGCTGGCTACAATGGCTTGCATTTACCACAATTGGAGTTAAGCTACGTAAGTGGCTTAGAGCATATTGGCACAGCCGCCGATGTGCAAAAGCAACTGGACTTTTTTACAAAAGTTAAAACCGGCTTATCGGCTTTTAAGGCAGATCAGCTCAGCGAATCGGAAAAAGTAGATTATCAGCTGATCAGTTATGAAACAGGCCTCAATTTAGAGCGGATTGCCCTTGAACAGGATTGGTTAAAAAACAAACCGGCGGCTGTTCCTACCAATGGTATTATCAACCTCCCTAACGGAAAAGCCTGGTATGCCTACCTGCTTAAACGCTGGACCAGTGCCAGCGCCACTCCTGATGAGATCTATCAGTTTGGCCTTACCGAAGTGGCCCGCATTCAAAAGCATATTGAAGCTATCCGCCTGCAAACCGGGTTAAATGAAGATGATTTTTATAAACACCTCAATGATCCTTCCTTTTTTATCAGTGACCCGAAGGCAGTACAGCAAGCCTTCGAAAATACCAAAGCGGTCATTTATGCCAACATGCCCAAACTGTTTAGTAATACCAACATAACCCTGCTAAAAATTGTAAAAGGCGAAAGCAGGCAACTGGCACAAACACCCGGCTATTACGATAGTAATGTGTTTTATTATAACCTTTTTGATACCCCATACAATAAGCGGCAGGTCGACTGGCTTTTTATGCACGAGGGAGTTCCCGGCCACCATTACCAGGCGGGTATGGAGGCGCAAACCAAAACGTCGGCAGTGCAGCAGTTGTTTTATTATATGGGCTTTGCTGAGGGTTGGGCGGCATATACCGAAGAGTTGGGCAAACAACTTGGCGTATACCAAACGCCTTATGATGAGCTGGGTAAATGGGAGTGGGACATTGTACGGTCGGTACGTGTACCCTTGGATGTAGCGCTTAATTATTACGGCTGGACAGATGAACAGGCGCTGGCATTTTGGAAAAAGAACATCCGGGGACAGGATGATATTGCCATGCGCGAAATTGCCCGCATGCGCCGCTGGCCGGCACAGGTAGTTACCTACAAGTATGGCGCATTACAAATACTGCATTGGAAAGAGGAATTGCAGCAAAAGCAGGGTGCGCAATTTAACATCAGGGATTTCCATTCGCGCGTGCTTGATCATGGCTCGCTGCCGTTGTTTATGGTTAAGGAGAATGTGTTTAAAAAAAGTTAAACTTTTTATCTTGTAAATCAATAGATGGAAAGATAGCACCAGAGGTGCTAAAGGGTTGTAGAACAATTATTAAAGGGTTTTAGCGTGCCTGAGGTACGCAACGTCTGCGCGTTTTACGGCAGCCTAAAATCCTTTGTTCAGCAGCTCCTGGTAACAATCTATATACTGGCCCACGTGGATGCCATCAATCAACGCGTGATTTACATGGACGGATACCGGCATGGTGCGCTTACCATGATGTTCGGTCATTTTACCAAACGAAACCTTGGGGCAGCTGTCCATAAATGAAAACATGCGCGCATGCGACAGTGAGGTAAAATTGATCCAGGGTAGCGAAGAAAAACGGATCACATTGTTTAAAGCTTTGCGTTCAAGTAGGTTGTTACTTTGCACGCGTTCAATTTCTTTATTTGCATCGCGGGCAAAATCTTCGAACAAGGGATGAAAAGGCCATTCACCAAAGCCAAATGTGCCATTAGCCCGCGGAACGGTTGAGCTGGCATCAATCCGGTCATAAATAAAAACATCATTGCCCTCCATACGATATTTGAAAGGCTCAATAATTTGCGATGCCGCTAAAGACTGGTACATGGTGTAAAGGAAAAATGAGATCCCGTTATCCTTCACAAACTTATAGGCGGCTGTTACATCAACGTTTACGTTTACGCCATAATAGGGCTCCTCAAACTGTTTAAAAAAGTTGTAATGCTCTTTCCTGATCCAGTTTTCAATATCTACTTTTTGTTTCATAACTATTGCTGTTGCAATAATATGGATATTAAGTCGGAAGTTAGAAGTCGTAAGTCTTAAGTCAAAAAGCAAATTTCTGACCTAAGACTCGTGACTGCAGGTTAACTTTTGCTTAATTTCGATAAACACTAATCTACCTTCAAATGTCATCAGCAATAAACAATTCCCAATATCAAAAAGCCGAAGTTTTTAAAGCACTGCATGAGCGCGATGATTTATTCATTATCCCCAACCCCTGGGACGCTGGTTCTGCCAAAATTTTAACCGGTTTAGGTTTTGAAGCGTTTACTACTACCAGTGCCGGGTTGGCTTATGCACTGGGCCGGCCGGATGGTTATGCCCTGATCAGCCGCAGTGAAACACTGGATAATGCCCACGCTATTATTAACGCAACCCATTTACCGGTAGCCGCCGATTTGGAGAATGGTTTTGGCGATACGCCGGAGATTTGTGCCGAAACTATTTTAGCAGCAGCGGGAGTGGGACTGGTTGGCGGTTCGATAGAAGATGCTACGGGGAATGATAAAGATCCCATTTACAATTTTGACCTTTCGGTTGCGCGGATAAAGGCTGCTGTTGAAGCCGCGCGCAGCCTGCCTTTTCATTTTACACTGACTGCCCGGGCCGAAAATATGATCCACGGGAAAATAGACCTGCAGGACACCATAAAACGCCTTGTTGCTTATGCCGATGTAGGTGCCGATGTGCTTTTTGCGCCGGGCCTCAAAACGAGGGAACAAATAAGCGAAGTAGTAAAGGCCGTTGCGCCTAAGCCCGTGAATATTGTACTTGGCGCAGCAGGTTTTGATATTAGCTTCAATGAACTTGCCGACCTGGGTGTAAAAAGGGTAAGTCTTGGTTCGGCATTGGCAAGGGCTGCTTTGGGCGCTTTTCAGCGGGCCGCTGTTGAGCTTTCACAGGGAAGGTATGGTTTTATAAATGATGCTGTTCCTTATTCGGAACTAAATAAGATTTTTGGAAAATAATCGAATCTCTTTCCTTGATTTAACCATGATAGTTTTTGAACTGTTTTAACTTTTGGTCATGCCATAACCCGGTAATTTTCAGCATGTAAAACCAGTACATGTTGAATTATCAAAATACCAAGTGGTATATATTTATATCTTTGCGCCGATTTTAATAAAACCATCATGTTAAACAGAGTAGTTATAACAGGTCTGGGCGCTTTAACACCGCTTGGAAATAATGTAGAAACTTATTGGCAAAATTTAATTGCCGGTAAAAGCGGCGCTGCAACCATCACCCGGTTTGATGCATCATTGTTCCGTACGCAATTTGCCTGCGAACTGAAGGATTTCAATATCACAGATCACCTGGATAAAGCAGAATTAAAACGTACCGATACCTTCACCCAGTATGCGCTTGTTGCAGCTGATGAAGCGATTAAGGATTCAGGCTTTGATTTGAGTAAAATGGATCCGTTTGATATTGGCATAATTTGGGGCAGCGGGCAGGGCGGTATGGAGACTTTTGAGGAACAGGTAACTGAATACGCCAAAGGTAACGGACAGCCAAGGTTTAGCCCTTTCTTTGTGCCGAAGTTTATTTCAAACATGGCTTCGGGCATGATCTCTATCCGTAACGGTTTTATGGGGATCAATTATACCACGGTTTCGGCCTGTGCTACGTCCAACACCGCTATTATGGATGCCTTTAACTACATCCGTTTAGGTAAGGCTAAAATTATTGTTACTGGCGGTTCAGAAGCGCCTATTACGCCTGCTTCCATTGGAGGTTTCAGCTCAATGAAAGCGATGTCGGGCCGCAATAACGATCCGCAGCATGCTTCACGGCCATTTGATATTGATCGTGATGGTTTTGTTATGGGTGAAGGCGCCGGTGCCTTGGTACTTGAAGACTATGATCATGCAGTTGCCCGCGGCGCACATATTTACGCAGAGGTGACCGGGGCATCTATGACTGCTGATGCATACCACATGACAGCCACTCATCCGGAAGGATTAGGTGCTGCCCGTGCCATGCAGCAGGCATTGACCGAATCGGGTTTAAGCATTGAGGATGTAGATTACCTGAATATGCACGCCACATCAACGCCGGTTGGCGACTTATCTGAAATTAACGCTTTGCTTGCTGTTACAAAAGGTAAAGAAACAAACACCATCATCGGTTCAACCAAATCAATGACTGGTCACCTGCTTGGTGCCGCCGGTGCTATTGAAGCCATAGCTGCTATAAAATCAATTGAAAATCAAATAATCCCGCCAACAATCAATACCACAACTTTAGACCCTGCTATTCCGGATAATTTGAAGTTTGTATTGAAAGATGCCATCGACCATAAAGTGAAAGTAGCCATGAGCAATACTTTTGGCTTTGGCGGGCATAACGGGATAGTCGTATTTAAAGCTATTTAAAGCTCAAATGAGAAAGCTATTAAAGACTTACGAAGTTTTTAAAACTTCGTAAGTCTGGATTTTAGTAAGTTTAATTTCATGTGCTGCTTACGGCAGTAGCTTCCAGGTTTTTAGTTCGCCTTTTATCACCACCATAATTTTATTGGTTACCATTTTATTGAGGATCACCTTAGCGCCTATCCACAACAGACTTTTGGTAAGCCACCCTAAATCTGCTACATTGAGCATAATGGTTTGAGCTCGATTTTTTAATCCATCACTAAAACGGTCTATATCCTGTTCTTTAATAGTGGGCCAGTTGTTGCCCGAACTAAATTTAATATCCGGGAATTTGATATCTTCTTCAAATACAGGGATGATCTGGTAACTATCACTTTGGGTTGATTTAAATTTGGCTTTGTCGGCATTAGCATAGCCATCTTTAAAAATAGGGTTGGTAGTAAGTGCTTTGGCTGGTATGGTAAAGTAATCGCGTAAAAATATCTTACAATTGTGGCGGCCCAAAAAGAAATCATGCACCCGAAATTCTTTATTTAAAAATCCGCTAAACCCACTTAAAGCACCGCAGGCTATGGCTTGTTCGCCGGTTAAATCTGTCGATTTACCATCTGGCGTATCTACCCTTCGTGATGGTGTGATTAGGTATTGGCCCGCGCAATCTTCGTCCATCGCATCTTTAATATTAACAGCCTTTGAGCGCATTTGCGATAGCATAGATGACAACGTTAAACCTACTACGTTTGATATAGACCTTGACTGTGAAATTGGCGTGGGCGCCTGGGTAGGGAAAGGTTCAATCATCAGCACAGTTGAAACAAACTTGTTAAAGTTGTTGTAGTCCACATCGGGCTGACCGGTAAGATCGTCCAAAACACTTCTGACTTTATCAAAAGGTTCGTTATTGATCATGCCTCCATCAACGTTGAGAGTTTGGTATGCACCGGCATCAATAGGGGTATTAACCAGGTAATTGCTTAACCATGGGTTATTGTTAACATATTGGGCATCGCGTTTAACTATCCTTGATTGCAATCCAACCGGAAAGGCGCCGGTGGCCATTGCAGCGTCGGCGGCTATATCCGTATTAATATTATTTTTCAGGTCAAGCGGCATCCAGCCGTTATTATGCCCGGCAATGGCGTTTTCTGTAAGTTCAAAGCATGCGTAATCATTATGGATGCGCATGTTATATTTGGTACGCTGCGGCGATGACGAATTAAACGGAACATTGTAGGCGTAGCCCTGCAGGTTTGTAAGCGTGGTAAAGATCTTTAAACCGGGTTTAATATAAGCGGGCAGCGGCTGCCATTGTTTTGGATCGGCAGCAACTACGCGTTTGGCAACATCATTAATAAAATCAGAATTAAGTGCCGATATTACACCCGAGCTTTTGATGTCGCTGGTATCCAGCATTTTTGTGAACATATCAGCCTGCACAAGGTCAACCCAGGAGTGGTAGAGCTTGTTTTCGGGATGTTCGGTTAAAAGATCTCCTGATGGCTTGTCGATATGGGTTATCGGGTTGTTAAGGGAGGATGCGGCCATGATACTGGTCATACCGCCTGCCGACGCGCCGCCCATTACCGGGATCTGCACCCTGTGCGATGGGACACCGGGTTCATTGCGATGCTTTTCCCATTCTGCTAATGCCTGAAGCAGGTAATCAATAACGCCTGCTGTATAGGCTCCGGCAGATACGGCGCCGGCCATACAAAGTCCTACATAAAATACTTGCTGATCTGAAGTTTTATCTGCTGCCATGAGATAGATATTAGGTTGGGTTGTTAAATTTAAAAAAAAGGATCGTACAAAATGATACGTGAAACTACGCGAGTTGATAGCGGGTTTTACCCGATCACATGGCTTTATGGGCTTTTTGAGGTTTGGGGTGTTCCCTTGGTTTAAGTTCCCGGTCAATGATCTGCCTTTCAAAGTCTTTTTCGTCTTTACGGTTAGTTTTTACTATCCATATCATTAATGCTATTAACAGGGTTATCACAACGGCTACTACGAAATAATTGATCTGCATGTTTATATATTTGGTTAGCTCAATTTACCCCGGCTGTATTAACTGGCGATTAAATTTGAGTGTGAAATAAAATCAGCCAGGAACCCTGATTTCATGATTGGATAGGATCTAATAAAAAAATATACAATGCAGGCCCATGTAACCGCCATTACTCTTGCAGTTAAAGATCTTGACGCGGTCAAGGCATTTTATACCGGCAAATTCGGATGGCAGATGCTTGCCGAAAACGAAAAGGTAATAATGTTAAAGCTTGATAATTTGGTGCTTACCCTATGCAATGAGTTGCTTTTTTCAGAGTACACAAATATAAGCAATAATGCTGGAAGCAATCGTTTTTATCTTACTATAAATCTGGCTTCAAAAGCTGATGTTGACGCCAAAATAGCCCAATTGAGGCTGGCAGAAGTACAAATCCTGAAGCATCCGGCCGAAACTTTCTGGGGCGGGTATGCCGGATTTATTGCCGATCCTGAAGGGAATTGCTGGGAAATCTGCTATAATCCGTTTGTTGAAAATTAATAAATGCTTTTAATTATAGTTGTACATGAATATGGTCGTCATGCCTTACTGCGCGGCATCCGTGAAATCGTAGTTTGGGTGTTTTGATGCCCAGGCGTTTTTTTAAATGAGGTTCGATAAATATTTTATTGATGACATTTTGCGATGCAAAGAGGGTTACAAGTACCTTTGTTCGTAAACTGTCTAAAGTAAAATTAACTTTATTGCCCTGGGGAACAATTTTAGTCAAAAAGCTGTACTGCCAATAACCCTTTATCAGGCAGGCCTGTGTTGTGTTGATTTCACCGGCGCGCGGCTCTTCACTAATTCCGTATCCGATTGGCGAAGGGGCTTTATCGGTTTCTAAGCCTGTTTTGTTATCAATATAAAAAAATGCGAGATCGAGTTTTTTACCATCGTTATGACTCAAGTGGGGCATAAGCGGAAACCCATTAATGAACGGAAAACTCGCGTCAAGATAATTCAGGGTACTTCCCGGATACTTATCGTTCATTTCGGCGGCTACGGCAAATGCAGCCTGCTTAAGTTGCGGGCGAACATAATTACGGTTGAACAGGCAGGTTAGCCGGTTTAGCGGCTTTATATGATTGATTTGGGAGAAGGGGAGCGGTACTCTGCCCGAAAGCCTGGCAAGCGGAGGTACAATTAAAAAAGTGGTAAGGCAATATAACACTATAAAAACTACAGCTTTGGTAATTTGGCGGTAATATTTATTATTTACTATTTTGTTGATTAGTTTGTGCAGGCTAATTGAAATGAGATAAACCAACCCACCAATTTGTGTAAAAACAGTGAGCAGGCAAAACAATAAAACGATGATTATGGGTTTTACTATTTTCAATCGGGATTTAAATTTCAATTTAACGGTATCGTAAACCAAAAGGTACTGCCTTTATCTACTTCGCTTTCAACCCCCATTTCGCCGCCGTGAAGCTCAATGATCTCCGCGCTGATATACAAGCCAAGTCCAAGCCCTGAGTATTGAATACCCGAGGTATCAACCCGGTAGTAGCGTTCAAATAAATGCGGGATATTCTCCGGTGGGATCCCCCGGCCAAAATCCTGTACCGATATTTTGGCCATGTTGTCCTGTTTACTGATATTGATGACAATCCGGTTGCTGTCGGGTGCATATTTAACCGCATTGTTTACAAAATTAACAACAACCTGGTCTATCCGTTGCCTGTCGGCGTATAGCTCCAGATCGGTGTCGCCTGTAAGCTCAAGTTCATGTGTACCTGCAAGCCTCACGTGGTCGCAGCATTCATTGATCATTTGGGCTGCCAAAAAACGTGTTTTATGAAGTGCAAGCTGCCCCGCAGTAATTTTTGAAACATTAAGCAAGCTATCAACCAGTTGCTGCATTTTATTCAGGCTGCTATTGCCGCGGCTAATAAACTGGGGGATCTTATCAGATGAGGGATCAACCTTGATCAACCTGTCCAGCAATTGCATCGATGCTTTGATCGATGTCATTGGCGTTTTTAGCTCATGGCTGGCAACGCTGATAAAATCGTCTTTTTGCTGCTGCAAATGTTTAAACTCGGTAATATCAAGCAAGGTGCCCAGTATACGCAACGGTTTGTTTACAGAGCCATAATAAACCTTACCCTGCGTCCTGATCCAGCGTATAGAGCCGTTTGGCCAGATGATCCTCGCTTCATAAAACAGTTTTCCGGTAGTAAGAGCTGTTTTATGGGCATTATTGCGTAATTCCACATCGTCGGGATGCAGTGCTTTCAAAAATAAATCGCGGGGGGCATCACGCCCAACTCCAAAAATAATGTTAAACCTTTCAGATGTAAGTATCTCGTCGGTAACCAAGTCAAGATCAAAGGTGCCTATTTCGGCAGCTTCAACGGCCAGCCTGGCTCTTTCTTCGGCTTCCTCAATTTTGCGGCGTGCAAAAACTTTTTCAGTTACATCAATGGCAATTACCATGATGGCGCTTATCTCCCCGTCAAACCCTTTAACAGGTTCATAAACAAAATCAATAAATACCATTTCGGGTACGCCATTGCGTACAAGCAGCAATTTATGCTCCTTGGCGGTAATCGGTTGCCCTGTTTCAATAACATTATCCATTACGGGGGCATACAATTCGGCCGTTTCAGGGATGGCTTCCCAAACGCCCCGGTTTTCCATTTCTGCACGTTTACGGCCTACTAGCTCAAGATACGAGTCATTCACTACTTCAATTACCAGGTTATCGCTGTTTATAATGCAAATGCCCACGGGGGCTTGCCTCACCATGTTATACAAAGTATGCCTGCTCTCTTCCATCGCCTGTCGGGCATGCTCAATTTCGGTAACGTCGGTCGAGAAACAAATAACGCCAACTATTTTACCGCGCGAGTTACGTACAGCCTGGTAAGTAAACTTGTAATAATTAATTTGCCGTTTGCCGTTAATTATAAACTCGGCAGGTGCATTGTTGCCGTGATAAGTTTCGCCGGTACGGTATACTTCGCTTATGAGGCTGCTGAACGGCTGGCCCTGAAGGTCGGGCAGTGCCTCGTCAAATGGTTTCCCAATTATCGATTTGTCTTTTCCCCATGCTTTCAAGGTAGCATCATTGGCTATGGCAATGAGCTTATCCGGCCCCATACACATATACACCGGAAAAGGCGAGGCCTCAATAATGCTTCGGAAAAAGTTTTCAGTCGGTTCCAAGTTATGGCGTGGTTTTAATCGGTGAAAGATGCTCTCAAAAATAAAAATATTTTCGTACAGATTTAAATATGCAGGACAGGTTCTGCTATGGTTTATTGATAATTAAAGAATTATCTGAACAGATTTTCAGATTAATTGCAGATCTGCTCAAAAAGTGCAAAAAATGACCTTTATAGGCGAAAGGCACCAGCCTGCTGTATGGCCGGGTTGCTTGGTGTGATAGGCATATTTTTTTGATCAAAGCCTGCCCACATTTGATCAAAAAAATATCACAAATGAAAAATAAATTTTTATTGGCATGCATAGTAGGGTTATTATCTGCCAGCACCATGTATGGCCGTCCGGCCGCCGAAACAGGATACGCCAGCGTGATCCGCGATTTCATTGACAGCCACATGACCTCCAACTTTAAAAAATTAAAATCAATAATGAGCGATAATTCCGTATTAAAGTTACCCCGTGGTGAAAAGGTACTTGTACAGGAAAAAGACGACCTGGTAAGCATGATGAAAAAGGATGCCGGGACCCAGCAAAATTGCCAGTCGAATTACGAAGTGCTTGCCAAAAGCGATGCCATGGTAATTGCACGGGTTGATTTTAACTACGAAAACTGCACGCAGCATGATTACCTCATCATCGAGAAAAATGACCGGCACGACTGGAAAATTACACAGGTTTGCAAAATGTTTGAGGACATAAAAACGCCTTTAAACAATGGCAATTCTGTTGTAGCCAAAAATTAAAATTTACTCCCGTAACTGATAATAATTAATCACCCTATTGGGGTGATTTTTTTTATTTTAATTAGCTTTAATTTAACTTTTTAATTGTACCCCCATACAGGTAATTTAATTTACGTTTTTAATTGAATAAGCTATCGCGTTTCCCCGTTTTTCTGATTTTGTGTTTCCTGGCAGGTATGCTGTTGTTTACAAGCCAGGTCCATGCACAGAAATACATTTTTGCGCACTATGATATTGAGGATGGGCTCATCCAGTCGCAAATAAACAAGCTTTCCATGGATACCGATCATCGCCTTTGGATAGGTACCTTTGGCGGGGCCTGCCGTTTTGATGGAAAGGATTTTACGGCTTATACCCGCTTAACAGGTTTACCTGATAACTATGTTGCAACCATTTTTTCGGATAAAGGGGGCTGTACCTGGTTTGGTACCATGAATGGGCTTGCAAGGCTCTATAATGGCCGGATTGTGAAGTATAAACCAGATATACCGGTTAAACGCTCTTTTGTAGGCAACATAACCCAGGATGGAGAGGGAACTATCTGGGTTACAGCTGCCGGGATGCTGTTCAGGGTAAAAAATGATAAGATGCAGCATGTCCCTATTAATGATGATCCTGATATTTTTATCACCAGTTTGGCTGTTAATAGTGCAGGTTTGTTATATGTGTCTGTTTACAAAAAAGGTATTTATCGCCTTAAAGGACAAAAATGGGAACATGTAATTGATATTGATTCCCAATATAGTGAGCAAATTATCAAAAGGATTTTTTTCGACCGTTTTGATAAAAGCAAAACTTATCTTCTAACCCGCTCGGGTTTGTTATGTGCCAGGAATGGTATGGCTAAACCACTGGATATAAAAAATATTACGGGAAAAATAAAAGGTCAGTTATTGTGCATTGAACAGGACGCTGATGCCAATATTTGGCTGGGTACCGATAATGGAGCCTATTGTATTATGAGTGATGGTGTGATCCACTATAACTCATCAAATGGACTTACCGATAACTCTGTCCCTGATATTTATTTTGATGCAGATAAAAACCTGTGGCTGGGCAGCCTTGGCAATGGCCTTTACCGCTGCGAAGGCGACAGATATACCGTTTTTGACCGCACACAAGGTATTCCCGAATCAAAAATCGTAATGTCGGTAACTGAAGACTGGAACAAAAATGTTTTAATGGGGATTGATGGTGGTGGCATTTTGCGATATGATGGAAAAAGGACCAGTGAAGTGCCCGTACCAACCGGTTCGCCATATTTAAAGGGGGTGCAGAGTTTATATATGGATAAAAACGGCACCGTTTGGATTGGTACCGGGCAAACAGGTTTATGGCAGTATGATAAAAAGGGTTTCAGACAGATAAAAAACAGTTCATCTTTTGCCTGTAATTTTATTACTGCCGATGACAGTGGTACTATATGGCTGGGCACGTCAATGGGCTGTTTCTATTACCAAAACGGCGAGCTGAAACAATTGGAAGGTATTCCCCCTTATTCGTCCGCAATGCTTAGCCTGGGGCGCGATTCTCTTTTGATAGGCACCCAAAACGGTGTTATGCTGGCCGTAAATAAAAAAATAGTTCCGGGGTTTAAACTTAAATCATTTCCGGCTACTGCGGTTTACAGCATGATCCGATATCGCGATCTGCTACTGGTTGGTACAGATGATAGCGGTTTATACACCTGGGATATGACAACCGGGGCGGTAAATATTTATAATGTTGATGACGGGCTCAAAGCCAATAGTATTTACAGCCTTGCTGCTGATGAACGTGGCCGCCTTTGGATGGGTACCGGCAGGGGAATTAACCGGATGCAATACGACCCTGCAAAGAAAACTTTTTGGGTAATTGATAACATAGGCTCAAAGGAACCGGTGGTAGAGGCCAACCAGAATGCCATTATGCACCGCGGACACGAGGTTTGGATCAGTACCACCAAGGCTGTTATGGTGTATAATACCATGACAAAAATGGTTCCCTCGCCGCCGCCGCATGTGTTCATCAAATCGGTACAGTTGATGAAGGAGGATGGCGAAAAACGCTCTTCTATCGACCTTAATGACTGGGCTGAGCTTAAACATAATCAAAATCATTTGTCGATATCTTTTCTTGGTGTTTACCTCAAAAATCCTGACGCGGTATCTTACCAGTATAAGCTGGTTGGGCTGGATAGTGCTTTTAGTTCGCCCATGCGCAATAATGTGGTCAATTATCCTTCGCTGCCGCCTGGTACATATACTTTCAAGGTAAAAGCCATAAGCCCCGACGGGCAGGTATCACGCAAAATGGCAAGTTTCAGTTTTGTAATTATTCCTCCGTTTTATCAAACATTTACCTTCAGGTTGCTGGCCATTTTACTGTTGGTGTTTCTTGGTTTCGGAGTGCAAAATTTAGTGCATCAGCGTAAAATAAAACGTCAAAAGGCAATTGAAGCCATGAAGCGGGAAGAGAAGTTAAAGATCCGCCAGCAAACAGCCGAAGATTTTCATGACGATCTGGGTAACAAATTAACCCGCATCACCGTCTTATCAGAAATACTGAATGCCAAAATAGATAAGGAGCAGGCGGATCAGCGTGGAATCGTGGATCAGATCAAGCAAAACGCGGCATCACTATACAACGGTACAAAGGATATCCTGTGGGCGCTCGACCCTAAAAGTGATAACTTATATGAAACCCTGAACCATATCCGCGAGATAGGGATAGAGGTTTTTCATGATGTACCGGTTGATTTTGAGTTTGCTGCCGTTGATGAAGATATCCAGCTGGTAAAACTGCCTATGGAATACAGCCGTAACATCACCATGATATTTAAGGAGCTATTAAATAACATCCTTAAACATGCCGATGCCGGACAGGTAGTTTTTGAGCTTGATCAGAGCGATAAAAGCGCGATAGCACTCCGGGTTACCGATGATGGTAAAGGGTTTGATAGCAGCGCAGCTCATCGCGGCCGGGGGATCAATAACATTAATGCCCGCGCAAAACGGATCAACGCATCACTGCTCATTAATTCGGAAGCAGACAAAGGCACATCAGTAACATTAAAGTTTAGTAAAAATCAGTTAAGCAATTAAGCATGGCCCGTAACATTAAGGTAAGTATTATTGAGGATGATGAAACCCTGCGCGATGGCTATGCCTTTTTAATTGGTGCTACCGAGGGCTATGATGTGATCAGTACCTATTGTTCATATGACGAGGCTGCTAAAAAAATAGCTGCGGATAAACCCGATGTAATATTGCTTGATATAGAGCTGCCCGGTGTTAACGGTATTGATGCAATCCCTAAATTAAAAAAACTGCTGCCCAATTGCTATATCCTGATCCTTACTGTTTATGAGTCGGAAAAGCAAATCTTTAACGCGCTGGCAAATGGCGCTTCGGGATACCTTACTAAAAACACACCTTCAGCCAAAATCATCGAATCGATAAAAGAAGTGCGGGAAGGTGGGGGGCCTATGAGCATAAACATCGCGCGCCTGGTAATTCGCTCGTTCCAAAAAAATCAGGAATCTCCGTTATCTAAACGTGAAACCCAGATCCTGGAGCTGATAGGCGAAGGCAAAAGCCGCGGCCAGATAGCTAATGAATTGTTTATTGACCTGGAAACCGTTCGGAGCCACATCAAAAACATCTACCTAAAACTCGATGTAAACTCGCGTGCCGATGCTATTAAGCTGGCAAGGCAGAATAAGCTGATATAGGCTTAGAGGCTGTTAAAAACGATAGTTCTTAAATGTAGAGATGCATAATTGCGTCTCCCGCCTGCAATTTACGGTACCTGATAAGCTTTTGAAATTGGCTTGTTCTCCGGGGGACGCAATTATGCGTCTCTACAAAAATATTTCCTTTCATTTTTACAACCTCTTAGAGGCATTCGTGAGGACACGAACGCAGGGATGATTAATTATTTTCCTCCCCGATCCGTGTCCTTTCGAATCACCGCTATAAAATAACTGCCAATAACCCAATCCCACTAATTCACAAATCCCCCAAATAGGGGGATACTATCCCCCCCTCAGGTAAAGTACCTTTGATATGTTAAGTAGTTTTAACTGACCGGCTACTGTAAACCCGCTTCAAAAATTATCCTGTTTGCTGCCCCTGGCCAACAGGTTGGTTTCCATCATTACAATCTGGTTTCCGTTAATAGCTACTGTAAAATGAAATTGAAATATATACCTGTGTATACAGCCGACTTTGAGGGGCAAATTGATTTTTATACTCAAAAATTAGGCTTCAAAGTAACAGGCACAATGACATTTTACGAGGGCAGGGAAAGCACGGTGATCCAGTCGGATAAATTAAATGTGGCGTTGCTTGTAACTAATAACGACAGCAACAGTGATAAGAGTAATATTATCATTAACACTGCCGACTGTTTAAACGATTATCATGTGCTCCGTACGGCTGGCGTATTTTTTTGCAAATCGCCTGCGTATTTACCAGCCGGACTGGCAGCCGAATTTTTAGACCCGGCGGGGAACAAATTTATGTTACTGGAAGAAAGAAATTATAACGAACAATAAAATCATATCACAATGGACTATTCAAAAGTATTACGCAACAACAACAAGATTGTAAGCCGCACCGGCGGCCAGAGGCAGGGGCCGCAGTATACTTCAGATTTAAGCCTTCGCTTTGTATTAAGCGGTAATGAACGTTATGATATAGGCCGCAGGCATTTGTCCATATATCCCGATTCGTTCCTGATCCTGAACAGGGGTACACAATACTCAACCGATACCGATCTGGGGCAGCAGGTACAATCATTTGCCATCAATTTTGACCAGCAGTTTTTGCAGGATTTTAAAGATTGCTGGACCTTTGATAATGACACTTTGTTAACTAAAGGCTATGGTAACGACAAAATACAGCCCGAGTTTAATGAAACTATATATCCGTTTGCGGGCGATATCAAGTACAATGTATGTCACCTGAAACAACACCTGGATAATGGGATGCAGGACGAAATGCTGATCAACGAATACCTGCACCATACGCTTATCAATTATTTTCATATTTATAATGATGAGATCTGTAAAAAAGCAGAAAAACTCGACTTTTTGAACCAGGGTACCCGGGTTGAGATCCTGCGCCGTCTTAACCTGGCTAAGGAGTACCTGTACAGCAATTATAATCAGAATATTAGCCTTGAAGACCTTGCCGAACATGCCTGCCTTTCGGTTAATCACTTGCTGCGCACTTTCAAGCAGGCTTTTGGTTTAACACCGCACCAGTTTTTGATCCAGCTGCGTTTAAAACGCTCACTAATGCTGCTGAAAGATACTCGTTATCCTGTAAATGAAGTAGTTGGTATGGTAGGTTTTGAATGCCCAAGTTCGTTCATCAGGTTATTCCGCACGCATTATAAGATAACACCATTAAAATACAGACAATCAGCATGATAAGAGTTTTCTTTTTGTGTTAAGATGGTGCTTTTCACACATGTAGCACGTATTTAACACACTATGTTTGCAGTACCAGATAGTTTTTTGTTAAGGATATTTGGTCAGTTAATAGTTAATGAAAAAGTCAGTAACGCGAGGTCACTGACTTTTTGTTTTTGAGGGAAGGATGATTACTTTACCGCTTCATTGCCAATAACGGTTGTTACGGTAACTGCCTGTTTACGAGCTGAATCCTTGTTTAAAAGTATGCGAAAATCAACATTTGGCTAATTAACTGTAACATTCGCAAAAAAAGATCGTCTTTTATGTTAAAACCTACTGCTATGAAATTTTTTACCATACTGGCCGTTACCGGCGGATTGTTTTTTACTTCGCTCCAGATAGAAAAGACTAACGTTGCGGGCGTTAAACACAAAAACAAATGCTGTGTAAGCGCAAAAAAATCAAAATGCCCGCTTGCATGCAAACGGGCAAAATCAGTTAAGCTAAACAGTTGAAAACGATACAGGGTTTCATCCCCTCAAAAGGCGTCCGGCGATTAAAGGGGAATCTGTTGCCGGCGCCTTTGCAGTGTTTATTAGTTCAATTCAAATTTTAATAATTCAGCATCTCCCGCTTTTACCAAAACGCTTTTTGTGTTTACGTTAGTGCCTTGCAGTAACGATTTCGCATTTGCTGCTTTTCCGGCCTCCATACCAATCCTTTTCGGGTCGATAGTATACACTTTATCAGTTTCACTATAGTTAAACAGTGCCAGGTAAAAGCTGTTGCCAATTTTTTGCGTGAACTGCTCGGTTGTATCTGTTTCGGTGTTACCTTCAACCGGCCTGAAAGCTTTTCCATTTTGCACAATCTTTAAGACCTCAAGATTTTGATACATAGCTTTTGCTCTGTCACTCCATTGGCCATGGGCAGAGAAATCATCGCCGGTTATAAACGTTCCCGTAATAACTGCCGAGAGCATCCTTGCCCTGTTAGCGCCTTCGCTTTCGGTTGAAAGTACAACATGGTCGGCATCAATGTAATTGTACAGGTAAGTTTGCCACCAGCCGTAATTTACGCTGTTTAACGTATAACGGGTGTCCTTTATCGTTTTAAAGGCATCGCATGCAATACGCCTCATGTGTGCGTAACGCCCGGTTGCCAGGCTGGGAGAAATGGCAGCGTAAACCAGCATCTGATCACCCAACTGATCAATCAGGTGTTCCATCCCCCTTTTATACGCCTGCATACCGGTGGTGATTTTCGGGTCATAAAAATGGCTTGATTCGGCCGCCGCATGACCCAGAAAGTCGATCTTGATCATTTTAAAACCACAGGCTTTTAATTTACCAATTACATAGTCAATATGTTGCAGGGTACCCGGATGGGTTGGGTCTGTTGCGCGGGCACCGTCAATATCGTGGTAGCCGTCACCAACCTTAGTCCAGGTTTCGCCGTAGGTGTAGTTGCTGCCTAAAACTTTGCGGTCGGGGCCGCCTTTCCAGCCCCAGTCGGTAAACGGTGCCCAGTAAACGCCGGGCTGCAGGCCTTTTGATTTACAGTAATCCGCAAATGATTTCAGCTTACCAAAATCACCTTCCCAGCCCCCACTGATCATATTATCCCAAAACGAATCGAGATCAATAAACGCCGTATTACCATTGCGGAATGCAGGGATGCTGTCGGCAAAAAAGTTAGCTACTTTAATAGCTTTGTCGTAGCTGAGTTTTTCCTGCATAACGCCCCAACTGTTCCAGCCAACGGGGGTAGGTTTGGTCCAGTTAAAAACGTAAGGTGGTTCGGCAATACGGTTGGCTTTACCAAACTCTTCCATACCATTGCGCCAGTCGGCAAACCACCCAACAAATACTTTGGGCGATTTAACGGTATCACCGTTGATATAACCATGTGCTATCTTGTCGCGGTTTACAGCTTCCTCGGTGTAGCCTCCCCATACTTCAAAAGTGTTGGTACTATCTTTTTTGGCTACCATACGCACGCCGGTTTTCCAGGTTTCGTGTTCCAAGGATCCAAACACTAAACCTTTGCGGCTGCTGTTATCAAAAACAGTCCCTACTTCGGCGCTGGTATTGGTGAGTGGTGCTTTAAACGCTTTTGAATCATAACTGATGAAGGTATCATTATCAAAAGGTACAAAGAGCGAGCGGGCATCGCCGGGTATGGCCGACATATTACCGGCTATCGGCTCCATGTAATTTGTTTTCAGGTTTTTGCCCTCAACATAAAGTTCGACAAAAAAATAGCCTTTGTGCGATGGATAAGTATAAAACACCTGCATCATGTTTGGCAAATTATTGCCGCTTAGGGTGAAAGTATGTTTTACGCCTTTGCCAAAACCATCGGTTATTAAGGCTTTAGTATAAGCGACGTTTTTGTACGCTGTTGAAGTAATAAGTTTTCCGTTGATGCCGGCTTTGCTATAGCAATTACCAAGTACAGTTTTTTTATTTTCGATAACAGAAAAAGTGCCGGTTTTTTGATCATAATTAATAGTGCCAGAGGTACCGTATGAAAACGATATATTCCCTTTCGGTGTTGGCTGGATAGTAATGATTCGGGTTGATGCCGAAACAATTGCCGGCTGCCAAACGCAAAGCAAGCCGGACAATTGCACAGCAATTATAAAATGTGTAAGGAATTTTTGCATGAATTTTAGATTATTAAATGTGTAAATTACATTTTATTTATGGTGTGCAATTATTGTAATTAAGTCAAATAGCATTCTTTACAATAAGGCTTAATAAAGAACAATTTGTATAGATAAGACACACCCTGAAATGGATGCCTTATTTGTTTATAAGCTATTATTAAGCTTTAACGGCCATTATGCTTTTGATCTGTCCGTTAACTTTTATTTTAACCGTACGCGGAGTAGGTGAGGTTACTTTATAAGAGGTTACTTTACCGTCTTTCCATTTCATATCAATTGTGAAATTACCGCGGGCCTTAAGGCCTTTAACCTCGCCCTGCGCTTTCCATGCATCAGGGATAGAAGGAATAAAATCAATAAACCCGGCATGGCTCTGGATCAGCATTTCAGCAATACCTGCTGTCGCGCCAAAGTTACCGTCGATCTGGAACGGCGGACCGGCTGAAAGCAAATTAGGATATACGCCACCGCCTGCACCGTAGTTAATATCGGTTTTGATGGTTGGCTTCATCAACTCTTTAAATAGTTTGTAAGTGCGGTTTCCGTCATGCAAACGTGCCCACCATAATATTTTGTAAGCGATTGACCAGCTTGGGCCATCGTCACCCCTTACTTCTAAGGTTTTCTTAGCAGCTTCAGCAAGGGCAGGAGTAGCCTCTGGTGTAATCTCCGATGCCGGGAATAAACCATAAAGGTGGGATACGTGACGGTGTTGCGGCTCGGTTTCTTTATAGTCCTCCAACCATTCCTGGATGCGGCCATCTTTAGCTATAACGCCCGGAGGAGGGAGCTTTTTTACTTTGGCCACCAACGTTTTACTGAATGCGGCGTCTGTACCCAGCACTTTGCTTGCAGTTATCACGTTGTTAAACAACTCGCGGATGATCTGATTATCGATAGTAGGGCCTACGCAGATGCTGGCATGTGTGCCATCGGGCAGGTAAAAGCTGTTTTCGGGCGATGAGGAAGGTGAGGTAACCAGCCAGCCGGTTTTATCATCACTGATAAGCATGCTGCTGTAAAACTGTGCTGCACCTTTCAATATCGGGTAAATTTGTTTCAGGTAGTTTTTATCGCCGGTGAAATCATAATGCTGCCAAAGGTTATCACAAAGCCAGCCTGAACCAACTTTACAAACACCCCATGAAGCGCTTTCGCCCGGTTCGGTAAAGCCCCATGGGTTGGTAATCACATGTGCTACCCAGCCATCTGCATTGTAATAGGCTTTGGCTGTTTTTTCGCCATGTGGTACCATGCCCTTAACCAGGTCGGCAAGGGGCAGGTTCAGTTCTGACAGGTTGGAAACTTCAACCGACCACTGGTTCATTTCAATGTTAATATCCAGGTGATAATCGCCGTTCCATGGGGTATGTACCTCATTAGCCCATAAGCCTTGCAGGTTTGGAGGGAGCAATCCAACACGGGTGCTGCAAATGCTCAGGTAGCGGCCAAACTGGTAAAATAAAACAGGGAGGCCTTTATCCGCATCGGGATTAGTATGAAAAGCGAGAAGCCTTTGATCGGTGGTTAGTTTATCTGCTTCTGAAGTGCCAAGATCAACGTTAACCCTATTAAATAGCTTTTGAAAGTTGGCAATGTGCTGTTGTTTTTCCAAAGCATAAGGCTTTTTCATAGCGGCCTTCAGTGCGCCGTCCATTTTGGAGAGATACTGTGGGTTCTTAAAATCAGTACCTGCTGATACGTAAATGATCACCTCGGTAGCGTCTTTAATAATCAGCGAAGTAGGGGTGGTGCTTAACGAACCGCCGGTTAGCTGTGCCTTTACCCTTGCTTTGTAAGCTACACCTTTGCCATCTGTACCATTATCCAACTGACCGGTAAGGTCAAGCTCATTACCTTCTACTGAAGTAACCCCGCGCTCCGGTCGACTGATATTGATGCTTAGGTTCAGCTTGCCGGGTTTATCGGCGCTTAGTTTAATCACATCTACATCATTACCAAAACTGGTAAAATATTCACGTTTGTAAGTAACGCCATTTACCTGATAAGTGGTTTTGGCCAGCGCGTTGTTTAATGAAAGCTCACGCTCGTAGTTATCGTATTTTACGTCTTTACCCTCAATGCCTTTGTATTGGTAGTTCAGGTTCAGGTCGCCCAGCATCTGGAAGCAACCGAAAGGTACCCCGCCTGATCCTTTTCCTGTGCATACAAATGATTTATCGATAATGGCTTGCGCTTCCACATTTTTACCGGCGGCAAGCAGGCTTCTTATTTCGGGCAGTTTTTTATAAGCTTCGTAGTTATTGGCATCCTGCGACGAACCCGACCACATGGTGATATCATTCAACACTACTTTTTCGGCAGTAACACCACCGTCGGGCATCATCCCCAGGCGGCCGTTACCAAGTGCAACGGTTTCTTCCCAGCGCTGTGCAGGCTGTTTGTACCAAAGTTTTAATTGTTTTGTTTGTGCGTGAGTAAACGTTGTAATACCTGTTATTATTACAGTTATTAGCAGGGGCGTTCTTTTTAGCATGTTTATGTTAATTAGGTTTTCTGTTTTTATTTTATTTACCTGCGGCAATTACAGGGATTTCTTCGGCGTTTTTATTCAATTCCAATACAATCACATTGCTGTTAGCATCGGGTAAGGTTTGCGGCAGGTCAATACTATAGCCTGTCGCCTCCAGCTTATAATTTACTTTGGCTCCTCCCATCATGTAGGCATTGGTTATGTTAATGTCAGACAGGTTAGGCAGTGCAATTTTATTGCCTTTTTTCTGAAATATGTGCAAATAGATCTTGTTTCCCTTGCGTGTAACAGCATAGTTATCATTAGGGGCAATGGGCCCGCCTTTCGTGCCATAAATGCTTTCACCGTATTTTTTTAACCATAAGCCCATTTGCTGCAGGGTTTCAACCTGTCGTGCTTCAATGCGGCCATCGGGCATTGGCCCAACGTTAAACAACAGGTTCCCATTACCGGCGGCAGTTTTCACCAGCGTTTGGATACATTCCTGCACTGTTTTCATTTTATCATTAGGTTTCCATGCCCATTGCTGGCAGATGGTGATGCAGCTTTCCCAGGGTTCGTTCATATTAAGCTGACCGATGCGCTGTTCGGGCGTAAGGTAATCACCTACCGATTGGGCGTTCAGCTTTTCGCTTTCTTTGCCTAAGCGGTTGTTTACGATCACCTTTGGATCAATACTTTTAATATACGAATAGATCTCCTGCCCGTCGGCATTGGTCCATGGTTTTTCCCAGTAGCCATCAAACCAAAGCAGGTAGGGGTGGTATTTGGTGATAAGCTCTTTCAGCTCATTCTTCATTTGCGTTTTGAATGCTATCATATCGCCCGTTACATTCTTTGTCGAATCGTAAGGGTTATGGATAGGGTAGTTAGGATCGTGCCAGTCGAGCACGGTATGATAGATGCAAAACAGGATACCCTGTTTTTTGCAGGCCGTAGCCAGTTCGGCAACCATATCGCGTTTATATGGTGTTTTGCTGATGTTATAGTCAGTAAAAGCGGATGGCCACAAAGCAAAGCCGTCATGGTGTTTGGCGGTGATCACCAGGTATTTCATGCCTGCATCTTTGGCGGCTTTTACTATGGCATCGGCATTAAATAAAACCGGGTTAAATTCCTTATACAGGTTATCATAATCATCCTGGGCTACTTCCCTATTTCTGCTCCAGCCAATTTCGGTGCCGCGTAAGGTTACCGGCCCAAAGTGAATGAACATGCCGAAACGTTTGGTCATGAAATCATCTAAAACAGCTTTTGGCGTTTTTACAGGAGCAGCCTGCTGAGCAAAGCTGAGCTTGATTACTGAAAACAGGTAAAGAAAGATAATTGCCGGTTTTTTCATTGCGGAATTTTTGATGTGAACATTATAGAGGGCAGTCGTTTTTATACTTTTAAAATATGACCAGGCCGCCAGGCAGCCCGGTCATTGGGGTGTTATTATAGTAGTGCGTTATTCCAGAAGGTAAGCTCGCTCATATTGGTGTAATTGCCTTCGTTGTTTGAGTTGTGTTTGATCCTGATACGGATGTAACGTACTGCCGGAGGATTAGGATCGAAGTTTACCTTTAATGGCGCGCTGCCGTCGTCGGTCCTTTTGATCTCTTTAAGCAGTTTCCATCCTTTAGAAATTGCCTCGGCCGTCCAGCCGGCATCATTAGCTTTTAGGGTGGTAGCTGCATTGGTAATGTCAGCTATGCCCCATACCTCAAAATCATCAGGGTTGTGGCAGCAGTTACGGCCGGTTTCTTCAATAGCTACCAGGCCTTTGTATAATGCGCCCATATCAAAAGTGATAACCACAGGCAGCGGACCGTTGCCATCGCTATGGAAAATGTTAGGGAAACCCTGCGGGCCAACGCTGCCATCCCAAAGTCTGTCGATATCAGTATCTCCTTCATAAGGCTTGGCATCATTGGCTAAATAAACCTTTTTGAATAGTTTTTTATCGCAAACAGCAACGGAATTAATGGTTGGGAAATCCTCATAGTTAGCTACATAAAAGGTGTCAAGAGCATTTACCGTTGGTTTAAAGGCCGAGATGAATTGGATCTTCGTATCCGCCTTATAGTCTGCCAGAGTAACCGACATGCTATCAGCACTAAGTTTTCCGAAACTTTCTTTCCCGGCTTTGTTGGTGTATTTTATGTTTGTGAACACATTATGAGCACTGGTATCAACTTTTAAGAAATTAAGCGTAAGCTTTCCATCGGCACTAATTCCATATGGATTGGTAACATTATACCCCCTGTTTGATAAGCCCGATTGGTAAATAGGCCCATAAACTCTTACATTGTTGATATCAAGCGGGATAGAGCGGTTGCCTTTGGCATCATACGAAAAAACAGTGAACGAATAAATGTATTCGTTCAGGTTTGGTATAACAACCGTTAAACTATCCGACGTATTGTGGTTGGTGGAATTGTAAATGATGGAATCAGCCTTATTGTTCCAGTATATCACGTAACGGGTTATGCTGGGATCGGAGCTTGGGTTCCAGGTAAGGGCGGCACGTAAATTTCCGGGGCGGGAGTGGGCATTGGACACTGTGCCCGGATATTTAACTTCATGACCGTTTAAGTATGATTCAAACTGTGTGTCTTGTTTGCTGCAACCATACAACAGGTATCCAAGCAAACAGAAAGCAGCTATTCTGACAATATTTTTCATGTTCGTTTAATCTAAATGAGTTAATACCTATTGTGGGTTACCATAAATTGAAAGCTCCATCATGTGGGCAAAGTCACCGTTCGACCAGGTATCATGCACCATGAAGCGGAAGTACTTAATAGGTGTTGAACCCGGAGGGATATTAAAGTTAACCCCTGCCGCAACAAAGTCGGCATCGGCGGCATTGGTGAAGCCAGGTGTAAGGCCCGATGGCGGGTTTGGATAATGGTAGTTACCGATATTAACCCAATCGCCAATTACGGTTCCAACAGGGGCATAGTCTGGCAATCTTACATCCTGTGGTGCGTTAATGTTCGATCCCCAAATGCTGAAATCTTTAGGGTTACCATGCGCGTAGGCATACTGATTTGGCCTTTCCCATAATACAAAGCGGCTTAATTGTGCCGATACACCCAGGCTAAAAGTAACCTGTATTGGAGCAGGCGCTCCCGGAGCAGTGTGCCAGCCGTTTGAGTAGCCGTCGGTTTTGTTATCCCAAAGATATGGTACTTCCCAGCCGTATGCGGTCGGACTGTCGGTAGGGGTTTTATATACTGAGAATTTGCTCTTATCCAATAATGTTTCAAATATTGGGGTGATGTTTACGATGGAAGTATCGGATATATTGCCAAACTTATCCGTTACATATACACCGAATTTTTGCGGTACCGCCGGATATCCTCTGATGGAATAGTTAATGGTATCAACCTTGGTATAATGTTGATCTACAACCTCCAGTGCCTGTGTTGATTTATCAAAGGCCAATAAAATAACACCTATATCTTTTTGATTAGGGTTCATCGCCTTGATGTTTACGCCGCCAAAATCAGACGTGATAGTTAGTGTAGGTTTTATCAGCTTATAAAAAGGGGTATCGGGGTGTACTTTAACCACCAGCGGATCCGATTTTACGTTAGCCCTGCTTACCGAGTAAAGTGTTACCTCGTACTCCTGGCTTTTGGCAAAACCGTCAACTGTAACCGTATCCGAATAATAGCTCGATTTGGTTTGGCGTGTAGTTTTATCGTTAATGCGGTACTCGGCCTGCACATATAGCAGGTTATCTGAGTTTGGCAGATCATAGGTGATATAAGCACCTCCGTTAAAGTTTTTAACTTTTACGTTGGTAACCACCGCAGGCTTGGTCATATCGGTCGAAACCTCTTTAACATACCCGTCGTTCTTTTTGCATGAATTTAAGCACGCCATAAACAACGCCACTGCAAGCACCAGTGTTGTTATCGTATAATTTTTAATGCGTTTCATAATTCTTATTTATGTTGAATTAATTCATTTTTAAATGGAGGGGACGCCTACCAGTAGGTGGTTTGTACCAGGTTGTTGTTAACGATCAGGTCATTGTCCTTTATTGGCCAGAAATAGTTTTTTAGCCCGAAAACCGGTGTTAACACGGTGTGCGGCCTGTAGTAGTTACCCGCTTCAGACTCATAGATATTCCAACCCTGCAGTGGTACGCTCAATACATTTTGGATTTCTTTCCAGCGGCGAAGGTCCCACCCGCTTTGCGCCTCAAAGCATAGTTCAATACGACGTTCACGGTGTATGATATCACGCAAACCTTCTTTAGTTGTTGGCTTGCCCGGAGTTTTTGAATAGGTTGACCATGATTCCAATACACCTTTTAAACCTGCTCTTGCCCTTACCTTGTCAATGTAGTTGTAGGCATCGGCTGTTGGGCCATTTGCCTCGTTCAGACTTTCGGCATATAAAAGATATAAACCGGCAAGTCTCATCAGCGGCAGGTGAAATTCAATTGGCTGAAAACCATCATCATAAACTGAAAGGTAATTAGCCAGCTTTTTAGGCCAATAGCCGGTGATGTTTAGCGTGTTCAAATCTTTTGGACCTGCCAATGAACCTGAACCGCGCGCTTCAACATGGTAAGCCTGGTCCTGGTTGTAAATGCCGTTGCCATACCAGATACTGCCATCAAAAGCAATATTGGCATAAAAGCGGCTTTCGCGGCCATAGTGCTCATTAATGGTTGTATAACCCTGAGCTATGTAGTATTTATCGGCGTCGCCTGCTGTTTTCAGTGCAAAACGGTTGGTATAATCATAATTTTTATCCTCGGTTAAGGGTACACCGTTAGCTGTGTAAAAAAGCTCCTGTGTTGAAATCGGAACGGCAAATGTTGAGGGGTTCGAGAAAATGTTAACAGCTGATTTTGGCGTTAACCTTGGTGTTGCATATCCCTGACAGGGAAATGTTGGATTTAATGCCCAGATCAGTTCGGGGTTTACATCCCATTTTTCGGTAACGGCGTTTTGGATGGTTAGCTCGTTACGCAACTGATCTGACAGGGAACCTACCGTTGGAGGCGATACAAATGTGTATAATTTAAGGCCATTAGCTTCGCAGGCATCAATGGCCGCTTTACAGGCGTCAGCGGCACGCTTCCATTTCTGCGGATCGACGGTGCTGGAAAACAGTGCCTGTCCATCCTTATTTTTCATGCTGGCGTAATCAGGGTTGCCGTTAAATAACGGGCTGGCCTGTGTTGCCAACATTTCGGCTTTAATTGATAGCGCCGTTAGCTGGGTAATACGGCCAAGTTCTTTTGCCTGGTTGGTGATAACCGGTGGCAGATCAGGAATGGCTTCGTCCAGCAACTGGACACAATAATTAAATACCGAATCAACCGGCGAGCGTTTTACCCTTACCTCTTCGGTGCTGGCCGTAATATCGATATTGGTTTTTACCAGTGGTACCGGCCCATACAAGCGGCACAGGTAATAATGGTAATATGCTTTAAGGAACTTTACCTCGGCTATCCACCTTGCTTTTTCAGCTGGTGAAAGGTCAAAAGGTTTGTCAATGTTTTCAAGCATGATGTTGCACCTGCGGATAGAACGGAACAACGCCTGCCCGCCATTTTCTCCATCCCACCAGTTTACACCGGGGCTTGCGCTGTTTTGCGTGCCACGGATAAGGCTAAAGCCATTTTCATTAAGCGGGTGGTTGGTGAGGTTGTTGGGATAAATGATTTCCGATGATGTGGTGAAACCTATGTTTGAAGTGGGGTCATAAAACTGTTGTAAGGTTGCGTAGCAGGTAAACAGG
Source organism: Mucilaginibacter sp. SG538B (assembly GCF_013376065.1). Lineage (NCBI taxonomy): Bacteria > Pseudomonadati > Bacteroidota > Sphingobacteriia > Sphingobacteriales > Sphingobacteriaceae > Mucilaginibacter > Mucilaginibacter sp. SG538B. The sequence goes on from NZ_JABMJI010000001.1 coordinate 1,196,115, forward strand.
TAGTTTTCGGCCTCGTTACGGTTCCTGAACGCGTACTCGAGGGTACCGGTATTATCTGGTGTTACATCAAGATATTTTTTACATGATGCGCCCGAAACCAGGAGCCCGACCAGTAATAAAAGTTTATAATATTGTTTCATAATACTAAGTATTGATCTGTAAAAAATTATAGGTTAACGTTTATGCCTAAGTTGAACACCTTTTGTATTGGGTAGGCAAAACCATTACCACCAAGCTCAGGGTCCCAAAGTTTAAAGGCGCTCCAGGTATACAGGTTTAAGCCGTTAAAGTAAATGCGGCATTTGGTTACGTTTAGGCGCTTTAAAATTGATGGCGGCAACGAATAACCTATCTCTACCGATTTAAGTCTCAGGAAACTACCATCACGCATCCACCAGGTACTGTTTTGACGGTTGTTTTCGATCTGGTTCCCGGTTACACCTAACCTTGGATAGGTTGCATATAAATCCTGGTTTTCTTCGCTCCAGTGACTATCGGCAAATGCTTTGATCAGCTGGGTATTGCCATATATGTACGGATCGGGGCTTTGAATGAACGGACTGGTGCGGCTTGGATCGATAAAGAACGACACACGAGCCTGGCCCTGGAAAAAGCAGGAGATATCAAAGTTTTTGATCCCGGCTGATAAACCGTAGCCATATACAATTTCGGGCACTGTTGGATAGCCAATAAAAGTTTGATCGGCGCCGTCAATTTTACCATCGCCGTTTAAGTCGCGGTATTTGATATCGCCGCCGCCCGGAGGGATGCCGTTGGTTGAAAAGATCTGCGAAGGAGAGTTCTTAGCTTCATTATCGTCAACAAATAAACGTTCGGCAATGTAGCCGTACTGCCTGTTTATTTCTTGCCCTTTGTGGTAACGATAAGCTTCCTTGTACTGAGGCTCTTCATAGTTGCCATATTTACTGCTTGCCAAAGTGAAATTACCACGGCCCTGCAGCCAAACGTCTTTGTTTATAGCCGCCTTATAATCCATTTGCAGGTCGATACCTTTGGTATCTGCTGTGCCAATGTTTGCAGTAACATTGGGGTTTCCGTACTGGTCAAGCGCTTCAAGGCCCAGTGTTGTTGGGAGTGAGCTGCGTGTTTGAAGGATATTATAGCGATGGTATTTATAAACCTCGGCAACTACATTCAGGTTTTTAAACATGGTAAACTCAAGACCAAGGTTTAGCTGGCGCGAAGTTTCCCAGGTTACATTAGGGTTTTCATAGTTATTGATGTAAACACCCTCGCGCCTGTAAGCATTGTTGGTGCCAAAATAAGCAGGATTACCACCGTTAAGGTTAACATCTGAAAGGAAGAAGAAACGTTGTGAGCCAATGGCATCGTTACCTACTAAACCGTAGCTGGCTCTTATCTTCATGCGGGAAATGACATCATACAGCCCCGACCCCCAGAATTTTTCGTCAGATACGATCCATGAACCGCCGATGGTTGGGAAGAAACCGAACCTGTGATCGGCTGAAAAGCGCTCGGTACCGTTATAACCAAAGTTAAATTCCAGGAAATAACGGCTTTTAAATGAATAAGTAGCACGGCCTGCAAGGGTTAAGTTGCGGTAAGGCAACGAATACTGCAAAGTAGGGTAGTTTAACACCGGGTCTTTTGCTGCCGAATAAACCGTTTGCTGACGCGTGCCAATCAATGATGCGCTCAGGTTATGACTGCCAAAGGCATGATTGTAATCCAACACGCCTTGAAAATAGATGTACGTATTTAGATTATCAGTGCTTGGGTCGCGGTAATAGCTCAAATACTCGGTAGCTACGTTATTGCCGGTTGGCTGTGGGTTAAGCCAGGTTAAGGTGTACTGGTTAGTAGCTTTATCATAAGTATTCACATTATAGTAAAATGGCGAATACCCCATTTGCGACTGAAAGTATGAATATCTGTTGGTATGAAATAAGCCATGAAAGTTAAGCCCGTCGGTTATGAAATTCAGTTTCTGATTTAACTCCAACTGGGCAGATAACCTTGATTCTGAATAATTTTTATGGCCACGTAGCAATGCAGCATATGGGTTGTTGTATGCAATGGCGTTTGATGCTGAGCCTGCGTTGGCAGGTGCTGCGTTACCAAACAGGATGTGCTTAACATTGCGGTTGGCCGAATCGGCAGGGAAATATGCCGGGAACAATACAGGGCTGGTATGCACGGCAACATTATAAAGATCTGTCGAGAATGAAGCATCGGCGGTAAGAGGCCCGTTATACTCATTGAATGAACCTGCAAGCCTTACAATAAGCTCGGTGCTTTTGCTTAGGTTAATATTAACGTTTGAACGCAGCTGGTAATTTTCAAACTTAACGTTGTTGTTATTATTGTTGGCAATATCCTGCCTCAGGATGCCATGGTCAACATTGTATGAGCCTGATACATAGTAACGGGCTACGTCGCCGCCGCCGCTTACGCTCATATCTGCACGTTGCGTAGCTGTGCGTTTTTTGAAAAGCATATCCAGCCAATCGACAGCGGGATAAACATACTTGTTGCTGCCTGCGTCGCCGCGTATGGTGGCCTCTGTATTTAATATTTTATTTTGTGAGAAAGGGAGCGGACTTAACGGATCTCGGGTGATGGTAGCTTCGTTAAACAACTTCATGTAGGTGATTGGGTCGGCAAGCTGCAATGTTTTGGCAGACTGTGATATGGAATTTTCCACACGTGCGTTGATCTTGGCCTTACCAACCTTACCTTCTTTGGTGCTTACCAAAATTACACCGTTGGCACCGCGGGCACCGTAAAGCGCGGTGGCACTCGCGTCTTTCAGGATCGAAAAGCTGGCGATATCATCAACCTGTAAGCGGGCAAGGTCGGTTGTAGAAAGCTCAACATTATCTATCAAAATAAGTGGATCTTTTTTATAGCCGAAGGTGGTTACACCGCGGATAAAGAAGCTGGAATTATCCTGCCCGGGTTGGCCGCTTGGCTGAAACGCGATGATCCCCGCCACCTGGCCGGCAAGTGCATTGGTTAAGTTACTGGCGGGTATTTTCAGATCGGCAGGTTTAACGGTTGTTACCGAACCTACTACGGCTTCTTTTCGTTCTTTTTTGCCGTAGGCCAATACCACAACTTCTTCGAGGCCGCGTTTGGACTCTTTAAGCACAATATTTACTACCAGCTTACCGGCCGAAACGGTGAAGGTTTGATCAATAAAAGTTACGTACGATACTTTAAGGATAGTACCGGGCTCGGCGTCTATCACAAACTTGCCGTTAACGTCGGTAGTAGTGCCCAGGTTTTTGCGGTTGGTTGCCACAATGTTGGCGCCTGCAATTTTACCGCCCAGTGTGTCGGTCACGAGGCCGGTAATAGTTACCTTACTTTGCGCGTGCGTAAATTGCGCTGAGCAAATAAAGCTCAGCAGTAATAATACGAAGCAATAAAAACCCGGTGCAGACTTATGAGACTGTCTAAGCACCCGCCGGGTTTTAATCCGTTGGTAAAATTCTTTCATAAAAGTGGTTTGATAATGGTTCTTTATTTTTGAGATTTGGTTGATGGGTTTATTTGTTTTAAGTGCCATTTAAATGCGCAGATGGTAAAAGGTTTTTCCATTAGTAAAAGGTTTCATCATTTTTTAGATATGTTAAGTTGACAATTAAAAGTTTTGAGCTGCGTTTACGGCGTATTGCTGTTTGTTAAAAAAATCAATTGGTTAAAAAATAGAGTACCTGGCACGTGTTCCCCTTGCTGTTTTTGTTGTTATCGGTTTCAATTTTCAGGCTGAGCGTGTGCTGGCCTTTTTTGAGGTCGGTACTAAAGGTTACATACCAGGGCAGATAAATCCATGAGCTGAACTCCGTGTACAGGTCCATCGTTTTCTCAGTGCTTCCGTCAATGCTGTAGCTGATAATGCCGGCATCCGGTCCGGATACAATAGCCATTCCAATAGCGGTGCCGGTAAATGGCAATGTTAATGATGAGCCTGGTTTTGTAGCAATAAGCATCGGTTTATGTACAAAGCCAGGGCGGGTGCTCAGGTTATTGTTGGGTGCCCAATCGGGGTTAACGGCCCATCCGTTCAAATTTTTTGCGTTTTGAATACTGTAATAGCGGCCATTGTTGAGGTTAAGCGCGTTAAGCGGTTTGGGTAATGGATTGGCTTTAATAGCAGCAGCCTGCTGTTTGTCAAAACATGAATTAAGCAGGCTTTTTATTGTGGCGAAATAAAGCTCCTGCCCGTAAATGGCCGGGTGGAGGTCTTTAAAATCATATTGCCATGAAAATTCATGGTTATTGAGCTTATCAGTAACTTCTTTGGCCAGGTTAATGGACGGCAAGCCGTAATGTCCTGCAATTAATTCATGATTTTTGATTTGCAGCGGGGTTTTGCGATTGTTGTAATCCCTGATCTTATCCGGATCAACAAATGACATCATGACGATGTCCATCAGCGGATTGGCCTTTTTTGCATGCCTTACAATACCTTCCAGCGCCCGTACCTCGGTCAGGCTGTCCAGCCCGTTCACATTGTCATTTACCGCAGCCTCAACAAACATCAAATCAACTTTGCCCGAATCAAGCACATCCCGCTGCAAGCGGAAAGCATGCGGCACACTACCTAACGAGGGGATGCCAGCCTGTATAAAATGAAAGCTGGTTAAAGGAAAGCGTTCGATAAGGTAGCGGCTTATCTTTTCGCGCCAACCGGGGTTATAGGTAATTGATCCGCCTAAAAAAGCTACTGTAGCTTTCTTGCCTGCACTGAATACACTGAGACTGTTGGCCAAGCCGCTACGGGTTATAAAGTAATCGGTATATGGCAGCACTTTTTTTACCGGATAACTGTAGCCCATGATCATATCAGCCCAGCGTTCAGGATGTTCAATAGGGAAGTGGTGCCCGTTCAACTCCTGCGGACCGGCAGTTACCGGGTATATCATCATCGGCCCGCCTAACGCGTTATAGCGTTGAGCAAGGATATTGGTGTTTTCGGCATTAGGTACCAACTTGTCGTTTATACCTATGATGTGCATAACGGGTACTTTAAAAGCAGCAAGGCCATCAAGGTTATCAATAGGATTGTCTTTGTAATCAAGCGCTTGTTGTTCGGTAATGTGATACACCTGTTGCAGCTGTTTCCACAGAGCGGCATCGCCCGGGGCACTTAGTTTACCTCCCGGCCAGCTTTGAATATTGCAAACAGGGGCTTCATTATAAATGCAACTAATTTTATCAGGATTGCGTTTGGCCCAGCCATATACATATAAACCGCCACGACTAACGCCTTCAAGGGCAACTTTGGCAGCGAAAGCTTGTTTAGTTGTTAAATACTGATAAAAAGCATCCCAAACCTGCAAAGCATAAGGGCTGCCATATTGATCATCAACATTCACGAAAGCGACATGAAAGCCTTTGGTTAGCAGGATGCTGTCGATATCGGTATGCCAATCAGGAAATGAAGCCCGCCAAACCCATGGATTACCTTCGAGCGCCTTTTCAGGTTTTACATAGTAGGCTTTGTGAGCGCCTATGGTAATATTGACACGTTCAAAACCTTTCCAGCTATCATTAGCTGTATGTTGAATAGTATATAAGGCAGGGGCATTGCCTGTGTCGTCAATTTGTTGGTTTTGAGCTAAGACAGTACCAGCTGTGAACCCCAATAATAGCGTAATTAGTAAAGCTTTAATCATTCAATTTTGGATATAAAAATTCCACTTCAAAAACTTCGTCCTTTTTGGGGATTGCTGTTTCTGATTAAAAATGTTTTGTAAACTTTTAGTAGCTGGCGTTTATAATCAGGGTAAAAATATGGAGGGTATTAACAATAAATTGCACTTAAATTGATTTGTTTCGATACTATTTTGACATCGATTTTTTGATTTCGGGCAAAAAGTGACTTGCTGAAACAATTTAGTTGTATTAAGTGTAGTTTTCACAACAAAATAATATTGAAATGCAAAAAGTTGTGCAATATGGCATTGGTTGCTTTTAGTTCATGGTTCATTGATGATGGTTCATGGCAGCATCAAGAGGGGTGAAGGTTCAGAAACTTACGAAGTTTTTAAAACTTCGTAAGTTTGGTAAAAGTTAATGTCCAATTACTGTTAACAGAGGTTCTTCCGGCTCATCGGAATAAAGCTTGTTTTTTACAACATAACCCTTCAGTCCGTAATATAATACGTATACATAGCACACCAGCGGCGCAATGAATGCCATCCTGATGCCTGAATGGTCTGATATCAAGCCCATTATTGGCGGGATAACAGCACCGCCTACCACTCCCATAATAAGTAATGACGAAGCAACCTTTGTATAATCGCCTATATTTTTGATGCTGAGCGTAAATATGATAGGATACATCACGGAGGTAAACAGTCCTACTATTGACAGCGAGATTATGGATACATAACCACCCGTAAGTACCGATACCAATACCAGCGTAAACGCACCTATGCTGCATAGGGTAAGCACTTTATTGGGTTTAACCTGCTTAAGTAAAAACGCCCCCAGCAAGCGCCCGGCTAAAACCAACGCCATGTAAAGCGTGATAAACAGGGCCGATTTTTGCTCGGTAATACCTGTAATATTTAAGGACTTTGTATACCTAATGATAAAACTCACCACGCCAACTTCGGCACCCAAATAGGCAAAAACTGCTAATACGCCCAGCATAGTATGCTTGAATTTAAATACTCCCGATAGTTTTTGACGGTTGTTACCTTCATGCATAACCGGTAATTTCAAAAAATAAAGTACCACGCAAAGGGCAATAAATAGCGCAGCCAGTGTCAGATAGGGTGGGATAACCAAATGCGCCTCGTTGTTTAAAAACGCCTTTAGTTGTTCGGGGCTAAAGGATTGGATAAGCTTTGCAGGGATATCCTTTTCGTGCAATAAAAATTTAGAACCGATGAAGGGCCCTATTGTAGCGCCCATGGAACCAACTGCAGCCGCCAGGCTTAACCGGCTGGATGCATGATCCGGGTCGCCAAGTTTTGAAATATAGGGAGTAGCCGTAACCTCCAGTATGGCAAAGCCTGATGCCATGGTAAACAATGCCAGCAGGAACACAGGATAATACCTGGTGGTTGCTGCCGGATAAAATATGGCGGCGCCAATAGCCGCCAAAATCAAACCGGTAAGCATCCCTGCTCTGTAACCCATTTTTTCGATAAAGCGACCGGCAGGCAAAGCCATCAAAAAATAAGCGCCAAAAAATGCCGACTGGATCAGCGACGATTGCAGATCAGTTAGCTGGCAGGCCCTTTTCAGGTGCGGGATCAGCACATCATTAATGTTGCGGCTCAGATTCCAGAAAAACATCAGGCTCATTACTATCAGCAGCGGAGCCAGGTATTTTGATGCGTTACTGTTGGTTTTGTTCATGGTTAAGATCTCGTTTTATCGTCTGTATCCAAGTTCGGCGCCGCCGCTTACAGGCATAATGCAGCCGGTTACAAACCGTGCCGCGTCCGAAAGCAGGAAAACTGCGGCATCGGCTACTACATCGCCCTCGGGGCAGTAACCTAATGCATGAATCTCATTCAGGTATTTTTCTATCGATCCGGGATCGGGCTGTTCGGCTGCCCATTGTTTAAGCAATGGTGTCCATACGCCGGCAGGCGAAACAGCATTTACCCTGATGCCATATCGCGCATAATCAAGCGCCATTGACTTGGTTAGGGCATTGATGCCGCCTTTGGTTGCGGTATAAGCAGCATGGAGGCTTTGACCTATATCGCCCGCCATGCTGCTGGTGTTTAAAATGCAGCCTTTTGAAACTTTGAGCAGATCAATACCATATTTGGTTGTCCAATACAGGCTTTTAAGATTGATATTCATCAGCACATCCCATTCATCCTCTTCGGTTTCGTCAACCGGTTTTGAGGGATGGGCTATAGCGGCATTGTTATGAATAGCATCAAGCCTGCCGTAGTGTTTCCGTATGGCATCGAAAGCAGCCTTTACATCAGCCGCCTTTGATACATCACCGGCAATACCTTCATTGTTACCACCAAAATGGTCGAGTGCTTTATAAAGGGCGCGTTCATTTATATCCATTATAAAAATGGTTGCTCCCTCACGGATATAAGCTTCGGCGCAGGCCAGGCCAATGCCCGATGCGCCTCCGGTAATAAATATTACTTTGTTTAATAATTGGTTCATTTTGGGTTTTTAGGTGGTTATCAGGTCGCTGCTGTTGCCTGCTTCTGCAGGCACAGCGTAATAGCCCCCGCTAATATTGGCCGGATTTTTAAAGTATTTGGCCAAATGCGGTATGTGTTCCAAAAATAAGTTTTCATGACCAATAGCCACATGGTTAAACAGCACTAAGTGCTGATGGATCTGCCCCATATCACCTACATGCGGCACTACGGGTATGTTGAATTTTTTTGCCAGCAGGCTTATCGTCAAAAATTCAGATACACCGCCCACCCGCACACAATCAACCTGGCAAAAATCCATAGCCCCGGCCTGCAAAAAGTTTTTAAAGATGATTTTATTGGGGATATGTTCGCCGGCAGCAATTTTAAGCGGCGCAATTTCTTTAGCCAGTGTTTGATGCGCCAAAACATCATCAGGGTGGGTGGGTTCCTCTATCCAGTAAGGATTGATTGAACTTAATTCTTTACATATGGAGATGGCCTGCGGCAGGTTCCATTTCTGGTTAGCATCCAGCATAATGGTTGTTTTGTCGCCTGCCTGGGTACGTACCAGTTTTGCCCTGCGGATATCGCGCTGCGGATCATCTGAGCCAACTTTTAACTTCATCGCGGTAAATCCCCGGTCAATGGCGCGGGCTACGTTCTCTTTGATCTTCTCGTCAGAATAGTTAAACCAGCCTACTGATGTATCGTAAGCCTTATAACCTGTTTGTAAAACACCATTGCGTAATGTGCGGCCTGGAAAATTGCCCTTTAAAATGTTTTCTGCTTCTTCAACAGTCAATACATCTTCAAGGTAGTTGAGGTCGAGCGTTGCCACCAGTTCTTTCGGGCTTAAATCAAGCAAAAGTTTCCAGAGCGGTACCTGCCGGCTTTTGGCCCAAAGATCGAAACAAGCATTTACTATGGCTGCCAGCGCCAGCTGCATTACACCTTTGTGCGGACCCAGCCAGCGGTAGGTGGGCGAATCCAGTATCGAACGGTAAACCGAACCAAAATCGGCCATAAGTTCTTCAATCTCACGTCCTTTAAGTGTTCCGGAAAGATATTGGATAGCTTTGCATACCAGGTCGTTACCGGCCCCCAGAGTAAAGGCCAGGCCAACGCCTGTTACGCCGCTGGCAGTATGCAGCTCACAAATGGCATAAGCATACTGGGTTGAATCGTTTACTGCGTCAGAACCGGCGCCATTGCCTAAATTAAAACGCTTGTCGGTAACTTCAATTTTATTGATGTACATGTAGGTAAATATATTTTGCAAATAGTTTCAGGCCGTTCTATGCCGAAAAGCCGTAATGAAATCTTGTTCCTTGTGTTTATAAATCGGTTTATTATACCTTTCCGGATAAGGTATGATGCTGTAAAATTAGCGCGGTTTGATTTTTTACTTTCACTTTAATTGGCAACTTTCGATAGTATTTTTGCTTATATTTAGCTTTTCTCTTCATGTTTTGTTAAAATGAAACCAATTTTAGCCGTATTGTCTGACGGGGTACAGTCAGAAGACCTGTTTGTTGCCAGGGAAGTAAAGCTTCCTTTTTTCTCAAGTGAGTTCCATTTTCATGAAGAATGCCAGTTGGTACACATTGTAAAAGGCTCGGGCAAGCGCATCATCGGCGATCTGGTTGATTATTTTGAAAGCGGGGAGCTTATTTTTCTTGGTTCAAATATTCCGCATGTTTGGCATAATACCCAGGAACAACCCAACGAGGATGACCCTGAATATTATGCGCATTCATTATCTATTCACTTCAATCCGTCAAAATTGCTCATGAATCTTTCAGCATTTGGTAGCATACGCAAAGTGGAGTTGTTTTTAAGTAAGGCACAAAGAGGGATGGAGCTAAAGGGTAAAAGCCGTGATATGGTAATAAAACTGATGTACCAGATAGTACAGCAGGAAGGGTTGCAAAGGATCATCACCCTGCTCGAGATCCTTAATATCATGAGTGCAGACCCGGAGCATAACCTGCTGGCCAGTATCAACTATATCAATTACTATCAGTATCATGACAGTAAGCGTATGGACCAGGTGTTTAAGTATATTTTTGACAATTTCAGGGAGGATATCTCACTAAACACTATTGCCGATGTGGCTAACATGAACACATTTGCCTTTTGCCGGTTTTTTAAGGCGCGTACCCAAAAGTCGTTTACCCAGTTTGTAAATGAAACAAGAATTGGTTATGCCTGCAAGCTGCTAAGTAATAAAGATAACAGTATTACAGATATAGCCTATGAATGCGGTTTTAATAATGTATCAAACTTTAACCGCTTTTTTAAAGTGATTAAAAAGGTAAGCCCGCGTCAGTACCGGAACCAGATTTTGTCTTAATATATGACGATTACTTACCGGCGAAGTGAGCTTTCGCTGCAAGGTGACTTACTTTATTAAAAATGTTCCTCACCTTACCTTCAGAATGAAGCCGGCGGAGGCTCGGTTATGCACTTCTGCATCCGGCAGATCCCATCTTGTATTGATGGTAGTAACAATTCAATTACAAATCCATTCCTGCCAAAAATAAAAGTGTAATTAATACACAGTGAGTTTTTTAAATAGTAATATTGTGTTAGCCAATTGTTGAACAGCCTTTTTAGCGATACTGTATTTCATATTTTTTTGCCTTGTACATAAATCCTTTTAGCAAGGCGATGGATTAATGTTGCTTTTATAGCTGTTCATTAAATGTAAACCAATAATAACCTCAAACATGTCATTAAAAACAAAACTCACCTTCGTTTTTTTGACAGGATTAACTTTCCTGCTCTATTCCTTTAAAAAGCCGTCTGACAAGCCGCGTGTGCTGGTGTTTTCAAAAACTTTGGGCTGGCACCACTCATGCATCCCGTTTGGGATAGCGGCCATTCAAAAATTAGGTAACGAGAATGGCTTTGATGTGGATACCACCACCAACTCTGTTAATTTTAATGACGATAATCTGAAGAAATACCGGGCAGTAATATTTAACTGCACCACCGGCAATGTGCTTAATGCCGTTGAGCAGGCAGCTTTTGAACGTTACATACAGGCAGGCGGCGGTTTTATGGGTGTACACTCCGCGGCTGATACCGAGTACGACTGGCCATGGTACGGCAAACTGGTTGGCGCCTATTTTTCAAGCCATCCCAATAATTCCAACATTCGCAAGGCAACAATAGATGTAACCGATAAAAGCCAGCCGGCCACTGCCAACTTGCCCACAAGGTGGGAGCGTACTGACGAATGGTACAATTACAAATCTATATATAGTGGCATCCATGTGCTGGCAAGTCTCGATGAAAATACTTACGACGGAGGCACCAACGGAGCCAATCATCCCATAACCTGGTATCATGAGTTTGATGGCGGCCGGGCATTTTATACAGGCTGCGGCCATACCGACGAAAGCTACAGCGACCCCCTGTTTTTGGGACAATTGCTCGGCGGGATCAAATATGCGATGGGCAATGGCAAACCGCTTGATTATGGTAAATCATATTCTAAAGTAGCGCCCGATCAAAGTCGTTTTATCAAAACTGTGCTGGTAAGTAACATCGCTTCGCCCATGGAACTGGCGGCAGCAAAGGATGGTCGTGTGTTTTTCACCCAGTTATTGGGCAATTTTTCCGTTTATAATACCAAAACCAATAAGTTTAAATTAATCCATAAATTCCCGATCACCTATGAAGGTGGTACGGGTGTTATCGGCCTCACGCTCGACCCTGATTTTGACAGGAACCAATTTGTTTATATCTACTATATGCCCGCCGGGCAAACCATTGAACCGCTTAATTTCCAGCTTTCGCGCTTCAAGTTAAGTCCGGCGGATGTACTCGACCTTAAATCGGAAAAAGTACTGCTTAAAGTGCCTGTACAAAAGGTGAGCGGTGCTCACCACGGTGGCTCACTGGCCTGGGATAAGGATAAAAACCTGTACTTGTCAACAGGTGATAGCTCAAGCCCTTTTCCTTCTGATGGTTATGCACCGCTGGATGAGCGCCCCGGAACAGAGCATTACAGTCTTGACGCGCAGCGGAGCGCCGGCAATACCAATGATTTTAAAGGCAAGATCCTGCGGATCCACCCCGAGGCTGACGGCACGTACACCATCCCCGAAGGAAATCTTTTCCCGAAAGGTACGGCTAAAACCAAGCCCGAAATTTATGTTATGGGCTGCCGTAATCCATACCGGATTGCGGTAAATCCCAAAACCTCGGTTTTATACTGGGGCGAGATTGGGCCCGATGCAGGTAAAGATTCACCGCGCGGGCCACGTGGGTACGATGAGTTTAACCAGGCGCGCAAAGCAGGCAACTTTGGCTGGCCATATTTTGTGGGGAACAACTTTGCCTACTCGCACTGGGATTTTGTGAATGCCAAACCAGGGCCAAATTTTGATCCTAAAGCACCGGTAAACAATTCGCCGAATAACACCGGCTTAAACATACTACCTCCTGCTACCCCGGCCATGATCTGGTATCCGTATGCTGCTTCCGACGAGTTTCCCGAGTTGGGTATGGGTGGCCGCTGTGCCATTGGCGGCGATTTTTATGAGTTTGATAAGAATATCAAAAATCCGAACAAATTCCCTGAATATTATGACGGCACCTTGTTTGTGGCCGACTGGATGCGCAACTGGGTGATAGACCTTAGGTTTGACAAGAATGAGAATTATTTACGCAACGAAGCTTTCATGCCTGCCAGCGGCGATTTCCGCCGGCCTATTGATATGGAATTTGGACCGGATGGTGCTTTGTATATGCTGGAATACGGTTCGGTTTACGGAGCCCAAAATGAAGACGCCCGTTTGGTTAAGATTGAATACAATACCGGCAACCGTGCTCCGATTGCCAAAGCAAGTATTTCGGACACAGCTGCATTTAATAAATTCGCCAAAACCAGGTTTTTAACCGCGGAGTTAAAAGAGTTTCCGGCTAAAAAGGAAATAGCCGGCCAGGCCCCGCTTAAGGTAACTTTCAGCAGCCAGAACAGTAAAGATTTAGATGACGACGATAAGATAACTTATCAGTGGTTGTTTGATGGTAAAACTGTTGGGGCTGCCACTCCATCGGCAAGTTATACTTTTACTAAGCCGGGTGTTTATAAAACCATATTGAAGGTAACTGACAAGGGCGGCTTGTCCGGTCGGGATACGGTAATTGTAAGGGTTGGCAATACCAAACCCGAAGTTACCATAGCCAGTGCTGATAATAAATCATTCATCTGGAAAGGCAAGCCTTTCCGCTACCATGTAGTGGTTAGTGATAAGGAGGACGGTAAAATAGATCCCAAAAAGGTAAAATTATTTTATATCTATAACCCGCAGCCCTCGGCCAATAGTACCACACAAAACTTAACGGCTTTGTCAACTACCGAGGTAAGCTATCCGGGTAAGGGGCTGATGGCTAATAGTGATTGCAAATCGTGCCATACTATTAACAAAACCGCCGTTGGACCAAGCTTTTTAGCTATTGCAAATCGGTACAAAACACAAAAGGGAGCTATTAATCAGCTCTCCAAAAAGATAATTGCGGGCGGCGCGGGTAGCTGGGGTACCGAGCATGTAATGAGTGCGCATCCGCAACTATCAAATGCCGATACGCGAGAAATAGTGAAATACATTTTTTCGCTTACGGATAAAAAGAGCCCGGTATTGCCTTTGCCCTTAACCGGAACACTCAATCTGAAATTTAATGATGCCGAACCGCGCGGAGAATACACGCTGCTGGCATCTTATACCGATAAGGGCGGTAAAGTTGTTGGTCCGCTGAAAGCTACGGATATGGTGGTGTTGCGGAATGCTGCAGAGAAGGCTGTTTATGCCGATGAGTTGAAAGGCTTTAATAGATTTAAAGATGACCTGTCGGCAGGTAACCATAAATCATATGTACTGTTTAGGAATATTGACCTGACCAACATTAGCAAGTTTGCTTATACATATGCATCGAAGGATTATGACGGGGAGATAGAGGTGAGGATCGATTCGCAGGCCGGGCCAGTGATCAGCTCTGTGGCTTATTCAACCACGGGTTCCTGGGATAAAACCGGCGAAGTAACCGGCGCTTTAAGCAAGCCCGTGAACGGAAAGCACGATGTGTATTTCTTCGCGATAAAACATTCTAAGCCGAGTGACGGTATTTTAAATTTGAAAGGTATTGAGTTTGTTGAATAGTTTTATTATTAATAACGTCATTGCGAGGTACGAAGCAATCCCCAATAGGCGGATGCGCTCTGTATAGTTTGCGATTGCTTCGTACCTCGCAATGATGCCTTTTTTTAATCCTGATTAAAACATGAAAAAATCAATCTTGTTTATTGCTCTTTTAGCCGCCATGGCCTTTGGGCAAAACAAAGCATCGGCACAAAACAAGCCCTTGTTTACCGGTGCTATAGGTGTGCAGGCTTATACATTTCGGAGCAGTATGCCAAAAGTTACCGCCGCTGTGCTGGATACTATAAAATCATTGGGCATCACTGAAATTGAAGGCGAAGGGCCGAAAGGGATGCCGCCCGAAGAGTTCAGGAAAATGTGCGATGAACGGGGTATCAGCATCCCATCAACCGGGGCCGGGTATGAGGCCATTGTGAACGATCCTGGTAGTATTATTAAACAGGCTAAAATACTGGGTGCCAAATATGTGATGGTTGCCTGGATTCCACATGGTAAAGAGTTTACTTTGGATGATGCCAAGAAAGCCGCTGCCGATTTTAATCGGGTGGGTAAGATCTTGAGTGAAGCGGGTTTAACCTTCTGTTACCATAATCACGGTTACGAGTTTGGCACTTATAACGATGGTACATTGTTTGATTATATCGCCCAAAATACCGATCCGAAATATGTCTCGTTCGAGATAGATATCCTGTGGTCGTTCCATGGCGGGCAGGATCCGGCTGCATTGATCAATAAGTATCCGTCGAGGATGAAACTGATGCACCTGAAAGATATCCGCAAAGGCGTAGCTAACGACCTTACAGGTGGCACCGATACAAAAAATGACGTAGCATTAGGCACCGGGCAAATTGATATCCCCGGAGTGTTGAAAGCTGCAAAAAAGGCGGGTATTAAACACTACTTTATCGAGGATGAAAGTCCATCGTACAGTCAGCAATTGCCGGTTACCATTGCCTATCTGAAAGGTTTAAAGGATTAGTATATGAGTAATTTAAACCGCAGGCAAGTGTTAAAAGCGATTGGTTTAACGGCGGGCGCCGCCGTATTGAGCGAAGCTGGAATGGCGGCTGCACCGATAGCGCCAAAAAAAGGCAATGGTTTTGTTTACTCGCTAAACATGAGCACCATCCGCGGGCATAATCTTGGTTTTGTTAAAGAGCTTGAAGTAGCTGCCAAAGCCGGTTTTACCTCAGTAGAGATCTGGATAGATACCCTGCAAACTTATCTGCAAAGCGGCGGGTCATTAACCGAAGCCAAAAAGATCATCGCGGGCTTAGGCCTTAAAATTGAAGATGCCATAGGTTTTGCCCCATGGCTGGCCAATGATGAACCTACCCGTAAAAAAGCGCTGGAGCAGCTTCAACGGGAAATGGACATGCTGGCACAGATAGGCTGTCATCGCATTGCAGCCCCTCCGGCGGGCGTGACCAAAGGCCCGGTACTTGATCTGGATATGGTTACTGAACGATACCTAACCATCCTGAAAATGGGCGAGGAAACCGGTGTTATGCCTCAACTGGAAATGTGGGGAGGCTCACAAAATCTGAAACATATAAGCCAGGTACTTTATGTAACTACACAGTGTGGTAACGCGAATGCCCGTATTTTACTCGATGTGTTCCACATTTTTAAAGGCCAGTCGGCAGCGGAAAGCCTCAATTATGTAGGCCATCATGCCCTGGATATTTTTCACGTAAATGATTATCCGGCAGGTATCAGTCCTGAGCTGATCTCCGAACCCGACAGGATCTATTGCGGAGACGGTATTGCCCCGCTTAAACAGATCCTGCAAATAGTTAAAAACCCCGAACAGCCGCTGGTGATCTCGTTCGAGGTTTTTAATAAAAGTTATTATGCACAGGATGCTTTAACGGTGGCCAAAACCGCGTTGAAGAAAATGAAGGAGGTAGCCTCTTGAAGAACATATAAAAGAGGTGGGATTGTGTGATTCCCCTCTTGAGAGGGGCGGAGGGGTGTGTTTCTGCTTTGATAAGTCTACCGCAGAAATACACCCCTGCTACCGCTCATTTACCCGCGCCCCTCTCAAGAGCGGATTTTAAAAGCTCACCATCGATGAGCATAAATAAGCACCAAATATTAAATCTTTCCTTTTTTACTTCCCTTCATAAACAAAAGCTACACTGTCTTTCACGGTAAGCCTGCTCATATTCTGCCCTACGTAAATAACAGTATATTTCGACGGTTTACTGATGTCATAAGCCTTTAGCAGGTCAATGGTGGCCGATAGGCTATCTTTAGGATTAACCTTAATATAGCTGCTGGGCGGTGGCGGCATAATTCTTTTGGCCATTGCGCCTTTGTACAGCATTTCCTGACCGCTTGCATCTTTTACGTCGAGGTATTTGCTCATCAATGGCTCAAATGGGGTATGCCATTTGCAAAATTGACGGGCTGTGTCGGCATCGTTGTAAACGGTGAATTTTAGCTCAACGGCGTCTCCAATTTTAATTGTGGGCTTTATTTGCATTTTGGCAAACAGGCTGGCGCTTATAGCAGGGGCAGAACTTTGATTTTTAGCAGAATCAGAACCGGCAGATGTGTTTTTAACATGATTAACAGTACATGCCGATAAAGTAAGCAGGGTTGCAGATAAGATTATTTTGTAGTTTTTCATGCCGCAAAGGTAAGCACTTCAATTACCATTGGCCTGATAGAATTTTGAACCCGTGATTTCAGGCTGGCCCTGTTAAACCCTAAACCCCAATTTAACCCTGCCTTAATATTAGGTTGCGTAATTTTGTTGACATCATGGAGCAGATGGCTTTAATTTCCTCGTTAAAACACACAGGCCCGGTCATCAAAAAAGATCAGCCGGATGACAGCTATAAATTTCAGCCCCTGCCCGAGCCCTCCGGCAATTATCCCTATCATCTATCCATACATGATGTAGTGCACGGCATTGCTGATGACAAAATGGTTTTTCATATGGTAGGGGATACCGGCAGCATCCGTAATCCGGGTTCGCAAAGGCGCATAGCAGCTTTAATGGCCGCACAGTATAAAGTGCTTTCCGGCGCCGGTAAACCAAAGTTTTTGTACCATTTAGGTGATGTTGTTTACAACTACGGAGAGGCTCAAAACTATTATGAGCAGTTTTTTGAACCCTATAGCCTTTATCCGGGGCCGATATTCGCGATAGCCGGTAACCATGATAGTGATGTAAATCCTGCTGCTGCAATGCCGTATCAAAGCCTTGATGCTTTTACAACTGTGTTTTGTGATACTGTTTCGCGCCCGGTAATGCTGAGCCGAAGGATAGACCGCAAAAGCATGCCGCAGCCCAATATTTACTGGACAATGGACACCCCGCTGGCAACCATCATCGGTTTACATACCAATGTACCTAAGTATGGCGTTGTTACCCGCGAGCAGCGTGAATGGTTTATGGAGGAACTGCGATCTGCCGATATGCAGCGGCCAGATAAGGCAATTATCCTTTGTATGCACCATGCCCCTTATTCGGCAGATATTAATCATGGAGCCAGTTTGCCGATGATTGATTTTTTAGAAGGTGTTTTTGAAGAAACCGGCATCAGGCCTGATATAGTTTTTAGCGGGCACGTACACAATTATCAGCGTTTCAGTAAGGAATATAATGACTTAACCATGATGCCTTATATTGTTGCCGGTACCGGAGGCTTTGATGAATTGCATCCAGTTGCTTTGACCGACAATACGGGTTTTACTGCCGAAGATTCCAGGTTTGATGGGGTTAGCCTTGAATACAGTTGCGATACCCGTCATGGTTTTTTAAAGATCGCTGTTGAAAAGATTAACAATAATGGGCTCACCTTAACCGGTGAATATTACACTTTAGCTGATGAGGACGAAAATACAGCTGTTTTAACGGATAGCTTTGTTATTAAAATTTAAAACAAAAACACCCGAAGAAAGGAACTACTTCCTCCGGATGTTTTAATATTAAAGCTCAATTGCCTGTATCGCTTTATCTAAAGCAATTTCCTGCATGCCCGGTACCTTTACGCCCTCAACTCTAAATGCTTTAATATCCGTCATCCCCATAAAGCCCAGCACAGCCCTTAAATAGGACTCAGTGAAATCATAAGCTTTCATGAATCCTTCAGAATATACTCCGCCGGATGAAATGGCAAGGTATACTTTTTTATTTTTAACTAATCCCTCAGGTGTTTTTCCATCGTATTTGAAAGTTTTGCCTGCACGTGCAACATGATCTATCCATGTTTTTAAGGTTGATGGAATGCCGAAGTTGTACATCGGTGCATCAATAACTATGGTATCGGCATTCATTAGTTCGGCAATTGCCTCGTCCGAATGTTTAACGGCTTCAACAAGCTCGGGTGTCCTTTTTTCTTCAGGAGTGAAAAAAGATGTTATGTGTGCTTCTTCCAGGTGTGGGAAGGGGGTAGCTGTTAAATCATGTGTGATTAAAGTATGATCCGGGTGGGCCGATTGTAATTCACTTACGATGGCCTTGCCTAATTTTACGCTGAATGATGCTTCGCCCCTCGGGCTGCTGATGAGATGTAATATTTTCATTGCTCTTTATTTTGTAGCAGCAAAATTACCTCTCATAACTATCAAAAAGATACCACTATCCTGAAGGATACCGGTATCCTTTAGGATAGTGGTATCCTTTAGGTGAATTATCTGAAGTTCAGGAGTACCGGAAATGTGCAGATCCGCGAAGCGCTAAAATTTATGGTTTTTAAACAAAGGCCTGTTTGGCGGCAAATGCTTAAACAAAAAAAGCCCGTTTTAACTATAGATTAAAGGTTTTGTGTTTTTTTAACCCATTCATTACCACGTATTTGTACGTGGGTCGATTGCGTATAAATACGTGGTAATTAACGTGCATACACTTGCTTGTTACTAAAGCCAGATGCCCAACTTTGGATTAACATCAGCAGCTAACCTGCAACCACCTATAAACATCTAATTATCATGATTTACCAAACCGTAAGTTTTTTAGCCGAGCAGTTAAATAACTATCTCAAAACAACCGACGGGAACAGCGGGCTCAGCTCAAGCTTCACCCAGCTTAAAAACGTGGCCCACCTGAGCGATGATGAGATCAAAGGGCTTGAGAATATCCTGGTAACGCTGGTAAATATATCCGAAGAGTTTACCATGAAAAACATACCGAACTATGTACGCAACGGCGATGATATTAACTATCGCAACGCGCCAATGTACCTTAACCTGTATGTTTTGTTTTCGGCTTGTTTGCATTCTTCTTATGAAAAATCACTGATCTTCCTGTCTCATATCGTCGAATTTTTTCAGGGGAAGAGCACTTTTACCAAACAAAACAGCCCGACCACGAAAGTAGGCCTCGGCGATTTTCGCCTTATACTTGATATCTACTCGCCCACATTTGAGCAGGCCAATTACCTGTGGAGCACGTTGGGTGGTAAACAATTTCCATACGTATTGTACCGCGTCAGGCTGATTGAAATACTGCGCGATAATGTGACCGAAACACGAGGCATCATTAAAAAGATAGAATTGAGCGATAAATTGAGCTAACGATTAGTGCCGGCGATTAACCTGTAAATTATAAACCCGATGGTACTGGACCTGAACTACGAAACGCTTTTTGAGGTTGACATCCGTCATCATTATCACCTGGATGACGGGATCACACTCTTTGACACGCTGAGTGCCGACGCGCGCCTGGCCATGCTGGAGCGTTATGATATAGGCAGTTTCATGAGCGTAACGCCTACTAAAGCTACAAGGGCAAAGTTCGCAGGCTTGCACATGGTTTATAAACAGACCGAAACCGGCATTATTACCGGCATTCCGTATACTTTAAACGGCACGAAGGAACAGCCGCAGATAGTACCGCCGGATAACACCGTATTTAGCTTTAGTATGGCTATTAACGACGGGCTTTTTGCGAACTATAGCTCACTGCCTTTAAAGGCGCCGGATGGTATGGTATACTTTTTTACCAACGATCCTTCGTATTCGCCGCGTGTGGCGCCGTTTTTAACAGCGACACCGAATGTGTACAAGGCTGCTACCGACTATTACCCCGGCGATATGCTGGTAGATAACCAGGCTGCGCCAACTAAATTATTTATCGCCCAGAAAAAGAATAACCTTGATCCGGCAGCGGGCGCTACCCCGGCGGGCAACTGGGTAGCTGATCCGCTGGTAGGCGGAAAACCGCTGGCCTACGCAAGTAATAATGATTTGATCCGCCAATTTGGACGCATATTTACTTACCAGGTTACGGTGGCTAATAAAACCCCGGTACTCACTATAAAAGATCGCTTTGGCAATGTTGTAAACGTGCCCGGCAGTGTGGAAACCGGGCCTTTGAATATCATCAAAGCTGATATGGGCAATTTACCGGAAGGTTTATATACTGCCCACCTGGCAACCGCAGGTTATACTGACGACTTTCCGTTTTATTACAGCATGGACTCATCGGCCTGGGCTTTTATTGATATCTGTGTTAAAACAAGCGGTGCAACTTATAACCTGCTACAGGCGGATACCACGCTTAAATCGCCGGTGTTTAGTTTACGGTTTAAAAACCGGGCAACCTACTGGCGCTATATAGGTAAAACTTTTGGCGCGGCATCAGTAACTGATAACCCGCTGCCCCTTACCCGGCAGGGTTTCATAGCTGTGAAAGTGAAGGATAAAAATAATCATCCAACCACCATCGACCTGCCCAATGCAACGGCATCCCTTATTAAACCAGAAACCAATCAGATTTTTTCAGACATATTTTTTTAGGAAGTAAAAAACAGTAATATGGCAACAACATACAAAACTCCGGGTGTTTACGTGGAAGAAATTCCACTCCTACCTCCATCGGTGGCCGAGGTTGAAACGGCTATCCCGGCCTTTATAGGCTATACACAAAATATTAGCTATAACGGGGCATCGCTGCAGTACAACCCTGTCAGGATCAAATCGCTTAAAGAGTATGAGCAGATCTTTGGTTTTGCCGAGAATACCCTGTTCACCACAACCGGAACAGCAACCGGTATCAAGATCAAAAAGGCGGCCGGTGTATTTTCATTTGATGCCGCGGTTGACGATCCTTACGCAGCCCTGAAATTTAGGATGTACTATTGCCTGCAGCTTTACTTTGCCAATGGCGGTGGCCCTTGTTACATTGTTTCGGCAGGCCAAACTGGTGCGGCTGTTAATGTTGACAAAGCTTTGCTTGGAAACGCGCTTGCCGCGGTTCAAAAGGAAGACGAGCCCACAATCTTGCTGTTTACCGATGCGGTAACCCTTACCGCACCTGCAGATTATTATGGCTTGTTTACCGCGGCATTGGCCCAGGCTGCATTTCTGCAGGATAGGGTGGTACTTATTGACCCCTATGTGGCAGTAGCCGATAAAGGGAAAAAAGCGTTTGGCGATATCGCAACTGCTTTCCGCACAGCTATTGGGGTTAATAACCTTAGTTATGGTGCTGCCTATTATCCATGGCTGCAAACCAGCATCAACTATTTCAGCAATGAAAGCAAACAGCTGATTGTTTCCGGAACAGGCGTTACACCAACTGATTTTCCGGCCACTGCCGTTCTGCGCGACGATGCCAATACAGCCAATTCTATCTATCACTTAAATAGTGATCTGTATAACTATATCAAACAGCAAACCAGCCTGTTCTCGGTTATTTTACCTCCCGCAGCTGCAATAGCAGGTGTATACGCATCCGTTGATAATACGCGGGGTGTTTGGAAAGCGCCGGCAAATGTGAGCCTTAACATGGTTGTGGCCCCAATGGTAAAAATTGATGATGCCGACCAGGAAGATATGAACGTCACCAGCACCGGTAAATCAGTAAATGCCATCAGGGCATTTTCGGGCAAGGGTGTATTGGTTTGGGGAGCACGTACGCTGGCAGGTAATGACAACGAATGGCGTTACATATCCGTAAGGCGTTTCTTTAACATGGTCGAAGAATCGGTTAAAAACTCAACCCAACCCTTTGTATTTGAGCCTAATGATGGTAATACCTGGGCAAAGGTACGCGGTATGATAGCCAACTTTTTAATACTGCAATGGCGTGCGGGAGCTTTACAGGGCGCCAAGCCTGAAGATGCCTTCTTTGTACACGTTGGCCTTGGTGAAACGATGACCTCGCTGGATATACTGGAAGGCAGGCTTATTGTTGAAGTAGGCATGGCTGTGGTCCGTCCGGCCGAGTTTATAATTCTTCGTTTCAGTCATAAAATGGTTCAATCTTAAATCAATTAGTCATGGCTTATAAAACACCCGGAGTTTACGTGCAGGAGATTGCACTGTTTCCGCCATCAGTTGCCCAGGTTGAAACCGCTATACCCGCCTTTATAGGTTTTACAGCTTTTGCATTAACTCCTGAAGGCAAATCATTGGTAAATGTACCAACCCGTATAAAATCGTTGCTGGAGTTTGAAAGCTTATTTGGCGGCGGCTATGTACCGGTAACCATTAAGGTTACTGTTAACCCGGCTACAAACCAGATCCTGAACGTGGTACCCGATAAACGGTTTCATTTGTATGTATCACTCAGGCAGTATTTTGACAATGGCGGCGGGCCATGTTATATCGTTTCGGTGGGAGATTTCTCATCTGCAGTAACGGCGCCGCCTATATCAGGAGGTATCGATACCCTATCGGCCGAGGATGAGCCTACACTGATCTTATTTCCCGATGCGGTTGAGCTGGTAAGCGGTGGTAACCCCGACCTTGTTGCTTTTAGCGGTTTGCAAACCAAAGCGTTGGGCCTGTGCGCTTCTATGCAGGATAGGTTTTCGATACTTGATGTGCTGCAGGGCGATAAACGCCAGGATGTTAGCAATAAGCCTATTGATGACTTCCGGAGTTCGATAGGGATCAACAATCTCAATTATGGCGCGGCTTATTATCCCTGGATTATAACCACTTATGATGTCAATGTTGATTTCAGGCAGATGGAATTTTGGAATAATGCAGGGGTACCGGCCAAGATCACCAATTATGATGGCTTTTCAAAAAGCACTGATGAAAAGGCACTGGTAACCAACCTGCAAAATGCTATCAAAGATACTGATAAAGTAATCGGATCTGTATTTAGCAACGCTGCCGATGCAACTGCGTTGAGGGTAGGCGGGGTTGATGCAGTTAAGTCAAAGTTAACCGCATTGGCAAATAATATTGCTCAAAATGTAACTCCCGATGTACAACTGACCAGTTACCTCGATTTGTTGGCCGCCATTGTTACCGCGGGTAAAAAGGCTAAAGATGCACCCGCTGTTGGTGCGTTATATGGCAAAGATATTGATGCTTTGAGCAAAGATGCAAAGCTTGCCGCTGCCATCACCAACCTCATTGCCTACGAAAAAAATGCCAAGGTGGCTGCTAATACAACCGCCGGTCGTAATCCAACACCTGTTTATTCGGTATTAGATAATACAGCATGGATAACCAATTCAACCTATGCGGCAATAGCTGCTAATGCAGATAATTTTACCAAAGATGCAGCCGGTGCGCTTTCCATTGTACAGGCATTACAGGATACAGTTGCCACTATTTTAACTGGCTTTGGCGCATTAATAAACGGTGCCCTGTTTTATGAAAACCTTGCCGAGCAGGCTTTATTCTCGGGCAACGTATTTTTCAGCGCTGCTAACTCGGCAATAACGCTTAAAATGAGCACTATTCCCCCGTCTGGGGCAATAGCAGGGGTGTATGCCAATGTTGACGGTACCCGGGGAGTTTGGAAAGCACCTGCCAACGTAAGCCTTAACAATGTGATTGGCCCCGCTGTAAAAATTGACAACAGCGACCAGGACGATATGAATGTTACTGCCACCGGTAAATCAATCAATGCTATCAGGGCTTTTGCGGGCCGGGGCACTTTGGTTTGGGGAGCGCGTACCTTAGCAGGTAATGATAATGAATGGCGCTATATCCCTGTCAGGCGTTTCTTTATCATGGTTGAAGAATCGGTTAAAAAGGCTACTTATCCTTTTGTATTCGAGAACAATGATGCCAACACCTGGACAAAGGTGCGGGTAATGATCCAGAACTTTTTAACGCTGCAATGGCGTGCCGGGGCCTTACAGGGCGCTAAACCCGAAGACGCATTTTTTGTACACGTTGGCCTTAACGAAACCATGACCGCGCTTGACATTTTGGAGGGCCGCATGATAGTTGAAATTGGTATGGCTGTAGTAAGGCCTGCCGAGTTCATCATCCTCCGCTTCTCACACAAAATGCAGGAGAGTTAATTATATAAAAGCTAAAAGCGGAATGCATAAAGCTTAAAGCTATTAATTACTTGATTTAAAGCTAATTAATAGGTTCTATATAAATCAATGAATTTCATTTAAAACAAATAAAATGGCAAATTATCCTCTACCCAAATTCCATTTCCAGGTTGACTGGGGTGGCACACGCATCGGTTTTACCGAAGTAACCGGCTTACAGATTGAAACCGAAGTGGTTGAATACCGCGAAGGCAGCAGTAAGGAATACAATAAGGTAAAAATGCCCGGCATGCGCAAATACGGTAACATCACCCTAAAACGCGGCACATTTGCTAACGATAACGAGTTTTATGATTGGATGAACACCGTAAAACTAAACCAGATAGACCGCCGCGACCTTACCATTAACCTGCTTAACGAAGAGCATCAGCCGGTAGTTACCTGGTCGGTAAAAAATGCCTTCCCGGTTAAGATCCAGTCGGCCGATTTGAAAGCAGATGCCAACGAGGCTGCAATTGAAACGCTTGAGGTTGCGCACGAAGGTTTAACCATCAAAAACGGCTAATCATGGCCTTCGACGCTAAATCGGGTTATCCGCCTTTAGGTTTTCACTTTAAGGTGGTGTTTACGGGCATTGGCGATGAAGAAATCGACAGCCGGTTCCAGAACGTATCGGGCCTATCCATGGAGATGGAAACAGAATCCAAAAAGGAGGGCGGCGAAAACCGTTTTGAACACGCGCTGCCGGTAAGGGCCAAGTTTCCGGCACTGGTGCTGAAGCGAGGGCTCATTACCGAATCAAAACTGCTGATGGACTGGTGCAATAACGTGTTCAATAATTTTATTATCGAACCCAAAGACCTGACCGTAAGCCTGCTTAATGAAGAACATGACCCGCTTTTAACCTGGAATGTAGTGCAGGCCTGGCCAAAAAAATGGAGCCTGAGCGATTTGAATGCCGAGCAAAACAGCATCGCAATTGAAAGCTTTGAGCTGCAATACCAGTATTACACCCTTCAAACCTGATGTTATGCCAATTGAGATCAGAGAACTGAACATCCGCGTGAGCGTAAATCAAAGCCCTGCCGAACAGGATTCAAAGCCCTCGGGTGTCGGTGGCGGTAGTGGCGGTGGCGGCGGTGATAAAGATGAGATCATTGCCGAATGCGTGGAGCAGATACTGGAGATTTTGAAAAATAAAAACGAACGCTGATGGCCGATAACGTAACCAAAATGAAGATCGTGGCCTGGTCCGATCCGAAGAGCAAAAATGAAGAAGGCTCTATGACGGTACAGGTTAACCCCGAAAGCTACAGCCAGAAGATCGAGATCAAGTATTCTGATAAACAGGCGCAGGGAACCTCGGGCAAGTTGCCCAAGTTTTCCAAAATTGAGCCCCAGAAGATGGATTTCGAGCTGATGTTTGATCGTACCGGGGTTATCAATGGTGCTACCGCCGGTGAGTTAGGGGTTGACGAGGATATCGATAACCTGCAAAAGCTCATCATCGAATACCAGGGCGATAAGCACCGGCCAAGGTTTGTAAGTATCTATTGGGGAACGCTTCAGTTTGACGGTGCCCTGGAAACAATGGATATCAGCTATAAACTGTTTGATAGCCAGGGCCGCCCGCTCAGGGCCATTGTAAAAGCTTCGTTCATTGGTTCGGTTGAGGATAAAAAGCGGGTAGCTAAAGAAAATGCCCAGTCGCCCGATTTAACAAAAGTGAGGGTGATTAACGAAGGGGACACATTGCCGCTGCTCTGCTACCAGATATACGGCGATTCAAAGTATTACATAGAAGTAGCCCGGGCAAACAGTCTTAACGATTTCAGGTACCTTAAAACAGGCACAAAGCTCAAATTTCCACCATTAAATCAATAACAAATCATGGCAGATAGCCGCACCATAGAAACCACCCGGCCAAGTACCGTTGTTACCCCGATTGTAAAAATTGAGGGCACCGAGATACCCCGTACCATGCAGGTGGAGGCTATGGTAATTGATAAAGGCGTAAACCGGATAGCAGCCGCCAAACTGGTGATTATTGATGGTGATACCTCGGCCCAAAAGTTTGATGCCAGCAACGGTGACTTGTTTGTGCCGGGTAAAAACATCGAGATCCTGTGCGGTTATGAATCAGATAACTACACACTGTTTAAAGGTGTGGTTATCAAGCATAGTATCAAGCTGCGTAACAGCGGCTCGCAACTGGTTATTGAATGCCGCGATAAGGCCATTGCCATGACACTTGCCCGCCATAGCAAGTATTTTGGCGAAAACGTGAAGGACAGCGATGCTATAACTACTATAGCTGGCACTTACAGCGGTTTAAGCACCGATGTTGCCGATATGAACATCACCACCAGCGACCTGGTGCAATACGAAGCCACCGACTGGGATTTCATAACCGGTCGCGCTGAACTGAACGGGATGCTGGTTTATACCGATGATAATACCCTCTCCATCAAAAAGCCGGAAATAAGCGGCACCGCGGTTGTGGAATTATCATTTGGCGCAACAATGCTGGAGTTGGATGCTGAGATTGATTCAAGGATCCAGTTCCCCTCCATAACAGGCCGCACCTGGAACCCGGCATCACAGGAAATTGAAAAGGTTGATGCTAATCCGCCATCAGGCGAACTGAACGGCAATCTGACAAGTGATGATCTGGCTGGCGTATTTAATGAAAGTAAATATCAGCTTAACCATGGCGGCAAGCTTTCGCAGCCCGAGTTGCAGGCCTGGGCAACATCGCTCAAGCAAAAACAGGTGCTTTCAAAAGTGCGGGGCAGGGTGAAATTTAAAGGCATCCATACAGTAAAGCCGGGGATGATCATTAAGCTCAGCAATCTGAGCGACCGGTTTAACGGCAACACGTTTGTAAGTCACATTCAGCATCATATCTCGGCCGGCGACTGGCAACTGGAAGTACAGTTTGGTTTAGATCCGCAATGGTTTACCGAAAAGTTTGAAACCAGTATAAAGCCTGCTTCGGCCTTGATCCAGGCAGTACCCGGTTTGCAGATAGGTGTGGTTACTCAATTGGAAAGCGATCCCGATGGCGAATGCCGCATCCTGGTACGCATGCCGGTGATCAGTGCTGATGATCAGGGGATTTGGGCACGCGTGGCAACTTTAGATGCCGGTAAAGAACGCGGAAGTTTCTTTTTGCCCGAAGTTGGTGATGAGGTAATTGTTGGTTTTTTAAACAGCGACCCTCGTAAGCCAGTAGTGTTGGGCATGCTTAACAGCAGCAATAAAACCGCTCCTTTAACCGCGGCCGATGCCAACAACCAAAAGGGTTTTGTAACCCGCAGCAAAATGAAACTCATTTTTGATGACGATAAAAAATCAGTAACCATCGAAACGCCGGCCGGGAAAAAGATAACAATGGATGAAGATGCCGGGGCGATTGAGTTAAAGGATGAGAACAACAACTCGATAAAAATGAACAGCGATGGCATCACCATCGAAACCCAGGGCAAACTGGTGCTTAAGGCCCAGCAGGATTTTAACGCCGAAGGAATGAACCTGGGCCTGAAAGCCAATACCGCCCTTTCGGCCGAAGGATCGGCCAGTGTGGAAGTAAAATCAAGCGGTACGGCGGCACTGAAAGGCTCAATTGTACAAATAAACTAATAACAAAAAATGGCAGCAGCAGCAAGGATAGGCGATATGCACGTATGCCCTATGTTCAACGGGCCTTCACCTCACGTAGGCGGGCCGGTAATAGGGCCGGGGGTACCAACGGTGCTTATTGGCGGTATGCCGGCCGTATGCGTGGGCGATATGTGTACTTGCGCCGGTCCGCCTGATTCGATAATCATGGGTTCGGCAACGGTGCTGATAGGGGGGAAACCCGCCGCCCGCATGGGCGATAGCACAGCCCATGGCGGATCAATAGTGTTAGGCTGCCCAACAGTAATAATCGGAGGCTGATCAATGGAACCAAAAATACCTTTTATAGGCAGGGGATGGAGCTTCCCGCCAAGCTTTGACAAAGCCGCCGGTAAAGTTGAAATGCTTACCGACGAAGCCGATATCGAAAGCAGTTTGGGCATACTGTTTACCACCCGGCTGGGCGAGCGAATTATGCAGCCAATTTTCGGGTGCGATTTACAAAAGATAGTTTTTGAGGCTGTAAACCTTACCCTCAAAACCTATATCAAAGATTTGATTGAAACGGCCATACTGTACTTTGAACCAAGGATAACGCTCAACAGCACCGAGGTTGACACCAGTATGGATAACGAAGGGATCTTGCTTATTAAGCTCAATTACACGGTGCGTACCACCAATTCACGGTACAACTACGTGTTCCCTTATTATAAAAATGAGATTACCAGCATAACTACCAACCAATAAGAACTAACCATGGCCTGTAACGATAAAAATCCGCTTCAACGTGATGGCTCAAGCCAGTCACAGCGCTTCCTGAAAGCGCTTGACCCAGCCTACGCCCCAATTGAGGAATTGGGCATGGAAGACTGGCTGACGTTCGCGGCTGCTTATGCCGATAAAATAAACTATTATACCCTGAAAGACAGCAATTACCCCCAGGGCGATTGGAAACCGTTTTTCATCCAGGATAAAAAAGCGCTTCAGGATTTTTTAAAACAGGTTGAGGTTAAAATGCAAAACGCCGGCCTGGGTTTCCCTGATTCAAGCATTAAGAGCGATGTTGAACCACACCTGGCTTTGTTTATGTGTTTCATTATGCTGTTGCAGCATTCCGAAGATGCGCTGAACCAGTTTACCGGCCGTCATCTTGATTTTTATTTTAAACGGGTATTGCAGCTGCGTAACCGCCCCGAAGTACCTGACAAGGTACATGTAATATTTGAACTGGCCCGTAACCTAACCGGCTTTTTACTGCCGCAGGACACCGCGCTTGATGCAGGCAAGGATAAAAGCACCAAGCCGAAGCCCATTACATTTAAAACAAATGCCGAACTGGCAGTAAACAGCGCTACCATAGCTGCTATGAAAAGCTGGTATCAATCAGCAGCAGATAAAAAAGTAGCTTATGCCGATGTTACTTTCTCGGCCGATGGTTTGGGTACGCCTTTTAAAGACGATGTACCTAAATGGAACCCTTTTGGCAGTAAAAGCTGGCCAACGGCATCAATGGGCTTTGCTTTTGCATCAAAGGTATTGCTCATGAGCGAAGGGGACCGTACTATAACTTTAACACTTAACTTTACCGGGCTCGTTACTATTGATCCTACCATATTAACCCAACTGTTTAAGGTTTTTTTAACATCCGAAAAAGAATGGCTGCAGGCCGATTTTCCACCTACAGATGCCTTTAAGGTTAATCAGCAGCAAATTGTTATTACAGTAAATATACCGGCAAAGGCTAAGGCTGTTGTACCCTATGATCAGGCAATTCATAAAGAAAATTATAAAACCGATTTCCCGGTAATACGCCTGCTGATGAGCGTTCAGGATAATGCCTATCCTGTTTATGTTGCGCTGAGTAAAGCTAAGCTCAATAATGTGCAGATAGATGTGACTGTGAAAGGTATGAAAAACCTGGCTGTTGAAAATGATAACGGTAAAGTTGACCCATCAAAGCCCTTCTTTGCCTTTGGCGCACTGCCAAAAGTTGGCTCAACCCTATACATCGGCAGTACTGAGATCTTTCAAAAAGAGTGGACAGAAATTACGCCTCATATAGATTGGAAAGGCGTACCTGATGATCTGAAAAGTTATTATACGGCTTATCGTACAGATTATCTCAAGTCGACATTAAGTCCCGGTGCATATAACATTAACGCCAGTAATGAGGCTTCAGATACCACGGGGACCTCGCGGGTGATAACGGCCAAAAGTGACTTTAAAGCAAAAGTAGCCTATATTAAAAACGGAGCATGGTTCCCAAGTGATGGCAGTGAGATCAACGTGCTCGATAATACCTTTACACTTAAGCCGGATGGCGTTCAGCAAACGGTAAATCCCGCACCTTATTTTATTAATAAATATCTGTATTTTAATGTGTCGGGCTCTTTTAAACAGGGTAGCTGGCCACAGGCCGAAAAGGCGTTGGTGCAACAGTATGTGCAACCAATGCAGATGTTTTTCCCGGTGCTGGGTTTTGTTGGGTTTCAGCAAACTGCTACTACAGTTCAAACAAAAACCGAAAATTTTTCGGCAGGAGTTAAGGATAATTATATCCGTATAAGTCTTGAAAAGGATTTTCTGCATAGTATATATCCGCAATTGTTTGCCGCTGCCATGACAGATACAACAAGGGCCGCGCTTATCCCTAAAGAACCCTATACTCCCGAAATAGCATCGCTAAAGCTCGATTACAAGGCATCGGCTAAAAATAAGATTGACGATTTGACCGGCAGTAATGATAACCCTGGTTTGCTGGCTGATTACGTGAACCATAACGTTCAATTTTTTCACGAAACACCATTTGGCCAGGCCGAACAGCATGCTTTCCTTAAAAAACAATATCACGGGCTTATCGACGGGAATATTACAGCTATACCGCAAGCTCCTGATCTTGCAGCTTTTTACATAGGCATTGCAGGTATTGAAACGGGATCTATAGCCAGTATTCTTTTCCAGGTAGCCGAGGGCAGTGAAGACGCGCTTGCGCCCTCGTTCTCGGATACTATTCAACCTAAATGGTATTATTTATCAGGCAATGAATGGCTTGCTTTGGATAAAAGCAATATCATCAGCGACGATACCAATGATTTTTTGCGCTCGGGGATCATCAAATTTTTAATCCCCGAAGGCGCTACAACCAACAATACATTCCTAAACCAAAGCCTCACCTGGCTTGGGGTTGAACTGCCAACTGCAGTAACGATAGATTCGGTTTGTAAATTCATCAACGTACATATCCAGGCTGCCGAAGCCGAATTTGCCGATAATGATAATGAACTTTCGCACCTGGAAACCGGGTTGCCTGCAGGTACCATCAGCAAACTGCTCGACAGGCTGCCGCAAATCAAATCGGTTACTCAGCCATATGCCTCGTTTGGCGGTTTACTGCCGGAAGATGACGGCGCTTTCCGCCTGAGGGTAAGTGAACGGCTGAGGCATAAACACCGGGCTGTCACCATCTGGGATTATGAGCACCTGGTAATGGCGCAGTTTCCGCAGGTATTCAGGGTTAAATGCCTTAACCATACCAACGATAATATTGAAGTTGCCCCGGGCAGCGTAAGGGTGGTAGCCATACCTGATATCCGTAACCAGATCAGTTTTGATCCATTTAAACCTCGCGTAAGCAAAAATACCCTGAGCGAGATCACCAAATATCTGTCGGGATTAAACTCTATGCATGTTGACCTGCTGGCTATTAATCCTGATTATGAAGAGGTAATCCTTGATTTTAAGGTGAAATTTTACTTCGGACTGGATGAAAACCTATACGCGGCTAAGTTGAATACCGACGTGATTAATTACCTGTCGCCCTGGGCTTTTAACCGTAATGCCGATATTGATTTTGGCGGCATCCTGTACAAAAGTGTGGTGATCCGCTTTATTGAAGAACTACCCTATGTTGATTATATAGCCGATTTTAAGATGTACTTCACAGCATCGGGGCCTGCAAACCCCGATGTTTTGGAGGCAGGCAATTCAAAGGCAATCCTTGTATCGGCAAAACAACATTTAATTGATACCAAAACCATACCTACATGCCCATGATTGATCAGTTAACCATACCAAAACAAATTGATACCAGCCTTGGGCCCGAGTATAATACTTTGCGCACCGAAGGTATGCAGCATATCCGCGACCTGGCCAGTGCCATTTGGTCGGATTATAACGTGCATGACCCAGGTATTACCACGCTGGAGATGCTTTGCTATGCACTCACTGATTTGAACTACCGCATTACCCTGCCCGTTGAAAATATTTTAGCGGTTGATCATGACAATACCACCAGTATGCATGAGCAGTTCTTATCTGCCATAAAAATATTGCCCACTTACCCGGTTACCCCCGACGACTACCGTCAATTATTTGTGCGGATAGATGGTGTGCGGAATGCCTGGATCAAAAAATCGCCCCATAGTATCATAGCCAACTATAAACAACCTGATGGTAAACCGTTGCTGCGTTATGCCAAACCCGGCGAAAATGCCCTAACCGGTAAAGAAGTAAAATTCGATCTAAAAGGTATCAACGATATCCTGATTGATTTTGAGGATTTTCCTGAATTGGGTGGTGATGCGGCTAAGATCAAAGCGAAACAGGATGACATCATCAAACAAATAAAATCGGTATATCATTACTTCCGTGAGTTGTGTGAAGACCTTGGCCAGGTAAAAGCAGTTGAAAACCAGGAGATAGTTATCTGCGCGGAAATTGAATTGCAGCCCCAGGCCGATCCTGAAATGATCTGGGCGCAGATCATGTTTAATATTGAGCAATACCTTACACCCGATATTAAATTTTACCTGCTTAAAGAATTGCTGGATAAAGGCATGCAGACCGACGAGATCTTTGAGGGCCCGGTACTTGATTTTGAAAACCTGCAGGGTATTGATGCTGAATTTGCTAAACAAGGGTTTATCATCCCGGCCGAACTTGCGGCCTCGCAGTTGCGTACAGAGGTGCGCCTGTCTGATCTGTACCGCATTATCATGGAAATTGACGGTGTACGATTGGTGAAAAGAATTTCCTTTGGTTTTTGCGGCTGTACTGCACCGCAGAGTGAGGTTGCCGATAAGATCTATAAATCAAACGAATGGCTGCTTTGTGTACAGGATGGCCATAAACCTGTTTTGTGTGAAACCAATTCATCATTCACGTTTTATAAGGATGTGGTGCCTATCGAACTGAAGCAGTCCGAAGCCCAGGCCGATCTTAACCAGCTTCGTAAAGACTGGCAGGACAATGTAGAGGCTAAAAAGATAGTTGATTTGCCGGTACCCGAAGGCGATTACAGGGATATAAGCCATTATGAAACGCTGCAAAATCAGTTTCCTGAAAATTACGGTATCTCGCCGCTGGGCCTGCCTGATACTGCTACAACTGAACAACGGTCGCTGGCCTTACAGCTGAAAGGCTACCTGCTGTTTTATGACCAGGTGCTGGCCAATTACTTCGCCCAGCTTTCAAACGCCCGGATTTTGCTTACTGCCGACGACAGCATCCGCAAAACCTATTTCAGTAACACGGTAAATGGCATCAGGGATGTAGAAAAGCTTGTGGACGGTTATGCCCAATGGGAAAAAACGGTTGATGATGTAATTAAAGAAACCGGGCAGGATAACTACCCCGAACGGAAAAATAAATTCCTCGACCATTTGCTGGCCCGTTTTGCCGAACAGTTTAACGAATATGTTTTTTTGATGTACCGCATTTACGGCGAAGATTACCAACGCAACATCATCAGGCATAAGGTTAAGTTTTTGAAAGACTATGACCAGATGAGCATTTGCCGCGGCAGCGGGATGGATTTGTACAACGCCAAAACACCGGATCAGCAACTGGTGAACGTATCGGGCATGGAAAAACGGATCTCCATGCTGCTGGGTTTCTCCAACTATAAAATGCAGCAGCTAAGTGTTGAAGATTACCTTTTGTTTAAAGCAGATGCTCTGCATTATAACTGGACGATATCGCAGCTTGGTGTGGTGAAATTTAAGGGTAATGCCAACTTCCTGAAGGAGATTGATGCTTATGAAGATCTTGGCCTCGTATCCGTACTGGCCTGCGACAGGGAAAATTACCGCTTAAGTCCGGGAGCTACCGCCGGTAAATATGTATATAACATAGCCAACTCTGCGGGTACTTTGCTTACCCATAATGATATGGAGTTCAGCGCCGCCGCCATCGAAACCGAGATAGCATTTATCATCAAATTTATGCAGAACGATTTCAAGATGGAGGGCATGTACGTGATTGAGAACATCTTGCTGCGCCCGCCATTTGATTATACCGGCGATGATAGTACCCACCACCAGTTTATGCCGGTTTGCCTTGATCCTAACGGTGTGTACTGCGAGCCGCTTGATCCATATTCGTTCCGGATTTGTGTGATACTGCCGGGGTACAGCGTAAGGTTGCGAAACACAGCCTTCCGAACCTATGCCGAGCGGCTCATCCGCACCGAAACACCGGCCCATGTGTTGCCGCGCATCTGTTTCATCGGGCATGATCAGATGGTTGGTTTTGAAGCGGTTTATAAAGATTGGCTTGCTGCCAAACACATAGCGGTAAGTACCGATACGCCTATAGACCCTGTATTGAACAGCAAATTTATTGATGTACTTGAAAAACTATACACTGTTTATCAGCAGGGCCAGCTAAGCGATTGCGACGATGATACCCAGGAAACCAACCCGATAATATTGAACAAAACCAGCCTTGGCACCTTGCAGGGCGGCACAAATAATAACAGTTAAAACCTAAATGAAAAAGCCATGCCACCAGTAACCAACATAAAGCTCACCGATATAACTTTAGAGTATAACTCCTTTGTTGACAGCCAGGTGCTTACAGCCAAACAGCTGAATGATATTGTAGAGTTTTTTGAAGATCAGCAGCGCCTTACCCGTACCTGTTTAATTGGTGTTGGCCTGGTATGCGGCTTAAGTTTCAAAGGCGATGCCAACGGCATAACCATAGGCAAGGGCTGCGGCGTAACTACCGACGGCGATTTGCTTTACATGCCCGAAACAACCTATAAAAACTTCAGGGCCTATGATAATTCGCTGATCAAATACCCGCCGTTTTATCCCATGGGCACCGATGCTGCGCAAATGGCTTTATGGGAGCTGGTAACGCCCGATGATAAAGGCGCTTTCCCGGTTGATAGTTTTGCCCTCACCAATTTTAAATCAAAGGCTGGTAAGGAACTTACCGAAATGTACGGCCTGCTTTACCTGGAGTATTATTCTAAAGATCCGGATGCCTGTACGGCTATTGATTGCGACAATCAGGGCCGCAAGCAGGTAGCCAAACCCAAAGTGCTGCTTATTGCACAGGCAGATATGAACCAGATCATTGAGCAAACCGGTTCGGAGGTTATTTATGACGATATCTACAAAAAGTATTTCAATGCTTATAACGCGTACTTTGATGCCCCTGTGCTGGCGGCAAAACGGGTGTTTTTCAATAAGCAGACTACCGCTTCATCATCAGCGCTTACCGCTGCCTTTTCAAAAATTGCAAATGATGGTGCCGGTGGTTTATCAAGTGCTGTTCAAACGCTCTACAACACATTCAAATTCGCGCTCGATCCGCAATCTGTTTATCCTATTACCAGTATCGTTGCCAATATCAATACAACGCTGAGTAAAGCTACAGCCCCAATGCAGGCGCAATATCTGTATGATTTTTACAAAGATCTGTTAACCGGGTATAATGAATTGAGGGCTATACTTTCGGATATCATTTACCAGTGCTGCCCCAATATTTATGCTTTCCCCAAACATATTATGCTGGGTGCTTTAAATGTTACGCCTACGGCCAAGCCAACGCCATATCGCCATAAATTTTATGCCTCGCCGGCTATCAGCGCCAATAAAGATAAGCTGAACATTGCCATTAACCTGCTCGACAGGCTGAACGTTATGAGCAGCGGGTTTACGCTGCCTCCGAGCCCGGTGGTGAAAATAACACCATCTACAGATAACAGTAAACCTTTAGGGGCAAGGGCTATCCCTTTTTATTACGGCAAACCGGTCGACCTGGCTCAAAAGTGGAGTTATAACCGGTGGCTGCAGGGCACAGATAAGCTGATCCTTGGTTATAATGCCGGAGCTTATTCGCCCGCAAATGATATGGTGGTAAATCCGCTCGCCTATTCAATCGACTCCAATAATTTTTTCAGGATTGAAGGGCATATCGGCAAGAAATATACCGAGGCTATTGCGGCGGTTGATAAGATCAGGCAAGACAGTAACCTGCCATTTGATGTGGTTGCCATCCGTTTGGGGGATGTAAGCCTTAGTGATATTGATATCGATGATTATGCCTGCCAGTTTAATGATCTGGAGGCTACATTAAAAGCTTTCCAGGCAGAGCAGAATTGCCTTTATGGTGATGTAAGCAAGTTTTTTTCAAGCTTTGATACCAAAACAGGTTATTCGGTGGCGAATGAGATCCGGTATCAGGCGGCCCAGCAGAAACTGGAATTGGCCAATGAGGAAGAAGCAGCCACACCTAAAATGCGAATGGCTGCTGCCAAAACAGCGGATACCGGCGAAATACAGGCAACTGCACGTGAGCAGGTAAGCAGCGGGTTTGCGATCAATAAAAGCACCGATAAATATGTGATGGACGGCGGCATCGACGCAGTTGACAATAATATCAATATTGCTCAAGGCAGTATAGGTTACTATGTAGATCAGATCCGCAGGCAGGGCGGGGCCATCAGTATTTCTGACTATGCAGATGCCGCAGGCAAAACTGTGGATACCTCGGCAACAGGCTCATATGAGCAAGCTATTGCAGTTGATATCCCTGTGCGTATGATAGCCGGTACCCGTAACATAAGCCAGTGGCTGCCCGACAGGCTGGTTGATATTGACGAAGACACCATTGATAATTTTACAGCCCGCCTGGATGAACTTTGCAACGAAGTAAAGTTGGCTGCTCAAAAAAGCCGCCAGATTTTTGCTAAAAGCGACTATGTACGAAAAGGGTATGAAGATGATTATGAATTACAGTTATGGCGCTTATCTGAAAATTGCTGTGCAGGTCAGGCGCTTGCCGTAATATTAAAGGAAATACAGGACCGCAAAACCAAGCTGCTGCAACAGCTTACCTTTTCGGCCTATGCCGCTAATCATACCGGGTTAGAACACCTGGCAGGTGTGCCGGCGGGTGGTACCTTTGTAATGGTTTATGCTACCGCGGTAGCTGCACCCAGTCCAACCACCCCTTCAGACAAATTTCCGCTCGAAGACAGGTTAAAGGCGCTTGAAAGCGAACAGCAGTTTGTAAAAGGTTTTGCAAGTGATAGCGACGTGATGGTTTATATCGCCAAAAATACCGAGTATGATAACATTGCCGATGCTGTAAAATATTATGAAAGACGGTCAAAACGTAAATACACCCCGACAAATGAAGCCGAGATCATCAAGAAAACTCAGGCCTTAGCGCTCGAACTGGGAAAATCAAGAGCTGTAGCTGCAAACCCCGATGTGCCTGCCGATATAGTATTTGCCGATTTCTGCCTGCCGTATATGTGCTGTTCTGATTGTCCGCCGGTAGCATTTATCATGCCTAAGCCACAGGTAGGGCTTAGTTTACCTAAAGCCGTAGCATGTTCTGACGAAGGGTTGCTGCAGTTTAAAGTTAGCCCGGCTGATGGGGTTATCAAAGCCTCGGCTGGTTTTGAAACTACAGTTGTAACTAAAGACGCAATAACCTATTTTGATACTACTAAAGTTAAAGACGGTACATTTGGCCAGCAGATTAAATTTACGGTAAATGATCAGCCAACCGATTGCACCATTACCGTATTCAAACATCCGTCTGTTAAACCTGCAGCCAGCATAAGTGATACAACCCAGTTTGCCGTATTTATTCAGCTAACGGCTACAACCAATCAGGCAGCGGGCGATACATTTGCTTACACATGGACAATGCCCGACGGGCAGGTGCATGCTAATCTGGCTAAGCCGGATGATAACATTACCTTCCAATATGCTGATCTTCGTGCCAAATTCCCTGATGGTAAACTAACCTTCACCTTGTCTGCCAATAACCATGATTGTGCCGATTCTGAACAGGTTACTATTACAGTAGAGATTCCTGAGGAGCCGGTAGACCTACAGTTAGCCGCCAGCGAAGTTTGTTCGGATCAGGGTAATATAAACTTCACTGCCGTACAACCCGCAACAGGGATTATCACCTCAAAAATAGCGGGAGATGCTGTGAAATTGCTGGGTAGCCAGTGGGTTTTTGATCCATCGAAAGGGCCTTATGATGTCAGCATCAACGACTTTATGGTGAACGACAAGCCGGTTCCTGCTTGTACGCTCATGATCCATGAGCATCCGCAGGCCTCGTTTGACTATAAGGTAACTATGGATAATGAAAAAGGTGCTGCCACGGTTACTTTAACAAATAAAACACCTAATCCGGGCAGCTTTAAATTTACATGGACATTTGACGATGGAACTATCAGCAATGAGGTAAACACAGTAAAAGTGTTTGATATGCGCCAGTTTCCACGCGGTCGCAATACTGTTATTACGCTGATAGCTGTAAATGGCAAGTTTGAGAAGTGTCGTGCGGTATATACACCTACGCCGCCTGTTGCTTTGCCTCCTATAACCACCACTCCGGTACTCACCCACTTGCCGCCGGAAACCACTACACCGGTAGTTACTAAAGTTCCGCCTGTGGTTACTACGCCGCCAACGGGTACTACTGTACCGCCGGTGATTACAGTTAGGGATACACCTGCGGTAACACCATCGGTAACACCAACACCAACGGTAGACCCATCTGCGATTAAACCGAGTACAACTGTAACACAGGCGGCTACACCGAAGACAGATCCGGCTGTAACTCCTGTGACACCCAAAATAGCTTCGAAGATTATCAAAAAAGATCCGGGTACTACAGATCCGGGCACTGTTAAATAATGTTGAGCTATGGCAGGAAGCACACATATCATCCATAAGCTTGTACTTGATATAGAAGTATCGCATCGAAGCACTGCCCAAAAGGTGCAGGACGAGGCCGTGCGGTACTTTGAACAGGTGCTGCTCAAAAAACTGGAGCAATTGCTGGATGATATGGATCTGCCTGCCCATGTTTTGATAGATAAGATTGATCTTGACCTGGGTATGGGTAAAATGGAAGATGTTTTTGAGCAACTGCAATTTAGGTTATCGAAGGCGCTTAAGCCAGCTTTAAACCCCGGTTTGCTGCCCAACGGAGATGAGCCGGATAATGTCATTGACTATTCACTACTTACCGATGAACAGCAGGCTTTTAACGTGTTTATTTATTTCCTGAATACGGGCAGGCTCCCATGGTATGCTGTTGCTGCAACAGAGTGGCTACAGCAGGAAGATGTTTGGTTAAATAAACTATCGGGGCAGTTGATCAATGATAACGTTTATCAATCAAAGCTTATCAATCTGTTTAAGAGCTCAGCTCTTGCGGCAGCCAGGTTATTCAGCCAGTTTGGTATGGCTTTTATTAAAAAGCTGGCAATGGTTTTACTTCAGGCCGAGACTTATGGATTTCAAAAAAAGGTCGACGCTGTTGTTGAAGAAATCAGGCGTTTGATAACTGGTGAATCAGCAACAAACATACACGCTAACATTAAAGAGGTTTTACCGGCGGAATTTAATAGCGACTCCGGGCGGCAGATCATTGAAAAGCTCTTGCTGATGATTTGCCTGCGGACAGGCCATAGTGAATTTGCTGGTGATAGTGCAATCCTGAAAAAGCTAACCGCTTTAATAACCGGAGAGTTAAAAGCTTCTGTTTCAATTTCTGCGATGAGCCTCATTCAAATAGCCGAAACAGTTATCCAATCAACAGAAAATAAATCGCTACAGCAAAGTAATAAGCCCATAATCACACCCGATAACACTCCGGAAACAAGCTTGAAAAAAGAAGAAGAAATTGCCGGAACTTATGTAGCCCAGGCCGGTTTGGTGATCCTGCACCCGTTTTTGGAGTATTTCTTTAAAGATTTTGGTTTGCTGCAGGATAACGATTTTGTTGATCTGCCCGCAAGGCAACTGGCCGTTCACCTGCTGCACTATTTAGGTACCGGTAATGTGAATGCCTTTGAATATGACCTTTATTTTGAGAAATTTTTATGCCGGTGGCCACTTGACGAGCCATTGGAACGTGAAGTTGAAATACCCCAACGCATGCTTGATGAAGGCGACAATATGCTCCGAACCGTGATAAAATACTGGAAAGCATTAAAAAATACATCGCCCGGCGGCTTGCGCGAGGCATTCTTAATTCGCAACGGGAAACTGATTGAAGCAGAACAGCCTGCCCGCCTTATTGTAGAGCGGATGGACCTGGATATCTTGCTTTCATCATTGCCATGGGGCATTGGCGTAGTTAAACTGCCCTGGATGAATGAACCTTTTTACGTGGAATGGCAATGAAGACACCGCAAAAGGCAGCACCTGCAAACACCAAACAAAACCAGCCCGCAAACAAGCAGGGGGCAGGGAAAGATCCTTTTTTCTCTGCCGCTCATGATGTTGAACAGGTGCAGGAAGCGCCCTTTTTTGAAGGGAATAAGGTTCAGCGTAAAATGACGGTGAATGAACCTGGCGATCATTTTGAACGGCAGGCCGACCAGGTGGCTGATAAAGTTGTTCAGCATATTAATCAGCCTAAAACTGCAGCGAACACTGCAACTGCTTCTACTACTGCAACTGCTCCTGCCACTGCCACTGCAACTAACTCCGCTGTGCAAAAGAAAGAAGATAAGAAGGAAGATAAACAGGAAAAAGAGCAGAACGGAGCTGATAAAGAATTACAGCGCCGCCCTGTTTTTGAAAGCGATGGCGACCCGAACGAGGGCAATACGCTAAAACGCAGCAGCCAGGCGGCCGCGCCGGATGTATCACCGCAAACCCAGCAAAAAATTGAAGGCAGCAAAGGCGGCGGCGAACCATTGCCTGCCAATACCCGCGAGGAAATGGAAGGAGCAATGGGCAGGGATTTGAGTGGGGTACGCATCCATAACAACAGTGAAGCCGCCGGTTTAAGTAACGACTTACAAGCACAGGCGTTTACCCACGGCAATGATATTTATTTCGGGGCGGGTAAATATGATCCGCAAAGCCAGGCCGGGCAGCACCTGCTGGCGCATGAAGTGGCACATACGGTACAACAGGGGAGTGGAGTAAAAAAGAAAATACAGCGTAAACCAACTAAGGGCGATGTATCGGGTAATGCAGGTCAGGTTGCTACCGCCGAAAATCCGATTGATACAACAGCATCAAAGGAATCGCTTTTTGTACCTAAAATAAACATACCAGGCTTAAAACTTGGCCTTATGCCTGGCTCAACAACTAATTATTCTTTCAAAAAAACTGAGAGGTCGGGCAAACACCTTGCCGATTGGAACGACGCTGCAACCAAAGGAGCTGGTTTTGAAACCGTTTTCAATAATAAAAAAACGGCCGAGATCCCCAAAGAGGCTAACGCCTCCAATTTTTTCATGACGCTTGAGTCGGAAAAAAAACTTACTAACCTGAAGCACCTTTTTACCGGCTCCATTACCCAGCTCAAGACTACTTTTGCACGCCCGTTTTGGAACGATAAAGGTCATGAAATAAATAATGGCTATGATGTTGATCACAAAGTTGAGTTACAATTAGGTGGAAAAGATGGCATCTCCAATCTTTGGATGCTTGAGGCCGCAGCAAACAGGTCGTCTGGTTCAAATATCAATACAGAGATCACCTCAAAAGTTGAAGCAGCATTGAATGCCATTACCACCATGCCCGACGGACAAACCAAGCCGGGTGCAGCCGAGGTAATGAGTAAATATACCATTACTGCCGGAACGCTTGACGGGAGCTTGCCTATTAGCGGCGGTAAAGAGGCCTGGGAGTTAAGTGAAATTGAGGCTGGCGACCATCTTAAAAAATTGGTATTTCTCTCAGATACAGATAAAGCGAGAGCAAAACTTATAGATAGCACTAATCTTTCCCTGATCACGAGCGAAAGATATGGAGCAACACAAAATATTAAATGGGCTCCTGAAGCGGGTAAAACAACCGAGAAAGATGTTAATGTTCAGGTAGGGCATATAAAGCGAAACGGTGCTAATCTGAAAATAAGAAAGATTTCTTATGAAGATAAAGACAACACCACGATACTCAGTGCGGGTTCAAAAGGATCTGCTACTATTGAAGTATTCATGGATAACGCGTTTGTGGCGGGGATATCCACAACACAACCAATAGAACCGGTGCCCGGTATATACGGCGGTAGGTTAAGTGGTGTAGCTGTAAAACAGGCTTTAAGTGCAGGGCTAAAGGCAAAGGGATTAAGCCCCATAACAATAACGGAGTTAGATATCGGTGAGTCTGGTTTGATAGGATTCGGCAAGATCAATACCGATGTTCCGATTATCGGAGGTTCCGCTATCGACATTATTTTTAATGAAGATGGTATCAAAATAAGTAAGGTATTTAATTCGGGAGAGATCAAGGTACCACCGCCTTTTAAAATCACCAATACTTCGCTTGAAGTATACGCAGCTACCTCAGGAATCGGCATAAAGGGAGAAGCTAATTTTGAAATAAAGAAGCTGGGTAAAGGTAAAGTTGGCGCTATGGCCAACACGTCGGGAGAGTTTGCGCTTGAGGGGTCTTTTGATTTTGACTCAAAAACCTTCAATCCGGCACAAATAAAAGCCTCCTATCGTAATGGAGAATTTAGCGCTTCGGGAGATATTGGCATTCCTGCCGGTAAAATAAAAGGTCTTAAATCGGCGCATATCAATATAAATTATGCCAACAACATATTTAATGCTTCCGGAACAGCCGAGCCTGATATCAAAGGCGTAAAAAGCGCCGAGATCCACGTTACTTATGGAAACGAAACATTGGTTATCGGCGGCAGCTTCGTTCTTGACGAAAATATGCCGGGCATCCAAAGCGGCAGCGGGAATGTTGAAGTTACCCGGGGGCCGGATGAAATTTACCATGTAAAAGCCAATGGTAAGGCGATACCTAAAATACCGAAGATCAATACCGAGCTGTCAATCTCTTATGACGATGGCGCGCTGACCATTGAAGGCAAGGCATCTTACGTTGCTGACCGGGTATCAGGCGAAGTCACTGTTGGCGCAACCAATCGAGCTATTGCCGCTGATGGTACACCATCGGGCCCGGCAGGAGATAAGTTTACCGCCTATGGCTCGGGTAAGTTAACGCTTAAAGTTACCGATTGGCTGCAGGCATCAGCAAGTGTGAGGGTAACCCCAGCCGGCGAAATTGAAGTTGTTGGCCGTTTGGACCTGCCTTCGGCGGTTGATGTTTTCCCTAAGAAGAGCATCAATAAAGAACTGTTCAAGGTACCAACCATCCAGATCCCCATATTCGCTATCCCGCTTGGGCCTAAGAGCATTGGTATTGTGGCAACTATTGATGGCGGCCTTGACTTTGACGCGGCAGTAGGTCCCGGACAACTTAAAGATGTTTTTGGACAGATAGAATTCAATCCTTCACATCCCGAAAATACCCGGATCAGCGGTGGGGCAAAATTTGTGATCCCGGCGCATGCAGGTTTAAAATTAAAAGCCGCGCTTGGTATTGGTTTAAGTATTGGCCCGGCCAGCGTTACCGGTGGTATTCAGATAGTCGGCGGATTAGGGTTGGAGGGTGAGGCAAGCGCGGCTGCCGACCTGGCCTGGTCGCCCACAACCGGGTTTGAGTTTAACGCTTTGGGTGAGATTGAGGTACACCCTAAGTTCACGTTTGATGTGAATGCATTCATTAAAGCCGAACTTGATTTGTTGGTTACCGATATTTCAAAAGAGTGGACGAAAAATCTGGCGTCATTTAGCT
This sequence comes from Mucilaginibacter sp. SG538B, assembly GCF_013376065.1. Taxonomy (NCBI): domain Bacteria; kingdom Pseudomonadati; phylum Bacteroidota; class Sphingobacteriia; order Sphingobacteriales; family Sphingobacteriaceae; genus Mucilaginibacter; species Mucilaginibacter sp. SG538B. Next base: position 1,240,118 of record NZ_JABMJI010000001.1, read on the forward strand.
ATGGGCCTGATCTGCAGGTTAAAGTTTCGCTGCCAATCCACTATAAAGACGGCGAACCATTTGATGTGAAAACCGATGATATTAAAGTTACCTATCCTGAAATCAGCATTTCTGATATAGCAGGTGGTATAGCAGATAAAGTAAAAGAAGAAATGTTATGAGCAACCGAAGCCAACTAACCGAACTGATAAACCTTGGTGCTATACAGCAGCTTAACGGCAATTTTGAAGCTGCCGAGGCTTATTATGCCAAAGCTGCCGACTTAAATGAGCCCAATGTTACCCTGCTCAATAACCGGGGAATGTTGTTTTACCAGCAAAATAAATTTGCCGAAGCGAAGCCGCTGTTTGAACGTGCTTTAGAAATTGACAGCCAAAATGCTTCGGCATGGCTCAATCTGGCTAATACCGAAGTTTTGCTGGGCCAGTATGATAAGGCTCTAAACGCTTTCAGGCAAACCATTACGCTTAAGGCCGATCAGTTTGAGGCCTGGGAGGGCTTGGCAAAACTGTATATGTTATCGGCAGATATGGAAAGCGCTGAAACATGCTGGCTTAAAGCGGTTGAGCTTAACCCCACAAGTCTAAATTTACTGATGGGACTGGCACAGGTTTATCTTTCAACCGGCAGATATGATGAGGCTTTTGAAATGGCCGACTATGTTTTATCAGAGAATCCGCAAAACAGCAGGGCATTGCAAACTGCGGGTCTGTCCCAATTAATGATAAAAAACTATGCGTCGGCTACAGGGTACCTGATCAGGTATTTGATGCTGTTTCCTGGCGATATTGCGGTACGTAACCACCTGGCCGTTGCTTATTTGCAAAGCGGCCAGTTAAATGAAGGGGCGGCAGAATACGAGCGGATCCTGGAATATGACCCTGGAAACGAAGAGATAAGATTAAATACCGGGGTGCTTTGCCTCGGCCTCAACCGTTTTGATGATGCGCTGGCACACCTTGACCTATTACTTGAACAATACCCCGAAAATAAGAAAGGACAGCTTTACCGGGGGATAGCTCTGGCTAATTTAAACGAGAAAGATAAAGCGAAACGGGTTTTTGAAGACCTGCTGCATGATGCCGGCGAATGGGCCGCCCATGCCAAAAAGCAATTAGATTTGTTAAACAATTTAAACTAAACCTCCTATGAAATACATCCAAAATACACGCCAGCCGCTTAGTCAGAAACAGGCGGATAAAGCAGATAAGCCCTTTTTTAATGGCAGCCGCGAAAAAAGCAAGCAGGATGGAGATGCTTTTTTCCAGGCCAGGAAAATTGATGGTAACCAGGATAGCGCCCTCGAGCAGGAGGCCGATGCGGTAGCACATAAAGTAACCATGTCACAGCAGGCAACTGCTAATTCATCACAGCGGATGGGACAAATGAGCGTTCAGAAAAAAGGAGCTGATGAGGAAAAGGATGCTAAAGGGACCCAAAAGAAAGAGCAAAAGGACGAGAAAGAAGAGGGTAAGCCGCAGAAAAAAGACGAAAAGAAAGAAGAAGAGAAACCAACTCAAAAGAAAGAAGAAGATAAAAAAGATAAAGAGCCGCAGAAAAAGGAGGAGGATAAAAAGGATAAGGAAGGCGTTCAGAAAAAAGAGGAAGAGAAAAAGGACAAAGAACCGCAAAAGAAGGAAGAAGATAAGAAAGACAAGGAGCCGCAAAAAAAAGGCGAAGAAGATAAAAAGGACGAAGGCAAGCCTCAGAAAAAAGAAAAAGGCGACGAAAAAGACGATAAGGCTGCTGCACAAAAAAAGGAAGAAAAAGGCGGCGGTGTAGAAAAAACCGAAGGCAGGCCCGAACCCCCGGAAGCAAAGTTCGACAGGTTGCTGAACGAAAGTAAAGGTGGAGGCAGTCCCTTACCTGCCAAAGTACGCACACAACTGGAGCACCAGATGAACGCGAATTTTGAACAGGTGAAAATCCACACCGGGCAGCAGGCGGTTGAACTTTGTAATCTTTCAAAGGCGCAGGCCTTCACACATGGCAACGATATTTATTTTAACGCCGCTAAGTTTGATCCGGAAAGCACTGCGGGTATGAACCTGCTGGCACACGAATTAACTCATGTTGTACAGCAAAACGGTCCGCGTAAGTAATATGGATACTAATATTAAACAGTTAAAGGCATTAATGCAGTATACAGCCGGTTGTGTTGAAGCCAGGTTGCAAACTGTATTTGGTAACGACGCAACTTATTTGCCTCCACTGCTGCCCCAGTTAGAGCGAAATGGTAGTGTGCTTGAGAAATTAATTGATGATCATGGCTTGAACAGCAATGAGGTTATTATACTAATGATGGCCCTGGTACCTCATTTACAAGTTGAGTTTTTTGATGAAATTATTCAGCCTTACATGCGTGAATCGGGGGACTTTCAGCAGATTGGTGGTGTTAGGAGCCGTAACGGACGCAGCTTTTTGCCAACCGGTCAAACAGCAGTTTTTGTTTTGGCAGGCGATGACCTGGAAAAGCGGCTGGAGATAGCCGATCTGTTTCATCATCATAGCAATCTGGCCAAACAGCATATTTTATACCTGGAGGATGTGCCCGAAGGTGAGCCTGCTTTATCCGGCAGATTATTGTTACAGCCCGAATACGTTGAACTTTTGATCAGCGGCACCGAATCTATTCCCAAACTAAGTATGAACTTTCCGGCACAACACCTGGAAACTACCTATAACTGGGATGACCTTGTACTCAACGATACCACCCGCAGGCAAATTGCCGAGCTGGAAAACTGGGTGAACTACCAGCAGGTATTAATGACCGACTGGGGCATGGAACGGAAACTGAAACCAGGCTATCGGGCATTATTTCACGGCCCGCCGGGAACGGGCAAAACGCTCACTGCATCTCTGCTCGGTAAGTATACAGGCAAGCCCGTTTTCAGGATCGATCTGTCAATGATCGTATCCAAGTTTATAGGCGAAACAGAAAAGAATCTCTCCAAGCTATTTGAAAAGGCCGATAATAAAAACTGGATCCTGTTTTTTGACGAAGCCGATGCGCTTTTTGGCAAACGGACTAACGTTAAAGATGCACACGATAAATATGCCAACCAGGAAGCATCGTACCTGCTGCAGCGTGTGGAGCAGCATAATGGCCTGGTAATACTGGCAACTAATTTTAAAAATAACATTGATGAGGCCTTTATGCGCCGGTTTCAGTCGGTTATTAACTTCCCGCTGCCTAATGCCGATGAACGCTATACTATCTGGCAAAAATCATTTCCGCCTAAAGCCAACCTCAACGGGCACATTAACCTTGAGCAGATCTCGCGTAAATATGAGCTCAGTGGTTCCGGGATCTTGAATGTAGTACAATTTGCCTGCCTGCAAATGCTGGCCCGCAAGGAAAGCCGCATAACCTCTGAACTAATATTGGAAGGTATTGAAAGAGAGTATACTAAAGAGAACCGGGTTTGGTAGGAACCTCCGGGATATAAATCCGAAATTTCCCGTCCATCTATAATCTGTACAATCGAATCCATGATCTGTACATTGACTGGTTGAGCAGGCTTCGGGATTTTTATGCCGGTCCGGATCCTGATTATCTCGGCAATAAAGAAAATTTAGCTTTCTGCTTATTGATGCCGTTTGCATAAAATTGAATAAATTTAGCAAATCATCGCCTATCACTATTCCGTGACTTTCACAGGAGATGACTTCGTTATGGTTTTGTCGGTAATTATCTCTGGGGCAATAAAATACTAAGTATATGTTTAAATATATAGCGACATGTTTTATTGCTTTAATTTTTGCCCCAAGCGTTTCCGGGCAAAAAAAGATGGACATTGCTACCATTAAACTAAAGCTTGATAACCAAAAAAACAAAGCCGACACCAATACTATTAAGCTGCAAATACAATTAGGTAGCTATTATCTCAACAAGCAAGGCGACCACAAAGAGGTGTTGGATAGCGGCATCACCGCTTTCAATAAAGCCATACAAATGAGTGTTGCCATCCATTCGGCAAAGTGGCTTAACGAAGCTATGATGCTTAAAGGGGCGGCGTATCTCAAGCAGGACAACCTGAAGCAGGGTAAAGCTGTTTTTATGGAAGTAGTTGGTTATTACCATAAAACAGGTGATCAGTACCAGGAAGGTAAAACCCTGGCCCGCTTAGGCGATAATATATCTATAGACGATACAGTTGCCATTCCTGATAAAATAAATAGTTATGAGCAGGCCCGGGCCTTATTTCAGCAAACGGGCCATAAACTGGATGAGGCTGATATGAACAAAAACATAGCCGACATCCATCTTAGCCAAAAGAAACTTGATCTGGCCGAAACCGAACTGCGCCGGGTGCTGGCCCAATACAAAGCAATAGGTTACAAAAAACTTCATTATACCTATCATTCCCTTGCCGAGATAAGCAAACAAAAGGTTGATCTGCATAACGAGCTTTTATATCGCCACGAGGTAATAAAAAGTATGAACGCCACGGCTGATACGGCTTTGGCCGATTTTTATTACGCCAAACTTGCATTGGTATACGCCGATCTGAATAAATATGACCAAAGCCTCATCTATATTCTTAAATCGGCAGAGATACTAAAGCATAGAAAACAATACGAAGATTTTTATGGGTACCTGAGCCTCATTATTTATGATTTCATAACAGCTAAAAGGCCTAAAGAAGCACTGGCATACTTGAAACAGGCGGTAAAAGATGTACCACCAAAGATCCTGGCGCAAAAGGTTGATATGTATGAGGCATTTGGCAACATCTACGTTGCACTGAAAGATTACCCGGAAGCCGAGCGATACTATCTGAAAATGATGGACGTATATAAGGTTACTAACTTTAGTAAAGACTTTTATACCACCAACGAGCAAATGGTTACTGATTTTGTTCATTACAACGAAACCATGGCCGGCTTTTACCTGCTTATTCAACAATATAAAAAGGCGGGCATTTATACAAAACAGATCTTATCGCTGCCATCAAATACCATAAGGCCTATCACACTCACCAAGATTCATGGCATGCAGTTCCGGGTTGATTCGGCATCCGGCAACTATGTAGCTGCCATAAAACATTTCGAGACCCATAAACGCCTTGATGACTCGTTGTTTAATGCCATTAAAAACAAGCAGATAGAGGAGCTCGATATCAGATATAAGACTAATGAAAACAAGCAGTCGATAAGGTTTTTACAGGAACAGAGTAAGAATCAAAAAGCCGAACTGCAAAAGGTAAACATGCAGCGTAACATTACTTTTGGCGGTGTGGCCATGCTCATCATTATAGCAGGTTTGGCATTTAATGGCTACCGGCACAAGCAAAGGAGCAACCAGCAATTACAGTTAAAACAAACGGAAATTAACAATCAGAACCTATCGTTACAAATCCTGCTTAACGAAAAGGATGGTCTGTTAGATGAAAAGGACTGGCTGTTAAAGGAAGTGCATCACCGGGTAAAAAACAACCTGCAAATTGTAATGAGCCTGCTTAATACGCAATCGGCATTTTTGAAGAACAACGCGGCGCTTGCCGCAATCCGGGAAAGTCAAAACCGGGTACAGGCTATAGCGCTTATTCATCAAAAGTTGTACAGTAATTCGGATGTGGCTTACATCGATATGTCGGTTTATATTAATGAGCTGATCAATTACCTGGCCGATTGTTATGATCCCGGCGATAGGGGAATTCGTTTTGAGCAAATGATACAGCCCGTTAAGCTTGATGTTGCCCAGGCCGTACCTGTAGGCCTGATACTAAACGAGGCCATTACAAACGCCATAAAATATGCCTTTCCTGCGCAGCGGGGCGAAATTAAAGTAGCCTTACAACTGGCCGAGGAGACTATTATACTCACCATAGCCGATAATGGAATAGGCTTGCCTGTTAATTTTGACATCCAAAAAGCAAGCTCATTAGGGATGGAAATGATGAAAGCATTAAGTAAACAACTGGGTGGTTATTTTAAAATAGAAAATTACGGCGGCGCTATAATCACCGTGGAATTCAGGGCCGAGAAGATGTTAAATAATATTGAACGAAAAACTTTTGCAGCTAATTAAAATATGAACAAAAAGATATTAATAGTTGAGGATGAGTCGCTGGTGGCGTATGATCTGAAATTAATATTAACCCGTGCCGGTTATAAAGTTTGCGGCATTGCCGATTCTGTACCCGAAGCGTTGGAGATCATTGACGAGCAAAAACCGGAAATGGTATTGCTTGATATATTTTTAAAGGGCAGCCTGAATGGTATTGACCTTGCCAAAGTGCTCACTTCAAAAAATATAGCATTTGTATACCTGTCGGCTAATTTTCAGGAAAGTATCCTGGAACGAGCAAAGGCTACGCAACCCTATGGTTTTTTGGTAAAGCCATTCCGCGAAAAAGAACTACTGATAACCCTTGACGTGGCATTTTATCGCCATCAAAACAGTATTGAATCCAAATTGCGCCAGGAGCAGGCCCTGGAACAAGTATTTAAAAATATTGTTGCCGAACCGATAAACTGGAAACAAAAGTTGTTGAAAATAGCAATGAGTATCCAGCCGCATGTACCGTTTGATTATTTAACTGTTACCATGAAAAATGGTGCGGGTTTTCCTGACAACGCCATTTCATTTTTGCGTACAGGGTTTGATGAATACCAGGTTATAGGCCCAGATGAATTGGTAAACATCACAAAAACAAATAAAAAACAGCTTAACCAGATGCAGGAGGACAGTCCGCGGATAACCAAGGCTGATTTTTATAATGCTGCTAATTTTGTTAAGATTTGGCCGCAGTTTCCCGTTAAAAAGCTTATTGCCCAGGTTTTTAATATGCAATCGTTTTTAGGATTGCCTTTGCTTTCGTCAGGAGGAGATGTTATTCATTTTTCGTTTTACAGCCGCAAAACCGACTGTTATACCCATGATCATTTGATCTTGTTAGATCGGCTGTACAGATCATTACTGACCACGGTGGAGGAGATCATCCCATTTGATGTGCCTGAACCCTCACTAACGAGGGTTGATAAATTAGGCCAAAATCAATTAAGTGAGAAAAGCAAGGCTGCAGGTTTTAAAGATATTATCGGTAAAAGCCATCAGATGCTCACCGTACTCGACCACATTGGCATAGTAGCTCCGCTTGATACATCGGTATTGGTTTTAGGCGAAAGCGGTACAGGTAAAGAGCAGATAGCTAAGAGTATCCACTATTTGTCGCCCCGTAAAAACAAGCCTTTGGTAGTGGTAAACTGTGCCTCCATGCCGGCTACCCTGATTGAGTCCGAACTGTTCGGGCACGAAAAAGGTTCTTTCACCGGGGCTGTGGAAAAACGTACCGGCAAATTTGAACTGGCCGATGGCGGTACTATTTTTCTGGATGAGATAGGAGAAATGCCGGCCGAATTGCAGGTTAAGCTATTACGTGTTTTACAGGAGCAGGAGATTGAACGCATTGGCGGCAGAGGCCCGGTGAAGATCAACGTACGCATAGTTGCGGCTACTAACCGCAACCTTGAAAAAGAAGTTGAAGAAGGCCGCTTCCGGCTCGATTTATATTACAGGCTGTTTGTGTTCCCGATCATCATTCCACCTTTAAGGGAACGTAAAGATGATATCCCGGTATTGGCTAATCATTTCCTGGCACGTTACGCGCAAAAGATCGGTAAAGCGGTAACGGGGATCTCAGCAAACGTAATGGCCCAACTGCTTGAATACCACTGGCCGGGCAACGTGCGCGAGCTGGAGCATTTTATTGAACGCAGTATCCTGTTAACGGATGGCCCGGTAATAAAAGACGTTTACCTGCCCAAGCTGCAGGGAAAAAAGGAAAGCCCTGTTTATGCCGAAATGCCGACCGACAGATTAAAAACCATTGATGAACACGCCCGCGACCATATTTTAGACGTGCTAAAACGTTGCAATGGCAAAATAAGCGGTAAGGATGGGGCAGCTTCCAAATTAGGTTTGCCGCCATCAACCCTGCATTCAAAAATGCAAAAGCTGGGGATCAAAAAATGGGAGTAGGGCTGCTATATTTTATAGTAACTTATTGATTTTAAGTTGGTTTTGATTGGTGCGAACTTAAAGCCAACTTTCTCGCCGCGAGACTGCTTTGAGAGGTAACCCTATCTTTTGTTTAATTTATTGATTGTCAAGCATATGTATTATATTTTTGCGATTTCTGTTAACCCTGTTAACCCCCCGCTGGCCATTAACTTAAGGGATTGAAGTGTGAAGAAATGGGCGATTCCCCGCCTTAGAGGGGAGAGGGGTGTGTTTCTGCTTTGATAAATCTACCGCAGAAACACACACCTATTACCGCTCATGCCTCCGCGCACCCCTCTTGAGACGGGATTGTAAAGTTTTTGACCGATCAGTCATTTAATTTACACACCTCTTTAATAATATCGGCCTGCTTTCAATACTTTATCATTTTGATAATTTATATATCCCAAAATGATAGGAGGGCGGTGGCTGCTCGTAGTCGCTTTGGTGCAGTGTGTGTATTTTAGGGGCTTTTATTAGCTTTTGGCATAGGTTTAGTTTGTTGCCGGTTTTTATCATTAAGTTGAAAAGTCATGGCAGCATTTTATATTATACTTAAAGTTACCGCTTTAATAGCAGTTATTATTGTTTCAATTACCGGCCCTAAAAAGAAAAAAGCATCCCCTAAAACTGAGATAAGCGGATTGGCTGTAAATGCCGATGGCTGCCTTGAGCATTTCAAAAACAGCCCTGAATACCATCAGCCGGTTGAATAATTATCAAAATATCTTGTTTTGAAAATAGAAGCCTTTCATTTTGATAGGCTTTTTTTATGCTCCGGACCTGCGCTAAAAACTAAAATCTTCATTTACATGGCCTAAACCTATAAATGGTACAAGCGTACCACAACGGGCATTCTTTTAGCATTGGGATATGTACAGTTATTCAACAAATCCGTGCTGATAGCTGAAATAAACATATAAAATGGAAGATGAACGAATTATTGTAAGGCCGGCTATTCCGGCCGATGTAGTGTTCGCCGACGAAATTATCAGGGAAATGGAAAGTTCGGCCATAGCAAGAGGCTCGGGTATTTCCAAAAGATCGGCCGCCTCAGTAATAGAAAAAATCGATACTGGCAAAGCTATAATGGCCGTAACTGAAAATGGCGAATGGGTAGGTTTCTCCTACATCGAAACCTGGGACGATGGGAAATTTGTATCCAACAGCGGGCTCATCGTATCACCGCAACGCCGTAACCAGGGTGTAGCCTCCGAAATTAAGAACCGTATTTTTAACCTTTCGCGCAGTAAATACCCAACCGCCAAAATATTCAGTATCACATCTGGTTTGGCCATCATGAAAATGAATACCCGTCTTGGCTTTGAGCCCGTAACCTATGCCGAAGTAGCAGGTGAACCTCGTTTTTGGGATGCCTGCAAAAGCTGTGTAAACTACGATGTGCTGCAAAGTAAAAATCGCTGCAATTGCCTGTGTACGGCCATGTTATTCGACCCCCAACTAAACTAATCAGTTATGATAAAAACATTGAATGAGCAGCCCGTCACCTCCCTGGTGGGGCATACCATGCCTTTAAACCCGCATTTTTTTAGCGAATCAGTTGTGCTGCTGCAGCACATGATCAAAATATCGTCGTTCAGCGGCGATGAATGTGCGGTTGCCGATACTATACAACAGCATTTGCTTGGGTATTCGGTAAAGGTGAAACGGCAGGGAAACAATATCTGGTGCTTTAATAAATACTACGATGAAACTAAACCGACAATATTGCTTAACTCTCATATGGATACGGTTGTGCCAAACGAAGCTTACACAAAAGACCCGTTTTGTCCGGAAATAAGCGAAGGGAAACTTTATGGCCTGGGGAGTAATGATGCGGGTGGTTGTGTGGTATCGTTAATTGCTGCTTTCCTGCATTTTTATTGCTATCAGGGCCTGGGTTTTAATTTATGCCTCGCCATTACTGCTGAAGAGGAGAACTCCGGCGAAAATGGCATTAAATCAATCCTGCCCCTGCTGGGCAATTGCGAGCTGGCTATAGTTGGTGAGCCTACTTTATTGCAGATGGCCATTGCCGAAAAAGGCAATTTGGTTATTGATTGCGTAAGCAATGGCCGCCCCGGTCACGCCGCGCGCGAAGAGGGCGATAATGCCATTCACAAATGCCTGCGTGATCTGGAATGGTTTAGCCTTTACCAGTTTCCGCAACAATTAAAAGGTATTGCACCCGTAAAAATGACGGTAACCACGATTAAGGCAGGTTCGCAACATAACATTGTGCCCGGCCGCTGCGAGTTCACTGTTGATATCAGGCATGACGATACATTTTCACAGCATGAAATTGTTGATATCATCAAACGTAATGTATCCTGCCAGGTAAGTCCACGCGCCGGTTCATTAGCCGCGTCATCGGTATCTCCTGAGCATCCTATAGTTAAAACGGGAATAGCTGTTGGCTGCAAAACTTATATCTCGCCTACCACATCTGATCAGGCCTGGTTATCCATCCCTTCGGTAAAGATTGGTCCCGGTGATTCGGCCCGCTCACATTCGGCCGATGAATTTATTTACCTCGAAGAGATCAAGAAGGGGATCAGCTTATATGTGAGGTTGCTGGAAACACTACCGCTGATGCTCATCAATAATCCAAACAAATACAAAAATGAAATCAGGCATATTAATAATTGATGACGAAGTTAAGCTGAGCGAACTGATGGCCCGGATCCTGGTGCTGGAAGGTTATCACGTAATTCAGGCACCAAATGCCAAAGCTGGTCTGCGGATCATTGAGCGCGAGGATGTGAGGGTGGTGCTGAGCGATGTGAAACTGCCCGATGCCAATGGCGTTGAACTGGTGCAGCGCATCAAACAAATAAAGCCCTACATCGAAATCATCAACCTAACGGCCTTTGGTACCATCAGCGACGGGGTGCTGGCTATTAAAAACGGAGCCTTTGATTATATAACCAAAGGCGATGATAACGATAGGATCATTCCGCTGGTAAGTAAAGCGCTTGATAAAGCCAACCTGCAATATCACATTAACGAGCTGCAAAATGAGGTTGAAGCCCAACATGGTTTCCCTATAGTGTTAGGGCAATCGCCGGCGATACTGGAGGCGGTTGAACTGGCAAAAAAAGTAGCCTGCACTGATGCCACCGTTTTGCTTTTAGGCGAAACCGGCACAGGCAAGGAAGTATTTGCCGAAGCCATCCATTATGAAAGCCTGCGTAAAGACAAGCCTTTTGTTGCCGTTAACTGCAGTGCTTTTAGCAAAGAGTTATTGGAAAGTGAATTGTTTGGTTACAAGGCCGGGGCATTTACCGGTGCGCTCAAAGACAAGAAAGGCTTGTTTGAAGAAGCCAATGGTGGTACTATTTTCCTGGATGAACTTGGCGAAATGAGCCATGACCTACAGGCCAAACTGTTGCGGGTATTAGAAAACGGTACTTTCATTAAAATAGGCGAAACCCGAACCATTAAAGTGAACGTACGCCTCATTGCAGCCACCAATCGCGATTTGCAAAAGGAATCGGAAGACGGGCACTTCAGACTCGATCTGTTTTATCGCCTTTCCGGCTTTTCTATAGTACTGCCGCCCCTGCGGGATAGGATAGGTGATATTGAGGTGCTGGCACGGCACTTTATCAAACTGTATTCGGCCAAAGTTAAGAAAAAGCAGCCTGATGTGGACGAGAACTTTTTTAAACTGCTCAACCAGCATAAGTGGAACGGCAATATCCGCGAACTTAAAAATGTAATTGAGCGGGTTATCATCCTGATGGACGAACCTATACTCACTCCTAAGCTACTCCCCAACGAATTTCATAACGGTGGTTATTATGACCTTGTAGCACTTGATTTGGATAGCGTAGAACGCCACCACATCCGCAGGGTCCTGAAATATGTGAAAGGCAATAAATCAGAAGCTGCAAGGGTGCTTGGAATTGGTTTAGCCACCCTGTACCGTAAAATTGAAGAGTATCATATTATTATGAATTGATTAACAAAGAGAGGATGTCATGCTGAGTTTATCGAAGCATAGTGGGCAGGCCTCTGCCCACGACCCTTCGACAAGCTCAGGGTGACAGGACCCACTAGTTTGATATTACACTTCAGAGACTACGAACTCTTATCTAATCACCATGAGAAAACCGCCTTCTCAAAATGAAACAGAACATTCAACTATCCCCAACCAAAATATAAAACAAAAACTAATAAAGAGCTGATAATCAAATCGGCGGAAAATATTGCAGCCGCTTTGGTATAGCAATTGGCAGGCGTGCCATAATTAACGCAGGCAAGAGCAATTAAAACTAAAACACTGCAACCCGCTCCGGCCGCGAACAAATAATCTCATACAAAAAATGAAAAAACTTCTCTTATTTATTGCTTTAGGCCTTACTTTACTTTTAGCCTATGCCCAGGCAAACGCTGCATCATTACCACATAGCACCACAATTAAAGACACCGTAAAAACTAAACCCGAACCATTTGCCTTTGGCGATTTTACCTGGCTTAACGGCAACGACCGCCGTCATAAAGCCCTGCTCGATACTAAATACTTTACCGGTCGTTTCCTGCTTGATTTTAACTATACCGCTTCAAACAATAACCCGATAGACCATACCGTGGTTGGTTCAACCGCTCTGGCGCGTGACCATGAGTTTGAGATCTCGACGGTAGCTTTCGGCGGAGATTTTCATTATGATAACGTGCGTGCCAGCGTACTTACCCAATTTGGTACGCGATCAACTGTAGTGCCCCGTAACGACTTCAGTGTTACCCGCGGACAGTTTGATCTTTCAACAGCTTACCGCTACCTGAGCGAAGCCAACGCCGGTTACCATTTTAATGTGTTGAACGGTATCAACGTTGATGCAGGTTTGTTCATGTCGTACGTAGGTTTGTTCTCGTACTATAATGCCGAAAACTGGGCTTACCAGCCATCCTTCACCAGTGATAATACGCCATGGTTTTTTAACGGTGTGCGTGTGCAGATCTTTGTATCGGACAAACTGAAAATTGAGCCTTGGCTGATTAACGGCTGGCAATCATACGGGATGTTTAACAGCAGGCCAGGCATTGGTGGTCAGGTTCTTTGGCGCCCTAAAGAATGGCTTCAGGTGCTAAGTAATAACTATTATGGTGCCGATACCCAGGATAAACCGGGTCGTAAGCGCTTCCATACTGATAACAGCGTGGAGGTACGTTATTACAAAAATAAAAACACTTTCGTAAACAGTGCGGCCTTCTCTATAACAGGCGACCTTGGCGATGAAAAAGGCGATGGCGTTAACGGTTTCAAATCCGATCCTGTTAAAGGGCCGGCCCAATACTTTGCCAGCGCCATGTTTTATCACCGTATGGTAATGGCTAAAGGTCATTTAGGCTGGACAGTAGGCAGCGGTGTAATGAACAACCCCGGCCGTTACCTGGTGCTTTACCCAACGGGCGATGCCAACCCCATCCCGGCAGTGGGCACAGGTGCAGTTGGTACACATCCGTTCTCGGCTAATCCCGGCGATAAGTTCCATGCTTATGACTATTCAACTACCGTGGATCTGATGCCTAACGATTACCTGACTTTCAGGATGGAAGTGGAACACCGCCATGCCGATGTTCCTTACTTTGCCGGTCATGGTGGCGTTACATCTCCTGATGGTTATAATACTACACCACTTGGCGGTACCAATTTTGTCCCCGATTTGGTGAATTCTGAAACAAGATTTATAGCTGCCTTATTGGTGCGTTTTTAAGCGCAAAGAGGCGTGTAACATAAACGTACTTTAAAACCGCGATAACTTATCCCGTTTGGATTGCAGGGCTAGGTTTAGTAAAGGTTGGAGGCCGGGTTTTGCCGCCCGGCTTTTTTATGCCCTTAATTTTAAGATTAAATAGTAAACAAAATGAAAAATTCAATTAAAATGATCATCATCACAATGATGATAAGTATACAGGCGAACCGACTTGTGGCACAAAACACAAATGCAAACGCAGGTATTTATTTAACTGTACAGGATTACAAAGCCGGCAGGCTAAGCTATGTGCCCGAAGCTGGTGAAAAACTAAAAATCAATGATTTTTTTGGAGGAAAGCACATCAGCGTTAAAGCCGGAAGTAAAAAGATCAGTCTGTTAAAGGGCAATGTTTTTGGCTACCGCGACGGAGGTAAAAATTACAGGTTTTATCAAAATGAAGCATATGAGATACTTGATACAGCCGGTTTTCCGCTTTATACACATGCACAAATAATACCGCAAGGAAAAGGCTATGCCCGCTACGAAAAGTATTTCTTCAGTGCCGCTATAGCAACGCCTGTTTTAAACTTAACTGTAGCAAATGTGTACAAGAGTTTCCCTGACCAAAATGATTTCAGGTATAGCATCCGCAATTACTTTCACGGCGATGCTGATCTGATGGCTTATGACAGTGTTAACCGGGAGTACCAGATCAAGTGCCTGTATTTTGAACATCAGCATGCAAAAGGTATTCAGCATGCATCCCTATAAAATAATTAAAATTGATTTCAAAAACCAAACAGTAATCCCGGCGCGGAGCCGGGACTATTTACTTTTCTAAAGCCTGTTTAATATCCGCCATCAAATAATGTGGATCTTCCAAACCAATATACATCCGGATTAATTGATGATGGTCGTTATCGGCCGAATACTCATCCTCACTAAAAGAAGCGATGGCCGGCACAACAAGGCTTTCATGGCCTCCCCACGACACAGCAAGTAAAATATGTTGCAGGCTGTTACAAAACTTTTCAATTTTACTAAATGAACTGTGCTTTAATACGAGGCTAAATAAACCTCCGCAGCCCTGCATTTGTTGGCTAACCAAATCGGCCTGATTGAATTTGGGACTAAAAGGCCAGATCACATCCTGTACAGCCGGATGAGAGACAAGCCATTCTGTAATGATCCGGGTACTTTCAAAGCTGCGCTGCAGCCGCAGCGGGAGCGTTCTTAATCCCCGCAAAAGCAGCCATGCCGAGTGGGGCGACAGCGCCGGACCGGTATTCATGAACTCGTGCTCAAAGATTTTTTTAAGCATAGCCTTGCTGCCGGTAAGCACACCTGCCACAACATCCGAATGGCCGCCGATATATTTTGTTGCTGATTGCGCCACAAGATCAACCCCCATTGATATGGGCTGCTGATAAAGGGGACTACAGTAGCTGTTATCAATCATGGTTGTGATGCCCCTTGATTTGGCAAAGCCGGTCACTTTTCTGATGTCCTGTAAGGCATAACAAAATGTATTAGGGCTTTCGAGGTAAATTAAGCGGGTTTGCGGAGTTGCAGCTTGTTCAAAATTTTCAAAAACTGTTCCGTCAATAAATGTGGTTGTAATGCCAAATTTGGGTAAAAAGTCTTTAAATAATTTAATTGTCCAACTGTACAGGTTATCCACGGCAATAATATGATCACCGGATTTTAACAGCGATAAAATGGGGACACTTATAGCACTGATACCGCTGCTAAACAGCAGGGCGTCTTCCGCGCCATCTAACGCGGCGAGTTTTTTCCTGAGTATAGTGAGTGTGGGATTTTGCCCCCTTGAGTACAGGCTGCTTTCAAATTCATCATTCATTGCCCCCCTAAGTGCTGCAACGTCTTTAAAACAGAAATTGCTTGATTGCATAATTGGCGGCGAAACGGCGTTAAAGTAGTTCTCTCTTTCCTCCCCAAGCTCATTTAAAATAAATGACAAATCCATAATTAAAGTATAGTGTTAGGTTTTTGGCTTCGTTTTGTGATATAGTAGATAATAAGGCCGGCAATAAAAGCACAGATGCATATTAAAGCAGCCTGTGGGTTTTCAATAAAAATGCTGATAGTAACAAACCAATAGGTTGTAATAAATATGACAGGTATAACAGGGTACCATTTCATGATATAGATGCCTGTATTATTGAGATGTTTGGTTTTGCGCCGTAAAACGAAGATCGTTATAGCTGCAGTTGAAAGGCCAATGGTGTCAAAAAACATTACATAATTTAATATGTTTTGAAACGAATTGGCAAAAAACAGGATAATGAGCACCGCACCAACAAAAAAGCTCAATCCAAACTCCTGTACCTGGGTTTGGCTGTTTACACGTTTAAAGCGGGCTGGTAATATACCATCTTCGGCCATGGCGTAATAAACACGCGGGTTGGCCATAATATTAACGTTAACGAAAGCCAGTACCGAAACAAACATAAGCAGCGATACTATTTTATATCCCGCAGCACCAAACAAAACCCCTGCAAGGGTTGCCGCTAACGTAGTTTTATGCTGTAGCCCGCTGATACCTAAAACCGAATAATAGGCAAAGTTGATAAGCATGTATAATGATATCACGGTAGCTATTCCAAAAAATATAGCCTTGGGGATATTGATCTTCGGGTTTATAATATCGCCTCCAAAATTTATAGTTTGCTGATAACCGCCATAGGTAAAAAATACAGCTACCAAACTTATTCCGAACGCGCTTATATTGTTATTATTATGATATGCGATAACTTCTTTGGTAGCATTGATGTTACCTTTAAATACTGCCGCACACAAAATCAGGATCATGCCTATTTTAAAAAGCGTAAGTACGTTTTGAGTACGGGCACTCATTTTAATGCCCAGGTAGTTGATAATATATAAAACAACCACGGAAGTAATGGTCATGATTTTGATGCCCGCATCGTTTTGCAGGCTTTGTGGCATAATAATGGGGTTAATGTATTCCGCGCCTATCAATGCTACGGCAGCTACCGAAGCAGCGTTGCTGATCACCAACACCCAGTTAATCATAAAAGCAAAAGCAGGGTGGAAGCAATATGAAAACACTTTGTAGAAACCGCCTGTGGTAGGGTAGCGGGCACCAATTTCGGCAAAGGTGAGCGCCCCGCACAGGCTTACTGCTCCCCCAAGCAGCCAGGCTCCGAAATACAAAAGAGGTGTGCTTGAGTTTTTTGCTACTTCTGCCGGTGCTGCAAAAATGCCCATGCCTATTACGAGGCTCACAACAATCATTGAAAGATCAAAGCGGTTGAGTTTCGGGGTTATACTCATGAAATTTTAAAATACCAATTAATCAGGGAAAACACAAAATCTAAATTTAGCATTAATTTGTCAGCAATTGATACGATGAAAGCTTTTATACACAGGTCTTCTATTTTGATTTTTTAATGATCTTAATGAAAGTTTATAACTGTTTTGCAATAAATTGTTGTTGAAAAGGTCGAAAATGCAAGGCATACGCTATATTTACCAGTCCGGTTTTAAATGTTTATATTACAAGGTTAAAATATTGGCAATTAGCAAAATTAACTTGCCGGGTTTGATTGAAATAAAGCAAAAAGTTAAATTTTAACAGATATCTGTTTGATTAATTACCTGTTTAACATAAAAATTGATAACACTTTAAGATGCAGGGCATACTAAACCTTAAACCTGAATTTAAAAAACGATGATGAAAAAAAAAATATCCATTAAGGATATAGCCAAACTTACCGATACGTCAATAACTACTGTTTCATTTGTTTTAAATGGCAAGGGCCGTATCAGCAAAGAGATCAGTAAGAAGATATTGGATGTGGCCCAAAAAAATGGTTATGAACCTAATCGTATGGCGGTTGGTTTGCGTACGGGTGTTTCAAAAGTTATCGGGCTGATAGTGGAGAGCATTGGCGGGCCGTTTTTTGGAGAGATGGCAAAGGTTATTGAAGAGGAGGCTGAAAAAGACGGCTATCGTATTATTTATTGCAGCACCAACAATAACTTGCAAAAAGGTAAGGATATGATCAGGATGCTAAGCCAGCAACTGGTTGATGGTTATATTATTACCCCGATGAGGGGGCTGGAAAAAGATATCCAGAACCTGGTTGATAATGAAAAACCTGTAGTGCTTATTGACGGATATTTCCCCGGGACAAGCATCCCTCATGTGCTGGTTGATAATTATACAAGCGCCTACAACGCGGTTGATTGTTTTGTACGATCGGGATATAAAAATATCGGGATGGTGACTGCCGACCTCGGGCTGATCCAGCTAAACGACCGGAGCCTGGGCTACAAAGCTGCTTTAAAAGATAATAACCTGAAAGATAGCAGTAAGATGGTTTTAAAGGTTCCCTTTGATATGGACAAGAATGACGGGGTTGAGGCTGTTAAAGCATTTATTGAAAAGCAAAAACAAATGGATGCTGTTTTCTTTACCACCAATTATTTGGGTACCATGGGTTTGCAGGCCATCAAAGATCTTAAGCTTAATATCCCCGATGATTTGGCGGTGATAAGTTTTGATGATAATGAAGTGTTTAGCTTATACCCACCGGGTATCACTACCATACAACAACCTACTTACGATATTGCAAAATCGGCAATTGATATTTTAATGGCGCAGATCAACACCCATAAACTTGATGCTTCAAAAATTGATCTGAAAATCCCGTCGAAACTGATTGAGCGGGGATCGACCCTGTCGAAGGCTACGGCGTGACAATAGTTTACTATTTGGGTACACGAATATCCTCAAAATCATTTGGTAAAACGTTTTATTTAATTAGCTTTGAACACTGATGCTGCTCACCTGGTTAGTTAGAACCGGTTGGGTAGTAGGGGGCTAACTCCACAATAGTTCAACTGCTTCATAGTTCTTTTTTGATAATATTGTTTAATTAAAAAACGCCTGTTGTTTGAAGAGCAACAGGCGTTTGTTTTTGAACAAATTGAAAGGAAACTATTAATAATATTACAGAGGATTATGTTTTAATGATAAAACGTTTTATCTATATTTGGCTGGTTTATCATTATCAATCGCAAAAACCAAAACTATTCATGAAAAAAATATTTATTTTCTCACTATTCTTAATTTCGGGCTTGTTCATGGGTTTGAATGCCAATGCACAGGAAGTTTTTAAACAAAAAGGCTACCAGGTAACTTTTATCAGTAAGGATGCTGCATTTAGCACAGATTTGAAAGACAGGCTGATCAAAACCTTTTTTGAAGTGTATCCAAAGCTTGCCAAGGAGTACAACAAAAAAACATCTAAAAAAGTAACGTTTGTTATCGATACCGCTTATGACGGCGTGGCTGCTACCGGAAATGACACCGTAGTATTCAGCGCGAAGTATATGACCAAACATCCCGGCGATATTGACGTGGTTACCCACGAAGTAATGCATATTGTGCAGGCTTATGGCAACAGCGACGGCCCCGGCTGGTTAACCGAGGGGATTGCCGATTATGCCCGTTTTAAATTTGGTGTTGACAACGCCGGGGCCAAATGGGCATTACCCGCATTTAAATCGACCCAAAATTATGATAATGCTTACCGTGTAACTGCACGTTTTTTGCTTTGGGCGGAAAAAAACGCAAAGCCCGATCTGGTAAAAATACTTGATAAGCAACTGCGTGAACATACTTTCACCAACGACAGCTGGAAAAGCCTTACCGGTAAAACAGTGGATGAGTTGTGGGCCGCTTACGCTTCAAATCCCGCGGTTTAAACCGTTTGTTACAGGTATCTGTAACAAATACCACGTACTCCCATATTTAGCGGGCTGCTTTACATAAATTAGTTGCTTTGTTAAAAAGAGGTTACAAGGCCAGGGGCCGCGACGCAGAATTTCCTTATATATGAGAGGAAACAATGAATATACTTAAGATTACAATGAGAAGAATACTTACAGCATTATTAATAGGTACGGCCGTTTATAGCCAGGCTCAAAACAAAACAGAAAAGCTGGTTGATTATGTTAACCCTATTATAGGTACACAACGCATGGGGCATACCTATCCGGGAGCAACGGTGCCTTTTGGTATGGTGCAATTAAGCCCCGAAACAGACACTGCCAGCTATGAAAAGGACGGTCATTACAATCCTGATGTGTACAAATACTGCGCCGGGTATCAGTATGATGATAAAACGATTGTGGGTTTTAGTCACACTCACTTCAGTGGTACCGGCCACTCAGATCTGGGAGATTTTTTAATTATGCCTACAGTAGGTCAGCTAAAGCTTAATCCGGGTACTGCAGATAAGCCGGGCAGCGGCTATCGCTCGTCGTTTTCGCATCAGAACGAGGTAAGCGCTGCCAATTACTATAAGGTTAAATTGGATGATAATAACATCATTGCCGAGCTAACCGCAACTGCAAGGGTTGGTTTTCACCAATATACATTTCCTAAGTCAGATCAGTCGCACATCGTACTTGATTTGATGGCGGGTATCTATAACTATCCTGATAAAAACGTATGGACTTACCTTAAGGTGGTTAATGATTCCACTGTTGTTGGCTACCGTCAAACCAATGGTTGGGCCCGCACACGTACCTTATACTTCGCGATGGCATTTTCAAAACCATTTTATCAGCATGGGTATAAAAAATATGACAAGCGTGAGGTGTATGGTGGTTTCTGGGGGAAATTCAATCAAACCAAAAACTTCCCTGAAATTGCCGGCCGACAGATCCGCAGCTACTTCGACTTTAAAACCGAAGAAGGGGAGAAGATCAAAATTAAGTTTGCCATATCTCCTGTAAGTATGGACGGCGCGCTGAATAACATGCGTACCGAAGCGCCGGGCTGGGATTTTGACAAAGTGAAAAACGATGGTCAGCAGCTTTGGGAAAAAGAACTACACAAAATTGAGATTGCCGGGAGTAAAGAAACCAAGCAAAATTTCTACACTTCCATGTACCACACCATGATAAACCCTACGTTGTACATGGATGCCGATGGCCAGTACAAAGGTCTTGATCAAAATGTACATAAGGCTGATGGTTTTACCAATTACACTACATTTTCGCTTTGGGATACTTACAGGGCATTACACCCGCTGTTCAATATCATTGAGCCGAAACGTAACGCGGATATGATCCAGTCGATGCTGGCCCACTTTGATCAAAGTCCGGAGCATATGCTGCCGGTATGGTCAAACTCGGGTAACGAAAACTGGTGTATGAGCGGTTACCACAGCGTTGCTGTAATTGCCGATGCTGTAATAAAAGGTAATGTGAATTTTGATGCTGATAAAGCGCTTGATGCCTGCGTTACCACCGCCCGCCACCGGGATTATGAAGGCATTGGCGAGTATATGGATAAAGGTTTCATCCCTGATGAAAAAAGTGGCGTATCGGTGTCTTCAACCCTCGAATATGCTTTTGACGACTGGGCCATAGCTCAGCTTGCCAAAAAACTGAACAGGAACGATATCTACGAAGAGTTCATCAAGCGTTCAGAAAACTATAAAAACGTTTATGACCCTGCTATTGGATTCATGCGCCCTAAATTGGCTAATGGTGCATTCAGAACTAAGTTTGATCCACTGAGCACCATTAACGAAGGTTTTATTGAAGGTAACAGCTGGAACTATACGCTATTTGCGCCTCAGGATCCTGAAAGCCTGATCAAACTGATGGGCGGCGATAAACGTTTTGTGCGTTACCTGGATTCATTGTTTACCATGAACCTGCCCGATAAATATTTTGCCGAAACAGAAGATATCACCCGCGACGGGATCATTGGCAACTATGTACACGGTAACGAGCCGTCGCACCACGTAGCCTACTTGTACAACTGGACCGATAAACCTTGGAAAACGCAGGAGCGTGTACGCATGATTTTACCGATGATGTACAAGCCAACCCCCGACGGTTTAGGAGGCAATGATGATACAGGCCAGATGAGCGCCTGGTACATATTCACCTCACTTGGTTTTTACCCGGTAGCGCCGGGCTCTGATCAATACTCAACCGGTAGTCCGGTTGTTGACCATGCGGTGATCAATCTGGATAACGGTAAAAAGTTTACCATCAATGTAAAAAATCAGAGCGCTAAAAACGTTTATGTGCAAAAGATGGTATTAAACGGCAAACCTCTTGATAAACTGTTCATCAGTCATGACGAGATCATGAATGGCGGCGAGGTCACTTTTTACATGAGCTCGAAGCATAAGTAGAGATTGATTTTGATTTCGGATTTCCGATTTCGGAGTTAAAAAAGGGCTTTCCGCATTGGAAGGCCCTTTTGTGTTTATTGAAGGATAGCTCACGATTGCAACATGCCAAAGAAACGTTATTGCTGGGCACGAAGCAATGCCAAACTCTACAAAGCGGTTTGCAAATCGGGATCGTTTCGTGCTTCCATGTTTTAAACAGCTTTTACATGTAATATGGCAGTGGACTATAGCGGGCTGTCTTCATAAAATTCAGCTCTTATTTGCAATAAGATAGCTTCAGCTTTTTGCAGGTCCGGTTTGTTGGGCAGGGTAGAGGTTCGATAGAGTTCATTGATTTGCTCCATTTTTTCGTCAACCATATTCATCAGTTCATCAAATTTAAACTCGCCGTTGCGGATTTTTAGCAGGAAATCCCTGTCCGGCCGGTTTACGATTACCTGGCCGTATTGTGCTATTTCTCCGGCCATATTGAGCAGGCGAAAAGTGTGCATCATGTTTTTGGCATCGTAGCTTTTGCCGTGCGATAACGTGCTTTGATAGCGGGCCTCATTTCTCTTTGCTTCCCATTCGCGGTACTCCTTATACTCTTTACAGTATACCGAATAGCCATCTTTATTAAAGTTCATCACCGCTAGATGTTCTACTCCTTCGGGTACCGGACTCAGTTGTACATCATCAGAGTCGGCACCAGATATTATTCCCCTGAAGTAGCCTGCTTTCAATTGTTTTTGGTGATAAAGCAGGTATACATCCCTGAAATGATCCAGGTTTACCAGGCCGCATTGCTGCTGCTGAAAGTTGTTTACCTGAAGCCATTCCTTTAGCGTAACACTGCCATTATCATGGATCACATAACAAAAATCCAGCACTGTCTTACGCGCCTCGTCTATTGGTTTGTTGATCTTTTTGTTTAAACCGCGGGCCTTTTTTATTTGCGAATGTGCATAACCTGCAAAGGTATCCAGACAAAGTTTCGACAGAAAATCTTCCGGCTTTATAAAGTCCATCAACGGGTGGCGGTACAATACAAATTGGCCGGGTGTGCTTAACAACTCCAGTATGTTGGGGTTGTTTTTGGTAAGCAGTTCCAGAAAACGCCTGATTTCAAAATAAACCTCATCGTTAGTATTATTGGCAACCTGATCGGTTTGGGTAAAGCCATACAATTGCTTTTGAGGCATGATAAAGATACCTTTCTTGTCCGTATCTGAGCCTTTAACGTTGAGATTATAAGCAGTGCTCCCGCTGATACAATCAAGCAGGAGCAGTTTCGGGTTTTGTTGCAGATCATCAAAGGTCATTACAGTATATATTTTCTGAACAATTGGTTCAATTCATCCGGCTGTTTTCTGTCTGAAGGAAGCAGCGGTAGCTGCTGCTGGCAATAAGCAAGCGTATCCTCCAGCCAGGTTTGCAATAGCGGTACCGGTTGTATCAACGTTTTTTCATCGGCCATTTGCTTCTGAACAAGCAGGTAATCTACGGTATCCTGAAAATGTGTGTCGCTTATCAAACGTCTCAATTTACTAAACTCCATTGGCGGCACTGTTTTGCGGTCCACTATCCAAAGACAGGCCAATGTTGATCTTAGAGCATAAAAGTAACGTTTCAGTTTTACTTCGCTGCCCTGCAGATCATCACGTAAGGTGTTAAAAACCAATGATGAATAGTGATTAGCTGATGCCCTTGGTGAAAAATATTCCGGCATTACGCTTCTTATGTCAACGGTAAAATCACTGCCTTCCCGGTAAACTATGGGCGATTGTATCCATTCAAACAATGATATGTTTGATTTCAGGAATAGCTTCAGCACCTTGCGTATATCCCAGCCTCGTATATCCAATACATCATTTATCGGTAGATCTATAAAATCGGGCATATCTGTTATGCCGAGGTAATAGTTTACAGGACGGGCGTATATAAAACGCACATCAAAATCACTATCGGGCGAGGCAAAGCCCCAGGCCCGGCTTCCGGACTCACAGGCGTAAAGTATTTTTATGTTTTCAGACTGCTCCACTTCAAGCAGCTTTTGTAATATAGTTTCAGTCATGAGATTTAATGTTAAAGTAAAAAATGAAAGAGCTACAGGTAGCAGGTGTATTCCGGATTCGAACCGGCACTCATGTATTGCTACATGTTTTCAACCATCGAAGTAGCACCCACTTACGGCATCTTTCATTACTTACCCCCGAAGGGTGAAGTTTTTTTGTTTAAAATCAGGGAGTAAAGAGCGATGAATGGTAGCGCTTGGCTTGACAGGCGAAGTAACGCTTACCAACGGCATCTTTATTCCTGATTGCAACAGGTTTAGGTAAAAGAAATTTATGAACAACAGGCCAAAGGCAATGGCTAACAAGTGGTTCAGTCGTCCCATGCTCCAAACTGTCTGAGCTACCTTAGCTTGCGGCTAAAGGCCGGATTTTTACCGGCGACCCTGGGGTTAAAAAGCGAAGTAATACTTATTTACGGCACTTTAACCTGTTGTTCATTTTAAAAATAAGGGCTACTGTCAACATACGTTCAGCAATGCTGTTTTCTGCTCTAACCAACTGAGCTACTCCGGGTTGCTCCGGAAGCCGGGCTCGAACCGGCGACACGAAGTAGCGCACATTTACGGCACCTTATTTATTTTCAATATTTTAAAGGAGGGTAAAAATCAATAAGTCTCTTTTTCTCCCGCTCGTAGACAAGCCCGACAACGGGTCCGTGACGAAGTATTACTTATTTACGACACCTCCTTTTATAAAGAGCAAAGGTCGGCAAGAGACTTAGGGGACTTGCATGCGAGGACTCGAACCTCCATCACGGCTTTCGCCACAATGCCCTCCCCATTATTGGCTGCGAAGTAACCCTTGCCTACGGCATCTTTATTTTTTAAATGCAGGGATGTTAGCCTCCCTGCACGTTTATAAATCTATATTGTTAATAATGTTCAGCGCCGAGCTCCCGTTTTCAATTGCTGCTAACACATCAAAAACTTTATCGCTCCAGCCTGCAATTAAATGCACATCGTTTTGCAGTAACTGCAAAGGTACCTGTCCATAGCCCGCCAGGTCAAACAGGTACAGTTTTGCCTGTGGTGCAATGTGTTGTTTGTAGTAAACCCACTGCTCCTGGATATGGTTGCTACCTCCGTTACTGTTCCACAATTGGCAATCGGTAAATAACATTACCTTATCCATTTGTACGCGGCGGGTACTCAGGTCATGGATAACCAGGTAACCATTGGTAGAGTAACCCACTTCACCTTCGCGGCGATAAAACTCCTGCACGTTGCCCAAAATGTTGCCGCGTGGTACAGTAATGGTCTTCCAGCGGTCACCAAACATACCTACCTCCACATTTTTACAACGCGATTGCAGCAGCATCGCCAGCATTAAACCAATATCGTACAATAGTACTTTTGACTTAGCCGAGATCGGTTGCTGCATGGATCCGGACACGTCGCAGGCCAGCAATACACGGGTATTTTCATCAAAACCCCTGATATTGGCTGCGCTTGCCTGTACCGCTTTTTCCAATGCATCCAGCAGTTCTCCGGTGTAGCCTTTGTTGCCAGTTATAGCTGCTTTGGCTGCCCTTGCAATGTTTTGCACCGCCGAGGTTGGCGTTATCAGCTCACGGTAAGCAGCCAGGTAGCGGAATGGAAACTGTTTGGCTTTAGCCACCTGTTCGCCGTCGGCAATGGTTGCGCATACTTTTTTAAAGTGTGCATAGCTTACGCCTGCATCCTGTATATTGCGCAGGTTACGCAGCAAGGCCATATAGCCAACTTTACCGCTATCAATCAGTTCTTCCCATTTGGCGCGGAACGCTATTGCTTTTGCTTCAGCACTGTCAAAATTCAGCTGACCAAGGGCCGAGAGTTCTGTTTCCCAAGTGTAAGGCGTTTGCAGCTCGTTTGTGGCTATCTTGTTAAAGATCAACTGCTGCAGCTCATCTTTAGCACGTGGGTGCACCAGGAACAAAGCGTCGCGCATTTTAATAGCGCCATCGCGGTTATATTTAGCAAACTGGTATTCGTCAAAGCGGTTAAAAGCCTGTGATAAACCTTTTTGCATTTGCTTTGACAAGCGGTTGAGCTTTTTAGTGCCCTTACGCTGGTTTAATGTTTCGTAGCAGGCCAGCAGCTCGGTGATCTCATCTGCGCGACCGATAACCCCGTCGGTAACCCGGGCAACCAGATCGTTGCCCGAGTGCAGCTTAGCCAATTCGGTAACCAGCACCAGCGGTACCGAACGCATATACATTTTGGTACGTGCATAAACTGCCAGTTTACCAACAAATACCGGGTTGCATTTAGCTATCAAATTACGCAGGCGCTCCATACGTGCCTGGTCTTTTTCATAAAAGGTGTCGTTTAAGCTCCAGGTTACTACCGTGGTGTACAATTCCAGTTCGGCACTCATGGTAAAGGCTTTTGCACCTTCATGGTTTACCGTTTTGGTTTTTACTCTGCTTAACAGGTTGAATTTCATTTTGAACCTCCTTTATTTTGTTTTGTTGATACAAAGGTTAGAGGCTACTGCGCAGTGTATTTGCGCAGTGAAAAATATTTTTATTTTTTTTGAATTTATTATTACGCTGGGCAGTTGTTAGCTTCTTACAACCTTAAAAAAGTGGGCATAAACGAAGAATATTTTAGGTTTTCAACTTTCGGTGCGCAAGCCAGCGTTAGGGATTGTAGTGTAAAGCCCACAGCGAGGGGTGAATTGTGGGTCGGAAAGGCGAGGACTTGCAACGGAAAGCCCGGGCCGTAGGCAACGCCATTGTCCGAATCAGAATTTACATAATTTGAGAATTGACTGAATGCTAAACTAATTGAAAAAGATCTTAATCCCTTAATTGGGAGATGATATAAACAAATCCGAAACCGAAAATTCCAAAAATTCCAAATCCGAAATCAATTATGGCGTTACCTGCGGCCCGCGCTATACGCTCATACTGCACAGGTATTAGCCACATTGGCCGGTATCCGCTACTATCGCTAACGCGGAGCTTGGGGTAATTCAAAAAAAAATATTTTTCATAATTATTTTTTAATTTAAATATTGTTTGTATAATTGCATCATGAAAACAACAATATGTATACAGTGTCCATCACCCATACTGATTTATCAGAGGAGATAGCTGTGTATATATAGTAAGTATATAACAACATTAAAAAATCCTCTTAGATAAAAACTAAGGGGATTTTTTGCTTTACAGGGTAGTATATCAATTGGTCAGATTACCACATTTGGGATGTGGAGGCTCCCGGTTCAAGTTCGGGTTACCCTACTGATTTACAGCTGGAAATATAGCTCAATGGTAAGAGCAGCACCCTTATACGGTGTCGGTTAAAGGTTCAAGTCCTTTTATTTCCACAACATGGCCGGTTGCCCGAGTGGTTCAAGGGAGTCCTCTGCAAAAGGAATGTCCGCAAGTTCGAATCTTGTACCGGCCTCTTTTATTTTTGCCTGCGTAATAGCATTACGCCCGGGCCTTAACTTTCATAATCCCGGCGCAGAGCCGGGTATGGATAACTATTGTTTTTACTTATTTAATAGTATTTTTTATGATATATGCTGAGTATTTCTTGGCTTCTGTGATGGTTGATGGAAGTTATAAGTCTCAATAAGAATTGCGCACCTTTGGCCTTTCTCAAAACCAGGGGCTTTTGATCTTAATTAAGGCAATATCTATTTAAAACAAATGTTGAGACAGGCAGTAGAGAAATTAAGGGGGAATATGGTTTTGGAAAGGCTTAATATTTCCTCGTCAAATACATCCACAGATTATTTGCTGATAACTGGTTTATGTACTATCGAAGTCTTGCTCATGGTTTGTTGTATCTTGTACAAACGGGTGGCCATTTGAAAACGCTCTTTATAACCTCGTTTCAAGCCTTCTTTCAGAAGTTCAATCTCGGCCTCACTGAGTGTTTGCCTGTTTGCCTCCATATCGTGGCTAATAAATTTATGAAAAATAAGCTGTATGATGAAATTCGAAAAGGCCGTTGATAAGCAAGACTTACGAAGTTTCCAAAACTTCGTAAGTCTGTAAAAAATTAAATCTGTGAGTAAGTTGTTGGCATCAGCATAGTTGACGTTATTTTGCTCACCAGCAGCGCATCGGCATATTCGGGCATAGCGCTGATTTTTTTCCATTGCGGATCACTACCAAAAGCTTTCCAGTGAGCATTCTTGGCATCAAGGTCATCAAAGGTGATCATATAGGTAAGATTAGGCCTTTGTGAACCTATTACGGTTTCACCCCAAAAAACGGGCTTGAAACCGAGGCGTTTAAACACATCTATTTCGCCTTCATCATTAAACATTTCAATTTTCTTTTTACCTGCGGCTTCAGTTGCGCTTTGATACTGCCTCAACTCAAAGATCCTCGTTTTATTTTCGGGTGCTTCCAAGTGCGGCATGTGTACAAACGCTTTTAACAAAGAGCTTTCTATCCGTTCATAAGCCGGGGCAGCGGCCGGGGCATTAAGATAAGCAGCGCCTTTGGCCTGCAGTTCTGGATCGCCGGCGAAACTATCGGCCACTGCTGCGAAATGGGCAAGACTGTTAAACTGCACCAGCACAAAAAGCCTGGTTTGGCCTTCGGGCTTCATTTCGGTAAATACCCCTACATGTTTTACACCTAACCGGTTGAAGGCCGGTATAGCAGTATCTTTCAGGAAATCCTCTACCAGTTTTTGCTGTTCCGGATTTTTAAGGTTGTATACCCTTAGTTCATAGTATTCGGCAGCTTTGGGGGAAGTTTCTGTAGCTTTGCTCATGGCAGGTAAAACAGTTGCGGTTACACCGGTTAACAGGGTTGATTTAACAAAGGAGCGCCTTTTCATAGCAGGTTTGATTGTTTGGCTAAGATAGGTTTTTCGGCAAAAAACAAGTGTCACATTTTTGTTTTGAGGGGAAATCCGGTGCTTAAGCATCATCCGAATGTATTATTAAACAGTGCAGGCGGATTCGATTTTGGACAGCCTGCAAATTTCTCTAATTTGGCTTTCCTGCTTTTTGCAGATTATTTTTAATTATGAGCCAGCTAATACTACCCGCCTCCACTTTTGATTTTATGAGGCAACTGAAACAGAACAATAACCGCGACTGGTTTGCCCAACATAAAGAGGCATATCAACAGCAGCTTGAACTGGTGGAGGCTTTTACTGTCGGGCTACTGAACCTGCTCAATACGCATGATGTTATCGAAACGCCCAGCGCAAAAAAGGCCCTGCACCGCATCTACCGCGATATCCGTTTTTCAAAAGATAAAACGCCTTTTAAAACTAACTGGAGCGGGAATTTTAAACGGGCGGGAAAGCATCGCCGCGGTGGTTATTATTTTCACCTGGAACCGGGCAATACATTTATAGCAGGTGGCTTTTGGGCCCCGGATACGCCCGATCTTAAGCGGATCCGCGACGATATCGCTTTTGATGCCTCGCCGTTGAAGCAAATCATCGGCAGTAAGGAGTTTACAAAAACTTTTGGTGTTTTGGAAGGCGAACAGCTGAAAACCGCACCCAAAGGTTATGCTGCAGATCATGAAGCTATTGAGCTGCTGCGTTACAAACAGTTTTTAGTAAGACGGCGCTTTACAGATGAGGAGGCTTTACGCCCGGATTTCATCATAAAGGCTTCTGATACTTTTAAAAATATGCGCCCCTTTTTTGATTATATGAGCGATGTGCTCACTGCAAATGTAAACGGCGAGGAAGATTAACTATTCGTGCCTTGTTGAGCCGTCATTAGCCTCGGTGATCTTGCTGAGGTTGTAATGCATTTGCCCGTTATGTTCTTCGCCTTTAATAAGACCTTTATTATAAAGGCTGATAAGAGTGGTTTTAACCAGTGCGGCGACCTGTTCGTTCACAATGCCGGGCTGCAGGGTTTCCAGTTCTTTCAGTACACTGTCTGCCGTACCTTCGCCAATTTGCGCCAGCGCATATATGGCTTTATTTTGCTGGGTATCCAGTGGATCAAAATGTGAAGGGATGTGCAGTGGTTTATATTCTTCCCTGAATTCTTCGTCGCTTAATGTCATCGTAGTAAAACTTATAATAACACTACAAACGTTATTAAAGTTTGTGTGACATTTTTAGCTAAATCCCAAAACAATAAACGCGGGCTTGCAGCCCGCGTTCTGTTTTCTTATAGAAAAATAGTTTTTAAACTGTTGAAGGGCTTCTGATAATGCCAAGTAAAAATGAAATTACGGCAATTACCAATAAAGCATGGATTAAACCTGTTGCCGAATAGGCAAACACACTGATCGCCCATCCTATTATCAGGATAACTGCGATGATATACAATAGTGATCTCATAGTTTGATGTATTTAGTTTGTTATATATAACACTTTAAAAATCGTGCCATAATTCAATCTTTATTGAAAAATATTATTTATATTGAAAGTAAATTAATTTTATCGAAATAAGGATTATGGCATCCCTCTTGCTATATCTTGATGCTGCACTTAACGCTACATATGAAACCATTCTTTATTACTATAGCTAAAAATTTAACTCTTCTTATAATACCGGACAGTGATGCACATGCAGACGGTCACCCGGTGTTAACCTATACTTATAGTATTTATCGCCGCGATAAATCAACTTTAGGCAAGCTTAACCAGCCTGATAAGCTTTTGCAGGTAAATAAAAAGAATAATCCCGATTACCTGGGGTATATTACTTTTGAGCAACCCGGAAAAGTTTTTAGTTACGTTGCCGACGGCGAAAATGAGCTATCGCCCGATGAGGTATTGGAAGTGATTGAGGAGATCAATCATTTCAGGGATACGCCGCAATTGTGGATTATTTAAATTATGTATAAACGCGGACAAACGCGAATGCGCTAAATGATTTTTAGCGCATTCGTGTTTTGTGGGAAATAGCAGAGCGTAATGCTTATTTCTTAGTTGGAGGTATCAACTGCATAAAAGTTACAATGCTGCTGGCCTCATATGATTGAATATCGCCGGTTGGGGTAGGCACGGCGTAATTACGATAAGTAAGGTTCCTGCCATCGCGGTTTTTCCAGCCGGTGTTAACGTTGGTTTGGATCCAGCTCAGGTATTGACTCTGGGCACCCTCGTTGATCAGTTGCACTATATATTGCGCGAAAATAGCTTTCAGAACACCCTGTTCGTTAAAATCCCCTTCGGCAGGTAATATACCGTTGGTGCACATATTGTTTTTTACATAATCGGCATATAGTTTGGCGTCGTTAAGGTAAGCTGCATTGTTGGTTTGTTTGTATAAGGCCATGGTTGCACCAATAGCGGTACCAGAATTATAGGTATAGTCCTGACCACCCGGAGGGTTGTTGCCTATTTTGTTATCGTTCACTTTGCCCGATGCATCCACCAAATTAGTTTTCGACCAGGCATAGATAGACTTGGCCTTATTAAGATAAGAGACATCCTTAGTGATATTATACAATTTCATAGCTGCTATAACGGTAGGGAAGTTGATACATGAGTTTTTTCCGCTGTGCTGAAAATCCCAGAACATGCCGCCATCTATAGGGTCATAAGAGCCGTTCCAAACCCTGTCGAACCCGGATTTTGCTTTTTCAAGATAAGTGGCATTGCCGGTAAGCTGGTTGGCGCGCGCCAGGGCAATAACCCACCACATCATATCGTCATAAATAAACCAAACGGTGGTGTTGTTCCAGTTGTAGCCATCGTAATGATTATAATTACCCTGGTATATATCGCCAATGCGGGTAAGCTGTGCAGGGGTTTTGGTACGCTCATAAACATTCATGGCCATATCCCAGTAAATAGCCTGCGTCCATATAGCTGCAACGCCATCTTTTTTAGTGGTGCTGAAATATAGTTTATTATTTGAATCGTAAAAGGCGTTATTGAATGCTGTATAGGCAAGATCGGCATCGGCGCTGCTAAAACCGGTACTATTATCGGTTGGGGTAGTCGTATTTGTATCAGGCTTCGATGCAGCGGGTGTTACTTCTTTGCCCTTACTGCAGCTTACTATTGTAATAAACAAACTTAGGACTAAAAAGCAGATAGGTTTTTTCATAATTATAAATGTTGGTTGGTAACGGGTTTGGCTATGGTTGGTAGTGTAATAAGGTTTTTAATTATTGGTTAATTGATCACTTACAGGGCAATTATAGGCCAAAAAATGTGTGCTAACTAAGGTTTTAACCAACAAAAAATCATTAACCCAATTTTTAACCGTGATTTTAACCGGTTAGGGGGGCGTTTTTACGTAAGACATAATAAACTTCGTCATGTTGAACTTGTTTCAACACCCCATTTGCTAAGACGGCGGCAAAGCAAACGTTTATTGAAATTGCTGTTTTTTGTGGTTAAAAGCTGAGTGATCTGCACGGCGAATACCTCAGGGTCCTCTGCGAGAGACCCTGAGGGGACAAGAACGCTCTGTATACTGTGGAGATGTCGTTTTATCTTACCCTTGCGCGGGTTTACGTTTTGCGGCAGGTGGTTTATTTTCCTTTTTCTCTGGCGAAGGTACCGCCGCGGCGGCCGTCGGAAGCTGAGGCTTATGCCCGTGTACCAGCCGCTCATGCATGAAGTGTGTAAGCTTATGATGGAATGGTACCAGCACGGAGGCCAGGCATACCAGGATCACCAGTTCAAGTACGGGTAAATGGTTACTGAGGCGCTGCACAAAAGGATGAATAAACAGGGTTAGAAATTCAAAAGCCAGCAGCAGGCATAACACACTCATAAACTCAATCACCTTGCGGTGGGTACGGCTTTTGCTCAGCAGCAACACCACCAGGAAAAATGTGGGGATAAAAACAGCTATGCCTACCATTTGCAGATTAATTATCCGGGCCTCTTCTTCGCGGTGCTTTTCTTCGGCAATTTCTTCCTGCCGGGCTGCTTCGTTAAAACTTAAGGTTTGGATCTGCTTAATTTTTTCCGCATTGAACATACTGTCTTTGGCGGCGAGGGCGGTTTTTAAATAAAGCAGTTCAAGGTGCTCATTTTTGCCCCGGTATACATCGGTAAGCAGGTTGCTGGCATGAAAAATCCCCTCGGGATATAGCGCGGCTTTTGCGGCATTAAGGGCCAACGTTGCATAATGGATGCTTGAATCGGCCATACCTTTTTGCTTATAGAGTTGTGCTACGCTGTTATAGCTGTCGGCAAGGCTGTTTTGGTCGTTTACTTTTGCAGCATAACTTATACTCACCCGGTAATAATCAAGCGCCAGGGCGGTGTGTCCCATTTTATAGTTAATGTCGCCTAAAATGGATAAGGTGTTAGACATGGTAGCCGTATCTTTCAGGGTTTGCTTTATGGCATAAGCCTGCATCTCATAGTTTAAAGCCGAATCAACCTTGTTAAGCTTGATGTAGCAGTTGCCGATATTGGCCAGAATAATCCCCAGGCGCGCTGTTTCATGCAGTTCTTCAGCAACAGCTTTAGCCTTAAAATGGTAGGATAGGGCTTTTACGTTATCCAATTGGTCGGAGTAAACGATGCCTATATCGCTGAGACTTTTTAAAATACCCAAACGGTCGTTAATTTCTTCGCGTATTTTTAGTGAGTTGAGTAAAAAAGAAAGTGCCTGGTCATACTTGCCATTTTTCCATAAAACCACACCCAGGCGGTTCATGCAATCGGCCTCGCCTTTTTTGAACGAGAATTTGCGGGCCAGCTCAAGCCCCTGCTGCGCATAAATCAGCGCGCTATCAGGCCGGGTGGCCTGCAATTGTAAGCTTAATTGGCGTAATGGTTCAACACCCGCGGTATCATTTTTATGCCGGGCCGCTTCTGATCTTAACCGATTTAATATGTTTTTTTGAGCATAGGTATCCGTGGCGATGCCGGTTAAAAGGCATACGCAAACCATTCCCTTTAGTATGTGGTTTAGCATAAATTATAAAATAAAACAAAGCCCCCATTTTAGGAAGGGGATAGATATACAGGGCAATGGTACCAGCCGGATAAAACAGTTTCCTAATTATCCATCGAAGGTTCTTCAGCTGCATTATCCGGGTCGGGCGAAGCTACAAATCCGTCGGCGGCTTCGTCTTCGGGCTCAAGGCCCGTTTCATTATCAGCAAATCCCATTGAGGTATTTTTGTCCCTAAAACCCATAGAGGTGTTTTTGTCGAATGCTTTGGTTGATGTACTCATGGCTTTAATGTTTAAAAATCAGTTTGAGTTCAGTTAATTGCTAAACGAGCAGGTATATAAATATACATTTATATTTTACTGATGGTCAAATCTTTACGCATTATGTGAAATGCTGTGTCGTTTTATGCGGATAGTTGCCGGTTTTGCGGAAAGTATATTAAATGAGACTGAAAAAACGAAACCGTCAGCTCATAAAGGAGTGGATAAAATAGAAGTGACCGAAACAAATTTATTTACACTTGCGACAGGGCTTTTTTTCGATGAAGTAAGGCCTCTTTTACATACTCCCCGTGGTTTTTATGCCAGATGGTTATTTCGGCCGGATCGACAAATTTTATTTCGAGGCTTTCTATGGATGTTTCGATATTGCCGCTAACGTATTTGCATAAATAAAGCACCACTACCGAACTATGGGGCTGCTGAAACTGTCCGGCGGGGACAGCGAAGAATTTAATGATCTCAACCGGTTCAACAATTAGCCGGGCCTCTTCCCAAAACTCACGTTTCATGGCTGTTTCCGGGTCTTCGCCAATATCAACCCAGCCGCCGGGCAATCCCCACAAAAAATCGTCGCTGCGATGTTCAACCAGCAGGCGGCCATTGTCATCAAACAAGATGCCGTTAACGCCCACTTTTGGTGTGGCATATCCCAGGTCTTTGCGAAAGCGTTCTTTTAAAACTTCGGTTTCCAGGCCGGTAAATTCGCTGTACTCCTGTGTGGCTATATCCAACAGCTTTTGATAGCGCTCCATATCGAAAGGGCTTTTGGTATACCTGATACCGGTTTGCGCCAGGGCATAGATGTTTTCAAGCAGGTCGATATAGTTCTTTTTCATATAGTGCCTGCAATATAGTTAACAGCTGATATAACCGGGGTAAAGAAATTATAAAATCATTGGTTAAGTATTTACAGACGGAAAGAATTTTGTAATTTAGAATACCATGAATTTCTAATGTTCACTTCTCCAGGCAGCCGTCAGGGATGCACGAGTTCTAATCTCGTCGGGAGCACATGTTAATGATATCTTGGATGATCATAAATACTTTTTAACTATTGGGTCGAGAGTTCGAGTCTCTCCGGGGTCGCAAAAAAGCCTATCTTTATATAAAGTTTGTTGCAAATGACCTTCCCTTTTTCTGTTCACTTTGATAGACCTCTAAAAGCCATAATAACACCTGATAACAAGGAACAGATATTACAATGTATAAAAAATAGCATATTAGAAGACAAGGCAGATAACATTGTAGTGCAAGACCTGACTGTTTGCTATAAGGGGTCGACATCCAATTGGAGAGGTTCATTATTTGGTAGTGTCGACAACGGGATCTTTTATTTGATTTATAAAAACAATAGCTGGTTTCTCGATTATCAAATTAATATGCGAGAGTTATTTATTGTTACATCGATAATGTCGACTGCTATGGAAGTCTTCATGTTAGTAAATGGCGGCCCATGGTGGGTGGGCATAGCTGCATTTCTTTGGTTATGTGGTGCTAATTGGATTCTTAATTTGGTTAGACATGGAGGTGTAGCTGACGATATTGCTGCCAGAATTGACAGATTGATCTGCGGTAAGACTGAACTACCTGGAGAGGATAAAATGACAGGTAAACTTAAAAGCTGGTTTTAAAGCCTGGGTTTCCATTTATAAACTCTCATCCTGCAGTTTTCTTTTTTATAACTTTTCCCCGTCGCATTCACCCTATCATTGGTCGCATATACACCGCAGGCATTATTGCCTTATTGCTGAGATTTGTATCATAATAAAAAACAAATTTTAAACATCAACCACTTTGGGAGGTAAATCTTATGAGAAAGATAATCGTTTTAACATTCATGTCTTTAGATGGCGTAATGCAGGCACCGGGTGGCCCGGAAGAAGATCAGTCAGGCAGTTTTAAATATGGCGGCTGGTCGGCACCTTTTATGGATGAGGTTTCTGGTAAACTCATGCAGCAGCAGATGGAAGCCACAGACATTCTGCTGGGCCGGAAAACGTTCGATATTTTTGAGGAGTATTGGCCTAAACATGCAGATTACTGGCCAGGTATCAATGATGTAACCAAATACGTATTGTCCAATACAAAGGATAAATCCGATTGGAACAACAGCGTGTTTCTTACAAGTGTAGATGATATTAAAAAACTGAAAGATTCAGAAGGTTCGGACATCAAAGTTTGGGGCAGCGGAGAATTGGTTAAGCTGTTACTGAAACATGATTTGGTAGACGAGCTTTGGCTTAAAATATACCCGGTACTGCTTGGCAAAGGGAAAACCATATTCAGTGAGGACACCATGCCTACGACTTTGGAGGTAACAGAAAGCACCGTTACACCAAGCGGAGTGGTCTTTGTTAATTACAAACGCGCCGGGGAGGTTAAGACCGGTAATATGGGAGCTTAAAAGATTTTGGAGGGAGTTGCTCATTCCCCAAAAAGGATCCGCGTCATTTCCTCATAATTATTCAGGAAATGTTTGGTAACCATATAATGCTCCGTTTCTTCGTAACGAATCTGTTTTATGCCCGAATCGTCTAACTGGTAAATGGTTGCGCCCGGGTAGGCTAATAAAATGGGGGAGTGGGTGGCTATAATGAACTGTGAATTTTCATTCACAAGCGTATTGATGAGCGAGAGTGCCGCCATTTGCCTGTTTGG
The DNA here is from genome assembly GCF_013376065.1 of Mucilaginibacter sp. SG538B. NCBI lineage: Bacteria > Pseudomonadati > Bacteroidota > Sphingobacteriia > Sphingobacteriales > Sphingobacteriaceae > Mucilaginibacter > Mucilaginibacter sp. SG538B. The sequence goes on from NZ_JABMJI010000001.1 coordinate 1,276,835, forward strand.
CGATAAGGCGGCCTCGGGCTCATCGAATATGTAAAGCCCGTTGCCGGTAAGCCTGTTGGTTAGCGTAGCCATGAACGATTCGCCGTGTGAGCATTCGTGAAGCGACCTTACTCCGTATTGCCGTTCAAACCTGCCTTTGTCGTTTTCATAAACGTTTTCCATATAGGTGGCTACGTTATAAAAGCTTTCGGCCCGAAGAAAGAAATGATCGGTTGGCTTTTTGTAGCTTTTTATACCGGTTAAATAATTGAAAAGTTGCGACGAATTATTATGCGTTTGAAACTGCGCGTTTTTTGAGCCTCCCTCGATACTGAAACCCATATGCAAAGCGATAGCTTCTACCAGCGTTGATTTCCCCGAACCATTTTCGCCAATGATAAAAGTAACATCACGATGGAACTTTAATGACTTTAGGCTCCTGATGGAAGGGATGTGAAATGGATAGGCATCAAAAGATGGTACCGTATCGCGTTTCAGTTGGATCTCCTGGAGAAAAGGTTTGGCTTCCATGGTAGGGTAAAGATAGGGAATGATAGATTATACTCGGAATAGCTTAATTAGGCTGCGATATATTATCCATACTACGGGGTAGCACATCGCGATGCCAAATACCAGCAATGATAAGGCATACAGATCTTTATTGAATTTATATTCTAAATTGGGTTTGGTAATAATTACAGTTTCAGCTCCCAATATTAGCATATATAACACCATTTTGATAGTAAATTTGTGCATGGCAGCGGTACGCTTTTGAGCATCCTCGTATGCTTCATTCTCATCTTCAATCTGTTGGGTCATGTTGAATACATGGGTTTCAACTTGTTGATTTATTGCAGGCCATTCATGATAATTATTAAGCACGAAATCTTCGTATAGAACTAAAAATTCTAATGTTTCAGTACGCACATATTCAAGCTGTCCTGATTGAAGTGCCTCCTGTAATTCATCGGCCAATTGATATAAAGAATCATTTTCGTAATCGGTCAGCGTATTAAGTAAAGCTATATTATCCATGATAGCACATACTTTTTGCAACTCTATAATATTATCTTCGAGTTGACGATATGTTAAGCCAAGGAATACACGACCAACAATTGGATCTGTATTTTTATTTACTACACTTTCGATAAGTTCCATTACCTCATTGACGTTTTTACTCATTGAAAGCTCGATGAAAAAGTAATCCAGATCTTCCTCAGCAGCCATGATGATATCATCTGACCACTTTACAACATCGGCTTTAATAACAAGTCCCCATTTTAGCCCGAAATAAAATACTTCAAGGAGGCGGTTGTAGGGTTGCGGTGTGAGTGACATTTAAAGATTGGGTTTTATTTGTTTATGCCTATAGACACAGTCTACAGACATTGCTAATCCGTAGTCAGAGACCACGGATTGCGAGATACGATTTATCCCAGAATTTTGCTTAAGTTCTTTATACCATCTTCATGCAATTTAATAGGATTGAAGCACTTGCTACATAAAAAGATTTCTTGATAGAAAAATAATTTAAAATCGTGTTTTTTAAAACGGTTTTTATGCTTACAAATTCCACATTCGGTAACTATTGCTTTGGAAATTATGCTAAAAAGAGATGTTGACATTCGGCTTTTTTGCACCCGCTCAAACGACATCATCAGTCCTATTAGTCTCTGTAACTGTCTTAACTCTTTTCGATTATCTTTGTCGTCAATTATTTCAAAAATAATCTTATCTACTATTGACGAAGTGTATATTAAGAGAATTGGTATTGCTAAAAAAAAGTGATGCCAGTAGCTCTCTATATCTTCAGGAACAGAAAAAACAAAATTTAAATTTTGATTTTCGGTTTTATAATCTTTGTCATTAGTGACTATGTGTAGTGCATGATTGGATATCCAATTGATACTTAATTTAGAACTTTTGTCGTATCTGAGTTCATGAATAAATTTAGGTTGAAATATCGGGAATCTAAGTTTTAGTATAGCAGCTTCAATAATCATAGCTTTATCAAGTTTATTGGAACTTGGATCATAATCTTGTGGATTTCCATTGTGAAAAAAACGGTTGATAAAGTCTGTTTTATCTATCAGAATTTGTTCAAGAATTAGAAGTTGATCGGTAAAGGGCTTTCTAACCAAAGCAAATGCAACGCTCATTTTGCCTTTTTGAGCTATCTTGATGGACTCATAAATGAAGTTTGTCATATCAGAGACGATGGACATAACCAAATGTTTGGTTAGGACAGTTTCTAATTCAGCTTTTTTGTTGGCCGTTTTTAGCGCGTCGATAATATGAACTTTGCTTTGTTTAACGATTTGTTGAAATTCTTCGTCTTCCCCGAATTCAAATGTAGTTTGACTCATTTGTGAATAGTAAGGATCACTTAGTACTTCGGTTAAGTGATCGTATATATAAGCACAGATGTTATTAACGGCATGATATCTCTTGGGTAGCCTTACCTTATCCCCTTTTTCTATGAGTAACATATTCTTCTTATATGATTTAATAGTTTATAAAACCGTAAATGATGTTCTTTAATCTAATTTCCTTCCTTTCGCCTATAAGCATAAGCTCAATCCTCCGGCTTCTCCTTCGCATCAGCCATCCGTACTATCCTCGGCTGAAAGCTGGCCAATACATCAACCAGATCGTGCTGGGCGGCCATTACAGCATGGATATCCTTGTACACCATCGGCGCTTCGTCCAAATCGCTTCCCATCAGGGTGATGCGTTTATCTACCAGGTTAGCGGCAACTGCTTTCGGGTCGACAGTTTTGAAGGCTGCGCTTCGGCTCATTAAACGGCCTGCACCGTGTGAGGCTGAATTGATAGAAGCAGCATCGCCTTTACCGCGTACCACAAAGCCAGGGGTGCTCATGCTGCCCGGGATGATCCCCAGTACACCTTCACCTGCCGGTGTAGCGCCTTTTCGGTGCACTATTACTTCGGTACCATCGGCAAGCTGCTCTTTCCAGGCAAAGTTGTGATGGTTTTCTATCATCATAACCGGTTTAAGGTTAAGCGCACGGGCAATTTTGTTATGGATCTCATGGTGATTGGCACTGGCATAATCGCCGGCCAGGTTCATGGCAATCCAGTATTCCTGCCCCTCGTCGTTATCTAAATTTAACCATGCCAAATGTTTGGCTTCCTGCGGAAGCTTGGTTTTGCTCATAGCAATTTTTGAATAATGATCGGCAATGCTCCCACCAAATCCGCGCGAACCTGAGTGCGACAATAAAGCGAGGTAACTACCAGCCGGGATGCCCTCAAGAGCGCCTTCGGCAACGGTAAGCTCACCCCATTCAACAAAGTGGTTACCCGTACCGGACGTTCCCAATTGGGCATAAGCCTTATTCTTCAGGTTCCGGATTGTCTTGGTTTCGCTCCATACAGGGCTGTCGAACAACGAGGTATCAAAATGCGTTTTGGTAACCCCGCCAATGCCGAAGTTGGTATGATCAAGCAAAAGCCCTTTAAGCATGTCGGTTTCGGTATCAACTACACCGGCAGGCAAATCAAAAATGCTCAAACACATCCGGCATGCAATATCTACTCCAACTGCAAAGGGGATGATGGTATTGGCAGTTGTAGCCAGAACACCGCCAATAGGCAAGCCGTAACCCTGGTGCGCATCGGGCATTAAAGCGCCTGCTACGGCTATGGGTAATTTAACCGCGGTTTTCATCTGCGCAAGCGCACCCACTTCAATATGCTCAAGGCCGTAAACCGGGAAATCGGCAATTTCCTGTTTCAGTGCGAAGTTGGTTCGCGGCTGTTTCAAAAATTTCCCTTCTTTTCGTAAGTCGATTACCGCTTCGGCCAGGTTCTTGAACTTACCGCCTTTTTTAAGGGCGTAAGGCATCGGGTCGTCAATAAGGGCCTCCAGGTTGGCCAGGATCTGCTCCTTATCCATTACACCGTGTTTTAACAGGCCATTGGCCACACGGCTAAAGTTCTCTAATATCTTTACGTCGTTAATACCTAATGAGGTTAATTCGTTGTTGCTTATTTTTATCTTTTCCATAGCGCTCCTGAACCTCCGCCAATTGGCGGAGGGGTTTCTTAATTAGCTGCTTTTGTTATTTAACGATACAAAGTAAAATTGCAACTGCGCAATGTATTTGCGCAGTAAAAAATAATTTAATAATATTATAAAAAAAATGAGGAGTTGGTATTTAATCCGCTATTCATTATTAAGACCGTCATTGCGAGGTACGAAGCAATCCCCAATAGGTAGAGCAGCTATGCAGATCTCCCTGTAAAGTTTGGGATTGCTTCGTACCTCGCAATGACGGGTGTTGACAAACATCCTAAATCCCAATCAAAATATGCCCGTAAACCGCAATGCCCTTATCCGCTACCGAACCATTGATAGCTGCCTGCAAAACCGCCGCCGGCAGTGGACACTTAATGATCTGATTGAAGCTTGCTCCGAAGCTTTGTACGAATACCAGGGGATAGACAGCGGGGTAAGCCGCCGCACCGTACAGGCCGATATTGAAATGATGCGCAGTAATAAGCTGGGGTACGAAGCGCCTATTGTAGTGGTTGATAAAAAGTATTACACCTACTCCGACAAGAATTACAGCATCAATAACATCCCCCTCAATAACCAGGACATGCAGGTGCTTAGCGAGGTAGCCGGTTTGCTGGGGCAGTTTAAAGGCCTGGGGCATTTTGCCGACCTTAACGAAATGGTAACCAAACTGGAAGACAAGATCTACAGCCAGAAAACACACAGTGTGCCAGTGGTTGATTTTGAAAAGAACGATAACTTGAAGGGATTGGAATGGATTGAGATTATCCGCAAGGCTATTGTAAGCAAGAATACGTTGTGTGTTAGCTATCAGTCATTCAAAGCAAGGGAGGCCAGTACATTTTGCTTCAGCGCTTATTTGCTGAAGGAGTACCGTAACCGCTGGTTTATGCTGGGAGTAAAGAATGTAGGAAATAAACAATTGCTTACACTGGCGCTTGACAGGATTCAGACTGTCGAAGTACACGCTGATAATTATATTGAAAATACACAGGTTAACCTGGCTACTTATTATAATGATGTATTAGGCGTAACTAAATCCGCGGGACAGCGCGATGTTGAGGTTACTTTTTGGGTAGATGATAAAAACGCTCCTTATGTTGTTACGAAACCTTTACATCACACCCAAAAGATACTGCAGGTTACAGTAGATGGGACAATATTCAGCATAAAAGTGGTTTTGAATTTTGAGCTTGAACGGGAATTGCTCGGTTTCGGGCCTAAACTGAAAGTGCTTGGTCCGCGGATCCTGGTTAAACAAATGAATGATCTATACCGAAAATCACTGGAGCATTATGCTGGGGATAGCCCCATCCCGCAAGGAGGTAATTTGAGCAATTTGTTAAATTCGTGACATAAAGCATTTATATTAGCATTAATGATAAGCGAAAAAGAAACGACCAGCTTAAGTAAATTTTTAAGCCTGGTATTACGTCATCAGCCCGAAGCAATAAATATTAAACTTGATGAGCAGGGCTGGGTAGCCGTTGACGAGTTGCTGCTGAAAGCGGCTGCACATGGTAAAGCCATAACTCTTGAAATACTGAACCACATAGTTGAAACTAACGCCAAAAAGCGTTTCGCATTTGATGATGCCCGGCAGAAGATCCGCGCCAGCCAGGGGCATTCGGTTGAGGTTGAGCTGGGTTATGAAGCACAAATACCACCGGATGTGCTATATCACGGTACAGGGAGCCAGTCGGTTGAGGCGATTTTGCAAACCGGGCTCGAAAAGCGGAGCCGGCAGCACGTACACCTGAGCAGCGACCTTGAAACGGTCGTTAAAGTTGGTCAACGCCATGGTAAACCTGTGGTGTTAACCGTTGCGGCGGGTGAAATGCACAGGCTGGGCCATAAATTCTATCTGTCAGAAAACAAGGTGTGGCTTACCGATTTTGTCCCCAAAGATTTTATTGGAAAATATTCTTCTTAACCTATCCATGACAACTTAAAAAATGGGTGTCATACTGAGCCCGTCGAAGTATGGCGGACAGGGCCTCTGCACACGAGTCTTCGACAGGCTCAGACTGACAGGCCCTCTTTGTCATCTAACCTTCAGAGTCCATGGATTTAATCACCCAGGATAAATCGGAAATCGAACATCCGAATTCCGAAATTGGAAAATGACATTTTTTTGACTTTTGTACCAAATTAGTCGAAACTTTATTTTAAAAAACGCTTGCAGGTTAAGTAGCAAACCTGTTACATTTAGGAAATTATAAACTGAAATGCCAAAACACATCCTAATTATTTACGTATTAGTTGCCTGTTGTATCCTGGTTATTATGGTCAACTCATTTGTTAAAAACAGGTTAAACAAAAAAGCAGAAGACAGGCGGATCCTGAAACCCGTTAACCGTTCTTAACTATTTTTCAAACCCATTAAGAAGGCCGGCTCTGTGATCAAAGCAGGGTCGGCTCTGCAAAGCATCGATATTTCCTGATGCTTATATGTAATGTTTAGCACCCGTCTTTTTTTGAAGTTTAAACAAGCCTGTATTAAAATATACGTTGAGGAAAATATTTTTCGCTAAGACGCAAAGATTTTTTTTGCCTTTGCGTCTTAGTATGCTTATTTAATCACGGACGTGCTATTCTCCTAAAACCCATCAAAAACAAAAGTTTCGTTTACAAGCGGTTTCCTTGGCAGCATTTCAGGGCGGATACTGGCCTGGTACACAAATGAGGCTACGATGATGGCGGCCTGTTTCAGATCGTCTATCATCAGGTGGTCGTAGTCGTCCATATTGCTGTGATGTGTGCGGGTTTCATAATCAATAGGGTCTTGCACAAACTGGAAACCCGGTATGCCAGCCCAATCAAACGCCAGGTGATCGGTTGACCCGGTATTGGCCATAGTTACCGTTGTGGCGCCAAGGTCATTAAAGGGTTTTAGCCACTGTTCAAATATCGGTTTCATTTTTTCGTTGTTTTGCGCAAAAATCCCCCTGATTTTTCCGGTACCATTATCCAGGTTAAAATAGGCCGATACTTTAGCCTGCTCGGGCTTTACAGTAAATTTAACGCCATCCCTGAAATGTTTTTTAACGTAGCTGAATGAACCGAGCAAACCCTGCTCTTCGCCGCTCCAAAGTGCAATGCGAATGGTGCGTTTTGGTTTAAGCCCAAGCGAATCGAGCAGGCGAACGGCCTCCAGCATCACAATGCAGCCCGCGGCATTGTCGGTTGCACCGGTAGCTGCCTGCCACGAATCAAGATGGCCGCCCAGCATCACCAGCTGCGATTTTAGCTTGGGGTCGGTGCCAGGAATTTCACCCACTACGTTATAGCCGTTTGTATCTTCGGTAGATGTTTTGCCCGTAAAATTCATGGCCAGCTCAACTTTTTGGCCCGATTGGATCAGCCGTTTGATTTTCTGCCCATCCTCCGAAGCCATGGTAACTTGTGGTACGGTTTCCGGATCAGTTAATTTATAGCCGTAGCGGCCTTGTACAAAAACGGTTCCGTTAACATTACTGCGGCCCGCGCTAATGAATGCCAGCGCACCGGCGTTTTTCAGTATCCGGTCTGCTGTTTTAAAGATCTTCAGGTATTTAGTAGTATACATGTCGATCATGGAGCGGGATACCATATAAGTATCCTTCAGGTTGGCTAATGAGGTGTCGGCCAGTCTTTCGGCCGATGGCTCAAAGTCCTTTTTGTAATCAGCCGCATCACCGGTAACCAGCACAAATTTGCCTTTAATCCCGGCAGCGTGACTATTCAGATAAGTAGTATCTATAGCCTGTGCCGATGTAATTACCATAACTTCACCTTGCAGCAGTCCGTTGCTGCCGGGGCTCCATGGATTGGGGTAAGCCCTGATCTGTGCATTATAGGGTGCGCGCATCATCATGCTGAAATCCTGCACTTCCCATTGTTTGCCAAAAGTGCCCCAGGGCTCGGTAGCGGCATTGCTCATTCCCCATTTTTTCATGGTGGCAACCGCCCAGCTTGCTGCGCGGGCATAACCCGGCGAATTGGTTAACCGCGGACCGGATACATCGGTTAAATAATGCGCTATCTGCGGAATTTGGGAACTGCTAAGCTCTGCCTTACGGATACGGCTGAAAGCTGCAGTATCAATAACTTCCTGCTGGGCGTAGCTACCGGTACCGGCAAGCAACAACGCGCCGAAAATAAAATTGCGTTTTATATATTTCATAGTGAGGGTTTTAGATTTGAATATAAGGCTTTTAGTTTGAAAAACATAAATAAGAGTGGGTAAAACCTGAACTAAGCCGTGCCTTTAACACAATAAAACATTGGTAATACGGCTGATATTCATTAAATAACGTAAAAACCGCATCCCGAAAGCGTATAAACACTATGTTACCCGGGTGTTTTTATCGTCAATTTTATCTTCTCTAATTAAAGCCATTTAACCCGGAGGCTATTTGCAGTTTTCTGAATCAGCAAATAGCTTGAAGCAATAGTATTTATAGTGTTCGGACCGCCTGTATATGGCTTTAAATGTTTTTGAACCAACAATCAAATTATATAAACTTAAAACTACAACCTATGTCTTTTTTATCAAAAATGTGGGATCATGTAAAATCCCTGTTCCACAACGCTTCAGACGTTGTACATGAAATCATTACCGTAGCCGACAAAGTTGCTAACGGACTCAAAAACCTTGAAGCAAGCCAGGCTGGCCAGTTTTTGGAAACGACACTGGAAACCCTGGTGCCGGCATCAGCAGTAATTGTGAATGGCATTAAATTATGGCTGCCCAAAGTGGTTACCGATTTAAACTGGGCTGTACAGGAAGATGGCAAAACAGATGCGCAAAAAATAGCCGACGCGGTGGCTTATTTAGCAAAACTGAAAGGCGCCAATCCTGATGCTTATGCCAGCCAACTGAACACGTTAAATGCACTGATTCAAAAATGGATGTCGGACCAGCAGGGTGCCGGGCTCAACATTCAGCAGGCCCTCACCATTAGCCAGGTAAACCATAATCCCGACCTGGTTTCGGCCCAATGATATTAAATTGCTGAGTACTGCACGCCAGGGGCCCCATCATGAAACAAATGATGTGGCCTTCTTTTTTATAATTATTTTATTGATATAACTGGTCTTTCTTTTAGAGTTTAAGAGCGCTTCGCCTGTATGTAACAATATGCTATCATGTTCAATTTAGTTTGTTTTATTAAGCCTCATAATAAGATATTTATAATGTTGAGTTGGAGCCGGTTTCCTGCCGACCTCACGTTTGTGAATTTTTTTATTGAAGATAAAATGATGAAACGGATATTGTTTTGTTTACTTATGCTGATGACTTGTTTAGGAAGCAAGGAAGTACGCGCGCAGTCACTAAATGGTAATTTGCCGCGGTTACTCATCAGGCTGGATGATATCGGCATGAACCATTCTGTAAATATGGCTTTGCTTAAGGCTGCTCAAACAGGCATGCCGCTTTCGGCTTCGGTGCAGTTTGCGTGCCCGTGGTATCAGGAAGCAGTTGAAATACTAAAGCAGTATCCTAATGTTACGGTTGGGGTTCATCTTACATTGACCTCCGAATGGAAAAATTATCGCTGGGGGCCTGTTACCGGCCGTACGGCTGTTCCGAGCCTGGTTGATTCAAACGGGTATTTTCCGCAATCAACGCGGGCGTTTGCTAAAAGCGGCTATAAACTTAGCGAAATTGAAACCGAGTTGTCGGCCCAGATTGAAAGGGCGCAGGCATCAGGATTAAAAATAACCTATATCGATCCGCATATGGGCATAGCGCTTTCAACACCCGAATTGCGTGCCCTTACCGAAAAACTGGCTCGTAAATATAACCTGGCTATATCAACCCTAAGCAGTGTAACTTATTTCGGCGAAACCTATAAAGAAATGTGGGGTGAGCCTATCGCTACAAAAAAAGAAGCGTTTTTAGTTTACATAAGCAAGCTAAATCCCTATAAGCCCAATATGATGGTGCTGCATACCGCTACCCCGAGCCCCGAGATGGATGTACTGGTTGATATGAACAGTAACATGATGAACTCAAAAGAGGGTAAGCCCCTTACCAGTTTGCACCGCCAAACCGAACTTAATGCCTTGCTCTCGCCCGAGTTTGCAGCAATGAAGGGTAAAAAGTTTCAGCTGATCAATTATCAGCAACTGCTTGCCGGTAAGGACATTAGCTCACTTAAAGCTGCAGATAATAAATAAGCCCCTATTTTTTTGAAGTAGCAACTACAACAATACCGCCTATAACTAATAATCCGCCCAGGTAGGGCGGCCAGTTAACAGTTTTTTCCCTGTCGGCCGATACCTGTATAGGGCCGGCATCAATGATCTTTTCTTTTTTGGTGTAAGTAAAGCCTGTCCAGATGAGCATGGCCGCACCTACAATAATGAGTACAATCCCTATGGCTTTGTTCATGGTTATATAATTTGGTTATCTATAATAAATAGCGTTTAGTTACTATTTGTTTTGCGCTTGTCGTTCAGATTGGCATATTAAGTTTTTTTGCTTTCAACTTTTCTTTAGATTAGAAGCCTGGATCCGGGGTGAATGGTTTTCCAATAACATCCTGAAAATTAATTACCGTAGATGCAAGATGATCTGATACTGGAAACCATATCGGTTACTAAAAACTTTTTTGGGGATAAGTCTTCGGGGGTTAATAACGTTACCATTTTTATTCCGAAAGGAAAGATAACAGCGATAGTAGGTGAAAGCGGCAGCGGGAAAACCACTTTGCTTAATCTGTTATATGGTACCCTGGAGCCCGACCATGGCGAGGTGTTTTTTAAGGAAGAGCAGGTATTAAGCAGGCAAAAAGGTATTCAGCATGCCCACAAGGTTATGAGGATGGTAGCGCAGCACGATAACGATCTTGATCCGCGAATATCGGTATGGGACACTATATGTGAAGGTTTGCCTGCCGAAGATCAAAGTCAGGCTATCCATCATGTTACCGAAGCCTTGAACCTTTTAAATATCTACACCATTAGGGAAATGCCCTTTGGTAAATTAAGCGGTGGTGAAAAGCAGCGCGTAACCATTGCCAAAGCATTGATTAGCCGCCCGGAAGTTTTACTGCTTGATGAACCCTTTAACCAGGTAGATGCCACCTACCGGGAAGGTTTACAGCACGATATCAGGTATATTGTAAAGGAATGGGGAGTTACCGTAGTATTAGTATCGCATGATCCTGCCGAGATCCTTTCCATGGCCGATGAACTTATTGTACTTAAAGAAGGGGAAATAGTGGAGAACGGCAGTCCCGAGCAGTTATATCATTCGCCTAAATTATTGTACACAGCACAAATACTGGCCAGTTGTACCCGGCTAACATCGGCCCAGGCAAAAGTTTGCGGCATAAAAAGTAAACGCAGCGTAGTAGTGGTTTACGCGGAGCATATTAAAATAAGTAGCCTGGGCAGCAAATGGCTGGTGAAAATGGTGTTGTTCAAAGGCTTTTTTGAAGAACTTATTGTTGAAAAAGGTGGTTTAACACTGCGGGTACTCAATTACGACAGGCGTAAGTACCCCGTTGGTAGTAAAGTGAGCATTAGTATCAGTAAGTATTTTGAATTTGGGAAGTGGGAGAGTTGATAGGCGGTTCTTTATCTAAAATGAATTATATTTATCTAAACGATGGAAGTTTTTACAGTTAAACCCAAAACTAAAGAGCAGCTTGTTGCTTTAAAGACTTTCTTAAAACTAATGGAGATTGATTATCAAATAGAATCAAACTATAACGAGAAATTTGTTTCAAAGATACTTCAGGGGCGGAAAGATATCAAAAATGGCAAAGGCATATCCATAAAGGTAAATGATTTATGGATATGACCACATTGGTTTAAGCTCTCATTTCGCTACTGCCAGCTCTCCATGTTTCGCCTTCCTATACTTCGATAAATTGATCAGCAACACGCTACTCAATATTACAACCAGTCCAATAACCTGGATCAGCGTTACATGTTCGCCTGCAAAAATTACCCCCAATAATACGGCTATCACCGGGTTAATATAGGCATAGGTACCAACCTGGGTGGCCGGTCTCACTTGTAAAAGCCATACATAAGCGCTAAATGCCGCTATCGATCCAAATATAATGAGATAAGCCAGGGCATACCAGCTTTGTGCCGGTATAGCATGCCATTGTACGGTTTGTACCTCGTTGTTTAAAAAACTTGCGGGAATAAAAAATATGCCGGCTCCAAGCATTTGCCAGGCCGTATTTACCGATACCGATCCTTTGGTGTTATAATGTTTTGAATATAACGACCCGGATGCCCAACCCAGCGTACCAAATAAAAGCAATAACATTCCCGGTAATTTTGAGGGGCCTGCCGATGGTCCCAATACGTCCGCGATCTGATCCCGAAATAACAGTATCACACCTATAAAACCTATCACAAGGCCAATAATGGTGCTTTTGCTTTTAAAGTTGGTGCTCCAGTTTGGTTTATCAAGCAACACAAACCAAATTGGCGGCGATGTTACCATAATGGCCACCATAGCACTTGGTAAAGTTTGTTCGGCCCATATTACGGCGCCGTTACCTATTACCAGCAACAGAAAACCGCTTACCGCCGCGTGCAATATGTTTTGTCTTACAAAAATCTTTTCACCCTTAATTGCACACCACGCCATTAACAGCAAACCCGCTGTGAAGAAACGCAGCGCGCCCAACAGCAGCGGCGGAAAACCGGCTACTGCAATTTTTATAAAAAAGTAGGTAGAGCCCCATACTATATAAACAATAGCGAAAGCTATAATAACTAATATGGGCGAAGTGGATTTTGCGGTAGCAGGTGCCATGATATATTTATTTTTCGGGTATAACCAGTTGTTGTTGTTCTTTTTTGGTTTCGAGCACTATAGTGGTGCGGGTACTCAAAATATTAGGGATCTTGCTGAAATGAGTGCGCATTAAATTCATTAGCGATGCCGAATCATAAGTACGCACTTTTATTAAATAACAGTCGTCGCCGGCTATGTGGTGCACTTCCTGCACCTCGGGTATTTTGGCCAGTTCGCTTGATGTAGCATCGCTTCCTGGCCCATCGGCCGCTTTCATAAATATAAAAGCAAGCATTTTTTGCTGCAGGGCCGCCGGATTGATGCGCGTTGTATATTGTTGGATCACATTTTTTTGTTCCAGTTTTTTTACGCGCTCAAGTATGCCGGATGGCGCCATGCCAAGCTCACGGGCCAGGTCGGCATTAGAGATCCGGGCATTTTCCTGCATCAATCGCAAAATATGCAGGTCGGTTTTATCTAAAATAATTTCCGGTTCGTTAATCATACAGTAATATTCGATATAAATTGAATAAAGTTCAAATATTTTTAATTAAAATGAATTTAATTCGACAAAACTATCTTTATGATGTTTAAACATCAGTTGCTTAAGTCGCTTCTGCAATCAAATAAATACTGTTTTAGCTGTCTGAAATGACTTTTTGATACGCAATAGATTTTTTTGAAAAAAAATTAAAATGTTTTTAAATCACAATCGTCTTTATCTTTAAAAAGGATAAAGAAATTGACAACAGCGATAATGCCCCAGGACAAAAACAGCCACATCATACAAACAATTGCTTCGTATGGTAAAAGCCTGTTGGGATTTATTCGCCGGAGGGTAAAAAACGATGCCGATGCCGAGGATATACTCCAGGATGTTTGGTACCAGTTTAGCGCTGTGATCAATTCTGAACCGATTGAACAAACCAGCGCCTGGCTATACCGGGTGGCCCGGAACAAAATAACTGATAAGCATAAAAAAAAGACGGAAACCCTGCTTGATGATATGCTGGCCGATGATGAGGATTATGACGATGAGGCACCGGACTTTAAAGCCATACTCCTTACCGAAGCTACCACTCCCGAAACCGAGTATTTGCGCAACCTTTTTTGGGAGCAGTTATTTTTTGCGCTGGATGAATTGCCCGAAGAACAAAAACAGGTATTTGTTTGGCATGAGCTTGAAGATATCCCCTTTGAGGAAATTGCCAAACGTACCGGGCTAAATACCAACACGCTGGTATCAAGAAAACGTTACGCCGTACTACACTTGCGCAAACGGCTTGCCCAGCTTTACACGGAAATTACTGAATATTAAAAATTAAGACATTATATAACATGAAACCATTTTTTTATAAAAGGCGATTTTTCTTCATCCCGCTTGGGGTAGTCGCTTGCCTGGCTATTATCAGCTTTATAGTAATGCAGCTATGGAACAACTTACTGCCGGATATTTTACATGTAACAACCATTACTTACTGGCAGGCCGTTGGCATATTTATTTTATGCAAGATTTTGTTTGGTTTTGGGAAAGGCGGCCCTAAAGGCGGAGGAGGAGCGCCCTGGATGCGCGGACGCATGGCCGAACGTTTTAAGAATATGAGCCCTGAAGACAGAGATAAGTTCCGCGCTCAGTGGGAAGACCGCATGTGCGGATGGAAAGGCCACGGGCATGGCAGGTTTAGCCGTGACTGGGACGATTTTAAGACTACCACAAACGAAGAAAAGAAGGCTGAGTAAGCAATCAGCATGTCCGGCTTTAAGCTTTGTGCATTCCGCTTTCAGCTTTATAAATAAATATTTATCTACCTCAAATAACATAACAATGGATGTACTGGTATTTGCAACAAGTGTACGGCAGAGACGGCAGGTGAGCCGGGTACAAAATTTATTAACCAAAATACCTGCCATAGCCCAATGGAACTTTGACCTGGAAGACTGCGATAATATTTTACGGGTGGAGGCTGAGGATCTTTCACCACGTTATATCGAATCGTTGTTACAAAAGGCCGGCATCCATTGCCAGGAGCTTGATTATTAATACCTGTTTACAATGACAGCCTCGCTTGAACGTAAGGTGATCCGATGGGTCCATATCTTGTTAAGCATCCCAGTTGTAGGGTATATTTATGGCCCGGTGGCTCAAATTCCTAACGCGGCTGCGGCGGTAAAATGGGTATTCTTCCCAATAATAGTACTTTCGGGCTTCTGGCTGTGGAAAGGCTATTGGTTTAAAAAGAAATACAAAAATTTAGTTAAGTGATTGTTTGGCAGCCCGGCTTATTTTTTAGCCGGGCTGTTTATTTCAATCCAGTAGCCGTCCGGATCCTGGAAATATAGTTGTAGTACGCCATCGGCCCGGTAGGTAGGTTCTTTACTGTCGCCTTTCCAGTTTGAATAGGGGATATTCATTTGATCAAGCGTTTTTGCAAACTCTTTTACCGACGAAACAGTGAAGCAAAGGTGTACGCCTTTAACCTGTTTTTCGTTCCGTTCGGCCTGTATAACGTGTAGTTTTACATTATTGCCAAGACTATACCATTGGTGTACGGTATCGGCAAAGGGGTTGGCAACTTTTTTAAGGTGTAATACTTTGGTATAAAATTCGGTGCTTTTTTTAAGGTTACCGGTAGTAATGGCGATATGATCAATTACCGGTGAGATATCGGTACCGTTTTGCGCTTTGCAAACCACAGGTAAAAGCACAGTTATTGCCAGCAGCAACGTGGTTAGTTTGGCTGTTTTAAAAATTATTGATAAAGATCTCATTGTTAGGATTAGTAATTTAAATGCCTAAAGATATAGGTTTAGCATTATGGTTAAAGTAATGCACAAATAAATTACACAAGCATTCAATGAAAACTGAATATCAATCTTTCGTCCAGGGGATTAACACAATTGATATTGTGTAAATTCCAGTCATTAATATCAATAAGGCCCGCATCGGTCCTGTAATGACTGTCATCAACAGGGCATTTTACTACATATCCAATATCTTTAATCAGCACAATTATTGGTCTTGCACCGCAAACCTTGCAGCAGTTACAATCAACCGATCCTGGTATATTTACATAGCCCCTCATACTTCATCCGGCGTTTAATTAGTTTTTAATTGCGATTAGTTATCAGGTCAATCAACTTTGTTGAAGTACTCGTATTTTATCCTCAAAAAATAAAAAAATGCTAATTGAGAATAAAATCCTCCATAAAAATATAATACGTATGAAACTGAATTTATGTTACCGCCCTTTGCAGATTATTATTTATTTAAGGGATAATAATAGTTTGTTTGTATTTTACAGGGCCGTTGTATAGTAATTTAACGCTGCAAACAGCTATGGAGCAATATCATTATTGATGCTTATAGCCTTTCTGTCCTTCGGATTTTTGTTTATTTGGATTAACCGGGTTATGGCGCGACGGAGTTCCTGAGTTGTCGCTTGAAATAGTTGTCGACTGATGATTATCCTACTGTAACATTCCTTTTACGGCTTTGTTGCCGCACTCTTATGGCATGATAACTGTTTGGCCATAGTTTATCTATCGAAAACTAATAAATCTTTGCTATGAAAACTACTGTTTCACGCTCAATTTCATTATTAATATTAGCAGCAATGGGCTTTACCAGCTGTTCGGCCGAATACCGGGAACGACACAGGCGACGACACGATGAAAGGGTTCGTGTACACGAACGCGTAGTTATACATAATTAAACAGGTAAATAAAACAAAACAAGCCGCACTGATGAAGCACGGCCTGTTTTGTTTATGGCGTTTAAAAACCGGGATTGTTTATGGCAGATCAATCGTTCCAGAGGTGCCGTGAATGAAGGCTGCCTTCCAGTTTGTTTTTAATTATAAGGTCGTCTTTATGTAAAATGCAATCGCCCTGATTGATGTCTTCTTCGGCAGTAACTTTGATGATGCTGCCTGATATCTGTTCAACTATACTTGATAAAGTAAAGATCTCTGAGTCGGGTATTTGTACGGTTAATATTGCCATGGGTAGATGATGTTATTTTTAATAATTCAAAAATATGGTAATAAAATTTACCCAATGTTTTATGAAAGTAAAATTTAAATAACCTTTATTTTACAAATGTATCAACAATATTAATTCACGGTTTTAGTTATCAGTACCCAGTCTACAATGGTTTTGGCATCTCCGGTTTTGATTTTGTTAACTGTATTTTCTGATAAACCATGATAGGGTTTGGTAACCTTGTTAACACCACCGGGATAACCCCCGCCTAATGCAAAATTAAGGATGATGAATTTTTTGTTATCAAAAGCCCAGCGGCCATATTTTTCAACCATTGCTTTTGTTACCGTATAGGTGATTTTGCCATCAACCTTAAAAACAAGGCTCTCAGGCAACCAGTCTACCGAATATACATGCCACAGGGTAACATCAATGCCTGCCGGGAAAAATACCCGTTTTGCAAGCGGCGTATCGCCGAAATAGCCGGGTCCATGCAAAGCGTGGCTTACCCAGCTTGAGTCGCCTACGGTTTCCATTATGTCAATTTCGCCGCAATTGGGCCATTTACCGTTTCCAAGCAACCAAAAAGCTGGCCATAAGCCTGCGCCTGCCGCCATTTTCATTCTGCATGAGGCCGTGCCATATGTAAACTCCATTTTAGCACGGGTATTAATGCGGCCTGAAATGAAATCATATTTACGCTGCTGTTTACTGGTAAAGCCGGGTTTATATAAAGCCTTTAAAACAAGTGCGCCGTTTTCGGCACCTTCGGCTTTACCATCTATCATATAAATGATAGCCGCCGAATCAACATAGGCCTGCTGCTCGTCGTTAACAGTATTGCCTGTAACTTCAACATTCCATTTGCTCCTGTTGAGGGCGGGGTTGTTAAAATCTTCGAAAAAAACAGTATCGGTTTTAGTGTTAGTTTGAGCGAATGCCTGTAACGTTAATAAAAGCGGAACTGACAGCAGCAGGTGTTTTAGTTTCATTAGTGGTGTGTGAGATAAGGGTTTAAAGGTAGATAAATTGAATGAGAGGAACTTAGTCTTTACCAATTGCGATCATAATTTTACAGCAGCGTCCCGGTTTGAAACTAAAATACATTGACAAATAAACAGATGAAGAATCTCAGCTTACATTGTTATATTTGTGTAATACTCATCTTAAGGTTATGGGTAATAACACAACAAATTTATATTTCAGGTCAAAACAGACTTCATTAATAATGTTGGCGGTAACGGCTATCATTTGCTCCAGGCTGCTGTTCTTTCTTTTTAATGACTCTGAAGGCCCAAATCTTTTAATAGTTGGAGGCTTGGCACTGGCTTTATTTTTGCTATCCTGGGCGGTATATGTATTGGGCCCACTCAAAATAAATGGCTTTAAACGACTTTTCGCGGCAATTTGTATCCAACTACTATTAGTTATTGGTCTCTATTTTTGCATGAAGTAAGTTCCTGTCTTTCTAAAAATCGTTGAACCTGGCCTGCATCTGCAATTTTACCCTCTAATTACCTTTACTTTTTTAAATTGCAGTCTTATATGGATTTATATGCACAGTAGTGGTTTTTTGAAGGTATTCGCAATTATTGCGTTGATTAGTTTGTTGTTTGATTGGTACATCCATTCCGGCCTTAAAACCTTAACTGCCGACTGGCAATCAAACCTGTGGCGCAACGTTGTTTTATGGGGGTATCTGATCATATCTATAGGCGTAACTGCTTTATTTTTACTTGGCTTTGGCGCTTTTAGTACAGCAAGCGGCATGTGCCCGTTTCATGAGTGGATGCTAAGCCTGTTCCTGACGTTTTTTATTACCAAATTGGTTTTCATAATCGTATTATCCCTTGGCGATCTCGGGCGGTTTTTCGTAGGTGTATTCAATTTGATCAGTGGTTCGGGCGGGGGCGTCGGGCAATCGGCTTTTCCGGGCCGGCGTAAGTTTATCAGTGAAATAGCGGTACTGGCGGCTGCCGTGCCTTTTACTTCGTTTTTTTATGCCATGCTTAAAGGTAAGTACGATTATAAGCTGCATAAAACCACCCTTTATTTTGATGATTTGCCCGATGCCTTCGATGGCTTTACCATCACCCAGCTTTCTGACATCCATTCGGGAAGCTTTGATAATACCGAGGCTATGCAACGCGGTATCGACCTGGCCAAAGCGCAAAAAAGCGACCTGTTTGTTTTTACCGGCGACCTGGTGAATAATGCAGCATCGGAAATTGAGCCTTATATTGACAGGTTTGGGCAGATCAAAGCGCCTTACGGACAGTTTTCCATTTTAGGTAACCACGATTACGGTGATTATATCCATTGGGATAACATGCAGGAAAAGGCAGCCAATCTCGATAAACTTAAACAACATCACAAAGCCTTAGGCTACCGTTTGCTGCTGGATGAAAATGTAACCATTGAAAAAGGCGGACAATCGATCTCCCTGATCGGGATCCAAAACTGGGGCAGAGGTTTCATCCAGATAGGCGATTTGAATAAGGCGCTTCAGGGCGTACCCCCGGATGCCTTTAAAATCCTGCTTTCGCATGACCCTACCCATTGGGAAGAACAGGTTCGTTATAACCCAACAACCATCCATCTTACCCTATCAGGGCATACTCATGGTGCGCAGTTTGGGGTGGAGGTCCCCGGCTTTAGGTGGAGCCCGGTAAAATACCGCTATGTTGACTGGGCCGGCCTCGCTAATGAAAAGAACCGATATCTGTACGTAAACCGTGGTTTTGGTTTCCTGGCATTTTCGGGAAGATTAGGTATTTGGCCTGAGGTTACGGTTATTGAGCTGAAGAAAAAGGTAGTGTAACGTTATAAAATACGGATTTGATTTATCGGGCTTGATTTGTGGCAAGGTTTTTATGCTTTTTATATGAAGCATTAAAACTAAGATTATGGCAACCAACGATATAAAAAGGATAGGCAAAAACGGTCCGCAGGTACAGCATCAGCATAGTAATGCCTGGCAAGTGATGAAGCCTTTTGTACATTTTGGTGTGAAAGCTATAAGCGCAATAGCCCATACGCTTATCTACATTATAAAACATATTCCCAAACCTGATTCGCCTAAACCTTCCGGGCAAAAAGGCGGTAAGCTCATCAAAATATGAAATAGTAAGCCCGGTATATTCATATCGGGCTTTTTTGTAATCCAGTACTGGTTATCTACCGTTATTAAACGGAATAAAATACCGTGTTTTCACGGGTTGCGGGACCGTTTTTAAATGGCGAGATTTAAGCGTTGATTAAATCATGCAAAACAAGAACTGCCATTACCTATCACAGGTTGCTAATATTGCCTTCAATAATAATTGATATAATATTTAAAACCTAAACCTTAACTTTAACCTTGTCTTTACACCCGTCAGTTTGATGGGTGTTTTTTGTTTTATACCAGTTCAAATTCATGAGCGTTCAGTAAGTGGCTTGTTGTTTAAATTACAATTTGTACTTACTTTCACCCTCAATGAATCATCTGTTTACCGGTTACAAAACGCTTCAAAAATTAATACTTCCGGCGCTGTTACTTTCTGCTACATTATCATCAAAAGCGCAGGTGTTTGGCGGTAATCCGCCATCTATAAAATGGAAACAGGTAAACACACCGCCAGCCCGGGTGATATTCCCGGCCGGCTTGGATTCGGCGGGATTAAGGGTTGCCAATATCGTGCAGCAAATGAATGGCCTGATCCGGCCAACAATCGGCTTTAAGCAAAAACAAATCAGTATTGTATTGCAAAACCAAACCACCGTAGCCAACGGCTATGTAGGATTGGCCCCCTTCAGGAGCGAGTTTTTTTTAACCCCCGAACAAAATAGCTTTGATATAGGCAGCCTGCCATGGCCGCAGCAACTGGCCATTCACGAGTACAGACATGTGCAGCAGTACAATAATTTTAATGTAGGCCTGTCGCGTTTACTCCGCATAATTTTTGGCGAAGGCGGGCAGGCGCTGGGTAACGACCTGGCTGTACCCAACTGGTTTTTTGAGGGAGACGCTGTTTTTAACGAAACCCTGGTGAGCGAACAGGGCAGGGGCCGGCTGCCTTATTTTTTTACCGGTTACCGTGCGCTGTGGGCGGCGGATAAAAACTACAGCTATATGAAGCTTCGCAATGGCTCGTACCGCGATTATGTGCCCGATCATTACCCGCTCGGCTACATGATGGTAGCATACGGCCGCGAAAAATATGGCAGCGAACTTTGGAAAAACGTAACACATGACGCCGCGGCCTATCGCGGTGGCTTTTATCCTTTTCAATGGGCTGTTAAAAAATACACCGGCGAAAGTTTCAAAACCTTTTCGACTAACGGGTTTGCTTATTTCAAACAGCAATTTGCTGAAGATAACCCCCAACCGGTTGCAGAACGAAAGAAACATTTTGACGCCAACCGGCAATACCCGGCTTTTGTGAACGATAGTACGCTCATCTATGCCAAAAATACCTACGATCATTTGCCCGCCTTTGTTGTTAAAACCGGTAGTAAAGAAGTGAAAATCAGCACCCGTTCCTACTCATTGGATAGTTATTTTGATTATCACAACGGTAAAATAATTTATACATCCTATCGGCCGGATTTACGCTGGGGCTACCGTAATTATAGTGAATTGATGCTGCTTGATGCAAAAACAGGCCAGGAACACCGGATCACCTCAAAAGCAAAATACTTTTCGCCTGCTTTTAGTGCCGATGGACAAAGCATTGTTGCCGTACGGGTTGATCCGTCAGGTGTAAGCCGGCTGCATATTTTAGACACAGCAGGGAAACTGCAACAGGAAATTCCAAATCCGCGGGGGCTGTTTTATACGTATCCTAAGTTTTATGGCGATGGCAAACTGCTGTCGGCGGCACGTAATAAGGAAGGTAAAATGGGGATAGCCCTTACCGAGATTGCTACCGGTAAAACGGATTATTTAACACCCCTGAGTTTTCGCCCTATAGGTTTTATCGCCCTGAAAAAAGATACACTTTACTTTACCCAAACCGATGGCAAAAACGACCGCCTGTTTGTAATGATGCTTAACGATAGAAGTGTTCATGAGATGCTGCCTCCCGGTAACGACAGTGGTATTGGCTATTACCAACCTGCTGTAAGCGACAATAAACTGGCCTGGGTAGGTTTTACTGCCGATGGTTACCGGATTAACCAGGCTAACAAAAAAGATTTAAAATGGATAGCCGCCGGGGGGGATTATGCACGCTACCTGCCCGATCTGGGGATCACAGCACTCAAAAAAGATTCGGCTGCCAATTTAGTAACAGGGATAGTTGATAAGCCATTGCCGGTTACCAACTATTCCAAAGCGCATGGGTTGTTTAATTTTCACAGTATCATTCCCAACATCAGCGACCCTAATTATTCATTCGCTATCACGGGCGAGAATGTGCTGAATACTTTTCAGTCCGAATTGTCTTTTGATTATAATACTAACGAAGGCTACAAGCAGTTTGGTTTCGATGCCATTTATGGGGCCTTATTCCCCTATATTTCGGCCGGGGCCGATTATACACTCGACAGGCGGAGCTTTTATAAAGGCCAATACGTTTACTGGAACGAGACTGCTGTACATGGTGGCTTGCGGGTCCCCCTGAATTTTAGTGAAGGCAAGCGTTTAACCAGTATTACCTTCGGCAGCGACCTGTATTTTAACAGTATCAACTTTCAACAAGCCTACAAAAGCAGTTTTGCCGACCGGTCATATAGCTATCTAAATAATTATTTCAGCTTTAGCAATCAAACTCAGCAGGCACAGAAAAATATCTATCCGCGATTTGCACAAAGCATTGGCGTTAATTATAAATCGGCAATTTCGGGCTCAGGGGCAACACAATTGTTAACAACCGGGTCGTTTTATTTCCCTGGCTTGTTTGTGAATCACAACTTTGTCATCAGCCTGGCGCACCAGCAAAAAGGGAAGGACAACGTGATCAGTTTCTCTAATGATTTCCCTTTCTCCAAAGGTTATACCGCCGAAAACCTGGATAATATGAATAAGATTGGCTTAACCTATCATATGCCAATAGCGTATCCTGATGCAGGTTTCGGTAACCTGTTTTACCTGTTACGCTTACGTACTGCATTGTTTTTTGATTATACCCATGCCAGCGCATCAAACTTTTTTACCGATGGCAGCAGCTTTAAACAAAACTTCAGGTCAGTGGGCGGTACCTTGTATTTCGATACCAAGTTCTTTAATCAAAATAGCATCACATTTGGTATCAGGTACAGTAGGTTGCTTGATGAAGACTTTTTTGGCGGGACAGGGCGAAACAGGATAGAGCTGGTTTTACCGGTGACTTTCTTTTGAAGAATTATTGAATTAATAATCGGTACTTACTATACCCGTTAGGCAACCGGCGCAAGTAACAAGTGCCGATTTTCTTTCTTTAATATGAGCAGCTATTTTAATTATATCGGAAGAAATATCAACATCTTTTTTTTGAAGCATTTGTATACCGGCAACACCGTATGCTTGTTCTTCGCAACAAAAGCTAACTAACAGGTTTTTGAGTTTTTTGATATTGTTATTTTTTACAATTCGTTCAATGTATTTGCCCATCGCTGTTTGAGGGCTGCCATCTCCGCAAAAAAACGCATAGGTCTTATCTAAATTTAATTCATGTATTAAATCATTAATGCTTTTTGACGATTTATAAAAAGCATTACGTCTTTTTAAATACTCCAATACCTGTACAGTGTCTATTTTGGGGCGGTTTTCTTTTTGATTCATCTTATCGAAAGCTGGGTCTTCATAAAATGAATTATCGTATATGACAGAGCTAAAAAGGATACAGTCGTCCTTAATAAGTAAGTTAACCTGGTATCGATTTAAGCCATTAAAAACTACGTTTATCCGTTGATGCTTATAGCCAAAATCTACATCTCTGTCAAAGTAAGTAGTTACTTTGCTATCATGGGGCTGCCGGGTTTGTTTAATGCTGTCAATTCTTTGGAAAAGCTTGGTAGCGCTCTTTTCATTATTAGATACTGATTCTATTTTGTGATAATAAGTCTGAAGCTGGGCATAACTTTTTAAAATGGTAACTTGGAATAAAAACAGAAAAAGTATTTTTCTATTCATAAATTTAACTATTCGCCAACCGAATCAATTCCCTAACCCGGTCAACGCCGGTAATATCAATACTATATTCATCGCCGGCTTCGGCGCTCATCATGATGCTTTCATTATGAAACTTCATTTTACTGGCAACCTTGATCCTTGCCGATGAATGAACTTCTTTAACCCCGGTAAAATGAACGAGGTCTGCTACGTTGGTCTCACTTACGCCGCTCCCGGGCATAATGCTGATGCGGCCGGCGGCTTGTTCAACGAGGCGGTTTAAATTGCTGGCACCCTCAATAGCGGTGCTTTTGCCTCCTGAGGTAAGTACGCGCTCGCAGCCCATTTCAATAATTTCTTCAAGGGCTTTATGCTGATCGGCACACATGTCGAAGGCCCGGTGGAACGTTACGCCCAGGCCCCATTGCCGGGCGAGGCGCACCATTTCGGTACATCGTTCTATATCGATGGAGCCATCTTCTTTAAGGATACCTATCACAACGCCGTCGCAGCCGGCATCAATGCAATACCTGATATCGGCCATCATGAGCTTGTACTCCATATCATTATACAAAAAATCGCCGCCGCGCGGGCGGATGAGCACATACAGCTTGATATGGAGCAGGCTGCGGGCCATTAATATCGTACCGTGAGATGGGGTGGTGCCGCCATCCTTCAAATTTTCGCAAAGTTCAACACGCACAGCGCCGCCCTCCTGGGCCGCCAGGGCCGATGTAACCGAATTAGCACAAACTTCGAGCGATACTTGCATGTTTTTTTAAGTCCATAGTCCATGGTCGATAGTCCATAGCCTTTTTTGTTCATAGTCTATAGTCGATAGTTCATAGACTACTACTGTTAAGTTAACTATATTCTGCAATATTAAGCCATGGACTATCGACTATGGTCCATGGCCTAAATTATTTATAATAACTCTTGCCAGGTATTAACAGATCCTGCTGCTGCGCATTGCAAACAGCGTATGAAAAACCGCTTTGTATGGCATATGCGCCATATTCACCCTTTTTATTGATAGCTAAAAAGCCAACCTGGATCTTTTTTGCTATTTCCGGCTTCTTTTTGATAATGCGGTTTACGGCTTCCTTACAGGCATCCTCGGGCGATAAACCCTGGCGCATTAATTCAACCACCAAGAAGCTGCCCACATTGCGGATCACCTCTTCGCCAACACCGGTTGATGTAGCACCGCCAACTTCATTATCTACGTAAAGGCCCGCGCCTATAATAGGACTGTCGCCAACACGGCCATGCAGTTTGAAGGCCATACCGCTGGTAGTGCATCCGCCCGAGATATTGCCTTTAGCATCAATAGCCAGCATGCCGATGGTATCGTGGTTGTATTTATTACCCGGTTTACCGCCGTTTTCGATATTCATTACAGGGCTGTACTGGGCTTTTTTAAGCCATTCCTTCCAGATCTTTTCTGTTTCGGGGGTTAACAGTTTTTCTTTTTTCATACCCTGCTCAATGGCAAACTGGGTAGCACCTTCGCCAACCAGCATTACGTGAGGGGTTTTCTCCATCACCAAACGGGCTACCGAAATAGGATGGGCTATATTCTCCATGGCAGCTACCGAGCCACAGTTGCCAAACTCGTCCATGATACATGAGTCGAGGGTTACATGTCCGTCACGATCGGGCAGGCCGGTGCGACCAACGGTATGGTTGGTAATATCTTCGGCTTCGGGAATGCGGGCGCCGGCTTCAATGGCGTCGAGCGCACGGCCCCCGGCTGATAATACTTTCCAGGCTCCTTTGTTGGCTATAATGCCAAAATCCCAGGTTGAAATTACGATAGGATAACCGCCTTCGGGCTTTGATATGACAGTTTTTGCGATGGCAGATTTAGAAAGCGCTGCAAATGAAGCACCTGCAGCAGATAATTTAATGAACTTACGGCGGTTGTACATACCGCTAATATATGAAAAACAGTTTTAAGTCGTAAGTTCTAAGTCTTCAGTCTGAAGTCGTAACTCTTGAGTTTTAAGTTAAGACCCTGTCAGGTTATAAAAATGAAGGTTTTTGACCCGCGACTTAAGACTTTCGACTTTGAAAAAAGCTATTCAAAATCCCGCTGGCAATTAAAACAATGCCAGGCTTTACGGCTATAAAACGGGAATATCATCAATAAAAATGAGATGATGGCGGTGAGCCAATGAACCCTTTTTTCGGTTGCAGAACCGTAGCGTACATTGGTTGAGCCGCAGTAAGGGCAAATCACCGCATTAAGCGTTTCGTCGTCAATTTCAATATGGTCCTGGTCGTGCAGGTCACCTTCGGCAGCTAAGATTTCACGGCAACGCTCCAGGTCGCGCTCAAATATTTTTAGTTTAATACCGCCTACAGCCTGGTTGTAAAGCGGGTTTGAACCTATGGTATTTTCATCAGCAATAAAACAGGGAATGCCATAACCCTCCAGTTTGGTGCGGATGATATGTGCAAGCATCACATCATAATAAGTTTCAAATGTTATGATCTTTTCTTCGGGTTGAACGGCCATATGTAGATAAATATTAATCAAAGGTAAATTGTTTTTTATTTAATTTGGACGCCATGAACCGCATCGACCGAATATCAGCCATTTTGATCCAACTACAATCACGCAGGGTGGTAAAGGCGGGTGATATTGCCGATAGGTTCAACATTAGCCTGCGTACGGTCTACCGCGATATTAAAACGCTTGAGGAGGCGGGCATCCCGCTCATAGGCGAGGCCGGCGTTGGCTACTCCATTATGGATGGTTACCGACTGCCCCCGGTAATGTTTACCCGCGAGGAAGCCACCGCTTTTTTAACTGCCGAAAAGTTTGTTGAAAAGCTTACAGATACCTCAACAATGGCGCAGTACCAATCGGCCATGTATAAGGTGCGGGCCATTCTTAAATCATCAGAAAAGGATGCTTTGGAAAACCTTGATGGTAGTATTGAAGTACTGAAAAGCCATAGCCAAAAGCGGGCCGGTAATGTTGATCATATCCAAACCATACTTGATTGTATCATTTGTAAGAAGATCATGAGCATTGACTACTTCGCCGCCCACTCGCAGGAAAATACCAAACGGGAAGTTGAGCCCGTGGGCGTTTTTTTCCTGGATAGTTTTTGGCACCTGATAGCTTACTGCCGCTTGCGCAGTGATTACCGCGACTTTAGGATAGACCGCATTAAAAAGCTGATGGTAACAGATAAAAGTTATATCAACAGCAAGCACCCTACGCTAAAGGATTACATTGATAAGATGGCCAGCGAAAAGCAGCTTGAACAGGTGGTGATCAAAGTTGACAAGGAGATTCACAGCTATCTTGACCATCAAAAATACTATGGCGGTTTTGTATCTGAGAAAACCGTGGGCAACAAAATTGAGATGACTTTTTTGACCATTTCATTAGAAGGTTTTGCCCGGTGGTATATGACCTTTGGCGACCGCGCTGAAATCATTAAACCAGATACACTGCTGCAGCGTGTACGGGAGATCACCGCGACCATAGCCCAAAAAATAAATTAATTTCTTTTCTTTTTTCCTGCTGACATAAGGCTGTCACCAGTGCGTTGTTACTTTGTTTCATAATGGCAGGGGCAGGGCTTTTATTGGTCGTGTTTTTGCGGGTAATTTAAACCATACACTTATGAAACATTGGATAATAGTAGTATCAAAAGATCACATTGGCCGCGGCATTTCCGGGGGATTTATTCAGGCCAATCATGGTAAACTGGCGCCGCTTAAACGTATGGAGGTTGGCGACTGGGTGGCGGTGTATTCGCCTAAACAAAAGATGAACGGCAATGAGCCTTTGCAGGCTTTTACAGCCATTGGCCAGGTGCGTGACGAGGATATTTATCAGAAGCAAATGGCTATTGATTTTATCCCATATCGCCGCAATGTAAATTACTACGAATGTGCCGAAGTACCGATAGCCCCGATGATTGACGAACTCGATTTTATTACCAACAAAAAAGCGTGGGGTTACAACTTCAGGTTTGGATTTTTTGAAGTTCCCGGCGCAGATTTTAAGAAGATAAAGGAACAAATGATCACTGCAAAACAACCACTATTAAATAAAGCTACGTTATGGAAAAATTAACAGTAAATGTGCAGGTAAAATTTAAAGCCCCGATGGCTAAAGTTTGGCAAGGCCTGACTGATCCTGCTATGGTGAAAAAATATTTTTTTGGTACCGATCTTGAATCGAGCTGGAGGGTAGGGGAGCCCATAAAATTCAGCGGGGAATGGGATGGTAAAAAGTATGAAGACCATGGAACTATATTGGACATTGATCCGGGCACATTTGTAAAATATAATTACTGGAGCAGCATGAGCGGTACCGAAGACAAGCCCGAAAACTATGCTAATATTACCTATAACCTAACCGAGAATAATGGCGAAACCGAGCTTACCATTACCCAGGATAATGTAAAAAATGAGGAAGCCAAAACGCATTCAGAGCAAAATTGGAAAGGGATTTTTGAGGGACTGAAGAAGTTGGTTGAATAATAATAATTATAAACTAATAATTTATATAATCATTATAATTAACTGTATAAAAATTAATTATATATCAATATAACAAATAGTAATAGCTCCAGGTGTGGATAAAGTAACAATAAAAGGCTTTTTTTTGGTCGGCATTTCGGTGCGCACCACCAATCAGGGTGGCCAGGCGATTAAGGACATTGCCGGGCTCTGGAACTGGTTTATGAGCGAGCACGTTTTACAGCAGGTGGTGAACCGTGTCAGCGATGATATTTATTGTGTTTACACTGATTATGAAAGCGATAAGGATGGCTTTTATACCGCAGTACTGGGTTGTAAGGTAGCTACTAAAGACAATATCCCTGAAGGGCTGATCTGCATTACTGTGCCTCCCGGAAACTATAACCGTTATATTGCCAAAGGTGCACTGCCGCAATCAGTAGGGGAAACCTGGCACCAGATCTGGACAAGTGATATCGACAGAAGATATATGGCTGATTTTGATGTGTATGGAGAAAGGTCACAAAATGCTGATAATGCCGAGGTAGAGGTTTTTGTTGGGGTGAATAACTAATCATCGTCATGCTGAACTTGTTTCAGCACCCCATCAGAAGAGCCGCCTGGAATCTTGCTTGTGAGGTGCCGAAATAAATTCGGCATGACTTTTTAGTTAAAAGAATATAGCGTTTAGACTCCAGAAAATTCTGTAATTTCTAAAATTCTATAAATTGTAATTGATATTACCTGTTAAAAGTCAATCGTTTGCCGGTTTTACCTTCAATAAGACTTCCATTCGCATATGCCAGGTTTCCCGATATCAAAGTATAAGCTACCTGCGAGCGGAAGGTATTGCCTTCAAATGGGCTCCAGTTACATTTATACAGGATATTACTTTTATTTACGTTCCAGGGTTTGTTTAAATCTACAAGTACAAGGTCGGCCCAGTAACCTTCGCGGATGAAGCCACGTTTTTCTATTTGAAAAAGGGTAGCTACGTTATGCGCCATTTTTTCTGCAATTTGCTCGAGGCTTATTTTGCCATGATGATATAGCTCAAGCATAGCGGGCAAAGCATGCTGAACCAACGGTCCGCCGGATGGTGCCTGCAGGTAAGGCTGCTCTTTTTCTTCAATAGTATGCGGGGCATGATCGGTGGCAATAACATCAATGCGGCCATCCAAAACAGCACGTAAAATACCATCACGATCTGCCTCTGTTTTTACAGCCGGGTTCCACTTAATATAGTTGCCTTTTGTTTCATAATCTGCATCGGTAAACCATAAGTGATGGATGCAGGCTTCGGCAGTAATCCGTTTATCTTTTAGTGGTGTTGTGTTGTCAAAAAGATGAGTCTCCCGCTCGGTAGAAATGTGTAAAATATGCAGGCGGGTGTTGTGTTTTTTTGCAAGCTCAATGGCCATTGATGACGACAAATAACAAGCTTCAGCACTCCTGATTTTTGGATGCATCCGCACCGGAATATT
This sequence comes from Mucilaginibacter sp. SG538B, assembly GCF_013376065.1. Lineage (NCBI taxonomy): Bacteria > Pseudomonadati > Bacteroidota > Sphingobacteriia > Sphingobacteriales > Sphingobacteriaceae > Mucilaginibacter > Mucilaginibacter sp. SG538B. The sequence continues at coordinate 1,306,636 of NZ_JABMJI010000001.1, forward strand.
TTCACCAAGCAGTTGTTTGTAGTGTGCAAGATTGCTCTTGATGGTAGCCTCATCTTCGCAGTGCGTAGCGATCAACATTGGTGATTGTGCAAACAGTTTTTCGAGCGTGTGCGGGTCATCAACGAGCATGTTCCCGGTAGAGGATCCCATGAACACTTTGATACCACAAACCTTACTGATATCGGTGCGCAAAACCTCATCTAAATTGTTGTTAGAAGCGCCCATAAAAAATGAATAATTAGCCAGCGAATTGCGCGACGCAATCTGGTATTTATCCTCCAAAAGTTCCTGCGTTAAAGTGTTGGGAACAGTGTTGGGCATCTCCATAAATGAAGTGATGCCGCCTGCAACAGCAGCCCTCGATTCTGAATAAATATCGGCCTTATAAGTTAAGCCCGGCTCGCGGAAGTGTACCTGGTCGTCGATGCAGCCGGGCAGCAAATGCAGGCCTTCTGCGTTGATGATTTCATCGGCTTGCGCGTCAATTACCGGATCGATACGATCTATCAAACCATCTTTGATCAATACATCGGCAACGTATTGTTTATGCTCGTTAACTATGGTGGCTGCTTTTATCAGAATTGTAGACATGTGTTGATTTCGGATTTGGGAATTTCGATTTCGAATTTATTTATGATGCTTATAACAGGTCAAACTTACAAAGTTTTTGAAACTTCGTAAGTTTCAATAGCGGTGGCTATTTCTTGCTCTATCGGAAACTGTCCCAAACTTTTATAAATAGCAGTACCATTTGCCTCACTATCCTTCACGGCCCATGTTGCCATTGCGTACATTACCGGCCGCAATTCCATGCCCGATTCGCTGAGCCGGTAGGTTACGTACGGGGGCACAACAGGTTTTGATTCCCTTATGATGATACCATCAGCTTCCAGTTGTTTCAGGTGCTGGATCAGCATTTTTTCGGTAATGGTGGGAATAGATTTTTTTAGCTCGCTGTAACGCTTGCTTCCGGCTAAAAGGTGAAACAAAATGATCGGTTTCCAGTACCCGCCTATGCGTTCCATAACATAAGTTACCGGGCATTCTTTAAATGCGGCTTGTTTGTTTTCCTGTATGGTTGAGCTTTCTTTTATTGCTGTCATGGTGATACATACTTTAGGGTAAGTACTTGTAAAAAAGTAAGTACAAAAATACCTTTGCTTTCAATAAAAACAAAAACATTATGAAAATTATAGTAACAGGTTCAACAGGCAATATAAGCAAACCTTTAACACAAACTTTAACAGCCGCAGGGCATAACGTAACCGTAATCAGCAGTAACGCCGATAAGATAGCAGAGATAGAATCATTAGGGGCTAAAGCTGCAATTGGCTCGCTAACAGATGCCGATTTTTTGACCGAAACACTTACCGGAGCCGACGCGCTTTACGCCATGGTGCCGCCAAACTTTGGTGCAGAAAGCTTAAGGGCATACCAAAACGAAACCGGTAAAAGCTATGCCGAAGCCATTAAACGGTCGGGCATAAAAAAAGTAGTTGCGTTAAGCAGCATCGGGGCGCATTTGGATAACGGTGTAGGCCCTATAAAAGGCATCCATGATGTTGAGGGGATTTTGAACGGATTAGATGGTGTGGCCGTTAAGTTTATCCGTGCACCGTTCTTCTATATCAATTTTTTCAGTAACATCCCGCTTATCAAGCACCAGGGGATCCTTGGGTCAAATTATCCCGCAAATACAAGGCTGATCATGGTACACCCTAAAGATATTGCGGCAGCAGTTGCTGAAGAGTTGCAAAAAGATTTTGCAGGTAAAAGCATACGCTACATTGTAAGCGATGAGTCAACATCCGGCGGGGTTGCAGCGGTTTTAGGTGAGGCTATAGGTAATCCTAACTTGCCATGGATTGAGTTTACTGATGAACAGCTTGCAGAAGGCTTATCTCAGGCAGGTGTTCCACTTGAAATGACCCGCAATTTTGTTGAAATGGGCACTGCGGTAAAAAGCGGAAAGATCTGGGAGGATTATGATAAGCATAAGCCTGTATCGTCCGGTAAGGTGAGTTTGCAGGATTTTGCCAGGGAGTTTGCTGCGGTATATAACGGCTAATTCTTTTAATCATACTTAATTTGTTCGACTAAAATTTTACATACGAAGTTTTAAGCCGGACGCCTTCAAATCGAATTACATGAATTTCAATTTAACCTGATTGGAATCCGTGTAATTCGATTTGCCATGTTAGGAACCTGCATTTTAAGGAGATCAAGTGCTTCAAAAGCGAGAAATTAACTAAACAATAGTTTGCGTAATTGAAATATAAATAAATATCTTTGTATCTAAGATATTTAGATAGTGAGAGAAAATAATGAGGCTGATTTACTGTTACAATTCAAGGCTGCCAGCAGGCAATACTCCGATGCCTCTATTCTCATGCACGAAGCGATAGCCCGAAAAGCAGGGCTTTCCGGTACAGATCACAAGTACTTAGGACTGATACTACAGCATAAATCCATAACAGCGGGTGAAATCTCAAAGCTAACCGGGTTAACTACCGGCGCGGTAACCGGGTTGGTTGACCGCCTGGAGAAAAAGAAGCTTCTGAAAAGACAATTTACCAAAGACGACAGAAGGAAAGTAATCATTGTTCCCAACGTTGAAAACAGTATGAAGCTTTTAACACCGCTCTTTGATGAACTGCAGCAGCAAACTATCGAGCTCATTTCAACGTTCTCAGCCGGCGAAATCCAAACTATTGAACGCTATTTTACAGGGGCAACCGCGATAATGAAAACAATAGCAGATAAGTTAAATAACAAATAATAACAGTGGAAAATATAACTTCAAACTATCTGGCAAGAGCCGAAATATGGCTTTGCATCAGTACCCTTATCTACTTTTTGATGAACGGAGCACAGATATTTGAAACCTTGGTTTTTGTTCCCAAATGGACGGTTTCACCACCAGACAATTTTAAACTCCTCTTGGATGGAAAAGGTGTAAGTCTTAAAAATTTTTGGATAGGGTTCCACTCCCTTCACGAAATCACATTTATCCTTGCGCTTATTTTTTGTTGGAAAATTGACCCTGTAAAGAACTGGCTTTTAATTTTGTTTGCAGTTCACATCGCTGTCAGGGTATGGACATTGGCATTCTTTGCTCCCAATATTATAAACTTTCAAAAAATGGTCGGAGAACAGGCTCCATCAATAGATCTGATAAACCGAACTTCACTTTGGCAAACACTCAACTATATAAGGGTTGCCATTTTCATTGCCATCTCCTGCGGACTTATCCCACTGTGCATTAAACTATTTAGTATGCGCCAATAAAATCATATTAATTTCCTTTATCTCTTATCCAACAGTCTTGTCTCCTGACTCTTGACTTCCTGCTTCTATTCAATTCCTGACACCGCCATGTTTTGGGCAATTGTTCCTACTTCAACAAAAAGCTTATCTTTGCGGCATGGCAGTAACCTTTGAAGATTTTAAATTTAACCGGCAAATTTTGAACGCGATAGCCGATGCCGGTTATACCGAAGCTACGCCTATCCAGCAAAAAGCCATTCCACCGATATTGAACGGGCAGGATGTAATGGGCATAGCGCAAACGGGTACCGGTAAAACAGCGGCCTATGTGTTACCTATTATCATGAAGCTGAAATATGCTCAGGGTGAGCATGCGCGCGCGCTCATCATTTCGCCTACCCGTGAGCTGGCCATGCAGATAGAAGAGAACGTGAAAATTTTCGCCGCCAATACCGATTTACGTGTGGTGGTGCTTTATGGCGGTATCGGCCCTAAAACACAAATTGAACAGATCAACAAAGGGGTTGATATTATTGTTGCTTCTCCGGGCCGTTTCATGGATATTTACCTTGCCGGGCATATCGTAACCAAAACATTGCAGGTGCTGGTTTTGGATGAAGCTGATAAAATGATGGATATGGGCTTTATGCCCCAGATAAACCGCATATTGGAAGTGGTACCTGTGAAAAGGCAAAACCTGCTTTTTTCGGCTACGATGAGCGAGAAGGTGCACCAGCTTTCGGCTAACTTCCTGGAGTTCCCTACGGTTATTGAGGTTACCCCGCAGGCAACGCCCGCGCAAACGGTTAACCAGCATTTATACCATGTGCCTAATATCAAAACCAAAATCAACCTGCTTAAAAGGTTGCTTGATAATGAAGGCGATATTACTAAGCTGATTGTATTTTGTAAAACCCGTGCGGTGGCCGAGGATGTATTTAAATTTCTGACCCGCAAATTTGGTGAAGAAGAAGTGAAAGTGCTGCACGCCAATAAGGGGCAAAATACGCGCATCAACTCCATCAACTCATTTAAAAACGATGATGTGAAGATATTGGTGGCTACGGATGTGGCATCGCGTGGTATTGATGTGAGCGATGTAAGCCATGTCATTAATTTTGATGTACCGGTGGTGTATGAGGATTATGTACACAGGATTGGTCGTACAGGCAGGGCGCTGCAATCGGGCGAGGCCATTACTTTTGCTACACCATCCGAAGAGTATTATATCCGCAAGATTGAGAAACTCATCAAGCAAACTATTCCTGTTGAGCATGTTCCCGACGATGTGTTTATTGAGGAAACCCCTTATGAGGAACGCCAGGACCAGGCCCGGGAGATAGATATGCAAAAGCGCAAAGAAGACCCCGATTTTAAAGGGGCTTTCCACGAAAAGAAATCCCTTAACCAACGTAAAAAGTTTGATGCCAATAAAGACAAGGCCAAATATGGCTCAAAGGCTGCAAGGCAGGGTTCAGGCCGATCATCCAAAAGCAAAAAAAGACACTAAGCCCATCAATGAAATTCAGATTTACCCCCTTAAATTTTTTTACCGCTTTTTTGGTAGCGGTGGCAGCCTATGTTTTTATTTACGGGGCCGGTATGGCCGGACGTCCGCTTGAGCATTGGGGTGGCACGATAGGCTGGATCTTTTTATTGTTTGCGTTTGTGGTTTTTGTGATTGATATCATGTTCCGCAATTTTTTTATTGAAACCAAAAAAATATGGATGGTAGAGACATTTTTCATTGTTTTGGTTATAATTATATTCTTACTTGTTAAATAAATTTTGAAATGAAAACTGCTGAAATAAAGCTTACCGTTACGCTTGATGATAATAACGTTCCTGAACATATCCTTTGGGAATCAACCGACTCAACCAACAAGGAAGCGCTACCCGTAAAATCAATGATGCTTGCCCTGTGGGATCAAAGCTATAAAAATACCCTGCGCATTGACCTTTGGACAAAGGATATGCCGGTTGATGAGATGAAGCGCTTTTTTTATGAAACCCTGCAAACCATGGGAGACAGCTTTTTACGCGCTACCGGCGAAAAGAATATTGTTGAGGACCTGCGCGATTATTGCGCCCACTTTGCCGATAAGATGGAGATAACTCAAAAATAACAACCTAATATGCGCCTTAGCTCAATTTTATCATTCGCAGGGTTTGCCCTGTTATTTGTTGCAACCTATTGCCCGTTGCTGCGGGTATTCCATGTAACCAGCTGGAATATTTATAAGCTTAACCAACCTTATGGGCTGGTGCTTTTACTGGTAGCTGTTGTCGGGATCATAGTATCGTTCCTTAACCAGGCTAAAATTATGCGTGTGACTGCCTGGCTTTCGGTGGCTCTTGTAGTATTGCTGCTGGTTGCCGCTATTATGAAGGTTAATTCGGCATTTAGCTTTATTCCGTTTAAAGGTATTAACAGATTTTTAACCAGCCAGCTTAAATTTCAATGGGGGTGGTACGTAATGTTTGCCGGCCCGGTTTTGGCTTTAATTGGTGCATTAAGCGGTAAGCCAAAAACTTTTATGCCAACTACTGCAGATCCTGCTGCAAATTAATACTCCCCGGGTGTTTAAAAAAAGCTGTAACGTTTACTTTACAGCTTTTTTTAAACATATTTGTAATTCAGATTAATACGGATACCTAATGTCAAAGTTTTCCTTCCGCCAGCAGGTTTTAGCTGGCTTTGTAGTATCAATCATTCTTGTTTTTGTGGTGGGCGCTTTGTCTTTTAACAGCCTGCGCCAATTTGAAGAGGATAATGTCTTAATTGATCATACCCAGAAGGTTATTCATACATCAACAAGTTTATTGCAGGACCTGGTAGATGCCGAAACAGGCATGCGTGGCTATGGTGCTACCAATAACAAGGCATTCCTTGAACCCTATAACGCCTCTTTGCCTAAAATAGCTGATGGCCTTGCCACTTTGAAGGATTTAGTGAAGGACAATCCTGTGCAGATAAAACGTATTGATTCGATAAATAAACTGGTAAAGGAGCAATTGCTGATACTCAAAACAAACGTTGAAACACGCGGAAGCCAGGGGCTTGACTACATGGTGCAACGGGGCATGTTTTTAAATGGCAAAGAGAATATGGATCAGGTCCGTATGCTTATTGACCATATGACCAGCACTGAAGAGCGATTGCTTACCAACAGGGAGGAAAGCTCGCAGGAAGCATCTACATTTGCTAAGATTGTAATTGCATGCGGATCATTGGTCTTCCTGTTCATTATCCTGATGTTGTTCTTCTATATTCAAAAAACATTTGATCAGCAAAGGAAGACAGAAGAGGAGGTGCGTGTTGCCAATATTGAACTTGGTAAGGTACTTGCCGATAACGAAGCTAAAAACTGGCTGCTTACAGGTACCGGCCAATTGAATGAGAAGATGCAGGGCCAACAGGTTGAAAAGGAACTGTCAAATAATATTCTGTCTGAAGTTTGTACTTACACCAATGCCGCGGCAGGTACATTTTACCTGTATAACGAAGCAAACAACAGGCTTGAGCTTTATGCTTCATACGCGTTCCACAATCCTGATTTTGTTAAAAAATCGGTACAAATGACCGAAGGCTGGCTTGGCCAGGTAGCTAAGGATGGTAAAGCGGCGGTTGTAAAAGGCAAACTGAACGATAAGCTTGAGCTTTCATCGTCGGTATTAAAAACTGAACTGGCCGAATCGTTTATCATACCTTTCTTTTTTGATAAAAAGCTTAAAGGCGTAATGGAGGTTGCTTTTAATGAAGGGATCTCAAAAAATAAATCGGAATACATTTTAGCTATCGCCAATGATATTGGTATAGCTGTTAATACTTCGCAGGCGCGTACTATTATGCACGACCTGTATGAGGAAACCCAGCAGCAGGCCGAAGAGCTGGAAGCACAACAGGAAGAACTGCGGGTTACCAATGAGGAGCTTGTTCAAAAAACTGAAGAGCTGCAGGCCTCAGAAGAAGAACTCCGGGTGCAGCAGGAAGAACTGCGTACCACCAATGCCGAGCTGGAAGAAAAAGCCAGTTTGCTTGAAGAAAAAAACCAGGCCATTGAACAGGCTCGCCAGGCTATCAATCTTAAGGTTGAAGAACTGGAAACCACGGGTAAATACAAATCGGAGTTTTTGGCCAACATGAGCCATGAGCTGCGTACACCGCTTAACAGTATCCTGGTACTGGCGCGGATCCTTAAAGATAACAAGCCCGCCAACCTTTCTGAAGATCAGATCAAATATGCCAGCGTGATCTTCAACGCCGGTAATGACCTGCTTACTTTGATCAACGATATCCTCGACCTTTCCAAAATTGAATCCGGCAAGCTGGATATGCAAAATGAGGATATTAAGGTAAGCGATATTGTTGGCGATATGGAAATGCTGTTTGCCGAAGTGGCCAGCAATAAAAAAATCAATTATACAACCAGTATAGACAGGCAACTGCCGCAAACCATATTTACCGATAAGGTACGTATAGAGCAGGTGATCAAAAACCTGTTGAGCAACGCGTTTAAGTTTACTTCTGAAAACGGTTCTATCGCTATCAATGTAAAGCCGGGTGTTAAAGATAAAACCATCAGCTTTGCCATCAAAGATTCGGGTATCGGGATCCCTGCGGATAAGCAAAAAGTAATATTTGAGGCATTTCAGCAGGCCGATGGTTCAACAAGCCGTAAATATGGCGGTACCGGTTTAGGTTTATCTATAAGCCGCGAGCTTGCTTTCCTTTTGGGCGGTAGTATAACCCTGAGCAGTGAGCCGGGCATAGGCAGCGAATTTGTACTTACAGTGCCTTTTGAAGCTAAATTAACACCCGCCGCCCTAATTGAAGAGGCTTTGCCAACTGCCGAAACTTTTAAACCTGTAACAGAGTTCCTGAGCCCGGTTAAAGCTGCCCCGCGCGACCCCGGCAAAGAGCCTCTGGTTGTAATTGTTGAGGATGATAAAAACTTTGCAAACATATTGCAGGATTATGCCCGCGATCATGGGTATAAATCAATTATGGTATATGAGGGTACCCGGGCGGTTGAAATTGTGAAGGAAGCCAAACCCGACGCGGTGATCCTGGATATTATGCTGCCTGGTAAAGACGGCTGGCAGATTTTGAAGGAGTTAAAAAATGATGAGGATACGATGCACATTCCGGTCCACCTGATGTCGGCCGGGGATGCCGCGGCAAACCGCGTACGCCGGGAAGGTGCCATCAACTTCATGAAAAAACCTATCAATACCGAAACGCTGGATAAGCTTTTCGCCGATATCATGGTGCAAAGCGGCACCAGGTTTAAACAGATCCTGCTGGTTGAAGATCACAAAGCCCAAAGCCAGGCTTTGAAAGACCTTATGCAAGGCCAGGGCATCACCGTCGACCAGGCTTTTGACGGCGAATCTGCATTTAGGTTGTTGCATGAAAACGAGTACCAGTGTGTGATCCTTGACCTTAACCTGCCTGATATTTCAGGGTTGGATTTGCTGGATAAGATCAAAGAGGTTGATCGCTTTGCTTCATTGCCTGTTATCATAAATACAGCAATGGAACTTGATAAAACATCGGTTAACAGACTAATGCACTATGCCAACGCCATGGTGGTTAAAACCAATAAATCATCCGACAGGCTGATTGATGAGGTTAACCTGTTCCTGAACAAGATCAGCGAAACGGCAAATGGACAGCCACAACAGGTGTCACCTGCAGTTCCTGCAAAGCCTAAATCATTAACTAAAGGCAAAGATGCTATTAAGGGCAAAAAAGTGCTCATTGTTGATGACGATATGCGCAACATTTTTGCGCTGAGCAGCGCCCTGCAAAGCTATGACCTCAATGTAGAGATAGCTAATGACGGTGAAGAAGCCATAGCTAAACTTGAGGATATAAAGGATATTGATATAGTGCTTATGGACATCATGATGCCAAAAATGGATGGCTATGAAGCTACCAGGCATATCCGTAAGCAAAACAAATGGGCTAAATTACCCGTAATAGCATTAACTGCAAAAGCAATGAAAGACGACCGCGAAAAATGTATAGCGGCCGGCGCCAATGATTATATCACCAAGCCCGTTGATATGGACAGGCTGATTTCGCTGATGCAGCTTTGGCTTGAAAATTAGTTATGGATACAGAGCAGGGAATTATATCACATGCGCAGGTTCATGAGCTTATTGATATTGTAAGAAAGGTTCATGGCTTTGATTTTTCGGGTTATACCAAAGCTTCATTAAAACGGAGGTTAACCCGTATTATGCTGCTCAACAAGTTTGAGTTTTATGACCTTAAACATGTGCTTATTAATGACGCAGACTTTTTTCAGGGCTTTTTGGAAGAAATTACGGTTAACGTAACCGAAATGTTCCGCGATCCTTCATTCTATCGTGCGGTTAACTCACAGGTTGTTCCGTATCTTTCAACTTATCAGCACGTCAAAATCTGGAGTGCAGGCTGCTCAACGGGCGAAGAGGTTTACTCTATGGCCATATTGCTGAACGAAGCTGGTTTGGGAAAAAAGTCGTTCATATACGGTACGGATATCAATACCGAGGTTTTAAAGGAGGCCCGTAAAGGGATCTACAGTTTGCGTAATATAAAAAGCTATGCGGAAAATTATCAATACACTGATTTAAAAGGTTCAATTACAGATCATTTTACCATTTTGTACGATGCCGCGTCGATACACAATGAGTTAAAACAAAATACACTGTTTTCGGTACATAATTTAATATCTGATACCGTATTTAATGAGTTTCAGATGATAAGTTGCCGGAATGTTTTTATTTATTTTGAAACGTACCTGCAGGAACGGATCCTTGACCTGTTTTATAAAAGCCTTTGCCCGCTGGGTTATTTATGCCTTGGCAGTAAAGAAACCATCCGGTCAGATTCGTTTAAGAGTAAGTTTAAGGTGATCAACCAAAAAGAAAACATTTACCAAAAAGTTGGGACCTGATAAAAAGTTACTGGAAAGATGGCATGCCGCCCAGATCGTATTATTGGGCGGATCGGCAGGCTCGTTCAAAATTTTATTCAAGATCATAAAAGATCTTCCCGAAAAACTGGGAAAAACCGTAATTCTTATCATACACAGGAAAAAAAATTTTTTCAGCGAAATAGAAAAGCTATTTGCCGAGAACAGTCGTATGTACATGCGCGAAATTGAGGACAAGGATATTCTTAAAACGGATACTATGTATATTGCGCCGGCAAACTATCATACCTTAATTGAACGCGGCGGTTATTTTAGCCTGGATGTTTCGGAGCCGGTATGGTATTCAAAGCCATCAATTGATGTTACTTTTGAAAGCGCCGCCGAGGTTTATGGTGACAGGTGCATGGCGATATTACTTTCAGGTGCCAACCAGGATGGCGCCGAAGGCTTATTAAAATTAAAGAAAAGCGGCAGCCTTACCATAGCGCAGGAACCCGGCGACGCGGAAATGGCCGAAATGCCAAAGGCAGCTATAAATTTAGGTGCTGCCGATTATGTTTTAACACAGGATGAGATTTTTAAACTTTTACTTTCATGACAATCACCAACCCCCTAATTAATATTAAATGACCCCTGTTAATATTCTTATAGTTGATGACAGAGAAGAGAACATCATTGCTCTGGAGGCATTGCTTAAACGCGATGATATCAAAATATTTTCTACTACCTCGCCAAATGAAGCTCTTAAAATTGCCTGGGAAACCAATATTGCCATTGCTTTAGTTGACGTGCAGATGCCCGAAATGGATGGCTTTGAACTGGTGGAAATGCTCAAATCAAACCCGCGTACTAAAGATATCCTGGTTATTTTTGTTACGGCCATTTCAAAAGAAGCCAAGTATGCTGTTAAAGGCCTTGGTACCGGCGCGGTAGATTATCTTTACAAACCGCTCGATCCTTACATTACATCGGCCAAGGTGGATTCATTTGTGCAGTTGGCCCGCACCCAGGCCGAAATAAAACAAAAGAACGATGAGCTGCAGAACTATGCCATCGTTGTAAAAAACTCGGCCGATATTATCACATCGGTCGACGCGCAAAGTCTCCGCATTGACAATATCAACCCCACCGTCGAAAAGATAATGGGTTTCAGGCCTGATGAACTTATTGGTAAAAGTATTGTTGACCTGGCCATAGATGATCATAAGCCGCCGTTTCGCAAAAAATTGGGTGAGATCATTAAAGACAACCTGGGCTATGCCATTTTTGAATTTAAGTTTGAAACCTTTGATAAAAGGGTAATTTGGGTGGAGTGTCGCGCGGCATACCGCAACAAAACCATATTTATTAATATCAGCGATATATCTCCGCAAAAAAGCTACCAGGAGCAGCTCATCAAATCGAAAGAAAACGCGGAGTACAGCAAAAAGGTGAAAGAAACCTTTTTGGCCAATATGAGCCATGAGCTGCGTACTCCGGTTAATGGCATAATAGGTATCACTTCGCTTTTGCGTAAAACAGATCTTACCGATCAGCAAGTGGGTATGCTTGATTTGCTTGATACCTCCTCAAAATCGTTATTGGGTGTGATCAATGATGTACTTGATATCTCAAAAATTGAGGCAGGTAAGTTCAGTATCATCCGCACCGCCAATAATGTTTATGAGATTGTAAACTCGGTTTTTAACCTGCTTAAGTTTAAAGCCGATGAGAATAACATTGAGTTTTTGCTGGATATTGAAGATGAAGTACCTGAATACCTTATGGTAGATTCATTACGCCTGAACCAGATATTGATGAACCTGCTGAGCAACGCCCTTAAGTTTACCGAAAGGGGCTATGTAAAGCTGAAGATTACCGTACTTCAAAAACACAATGATAAGGTAAAGCTGAAATTCAGTGTTGAAGATACAGGCATTGGGATCCCGGCCGACAGGCTTAACAGGATCTTTGATTCATTTGAACAGGCCGAAGAAGATACCGTAAGCAAATACGGTGGTACCGGGCTTGGTTTAACCATAGTGAAAAAGTTGGCTGAGCTAAAGGGAGGCGAACTTACCGTAAGCAGCCAGGTAGGCAGGGGCAGTACTTTCAACTTTGTATGCTGGTATACCATCAGTATTAAACCCAAAACTAAGGTAACTGCCAAAACTGATAAAATATTGCCGCCGTTTAATAATGTACGGGTGCTGGTGGCTGAAGATAACATGGTTAACCAGTTTATGCTCTCCAAAATATTAAAGGACTGGAATGTAGAGGTGGAGATGGTTGATAACGGGCGTAAGGTTATTGAAAGGCTTACCAATAAAGACTATGACATTGTTTTAATGGATACACATATGCCCGAAATGAACGGTTACCAGGCAGCTAAAACAATCAGGGTTAATTTTGAGGAGCCTAAACGGAGTATTCCAATCATATCACTATCGGCAGCAAGTTATGACCATGAGCAGCAGGAGGCATTATCGGCAGGGATGAACGATGTGCTTTCAAAGCCGTTCCTGCCTTATCAGCTGCATGAAAAAATGTCGAGGTTATTGAAGGTGGGAGTTTAAAACTCCAGCCTGGTTTGCCCAACGCCCATTACCTTTGCCTCATGCTCAAGCAGCCATTTTTTGCGCCATATGCCGCCCGCGTAGCCGGTTAAGCTGCCATTTGACCCTATTACCCGGTGGCAGGGCACTACAACCCATAGGTTGTTACGGCCGTTGGCAGATGCTATTGCCCTTATAGCCAAAGGATTGTTCATTTGGTTTGACTGCTGGGCGTAAGTAATGGTTGTTCCATAAGGGATCTGGATCAACTCGTCCCAAACCTGTTGTTGAAACTCGCTGCCTTCCTGCTTTATAGGAAAGGTAAATTGCTTCCTTGTACCAGCAAAGTACTCATTTAACTCATCAATAGCAGCTTGCAGCAACGGGGTAGGAGCAGGTTCAATGTCATATTCCTCATCCCTTATCGATACTGATGCTATAAAGCCATCTTCTTCAGTAATGCGGGCAATGCCAACAGGCGTGCGGAAATAAGCTACAGACATGGTAATTGGTATGTTATATTCAAAATTAAGCTAATTTTTTTAGCTTGTCAAATGCCCTTACTCACTCGCAGGTAATTATTACATTTGCGGTGATGAAACTTGTTAATGAAACCTGGTGCCTGCTAAAAAAGGAAGTTTTGCTGGAGTGGCGGTCTAAATATGCTTTTAATGGCGTTTTGCTGTACGTGGTTTCAACGGTTTTTGTTTGTTATATCTCCCTCAACTTAAACCCAGGCTTTTCTAACAGCAGCGGTTACCCCATAGTTTGGAATGTGTTGTTCTGGATCATTATGCTGTTTGCATCGGTAAATGCCATAGCCAAAAGCTTTATGCAGGAAAGTAAAAGCAGGTTGCTATATTATTACTCCATTGCCAGTCCGCAGGCAATCATCCTGTCAAAAACAATCTATAATATTTTGCTGATGGCTTTGTTAAGCACATTGGCTTTAGTGGTATTTAAAGTGTTTTTCCCTAATACCCTCGGTGACCCGCTGTATTACTTTCTTGCCGTATTGCTGGGGAGCATTAGCTTTTCTACGGTGTTTACCATGATCTCGGCCATTGCATCAAAGGCCGGTAATAACGGTACCCTCATGGCTATATTAAGCTTCCCGGTTATTATCCCTGTTATACTGGTGCTTATTAAGTTGAGCAAGAGCGCTATGGATGGGGTAGACCGGAGTTTCTTTTACGGCAACATAGGCGTTTTGTGCGCTATCAATGCTATTGTAATAGCTACTGCTTTACTGCTTTTCCCATACCTGTGGCGCGATTAATTGCCCCATTATCATCTGACCGGTATTCATTCTGAATTTTTTCCGATCCCGTTTCATGCTGACATTTTTGGACGAGCATGCTTTGCATGGCCGCCAACGGTAAATTTTTGCCCTCTTATCGGCATTTTTTTTCTAATGTTATTTTAATTTGGATTAAGTCTAAATTAATATTTACTTTGTTGCCAACTTAACCAAACAACAATGCATGCTAAAACCCTTACTTTAGTCATTTTCTCCTTTCTTGTTTCGGACACGGTACTGGCACAGCAGCCCAATACCTCAACTGCCGAAGATTCACTTAATAACAATACCGTTAAGAGTTCGCTTTTATCAAATACTACCATTGGTGGTTACGGTAACGCTTTTTACCAGTACAATAACAATCAAAAAACTGCCAAAGTTGATTTGGAGCGCTTTGTGTTGTTTGTTGGCCACAAGTTCAGCGATAAGATCTCTTTCTTTTCCGAAACCGAACTGGAAGACGCTAAAGTAAACGGCGGCGAACCCGGAGGGGAGATCACCATTGAGCAGGCCTACCTGAAATTTAACTTAAATCCTAACCAATACATAGTTGCCGGTTTGTTTTTGCCGAGGATAGGTATCCTTAACGAAAACCACCTGCCAACCACCTTTAACGGTAACGAGCGTAACTATGTAGAAATCCTGGTGATTCCTGCCACATGGCGCGAATTGGGTGTTGGCTTTTATGGTCGCTTAAATAACTTACCTATCAATTATTCGGTTGGGTTGATGAATGGTTTAAGCGCCGGCGGCTTTACCCATGGTACAGGTATTGTTGATGGCAGATTTGAAGGTCGTAATGCAACCGGTACAAACCTTGCAGTTACCGGTGCGCTTCAGTATTACCAAAGCGGGTTTAAGGCCCAATTATCCGGTTATTACGGTGGCACCGTAGGTATCCGTAAAACAGAGGCTGATAGTCTTGGTTTAAACTCTGGCGTTTTTGGTACTCCGGTTGCTATGGGCGAGGGGGATATCCAGTATAACGGGCAAGGCTTTTCGGTAAAAGTATTGGGTACTATACTTTCTATTAAAGATGCCGATAAGATCAACAAGGCATACGCCAGCAACACACCCAAAACAGCTTACGGTGCTTATGCCGAAATAGGTTACGATTTGCTTTATCGCAGCAATTACGGCAAAGCAAACGCACCACAGCTGATTGTTTTTGTGCGCGATGAAAAACTCGACCTGAATGCCAGCATCCCTTCAAACGGAATAACCGATCAAACGCTGAATAAAAACTTTATTGTGGCCGGCCTTACTTACCTGCCGCTCCGTAACGTAGTGGTTAAAGGCGATATCAGGCTGGCACATTCAGGCGTGCAAAACCCGGAGCTGATCATTAACCCAAGTCCGGTTGCGTTGCCATACCAAACCAATAATACTTTGATAAACCTGGGTGTTGGATATTCATTTTAAACTTAAACAACATGGATAGAAGAGAATTTGTAAGGCAGTCATGCTCATTATGCCTTGCTGCTGGTGCCGGTATGCTGGTGGGCTCCTTATCGGGCTGTGCTACCTTGCCTGTTTATAAAGCAGCAGTAGCCAATAACACCGTAACTGTACCCGAAACGTTGTTCGGCACAACCAATTTTCAATTGATCCAGCCCAAAAACCAGTATTACAATATCGGTTTAAAAAAAGAGGCTAACGGCACTTATACCGCTTTGCTGTTAAAATGTACCCATGCCGATAACCAGCTTACTCCTGTTGGTAATAACGGTTACAAGTGCGATTTGCATGGCAGCACTTTTAATAACGAAGGCCAGGTAACTGCGGGTCCTGCTGAGCGTCCGCTTAAGAAATACACAACAGAAGTACTATCGAATCAAATTATAATTCATTTAACTTAATCTTTTACCATGAAAAACACTTTACTTGGCCTGTCATGCATAGCTGCTGTTGCCCTTAGCAGCTGCGGAAAAGACAAAACATCAGTTCAAAACACAACGGTTGATGAGCAGGAAGTAATAACCCAGTTTGTTAATGTTGTAGGTAATCCTAACTATGTTGATATTCAGGCAAAGGCAACTTTGTTAAATACATCAATAACTACGTTTTTAACAACGCCCACTGATGCTAATTTGACTGCTGCCCGTACAGCCTGGAAAAATACCCGTCAACCATGGGAACAGGCTGAAGGCTTTTTGTTTGGTCCGGTTGAGGACGATAATTATGACCCAACTATGGACAGCTGGCCTTTGAACAGGACTGACGTTGACGCTTTAATAGGAAGTTCAGATGTTATAACATTGTCTTATGTAGATGGGCTGGATGGTTTCTCAAAAGGCTTCCATGGCATTGAGTATATTATTTTTGGCCCGGGTGGTACAAGAAAAGCCGCCGATATCACAGCCCGCCAAAAAGATTATCTGAAGTTTACTTCTCAAAGTTTATTAAATACTACTACTGCGCTTATGAATAGCTGGGCAGCTTCGGGTGATAACTATGCAGCCAAAATCACTACAGCCGGAAATGGAAGTACAGCCTTTAAAACGCGCAAAGAACTGTTTACTACCATTGCTACTCAAATGGCCGCCATTTGTGAAGAAGTGGGTACAGGTAAAATGGCCGAGCCCTTCACCGAAAGGGATTCGACTAAAGATGAGTCATCATACTCGCATAATACCACTACCGATTTCATAAATAATATACAAGGCGTACTTAATGTATATACTGCCACTTATAATGGTGCCAAAGGCACAACAAGCTTAAGCGCTTTGGTTGCTTCAAAAAACCTGGCTTTAGATACTAAGATCAAAACACAAATACAAACTGCACTATCAGCGATGGCTTTGATAACCCCAACTTTTGAAAAAGCTATTTATGATAACCGTGACAAAATTTCAAATAGCCAAACTGCCCTGGCAACCCTGCAAGCCACACTTGAAGGCGATTTGGTCACTTTTATACAAACTAATATTAAGGACTAATTTTTAAAGTGAAGAAATTAAGCGTAATAGGCGCGTTGGTGCTTTTGGTGTTGCTGCTGGCAAAATGCCAGAAAGCAGCCCAGTTCCCTGCAGATAAATATGACGAGCGTTTATCAGGAGGCGATGCCACTGTGTTTGATATTACCTCGCACTCGTTTGGCAATATGTTTCCCGGACTTTCGGGCTATGATGCAGAGGTTCACGGCTTAGGTGATGCAGCATTCAGCAAGATCTTTGTTACTGCGCCTGCACCTATTAACCCGGGGTTGGGAACTATTTTCAATAACAATTCCTGCATTTCGTGCCACCATAATGATGGGATCGGCCTGCCAACTGCCGGCGAATCAAATTCGTCGCTGTTAATGCGGATCAGCATTCCCGGTACTGACGAACATGGTGGACCGCTTGCCGCGCCGGGTTACGGTTTACAATTGCAGGATAAAGCCGTTTTTGGAAAAACGCCTGAGTGTAAGGTTAATATTACATACAACGATGTGACATATAACTTTCCTGATGGCGAAGCGTATGCCTTACGTACGCCTACTTATACACTAAGTAATTTGTATACGGCTCTGTCGGCCGGATATATGTTGTCACCGCGCCTGGCACCGCCAATGTATGGTTTAGGATTGCTGGAAGCAATACCTGAAAGTACCATTGTTGCCATGGCCGATCCTAACGATGCCAACGGCGATGGCATAAAGGGGCATGCAAACTATGTTTGGGATGTGGCAACGCAATCGCGCAAATTAGGCCGTTTTGGATGGAAAGCCAATACTGCATCTATACTTACCCAGGTAGCAGCTGCTTATAACCAGGATATTGGTATCACTAATAAGATATTCCCGGTTGAAAACTCTTTTGGCCAGTCGCAATATGACGGATTGAAGGATGATCCGGAATTGGCAGATAGTACACTAAATGCCGTAAGGTTTTATGTGGCTACACTTGCAGTGCCGGCGCGTCGTGATGTTACGGATGCTACTAATAAAAGGGGGGAGCTGTTATTTAAACAAGGAAAATGTGAAAGCTGTCATCGCCAAACCCTTACAACCGGGGTAAATGTAGCTTTTAAACCTTTGTCAAACCAGGTTATCCATCCTTATACAGACATGCTGGTGCATGACATGGGCACTGGCCTTGCCGATAACCGCCCCGACTTTTTAGCCGGAGGGCAGGAGTGGCGTACAGCTCCGCTTTGGGGCCTGGGATTGTTTGAAAAGGTCAATTATCCGGGCTATTACCTTCATGATGGCCGTGCACGGAGTATTACCGAAGCCATTATGTGGCATGGCGGTGAAGCGGAATCATCAAAAGTTTTCTTCAGTACGTTATCTAAAGTTGATAGGGACGCGATGCTAAGCTTTTTAAAGAGCTTATAATTTATTTCCTGATGAAATTGAAAGCGATATGGAGTAATTCATGCCGCTTTTTTGTTTGATAAAGCCCTATTTAAATCCATGTCATTGCGAGTGCAGCGTGGCAATCGCATGCTATACAGGGCGGACATGCTTCCGTGCGGTTGCCACGCTGCGCTCGCGAAATGACATGGTTTTTGTTTGTTTTTCCATGCAGCTTTTATCTTCCCAACACCTGTGGTTAAAAACAATCGCAATAAAAGTTCTATAAATTCTCTAATTCAATAAATTCGAGTTCAGACAAACCCACCGCAACAAAAATTATACACCGGCAATTCATTAACCGTTCATAAAAAATGCGTTTTTTAGCAGATTGAAAAAATATCCTAATTTTATTTAATGCGTTTTTATTGGTTTTTGCTTATCGCGTTTATATGTCCGCTCATAGTTTCGGCACAAACCGGTACTATTACAGGTAAGGTAGTGCGGGCTGATACCAAAAGCCCGGTAGCCAATGCCAGCGTGTTTTTAAACAATGCCACTTATGGCACTTCCACTGCCGAGGATGGGACCTTTACTTTGGCTGGTGTTAAGCCAGGCCAATACCAGCTGGTGGTTACCGGAGTAAGTATTGAAGAATATTCCACAACTGTATTAGTTGGTAAAGAGCCTGCAAAGCTAAATATCGAGGTTAATCAAAAAGTGCTGATGCTGCGCGAAGTAGTGATCAGCAGCAGCGCCGACTGGAAAAAGAATTACGAACTGTTCCGCAAGGAATTTGTTGGCGATACCGAAAACGGCAAGGAGTGTAAAGTTACCAACCCACATATTTTAAATATTATCTACCACAGGGGAAAGCAGCAGTTGGAAGCCTCTGGCGATGAGTTTTTGGTGGTAGAGAACCTGGCCTTAGGCTATCGTACCAAATTTTTGCTCAAAAACTTTTTGTATGATGCTATTGAGCATACCATATCCTATTCGGGAAGTGCGCTTTTTGAAAACCTGCCCGGCAGTGCAGCACAAAAGAAACTCTGGAAGCAGAAACGCGAACAAGCCTATTACGGATCGGCCCAGCATTTTTACCGTTCGCTTTATAAAGGAACGTTAAAACAAGAAGGGTTTGAAGCGCATGATTTTACAAGGCAAATTAATCCCGAACGCCCTGAAGAAGCTGTGTTGATGCAAAAGATGAAAAAATACCGGGAAGGCCCGCGCGATTCGGCCATGCGTTATTATAACCTGTCGAAGATGACCAAATGGTACCGGGAAAACCTCGCTAAGCTGCCTTACCAGGAGTTTGAGATTTTGCGTAAAACACCACAGGATGGCATTTATGCACTTACCTTTCCGCATTTTTTATATGTAGTATATACGAAACGCGAAGAGACTACCGAGTTTAAGGACGTTTATCATCCGTTGGATATGCCCAATTATGAAACCAGTATCATGACCAAATATTCGGGCTATATTGCATTTGATATGAATGGCATTGTGGTATCAAGCCCGAGCCCGCTTTATGAGGGCTCATGGTCGAAGGCTAAGCTTGGCGATCTGCTGCCGGTTGATTATGAGCCGGGGGATTGATTAATTTCAGGAAGACTTTGCTTATTTCGAATTATATTTGCCGCCACCATCGCAGATATAATTCTTGTTACCATCCTTTATGAAATATATAAGCTATTTAGTGTTAGCTGTTGTTTTTGTTGCGCAGGGAGTTTCAGCACAACAAATAGTATTTAAAGACCAAAATTTAAAATCGGCTTTACTTAAAAGAGGCTATGATTTTAATAAAAACGGCGAAATAGAAGTATCCGAAATTGACACTGTGGCGAATTTAAACATTGCCAAAAGTGATATTAGGCTGTTAGATGATTTAAAATATTTTAAAAGTTTAGAAAGGGTTTATGCAATGTCTAACCAGATTGCGAACCTGGATGTGTTTTTTGACAATAATACGATTAAGGAAATTTATATCGGAGGCAATGTTCTCGGAAAAAAGTTGACGCTAAAGAATCTCAGAAATTTGACCGTTTTGGCGGCGGCCCATAATGACTTGGAAACAGTCGAATTAAATGGCACTGATAGCATCAGGCAACTTTATTTACAGAGCAATGCGTTTAAAAACATCAAATTGGAAAACCTGACTAATCTCAGCGTATTAGAATTAATAGATAATAAGGCGTTAAAGACTATTGACATCAGACTAAACGTTGCTCTCACTTACATTGGACTGCTTTCAACGGCTGTATCCCAATTAGATATTTCCAATAACAAATTGCTGTCAACGTTTTATGTAAGTAATACTGTGAAAGTAATAAAGAGTGCCGGTCAGGAGAATTTTAAGTCCGCACCAGTTATAAGAGAGATTCACTAAAATGTGTAATACTTTATGTTTGCCTAAACTTAGTGTCGAATCAATGAGCAAATAATTAGTTACATTTGCCTGCATAAATCATATGAAGTTTATTTATCAAACATGGTGGAAGGTTGCGGCTGTTTTGCTGGTGCTGTCTACCTTTTACACCGGCCTGGTTTTCAAAGCGCCGAGACTGCCAATTATTCACGAAACCATCCGTAATTTGTATTTTCACGTACCCATGTGGATGGGCATGCTGACTGTTTTTGTGGTATCGGTTTATTTTAGTATCAAATACCTGCAAACGGGTAAAGAAGAGCACGACCTTGCCGCCGTTGAGAGTGTTAATACCGGCTTGCTGTTTTACACCTTGGGCCTTTTAACCGGTATGCTGTGGGCAAAATTTACCTGGGGCGAATTTTGGAGCGGCGACCCCAAACAAAATAGCGCGGCCATTGCATTTTTGTTGTACTGTGCTTACCTGGTGCTCCGTAACTCTATTGATGAGGAGCAGAAGCGGGCCAAGATTTCGGCCATCTACAATATCTTCGCTTTCCCCATCATGATTGTGCTGATATTTGTTTTGCCCCGCATGACAGATTCATTACACCCCGGCAGCGGCGGTAACCCTGCATTTGGTAAATACGACCTTGATAACGGTATGAAGATAGCCTTTTACCCGGCTATGGCAGGCTGGAGTTTTATTGCCCTTTGGATAGCAACTATCCGTTACCGCATCCGTTTAATTGAGAATAAGAAGAACGCTATAAATTAAGATGAAGAAATTAACGCTTTTATTGCTACTGCTTACGTTTTGTACCGCTGTTTTTGCACAGCCAGGGCAGCAGGTTGAAATGGCCGATGCCCTGCGCCAATCGGGAAAAATTTACGTGGTTGTAGCAACTATTTCCATAATTTTTGTTGGACTGGCTATTTACCTGTTTACTATAGACCGCAGATTAAAAAAAGTCGAAAACGAAAAGTAGTTCAAATAATATGTTTAAACAATTTAAACATATCATTCGTAACGGTGTTGACTGGTGTATAGGGCACACTAACTAAGAAATATTTGCAATATTGATAAAAATTGTACCAAATTTGCTCACTTTTTTAAGAGATTAATATTTATACAATAGTTATGGCTACGAATATTTTGATTGCCGACCAGGAAACACACTTCTTCAGCGACGTGTGCAAAAACTTCGATCATGCTGCCCAATTCACCAAACACGATGCAGGCCTGCTTGATCAAATTAAATCATGTAACAGTGTTTACCGCTTCCGTTTCCCCATTCGCAAGGGTAACAGTTTTGAGGTAATTGACGCCTGGCGTGTGGAGCACTCGCACCACCAGTCGCCAACCAAAGGAGGTATCCGCTACAGCGAAATGGTGAACGAGGATGAGGTAATGGCCCTCGCCGCGCTCATGACTTACAAATGCGCCATTGTTAACGTTCCGTTTGGCGGCGCCAAAGGCGGTATCAAAATAAACCCTAAAAACTACACCGTAAGCGAGCTGGAAAACATCACCCGCCGTTATACCGTTGAGTTAATCAAAAAGAACTTTATTGGCCCAAGCATTGACGTGCCGGCACCTGACTATGGATCGGGCGAGCGCGAAATGAGCTGGATTGCCGATACTTATGCTACCATGAACCCCGGTCAGCTGGATGCTATGGGCGCTGTAACCGGTAAGCCTATCGCGCTGCATGGTATCGCGGGCAGGAGGGAAGCTACCGGCCGTGGTGTGGCCATCGCCACCCGCGAGTGCGTAAGCGTTGGCGAGGATATGCAAAGAATTGGTTTGCTGCCAGGCTTATCGGGCAAAAGGGTAATTGTTCAGGGCCTTGGTAACGTGGGTTACTATTCGGCTAAGTTTTTATCCGAAATGGGGGCAATAATAGTCGGCTTATGCGAATTTGAAGGCGCTATTTATAACGAGAACGGTTTAGATATCGAGGCTGTATTTCAGCACCGTAAGGCAACAGGTTCTATTTTAGGATATGCTGCTGCAATACAGGAATTTACCAATACCATGGAAGGCCTTGAGCAGCCATGTGATATTTTAGTGCCGGCAGCTCTTGAAAACCAGATCACCGAAGGAAATATCCGCAATATCCAGGCTAAGATCATTGTTGAAGGCGCTAACGGCCCAACATCGCCAGAGGCTGAAGCGATATTTTATGCTAATGGCGGGATGATTGTACCTGACATGTTTGCCAACGCAGGCGGTGTTACCGTATCATATTTTGAATGGTTGAAAAACCTGAGCCACGTAGCATTCGGCCGTATGAACCGCAGGTTTGAAGAGAACTCTAACCTTAACCTGGTAAACATGGTTGAAGGGATTACCGGTGTTGCATTAACCCCGGTACAACGTTCAACTATCATTAAAGGAGCATCAGAGCTTGAACTGGTAAATTCAGGTTTGGAAGATACCATGATCCGTTCATACCACGAGATCAGGGAAATTTATAAGAACAACCCAGAGATCGGCACTTTGCGTAACGCAGCCATGGTTGGTGCTATTAATAAAATAGCGGTATCATACCAAAATTTAGGTATCTGGCCATAATTAAGGATTTAATAGTTCTATATATAGCGAGGTAGGTTTGAAAAAACTTACCTCGTTTTTGTTTTAATTATGCCGCGATAGGGATCGGAGCGGATACCGGCCAATGAGCTTAATGCCTTCAGGCGTATGAGCGCAGAGCCCGGGCCGCAGGCATCGCCCACAATTCGCTTTTTGTAACATGTATTTTATCTTACTTTTATAACATGGGAACATGGGATGCTGCTATCGAAAGCAATGATACTTTTCTTGACGTCTATTCTGCTTTTTTTGAGCTTTATAATAAAGGGCAGAGTCCTGTTTACGCTTTTGGACAGGTAATGACAATGTTTAGTGATGATTTTGAGGACGAAGACTCAGCAAATAACGCGCTGTTCGCGGTGGCTTTAGCCCAGTGGGAAACAAAATCACAAAATACTGAACTATTAAATAGAGTTAAAGAGGTTATTGTTACGGGAAAAGACCTCGAAGTTTGGACTAATTTAGGTGCCGATGAAGAGTTATTGGAGGAAAGAAAATCGGCACTCGACCAGTTTTTATTAAAAATAAGTACTCCCAAAGAAAAGGCGAAACGTAGGGTTAAAGAAAAGTTTGTTTTTACCGCTGTTGAACTCATAAAAATTACTTCGCCGGATGGATTGAAGACTTTTAGTATGAGCGAAGAATACACTAATGGAAATTATATTCATACAAGTTCGAGCTTAAATTGGAAGAACGGAG
This sequence comes from Mucilaginibacter sp. SG538B, assembly GCF_013376065.1. NCBI lineage: Bacteria > Pseudomonadati > Bacteroidota > Sphingobacteriia > Sphingobacteriales > Sphingobacteriaceae > Mucilaginibacter > Mucilaginibacter sp. SG538B. Next base: position 1,330,611 of record NZ_JABMJI010000001.1, read on the forward strand.
GCGGTTCAATATTGTACTTTAATGAGCTTGGAAAAAATATCACTGCCCGGTGGATAGATAATCAAACATTAGAAATTGTTCACGATAGTGATATACTGTTTACGTTAAAACGTAACAATTCCGCCTACTATAACGATTTGGTTAATGTAATTTATGTTCCTGTTGGAGATAAGCCCGCTCCTCCACCGCTTTTAGTTTATTAATGTTCGTTGTTTAGAATCAATCAAGAATGATTCTAAATAATACATATGTCTTGTAATAAACATTATTCGCTGCACGTTTTGTATTTTTGCAAATCGTTATTTTAATAATATAAACCGCAGATGAAAAAAAGTGCAATTTTTGGTCTTGTTGTTATCGCTATAGCCATAGCGGTTATCATAAGTGTTTATTCAAGCTCAAGCACCTATGCAACCTTTGCCGAAGCGCAGCAAACCAGCAGTGAACTGCATGTAATAGGCCATTTTAGCAAGGGAAAAGAAATGGTTTATGACGCTGCTAAGGATGCCAATTATTTTTCATTTTATATGAAAGATAATAAAGGCGAAGAGCGTAAAGTTGTTTTTACCGGTACCAAACCGGAAGATTTTGAGCGTTCGGAGCAATTGGTACTTACCGGCCAGATGGTTGGCAGCGAGTTTCATGCCTCAAAGATCCTGATGAAATGTCCATCCAAATACACCCAGGATAAGTTAGAAGTTACAGAAGCGAAGGCTAAACAAGCCAGCATTTAATCATTTTTGATGAATACAGTTTTTAAGGGCGAACACCTTTTACCGGGACAAATCGGCCAGTTTTTTATTGTTCTTTCGTTTGGTGCAGCCCTGCTGTCATTTATAAGTTACTATTTTGCTACTACAGATGATGCCGGTAAGGCCGACAGCAGCTGGCAGCGTTTAGGCCGTTTAGGTTTTTACGTAAATTCTATCTCTATTTTAGGAATGGGCACCTGTCTGTTCTATGTGCTTTACAATCACTATTTCGAGTATCATTATGCCTGGGCCTATACCTCGCGTTCGCTGCCCGTTTACTACCTGGTATCGGGTTTCTGGAACGGACAGGAGGGCGGCTTTTTGCTTTGGGCCTTTTGGCAGGCCGTTTTAGGTAATGTACTTATTGCAAGGGCTAAATCATGGGAGCGCCCGGTAATGACTGTTGTTGCCCTGTCGCAGGTTATTCTGGGAACCATGGTACTGGGTATCGATATCTTTGGCCAACGCATTGGTAGTTCACCATTCTTGTTGTTGCGTAATTCAGGTATCGAAGCGCCTATCTTCTCGCAGCCAAACTACCTCGACTTTATAAAAGACGGGCAAGGAATGAACCCATCGCTGCAAAATTACTGGATGGTGATTCACCCGCCTACATTGTTCCTGGGTTTTGCATCTATTATAGTTCCGTTTGCTTATGCGGTTGCCGGGCTTTGGCAAAAACGATATAAAGAGTGGGTACAGCCCGCTATATCATACGCCCTGTTTGGTTCTATGATATTGGGTACCGGTGTGATCATGGGCTCGTTTTGGGCTTATGAGTCGTTAAACTTCGGTGGCTTTTGGGCCTGGGATCCGGTTGAGAACGGTTCGATATTTCCGTGGTTAACCATGGTTGCGGCATTGCACGTACTTATCGTATTTAAAAATACAGGCCATTCCTATTTTACAGCTACACTGCTGGTATTGCTGAGTTTTGTACTGGTATGGTACACCTCATTCCTTTCAAGAAGCGGTATCCTGGGCGAAAGCTCAGTTCATGCTTTTACCGATTTAGGTATGTTCTGGCAACTGGTTATCGGCATCCTGATATTCCTTGTTTTATCTGTTTGGGTTTTGGTATGGCGATGGAAAGAACTGCCAATCACCAAAAAAGACGAAGAAACTTACTCGCGCGAGTTTTGGATGTTTGTTGGTTCAGTGTTTTTAGGGTTATCATGCTTCCATCTCATTGTAGTAACTTCGGTGCCTGTATGGAATGCTATGTTTGGTACCAAAATTGCACCTCCTTCTGATGCTGTTAAACATTATAACGTGATCCAGTCGTCATTTGCGTTTGTGGTGACTTTATTGACCGGCTTTACGCAATTCCTGAAATATAAAAAGACCGATATTACCCGGTTCTTTATAACTACCGGTGTTTACCTTGTGTTTGCCATACTGGTAACAGCGCTTGTTGTTTACTTAACCGGGGTTTATCGCCTTAATTTCGTATTCAATCTGGTAATGTGCGGTTCGGTTTACTCGGTTATTGCCAATGCTAAAGTTTTGGTTGATGCCTTTAAGGGCAAGTTTAAACTGGCCGGCTCGGCGGTAGCGCACTTGGGTTTTGGCTTGTTGATGGTTGGCGCGGTTATAGCGGCAGGTACCAGCAAGGTGGTATCTGAAAATGCAAGCGGTGTAGTTAATGTGCAGGGCTTTGATGCCAAAGCAGGTAATGCCCGCGAAAATATCATGATCTACAAAAACACCCCGGTAAAAATGGGCGATTATACAGTTACCTATCTTGGCGACTCCATTTCATCACCATACCATTTTTACAGGGTTGATTATAAAAAGTTTGATGCCAATGGTAAACTGCTTGAAAACTTTGTGCTTAAACCCAAAGTGCAGGCCAGTCGCGATGCGGGTATGTCTTCATCGCCTGATACCAAGCATTATTTATTGAATGACCTTTATACCCACGTTACCGCTATCCCAAGCGAAGGTTTTGCCATGCAGGGCGAGGCCGGTCACGACGAAGGTAACGATGATAAAAACTACGATGAGCCTGTAGCCCATGAAGTGGCTATCGGCGATACCATCAGGTACCGCGACGGCTTTATGCTGGTTAAATCATTAAACAAACAGGCCACGGTACAAAATATCCCGCTTACAGCTAACGATGTAGCTATCGGCGCTAATATCGAAGTTCATGCGCATGATGGCAAGGTGTATACTGCCGAACCTGTGTTCATGATCAGGGGCGGTAACGTGTTTGATTTTGCCCGCAAGGTAGAGGACGCAGGTTTAAAACTGCGCTTTTCAAGGATCAACCCTGAGAATAAAAAAGTAGAAATCACTGTTTACCAGCAGCCGCAAAACAAACGCCCATGGATTGTGATGCGCGCTATCAGCTTCCCGTATATCAACTTCTTCTGGAGCGGTACTATCATTATGGTGATTGGCTTTTTGCTTTCTATCCAAAGGCGTAATAAAGAACTTAAAACCGTTTAACTGTTGTTAAATGGATATTACCAGGCATCAGTATGAAATAGCCCGGCAGGGGTTTTCTGTTGTTGAGCATATTTATACTGAAGCTGAAGTAAAAGTCATCGTCGCCGCTATTGAAAACGCGGATAAAAGCAGTCCGCTGTTTAGGCAAACAGATGACCTGTTTGCCATAAGACAGTTTTTAAAGGCTGTGCCCGAAATAAGGCCACTGATTTTTACGGGGAGATTAAAAACCTGCTTACAGCAATTGTTTGGTGACGGTTATTTTGCCGTTAAATCTATCTACTTCGATAAGCCCGAAACATCCAACTGGTTTGTAGTGTGGCACCAGGATCTGACCATTTCTGTTGATAAAAAGATTGAGATAACAGGTTACGGCCCCTGGACGGTTAAGCATAACCAATTTGCCGTGCAACCGCCTCTCCATATTTTGCAGGATAACTTCACCATCCGGATCCATTTGGATGATACCGACGAAGGTAACGGTGCCCTGAAAGTGTTGCCAGGTTCGCATCTCAAAGAGATCTATCGTCCTGAAAATATCGACTGGCAGCAAGAAACTGAAGTGAGTTGTAATGTACAGGCCGGTGGTATCATGATCATGCGGCCATTGCTTATGCACGCCTCAAACCGTACTACCAATAACAAAAAGCGTAGGGTAGCACATATTGAGTTTAGCAGGGCAACGCTTGCTGACGGGATTGATTGGACGGAGAAAGTAAAGCAATAGCAATCATCACCCCTTCAAAAACGAAAGGATCTTAGCATTTACGGTGTCGGCCTTTTCAATCATGGGTAAATGTGCTGCGCCATCAACAGGGAAAAAGTCGGTCTTTAATACGCTGCGGATAGAATCGCTGAAACGTGGCAATACTGTTTTATCAGCTTTACCCCATATCAGTAATACGCTTTTGCCTGTACTGTTGAGGCAGGTATTGCTCTCACGACCATTTTGATTGTAATTGTACAGCGTTGAAACCAGCGCGTTTCTAAACCCTTTATACTCCATTTGGGGGAGGTAACGGTTTATCCACCCAGGGTGGTTTTTGGGATAAAGAAAATCGGTTGTTTGTCCTTTTGCTCTTTCGTCGGAGTTCACGGCTTCGTTATAAAGTGTGAAATATTGCGGAGCTACCGGCTTTTTTTGTTCATATACCGGGTCGACAAGGATTAGTTTGTTAACCATACCGGGGTGACTGCAGGTAAAATTGGTTATCACCGCGCCGCCAAATGATACGCCTGCTAAATTTATTTTCCCGTTTAATTTAAGTTGATTAATGAGATCGAGCAGTTGCGTATTGTAAAGCTCCTGGTTATAGGGAACATCGGGCCTGTCTGAATAGCCGCGGCCATACATATCATAGCGTAATACCCGGTATCCTTTTTTTATCAAAAAATCGTACGTTGGGTCCCAGATATAATAGGGTACGCTAAAACCGTGAACAAGTATAACAACCTGGGCACTATCAGGGCCTTCAAGCTGGTAATGGGTTACGCCCTGACTTAATTTGATAAAGCTGCCAGGGATGTTTATGCGGCTGGCATCGGTTAAGGTTTTGGTTTCTTTATTGTTATATCTATAGAAGCCGTATAGTATTAATGACGCGGCCCCGACAAGAAATATCACAATTATAATGCTTACTTTAAGTATTTTCATGCGGTATTAGATGTTGGTTTCTAAAATACAGAAATATTTATACTACAGTTAGTTAAATAATTATATCTATTGTAAAGAATATATGAACATTACCATAATAGGCTCCGGTAACGTAGCTACGCACATGGCAGCGGCCTTTAAGAATGCCGGACACCGTATTGTACAGGTATACAGCCGCGATATGCAGCATGCCGCGCTTTTAGCCTACCATGTAGCTGCCGAAGCTGTTGATAACCTTGACAATATTAATCCCGATACAGGATTGTTTGTTGTTTCGGTTAAGGACGATGCTATAACGACTGTTGTTAAAGCGTTGTCGGCCCATAAAAAGTTAATAGTACATACATCGGGCTCAACCGATTTGAACAGTTTGCTGGCTTTTACCCCGAAGGCCGGTGTATTTTATCCCCTGCAAACGTTTAGCAAGATAAGAGAGGTTGATTTCCGATCTGTCCCGCTCTGTCTTGAAGGTGCTGATGATGGTATACTTGCTGATTTAAAGCAGCTGGCATTTACCATCAGTAATAATGTATATAGCGTTAACTCCGCCCGGCGCAAAATATTGCACCTTGCCGCGGTATTTGCCTGTAATTTTCCCAATTATTTGTATGGGGTTGCCCAGGACCTGCTTGCGCAAAATCAAATGGAGTTTAACATGCTACGCCCCCTGATCCTGGAAACTGCCCAAAAAGTGCTTGAGCAGGAACCGCGCAATGTACAAACCGGCCCTGCGGTGCGTAATGATGAGGGCACTATGGCTACTCACATGCAGATGCTGAGCGAGATGCCTATGTTACAGGATATTTACAGTTTATTAAGTCAGGGTATTATCAAAAACAATAAAGGGTTTACCGCACCCGAGTAATTTTGTTACTTTTGCTTAAATGAACATTTATAAAATAAAGATCAATTTCGAGGAAAAAGGGCACGAAAGCGTTGAGTTACCTATAGCCGAAGGAGAATCTGTATTAGACGTATGCCTGGAGAATGGCATTGAACTACAGCACAATTGCGGTGGTGTTTGCGGATGCAGCACATGCCATGTTTATGTAAACAAGGGGATGGATAATATCCAGGAGATATCCGATAAAGAAGAGGATTTTATTGACAGGGCTGTTAACCCGCGCATTAATTCGCGCCTGGGTTGCCAGTGTGTGATTGTTGATGGCGACATTGAAGTTACCCTGCCGGATCAGTCGCAGTTTTTAGGCCACTAATATTTGCATCAATCCGTTTAAACAATAAATAAAACGTATAATTTACAACGTATTAGCGTAACCCCCGGGTAGTACGTAAAATCAACAACAATGAGCGATAATAAATTTGCCTTACCAATTCACTGGAATGATTATGAAGATATTGCCATTGAACTTTATGAAAAGTTTGGTGACGATTTTGACGAATCAAAAATATACCGCATCCGTTTTACCGAACTGCTGGAATGGGTATTGAGCCTGCCTAATTTTGCCGGTACCCGTGCCGAATCAAACGAAGGCCACCTGGAGCAGATCCAGTCGGCCTGGGTATATGAGTGGCGGGATAATCAATAATTCAATTGGCAGTTTTGAGCTGGCGGTTTGCAGTTTTAAATTTGCGATTAGCAGTTTAGCACGAAGCAAACATTCTATAATCAAAAAAATCGGTGAAATCACCTCAACAAATCGGTGTAGTCACGAAACAAAATCGGTGTAATCACAACCATGGAATCATTCCTGAATAAATTAAAAGATATTACTACCCTCATTTTTGATGTGGATGGCGTTTTGACCGACGGGTCTGTTTTTGTAACGGAAGCTGGCGAACAAAGCCGCGCCTTTAATATTAAAGATGGCTACGCGCTGCAGTTAGCTGTTAAATGCGGTTATAATGTTTGCGCGATATCGGGCAGCCGCTCAAAAAGTGCCATGTACAGGTTAAACAGCCTTGGCATCCAGGATGTGTATATGGGCACACATACCAAATCGCAAAGGTTCAAGATCTACCTGGAAGAAAAAAGCATTATTGCTACAAATGTATTATACATGGGCGATGATATTCCCGACCTGGAAGTGATGAAGCTTGCAGGCCTGCCTGTTTGCCCTGCCGATGCTGTTGAAGAGATCAAAGCGGTTAGCGCTTACGTATCGCCCTACGGCGGCGGCAAAGGCTGTGCCCGCGATATCATTGAAAAAGTGCTCAAGGTTCAGGATAAATGGATGAGCAAACAGGCGTATAGCTGGTAGGGTTTGGTCCATAATACATAGTCGATAGTCCATAGATAATGGTTCATGGAATTAACCCGGCAGATCATGGTTATAAATAGTTTTGTTGCTACTATGATCTATGAACCATTTGCTACGAACTAATCAATGCAGCTACCATGATCTATGAACCATCAACCATGAACTAAAAATATGAACATCATCCCACCCGTAATTCTCGCATCAAAATCGCCAAGACGGCAGGAGCTGCTCCGGCTTATGGATATTGATTTCAGGGTTGTGCTTAAAGAGGTTGATGAGTCATTCCCCGATGGGCTTACCCCAACAGAGGTTGCCCTGCATATAGCCCGTAAAAAAGCAGAAGCATTTGACGAAACGGTAGGGGATGAGGTTGTGCTTACTGCCGATACCATAGTTTGTATTGATGGCCTGATACTGGGTAAACCCGAAACCCGCGCACATGCTATCGAAATGCTGCAAATGCTATCGGGCCGTGTACACCAGGTTATTACCGGTGTATGTTTGTTATATAAAGGGCGTTATAACAATTTTTATGATCTTACCGAAGTGCTCTTCCGCAAGCTTTCTGATGCCGAGATCAGTAATTATGTAGATAAGTATCAGCCGCTTGACAAGGCCGGATCATACGGCATCCAGGAGCTGATAGGCCTGATAGGCATCGAACGGATAGAAGGCTCATATACCAACGTTGTTGGTTTACCTACCCAAAAGGTTTATGCACAATTGCTTAACTTAAGCAAATAGATTTCACATACGGGCGCAAGTATTGTGCGGCTGCCTGTGCGGGGATTACTTGTGCCTTTCGCAAACCATTTTATTCGTCGTTACAGTTTCGCTAAACATCGTTACTTTTTGATAAAGCGTGTTTTTTCCGGTACAATTAAATAAATAATTATTTAATTTAAACCTTTGTTTCCTGCATAGTCTAAGGTGTTAAATAAAGGGAGTAATTTGTCATGAAAAAAACTATTAATACAGGGCTGGTGTTACTGCTGGTGGCCACCTTGTCTGCATGCAGCAGTTACAATTATTACACCGCAGCCCGAAACAAAACAGATTTATCCGCTTACCGTACATTTGCCTGGCTACCTCCTGCAACCATGACCAATAAAGCCGGCGCAGTTGTAAAAAAGGAAGTGGCTGATGAAAAGGTTAAGGACGCGGCTATTTCGGCATTGGAAAACAAAGGGTTAAAATTCCAGGAAAACAACCCCGATTTACTGGTAAGTTATACCACAGTTACCGGCCGGGGAATGAAAACTGAGTTTTATCCTTATTACTATGGCGGTTACCCGGGCTTCGGTTTAGGATTTGGCTGGGGTTGGGGCGGTGGCTGGGGCTATCGTCCGTTTTATGGCTACGGCGGCTGGGGTTGGGGATATCCTTATGGTTACGGTTATGGCGGCGGCGGTTATGCCCGCGTACCTTACAAAGAAGGTACCCTGATTATCGACATTATGGATACCAAATCGCGCAAACTGGTATGGCGTGGTTTTGGTGTTGGCGAACTGCACAACCCGCAAAAAACTGTAAAGGAACTGCCCAAAGTAGTTAACGGCATTATTGAACAACTACAGCTTAACCAGGTACAGCAAGACCAGGTGCCAATGAAAAAAGCATAAGAAATTTGCTGATCAATTATTGAACTAATGCAAAAATCCCTTCGGGCGCTAAGCCTGGAGGGATTTTTGTTTGCGGTATAAATGGGTTACGGCAAAAGTAAGGGCAGCTACGGCTAAAACAATAACCCAGGCATCAAGCGGGCAGTTAGCGTCGCCGTCGGCATTATCACATGGATTATCTAACTGGGCAAAACAGCTTAGGGTGGCGGCCGCAAAAACAAGAGCGGTTAAAAAGAACTTTTTTTTCATATGCGCAAATCGCTTGTTATTGTTTTAAAAATTTACCGGTGCCAATCAACTGCTTGGTTTTGTTATCGATAACCCTTATGATATATGTCCCGGGTACCAAACCGGCTACGTTGTTTTTCCAGTAAAGCTGTGTGATATTTACTGCCTTCAGTATCATGCCACTGCTGTTAGTTAACTGAATATTATAGTTTGCTGAAGCGTTGGTTTGCCCTATGGTTAGGTTTAATGTTTCCGTTACAGGGTTTGGGTATATCGTAAGCAGGCTATTGCTTATGTTATTTTTTGTATTGGCATACATTAATGGCAGCTCTTTTGACAGGCTGATATCATTGTTTAAATCAGTTAACTGAACACGGTAATTATTTAAGCCTTTTGTCGGGTTAGGGTCGGTATAAGAGTAAGTTCCCAAACCGTTCGATTTTATCACATCCAGGTTTTCCCAGGTTTTGCCGTTATTGGTGCTTCTCTGCAGTGTAAATGTGGTGTAGTTGGCCTCATTTTCAACAATCCAGGTTGTTTTAGCGCCGCCGGTTGTTTTTACTGCATTAAAGTCAAGCAGCCGCAGGCCCAATGCAGGTGATTGGCGCAATATCAGCTGAAAACGTTTTTTACCAAAAGTAGCCGGGGTACTTTTATCAATATTGTAGCTGTAAATGTTGTTGTGTTTAAGATCCAGCGAATCTTTAGTAAAGTTATCCTTAAGCCATATTTCATAAATGGCAGGTACGTTACTAAGCGCTCTTAGTTTTAATTGATATGGCCCGGATGAGGTAGCGTCAGACGTTAGGGGGATGATCTCCTGCTGTTTTTTAGGGAAAGGCCGGTGATGGATAACGGTTTTAACGCTATCGCTTGACAGGGCCGACAAGGCTATCTGTGCACCATTGGTTCCGAGGTCTTCCGCGTCTTTACTATTTTCAAAAGCCGTACTGGCGTCGTTGTTAAACGCAATAACAATATCATCGGTATTAATGGAGTCCTTTATCATTTGCAGCCTTAATATCGGTTCGGCCAATGATGATGAAGTTTGTTGTGATGCTGCTGATTGTGCTTCGGCAGCCTTCAATATGTCCATGTCGGCAGCTGTGGCCGCCAGCTTCTGCAACCCCTTATCAGCAGGGGCACTTAATAAGGCTATCAGATTTGATGCCGTTGGTTGCGTTGTTGACTTCGCCGATTCCCTGAAAGTTAATGATTGCGAAGCTGAGGTAGCCTGTATAAAAAACGCCTGCCCGCTGGCTATCATATTACTTGCATAGCCATCGCTCGAAATACCGGGGTTAATATTGGTAGTCGTATCTGCCGTAGATATAGCAGTGGCCTTTTGCATGTAGCTGGCATACTGCTTTGTTTTTGGATTGTAAACCCATATTTTGCCCGGAGCAGATAGGGTTGCAGCCGAAGATACCTCTGAGGGGAAACCGGCCCCGTAAATTGATGATGTGGCGGAAACGGTTGTTGTTGTGCCCCTGCGGTTAAATTTTTCCCAATTGATGGTGGCCGCGTAAGGATTTCCAACCAGGTTATATCCGTTAACCAGGCTGCCTGTAGTATTGCTGAACAAGAGGCTGGTTGTGCCGCTGTACCAGTTGGTTACTGTAATGTTACCTGTATTTAATGTACCTGTTGCTGTTAAAGTGGTGTTGGTGGGCACATAGCTTGCGGTTGTTGAAGTTGCAAGATCGGCGGCCGTCCTGTCTCCCCTGAAAAAGAAAAGGAAACCGTTGCCGACAGGTATGGTATGTGAGCCGTCGGTATCAAAAATATAAGTTGGCGGGGAGTTGATATTGTTGATGCCCCTGAAATTACCGGCTGTAAAAGACACTTGCGACGAGGCTATGTTTTCCCTGAAGCAGTAAATTGTGGGATTGCCCGATTTATCAAAGCCGCCTGTTGTGCCTGTGGTACCGGTTATCCATGATGAGTTTTTAAGGTAATTTACACTGATTACCTTGGCTGCTGAACCTGTATTAACAGGAGATGAAAGTAACCTGTACCCCCGGTTATATGAATTGCCACCGCTTATAAAACGCTGTACGTTTACATTGCCTGTAATTGCTGTTCCGGAAGGGATAGCATCTACAGTGGCCGAACCTGTTGCATCGGAGTTTAATGTTAACACACCGCCGGCGGCAAGGGTAGCTGTACCGCCCATAGTAAGTATACCCGAAGATGATACCGCGAATTTACCCGTGCCCGACATGGTTTTTATACCGCTGCCATTAACAGTAACATTATTGAATTTTGTGCCGTTGGTGCTGTTGTCTGTAAGAGATTGAGCGCCTGCTTTACTAAAGAAAACTGTCCCGGTACCTGCCGTAAATGTACCTGTATTGGTGTAATCGCCATTGAAAGTTAGTGTGCCCGAACCGCCTGTAATAACAGCGCTGTTAGTAGCGTTACCAGTAATGCTAATATTGCCCGAACCCTGGGTTACGTTTGCTGAATTGGTCCAGGTTCCTGTAATGGTTATAACGGGGTTGTTCGTGTTAAGGTCTATTGCACCACCGCTTGTGATCCAGTTTCCGCTTACGGTTAGCGCGCCTCCGTCGACAGTTTTGGCTGCTGCCCCTGATAAGGTAAGGTTATCATAGTTGGATGGGTTTGTACCTATAAAGCTGTCATTAGTAGCGTATATTGTTTGCGTGCCGGAGGTAGCTGCGTAGTTAACGAGTCCGGTGCCGGTGCCGCCGGTGGTGAAATCGATAGTGCCACCTGTAGCAGCACTTATTGGGGTATTACCTGTTAAAGTTAATGTGGAGGCGCCGGTACCGGTATCCATATCAACTAATGCGGCGTTGGTTACAGTTACTATACCATCATTCCTGTTTACATAGTTTGAATTGGTGGTGGCTATGTTGCTTGCAGTTAATGATCCGGAATTTAGATGAAATGCCGCATTATTTACCGAATAGTTTTGCAGGAACCCCAAGGCGTAATAGCCAATTGCCGACGAGGTAGTATTTAACGATAACGAATTGGTGATATTAAATACAGGGACTGTGGTATTGATGGTAGTGGTATTTGATGTTGGCGAGGTAAATATGTTTGGCGCCGGTGGTGTTGTATTATCGCCCACTATAAATGAGTTGCAGCTTAATGTTGCATTCCCTGTACCTGTAATGGTTGTTGTTACATCACCGCTGCTGCTGTTGTGGTTTTGTGTGATGGTGCCGTTTACTGTAAGCGAATAGGTGTTATTGATGGTTAAGGTAATTGACGGAGACCCGAATAGGGTGCTGGTTAAAGGGCCAAATACCATGGATGCTATGCTGGGTACGCTACTTTGAACAATAGGCTGGTTTTTAAATGAAACAACGCCTATGCGTGCCACATTGGTGGAAGTTGGCACCGTTGCGGGGCTCCAGTTACCGGTATTGTTCCAGTTATTGTCTGAAGCGCCTGTCCAGTCAATTGCATTTGCAAAAGTTATGATATTACCATTTGACGAGGGTCCCGTATAAGTAATGGCCGAGCTGTTTCCATTCCCCGTAAGGGTATTAATGCTGGTGACGGTAATGGTGCCTGTAGGGCTGCCACCATAATTGAGCTGGCTTTTTACCGTACCTGTATAAAAATAATAGCCGGGGACAGAGTAGGATCCATCTGTATTGCCCGAGCTTGAGATAAGGTCGCCCACACTATAATCTTGTATAGCGTTACCGGTGTACGTTACTGAACTTATCAATGCATCAGATGAGGTAGAATAATACGAATCATCTGATCGGTATAAGCTCCCTGAACTATTGAAATAGGCCTCGAACCCTGCACCGGATGTGTTCATTACCAGTTGGTTAATAACAAAGTTGCCCCTTGATATTATTTTGAGGCCATAGAGGATTACACTTTCGCTTTCATAATAAGCAGGTTGCGTTACATTATTAGCCGTTCCGTTTGCCCCTGTGGTGGTAAATTGAAGCACACGGGTATACATATCAAAATTATCCCATTGGAAGCGACCGGCAGTAGTACATGTTGATTCGAGATAGGAATAATAGTATGTGCTGTAGCTGCCGCCCGTTGTGCTTGTACTTGAAGCAACAAGGGTTTTGGCTGTGGTCATGCCTGCTACAAAAACATCTTTAAAAATTGCCCAGCGGCCGTTTTTTAAACGTTGTACCTTGATCATATATGTTTGCTGATCATTGGCCATTGTAGCGTTAAGAAGCTCGTTATAATGGCCCGAGTTCGTGCCATTGTCATACCTGTACCGCAAACTGAGTGTCGTGCCCGTATGGGTTATATAAATACCCTGCATGTTATTGGTAGTATAATCGTTTGCGATAAGCCAATAACGCCAGGTATTGTTTCCAACAGCCATCACGTCAGGATCAGAGGGGCCTGTACTGCTGTTGTTTTTATAAATGAAGTTCCACTCAAAATCATTGGCGGTAAGATCTACGCTACCTGATGTGCCGCTTCCGACAAAATCCCACCTGATAGCGCTTATGGCGTTGGTTGCAGGTACCGCGGATCGCAGGCTTACCGAGCCGTTTAAAGGACTTGTAGTTAATGCATCTATGGTAACCGATGAACTTGTGCGGGTGGCATTACCAACCCCGGTTGCTCCTAATGATGTTGTAGTACCGGCAGAGGAAGTTTCAAAGTTATTGTAATAGTAGGTAAGGTTATCGCTGGTTTCCTGGGCCGCAACTGCGCTGATCAGGCATAGCAGATATCCGGTAAATAAAACGCAGCGTAATTGTGTTTTCAAATTAATAGGGTTTCGGGCAAATAATGTCAATAATGATGCTGATTCAATAAAAACGGGATTAAAGTACAAATTTCAACTCAAATATGGGTTTGTGTTGCCAATGGCATCAGTCGTGATGTCTTTTATTGAAAAAATGGAAAATTTGAAGAAATTAATTATTGATTATTGTTTACACACTTTGGGGAATATTTTCTACTATGCTTTTAATCAATAAGCAGGCTGTTAACTTACAGTAAGGGCTAATTAATCACTGCGCAACGATAAATATTTCAAAATATTCCTGTTAGGAGTGAGGATTTTGGTTTCCGGTAAAAAACTGTTCAGGTTTGATCGGGGGGTATGTGTCTTTAACAATCATCACCATTAACAATTAGTCAACTGAAGTTAATGTGACGATGACTATACGCTACATGGGGTGTTTCAGAGCGGCGTCGGATAAGTGTTCAATTTTAAAAAAAACGGGTGTTCAACTTTTTGTGGTACGGAATTGTAATATTCTGATTATCAATGCATATGTGTTCAATTTGTATTTTATATAAAATGTAAGTGTTTGATAATCAGTGTTTGTTTGTTTTGAAAAATACGCCAGGTGTTCCACATTAAAAAATTGAACACCTGGCGTTATATGCTTTATTTAACCTTTTGGCTGTTATTGCCGCGGTTAAGATCAGGCAGGGCGTTGTCGGGATCAATGGTCACCGATTCGGCTTCCTGTGTGGTAGGCAGTGTATAAGTGATTTGCCCGGATTGCAGCCAGGTTTCAACTGGCAGGTAAAAGCGTTTCTTATTGCCGTCTTTAAATTTAACCTCAACAGTAAACGGCATGGGCAGTTGCTCTTTGTTTACTGCTTTGATGATGATACCTTTGGATGCATCTTTACCTGCATATTTCGCGTCGATAAGGGCTATATCAACCAGCCAGTTATTATAAAACCAGCCCTTCCAAAACCAGGAAAGGTCTTCGCCGGCCCCGTTCTCCATCGACCTGAAAAAATCGTCAGGCTGCGGATGTTTAAAAGCCCATTGGTTGATATAATTTTTAAAGGCATAGTCAAACCTGTCTTTACCCAATATTTGTTCGCGCAGTAGTACCAGGCCAAATGCCGGCTTATAGTATGTAAGTGGATGGCGGTATTTTTCGGGGATGGCATCAGGAGCCGTCATAATACTTGGCGATTGCGGATCAAGCAATGATGGGATAATTTCATCGGCAGGGTTGCCACCGCCGGGAGCATACTCACTATCACGTTTAGGGGCATATTCGCCTTTATTAAAGGCATCGGAAGCATATATATCGATAAAGGTGTTAAGGCCTTCATCCATCCAGGCATAACGGCGCTCGTTTGATCCTACAATCATCGGGAACCAGTTATGGCCTATCTCGTGGGCTGTTACCCAGTAAAGCACGCTGCCTTTATCGGTAATGCCATCAAACACAATGCCCGGGTATTCCATACCGCCAGCAATACCGGCCTCATTAATGGCTACCGGGTAAGGGTATACAAACCATTTTTCAGAAAAATATTCTATGGACTTTTTGAGATATTCGGTAGCCCGGCCCCAGGCATCGTTACCATAGCTTTCGGCCGGGTAAACGCTCATTGCCAATGATTTTTTACCACCGGACAGGTTCACCCTCGCTGCATCCCATATGTAAGCTTTTGATGCACCAAAGGCAACGTCACGGGTATTGAGCATTTTGAAATGCCAGGTGAGGGTACCCTTGTTAACCGGGCGACTGGCCGGATCATTAACTTCGGCCAAATCACGGACCATGATGGTTTTATCACTGTTGCGGGCTTGATCTAAGCGGGCTATTTGTTTAGCGGTCAAAACCTCCTTTGGGTTAAGTAATTCGCCTGAGCCTGCTACGATCATATCCCATGGTACGGTTACCTGGTAATCGATATCGCCGTAATCTAAATAAAACTCACCACTGCCCAAAAATGGCAGGGTGTCCCAGCCGTGGTTGTCGTCATAAACACACATGCGTGGAAACCATTGCGCAATTTCGTAGATCTTGCCGTTTTTGGTATCACAGTAATCGGTACGGCCTCCAAAAGCGCCCGGAATGGTATAATGATAATTGATGCGCAGCTTTATTGCACCTTTTTGCAGCGGATGTGCAAGGCGCACCTGCATGCGGGCGTCAGTAATTACATAAGGTACAGGTTTAACCACATCACCATTATCAACCGATACGGATTCTATCTGATAGCCGCTGGTATGCTGGTCGGCGCTGGGCGCATGGTCTGTGAAAAAGTTAGAGCGGGCATCCTGTTTATAAGTATTTTGATCAAGCTGCAGCCAAAGGTATGGCAATGCATCCGGGCTGTTATTGGTATAGTTAATCACCACAGTACCGCTGATTGTTTTCTTTACGGTATCCAGGGTAACTTTCAGGTTATAGTCGGTCCTGTTTTGCCAGTACCTTGGTCCGGGTGCGCCATTAGCCGAATGGAAATCGTTACCTTTTTCGGTATAAAACATAGGCGAGAAAGCCGCCGCCGGGTTATAGTTTGACGACGTATCGTTTGGATTGAGTTTCCTTTTTTGCGCGAATGCGCCGAGTGCTAAAACCGACAGTAAACCAATGCCGATAAATTTTAATTTCATGGTGTGCAATTAAGCACCCAATATACAAAGGATGGCCGGAAAACAGTTTGTTAAAAAAGTTTTAAATAATTATGGAATTTTATGCCGGGTAGCATCATTATAATAAACTACTTAATCACCCGGATGAATTAATATATTTATCAATTAAAACGTTGGCATAATGTCTATTCAACAAATCAGCATACCTAAACCCTGCCACGAGCCATGGTCACAGATGGTACCCGCTAACAGCGGTCGTTATTGTTATCACTGCTGCAAAACGGTTATCGATTTTACGGTAATGAGCAATGACGAGACCATTAAACTTCTTGCGGCAAAGGATAATGTTTGCGGCAGATTTGGCCAAATGCAGCTGATTGAAATTAATGCGGGTATTGGCGCAAATAAAAAGCGATCCTTATCATGGATTGGTATCCTGACAGCAGCAATAATAAGCTTAACCCAGCTTGAAAAAGCTGAAGCCAAAACCAGGCACAGCCTTGAGCAGGGAGAGTTTCAACGTAAAAGCAATTTGCTCATACCTGTCCCTACCGGTGTTCAAATATTAGTAAAAGGCCTTGTAACCGAAAAAGGGACTAATGTTCCGATTCCCGGCGCTACAGTCCGTTGTAAAAACGGTGAAAGTGCAAGCACTGATGTTGATGGCGAATTTAAGTTTTTGGAACTTTCGGAGGCAGATACCCTTGTTGTTGGCTTTATCGGTTTTAAGACACAGGAAATAAGGCTTGCCGACATAGCTGACAGGTCGCAAATAAAAATAGAATTAGAGCCGGAACCGCTAACTGAACAATTTGTTGTGGTAGGAGGTGTATTTGTGCGCCATTCTTTTATTCATCGCCTGTGGCATAAAATAAAAAACATATTTTAGGGCTTTATTATAAAAGCTAAACTTGCATTTTCCTGTAAATATACCTTTAGGCAATTCATCAATTCCCGTACATTTTATTTGCGAGACACTCTCGTACTTTTTAGGTTACCGGTATTACGCGTGGCTACGTAAACATTCGACAGATAAGATCAGTACTGAACACAGGCTCATCATCTTTATTGGCGCGGCGGCAGGTGCATTTATCGGCTCGCACCTGGTTGGGATCTTTGAAAATCCGCCTTTGCTGTTTTCGCATTTCAATATCATTTACGTAATGGGTAATAAAACTATAGTAGGCGGCATGCTTGGCGGGTTGATTGGTGTTGAGCTTACCAAGAAGCAATTGGGGGTAACGGTTTCATCCGGCGATCTGATGGTGTATCCGCTGATCCTGGCTATGGTTATTGGTCGTACAGGGTGCTTTTTGGCCGGACTGGAAGATGGTACTTATGGTATAGCCTCGAACCTGCCCTGGGCTATCGATTTTGGCGATGGTATCCGCAGGCATCCTACCAATTTATATGAAATTGTGTTTTGGGCAATGCTTTGGGGTATACTCAAACTCATAGAACAAAACCACCGTTTTGCCGATGGCGCGAGATTTAAAGTATTTATGGCAAGCTACCTTGTCTTCAGGTTACTGGTTGAATTTATTAAGCCCGATTATTTTTTCAGTTTTGGTTTGTCGGTAATTCAGTTGGTTTCTATCGCCGGTATTTTGTATTATTATAAAGTATTTTTATATCCTAAAAAGCTATTTGTAAACCATGCCTGAACGCCCGTATATATACTATGATTTTACGTTAAGCATCTGCTCTACCTGCTTACGCCGGGTTGATGCCAAGATTGTTTTTGAGGATAATAAGGTTTACATGCTTAAAAACTGCCGCCGGCATGGTTTTGAAAAGGTGCTGATTGCCACAGATGTGGAATATTATAAAAACTGCCGCAACTATGCCAAGCGGAGTGAGATGCCGCTTAAGTTCAACGCCAAAACACATTATGGCTGCCCTTATGATTGCGGCCTCTGTCAGGATCATGAGCAGCACTCATGCCTTACCGTTGTTGAAGTAACCGACCGATGTAATTTAAGCTGCCCTACCTGCTATGCCATGTCATCGCCCACATACGGCAGGCACCGCACTTTGACCGAAATAGAACAGATGCTGGATGTTGTAGTAGCGAATGAAGGTCAGCCGGATGTGGTGCAGATTAGCGGGGGAGAGCCAACGGTGCACCCGCAGTTCTTCGAGATCCTGGATATCGCCAAAACAAAGCCCATTAAACATTTAATGGTGAATACTAATGGTATCCGCATAGCTAAGGACGAAAATTTTGTAAAGCGGCTGGCCACTTACATGCCTGATTTTGAGATCTACCTGCAATTTGATTCTTTCAAAAAAGAAGCGCTGGTGCAATTGAGAGGAGAAGATCTGCGTGAGGTAAGGCAAAAGGCCATTGAAAACCTTAATAAGTACAATTTGTCCACGACATTGGTAGTTACTTTGCAAAAAGGTTTAAATACCGATGAATTAGGGACAATTATTGAATACGCGTTGAAGCAACCCTGCGTTCGCGGCGTAACCTTCCAGCCTACGCAACAGGCCGGCAGGTTAGAGAATTTTAATGAACAAACCGACCGGTACACCCTAACGGAAGTACGTAACGCGATACTTGAACAAACCAGCGTATTCAATAAAAACGACCTGATCCCGGTACCTTGCAACCCGGATGCCCTGGTGATGGGTTATGCCCTTAAATTGGGCGGCGAGGTGATCCCGCTGACCCGGATGATAAACCCGGATGACCTGTTAGATAATTCAAAAAATACCATTGTATACGAAAACGATGAACGCCTGAAAGGGCATCTGCTCAATATGTTCAGCACCGGTAATTCGGTTGATAAAGCTAAAGAACACCTGCACTCGTTGTTATGCTGCCTGCCTGAAATTGACGCGCCAAGTTTAAGCTATGATAACCTGTTCAGGGTAATCATCATGCAATTTATTGATGCGCAAAATTTCGATGTGCGGGCTATCAAAAAATCATGTGTACACATCGTAAATAAAGATATGCAGATCATCCCTTTTGAAACGATGAACATTTTTTACAGAGATGATAAGCGGGAATATCTGGAACAATTAAGAGGAGAAATTTTGGTATGACAGAGGAAGAACAATTACAACCACCCAATCAGCTTCCTGGCAACAAGCCCCAAGGTGGAATCAAGATAGTCGGAATTAACCTGGCAGTATTTGTTGGTTATACCTTGCTTAGTCTGCTGGCCGATGGCGGTGTAATAGCTGGGCTGCTAATGGTTGCCCAGGTGATTGTTTGTATTATACTTTCATTGTATTTCCGTAAGTGGAGTTGGTTTTTAGGCGGCTTACTGGTTTTAGTAATTGGTTTTTCAACGTGTGTTGCAATAATAAGGATTTAGTATCTCACAAGTTGATATAATGGAAACGCAGAAGAAAGAGTCCCGTAGTAATAAAATGATAGTTGTAGGTATCAATCTATCGATATTGGCAGCTTATACTATATATTTCAGACGGATTGTTAACGAAGAGCTTATTATATTAGCGGAAGCTGTTGTTATTTTTTTGCAAGTATTATTGTGCCTGATAGTGGCAATTTTTGCTTTGAGAAAAGAATTTTTGTTTAGCGCGCTCGTAGTACTGCTGATCGGTTTTTCGTCATGCTGGATTGTTTTCTCTTCTTAGGCCAACATCTCCGCCAAAACCCCTTCTTTTAATGAATTAGTACACATGCTCACCTTATGAAGATCCAGCGCATGCATAATAAAACGGGTAACTAAGGAGGCAGCTACGATCATATCAACCCGGACGGGTATAATCCCCGGATTACCCAATCTTTCTTTATGGCTTGAGAGGATGAGCTTATTGGTGATGGTTAGCAATTCTTCTTCATCAAAATCATAGTGTTGGATACTCTTGAGATCAAATGATTTTGCTTTTTCGGTTTCTATGAGCCCGGCAAAAGTTTCAAACGAGCCGGATGAGCCAACAAGGGTATCTATTTCAATACCGGAGGTGGCAATGAACAGATCATTCAGCGTATCCTCCAGATACAAATTCATGGCCTCGATAGATGCCGGAGGGATAGGGTCTGTATGGTGGAACTGGTCCATGAGGCGTGCCGCGCCAACTTCAAAGCTTTGTTTCCACAGGATTTTATCGGTATTGCCTAAAATAAACTCCACACTGCCGCCCCCAATATCCATAATGAGCGAGTTTTTAGCCGATAGGCAACCACTTAATTTTACACCGTTATAAATAAAACCAGCTTCCTGTTCGCCATCGATTATTTCGATAACAATTCCTGTTTTTGCTTCCACTTCTTTGACGAAATCTTTTCCGTTTGAAGCGTTCCGCAGGGCCGAAGTTGCTATCGCCCTAACGCCGTCAACATTATTGGCCTGTATAAGTTCCTGAAAGCGTTGCATGGTGTTTACACCGCGCTGAAAGGCTTCGGGTAAAATATACCCTTTATTAATGCCGCCCTCGCCAAGTTTAACGGCTTCAGTGATATGTACAATTTCATGGTAGTCATGGTTATCGCCTTCGGCAATCAATAAATGGAAAGTATTTGTACCCAGGTCCATTACTGCAACGCGTTTACTCATACGGCTAAAATAAATAATCCCCGAAAATGTTTATCATTCCCGGGGATTTTATTCTGTAAATCCGAAATCGAACATCCGATATCCGAAATCAAAACTATTCTTTATAAAAGAACCACTTAGCCAGTTCTTTATAGCTTGCTTTTTTGCCGTACATCAATACGCCAACACGATAAATCCGCGCCGCAACATAGGTAGTAAATAAGAAACCTATTACCATTAAGCTCATCGATAAAGCAACCTGCCAGGGCGGTGGATCAAACGGGATCCGTACCATCATGGCAACGGGGGCTGTAAAGGGTATCATGGAAAGCCATACCGCCAGGGGGCTGTCCGGTGCACGGAATAATACCGATACCGACAAAATATAAGTGAATAGTAAGGGCATGGTAATGGGAAACATGAACTGCTGGGTTTCTGTTTCACTGTCAACTGCCGAGCCTACGGCAGCAAACAGGGCAGCGTATAAAAGATATCCGCTTAAAAAGTAAAATATAAAGCAGCCCATGATATACCCGAACGGAATGGTTTGTAACACCGCAAGCGCATTTATCATAGGACTGGTTGGAGAGTTAAGCGCGTGGCCTGCTATTTTGGTAGATATTACGGATAAAATTATCCAGGCACCAAATTGGGTTAAGCCAACTAAACCAACACCAATGATCTTGCCCAACATCAATTGAAACGGCTTTACTGATGATATGACTACCTCGATAATACGATTGGTTTTTTCTTCAATTACCCCGCGCATTACCTGTCCGCCGTATATAAACAGGGATATATAAATGAGGATAGCGCAGGCAATACCGATCAAAATATTGGGGCCGATATTGGCGCTCTTATCGCCTTTGTCAGAAATTTCAATGGCGTTTAATGATATGTTGGTTCTTTTTATACTTCGTAATAAGGCTGTATCAATATGATGCCTGATGAGGTTGTTTGAAAAGGCGATATCGCTCATCTGCTTCTCAATTTCTTCGGAAAGAGGGATAGAGGCTTTCCTTTTTGAAAAGATCTGTACTGAGTCCTTCTGTGTATAGTGTGCAGGGATATATAAAATAGAAATACCCTCGCTCTCCTTTAATAATTGTTTTGACGACTTAAGATCAGTGAGGGTATAGGTGAACTTTACATTAGTTACGTCATGGAACTTATTGGCGAAATCGCCGCTTTTATCAATCACGTTAACCGTTTGTAAGGATGATAATTTATCGCTGTCCTTAGCTACCATGGTAACAACGAATCCCATGGCCAGGATCAGCAGCGGTACTACGAATATCATGATGATAAATGATTTTTTTCGCACACGGGTAAGGTACTCGCGTTGTATAATGAGTAATACTTTATTCATGGCCGGTGGAATTTAGGTTTACTTTTTCAATAAAAATTTCGTGCATGCTTGGGATAACCTCCTGCAGCATATTTACCCGCGCTTTAGGAATTAAGTATTGCAATACATCATTGGAATTATGCCCTTCCTTTAGTTTTATCTTGATATTGTGATTGTCATCATCGGCAATAACCTCGCTCATTATTTCAAAAGGCTGGCTGCCATCAAATGCAATACGTTCGCCGGCATATTCAATAAGGTAGGTTTCGTTACGATATGAGTTGCGGATATGTTTAACTTTGCCATCCAGTATCTTGTGCGATTTATGGATAAGGGCGATGGCATCACAAAGCTCCTCAACTGATTCCATGCGGTGGGTAGAAAACAAAATAGTAGCGCCTTTTTTATTTAATTCCAATATTTCGTCTTTAATCTGTTCGGCGTTTACTGGGTCGAAGCCGCTAAAAGGCTCATCTAAAATGATCAGGTCGGGCTCATGCAGTACAGTTGCCACAAACTGGGCTTTTTGCTGCATGCCCTTTGAAAGCTCTTCTATTTTCTTTTTCCACCAGGTTTCCATCTCCAGTTTCTCAAACCAAAATTTGAGGCGTTTTTGAGCTTCAGCCCGGCTTAAGCCTTTCAACCGGGCCAGGTAGATCATCTGCTCGCCAATCTCCATCTTTTTGTACAGGCCACGTTCTTCGGGCAGGTAACCGATACGTTCAATGTGCGATTGATTAAGTTTTTCGCCGTTAAAATAAATCTCGCCCGAATCGGGAGCTGTAATTTGGTTAACTATACGGATAAGGGATGTTTTACCGGCGCCGTTAGGGCCAAGCAAGCCGAAAATCTGCCCGCTTTCAACTTCCAAACTTACATCACTGAGTGCACGGTGACCGGCGTATTGTTTAACAATATTGCGGATGCTTAGCATTTATTAAGGTTTATGTATCTGTTTTGCTTGTTAGATGGAGTTAACCAATAAAAGTTACAGCTCCGGTTTATCATATGGCTGGTTGGGGTTATCCATTTCATAGAACGGCTTTTGCCATTGCCTGCTATTGATAACATTTAAGGCTGTTACTGCTATGTAAATTCCAATAGCAGGAATTATCAGATACACAAGTCCGAGATAACGGATGTAAAAAATATAACTGGAATTTCCGATGAGTGTAAATACTAACGGTACAATTGTGTAAAATATCGGGATAAATAGCTCGCCCAGGGCAAAAAGCCGCAATGGCAGCCTAAATTCTGTTGGGCGTAACAAAAAAGTCATGGTCACGAGGCATATTATTATCATGAAATTGATGGCACCGCTAACCTGGTAAAAGATGATTAATGATTGTACATTGATTTGGAAAATGCCGATAGCCGCACTAACTAAGCCCCATACCACACTATAGATCGTGTAAATGATAAATGCGTTCACTATAAAAGGTTTTTCATTGGTATATTTTAAAATACTTATCACAAATATCATCAGCCACGCAAAACAGATGACCGGAATAAATGAGAATAAATGCCTGACACTTTCCGGAATTGTAAATGAAATGGTTTGCATGGCCTGCATTAGCAATAATACCAAAGCACTTATTACTGATGTGGCAATGGTAAGGTAGGCAGTATCTCGAGTTGGTTTCATAAGCAGGGTAGGTTTATATTTAAAGTGAACTGCATAACAATTTAGCCTGACCGGTAATAAGGTATGGCTGTTTATTGAAATTAAAAAACGGTGTAATTGTTTTGGTACAAAATACGTTGTTTGTTTAATTATATAGCCTGCGGATTTATTTCAGTTGCTTCAAGCTAAACCTCAGCATTTCAATAGCTTCCTTTTGCCTCGAAATGATTACATACATATAGCCATTATAAATAATGGTATGCGGATAACCATATTGCCCGCCTTTCCACAAACCTTCCTTTTTAAGATGATAAAGCTCATTGGCTATGATATAGTTTTTGTCGAATGATTTGCCATCGGCAGAAAGGGATAACACCAGCGGGTTACGGTCATAATGGTGCAATGTATCAGGGATACCGACATAATAAAATCGCTTATCCGGCAACCGACCGAAATGAAATTTACTGTCATTATCTGAAAATGGAGCTTCCGCCGGGCGCGACCAATTGCTACCGTTATCCCTGCTTTCAGTTAGCCATAAATGGCCTTTCCAGCCTTTACCTGTTACCCTGAGCAGCATATGCAGAACATTGTCATCTGTTTGAAAAAAAGATCCTTCGCAAAGCGGAGGTAAACCAGATTTTGCGGCAGGCGCGTAAAACATGGCAGGGTTATCCTGCTTATAAAGGGAATCAGGGTAGAAACTGCTTAGCTTCCAACCAGAAAGTCCGTGGGGATCATCTGTATAAGGAAAAGTAAAATTACCGCTGATGATCAGCCTGCCGCTATTGGTAACCTCCGGACCGTGGTTTGGTACAACAGGCAAATGCATATCAAGCGGTTCGCTCCAATGCTCGCCGTCGGTGCTGGTTTTGGCCCACAAATGGGTGTTATTGCGATGCTTGTCATAGTCGCCGTAATAGGCTACTAAGGTCCCTTCATATTGATAAAGCCCGGCGGCGGTGAGCACCGTGAGGGTATCGTTGATTTTGCCCGGAGTGGCTAATGTTTTTAACGTCGACCAGTGTTTAAAATCTTTAGAAGTGGCGTAAACCACCCTTTGCCCCGGCGAGTCCTCATCGATCATTCCGTTGCTCCATATTGCCACAAAGCGGTCTTTAAAATGAATGATAGATGCATGATGGTTATAGAGCCATTCTTTATCCGGCGAGTAGATCATTGATCGTTCGATGGTTAACTTTGGCACTCCGGCTTCGGTTTGGTAATTGTTGCGAATAGTCGGGGTTTGAGCATGGGTATTAAGAACGGATAAAAAAAAGCAGGTAACAAAAAGGAGCTGGAATTTTGCAGACATGATCCTAATTAACGCAAATTATCCGGTAAGTGAAAGTGGAGTTGAGGTGCCCGCGTTTGTTTATCCAGAAAATCATCGTTATTAATATGCGAAAATTTTATAACAAAATCGTGGCAATCCTTTTATCCCATAAATCAAGGTTCTTTTACTAAATTACAGGCTCTATCAACATACATCATTTATGAAGCTAGCCTTATTCCTTATACTTACGCTTTCTGCCGCCGTTAATGTATCTGCCCAACAGAAAAAAGCTTTAAAACCTGCTGATGTTTATCGGATCCCAACGGTAAGCGATCCCCAGTTATCGCCCGATGGCAAGTGGGTGGCTTATAGCGTTTCTGAAGTTGATACTGCAAAAGACCGCCGTGTATCACACCTGTGGATGCAGAGTTTTGATGGCAAAGAGTCTATCGAACTGACCCATGGTGAGGAGGCTGCCTCATCGCCGCGCTGGAGCCCGGATGGTAAGTATTTATCATTCCTTTCCTCGCGCGATTCAAAAACAGGCTCACAGGTTTGGCTCATCGATCGCCGGGGTGGGGAAGGTGTAAAACTGACCAATATTAAAGGTGATTTGAGCGACTACGCCTGGAGCCCTGATGGCAAGCGTTTGGTGATGGTGATAGGTGACCCCGAAAATAAAGGCAAAGAAGAACCTAAAACACCCAAGCCCATAGTTATTGACCGTTATCATTTTAAACAGGATATAGTAGGATATCTTCAGCACTTGCATAACCACCTGTATTTAATTGATGTAACCACAAAAAAGCTGGATACATTAACCAGGGGCGATAAAGATGAAAGTTCGCCGGCATGGTCGCCAGATAGTAAGACTATTGCATTTGTGAGTAACCGCAGTGCCGATCCTGATAAAAATCAAAATACCGATATTTTTACCATTGATGCCCGGCCAGGCGCCAGTATGTTGCAGTTAACCACCTGGAAGGGGAGGGACGGTAACCCGCAATGGAGCCCCGATGGCAGGTATATTTCCTACCTGCGCTCAACCAGCGATGCTGATTATATGATGTACGATCAAAATGTGGTTTGCATAATGGATGTTGTGGGACAAAATAACAAACCGCTTACGCTACAGCTTGATCGCCCCGCCGGCGCACAAACCTGGGCCAAAGACAGTAAGAACATCGTATTTATCGTAACGGACGATCGTACCCGCTATTTGGCCAATATCAATATCAACACTGGCAAAATCACGCCGATTAATAAGGGTGATTATGTTTTCAACGATATAAACACCAATCTTTCAGGCAACTGGGTAGTACAAAAAACCGACCCGTACACCCCTGCAGAATTATTCGCTTTGGAAGATAAGAAGCTTCGCAGGTTAACTTTCCACCATCAGGCCTGGTTAAACACTGTACAACTGGCTTATGTCAAAGGTTTTGAATCAACCAGTGTTGATGGTACAAAAGTATCCGGTATCATTTTAACGCCTGATAGCGTTCCCAATAAAAAATATCCGTTGATCCTTTTTATTCATGGCGGCCCGGTAGGGCAGGATGAATTTGGTTTTGATGCTACAAGGCAAACCCTGGCTGCTGCCGGTTATGCTGTAGCTGCTGTGAACTACAGGGGTAGTAATGGCCGCGGGCTGGATTATTGTAAAGCCATTTATGCCGATTGGGGCAATAAGGAGGTAAAAGATTTGCTTGGAGCGGTCGATCAACTTGAGAAATTAGGCATCGCAGATCCTGATAAGCTGGGCATAGGCGGCTGGAGTTATGGCGGCATCCTTACCGACTATACGATAGCCTCCGATACCCGCTTTAAAGCAGCAGCAAGCGGAGCGGGCAGTGCGCTGCAGCTTTCGGTTTATGGCAGCGATCAGTATGTGTTACAGTACGAAAACGAAATAGGCGTACCCTGGAAAAATGCTGATAAATGGATCCAGATCTCGTACCCGTTTTTTCATGCTGATAAAATAAAGACCCCGGTACTGTTTATGTCCGGCTTGAAAGACTTTAACGTGCCAACCATCGGCAGTGAGCAGATGTATGAAGCACTACGCACACAAGGTATCCCAACCGAATTGATATTATATCCCAATCAGTTTCACGGCCTTACCAAACCAAGCTACCAGGTTGACAGGTTGCAGCGCTATGTGGAATGGTATGATAAGTATTTAAAAAAATAATATTTTTATGCCCTCGAAACGGTTTTTTTATCGTGTTTTATGAAATATGTCCTGTTGATTTTAGTCGGATTGGCTTCTTTGCCTTTGATTGCTCAAACTGCGAAAAAGCCGCTTAAACCTGCAGATCTGTATAAACAGCCAACGCTGATGGCGCCTCAGCTTTCTCCGGATGGTAAATGGGTGGTTTATGAATTATCTGAAGTGGATACAGCTAAAGATAGGCGTGTGTCGCACTTGTGGATGCAGAGTTTTGACGGCAAGCAATCCATTCAGCTTACTTATGGCGATGAGCCGGCATCTACTCCTAAATGGACCCCTGATGGTAAGTTTATTTCTTATCTGTCCGAAAAAGATTCGAAAAATGGCGGGCAGGTTTGGATGATGGACAGACGTGGCGGCGAAGGGCATAAACTTACCGATATTAAGGGCGAGATAGAAGAATATGTTTGGTCGCCGGATAGCAAAAGGCTGGCATTGATCATTAAAGATCCCGAAAACAAAGGAAAGGAAGCTCCTAAAACCACGCCTCCTATAAAAATAGACCGTTACCATTTTAAGCAGGATATTGAAGGGTATCTGCAACACCTGCATTCACATTTATACGTATATGATGTGGGTTCAAAAAAACTGGACACTCTTACGAGTGGTAACATGGACGATAGTTCGCCGCAGTGGAGCCCAGACGGAAAAACGATTGCCTACGTAAGTAATCATACAGTCGATCCGGATCGGAATGAAAACACAGACATCTTTACGATAGAAGCTAAGCTCGGTGTTGAGCCTAAACAACTTACCACTTTTACCGGCCATGACATTAACCCCATTTGGAGCCCTGATGGTAAGCATATTGCCTATCTCCGCTCAACAAGTGATGGTGATTATTTTATTTATCAGCATGATGTATTGTACCTGATGGATGCCGACGGGAAAAATAATCGTCCGTTAACAGATCAGTTGGACAGGCCGGTTAGCAATATTGCCTGGAGCAAGGACAGTAAAGACCTCGAGTACGTAGTAAGTAGCGACAGGATCCGCTATATCAACAGGTATAATTTACTTCTCCGCAAATCTGTGTTGGTTTATAAAGGAAACGAATGCAGTTTTTCTGATATCATTGGCCATTCCTTAGGCGTTTGGGTGGGTAAAATGACCACTCCATACATACCCAACGAATTGGTGGCTATTGAAAATGGCAAGACACGCCGCTTGACTGTTCACCAGGAAAAGTGGCTGAACGAAGTTAAGCTGGCCTATGTGAAAGGCTTTCAGTCGTTCAGCAGCGATGGCACACTGGTTTCGGGGATACTTTATACGCCCGATAGCGTAGTTACTAAGAAAATGCCCTTCATTCTTTACATTCACGGCGGCCCTACCGATCAGGACGAGTTTGGGTTTGATGAGATCAGGCAAACGCTGGCTTGTGCCGGGTATGCTGTAGCCGCTGTAAATTACCGCGGCAGTACAGGACGAGGCATTGAATATACCAAAGCTATTTATGCCGATTGGGGCAATAAGGAAGTGAAAGACTTACTGGGTGCTGTAGATGAACTGGTTAAACTTGGGATAGCTGATAAAGACCGCCTTGGTATTGGTGGTTGGAGTTACGGAGGCATCCTTACCGATTATACCATAGCTACTGATCCCCGCTTTAAAGCAGCATCAAGCGGGGCGGGCAGTGCCTTACAGTTAGCCATTTATGGATCAGATCAATGGGTGATGCAATACGATAATGAATTAGGCCCGCCCTGGAAAAATGCTGATAAGTACATTAAGCTATCGTACCCGTTTTTTCATGCCGATAAAATAAAAACGCCAACCCAGTTCATGTCGGGTTTAAAAGATTTTAACGTGCCCACCGGCGGAGGCGAACAAATGTATGAAGCGCTGAGATCGCAGGGTATACCAACACAACTGGTACTTTATCCTGGCCAATATCATGGCATCACCGTGCCCAGTTACCAGGTTGACCGACTGAAGCGCTATATTGAATGGTTTGATAAATATTTGGCCCCCCAATCCCCTAAAGCGGGAGCTTTTTGATAGGCTAACTTAAAATTTAAAAAGGATCGAGCTGCTTAACCCGATCCTTTTTAAATTCTTCAATTCCTCAAATTCGGAGAAATTCGGGGTCAGACATTCTGATTTCAGACAACCAGCTTTCCCTCTACCGAATCATCAATAGTTTTGCCGATAGCAGCACCGGCTAGCCGTTTTACAAATGCAACGGCATTGCCATGTTTATTGTCCCAGTAATAGCCTTCAGTTGGTTCAACTTTAATAACGCTGATGCGCGGATCGTCGATACCTTCGGTAAACCACACTTTGAGTGTCGGTTCCCATAGTTCTTTGATCTTTTCTTTATCTTCGGTAATGGTGGCTATCCCATAAAGATTTAAAAAGTCAGAATATCCGGAACCCTGGAAAAGCAGATGAACAAAGGGGTCTTTAGCCAACTCCTCATTTTTATGGCTATCATTAGCGCTCAGAAACCAGAAATTGCCCTCATCGTCAATTTTCTGTGCCGACATTGGCCTCACTGAAGCGGGTACGCCTGTTTTAAGACTGCTCACAAAGAAGCAGCTTTTTGCGCTTTCGGCAAGTTCTTTGATCTTGGCCAAAGCTTCAGGTCCATTCAAGTCCCTCATATTATCCTCGGGCTGTTGTTGATTGATACTATCCATTGTCTCAAGTTTTTGTTGGTATGTTATAAGAGTAACCAATCAAAAACTCAATTGTGTGGATTTATTTAACTTAGTAGATAATTATTTAGTTAGAAATGGTGGTTGGGGTGGTGGTCTAACTTACGAAGTTTTTAAAACTTCGTAAGTTAATATTAATCATTACCCAAACACCACCATCCTGTCCGGATATTTTGAAGCATAAGTTGCTACAATATTTTTGATATAGTCATTCCCCGGATAAGGTGTGAGATAGCTTTTGAGTTGCTGTATATTATTGGCATCAAAATAATGGGAGATATAGCCCATGCCATAAAACTGGCCTTTTTCCACCAAAATACAGCTGTGTTCATCACCGGTACGGCCCTCATCCCTGATAGCGTACGTTGGTAAAGCTTGCTTAAGCTGATCGATGGCATTGTTAACCTTTTCGTTATAACTGTCGGGAGGTTCAACACCTTCGCAGGCACAGGTACTTCCTGCTGCACTGACGCAGGGCTCATTGTTTTTTTGTATAAAACAAAGCTTAGGGCACAGGTCAAATGCTTCTATCAGTTTGTTGAGCAGGTTATAGCCATCAAGCAGGGAATTGCAGGTGTATATCGGGTCGCTGTATTTGCGGTATTTATCAACTGCCAGGCGAATATACCCGCGTTGATCTTCAAAAGCGTAAAGACAGAAAGCATTTTCAAAGCGTTTTAACGAGCGATTATATTTGGGCCATAAGCGTTTGATCTCAATAGCTTCCAACACAAAGGCGATGAGCTCGGTGCCGCAAACCTGATAGCTGATCTGGTATATATTGCGTAAAAATTCCTGGCGCTGAAAGCCGGGGTTGTTGCCTGTAAAGTGGCTGCTTACCCTTTTTTTAACGTTTTTGGCTTTACCTACATATATCACTTTGCCTTTTTGATCATGAAAGTAATATACGCCCGGTGTATATGGCAACTGGTCAATGTCTTTTTTGGATAGGTTGGGTGGCAGCACCTGATCTTTTGAACCTTGCTTAAGCGATTGTTTAATGTGATTATCGGTATCACTGTTCAGCAGCAGGGTAAACAGTTCGGCTGTAGCTTCGGCATCGCCCATAGCCCTGTGGCGGTTTTGATTATCGATACCCAGATGTTTGCATAGCCTGCCCAGACTGTATGAGGGTAATCCCGGCAATATCTTTCGGCCAAGCCTTACAGTGCAAAGCTTATTGGTTTGCAGATCGTACCCGGCAGCGGCGAGGTGATATCGAACAAAAGAAAAATCAAAATTTACATTGTGCGCTACAAAGATTTTACCGTGAATGAGGTGGTAAATATCAGCTGCCACATCCTCAAAAGGGGGGGCATCCTTTACCATCTCGTTGGTAATACCTGTTAAGGCGCTGATGTAAATAGGGATCTCGCGCTGCGGGTTAACAAGTGTTTCAAACCGCTTTACTACTTTTTTCCCATCATGTATGCATACGGCTATTTCGGTGATACCATTAGCGCTGGCATGCCCCCCTGTAGTTTCTATATCGACAATTGCATACATGATATTTCAAATGTAATATAAATTTGCTAATTATTTTAGTGTTGTTTAAAAAAGTCGGGAAGTCGGAAAGTCTGCAGTCCGCAAGTCGGAAAGTTTTTTGTTTAAAAGGGATTGCCCAGCTTATAAAAACAGAAATAAGGCAAAAGAAAAAGCCCCTGAGAAACTTTCCCAGGGGCTTAAATATCTTTCGGACTTTCCGACTGCGGACTTCCGACTAAAGACTTAAGACTTCTTATTTTTATTAGCCTGTATCTGTTGTTGCTGGCGCATCATCTCCTCCATTTTGGCGCCAAAGCCTGATTTTTTCTTCTTAGTATCTTCAGGTTTCTTTTTGTTTTCCTGGATCTGGGCATGGATTTTTTTATCATCAACCATGAATTTGATCAGGTATTGCTGTAAAAAGGTGAACATGTTGGCCAAAAAGTAATAATAGTTCAAACCGGCAGGGTAGCTGTTCAGCGTGAAAAGGAAAATCAGCGGAGTAATGTAGCCAATGTATTTCATTTGCCCTGTAGCACCGGAGATCTGGTTGTTGAAATAAGTATAGATCAACGTTGAAATAGTCATCAGTAAACACATTAAGCTAATGTGGTTAACACCGCCAAGGAAAGCTATCGGAGCAAATTTAATAACCGAATCATAAGTTGAAAGGTCATGCATCCACAGGAAGCTTTCGCCCCTTAGCTCAAATAGGCTTGGGAAAAAGCGGAAGAACGCGATAACTATAGGCATCTGGATGAGCAATGGTAAACAGCCGCCCAATGGGTTAACACCTGCTTTTTTGTAAAGCTTAAGATACTCCTGTTGTAATAATGTAGGGTTATCCTCACCAACTTTAGCTTTGATCTCATCCATTTCGGGCTTCAGCACACGCATTTTGGCCATTGAAAGGTATGATTTGTAAGTAAGCGGTGATAACACCAGCTTAAGCAATACAGTCAATACCAGGATGATCAAACCATAGTTCCAGTTAAACTTGTTAAGAAAGTTAAATACCGGCAATACCGCGAAACGGTTGATGTATTTTAACGGTCCCCAGCCCAGGTTAACCAGTTTATCAAGGTCATGCCCCTGGTCTTTAAGCGTATTAAAACGGTTAGGTCCAAAGTAAAACTCCAACGGTAAAGAACCATCACTGCCGCGGGTAAGCGACAGGTCGGCTTTCATTTGTTTTACATCGGTGGTATCATTAAAATCAGTAGCAACAGCAATATCTGTTTTGGTAATGCCGCCTTTGGCAATCAGCACATTTGAAAAGAAGTGTTGTTTAAAAGCAACCCAGGCCATTTTTTTATCGCTGATGCTTTTTTGGTCGTCTTTGCCTTCGCTCAGGTAATCAGCATCCCCATCGGTATTGTAATAGTACACCGTTGAATACTGGCGCTCCATTTTGATGTCTTTTTCCTGTTTGTGCAGACTGGTGGCCCAGTTAAGGTTAATGGTGCTGCTGTTGGCAATAACGCCGTCAAGGCCGGTAGGCTTAATGGTTAAGCCAAGTTTAAAACCGTCACCTTTTAAGCTGTATATATAATCAATATATTGGGTAGGGCTATAGCTTAAACGCATAGTAACCGAACCGGAATCTTTTTCGGCTATGTTAAGTTCTTTTGCGCTTGGGGTAAAATAGTAATTGTTGGTGTTGATATTGGCAACACCGGCAGCAAACTTCAATCCAAATTGGTTATTGTCGCCACTGAAAAGCACCAGGGGCTTCTTATCAAAAGTTTTGTAGTTTTTTAACTCAACGGAAGCGACTTTGCCTCCATGGGTGCTTAATTTAATAAGCAACTCTTTATTACCGATAGTAACAAACTCTTCTTTACCAACAGATGCGGCGCCAAAAGGCATTTTTAACAAGGCCGAATCAACTTTGGCTGTTTTGGCGGTATCAAACTTAGCTGTAGTTTTAGCAGCAGCGGCAGCTACAGCGGCACCAGCTTTTTTCAGCGAATCCTGGTGCTGTACCTCGCGCTCTTTTTTAAGGTCGGCTTCCGATGGCTTTAAAAAGTATATCGAGCCGGCAATGATCGCCATGATCAGGAATAATCCTGTAAACGTATTTTTATCCATTATCTAATTATCGTACAATTACTTATTTTTTGCGGGCATAAGCCAGCGAAGCGGCGACAAAGTTAATAAAAAGTGGGTGTGGATTAGCAACTGTTGATTTTAATTCGGGGTGAAATTGCGAACCGACAAAAAACGGGTGGTTTTTAAGCTCTACAATCTCCACCAGGCCATTGTCAGGATTAATGCCAGATGGGGTAAGGCCCGCAGCCTCATATTGCTTAAGGTACTCGTTATTAAACTCATAACGGTGACGGTGCCTTTCCGAAATATGGTTTTTTCCGTAAATAGCCGCCGCTTTAGTGCCTTTTTTAATATCGCAGGGATAAGCGCCTAAACGCATGGTACCGCCTTTGTTGGTGATATTTTTCTGATCTTCCATCATGCCGATAACCGGGTAAGGGGTTTCGGGGTTCATTTCGGTACTGTTGGCATTCTCAAATCCTAATACATTACGGCCAAACTCAACTACCGCACATTGCATACCTAAACAGATACCAAAGAAAGGGATATTATTTTCACGCACATGGCGGATAGCCTGGATCTTACCTTCAAAACCACGCTCGCCAAATCCTGGGGCAACCAGTACGCCGTGCATGCCCTTTAATTTTTCAACAGCGTTTTCGGGCGTAAGCTGTTCCGAAGGGATATATTCAATCCGCACTTTACATTCCTGTTTAGCACCTGCATGGATAAAGGCTTCGGTAATAGATTTATAAGCATCCGGCAGCTCCACATATTTACCAACCAGCGCAATACGTACATCGGCGGTCGGGTTTTTCAGGCGGCCAAGAAACTCTTTCCAGTTTTCGAGGTTTGGTTCGTTTTTGTGCGGAAGTTTTAATTTAGTCAATACGGTTTTGTCAAGCTGTTCTTTCAGCATTAACAGGGGTACATCGTAAATACTTGGTGCGTCAATCGACTCAATAACAGCATTGATATTCACGTTACAAAACAGCGCTATTTTTTTGCGGATATCGTTGGTAAGGTGGTGTTCGGTACGGCAAACCAGGATATCGGGCTGGATACCATACTCTAATAACATTTTTACCGAGTGCTGCGTAGGTTTGGTTTTCAATTCGCCTGCTGCTGCAAGGAATGGTACCAGTGTAAGATGGATAACTAAAGAGTTAGCCGATCCAATTTCCCAGCGGAATTGCCTTACAGCCTCAATATATGGTAATGATTCAATATCGCCTACAGTACCGCCAAGCTCGGTGATCACGATATCGTAATCGCCGCTTTCGCCCAATATGCGGAAGTTCCTTTTTATTTCATCGGTAATGTGAGGTACTACCTGTACAGTTTTTCCTAAAAAAGCACCTTCACGTTCTTTGTTAATCACATTTTGGTAAATGCGGCCGGTAGTAATGTTATTAGCTTTTGAAGTAGGGGTGTTGAGGAAACGCTCGTAATGGCCAAGGTCAAGATCGGTTTCGGCACCATCTTCGGTAACATAGCATTCGCCGTGCTCATAAGGGTTAAGCGTTCCCGGATCAATATTGATATAAGGATCAAACTTTTGGATGGTTACGCGGTAACCGCGCGATTGAAGGAGTTTGGCTAAAGAAGCAGAGATTATACCTTTTCCTAACGATGAGGTAACACCGCCCGTAACAAAAATATATTTAGTCATGATTTTTTTTGAAAATGACCGGGCTTTTATACCGCGGCCAATTGTTTCTGTACGGGATACAAAAGTACGAAAATTTTCACGCTTCGGCGCATCTGTTTTTAAAAAAAGGGAACTGTTAAAATAATGCAAACGGAACTATTTATATTACAGGTTCTTATATTGCAGTTCCTTGAATTATGTAATAGAGCATAGTAATCCTGCAATAGAGAATATTTTCAGTAGGGTAAACTAATTGTGTTATTGTTTTAAACCTTGATTGTAGTTAGCCGTCTATCTGTAACAACTTAAAACCTCTTCAAATGAGATACTATATCACAATTATCCTGCTGTTCTTTTTTGTCGATAAACTGTACGCGCAACATAGCGGAAATGTGGTTTATGGCGATAACTCAAGCATTAGGATCAGACCATCGGGTAAAAAGCTCTTCTTAACCGATTCTACTTTTATTATTGAAGCCAATGTACTTATGAACGTTATAGCCAATGATTACGCTGTAACTTTCGCCGTGTCAGATTCTGCAGCATCTGTCGAAAAATGTAATGAACAGATCAATAAGCGTACTGCCGGGTTTATTGGCAAATTGGCCGGTTTAAATATTAAACCAGATGAGATTTATGTTGATTTGATAGGTCAGAATAAAGTATTGGATTACCATGTGAAAGATAATCGTGCAGAGCAGTACTTAAAAGGATTCGAGATAAAAAAGAACATTACAGTAAAACTTTCTAATATCGGTCTTCTCGATAAATTGATGATTTTTGCTTCGGGTTTTCAGATCTATGATATTGTTAAGATTGATTATATCGCTAAGGATATTGAGCAGATAAACGACCGGCTATTCAAGCTCGCAACCGAGGTAATTAATCATAAAAAGGAATTATATGTGCAGGCAACAAACGCTCAACTGCTATCTGTATCTCAAATTTACGCTGAAGATTATTCAAGTTATTATCCAACGCAACTTTACAAAACTTATATGGCTAATAATGGTGGCTCGGTTTCGTCGCAGTATGACAGGTTTGTCAAAAAAGACCTTAATAATACCGTAACAGCTTATTACGAAAAGATAAATTACAGCGGAATTGATAAAATAGTAAATCCGGTTATTACAGAACCCGCCATTGAGTTTGCACTAACGCTGCAGATCAAGTTTCAGATAAAAAAAGTTAACTGATAAACTATCTCCCTAAATGAAACCGATGTTCTCGTTTGTAATTGCAATCCTGATGTGCGCTGAATTATATGCTCAGCACACGGTCTCGCCCAATAAAAAAAACACCGATCAAAAAATAATTAACAACTATCTTTACCAGCTTAATAAGCAACTGGTTGTTGATGGCTATGAGGGCAATAAAAGCCAATTAACAAAAGCAAGGATCGATAACCTGATTGAAGGAAGCCGTGATCGATATACCGAAGGCGCAGTTACTTATTCGCCCGATGGCAGGTTTAAGATCTTTGTTTTAAAGGGCGAGATGGTAGGCGGCCATATCAACTGTATCTATACAGCGTTTATACATTCGGCACAGGCAATACAAAACATTGTGATAAGCCCTGTTGAACGTATTTTTAAGCTTGGGGCGAATAAATACCTGATTATTCAACGAGAGGTAACCTGCGGAGGAACTATATTTTATGATTATCGCAAAGCTACGGTAATAGCCCTTGTTAAAGGAAAGTTAGTTTATTACCCATTTAATTACAAGTATCCCGCGGGCGGGACCAACGCGGATAAACAGGAACCTGACGGTAGCCTTATACTTGAACAGTTAACTGATGATGATCATATTTATAACCCTGCAGACAGCATACTTTTAAGGTTCGACCCTAAAACCAATAAGCTCCAATACAGATATCGGGTTGATTATAGCATTTGCTGTGATAAGAATTGGGTAGCAACGTTTTCTGGATTTTTTCAGTTTGAAAACGATCGCTTTATACAAAAAAGCGAGAGCAGCAAAGACTCGAAAATTACAGGTGATTAACCTTTAAATATTAAACCCGCTCCCTTTGCCTGGTATACAGATCAATTTTGCGGTGCAATTCATTAGGGTTAAAGGGCTTGCTCACATAATCATTCATGCCAACGGTAAAGGCCATATCCTGGATATCAAGCATGGCAGATGCAGTAAGGGCTATAATGGGCAATTTTTTGTACTTATCATCAGGTAGTTCGCGGATAGCGCGGGTAGCCTGGTAACCATCCATTTCGGGCATTTGCAGATCCATCAAAACCATGTCATAGTCATGGGT
The DNA here is from genome assembly GCF_013376065.1 of Mucilaginibacter sp. SG538B. Classification (NCBI taxonomy): domain Bacteria; kingdom Pseudomonadati; phylum Bacteroidota; class Sphingobacteriia; order Sphingobacteriales; family Sphingobacteriaceae; genus Mucilaginibacter; species Mucilaginibacter sp. SG538B. The sequence continues at coordinate 1,367,991 of NZ_JABMJI010000001.1, forward strand.
TTGCACCAGCATCAGGGCTATCTCGCCGTTTTCGGCAACATCACATTCAACTTCCCATTGTTTCATGAATTGTTTGGCCAGTATCACATTGATCTGGTTATCTTCGGCAATTAGCAGCCTTGTACCCTTAAGACTTTTTAAGCGATAAAACTCATCACTATCGGCTGTGCTGCTTAATTGTTTTTTGCTGTTTTTAAAGGTAAGGGTAAAATTAAATACCGAGCCTTTGCCATATTCACTTTCAACGGTAATATCGCTGCCAAGCAGTTGGAGCAGGCGTTTGGTAATAGTTAAACCCAAGCCTGTGCCGCCGTATTTGCGGGTTGTATCTGAACTGGCCTGGTTAAAGCTCTCAAAAATATGATCAATTTTATCAGGCGTTATACCTATCCCGGTATCGGATATCTCAAAATCAATGGTTGATGAGTCAGTTGTGCTGCTTGCTAACGACGCGGTTACCGTCACTTTTCCTTTATGGGTAAATTTAACAGCATTGCTCATCAGGTTGGTGAGGATCTGGCCCAGGCGCACCGGATCGCCAATGATGGCATTGGGCAAATCCTGGTCCATCATCAGTTTTATCTGGATGTTTTTTTCGTTTGCCTTTTGCAGCAGGGCAAGCCGTATATTTCTGATCAGATCGGTAAGACTAAAGTCAACGCTTTCAAACTCAACTCCGCCAGCCTCTATCTTGCTGAAATCCAATATGTCATTGATGAGTACCAGCAGGTTTTCGGCCGAAAACTTCAGGAAGTTCAGAAACTCCATTTGCTCGGGTTTGGGGTCCTGGTGGATGAGCAGGTGAGTAAAACCAATAACGGCGTTCATTGGCGTGCGGATCTCATGGCTCATAATGCTGAGGAACTGCGCCTTGGCCATGGCCGCTTTTTCAGCAAGCTCTTTTGAGTGGATCAGGGCAACTTCCAGTTCTTTGGCTTTAGCTATGCGCTCGTGCAAAAAGCTGATGATATGGATCAGGTCATCGTTTGAGTCGGAGATGTTTAACTCCACATCGGGATTAAGTGCCCTGATGGCTTCTTTCAATTGTGAGATGGAGCGCTGTTTGATCTCATTTTGTAACCGCAGGTTATCAGTAACCGTTACATATTCACGTTCACTTACATTAAAGGCATGGTCTGCAAGCTTTATCGATTTTTCAAAGTTTTTGAAGCTATTGTTTACTGCATCTAAAAACTGCAAAATAGCGCCATCTTCCAGGCATTGTTCGGGGAGCAATTTTTTTATCTGCTTATCCAATAAGTGATGGTACTCCATAATCAGTGTTCGGTAAAGGTTGTGATGGTCATGGTTTGGTTATGCAGTTCACAATTTGACCCCTTATTAAGGGGCGACAATTCTCCGTATGAATAAAAGCCGGCCATAGTGGTTTTATTGCCGAAGATGTGTTTAGCTGCTATTAATTCTTCGTCTGTACGGTCGTTAAGTACCAGTTTTCGGCCCACGCAGCTAATCAATATAGCCAGATCAGCATGCTCCGGCCCGGTTACGGCATCGGCAGCGGCGGATGATGAAGCACCGATCAGTTTTTCAAAATTGGCTTTCATCAGGCGTACTTTACTTCCTTCGGGTAAATTGCCGGCAAAGGTCATTGATTTTTTGTCTTCGTTAACGCTCAATATGGTTCGCACCAGCTTTTTGTCAGAGCCTTCAATGCTTAATGATAAAGGGAACAGCAGGGCCGAACCGGGCAGTTCTTTAGCATACTCACCTAAATATTCTTTGTAAAGATCGAGCGCGCTTTTACCATCTATCTCAAAAAGTACATTTTTATCCGACCTGGTAATGCTTCGCTGAGGCCCAAACTCTTCCCAGCCCCCGCTTGATCCATGGCTAATATGCAGGCTATCGCCATAGAAGCCTATGGCTATCACATTACCTTGCGCGGGGACAGCGTTAAGACTGGTAAATGTGCTGTTAAACCGGGCTGCATCGCCGGCCAGGCCTCCGGTTACGGGAACCTTGCCCGGATTATCGCGGTTAAAGCCATCAACCAGTTCACTTCCGTTTATAAAAGTGCCGTCGGATATAATGAATACACAATTTAAGCCTTTTTTATCCAATTGCGACATCAGGAAGGCTCCCGTTTCGGCACTGTTGGCCTGTTTGTTTACATGGGTAGCAGTACAGGCTATGGATGATTTTTCTAACTCAACCGCGGTTACAACAATGCTGTCGTCATACACATCACTGCCCATGATTTCGCCAGCTGTGGAGGCAAAAACTACATTAGCATTAGGATAGCTCTTTTTAAGATAATCATAAATTTCAGGACCGGTAATTAATTTCGGTGCACCGAAAGCAAGTACCAACTGACATTTTTCAGCACTAAATTCAGGGTCTGTAAAGTAATTTACCCAACCCTTGTTTACAAAATGATGCTGCCTTATCTTCATGATGATTTTAGGTTAATAATATGGTGATGCTACAGATGAAGTTAATAAATTAAGAAACAAAAATTGCTTGAAATATGAAAGTATTAAACAGCTTATTGTTTACAGAAAATTCATTAATTATAAATATTGGAATTGTGTTTTAATAGTTTAAATTGGACTTTAATACAGTACGCTTAATCTTATACGTATTAAGAATAACAAGGTTATCAGTACGGGAAGTGTTAATCTATTGGTAGGGTTGAATCAGAAACTATATATCAAACTTCAGTTTCTCCAGATCTTCAGGCACATCAACGGCATGGGTTTCCAACTCGGTTTCGGCCACTTTGATACGGTAACCATTATCTATCCAGCGAAGCTGCTCCAGGCTTTCGGCCTTTTCAAGCGGGGATACCGGTAGTTTGGTAACTTCCTGCAATATATCTGCGCGATAACCGTAAATGCCGATGTGTTTGAAAAAGGTGTGAAATTCGAGCCAGTTCTCGGGCTCCTGGCCGCGGATATGGGGCAGGGTAGCGCGGGAGAAATAAATAGCTTCGGATAATTTATTGATCACCACCTTGGGCGCATTGGTATTATGCAGTTCCTGTTCGGTCAGGATCCTTTTTATAAGAGTGGCCAGTTGGGTTTCCGGATCGTTAAAGCAGGCTGTTAATTTGGTGATCTGCTCAGGGTCAATAAAAGGCTCATCGCCCTGGATATTGATGATCACGTCATACCCGGGGTGCAGGCGGGCAACTTCGGCACAACGGTCGGTGCCGCTTTGGTGGTTGGCACCTGTCATTACCGCAACGCCGCCAAAACCGTTTACGTGGTTAAAGATCCGGTCGTCATCGGTAGCCACGACAACTTCGCTCAGGCTCCGGCATTTTTTTGCCTGCTCATATACGCGTTGGATCATAGTTTTACCGCCGATATCAACCAATGGTTTACCGGGAAAACGTGACGATGCGTAACGAGCGGGAATAATGCCTAAGATTTTCATTTGATTTTTATTACAATGGTTTTAAACATTTGCAAAGCTAAGTCCTGATCCTGCTTTGATAAATTACTGCCTGATAGTTGGAAGTTTAAAGTTGATGATTTACTTTGATAATAAATACCAGTAATTCCTTTTGAAGGATTTTTTGGCCAAACTGTTTTTACAATAAAATCTCGTTTCGACTCTTCATTAAAGTTGTGATCTTTTATCTCTGCAGGGATTTCTATCGGAATATACACTGTACTATCTTTGGTAAGTATATCTGCAATATAGTCAGCTTTAGGAAATTTGCTTTTTTGCTTAGCGGTAGGTTTATGTATTGAAATTTTGACTTTTATATTGGGGGCGTCACTATATGTACGTTCTCTATCGCAAAAATCACATCCGCGTTGCCAATCGTTAGTTTTTATATACTCCTGTTCTGATAGTAATAAGTGATTAGCATATCCCATCGAACTAATTTCGAAAGAGAGAGTATCGGTTGGAGCAATAATTCTACCTACAAAAGAGTCTATGCCTTGTTCCTGTTGGAAATGCCAGTTAGGAGGCAACCATAGTTTGAAACCATTCAAACTGAGCAGATGCCACGTGCTGATATTTACTTGTTTTTCTGAACTATGTTCGCAGGAGAATAAAAGAATAGATAATAAAGCGAAGATCAAAAACTTCTTCATACCCTATTAAACTATTAAAACAGCCCGTTAATCTCCCTTTCAATCAAGTTCACAATGGTTGCCATGTCCTCGGTATTGTTAGCAAAATCAAGATTGTCTTTATCAAGGATGAGGAGTTTGCCCAATTTATAATTGTTGATCCATTTATCATACTTTTCGTTCAGTTTTGAAAGATAATCTAAACGGATACCTATTTCATACTCACGGCCTCGGCGCTGAATATTGCTTACCAGGGTAGGCACGGATGCTTTAAGGTAAACCAACAGATCGGGCGGTTTAATAAACTCGGTGATATTTTGAAAAATTGATTCGTAGTTTTCGTAATCGCGCGTGGTCATCAGGCCCATATCATGCAAGTTTTCGGCAAAAATATAGGCATCCTCATAAATGGTGCGGTCCTGTATAATATTATGCCCGCTTTTTTGGATATCGATGATCTGGCGGTAACGGCTATTCAGGAAATAGATCTGAAGGTTAAAGCTCCAGCGTTTCATGTCGCTGTAAAAATCCTCTAAATAGGGGTTGTTATCTACTGCTTCATACAAAGGGTCCCATCCGTAATTTTTGGTCAGCATCTCGGTAAGGGTGGTCTTTCCGGCGCCTATATTTCCTACAATAGCTAAGTGCATATATTTTAGTTCATGGGTTATAGTTCATGGTTCATAGCTGATGTTTTTAACGAAGAACACCCGCTGTTTTGAAATGAACTCCGACTAATATACACTATGAACTATGAACTATCAAAACCCGCTATTTAAAATTTCCTGAAGCCGATGATCTCTCTAACTTCCTTTATCGTTCTTGACGCGCTTTCGCGGGCCTTTTCGGCACCCATTTCGGCTACTTTGCGCAGGTAATCAGCGTCGTTGGCAATGGCGTTGATCCTGTCGCGGATAGGGGCCGTTGCCAGTACCATATCTTCGGCAAGTTGTTTCTTTAAATCGCCGTAACGGATAGCCATTTTATTATAAAGCCCATCAAAGTGGGCGAGGGTATCAGGGGTGGAAACAACCTTCATTAAATCAAACAGGTTTTGGATCTCCTGTGGTTTTTGCTGGTTTTCAACGGTAGGGCCGCTATCGGTTACCGCTCGCATTACTTTTTTGCGGATGGCTTCGGGTGTATCGCCCAAAAATATCGCGTTGCCTTCGCCTTCTGATTTGCCCATTTTTCCCTTGCCATCCAATCCCGGAATTTTTACCAAACTTTCGCCAAAGCTAAAGGCAAAAGGCTCGGGAAAATAATCATGGTTATATAGCCTGTTGAAACGGTTGCCAAAAGTGCGGGCCATTTCAAGATGCTGCTCCTGATCTTTACCTACAGGCACTTTAGTAGCTTTGTGGATAATAATATCCGCAGCCATTAAAACCGGGTAGGTAAGCAGGCCGGCGTTCACATTTTCGGGATTGGCGCGTACCTTGTCTTTAAAAGATGTTGCTCGTTCCAGTTCGCCCAAATAGGCGTTCATGTTCAGGTACAGATATAATTCGGTAACCTCCGGAACATCCGATTGCACGTATATGGTAGCTTTTTCCGGGTCGATGCCTGCGGCTAAATATTCTATCAGCACCTGTTTTACGTTACCATGTAAATTGGCAGGCGTAGGGTGCGTGGTTAACGAGTGGAGGTCGGCAATAAAGAAAAAGCAGTTGTATTCATCCTGCATTTTTATAAAGTTTTGCAACGCTCCGTAATAATTTCCTAAGTGCAAGTTTCCGGTCGAACGGATGCCACTAACAACAGTCTCCATAGTGTGGCGAAAGTAAGGAATTTTTCTATTTTTGGTAATGATGAAAACGATATTGAGAAAAGTACACGTATATCTTTACATTGTGAGCGTGGCCCTGGGCTACCTTATATTATGGCCTTTTTTCTATTATTTTTCTCGTAAGCCCGAACGCTATCATACCCTCAACTCATTCAGAAGGGTTTGGGGGTTAGTGAGTTCTGCTTTTGCGGGCATATTTTACCATTTTGAATATGAACAACCGATTGACTGGAGCAGGCCTTATATCATTTGTCCTAATCACACCTCAAACCTTGATATTTCGGCTATGTGTATCCTGGTTAAAAGCAATTGCTGTTTTATGGGCAAACATGAGCTGGAAAATGGCCTGGTAACCGGCCTGTTTTTCCGTACGGTGGATATTCCTGTTAACCGTGATAGTAAAATGTCGTCGTTCCGGGCGTTTAAAAAAGCATCCGAGAAATTACAGGAGGGCGTTTCTCTTATCATTTTCCCCGAAGGCGGAATTTCGGATCATTATCCCCCGCAGCTTTGCCCGTTTAAAAATGGTCCTTTCAGGCTGGCTATTGAGTTAAAAATACCTGTCATCCCGGTATCGTCGGCCAATACATGGCAAATACTTTGGGATACCGGCATTAAGCACGGCAGCAGGCCAGGGATCTCTAAATTTAAGGTTCATAAGCCTATTGAAACGGCACACCTGAGTATTGACGATGCCGATGCTTTACGGGATGAAGTATTTGAAATTATGAACAATGATTTAAAGTTTGAAGGCGCCGTTTCTACCCTGGCTTAGGCAATAATATAACAGCAGACCGGGAATTTGTAATATATTTGTGCATAAACCCATTGAAGCGGCCCAGTTAAGCATAGATAATGCCGGCGCTTTGCGCGATGAGGATCACGCTATTATAAAATAAAAAACAACAGGCATGACCATTGATAAAGAAACCGTTGAAAAAGTAGCCCACCTGGCCCGCCTTGAACTTACCGAAGCGGAAGTACAGGATGCAATGAAGGATATGAGCAAGATCCTTGATTTTATGGCTAAATTGAACGAGGTGGATACCACAGGTGTTGAACCGCTGGTTTACATGACCACAGGTGCCAATGTGCTGCGCGAGGACGTAGTTAAACAACAAATTACCCACGAAGAAGCTTTGGAAAATGCCCCAAAACATGATGATGATTACTTTTTGGTGGCCAAAGTGATTGAGAAATAGTTTTTTGTCCGAAAGTCGGGAAAGTCGGTAAGTCGGAGAAGTCCGAAAGTTAAGACGGTAGTAAGTTAGACTAAAAACTTGCGGACATCGGACTTACGTACTACCGACCACTAAAAATAAAAACCACTGTAACATTCGGCACCCCAGTGCAGTCCAAACAAAAAATAATTCATGGAGCCAATAAATACTGCCAAGCCGTTAATAACCATAAAAGATATCGGGCGTAAATATGTAATAGGTGCCGAGGTGATCCACGCACTTAAATCAGTTTCGCTTTCTATCAACAAAGGCGAATTTGTGGCTTTAATGGGGCCTTCCGGCTCCGGCAAATCAACCCTCATGAATATTTTGGGCTGTTTGGATACCCCAACCAAAGGACAGTATATCCTTAACGGAATAGATGTGAGCCACATGACCGATAGCCAGCTTGCCGAAGTACGTAACTCGGAAATTGGTTTCGTGTTCCAGACTTTTAACCTGCTGCCCCGTAATACCGCTTTGGATAACGTAGCGCTGCCACTGATCTACGCTGGTGTCAATAAAGAAAAACGTAAGGAACGTGCCGGCAATGCATTGAAAAATGTTGGTCTTGGTCACCGTATGGATCACAAACCAAACGAGCTTTCGGGCGGGCAAAGACAGCGTGTTGCTGTGGCAAGGGCGCTGATCAATAATCCATCCATTATACTGGCCGATGAGCCTACAGGTAACCTTGATACCAAAACATCCATCGAGATCATGGGCCTTATCGAAGATATCCACGCCAAAGGTAACACCATTATCCTGGTAACACACGAAGAAGATATTGCCCTGCATGCCCACCGCATAGTGAGGATGCGCGATGGATTGATAGAGAATGACTACGTTAATACCAATGTTCAAACCGTTGACCGCAGGGTAGAGGAGGTGTAAGCCTAAGTTCTTTTTATATTGTATTTTTGTAGGTATGGATGCTAAAATATTGAACCTATATTTGGATACATCCGTATTTGGCGGATATCACGATATTGAATTTGAGGAAGAAACAAAAGTTCTTTTTGAAAAGATAAGATTAGGTCAATTTATTATAATGTATTCAGATATTACTGAATCGGAATTATCAATGGCTCCTAAAAAGGTACGTGAACTGTTAGCAGACTTACCGGATCATTTGAAAGTGAAGGTTGAGCTTACAGAGGAGTGTGTTAATTTGGCCGATGCTTATCTTTCTGAAAATGTAGTTGGTAAAACAAGCAGAACGGATTGTTTTCATATTGCAATGTCTACAATCAATAATGCTGATATACTTGTAAGTTGGAATTTTAAGCATATAGTAAACGTAATCAGAATCAGAGGGTACAATGCTGTTAATCTTAAATTTGGTTATCAGCAGATAGATATTCGTTCACCTAAAGAAATTATTTACAATGAAAACTAAACAGATAACAACAAAAGATTTTGATGCTGTGAAGTTTATGCGTGATACCCGTGATAAAATTGATGCAGAAATTCAGCATATGGATTTTCAGGAGTTGAAGAAGTATTTTGAAAAGAAACAGCCAAAGTTGTCTAAATAAGTTAGAGTACTATCTCCTTGAAACAACTACAAACAGGCAGCTTCTACGGACAAACCAATCAAACAACGCATTTACAGGGTATCACCATAACTGATACCGAATATACCCTTGATAAGGTGGACTGGCATTACCATGAAAATGCCTATTTCACTTTTATATTGGCCGGTAATGTTATTGAAGGCAATAAAAAGGAAGTTTATCATTGCCCGGCAGGCAGCCTACTGTTTCATAACTGGCATGATCCGCACTATAACATCAAGCCCAAAGGCTTTACCCGTGGCTTTCATATTGAATTGCAAAAGCGCTGGTTCGATAACCTGGAATTAAAACAGGATAAACTGGAAGGCAGTTTTGCCATTCAGAACCCGGATGTGAAATTTCTTTTATACCGGATTTTTAAAGAATCAAAGATTTGTGACGAGCTGACCGCAATGACTGTAGAAATGTTATTGCTGCAAACGCTTAATAAAATGCAGGTAAACAACGCCGGCATGTCACGACAAATTCCTGCATGGGTTGGCAAGCTGAAAATGTTGCTGGCCGATGATCCTGCACGGAAGCATACGCTTTCCGAACTTTCCGGGCTATTACAGCTCCACCCGGTTCATTTATCCCGTGATTTTTCGAGATATTTCAATTGTACTATGGGCGAATATATCCGCAAGCTCAGGGTTGAAAAAGCGTTTGCTTTATTGGCAGATGACGGGTCATCCTTAACAGATATCGCCTATGCCTGCGGATTTGCCGATCAAAGCCATTTTTTACGTTGCTTCAAACAGTTTGGCGGCAGTAACCCATCGGCATATCGTAAGTTTTTATTAAAGCCATGTTAATTCTGTTCTATTTTAAAAGTGTTGATAGACGCAGATTTGTAATATCTAAACAATTAAAATGAAACGTTATTTACTCATAATCTCCATTATACTTACAACCGGCTGTAAAACATTCGCGCAGGTGGGCAATATCATCGAACCTGAACCTATAACCTCCGTTCTTCAAAAAGCCAATATGGGTAAGGTTGTTTTTGAGGCGGATACTATCCCGCTTGAAAAACTGGAACAAACCGATCTGTTAACAAGCTATGAGGCTAAACCTGCCAATAATTTGTACATGCGGCTTTTGCTGGCCAATTCATTAACCAATTACCAGCATAGCTTAGCGCCGTCGTTAAGTATTGAACAATTGAACGGGGGGAATTTTCAGTTTGTTTTTTATGTAGATGGCAGGCAGGTTTACCAGGAAAACCTGCATAAAGGGGCCAATTTGCCCATCGTAAAAAATACAAAAACCACCATTTTTGTTCCGCTCGTCAGTAGCCGGGGAGAAGATTCATGGGGACGCTTTTTGTGGGGGCGGTTTATGGCCCATGGCGGGGAAGATGCACTTACTACAGGTACGCACCGGTTCAAAATTGAAGTAAGGCCCTATGTTGCTGTCCCTGATCTGAAAGTAGGTGGGCTGATAGCACAGGGAGAGATCAGGGTTACCGTACCGGCAATTGATTTCAGAGACGCCGAACTGCAAAATATAAAACCGGGCAGCGGCTGGCAGGTATCAAAAGAAGATTTTGATAAAAAGAAGATCATGGAGATGAATGCCCTTATTGCCGGCAACAGGTTTAAACAGATCACCAGCGTGGTAGTGATCAGGAACGGCAAGTTGCTAATTGAGGAATATTTTAATGGCAGTGCCCGCGATTCATTACACAATCCCCGTTCGGTTGGTAAAACATTTGCTTCGGCCGTGATGGGGATTGCAGTTCATGATGGCTATATCAAAAGCGTTGATCAAACCTTAAAGGAGTTTTATGACCTTAAGAAGTTTAGTAACTACTCACCTCAAAAAGAAAATGTAACACTAAAAAGCCTGCTTACCATGAGCTCCGTTTTTGACGCGGATGACAACCAAAGTGATTCGCCGGGGAATGAAGAAAATATGTACCCCACCGATGATTGGGTCAAATTTACCCTTGGCCTTAAAACAGACAGCAATAAAAGGGCAGGTAAACAATGGAATTATTTTACAGCCGGCGTGGTGGTATTGGGCGATATCCTGAATAAATCAGTGCCCGGCGGACTTGATAAATATTCGGCCGAAAAGCTGTTCAAGCCATTGGGTATCAGTAATTATCGCTGGCAGTACACACCGCAGAATGTACCCAATACCGCGGGCGGCCTGCAAATGCGCTCGCTTGATTATGCCAAATTCGGGCAATTGTATAAAAATGGCGGTGTATGGGATGGCAAACAGGTAATTTCGCAAAACTGGGTTAAGGAATCATTTACCAAACACCTTACGTTACCAAAAGATGTGGTAGGTGAGGGTTTTTACGGTTACCTATTCTGGAACAAAACTTATACAGTAAACAATAAAACTTACGAAACTTACTACTGTTCAGGCAATGGCGGCAACAAGATCTTTGTTTTTACCGATGAGCCGCTGGTGGTTATTATAACCGCCGAGGCCTACAACACGCCCTACGCGCATCCGCAGGTTGATAAAATGATGAAGGATTACATTTTACCGGCGGTGTTGAAATGATTGCTGTAGAGGCGGATAATTGCGTCTCTGAATATGCAAATCAAAATTGTAACACAGTTAGACGCACGTGATGCGTCTCTACCTTTTATGGTTATTCAATTTTTAATCGAAATATCAAATTATTTCTTCGGCAATCGAAGTAATAGAAATCAAGATTTTTTAGATGATAATACGCTTTTGTGGCTATGATGTAATTTAAATAGACTTTTAGTGGCTGGTTTATTTTGACTGAAGTTATTGCGATCCGTTTTTTATCGTCACTTAAAATATACAATCCTTTATCGCCCTCATAGCAAGGTGTGTCATTGCCATATTCAACAGTTAATATATCTGTATCTTTTATTCGTTGCTTTTTGATAACAATTGGCTTTTTATCAAAAGCGGTATATTCAGCTATTGTTTTATTGTTGTATTTAACATGCCAGTAATCAACAGTATCGGGTTTGAAATGAGCATGGGTGTTAACAGCGACAGCCAAAATTAGTGCGAATAGGCTCATATGGTATGGTTTAATATAGGTAAAGCAGGGCTAATGGCCTTACTCGCTCAATCGCAGGTGGTACACAGCCTCGAAACAAACTCTGCCAGGTGCATAGCTTTTTCTGCAGATATGGCGTGGGTATTACCGATAATGAGGGTATGCTCAACAATCTCTATTACAAAATCATCCAGCCTGATATCCATTACCACGTTGCGGAAATTACGGTCGGCACCGGTAATTGCTTTTTGGCGGTCGCTTACCAGCATATAAAAAGTGTCACTAAAGGCCTTGTCTTCGGCAAAATCAAGCTCAACCGGGTGGATCAGTTCAATGATCTTGTCAACCAATGTTTCGCGCCTGATGAGTATCCGGCCAAAATCATGCTTTAAATAAGCCAGTGCCCAGGTTTGATATGGCGTGTAGGTTACAGCCTTGCCGTGATGATGCCCGATATGTTTTGACTGGCATTCGGTGAACAGCATATAGCTATCGTTATTTTTATTTTTTATAGCGTATGATTCTTTTACACTAATGTCGAGATAGTCTTTGAAAATACTAAACTGCTCTAAATGAAAATCAATATGCCCGGTTTGCTCAATCCTGAATCTGTTTTTCAGGCTGTCCAGGATATCACCGAACTGGTCGGTAGCCGGGGGATACAAACCGGCGTTTTCAATAGTGGATTCCAAATGTTAAAGTTTAGTGTTGTATAATGCTAATACAATAATAACTTTTTTGCTTTGAAATTCAAAAATACAGCTGTTAATAATGATAAGGCTTCATTTTACCGCATGAACAAGCGCAATTAGCATCAGTAATCCCTAATTTCTTCAGGAAAAACTGGTAAAAGCCAATCCTGTCGTTCATATTATACATGTTTTCGCCCTTATTGCATTCTACTTCGCCGTTCACAATATTAATGGTCATACCAAAACCAGGCGTGCGGCCTGCGGCTTTATCTTCTGCATTGGGTTGCCATTTGCCTGTCATTACAGCATGCGCCGATGGTTTGTGGGTTTGAGGCGTCATCCAGAAATAGATGGCGGTTTTAAAAGCCATCACCGGGTCGGTTTCTACCATCTCGGGATTTTGGAGCAGTATTTTATCATCGCCTAAAATACAATCCGAAGCATAGCCGTAATTGCCGTTATAGCTCAATTGCATCGGCCCGCGGCCATAGTATTTTTTACCGGCCACAGGTGGGTATTCATCATTTTCGGCAACGTAAGGCAAGCTGGTATTGCTTTCGTGGATCAGCATTAGGCCATCGGTATATGTAGCATTCATGCCATGACGGGTTTCGTGCGCAATGTGCGCAAAAAAGGCAGCGAGTTCCTTTTTATTTACATCGGCACTGTATTCGGTGCAGAAATTGCCATAGTCAATGGTGTAGGTGCTATCTGGTTTGGCTTTGGCCCATTCTTCGTTCCAATCAACATCCTGGCGTACAACGGCCTTTTTGCCTGTTTTTTTATCGGTACGTATCAACTGGTAAACGGATGTTGCCCGGCGGGTTACTTTTATACTGATCATGCCGAGCTCATCGGCTGCTTTGATAAAGGCAGCATAAGTATAAAATTTATCACGTTGCGGAAAAAGATCATTAAATTGTTTTTCGCTTAATAAACTGGCCATGCTTACTTTAGGAGGGGCCGGTTTATCTGCCACCGCCTTGTTACTGTCGCTGCCACTGCTACTTTTACTGTTGCCGCCGCAGCTAAAGCCGGTTGAAAGCAGGATGATAAGCGATAAGGAGAGCAGCTTGGATGATAATATGATCGGTTTCATGAGTTTCACGCTAAGTATGTTTGATGATATCACGGATGCAAGTTTAAGCTAACATATTAAAAATTACACTTTATTGGCAAAAAATATGCTAAAGTGTTATGAAATACAAAATTTAAGATGATAGATTTGAAATAACACCAATCATGAAAAAAAGATTTATCGGGCTTGGTTTTAATTGCTTGATAATCAGAGTTGGCTTTTTTGTAGCCTGATTGTTGGCGGCTTATTTGTTAAATTAAGTATGAAAATATATACTAAAACGGGCGATAAAGGGTTTACCTCATTAATTGGCGGTACGCGCGTGCCCAAGCACCATATCCGCATTGAAAGCTATGGTACGGTTGATGAACTTAATTCGTACATCGGGCTTATTGGTGATCAGGATATTGATGCACATGATAAGGAGGTATTGAAGCAGATACAGGACAGGTTGTTTACAATTGGCTCTTCACTGGCAGCCGACCCTGAGCGGTCACGGATGATTATTCCGGACCTTCACATGAGTGATGTGGAAATGCTGGAAACGGAAATGGATACCATGAATGAAAGCCTGCCGGCGCTTAAACATTTTATTTTACCGGGTGGCAGTAATGTGATTTCATTTTGCCATATTGCAAGATGTGTTTGCCGCCGTGCCGAGAGGATAACCGTTCAGCTTGCCGAAGAAAGTACAGTTGATGAAAAAGTGAATATTTATCTGAACAGGTTGAGTGATTACCTGTTCACTTTGGCCCGCAAAATTGCTGATACTAATAAAATAGCTGAAAATCAGTGGATACCACGGGTTTAAAAAATTGAAAAAAAATATTGATATTCAATTTGAAAATGTTATACTTTTGCGAAAAAGTAAATTTTACTGATAATTATAAATATAAATAAAAACGATGTATTGGACACTTGAACTGGCATCGCACCTGGAAGATGCACCATGGCCCGCAACTAAAGATGAATTAATTGATTATGCTATCCGTTCAGGCGCTCCTGTTGAGGTTATCGAAAACCTTCAGGCACTTGAAGACGATGGCGAACCGTACGAAAACATAGAAGAGATCTGGCCGGATTATCCGACTAAAGACGACTTCTTCTTTAATGAAGACGAGTACTAAACACGATAATGAAACCCTTGGCAATGAGGGTTTTTTTATTAACCGCTAATTTTGGAATGGTTTTGGTATGGGTAATTACACATTTACTTAACTACTAAAAACATAACAAAATGAGAGGTTTATTGTACATTATCGCTGTTATCCTGGTTATAGGATGGCTGTTTGGAGCATTTATACACCCATTTGGGGGTGGTTTGATTCACATACTATTAGTAATAGCTATTATAGCTGTACTTTTAGGTGTAATCAGACGGGCATAACAAATTTAACCTTGTATTGCAAATCAAAAAAGCCGCAGACTTTATAGCTGTGGCTTTTTGCTTAAAAGCAGTTCGGCAATGGCGATATCTTCGGGGAAGGTGATCTTGATGTTGCTATGATCGCCTTCGGTAAGTTTTATTTCGGCGCCATATTGCTCAACAACGCTTGCATCATCTGTAAACCGGGTATCAAATGGTTGTTCATAAGCTTTTCTTAATAGCGAAGCCCTAAAGGTTTGCGGGGTTTGCACCAGGTAAATCTCATCCCTGACCAGGCTTACCGAGCGGCCTTCTTTTATCTGGCGTATCGAATCGCGGCTTTTAACGGCCACTACCGCCGTGCCATGCTTGGCGGCGCATTGGTAAGCTTCATCAATAATATAAGGTGAAGTAAGCGGCCGTACGGCATCCTGTACGGCAACCAGGGCTTCCTGATCGGTAATCAGGTTAAGCCCGTTTTTGACCGAATGAAAACGGGTTTCTCCGCCCATAACCAACTGATGGGAAATGGTAAATGAATATTCCTGAATCAATTGCTGCCAGTAAGCATGGTAAGCTGCTGGTAAAACCAGTATAATGGCTGGTTTCGCCTCCGATTGCTCAAAGGCTTCAATGGTATGCATTAATACGGGTTTACCGTTAAGCAGTAAAAATTGTTTAGGTACCGCCGATCGCATCCGGCTGCCCGAACCTCCTGCTACTATGATAACGTAGTTTTTGTTTTGAGCTGTGAGATGTGAGATATGAGATGTGAGATTGGAGGTTGTCATGACTTTATTTGACTAATATCTAACAAAATTGCCTGCAAAAAAAATGAGATATGAAACCATAGTCTCATATCTCAAATCTTATATCTCAAATCTAAGAAGATTAGATGATCAGCATCGCATCACCGTAGCTGTAAAAACGATATTTTTCTTTTACGGCAATTTCGTATGCATTCATTACATGCTCGTAACCGCCGAATGCCGAAATCATCATCAATAGTGTTGATTCAGGTGTATGGAAGTTGGTGATCATTGAATTGGCAATGCTGAAATCATACGGCGGGAAGATGAATTTGCTGGTCCAGTCGTTAGCAGCTTTCAAAGTTTTGTTTGCCGATACAGCCGATTCAATGGCACGCATTGAAGTTGTGCCAACTGCACAGATGCGTGCTTTGCGTTCAATACCGCGGTTTACAATATCAGCTTGTTTTTGTTCAATGATAAATTGCTCCGAATCCATTTTGTGTTTGGTTAAATCCTCAACCTCAACCGGGCGGAAGGTGCCTAAACCAACGTGCAAAGTAACTTCCGCAAAATCAACACCTTTTAATTCAAGGCGTTTCATAAGCTCACGGCTGAAGTGTAAACCTGCAGTAGGAGCAGCAACGGCGCCTTCATGCTTAGCAAAAATGGTTTGGTAACGCTCTTTATCTTCGGCGGTAGCTTTGCGTTTAATGTATTTAGGCAGTGGTGTTTCGCCTAAAATTTCAACGTTACGACGGAATTCTTCGTCGGTACCGTCAAATAAAAAGCGGATGGTACGGCCGCGTGAAGTGGTGTTGTCAACAACTTCAGCAATCAGCAAATCGTCATCGCCAAAATATAATTTATTACCTACGCGTATTTTACGGGCCGGATCAACCAGTACATCCCATAAACGCAATTCTTTATTCAATTCACGCAGCAAAAATACTTCGATGGTAGCACCGGTTTTTTCTTTGTTGCCATATAAACGGGCAGGGAAAACTTTAGTATTATTAAGGATCATTACATCCTTATCATCAAAATAATCCAGCACGTCTTTAAATATTTTATGCTCAATTTTGCCCGAATCTTTGTGTAAAACCATTAAACGTGATTCATCGCGGGTGGCAGAGGGTGTATGGGCGATAAGAGATTCAGGTAAGTTGAATTTAAATTGAGATAATTTCATGCTTGTTTTTATGAATTTTCAAGGGCGCAAATGTACGAATTTTTTTGTTAATTTAACAGATTTTTTTAAGAAGCAGTTTTATTACACTACCGTTATATTAATTGCAAAATACTGTAACTTAAATCATGTTCTGTTGTCTAAAAAAATATTGGCAGGCGGCTTAATGTATCAGTAATAAAAACGCCCGTTATATTATTATTACCTCCACGCTTTAACCGTGCAATTAGGATTGATTAACAAGTAAGATCAAAATAAGTTATATGCTTTTTTTAAAACTTTTAAGGGAAAGTTTTTTGTTTGCCGGCGATGCCCTGCGGCAGAACAAAACACGTACGTTGCTGTCATTGCTTGGGGTAACTATTGGTATATTTACTATCATAGCTGTACAATCGGCAGTTGATACCCTGCGTAATAATCTGCAAAATAGTGTTAATAAGCTGGGTAATAACAGTATATATGTGCAAAAGTGGCCCTGGGTAGGCGGGAGCGATTTCCCCTGGTGGAAATACCTGCAAAGGCCCGAATCTGACCTTCGCGATTTTAACGAACTTTCGCGCCGTATCACAACAGCCGAGGCATTATCATACGAAATAAATATTGATAACCGCACCATAAAGTATAAAAGCAACACGGTTGAAGGCGCCCAGGTAGACGCTGCATCACAGGATCATGACAAAACCTGGAATTTTGACTTGGAGAGTGGTCGTTACTTTACCGAAATGGAATCAAAAACCGGTGCGCCTATAACCGATATCGGTTATGATATAGCCCAGGCCCTTTTCCCCGATGGCGATGCTGTAGGTAAGCAGATTAAGGTGATGGGGCGGTATGTGACCATTGTAGGCGTGTTTTCAAAACAGGGTAAGGATATGCTTGGTATCTCTACAGATAAGGAGGTGCTGCTGCCCCTTAACTTTGCCCGCAACTTAATTGATATACAGAGTTCAAAATATGGTCCTTCAATTATTGTGCGCGGTAAAAAAGGGATCCCGACCGATGATGTTGAAAGCGAGATCAAAGGACTTATGCGTTCTATCAGGAGGCTGAGGCCCGGAGCCGATGATAATTTTTCGTTAAACCGTACAACCATGATCACCCAGCAGCTCGACGATCTTTTTAAAGTGGTCAACATTGCCGGTGCTATCATTGGCGGGTTCTCCATTTTAGTTGGTGGTTTTGGTATCGCTAATATCATGTTCGTATCGGTAAAGGAACGCACCAATATCATAGGGATACAAAAATCATTAGGGGCTAAAAACTATTTCATATTATTGCAGTTTTTAATTGAATCGGTTTTGCTTTGTTTTGTGGGCGGGATCATCGGGTTGTTTTTTGTATATCTGGCCACGTTTGCCGTAAAGGCCGCTTTAGATGTACAGGTAATACTTGATGCTGCTAACGTTACACGGGGTTTAAGCTATTCAATTATAATAGGGGTGATAGCTGGCATTATTCCCGCGTATTCGGCCTCGAGGCTGGACCCGGTAGAAGCTATCCGTACAAACTAATTGTAATATGAAAATAATTAAAGAATTTTGTTTTTTAGCGGCTTTAGCTGTTGCCGCTGCGTGTAACCAGCCTGCCAAACAACAGGATATTGCTAAAGTGGATACGACTGCTGCTGCCAAGCCTGCGGCCGAAGCCCAGGTTGCAGATACAGGTAACACCAGTGATGTTTTTAAGGCTTATATCGCTTTAAAAGATGAGTTTGTTAAATCGGACCCCGCCGGCATAAAAACAGCTGCTACAGCTTTAGAAGGTAAGCTTTCTGGTATAAAAGGCTGCAGCGAAACAGCTGCTGTGGCGCACCAGATAAGCAATGCAGCGGATATCAAAGCCCAGCGCGAAGCGTTTTTGGTATTAAGTAAAGATGTTATCGCTTTGGTAAAAGGTGCGAAATTCAAGTCGGCGCCAATTTATGTTGACTTTTGCCCGATGGCCGATGGAGGAAAAGGGGGGTACTGGCTTTCGTCAACAAAACCAATTGTAAACCCCTATTTTCCGGAGCACATGAAAGAGTGCGGAACTGTGAAGGAACAGATTAACTAAGACCGTTGATCCTTCTTGATTACACCGATTACGTTGATGATATTTAAAGCGATAGGCGATCCCTGTCGCTTTTTTTATTTTGAACCATGATTTTCATGATTGAAGGATTTTATGATATTTTAAAGCGATTTGCATACTGATCGCTTCGCCGCCCGTAGACTTCGTCTATGGATGATTTATGTATGTGGTTGCAAACCAAATATATAGGCTATTGTGATATGATTTCATTAGTGTGTAGGGCTGGAGTTACAAACTCCCGGCATAGTTCACCCGAAGGCATAGGCTTCGAATAACGGGGACTTCGAATAGCGGAGGTTTTTAAACCTTTAGCCTTTAACCTTTTACCTTTCGCCTCGATCCCAGATTGAACATCCTAACTCCGAAATTACACTGATTGCCTGATATGTTTTGCCAATTTGCTGTACAGTACTTCAGGAACAAAAGGTTTAGTCAAATAATCACACATACCCGCTTCCAGCGCTTGTTGGTAGGTTTCGGGCATGGCGTCGGCCGTGAGGGCTATGATGGGCAAGTCGGGCTGTGTTTGTTTAATCATCGCCGTTGCTTCAAAGCCGTCCATAACAGGCATCTGCAAGTCCATAATAATAAGATCATAAGAGTTTTGGTTAACCAGGTCGACAGCTATTTGCCCATTTGATGCTTCCTGAACCTGGGCATTCCAGCGCCTTAAAAATTTGCCGGCTATCATCAGGTTCATTTTGTTGTCATCAACAACTAAAATATTCATGCCCCGTAAGTTGTAGTCTGAAGCATTCGCCGCAACAGCAACCGGTTTCATGACAGCGACCTCAGGAGCGAGGGTAAAGTTTATAGCAAAACTAAATGTGGTACCCTTACCCAGTTCGCTTGATACAGCAATTGTACCTTTATGCAGTTCAACCAGCCGTTTAGTAATAGCGAGGCCTAAACCGGTACCTCCATAGTCATTATCAATTACCTGTTGGCCCTGCATAAAAGGATCAAAAACAATGTTGAAGCTTTCGGGCGAAATGCCTATTCCTGTATCGGTAACCGCAAATTTAATATTAACGGTGTTTGGGGTTATCACATCCTTATCCAACCGGATAATAACTTTACCCGTATGTGTAAATTTAATGGCATTGCTGATCAGGTTATTAAGTACCTGGCTCAGCCGCATGGCATCGCCCATTAAATCTCCGGGAATGGTATCATCTATTATCAATTCAAGCGTCAGTTTTTTTTCGGCCGCCTTTGGCTCAAAAGATTGCTTTATTTTATGGATTAGCTGGTGAATGTTGAACCTTGAGTTATTCAGTTCCAGCTTGCCAGCCTCAATCTTATTATAATCTAAAATGTCATTGATAATGGCCAGCAGGTTTTCGCCCGAAAACTTGAGCGTATTGAGGTATTCCATCTGTTCGGGCCTTGGGTTTTCGTCAAGCAGCAGGTTGGTTGTACCAATAACCGCGTTCATCGGCGTACGGATCTCATGGCTCATGATGGATAAAAATTCCGACTTGAACTTAGACGACTTTTCGGCCATTTCTTTAGCCCATATTAGGTCCTGTCGTGCTTTCTCCTGGTTTGTTATGTCTTCGCCAAGCGCTGTGGTCTCTTTAAAAACGCCGTTTTCGTCATAAAAAACCGTATTTTGCCAGCTTATGATCCGTTGCTCGCCGTTACGGCAAATAATAGGGTTAATGTAATGCGGTAAAAAACTGTCATTTATAAACCAGCTCGTTAAAAAATCTTTCAGATCATCGGGAATAAAATTGTCCATCCAATTCATGCCAATGATCTCGGCCTGGGTATATCCTACCAGGTTTGCCAGGTATTTGTTGCAAAAGGTAACAATGCCACTGTCGTTAACCGTTATTGCTATCATATTAACAGTTTCTAATACCCGCCGGTATTTGCTTTCGACGTTTCTGAAATCAAGCTCAGCCTGTTTGCGTTCTGTAATATCCTGCAGGGTGCCTATAATTTTGCGCACACTTCCGTCTTCATTATAAAGGCGTTTGCCGGCTATAATACTCAGGTGTTTGATATTGCCGCCAGTAGTTATGATGCGGTATTCATAGGATGAATCCATGTTGCTTAACTCGTTACGCAATAAGCTCCTGACAATAAACCTGTCGTTAGGATGTACATGCTTAAGCAGCACCTTTATAAAACAGTGCTGGCGTGAAGAGGTATCCCGGTCAAGCTCATAAATGCCGTTCAGCTCCTCCGACCAGGACAGGCGACGCGACGCTACGTCATATTTCCAGTTGCCTATTTTAGCAATGGCCTGGGCTTCCATCAGTTCAAGCTGGCTTAGTTTAACTGCTTTATCGGCAAGGCGGGCTTCGGTAATATCCTGGATAATGCCAAATGTGCGCGTAACTGTGGCTGACAGTAATTTCTTTTCGCCGCGTTGGATCCTGATATATTTTAAGTTGCCCGCCGGTGTGATAAATTTATGCTCAAGTTGGTTTTGTGTTGTTGTACGGATGGATGCAAGGTATTCAAAAACGTTCTCCCTGTCGTCAGGATGTACCAGGCTTATATAATATTGAAAGTGGTTCGTGCCGGTGGGG
The DNA here is from genome assembly GCF_013376065.1 of Mucilaginibacter sp. SG538B. Classification (NCBI taxonomy): domain Bacteria; kingdom Pseudomonadati; phylum Bacteroidota; class Sphingobacteriia; order Sphingobacteriales; family Sphingobacteriaceae; genus Mucilaginibacter; species Mucilaginibacter sp. SG538B. The sequence continues at coordinate 1,389,293 of NZ_JABMJI010000001.1, forward strand.
ATATCTTCAATCCCGAGCAGGTCATTGAGGTTGGCCGACCAAAATGTTTCCTTACTCTCATGGTCATACCACCAGTTGCCTATTTTAGCAATGTTTTGAGCTTCAAGTAACAAGCCTTCGTTTTCTTTAAGGGCCCGTTCATATTTCTTTTGCTCGGTTATATCCACTACTGAGGCCGAGATCCGGCCGGTATAACCTGTTGTTTTATCAAAAACAGGAGTAAAGTTAGCTGTAAAGGAATGTCCGCTGTCGTAATCAGATAAAAACTCTATTGATATGGGTTTGCGGTTTTCTATTACGTAGTTTAAAGCGCTGTCATACTTTTCGGCTTTTTGCGGGCCCACTACCTTATCGAGCGTTTTGCCAATCGCTATCCGCGGATCAACTACGCGCTCGGTCATTTCATTAAACCATACATTAATACAGGTTTTGTTTTCATCAAACTCAAAAATGATGTCATTTAACGAGTTAATGAGCGCGTTGAGATGATTACGACTTTCACGCAGCTTGGCGTCATTAACCATAAGGCTTTGGTTAAGCTTCATCACGTTATTAACAGCATTTTTTAGTTGGTATTGATAAGCCATCACCACTAAAAATGAGACATAGGCTATTACAGTGAAAACCAAAATAAGTACGATCAGCACTGCGGGCGAAATGGCGAGCCTGGGCGCAGTAAAATAGGCGGTTATAATAGCTGCAAGGTTAGCTTCGCAGATAATTATGAATTCCCTGCTTTTTTTGCAAAAAAGGGTTAACGCAATAAAAATGGTTATTGCGCTAAACAGGTACACATGTTCAAACCCGTTTTTGGCAAGTAAAATGCAGTTGTTTATGACCAGGAAAGACAAAACGGTGGCAAAGATCCCCGCTTTATAAAAAACCTTATTATTAATGAAAGAAAAAAATAGCGTGATAGCACACAAAAAACAGTTTATAGCCCTTAGCCAAAAAGGATCGTAAGAATTGTGGAAGCAAAGATAGTGTAACGAGGGACTTGCAATAAATAAGCCTATGAGTAAAAGGCGATAAACGGTAGCTTGGTTTTGGATCATTACCAATGAGTTACCTTTTAACGACATGTTTTGCAGTAATTTTTTAATCAATTATTAACGTCTATAAGCACAAATACAGGTTGTAAAATAATAAATTTGGCCGAAAATTTTTACAAACAGTAAATTATATTAGCGGTTATTAATACGCAGATTTATTTACATTTGTTGCAGATACAAATTTCTATGGCGGAAACAGCACAACTAAAAATTGGTGATAAAACATTTGAGCTCCCTGTAATTGAGGGCACTGAAGGTGAAAAGGCAATCGATATTTCTAAGCTTCGCGATCAAACCGGTTATGTAACCCTTGATATCGGGTACAAAAATACAGGCGCTACCAAAAGCGCCATTACTTTTTTAGATGGCGAGCAGGGAATACTTAAATATCGTGGTTATCCAATTGAGCAATTAGCCGAAAAATCATCATTTATTGAAGTTGCTTATTTGCTGATCTATGGCGAGCTGCCATCTGCCGAAAAGCTAAAATCATTCCAGTACGAGCTAAGCCGCCATACTTTGGTGCATGAGGACATGAAAAAGTTTTTTGATGGCTTTCCGTCAAAATCGCACCCGATGGGGCAGCTGTCGTCATTGGTATCTGCATTATCGGCTTTTTATCCCGAATCATTAAAGCCATCCCAAACCACCGAAGAGCTTAACCAAAGCATTATTAAAATGCTTGCAAAAATGGCTACCGTGGTTTCATGGATCTATAAAAAATCGTTAGGGCACCCTGTTATCTATCCTCAAAATAAATACGATTACGTTACCAACTTCCTGCACATGACTTTTGGTCAGCGTACAGAGGAGGTGGAGATCGATCCGGTGGTTATCGACGCTATGAACAAGCTGTTGATTTTACATGCCGATCATGAGCAAAACTGTTCTGCTTCTACCGTTCGCATAGTAGGTTCGTCCGATTCTAATATTTATGCTTCGGTATCTGCAGGCATTTCAGCGCTTTGGGGACCGCTACATGGCGGCGCCAACCAGGCTGTAATTGAAATGCTGGAGAAGATCAAAGAAGATGGTGGCGATACTGATAAATGGATTGCCAAGGCTAAAGACAAAAACGATCCTTTCCGTTTAATGGGTTTTGGTCACCGCGTTTATAAAAACTTTGATCCCCGTGCAAGGATCATTAAAAAAGCCTGCGACGATATTTTAGAAAAGCTGGGAGTTAATGACGAGGTACTGGAAATAGCCAAAAAACTGGAAGAGGTTGCCCTGAAAGATCCTTACTTTGTTGAGCGTAAACTTTATCCTAACGTTGATTTTTACTCCGGTATCATTTACCGCGCCTTAGGCTTCCCAACTGATATGTTCACTGTACTGTTTGCCCTTGGCCGTTTACCGGGATGGATTGCTCAATGGAAAGAAATGAAAGAAAACAAAGAACCTATCGGTCGTCCGCGCCAGATTTACGTTGGCGCCACCTCTAAAGAGTATGTGGAGATAGCAAAACGGTAATTTTTTGGTTCATGGGTTATGGATCATAGTTCATAGAAGAAAAAAATTACTTAAATAAGGAAGCGATGGGGGATGACCTCATCGCTTTTTTACCGTTGATTTTGGCTGTTTATTTTAAGAGTTGATTTTTATGATTTCGTCGATGGCTTTTCATGCTCATTCCTGAATTAACATCAACAAAATTAGCGTAATCATTAAAGATCAACGGTCAAAAAGAAGCCCCGCAGGTTTTCACCGTGTGGGGCCCAACATATATAAATCAATCAACTCTGTTATTTCTTTACTAAGGTGTAGGCAGCTTTTGTATTATCAGCAGCGTTTAACGCGAAGGTAACATGGTAAGTGCCTGCAACTGTTACAGGGATATTGTCGTTGTCAGATGACGCAAGTGTAGCACCGTCAGCACCTACCTTTGGAATGCCATAGCTTGTACCCCAGTCATGGTTACGACGTACTTTAAACTCTCCCGCAGTTAAGGCAACAGTAGTTTGCCAAACCTGGTTTCCGTTATCGTATTTAAGGTCAGTATCGGTATTCCATGCAACACCCGGAGTGGCACTGCCAATAAGGCTGTAATAATATTTTACGGCTTCAAAGCTTATTGTTTTAGCATTCATATCAACAGTTACCCAGGTTAAGCCGGCAGCGGGAGCGCTAATATTTGGCGGATTGCCGGTTCCCTGAGTTATTTTGCCCGGCCCGTCCGAACCATAGTTGCCATCATAGTTTTTCTTGGTTGGCAATACTTTAAAATCAAGTTTACCGGCAGGGAAATTAATAACGCCTGTATAAATGCCGTTACTTGTGGCCGATAACAGGCTGTCAACATTAGCACTGGGTACGGCCCAATCTTCATAGGCGCCAGCGAGGTAAATAAATGAGGTTAATGGGAAAGGTGTTACTGTAAGCGAAATTACGTTTGAGTAGGTAGGAGTAACTACCGAACCTGAAAATTGTGTTTTTAACCTTGCCTTTACCGTTGTTGAAACGCCGGTTGGCAGGTTCATTCCCAGCAAAATGTTGTTAAAGTCAAGCACATTGAAAGCTTTTGAAGTCGCCTTCAAATCTATGGAAACCTCTTTTGGGCTTGAGAAATCGTCAGTGGTACTAAATTGAATACTGTTTGATACTGCAGCTTTAAATCCATAATCGGGAGATTTGATGGTGAAGGCAACTGCTTCGCCATCAAGATTTGCTTTGCTCAAGGCTGGGGTTGTTGTACTTGCAGTAAATGATCCTTTAGCTTTTGATGGATCGGCTACGACCTTTGTTTCGTCCTTTTTACAGGATGCCAGCATCATCACGGCAATACCGCCCAGGGCCAGGAATTTCGTAAATGATTTTTTCATGTTTTTTTCTGAAATTGAATTTGAAATATCGTTAACGGGAGGGTGGATACTCTCTGCGCCTCCCGCATATTTTTTAATAGCCTGCGTTTTGTTTTAGGTTAGGGTTGGCAGCAACATCACTTGTTGGTAACGGATAAATACTGCGGTAGCTTTCAACGCCTTTCCCTCCTTTAACGCCTCCTTTAAACGGCCACAGGTAAGTGGCCTCAACAAACTTTTTGTACCTGATCAAATCCGTACGGCGGAAGCCTTCCCAATAAAGTTCGCGGCCCCTTTCATCAAGGATCTGGTCTGTTGTGATGCTGGTTACATTGCCGCTTGCATTGCCATAGGCCCTTTCACGCAGCTTATTGATATAACTTACAGCAAGGCCCATGTCGCCGCCTGTGCCGCCCCTTGTTGTTGCTTCGGCATATATCAGGTATTGTTCTGCAAGCCTGAAAATAGGAAGGTCCATATCAGCATACTCAAGGCTTGAACCCGGTTTGCCATCGGCAATTTTCACATTTTTGAATTTTGAAATAGCATATCCATCTGTAAAGGTGCTGATATCTGAAATTTCAAGGTTTTGCCCGTTGGTATAAAACTGGGCACGTTTATCGGCACTTGAAGCACCATTTGGAAACAGGTTTACCAAAGCTTTGGTGGTACGCAAACCGGCCCATCCACCGCTAATACCATAATCAGCCGCCGGCATTGAGCCGCCAACAGGCGCGTGGGTCATAAAGGTAGCACCGCCGTAGCTTTGCGTGCGCAAGCCATCGTAGTTAATGGTTAAGATAAACTCATCTGTATTTACGTTATTGTCGGCGCGCATCAGTTTAGTATAATCACTGATCAATTTGTAACCGCCGTTTTCAATAACTTTCTTTGAGTAAGTGATAGCGTCAGCATAACGTGCAGTGCCGGTATAAACTTCGGCATTTAGGTAAATCCTGGCCAGCAATGCCCACTCGGCAGCCTGGTCGGCACGGCCATATTCGTTGGTCCGGGGTTTTGCTAAAGTTCCGTCAATCGCTTTGAGCTCACTTTCAATATAATTAAATAGGTCTTTGCGGGTTATTTGTTTTGGTAAGGTTGATCCAAGGGCATCATTTTCGGTAACAAACGGAGGATTTGCAAAAAGGTCCATTAATACCGAATACTGATAAGCCCTTAAGAAACGCGCCTCAGCGGCATACATTTTGATGTTGGTGGCATCAGCTCCTGAAATGCCCCTGCTGCTCAGGTTAGCGTCTGTTGACTGACGAATAAAATCGTTAGCCAAGGTTATCTGGTAAACTGCTCTGTAATAAATACCTTTCAGGAACAGGTTGCTTGATGACCAGGACATATTGTGGAAGTCGGGCAGACCAGGGTCGCCCCATCCAACAACAGCTTCGTCAGTGGGTAGTTCTTCCGCGCACCACATCAAACGGTAAAAATCGGATGTTCCTTCGTCAATACCCTGAACATCGCCATTACCAGCAGGACCTGAATTGCCTGTTAATGCATATGCGGCATATACTTTGGCAAATGCCTGCTTGTAACCTTCCGGAGAATTATATACCTGTGCCGATGTCAGGTCGTTTGTAGGGATCAGGTCAAGCTTTTTATTGCATGATACTGAACCTGCGGCTATCAGGCCGCCGATTAATATAAGTTTTATTGAATTTTTTTTCATGTTGATTTCTTTTAAAATGATCAGCTATAAGGTTATAGTGATAAATTAAGCCCTAAAACATAGGTACGTGGCCGCGGATACAGGTTGTTATCGATACCTGTTCCTATTTCAGGGTCAACACCTTTATATTTAGTAATTACAAACACATTTTGCACGTTAGCGCTTAATCTTAAGTTCCCGGTATTTTTAAATACTTTACCAAAATTGTAACCTACGTTTATATTGTCCATGCGGATAAATGAAGCGTTTTGGATATAGTAATCTGACAGCACATTTTTATCACTGTTTCCGGTCAAACCGCTTTGCAGTACATTGGTTGATCCATTGTTTATAACACCGATAGGGTTAATGATGCTTCTTTGGGTGCCGGTGCTTGAAAACACGTTGTTATACGCGTAATTGCCAACACTTGCTCTTGCAGTAAAACCAGCTGACCATTTTTTGTAGTTTACGTTTGATGTTAAACCGAAATAGCCTTTAGGGTCAGGGCTTTTGTAATGATATAAGTCCTGATCGTTTATTACGCCATCGCCGTTACGGTCAACAAATACGCCATCAAGCGGTTTGCCGTCGGCACCATAAACCTGTTGGTATACATAAAATGAGTAGCGTGGATAGTTAACCGAATTGATCTGGATGTTTTGACCGGTTCCGCCCGAAATGCCGCCGGTAGGGCTGCCTGCATAGCTTGGATCTGGCGCTATAGTAAGTTTGGTGATTTTGTTTTGGTTATAAGTAGCGTTAAGGCCTATGCTCCAGGTAAGGTCGGTACTCCTGATAATATCCGCATTGATATTAAATTCAACACCGCTGCTGGTAGCGTCGCCAATATTAGCAACAATTTCGTTCGAGAAATTTGAACCGGCCGGTTGCGAGATCTTGTTTAGCAGATTGGTGGTTTTTCTGTGATAGTAATCAATAGTACCGGTTATACGGTTGTCGGCAAAGCCAAAGTCAAAACCAACGTTGGCGGATGTGGTTTCTTCCCAGGTTCTGTTAGGATAATAGCCACCCGGGCGGTACAAGTTATAAAATTTATCGCCTAACTGGTACTGAGCGGTATTGTTGCTGAGGTTGTAATATGATATATAGCTATAATTCTCGCCGATATCCTGCTGGCCTGTTTTACCATAACCTAAGCGCAATTTCAGGTCAGATAAAACTTTTGATCCTTTAAGAAAATCTTCCTGGATCATTTTCCATGCAAAGGCCGCGGATGGAAAGGTACCATATCTTCTGTCTGGTGCAAACTTTGATGATCCGTCCCTTCTTACTGTACCTGTTAAAATGTATTTATCGTCATAAATATAATTTACACGGCCATAAACTGATATCAGCCGGTTTTCGGGTTTATCGAAAGGATAAACTGGTTTTGATACAATTGTACCATCAGCAGTCACATCAGGAAAATTGTAGGTTGTAGTTTTGAAATCCTGGTATGAATAACCTGCTACCGCATCAATATGGCTTTTAATGTCTTTTATATCTTTAGCATAGCTCAAATAGCCTTCAAATATTTTATTTGACTGCAATTGTTTGTATTGAGTGTTTGTACCGCCATGGAAAACCCCGGCGGCATCTTTATATCTTTTATAGCCAGATGCAGCGCTATCGTTTACAAACACAGTGCCACGACCGTTTGATACGTCATAACCAAGGTTCACGTTAGCATGCAGCTCAGGAAGAAAGTGGAATTTATAATCTAAGGTTAAGTTGCCGATGCTGCGGTAAACATTACTTTTATCATCGCGTTGTTCCAATAAACCAAGCGGGTTTAAAGGCGCGAGTGATTTAAGGCCGTTAACCGAAGATGGGTCAAGCCACTCATAGTATCCGCCAAAACGGTTATTACCCGAATATACCGGAAGGGTAGGATTAAAGCTAACTGCCGAGCCAATAGCGTCCTGATTGGCAAACCTTTGTTTTACATTTGCGCCTTTAACGTTTAAATTAACTTTAAGGTGATCAGTAAAAAAGCTTGGGCTTAAATTAATAGCACCGGTAAAACGCCTCAATGAGCCGGTTTTTAAGATACCTTCCTGGTTAAGGTACCCTGCCGAAACACGGTATGGCAATACTTTAGTAGCACCAGATACGCTGATATTGTTATCGGTGGTTTGTGCGGTTTGATATATTTGTTTTTGCCAGTCGGTATTTGCTGTACCCAATAAAGCTTGTTGAGCGGTTGTGCCATTAGCTTTAACATAGTCACGCAATTGATCGGCACTTAAAACACTAACTTCCTTGCCCAATTTGGATACAGAAAATTGCGAACTGAAATCGACGGTTGGTTTTCCCTTTTTACCTTTTTTGGTTGTAATCAAAATTACGCCGTTTGATGCCCTATTACCATAAATGGCGGTAGCTGATGCATCTTTTAATACTGAAAACGACTCGATGTCATTAGGGTTTATTAGACTTAAAGGGTCGGCAACACCGGATATTTTTGAAGTACCGTCGGCGTTGCGGGCGTTATCCAACGGCACACCATCAATAACAATAAGCGGGTCGTTGCTGGCAGATAAGGAAGCACCACCGCGAATACGGATCTTGCTACCTGCACCAGGCGCACCACTGTTTGATATTACGGATACACCTGCAACCTTACCGGCAATTAATTGCTCGGGGGTGGTAATAACGCCTTTTTGAAAATCTTTAGCGGTTACATTGGTGATAGAGCCTGAAAGATCTTTTTTACGCTGGGTACCGTAACCTATAACCACTACCTCGTTAAGGCTTTTGCTTTCGGGAGCGAGGCTGAAGTTTTCGACGGTTGCGCCATTAACGGTTACTGTTTTTTTGATGGTAATATAACCGATAAATTTTACACTTAGGGTGTAAGTACCGGCTTTAACATTGTTAATGGCGTAGTTACCATTAGGGTCGGTAGTTGAACCAATAGTGGTACCATCGACAGTAACCGTAGCACCGGGGAGGGGCTGGTTGGTTTCGTCAGATACCTTTCCTTTAATACTCCCGGTTTGTGAAAATGCCATGAATGACATCATCAGGAAAGCACAAAGAAGAACATACTTTTTTGAGTAATTTTTTCTCATTTACTTATTGATTTTTATGAATAAAAAAAGGCTTATTTTGCCGTCTATAATTGGTTTATTATTGTGGCCGAAACAGCATGCGACTAATTTACATTTACAAATATCAATTGCAAATTTTATATAAAAGATAATTTTAAAGCGTTTAATTAAGTCTTTTTTAACTTTGACGAAATATTGAAATTTATTAAAGTAGTGGGGAAAAATTATTGTTTTTGTGCGAAATTTAGATTTAAACGCATATTTGTGAAATAAGTAAGTGTCAGGTGTACACAATAGGTGATTTTACTTTTATGCAACTCAATTCCGGGAACGTTCCCGGCAACGTTCCCGGTTTTTAGCTTTTTATGATGATGAAAAAAATAATTTTCTGCGCGTTTTTGATTTTTGGCCAAAATTTTTTGCTTTTTAGCCAGGTGAAAATCTCCTTTTTTATCGGCAAAATTGCAGCCCTGAAAAGCCCGTCGGACCGCCTTTTTTTGGCAGGTAATTTTAATGGCTGGAACCCTGCCGATAAGACCTGGGAACTTGTTAAAAACAACAAGGGAAATTATACCTTAAACAAGGAATTACCTGCCGGCATTATCCATTTTAAAGTAACCCGCGGCAACTGGAATACAGTAGAATGTGACGCCACAGGCAAAGCCATCGAAAACAGAACTCTCAAGATACAAGGTGATACAACTGTTCGGCTTGATATAGCTGGCTGGCAGGATAATTTTGCACAGCCTGAAAAGAAGCACACAGCTACAGAGAGGGTGCATGTAATCAGCGAACAATTTGAGATGCCGCAATTAGGCAGACAGCGGAGGGTTTGGATCTATTTACCGGCAGGTTATGAGGCAGACAAAAAGAAATACCCGGTAATTTACATGCACGATGGGCAAAACCTTTTTGATGAATACACCTCAAGCTATGGCGAATGGGGGATTGATGAGCTCATGGATAGGATACCTGTTCAACAGGAAAGCATCATAGTAGGTATCGATCATGGAGGCGAGTACCGCATAACCGAGTATGACCCGTATAATTCAAAATATGGTGAAGGCAGGGGAGACGATTATGTTCAATTTTTGATTAAAGAGCTTAAGCCATATATTGATGCTCATTACCGTACCCAAACTGATGCCGCGCACACAACAATTGCGGGCAGCTCCATGGGCGGACTTATCTCGATGTATGCCGCGCTTAAATACCCCGGGGTGTTTGGAAATGCAGGGGTATTTTCGCCCGCATTCTGGATAGCGCCGCAAATTTATGACCAGGCACAACAGGCTGCAATAAATAAAAATAGCCGTTTTTATTTCGTTTGCGGCGATGCAGAAAGCGCCAGTATGGTAGCCGATATGCAAAAAATGGCCAATTTGCTGAAATCAAGAGGGGTAAAACCCGAAAACGCCCCCGTTACTGTAATCAAAGGCGCATCCCACAATGAAAAGCAATGGAACGGCGACTGGCCTGGGTTTTATAAATGGTTGATGGAGTTTTGAAGGAGTCGGAAAGTCTGAAGTCCGTAAGTCGGGAAGTCCGTGAGTCTGCAAAGGCAATTATCGAAAAAGCTTTAATGATCTTTCGGACTTACGGACTTCCCGACTTTCGGACTAAATTTGCGGACCTCCGACTTTCGGACTAAATTACACCCCATGACCATCGAAGAAATATTAAAACAATACTGGAACCATGACACCTTCAGGCCCATGCAGGCCGAGATCATCCAGTCTGTTTTATTAGGAAATGATACTTTGGCGCTGTTGCCTACCGGCGGCGGTAAATCAGTTTGTTTCCAGGTGCCGGCGTTGGCTAAAGAGGGGATCTGTATAGTGGTGTCGCCGCTTATTGCGCTCATGAAAGACCAGGTTGAAAACCTTCGGGCCAAAGGCATCAACGCGATATCCATAGTATCGGGAATGGGTCGCCGTGAGATGGACCTGGCGCTGGATAATTGCATTTATGGTTCGGTAAAGTTCCTGTACCTGTCGCCCGAGCGCCTGCTGAGCGAATTGGTGCGCGAGCGGGTGAAGTACATGAAAGTAAACCTCTTCGCTGTAGATGAAGCGCATTGTATTTCGCAATGGGGTTATGATTTCAGGCCGCCGTACCTGCATATTGCCGATCTGCGGGAGCTGCATCCCAACGTGCCCGTGCTTGCGCTTACAGCAACAGCTACCGCCGATGTTAAGGCCGATATTCAAGAAAAGCTGAAATTCAAAAATCCGGTAGTTTACCAGCAAAGTTTTGAGCGGCGCAATATCAGCTACGTGGTACAGCATGAGGAAGATAAGTTTCGTAAAATGCTCAATATCGTACGCGGTGTCAAGGGAAGCGGCATTGTATATGTACGGAGCAGGAAGGAAACTTTTGAGATAGCGAAGTTCCTGACGGATAACGGTATAAGGGCCGATTATTACAACGCAGGCCTGACTGTTGACCAGCGCGCCGAAAAGCAGGAGGCCTGGAAAAATAACCGGGTACGGGTGATCGTAGCTACCAATGCTTTTGGTATGGGGATAGATAAACCGGATGTACGGTTTGTGATCCACAAGGATATTCCCGAAAGTTTAGAAGCCTATTATCAGGAAGCCGGCCGGGGCGGCCGCGATGGTAATAAAGCTTTTGGCGTACTGCTATATAACCCTGCCGATAAGCTGAAACAGGAAAAGATGTATGAGCTTAATTTTCCATCGGTTGAGGAGATTAAGCAGGTGTACCATAGCCTGGCCAATTACTACCAGGTAGCTTATGAGGCCGGCGAGGGTTTAAGCTTTGATCTCGACCTTGGCGAATTTTGCAGCCGCTTCAAGCTCGATGCTATTAAAACGCTCAACGCCCTTAAGTTTTTAGAGCGTGACGAATACCTTGCTTTTAACGAAAGCGTATTTTTACCCTCGCGTTTTCAGTTTGAGGTAGTTAACGAGCAACTATACAACTTCCAGATCCAGAACGCCGGCTGGGACCCTTTTATCAAAACCCTGCTGCGCTCATACGGGGGGGCTTTTGAAAATTATGTGCGTATAAAGGAGTTTGATATCGCAAGGCGAACAGGTTTAAGCGTTCAGCAGGTTATTGAAGGGATGTTGCAATTGCAGCAGTATGGATTGCTTAGCTATATGCAACAAACTGATAAACCCCAGGTTACCTATTTAAAACCACGGGTACAGGGAAGCCACCTCATTATCGACAGGAAATATATAGAGCAGCGCAAAGAAGTGTACCGTCAAAAAATGGAAGCTGTTTTTGCCTACGCTATTCATAAACGCTGCCGGAGCCAAATGTTGCTGGCTTATTTTGATGAACCAAATGGCCGTAAATGCGGGATCTGCGATGTTTGCCTTGAGGAAAAACGCAGGGTAAATCAAGACGAAATTTTCGACAACATCACCACCGAAATAGTACAATTGCTCAGCATTAGCAACCCCGATATCGGCGGACTGATAACCGGGATCAACATCGGTACCGAAAAAGAAAAAATGGAGGCCGTACGCCTGCTGCTCGATGCAGGGAAGATTAAAACCGATGGCGAGGCTTATTATTTGAGTTGATAGGTTGTATAACAAGGGTTTTCACCCGTCCACCATGCCCAGAAACTCTAAAGGAGAAATAACAATATAAAAAAGGGGCCTGTCACCCTGAGCCTGTCGAAGGGTCGCGCGCAGAGGCCTGCCCACGATGCTTCGAGTGCCTCAGCATGACCCCATTTTTAATTGTGTCGTGCTTCGATCTAATTTATCTTTCTTTCCCTCAAATTCTCCACCCCATTTCACCGGGAAAAATCACCCCTTTACCGACAAAAACCTGCCCTACAGCTAATTAGCCCAAGCCTGCTGTAACGTTTTTTATTTGAGATCGTCATATGTATGTATTCAATGAAATAAAATAATAATCACTTGACAATCAAAATATTAATACCATGAAAACTACATTAACCGCCATCGCTACCGTACTGTTTATGGTACTTGGCTTCGCAAACATCGCATCTGCAAATACTGCTAAAACTGATGCAGGCATCATTTTAACCGACATCAGCAAAATCAACAAAATTGAAGTTTACGGCAATGTTGAACTTTATATATCAAGCGGCCCGACCGACCAGGTGAAAGTTTACAACCGTTACTATTCTGAAAACGCTCTGGTTCAGTCACAAAAAGGCGTATTGCGCATCTCATCATATAAAGCCGAAAAATTGGTAGTTTGGGTAACTGCAAACCAATTAAGCGCCATTAACGCCTATGATAATGCCGAGATCAAATCATTCGGTTGCCTTTCAGGTATCGAGCTTGATGTTAAATTGAACAACAATGCATCTGCAAATCTTAGCCTGGATACTTACAGCGCGAGCATCACCCTAAGCGGTAATGCAAAAGCCGAGCTTAAAGGTAACACCAACGAGTACAGCCTAACCCGCAACGCAACATCAAATGTAAACAGCAATGGTTTAGCATATGCCCACGCCACCGAAACTTTGAATAAAGAAACCAGGCCGAGGGTCGATGACTTTGCAACTTTATAAGCGCCATTTTTTTGAGTCAATTATATATAGTGTAGCCGCTCCGAAAGGGGCGGCTTTTTTGCGTGCTTTTGCGTTGCAAACGAGCGCGTGTTAAAAGATGCTTTACTATTATTACCAATAAGATAACTAAAAAGTTATTGTTATGTTGAACTTGTTTCAATAATCTGCAGCGTTTATTTCAGGCGATATTCGCCATCTGCAACACCTTTATTGTTGATCTCAACAAAGTCTTTCTGCTCTGCCTCGTTCAGCCTTTGGCGATGAACTGCCATGGTAATTTGAACTGACCTCAAATTGTTTTCTGGAGCGTCGTTGCCTTTAATAGGTTGGCGGCGTTTTTTGTTTTTTATGGCATAAAACTATTTTCAAAAAATACTTGCGCAAGTAAATGCTTGCATTTATATTTGCAAGTACTTACTTGCGCAATTATGAAAGCCAGACGAGATGTTTACCAGGCGATAGCCGACCCCACCCGAAGAGCGATCATCAATATGATTGCTGCACAGCCGCATAACGTGAATGCGATAGCTGCAAACTTTGATGTTACACGCCAGGCAATTTCACTGCATATCCAGATCCTGGCCGATTGCGGTTTGATTAATGTTAAACAACAGGGTCGCGATAGGGTCTGCGAGGCCCGGCTCGATCAGCTTAGTGAAATATCAGTTTGGGTTGATCAGTATCGCCAGCATTGGGAAAATAAATTGGATAACCTTGAGAAATATGTAGTAAACCTAAAAAATGAAAGAAATGGAAAACAATCAAAGTAGCACTACAGATCGCGAATTGCGCTTGACAAGAACATTGGACGCCCCGGTTGAGCTGGTATGGGAAGTTTGGACCCAACCCGAACATATTGCCCAGTGGTGGGGGCCCAACGGCTTCACCAATACCATTAGTAAAATGGAGATTAAACAGGGAGGGGAGTGGGATTTAGTGATGCATGGCCCGGATGGTACCGATTATAAAAATAAGAGCGTTTTTAGAGAGGTCATTCCGCTTAAAAAGATAGTATACGAGCATGTCAGCAGTCCAAAATTTGTTGCAACCATTGAGTTTGACGAACGGGGAGAGCAAACTTTCCTGAGCTGGCACATGCTTTTTGAAACGCATGAGCAGTTTGTACAGGTAGTAAAAACATTTAAAGCTGATGAAGGCTTAAAGCAAAACATCGAAAAGTTAAACCTGTATTTAAAAGATGTGAGGAAGGGATAAACTCTATCGAAGGTCACATAGATCTTCTTTTGTTAATGTATAAAGCGTTATTGAACAATAACGCTTTGTGCGTTTATAGCAGCCCCAATTAAAGAGGTTTCGAATGGCATTAATAGCATTGCCGTCATCACTTTTCATCTGCACATCTGAAATCTGCACATTTATAATCAAAAATTCTTCCGCTGTTTACCGATATAAATCCCCCGTTCGCCGACTAAAACCCGGTGTACATCTAATTTGCCCGAAACCGCTGTAACGTTTTAAAAATGGGGGCGTCTTATCTGTGTATTAAATGAAATAGGAACACAAATAATTGACAATCAAAATATTAATCATCATGAAAACTACAATATTAACAATCGCAGCCTCTTTAGTTTTAGCACTTGGAGTATCAACTGCAGCTAACGCAGCAACCAAAAAAGATAACGGCGCAGCCGTAGTTTTAAACAACGTAAGCAAGATCAGCAAGATCGAAGTTCGCGGCAATGTTGAGGTATATGTATCAGCAGGGCAGAATGACAATGTTAAAGTTTATAACAAGTATTATTCAGAGAGCGCATTGGTACAAAACAACAACGGTACCCTACGTATCACCTCGTACAAAAACGAAAAACTGGTAGTTTGGGTAACTGCAAATGATTTGAAAGCCATCAATGCTTATGACAATGCCGAAGTTAAATCATTCGGAAAACTTGCAGCCCTTGAGCTTAACGTTAACCTTTACAACAATGCATCTGCTAAATTAAATGTTGAAGCTTACGCTGCCACAGTAAACGTTAATGACAAAGCTAAAGCCGAGTTTACCGGTACTGCCGATGTTTACACTCTGAACCATACCCGCGAATCATTTGTAAATAACAACGCTTTTGCAGCAGCAAACTTTACCGATAAGGTAACCAATGCCCCTGCTAAATACACCGTTGAAAACGAATTTGCAGGTCTTTAATAGTTCACTTTCTTAAAAGTCTATTATATATTCAAAAGCTATCACTCAAAATGTGATAGCTTTTTTTAATTTTGATGTAACACTAAACTGCCAACCGGCGTCATAACAACCATACTATGAAAAAATACCTTTTTACCTTCACTATAGCAGGCGCGTTAATAACTACAGCCATATTATCATCATGTAATTACAGATGCGTACATGGTTCGGGAAACCAGACTACAGAGAAACGCAAAGCTGAAGACTTTAAAAAAGTTGAGATCTCGGGCGCGTTTAAAGTACACCTGAAACAGGATAGTTCGTTAACTATCGATATCAAAGCTGATGATAACCTGCTCAAATATATTTCAACTTCGGTTGAAGGTGGTGTATTACATATTAAATCAAAAAAGAATTTCTGCGATCCCGGTGATATGGTGATCAACATCGGCGTGAAAAACCTTGAAGAAATTAAAGCTTCGGGCGCGGTTGAAGTTAATTCTGACGGCAAGCTCAACGCTAAAGATTTCAAGCTTGATCTTTCAGGTGCTACTAAAGTAACACTTGACCTTAACGCGGCCAATGTTTCAACCGATGGCAGTGGCGCCACAGAAGTACATCTTACAGGCCAGGCCGCATCACACAAAATTGACCTGAGCGGAGCCGGTAAAGTAGATGCCTTTGATTTTGTTGTTGGTGACTATGATATCGAAACATCGGGCATTGGACATTGCAAAATCAATGTGCTTAAAACACTGAATGTACATACCAGTGGTGCTTCCGAAATTCAATATAAAGGCTCGCCATCTACTGTAAACAACGATAAATCGGGAGCCTCATCTATCAAAAAAGTTGACTGACCGACCTTATAATAATTAGCGAAGAGGCCGGGGATATAACTAATTCGCGGCTTTTTTTGATTCTATAACCTATCACTATTAAAAATTTGAATGAAAAAGTTTTTAAAATGGACGGCCTATGCAATTATAGCGCTTGTTCTTGTCGCTGTTGCCGGCATCTCCTACATAACCCTGGCATTGCCCAATGTGGGCCAACCCGAAGCTATTAAAGTTGATGCTACGCCACAACGCATTGCCCGCGGTAAGTATCTGGCCAATAATGTAACGGTTTGTCTGGATTGTCATTCTACCCGTAGTTGGGATAAATTTGCGGGCCCTTCAGATTCTACAGTTTCCGGTGCCGGCGGTGAAAAATTTGATGCTTCAGCAGGTTTCCCCGGTACTGTTTATTCACCTAACATTACCCCGTTAAATTTGAGTGGGTGGACAGACGGTGAGATCTTCAGGGCAATGACCACTGGTGTTAAAAAAGATGGGTCGGCTATATTTCCGATAATGCCATGGCCTTATTATGCAAAAATGGATAGGGAAGATCTTTATTCCATCATTGCATATATACGTGCATTAAAACCCAGCGGCAAAAATTATCCGGGCCACCAGCTCGATTTTCCGCTGAATGTTATTGTGCATACCATGCCGCAAAAGGCTGCGTTGGGTAATATCCCCAATCCGGCAGATACGGTAAAATATGGAGCTTATTTATTAAATGCAGCGGCCTGTAAAGAGTGCCACACACAATCAGATAAAGGTAAATTGAATGAGGCAATGGCTTTTGCCGGCGGACAGGGTTATATAGTACCCGGTGGAAGCAAAGTGTTTTCGGCCAATATTACGCCCGATAAGGAAACAGGCATTGGCAGCTGGACAAAAGAGCAATTTGTAAGCCGCTTTACTCAATTTGCCAATGGTAAAATGCAGCCGACACCGGTAAAACCGGGCGAATTTCAAACCATTATGCCGTGGTGGAGATATGGCAGCATGAAAGTGTCCGATCTGGAAGCAATTTATGCTTATTTGAAAACAATAAAGCCCATCAGTAACCATGTTGTAAAATTTGAAAGGAATTGGAAATAGAGATTAGAGGTTGGTTGGGTTTAACGCCCGGTTTTACGGATAGTGCGTTAGCCGCGTTAGGGATTGAAGCGTAAAGCCCGCAGCGAGTGTTGGATTGCGGGCAAGAAAGGCAAGGACTTGCAGCGTAAAGCCCGGGCCGCAGGCAACGCCCATATTATTGTCTGAACCCGAATTTATTGAATTAAAGAATGTACCAGAAATGATATGCAAGTTCAATGTTTTCATCAACTTTAAAAAATTGTTTAATTCTGGTTCAGACAAACACAGGTTCAGACAAATATTTATGCTGTTATCATGTTGCCTTGCCGTTCAACCCGTTTAAAAGCTGCTTCATTTTCCTTGAAAACAATATAAAATCAAGCGCTAATTAAAAATAAATTCATACTTTTGCGCCTCGAATTTTGTATAGCACGGATTAGGTTTTAGGCTATATTTCAAAGGATTAAATTAAATACCCGGTAAAAAGATGAATATTACACAGGAAAAAATTAATGACCTGAACGCAGTTGTTAAAATTAACATCAACCCTGAAGATTACCAGCCACGTGTTGAAAAAGCTATAAAGGAAAACGCTAAAAAAGCAAAAATTCCTGGTTTTCGCCCGGGCATGGTGCCTGCATCGCACATCAAAAAAATGTACGGTAAAAGCATCCTTGTTGATGAGATCAACAACCTGTTACAAGATACTTTAAATAACTATATCGACGAGCAAAAACTGGCCGTATTGGGTCAGCCATTGCCTGCTGCAGATGATAACAAAGAATACAACTGGGATTTTGCCGATAACTTTGAGTTTAGCTATGAATTAGGTTTAGCTCCTGAGTTCAGCATCGACTTTTCATCAAAAGATAAATTAACCCAATACGTAATCAAAGTTGATGACGAAACGCTGGCTTCAAGGATCAAAAACATCCGCCGCAGCTATGGCAAAATGACAAATCCTGACGTATCGGCAGATGATGACGTTCTTTACAGCGAATTGGTTCAACTTTCGGCTGATGGTAGTGTTTTTGAGGGTGGGATAACCAACACGGCATCTGTACGTTTAGATCAGATCAAAGATGAAGCAATCAAAGCTTCATTGATCGGTTTGAAAAAAGGCGATGTGTTAACATTCGATATTCGTAAAGCTTTTGATAACGACGCAGCTAAAATTGCCGGTTTATTGAAAATTGAAGAAGACGATGCAGCTGATTTAAGAGGCGATTTCCAATTAACTGTTAAAAACGTTAACCGTTTAGAAGAAAGTGACCTTAATCAGGAGTTCTTTGACAAATTATTTGGTGAAGGTACAGTGACTACCGAAGAGGAGTTCACAGCTAAAATTACTGAAGAACTTGAAAGCATGATGGTTCAGGATGCCGACCGCAAATTGCAGGACGACATGTACAAACTGGCTATCGCTAAAGTTGATTTCGCCCTTCCTGACGAGTTTTTGAAACGCTGGTTAAAAGCAACCAACGAGAAATTAAGCGATGAGGAATTAGAAGGCGGTTACAACGATTTTGCTCAAAACCTGAAATGGACTTTGATAGAAAACAAGATCATTACTGATAACACAATCGAAATTAAATATGAAGATGTGTTTGAATTAGCTAAGATCCGTTTAGATCAGCAGTTCAGGATGTACAGCCCTACTGCTATCCCTGAGGATCAGTTGGGCCAGTACACTGTTCAGTACCTGCAAAACAAAGACAACGCTAACAAGATATTTGAAGAGGTAAAAGCATTAAAGGTATTTGACTATATCAAAAATGTGATCACTTTAGATAAGCAGGATATCCTTTACACTGATTTCAGTGCATTGGTATCTGCAGCACAGTAAGCTTTTTTCAATCGCCCTTATTAGGGTAGATTTTATAGTATATTCACCAAAAGCAACTCATCGGGTTGCTTTTGGTGTTTTATGAGGTCTTTACCGTATCGCATGCTATTTGCTCTCGCGCTCGTTTGTAACGAGTGCGTAACTGGGTTTGCGTTTATAACGCCTCCGGCCCGCGCGATACAATCGCGAAACCACTTTAAGCACTCGTTGTAAACGAGCGCAAGAAGCATAATCCTGGGTAATAGCCGTAAAATAAACCTTTGTGTAAGTATCATGTAACTTTCGGACTTTACTGACTTTCGGACGTCTGACTTAAAAGAGGCCTTATCAAAAAATTACGTAATAAAAACTATCTTGCAAAAAATCTATTGAACTAAAAACTATATTTATCGCGGGTAAGACGCCCGCATTTCCTAACGAACAACAAACAAAAACCATGAGCAGTAATATCGATAAAAACGAATTCAGAAAATATGCTGTTAAGCATCACCGTATTAACAGCCTTTATGTAGACAAATATATTGCAGGTGTTGAAAGAGGCAATATGCCAACAGGCGGTATTACAACCGTACCAACCGGCATGACACCATACATTCTTGAAGAACGCCAGCTTAACGTACAGGCCATGGACGTGTTTTCGCGTTTGATGATGGACCGTATCATTTTCCTTGGCGATGCCATTTATGATAATATTGCAAACATTATCCAGGCTCAATTGCTTTTCTTACAATCGGCTGATGCTAAACGTGATATCCAGATCTACATTAACTCGCCAGGTGGTTCGGTTTATGCAGGTTTAGGTATCTATGATACCATGCAGTTTATATCAAATGACGTGGCTACCATCTGTACAGGTATGGCGGCGTCAATGGCTGCAGTACTGTTAGTAGCTGGTACTGAAGGTAAAAGGGCAGCGCTTCCGCATGCAAGGGTGATGATCCACCAGCCATCGGGCGGTGCACAGGGCCAGCAGTCGGATATAGAGATCACCTACCAGGAGATCACCAAATTGAAAAAAGAGCTGTACCAGATCATTGCAGATCATAGTGGTGCACCTTACCAAAAAGTTTGGGATGCATCTGACCGTGACTACTGGATGATTGCAGAAGAAGCGAAAGAATTTGGTATGGTTGACGAGATTTTAAGAGGTAATAAAGGAAAGTAATCTTGAGTCCATAAGTCCGATAGGTCGGGAAGTCCGGAAGTAAGCATGTTAAAATCAGAAGGTATTGTTGCTTTCGGACTTTACAGACTTCCCGACTTACGGACAATACTTTGTTTTTTACCACTAATTTTTTAACTTTGAGTAAGAAGACAAATCAGATGAATAAAAACAGCAAAGAGATCAGGTGTTCATTTTGCGGTGCCGGTAAACAGGATTCCCTGATGTTAATAGCAGGACTTGATGCACACATTTGTGACAAATGTGTGAACCAGGCCAATGAAATATTGGCTGAGGAGTTGAAGGTACGTAAAGTGAAGTCATCGCCTCTGGCGCCGGCCCTGCTTAAGCCATCAGAAATGAAGGCACATCTTGATCAGTATGTTATTGGGCAGGATGATGCCAAAAAGATACTTTCGGTAGCTGTATATAATCATTATAAACGCTTAAATCAGCGTATTGATAAAGATGAGGTTGAGATTGAAAAATCAAACATCATCATGGTAGGTGAAACAGGTACGGGCAAAACCCTGCTTGCTAAAACACTCGCCAAAGTACTTAACGTTCCGTTTTGCATTTGCGACGCTACTGTGCTAACCGAAGCAGGCTATGTAGGGGAGGACGTTGAAAGCATCCTGACCCGCTTACTGCAATCGGCCGATTATGATGTAACCCTTGCCGAAAAAGGTATTGTTTACATTGATGAGGTTGATAAAATAGCCCGTAAAAGCGATAATGCTTCTATCACCCGCGACGTATCCGGAGAAGGTGTACAACAAGCACTATTGAAGATATTAGAAGGTACCATGGTTAACGTACCACCACAAGGTGGCCGCAAACACCCGGATCAGAAAATGATCACGGTAAATACCAGTAACATCCTTTTCATTTGCGGAGGCGCCTTTGATGGTATTGAAAGGAAGATCGCCAATCGACTGCGTACCCAAACTGTTGGTTACAAGTTTAAGCACGATGAGGGCGATATCGATACTAAAAACTTCTATAAGTATATTACACCGCAGGATTTGAAATCATTTGGTTTAATCCCAGAGCTGATAGGCCGTTTGCCGGTGCTTACCTACCTCAACCCGCTTGATAGGGAAGCATTGCACAATATCCTTACCGAGCCTAAAAACTCATTATTGAAACAGTACAAAAAACTGTTTGAATATGAAGGTGTAAAGCTTGATTTTGAAGACGAAGTACTGGAGTTTATTGTTGATAAAGCAATGGAATTTAAACTTGGCGCGAGGGGCTTACGCTCAATATGCGAAGCTATCATGATTGATGCTATGTTCGAGTTTCCGTCAAAAAAGGATGTGAAACGGTTGAACGTAACATTGGATTACGCACGCGAGAAGTTTGAAAAATCGGATCTGAAAAAGTTAAAAGTAGCTTAACGCACAGTATATAAGCAAACACTTATATTTATTAAAAAATAAAGCGCGCCCTGGTTCTCATACCGGGGTTTGCTGTATAAAAAGAAATCATATGAACGAAGAATTAAACATTAAAAAGGACGGAGATGCCTTACCACCGCCGGTGAAAGAAGTGCAATCGCCCATAAAATCAGGATTAAAAACAAAAGAAGCAATTGTTGCTAACTGGTTACCGCGTTATACCGGCCGACCGCTTGAAGCATTTGGAGAGTATATTATCCTCACCAATTTTTCAAAGTATATCCAGCTGTTTTCGCAGTGGAATGATAACGCGCCTATTATGGGGCTTGAAAAACCAATGCAAAGCGTTACAGCAAACGGTATTACCATTATTAACTTTGGTATGGGCAGTTCGGTTGCGGCTACTGTTATGGACCTGCTCACAGCCATTCACCCCAAAGCTGTCATATTTTTGGGTAAATGCGGAGGCCTTAAGAAAAAGAACAACGTAGGCGACCTGATCCTGCCGATAGCCGCCATCCGTGGTGAAGGTACATCAAATGACTATTTACCGCCAGAGGTCCCTGCCTTGCCATCATTCGCACTGCAGAAAGCCATCTCAACTACCATCCGTGATTATTCACGTGATTACTGGACCGGTACCTGCTACACCACTAACCGCCGCGTTTGGGAGCATGATAAAGTTTTCAAAAAATACCTGAAAGATCTGCGTGCCATGGCCGTTGATATGGAAACAGCTACTATTTTTACCACCGGTTTTGCCAACAAGATTCCTACAGGTGCGTTGCTGTTAGTGTCAGATCAGCCGATGATTCCTGAAGGTGTAAAAACCGCCGAAAGCGATTCGTCAGTAACAGAGCAGTTTGTTGAAACACACCTGCACATAGGTATCGAATCGTTAAAGCAGTTGATCAATAACGGGTTAACGGTTAAGCATCTTAAATTTTAGTCATTTTATTCATTGAGTCATTTTGTCATTAGGTCATTTTTTTAATAGCTTAATGAATAAAAGACTTACGAAGTTTTTGAAACTTCGTAAGTCTGACAAAATGCAAAAATGACTTAATGACCTGATGCCCCAATGACCACTTGTTTCATCCCCTCTCTGCCGTAAAATACCGGAAAATACATCATTTCGGCTTTGGCCGGATTTAGGGTGTATTTACCGTTGTAACGGGGGATGAGATTTACGGTGAATGTATATTTGCCCTGTTTAAGGCTTCGGCAAAATATGCTTACTTTCTCTTTAAAATATTCGCGGTGTACTTCATTGTTGTCCCATTGCTGCTCCTTACTCTCGTACGAGCATCCGGCAGGTATCGGGATCTCTATCATCACAAAATCAGCATCGCCGCGGGCTGTTACTTCTGCTTTTAATAATACAGGTTCACCGCCTTTCAGGGTGGTTATTGTTTTTTCCTTGCGCTCAAACCAGGTATTTACTGTAAAATCTTTACTTACTTTTTCGGGCTTGTTGTTCCAAAACTGCTGATAGCCGGTAATGTATACAGGCAGGCTGCCTGTTTTACTGATACTGATTGTTTTATCAGTTAGCGTTGCCGAATAAGGGAATTTGTCGATCGTTTTTGTATCGGTGCCTGTAAGCCTGATCTGCGATGGTTGAACCTGTTTATTTTCTGTCAACAGATCTGGCAGAATAGTTTCCAGTATCAGCGCCGATTCATAAGTATTACGCCAATCTCCAAGACGGCGTTGTTCAAGGAAGTAGCCGCGGATCTTGGTTAATAGCTCGGGATGCCTGCCTTCGTTTTTGATAATGCGGTAGGCTAATACACTCAACTGTACCGAATTATCAAAAAAGCGATAACCGTCTTCGCCCCAATATAGGTTACCAAACATAGTATGTTTGCTTGTGTTGATTAAACTGTCCATTTTTATGGGTAGGGCAGATTCCTGCCGCAATAACATCATTCTTAACTTATCATAACCCGACAACTTATAGTCGAAGTTTTTTTGTTCCTTAACCTGCTCTTTTTCAATGTCTGTTACATACTTCTGGTAATCAACTTTAGCTTTCAGTTTATGAAGTAACTCAAGGCAAAGTATTTTGTCCCTGCGTTTGTAACTTTCAAGCTGAAAGACGAGATAGTCGGTTAATTTTTGTTTATCCAGTTCAACAGCGTAACCCTCTTTTTGCGCATCTATCAATGCTTCTACCACATGCAGGCTAATCCAGAGTTCTTCGTTACTATCCTTCCACCAGCCCCAGGTACCGTTACTTTTGCGGTTTTCCTGTAGCTTTTTAATTACGTCTTTTATATTTCTCTCGTATTTAAACTCTTCGCCCAAAAACTTTTTAATGTGTCGTTCCATGAGCAGGCCTTTCAATTTTGAAGCCAGCTGCTCATTGCACAGATACTTGTACTCCCTCAGCTTGCGGGTTTCTTCAGTCAACACAGGCAATACCGAAGCCTCGGCCCGAAAAGTAACAGGGCCCAAAGCCGGATCAAATTTCATGTTCACCGTGGTATCGCGGTCAAGTGCCTCAAAAACTCCTTTGGTTTCTTTAACACCCTGCGGCATTACCGGGATCCTGCGTTGCTCGCCGTCAAAATAGCCGTTATCCCGTTTAATGGTGTATTCAAAAGTGAGGCTGTCGGTAGGATTGGTAGAAGCAGCGGCAGTAGCAGTAATGGTAAGTGTGTCAATTTTAGAGTTTTTAACTTCCAGCTCGTCTTGTTTCAAAGTCTGGCCGTTGTATTTAAAAATTCGGGTAAGCTTCGCGGAGGTATTGTTGTAGTTCATTACCTTACCAATCAAGTTCATTTCGTCGCCGGCTATGGCAAATTGCGGTGCGACAAAATTTGCGCTTAATGGTTTATATGATTTGATACTGCTTTCGGTAAAGCCGGTTTGCTTGTTGCCCGTTATGCCGATGATAAATGTTCGCCAGTTGGTGATATCATCAGGGTAATTAACCATGAAACTTGCTTTGCCATGTTCGTCAGCAGTCAGTTTAGGTTGCCAGTAGGCATAATCAGAAAAGTTTTTACGCATGGTTTGCGAACTGCCGGTTTGTGTACTGTCGGCCCTTTGGCCTCCAGCCAAACCCGGTTTAGCTTTGGTTCTGATCACGATGACGCCATTTGCACCACGCGCACCATATATAGCAGTGGCGGCGGCGTCTTTCAATACACTAATTTCTGCAATGTCTTCTTTATTTACGTCAGATAGTTTATCAACAATCTCGCCATCCACCACAATCAGCGGCTGGGCCGACGGTGATGAACTAATGCCCCTAATCATGATATTGGCTTCGTTACCTACTGTCAGGCCAGCAAGCCCGCCTTCTAAGGAAGATACGGTTGCTATCGATCCGGTCATTTCCGCTTTTCGTTGCACGCCATACCCAATAACCACTACTTCCTGCAAGGATTTTGAGCTGGGTTTTAAGACTACCTTGATAGTTGCACCGGGTTGTATGCTTAACTCCTGTGTTTCGTACCCTATAAAGCTTACAATGAGTTTGCCGGTTTTGGGTACTTTTAATTTAAAGCGCCCTGCTATGTCAGTTTGCGTACCTGTTGATGAACCCTTTACCCTTATGGTTACGCCGGGTACAACCAATTTATCATCGCTGGCGGTAACTATTCCGCTCATCATATCGCCGAAGTTGCCGGTATCAAGGTATTTATCATTAAACGCTTCTTTTATTTTCAGGGCATCGTTTTCTATTTCCCGGTCACCGTGATTATAGCCGCCCGTCCTGTTATTGATAATGTTGCTGATCCGGACACCTACCGAATCTTTGCCATGAGTGGGCAGTACCTCAAAGCTGTAAAAATTAGTACCGCCTGTTTTTATGGTTACATTTTCTTTAATATCATAACTATCGCCCTTAAGCAAAAATAAAAGCCTGTAGCTGCCGGCGTTTAGGTTGTTAATGTATGTGGTATTGCCGGGATAGATCAATAAAAAGTCCGGGTCATCATATTTATAAACGATCAGGTTTTTAACCAGCAGTTTTTTGCCCTTAGGTTGATCGATGCTCATACTTAGTTTACCTGTTTCGCCGGTGATGGTAGGGTTTACAAAAAGCGATTGCGTGTTGCTGCGCAGGTCAAGATATTGCTGCCAGATACTTTCGGCCTCGGGTTGGGTAAGTACCTGTTGTGTATAATCATCTGCCGGGCCCTGGTATGACGATAGTATGGGGTTGAAGGGATAAGTAGTGGGGATACTTTTTTGTTTAATAAGGCCGGGCTCAAACTGAAATGAATAACCTGGTTCGGCAACAAAACGTCGTGATCCGCTGCCTTGTACATCTAAATTGGCAAAGTTTTCGGCCGACGGACCTATGAGTACGCTGTTGTTCCGGTAACCATAGTTCGGGTTGGGATTGATCATGAATACCTTTTCGTTTTGGGTAAGGAGGGCCATCTTCCAGCCAAAATTATTGATAACGGTAATCAGGTAACGGTTGATGAGATCGCATTCATAGGTACTCAATGTATCCAAAACCTTTGTTGAGTGCGCATTATCCGCATTAATGCTGAAGATCAGCTTTTTCGATTTTTGTACATCCACACTATCTACCCAAACGTTTTGATGGCTGGTCCTGAACCGGAACATGTGCCTGCCCGGCGATACCGCGAAGCTGTAGCGTTTAAGCTGCTGTGTTTGGTCGAAGTATACCGGCCGGTCATCAATATAAAGGATATGTACGGGCAGTACATCGCCGTTTTTAATCACAAAAGGCGCTACCTGGGTTAGCGAGTCTTTGGCGTCTTCTTCAACCCGGTAAATTTTGTTGGGGTGAGTAAACTGGTAGTAGGCAATACTGTCAAGCCCCATTTCCTTACTCCAGCGCTTCCAGTTGAGCTGTAATGAACCATCGCCATTTATATTGCCGGTATTAAAACCCATTTTTTGCTTGCGATACGGAAAACCTTTGCCAAGGTAGGGCACATACGGCGCCTTGTAGTCGGCAAACTTACTCGTCATTGACCAGGCCGTTAAATCAGCATTGGCTACAGGCTGGCCTTTGGCATCGGTAACCACGATGTCGGTTTTGGCTTGCTGCCCGGGATAAACGGACACAGGCTGACGAACGTTGATGGTCAGCAGCTTATCGCGGTACATGATATCGGTGGCTTCGGTTTTGCTTTCGCCTGCCCAGATATAATGCACCTGAAAGTTTAGGAGGTTTTGATCATTATAAGCACGTACATAAAACAGGTTATTGGCCTGCCCTGCATCAATTAATTTGTTGCCGCCAAATACCGAATACCAAAAATGCAGGTGCCGCGGGTTGTCAACCTTTACAAACACCGAATCGGCGGTGCGGTAGCCCGATAGCGAGATGCCGGCGTTATTATCTTTTAGGTCGAGGTCGGCATAAGCGCTGTCTGTTTCGATATTGTAACTATCGGCATAAGGATTGATGATGGTTTTTGCCGGGAGCATTACCCTGACCCTGGTTATGGTATCATACTTTGCGTTAAGGGCGCTGATGGTAGCCATAGTTTGTACGGCCTTACCATTATCAACGGCGGTACTCATCAATGTATCGCCGTTTAACTTGGCGGTAATACTAAATCGGCTGTACCGGTAACTCATATCGTTATTGGCCGATTGCTGTTCGTTATTACTGTTCAGAAATTCTGAATTAATGGTGTAAGTAATATCTGCCTTAGGAAAGATGGAATCGGGGATAATTAGCCTGGTTTCACCAACCGGGTCAAGCTGTAGCTGGTGTGTCCAAAGCTGGTCGGGCACAAAAGTGTAGCTTTGCCTGCGCGTACCGGTGCCACGGGTATTGAATGTAACAGTAACCCTGCCATCCGTAACCGGCAGGTTATTTTCGTCAATTGCTTTTAAATATAATGCAGCCGGATTTCCGGGCCCATGTTCTTCTTTATCAACCCTGGTGCTGAACGTAATTGATTTAAGCTCGTATTCTTCATATTTAAACCGGCCAGTCAAAAAAACCTTGCGTTTGGCTAAAAAGCCCTGATCGTCATCGCCATCATAATCATCAAGTTTGTATTTTTCGCTTGACGGATCTTCGAGCGAGATGGTATAATCTTCATCAAGTGAAAGGTCAAGACTATCTGTGAGGGCGAAACTATATACATAAGCCCCGTCGAGGTAACTGTTTACTTTGCCGATGATCTTACCGTCATCCTCATACCGCTCTTTGAGCCGTACCAAAAGCTGAGCTGCGTTTACAGGTTGTTTTGATTTTTTATTTAAGATGATCGCCTTGAATTTTACCGTATCATGTGGTTTATAAATGGCCTTGTTAAAAACCATGAAGCCTTCATAATTATCTGCGGGCTGATGGCTGTAATATTTATCGTGTCCCTTAAACAGGTTTTTAAAGCGTTTCCAGGTAGCTTTAAAAAAGCTCATATGGCGATACGGATTATAATGATAATAAGATGAGCGCTGCTGTTTTTTTATAGCGTAGTAATTGGTTACGCCCGCGTAATCAACTTTTAGTATGGTATCCCTTTTTGAAGGGTTAGCTATATACAAGCCGGCTTTTGAATCATAAGTAACGGTATGATTATTAAACTGCACTAAAGCGTTGTTAATGGCTTTACCTGTCTGATCAACTAAAATAAAGCGGAGGTCATAGTTATTAGCCAGCAGTTTTAAATTGGCCGAGCGGTTTTCGATAAGCGAATAGCTTAGCACGTTCTTTTTGGCAACTACTTTCAAATAGTTGCCGGGAGGGAGGGTATTGTTCCATTTATCGTTTGTTTTAAACGAATCAATGGGGTTGTGTAATATTTGCTCATCAGGTTTTTTACGTGGGTAGCGGTAAAATTTAAGCACATCACCAGCCGTTATTTTATATATGTAGGTATAATAACTGCTTTGCCGGCTTGGGGTAAGCGGCTTTTGCCCAAATGCGGCAGTTATACAAAAACTTAAGAAACTAAAAAATAATAACGATTTTTTTATTGGTGCCTGCATGTTTAGGTATATTTTATGGTAATTGTCACCGGTTTAAATTTATTACATTTATGCTTGTGTGTTTATAGGATGCAGATCTATTTACTTTTCCATAAAAGAAATATCATTTAAGAAACTTATTTTTGAGGCGTAACCCTGCTTTATATACCGGGTTAGTAGAGATTTAAATTATGTGGTACAACAACATACTCGATACCATTGGCAATACGCCGCTGGTAAAACTGAATAAAGTAGCAAAAGACATTCCTGCTACTGTTTTAGCCAAGATTGAGACAACCAACCCCGGCAACTCCATTAAAGACCGCATGGCCCTTAAAATGATTGAGGATGCCGAAAAAAGCGGCAAACTAAAACCTGGCGGAACCATCATTGAAGGCACATCAGGTAATACCGGTATGGGCCTGGCAATTGCCGCAGTTATAAAAGGCTACAAATGTATTTTTACGAGTACCGATAAACAATCAAAAGAAAAGTTTGATGCCTTGCGCGCCTTTGGTGCCGAGGTAATTGTTTGTCCAACCAATGTGGAGCCTGAAGACCCACGATCATACTATTCGGTATCATCACGCCTGGAGCGGGAAGTCCCTAACTCATGGAAGCCTAATCAGTATGATAACTTAAGCAACTCGCAGGCGCACTATGAAAGTACTGGTCCCGAAATTTGGGAGCAAACTGAGGGCAAGATCACGCACCTTATTGCAGGTGTTGGCACCGGTGGTACTATCTCAGGCATCGCCCGTTATCTGAAAGAGAAGAACCCTGCTATCCAGGTTTTGGGTATTGACACTTACGGTTCGGTATTTAAAAAATACAAAGAGACAGGTGTTTTTGATAAAAACGAGATCTACCCATACATCACCGAAGGTATCGGCGAAGATTTCCTACCACAAAACGTTGATTTTAGCCTGATAGATCATTTTGAAAAGGTAACCGATAAGGATGCCGCCCTAATGACCCGCGAAATTGCCCGTAAAGAGGGCATCTTCTCCGGCAACTCAACCGGATCGGCTGTAGCAGGTTTGCTGCAGATGAAGGACAAGTTTAAAGAAGGCGATGTAGTTGTGATCATCTTCCCGGACCACGGTACCCGCTATCTTGGCAAAATGTATAATGACGACTGGCTGCGCGACCGCGGTTTCCTTAAAGATGAAAAACTTACTGCCCGCGATATCATCAGCAAAAAAGATGTGCAGGAGATCATCACCATTGATTGTGAGAAGAGTGTGTTGGAGGCAATCAATACCATCAAATCGCTCAATATCTCTCAGATCCCGGTTACACAAAAAGGTATGGTAATTGGTAAGATCACCGAAAGCGATATTCTTGATTCACTAATCGAAAACCCATCCATCAAATCGCAGCCGATCAAGAACATTACCACAGCTCCGTTCCCCTTTGTTGATCTGAACACTTCGATAGACAGGATCTCGGCCATGATCAATAAAGACAACATTGCTGTATTGGTTGAAGACGGGCAGGGTAAAATTGAGATCATTACCCAGTATGATATTATAAACGCCATTTCAGCTTAGTTTTTGAGGTTAAAGGTTAAAGGCGAAAGGTTAAAGGTGTTATGTGATAAGCATAGCGCCTTTTTTTATATTTAGAGCATGAAACATTTTTTCGTTTTTACATCCATATTTCTGTTGCCGTTTATTAGTCATTCTCAAAAACACACTATACTCGGTGCCGAGGTGGCAAAGGAAGAACTAAAAAAAGCATTGACGGAGAAAAGGGAACGACAGGTAATTGTTGATAAGGTTATTACAGATAAACAAACTGCTATAGCTGTTGCCGAAGCGATTCTATTTAAAATATATGGAAGAGCGCAAATAGTTAATGAAAGACCTTATGAGACTTATTTTATAAATGGCTATTGGGTATTAAATGGTACGTTGCCCGAAAAAATGTTGGGCGGCGGATTTTTAATTGTGCTCAATGCTAAAGACGGTCGAGTTGTTCGACTAACGCATTATAAATGATCAAAAACCTTTCGCCTTTCACCTCAACTACTCCAACCGCTTCTTCGCCAATTCGGGGCTATACCTTTGATTTAACCGGTAATTTGGTGTAATGATAAACACAGCCGTACCTTTTTCGCGTGCAAGCGGATTGGTTACTTCGCCTACTTTCGTAAAACTGCCTATCATTTTTCCTTTCACAAATTCTGTAATGTTTTTGCCGCCGCCGTCATCTATATAAATCAGGTATTTGCATTTGAGGCTATCGGGTGCCCAAAGGGTAAAGCTGCTGTTCAGTGATATTACATCGGGATAACCGTATTGCTTACGATAATGGTGGATTGCACCGGCTTCACCGTAGTTATCGGCATAGACCATAGTTTGTTTCTGATCATCAGGGTTAAGGCTTTTGTAGGCTTTATCAACCAGTGCGGCCATATCATCCCAGCCCAGCATGTCGGCATAATCCTGGGTGGTAGCGTGCTTTTTCCCATCCTCCCAGGTCATCGAAAAACGAGCAGGTGGGAGATGTTTATCGGCAAATCGAAAAAATGCCAGGGTTTGGTCCATTGGTAAAATGGGCAATAAAATGGGCAGTAACAAAGCATTGGGCAACGTAAACAATATTACCAGGGCAGTACGCAAAACATAGCCGGTGGTTTTTAATAAACGCTCAAAACCAAAGGCCCCTGCAGCAAACAGCATAGGGTAAGCACCAAAAATGTAATAGCTTTTGCCATCCATCATCAGTAAAAAAAAGAAGATGAGCGCATAAGCCAATGCCAAAAACTGGAAGTTACGCAGCCTGAACGAAAATATCAGGAACGCCAGTCCGTTAAGCCATACAAATAACGCTACACCGTTAACCAGTAATTGCTGTTTAATAAAGTCAGTCGGGGTTATGTAGTCAAGCTGTTGTTCACGCAGTGCCTTCATGTGCGTAAATACCGGCATGTGATGTGTTAGCTGCCATATCAGGTTAGGCAGTACGATAACTATTGTTAGCAAGGCAGCACCAAGGATATGCTTATTGAACAGTAATTTACGCTGCTTACTAATAAGGATACCAATAACCAGCGAAGCCGCGAAAAATAGCATGGTGTACTTGGTAAGTACGCCAAAGCCAACGGCTGCCCCCAGCCAGTACAGGTACCTTACATCGGTAGTGTTGAGGTATTTTACGAGCAGCCAAACGGTTAATACCCACCAAAACTGATCGAATACTACAGGCTGAAAAAGATAGTCACTTGCTGCGAAGGCAGGCGCAAAAATGAGCGATAAACACGCAAGGGTTATGGCAAACTTCTTTCCGCCAAATTCTATTACTATAAGTCCGGTGAGCAGCACAATAAGCCCTCCAAACAGGGTAGGGAACAATCGCGCAGCAAAAACCGAGTTGCCAAAACAAGTTATAGAAATTTTTGCCAGGATGGCTATAAATGGCGGTACTTCCTTATATCCCCAATCCAGGTGATCGGCCAGTACAAGGTGCAAAAACTCATCCCGATGAAAACCGAAATGGGATATAGCGAAAAGATTAAGAACAACTTTAATAAATACAAATATCAGTACAAAATAAACGTAGGTAGATTTCCGGTTTTTGTAAGGCATTGTTTATAGATGGTTTTTTTAAAGGTAGTATTTTTGAGGTGAAAGGTAAAAGGTTAAAGGCGAAAGGTCTTTAAAAAGTAAATTATTAATGCCCCTTTATATGCAACTATTTAAGTATTCCCCGGTTTAAGTACTATATTTTGATAGAAAAAGTTCTAAAATAAAAAAAGGTTAAAGGCTTTGCTAAGTGCAGCTACCTTTAACCATTAACCTTTCGCCTTTAACCTAAAACTTAAATACGGGTAATATCCGCTCCCAAAGCTTTAAGCCTGGTATCAATATGCTGATAGCCGCGTTCAATTTGTTCAATATTGTAAATGGTTGATTGACCTTGTGCAGATAGTGCTGCAATCAGCAATGAAACCCCGGCACGGATATCTGGCGAGGTCATAGAGATGCCGCGCAGTTTAACCTGGTTATCCAGGCCGATAACGGTAGCACGGTGTGGGTCGCAAAGGATGATCTGTGCGCCCATATCCAGCAATTTATCCACGAAGAATAAACGGCTCTCAAACATTTTTTGATGGATCAGTACCGAGCCTTTGGCCTGGATAGCTACAACCAGCACAATGCTTAATAAATCGGGGGTAAAGCCAGGCCATGGTGCATCGGCAATGGTCATGATACTGCCGTCGATAAAAGTCTCTATTTCGTAATGTTCCTGTGCCGGAATAAAAATATCATCACCTCTAAGCTCCAGTTTAATACCTAAACGGCGGAACACATCAGGGATCATGCCCAGCTCTTTGTATTGAACATCTTTAATGGTGATCTCGGATCCTGTCATAGCTGCAAGACCAATAAATGAACCAATCTCAATCATATCGGGCAATAAGCGGTGCTCTGTGCCGCCCAGTTTTTCAACACCTTCAATGGTTAACAGGTTTGAGCCAATACCGCTGATCTTAGCACCCATACGGCTCAGCATTTTACAAAGCTGTTGCAGGTAAGGCTCGCAGGCTGCGTTGTAAATAGTAGTAGTGCCTTTGGCTAATACCGCGGCCATTACCACGTTGGCCGTTCCTGTTACAGAAGCTTCGTCCAGCAGGATATAAGTACCCTGCAGGTTAGAGGCATCTACATTAAAGAAACCGTTTTGGGGATTGTAATTGAATTGTGCACCCAGTTTTTCAAAACCCAAAAAGTGGGTATCCAACCTGCGGCGACCGATTTTATCGCCACCTGGTTTAGGGATAGATGCTTTACCAAAACGGGCCAGCAAGGGGCCAACTATCATGATGGAACCACGTAAGCCGCCGCCCTTTGATTTAAAAGCTTCAGACAGGAAAAAATCCTGGTTGATGTCTTTGGCTTCGAATGTGTAAGTATGCTCGTTGATACGTTCAACAATAACGCCCATATCGCCAAGCAGTTCTATCAGTTTGTTTACATCCTTAATATCGGGGATGTTGCTGATGGTTACTTTTTCTTCAGTAAGCAATACGGCAGATATAACCTGTAGAGCTTCGTTTTTTGCACCCTGCGGGGTTATTTCACCTTTTAGCGGTTTGCCGCCGTTTATTACAAATGCGTTAGTCATGCGGAGTTTCGGATAATTGATATAATCACCAATGATAAACTGTAAAAGCTATGATCGGTTTTGCCAAATAATTTATATGGGGCAAAGATTAGAAAATTAATGCAGATAAAATAAAAGCCAGGAGGGATTTATCATTAATGATATTAATACAAAAACGTCATTGCGAGGTACGAAGCAATCTCAAACTATACAGGACGGACCTGCTAATCGGGGATTGCTTCGTACCTCGCAATAACGCTCTTTTTGCCCTTCGGAAGTACCCGGGGTTAATATTTTTTTGCGCCGCCGTTGTTACGGTTGCGGTTTTGGTTGTTGTTACGGTTTTGGTTATTATTTTGCCTGCCGCCACTACCGCCGCCACGGTTTTGATTGTTTTGGTTATTGTTGCGGCCGCGGTTGTTATTATTGGTGTTGTTTTGCTGAAAGTTATTAGGGCGGAAATCAACACGGTTAAGGTTAATGTTCTCTTCCAGTTTCAATGTACCGCCCGATAAAGCATATAAATCTGACAGGATGCTTTCGTCGCTTACCGAATCTTTGTTCCATTGCACGTAGGCCATTTTCATGAAATTGGCTATAGCCTGGATCATGTGGCGCTTACGTTCAGGTTCCTCAATGGCTTTAGCTTTTTCAATCATCAGCTCAATGGTTTTGCCATAGTGCTTGTATTTGATACGCTGATGAGGATAGTTTAACGGTGCTGGTTTAATATGCACAGCATCCGGCGATGGCTTGGGGTACGGTGAATCCACATCAATCTGGTAATCAGAAATGATGTGCAGGTGGTCCCACAGTTTATGTTTAAAATCGGCCACATCGCGCAGGTGGGGGTTTAAAAAGCCCATCAGGTCAATAACTACCTGTGCGTAGCGGTTGCGTTCTTCTTTGGTTGGCAGCGCTACAATATATTTAACCATATTTTGTACGTTACGGCCATATTCAGACAGGATCAGTTTATTCCTGGTTGAGTTATAATCAAAATTTGCAGGCGTGTTTTCTTTAGCCATGGTAATAATTTTTTAAGAAAGTTGAAAGTTAGCCAGGCAAATTTCCCTGATTGGAAGGGCAAAAGAGGCTAAAATTGAATTGTTACTTGTATTGAAGTAGTGCAAATATAAACTAATACTTATAATACGCAAATTACGTTGGTTAATTGTTGCAAATATTTGTTTTATTTTAGCTTTTAAACATCTACAATTTGGAAAATCAGCAAATTACCATCACGCATACAGAGATCTACCGCTTCAGCATCCCGATGGAGCCGTTTACCATTGCCACCGGAACATTATCTCACGCCCAAAATGTTTTTATCCGTGTGCATACCGATGCCGGTTTTTATGGTGTAGGAGAATGCTCAGCTTTCCCGATGATTGTTGGCGAAACACAAGATACCTGCCTGATTATGGCGCGTGAGTTTGCCCGCTTATGGAAAGGTAAAGATGCGCTTGATATCGAAGCCCGGCTTGGCGAACTTCACAGTTTTACTGCCGGTAATACCACTATAAAAAGCGCCTTTGATAACGCCCTGTTTGATATAGCGGCAAAAAATGCAGGCCTGCCATTATACCAGTTTTTGGGCGGAGAAAAACGTAATGTTGAATCAGATATTACAATAGGGATCGCCGGGCATCATACCATGGCTTTAAAAGCGCTTGATTTTAAGGCCTCCGGTGCTAATATATTAAAGGTGAAGCTGGGCAAAAATGCAGTGGAAGATGTAGAGCGCATCAAACAGATCCGTGAAGCTGTTGGCCCGGGTATGAGAATCCGTATTGATGCTAACCAGGGCTGGACTTTTAACGAAGCGGTTTTTGCCTTGCAGTCAATTGCGCAATATGATATTGAATTTTGCGAGCAGCCTATACGTACTTGGTATGATGACCGTCTGCCTGAGCTTATGCAGTTGTCGCCGGTTAAGATCATGGC
Organism: Mucilaginibacter sp. SG538B; assembly: GCF_013376065.1. Classification (NCBI taxonomy): domain Bacteria; kingdom Pseudomonadati; phylum Bacteroidota; class Sphingobacteriia; order Sphingobacteriales; family Sphingobacteriaceae; genus Mucilaginibacter; species Mucilaginibacter sp. SG538B. The sequence goes on from NZ_JABMJI010000001.1 coordinate 1,424,834, forward strand.
CGACGAAAGTGTGTATAATCATCATGATGCCCGCAAACAAATCAACGCCGGGGCCTGCCATTATATCAATATTAAAATGGCCAAGTCGGGCGGTATTTATGAGGCTAAAAGGATCCATGACGTTGCTGCTTCATACGGGATACCCTGTATGATGGGAGGGATGCTGGAAAGCCGGATAGCATTAAGCGCCAAGCTGCATTTTGTATATGCCAGTCCAAATATCCGGTTTTATGACATGGATACCTGTAAACTGGGGCATTTGGTTGACCCGTGTGTTGGCGGGGCCATATATGATGGATATCATTTAACCATCGACGACGCGCCAGGCATAGGCGCCGATGCCGATGAAGCATTTTTGGCCGATTGCGAACGATTTACGATTTAACGAATATGCTGATCAGAAAAGCTACCATTGAAGACCTGCCCGTATTGCTTCAATTTGAGCAGGGTATAATTACTGCCGAACGCCCTTTTGATAGCACGCTTAAACCCGATCCTATCAGTTATTATGATTTGAAGGCGTTCATAACCTCAACAGATGTGCAGGTTTTGGTAGCCGAAATTGACGGGGAGATAGCGGGCAGCGGATATGCCCGAATTAAAAAGAACCCGGATGCGTACTATGACTTTGAAAAATATGCTTACCTGGGTTTTATGTATGTGCTGCCTGCATACCGGGGTATGGGAGTAAACCAGGCCATAATAGAAGAATTGAAGAAATGGACAGTTGAGCAAGGGTTGACCGAAATAAGGCTCGAGGTATATAACGATAATATTGGCGCCATCAAAGCCTATGAAAAGGCAGGATTTAAAAAACGTATGATCGAAATGCGGATAAGGCTGTAATGGAATTATATAAAAAGAGCCGGTAAGGGGAACTTACCGGCTCGTGGGGGTGTTATACATATTTTATAACAGAGGCTTTCGCTTCATTTTATTTTCGCTTAAGGCTTTAGTTGTTTTTGTTTTTTCCTGTTTTGATGATTTTAGATCGCGCAACTGCTTAGATGCATCGGTCTTTTCTTTGTCCAATTCTTTAGTTGCCATGTTTTTGATTTTTGTATAGTTAGATAATATCATAAATATATTATTTGTTTTATCCAAATCAAAAAATAACTGCCGTTATCGCGCAAATTAAAGCTTCATGACATTAGTTTGATAACTCCGCAAAGTATTTGTGAAACAACGGAATGGTTTCTATGCCTTTATAATAATTGTAAATATCATATTTCTCATTAGGCGAGTGCAGGGCATCGCTATCAAGCCCGAAACCCATCAATACAGTTTTTAAACCAAGCTCGGCTTCAAACAAAGCAACAATTGGGATACTACCCCCACCCCGGGTTGGGATAGGCTCTTTACCAAATGATTCGGCAATGGCTTTTTGAGCAGCACGGTAAGCCACACTGTCGGTTGGGGTTACAGCCGGTTCGCCGCCATGATGCGGGGTTACCTTAACCTTAACATAGGGAGGTGCAATACTTAAAAAATGGTCGGTAAAGAGTTTGGTTATAGCTTCTGACGTTTGGTTGGGCACTAAACGCATAGAGATTTTGGCATTGGCTTTTGAAGGCAACACTGTTTTGGCGCCCTCGCCTATATAGCCGCCCCAAATGCCGTTTAGCTCAAGGGTAGGACGGGTGCCTGTACGTTCAAAAGTACTGTAGCCCTTTTCGCCCCAAAGCTCGGCTACATCAAGGTCTTGTTTGTACCCGGCTTCATCATAAGGTGCGCTGTTAAGGGCTTTGCGTTCTGCTTCGCTAAGCGGTACTACATCGTTATAAAAACCGGGAATGGTGATATGATTATTTTCATCATGCAGGCTGGCAATCATCTGGGCCAGGATGGTGATAGGGTTAGCTACGGCGCCGCCGTAAACACCCGAATGCAGGTCGCGGTTAGGGCCGGTTACTTCTACTTCGAGGTAAGAGAGACCTCGTAAGCCGGTTTCGAGCGAAGGGTGTTCCATGCTGATCATCGAAGTATCAGAGATCAGCACCACATCGGCTTTCAACTTTTCCTTGTTGGCTTTCACAAAGATGCCCAGGTTGGATGAACCCACTTCTTCTTCGCCCTCAATCATAAACTTAATATTGCAAGGAAGTGTACCGGTTTGCATCATCAGCTCAAAGGCTTTTACATGCATGTAAAACTGTCCTTTATCATCGCAGGCACCGCGGGCGTATATTTTTCCATCCCGAACAGTTGGTTCAAAAGGAGGTGTTTTCCACAGTTCCAACGGATCTGGCGGTTGTACATCGTAGTGCCCATAAACCAATACGGTAGGTTTGGAAGCATCTATGATCTTTTCGCCGTATACAATAGGGTAGCCGGCGGTTTGGCATATTTCAACAGTATCAGCTCCGGCATCGCGGAGCTTTGCTGCCACATAATCGGCAGTTTTTAATACTTCAGGTTTGTATTTTGGATCGGCACTAACCGATGCTAAACGTAACAGGTCAAATAACTCATCAAGTAAACGCTGTTTGTTTTGCTCAACATATTGCTTTATGTGCTGCATAATATTATTGTTTGCAGCAAATATAGCTAATTAGGTCATTGCAGTCATTAGGTCATTGAGTCATTCAGCATGTACAATATAATACATGAAGGGCTCCTCAGCTAACCAGATTTATAATTCGTGCAATTCAACGAAATTAATGCCGGTTTTAGTTTTTAGTCAGTCTGCAGACCCGAGGTCGTGTTTTGGCCAATTAGGGACCTGATTTGAAAACTCAGCTCTCTCAACCTTTACTTTAACTTCAGTTTTTGCTCCTTTATGAGTTAATGATACAGCGGTAAGACCTGTAGCTATTAAAACCGCTGCTGCAATGATGAATTTTTTCATGTTGTTAACTATTCAAATTTTAGTTTATAACATATGATTTTATAATGGAAGAGTTGTTGATTATGCGGTAAAATCAGCAGAACCTAAATCTCTTTTTGGACCAGGGCCAGACATAGCGAAGTCAGCAGAGCCTAAATCTCTTTTTGGACCAGGGCCAGACATAGCAAAATCAGCAGAGCCTAAATCTCTTTTTGGACCAGGGCCAGACATAGCAAAATCAGCAGAACCTAAATCTCTTTTTGGACCAGGACCAGACATAGCAAAATCGGCAGAGCCTAAATCTCTTTTTGGACCAGGACCAGACATAGCAAAATCAGCAGAGCCTAAATCTCTTTTTGGACCAGGACCAGACATAGCAAAATCAGCAGAGCCTAAGTCGCGTTTTGGACCAGGGCCAGACATAGCGAAATCAGCAGAGCCTAAATCTCTTTTTGGACCAGGACCAGACATAGCAAAATCAGCAGAACCTAAGTCGCGTTTTGGCTGAGGACCGAAGGCGAAATCAGCAGAACCTAAGTCGCGTTTTGGCTGAGGGCCACGGGCGAAATCAGCAGAACCAAGATCACGTTTTGGCTGAGGACCGCGGGCAAAATCAGCAGAACCAAGATCACGTTTTGGCTGAGGACCGCGGGCAAAATCAGCAGAACCAAGATCACGTTTTGGTTGAGGGCCGAAGGCGAAATCAGCAGAACCTAAGTCACGTTTTGGCTGAGGACCGAAAGCAAAATCAGCAGAACCAAGATCACGTTTTGGTTGAGGGCCACGTGCGAAATCAGCAGAACCAAGATCACGTTTTGGTTGAGGGCCACGTGCGAAATCAGCAGAACCAAGATCACGTTTTGGTTGAGGACCGAAGGCGAAATCAGCAGAACCTAAGTCACGTTTTGGCTGAGGACCGAAAGCAAAATCAGCAGAACCAAGATCACGTTTTGGCTGAGGACCACGGGCGAAATCAGCAGAACCAAGATCACGTTTTGGTTGAGGGCCACGAGCATCAGCAGAACCTAAGTCACGTTTTGGTTGAGGGCCGTTAGCGGCATTTGCTAATGTGGTGGCCGATAATATGGTGCTTAATGCTAAAGTTGCTATTAGTGTTAAATTTTTCATGATGTTTTTAATGTGGGGGTACGTAAATATTTTTTGTTTATTAAATCTCTTGTTCGTTAATGTCTTTTTTTAGTCGGCGCTGCCTAAGTCTCTTTTAAAACCGGTTGTCAGCGAGTTCACTGGTGCAATCACCATTTTGGTTTTGTTTTCATTTTTGTTTGTAGCTGATGATAATGCACCTGCACTAAGGGCTACTGTTGCTATGAGGATGAATTTTTTCATGTTGTTTTATGTTTTATTGATCTTGAACAGATAAATCAGTCAGCACTTCCCAGGTCTCTTTTGTAACCGGTTGCGAATAAGTGAAGGTTAGCAAACTCAGCTTTTGGTCTTTCCTTTTTGCAGGATGAAATGACCCCGGTGAACAGAATTGCTAAAGCGATGGTGATTATCTTTTTCATGATCGTGTTATATTATCGATGTGGAACTTCCTGTATGATTTAATTGGATTTCAGTCGGCGCTTCCCAGGTCGCGTTTAAAACCTGCCGGCGTTTTGTTGAAATTGACAGCTGTTGGCTGTACGTCTTTTTTTGCCGATGATGACAAAACTGATGACGATGAGAGCACTCCGGCGCCTATGGTAAGGAGTACAAAAAACACTGCTTTTTTCATATTGATTAATTATTGTATTTAATATTCTATTTTTTAAATTAATACGATATGTAATATTTATTAAAATCCGTCAAGCTTATTTAAAGCTTATCACAAATATTTTAAAAGTTTGATTTTACTCTCTGTTTTTTAAAAACTCTGTTTTTCTAAAATTTTAAAAAAGATTCTCTGTTTCGTATTTTTATACTGTTAATTATGGCGTTAAATTACTAATTTTAAATGTAATATCATCTGGATTAATTACCGGTATGGTATACAATTTATTGCACGATTTTCACATTATTTCATTTATTTGATATACAAACTGTAATTATATTGTAAATCTCAGGATATATGTTGCAATATTATTGTAATTGCCTGCAATTTATTTGAAGTGATATTGTATAGGGTGTTTTTTTTATTTAATATATTGTTTTTCAGATATTTAACAATGCAAATATAAATATGTTTTTAATAGGAGTAAAAAAACATATGAAAATAATTTTCCACAATGTTTTTTATTCTTAACATTAAATATAATTCAGCATTATTTTATAACTTTCACCCCAACAGAACGTAGAAGTGTTTTAATGAAAAAAATCGGCACATTTATATTATTCTTTTTATTATCGCTGTCGGTATACGCGAATGATATAATTGATGTTGCTGCAAAAGACACTAATGAGGTAATAAGCCTGAATACCAGCGCTTATTCAAACAGGCTGACAAATCCGGAGCAAACCGTTGAAGATGCCACCAGGGCGCTGAAGCTATCTACCAAACTCAATTATATTAATGGTATTGCAGAAGCTTACCGTGTTATAGGTATTGGTAAATACTACCTTGATCAGCCTGAAAAGGCTATTGAAAATTATCTGAACTCCCTTTCATATTTTACCCGCAACAATAACCTGAGGGGCGAAGCCAAGGTTTATAATAATATCGGCATCCTGTTTCGTGACCACGACTACGAACGCTCCCTTACCTATCTTAACCGATCGCTGGAGATAGCACAAAAAATAAATGATACCAAGTTGGTGGGCTCATTGTATTTAAATATAGGCAACGTTTACACGCGTAAAAATAACCTGTATATGGCGCTTAAGTTTTATGATAAAAGCTTTCCTATATTTCAGAAACTGAGCGATTCGGTAAACCTGATCCAGTGTTTGCAAAATCGTGGTGTTATTTATTTTAAACTTAAAGATTACGATAAGGCCCTGGGTTTACTGCTGGAGGCTAATACCGGTGCAAAAGCACGTGACCTGAACGAGTCAGTAGCCAGTGTTGACCTTACGCTGGCAGCGCTTTACATGACCAAAGGCGATTTTAAAAATGCGGAAAAGATGGTACGGGAGGGGACCGCTTATACACAATTAGTAAAGGACCCTAAGCTTGACTACGATTACAAATACACCACATACGAACTGGAGTACAACAAAAAGAATTTTGCCCGTGCGGTAAATTTACTAAGGGAAATATATACCCAGGATAGTGTTACCTATAAAACCAACGTATCGGCGCAAATGAACCTGGTTGAGGCCAAACGCAGGCAGGAAGAGCAACTGAAAGAAAACGAAAGGATTGCAGAACGGCAGGCTTACGACCGGTCGAAATTTTGGGCGGTAACGGTAGTTGCCGGTTTGATGCTTGTGGTAATTGGTTTGCTGATCAGCAATGTAAAACGTAAAGCCAAAACCAATGCACAGCTTACATTGCTAAACGGTGAGGTATCCCGGCAAAAAGATAACCTTGATAGGATCAATCATCATCTTGAAGAGATCATTGATGAACGTACCAAGGATCTGCAGTTAAAAAATAAAAAGCTTTCTGAGCATTCGTCATACCTGTCACATCAAATCAGGGGGCCTATAGCTACGTTACGCGGTTTGATCAACCTTGAAAAAGAAGGCCTGGTTGACCAGGCCGAATGTTTGGATATGATGGACAAATGTGTATCTGAAATTGATGAAAAGATCATCGAAATGAGCGACATGCTGCATAACCCGCCAAGAGTTTAACCGGCGCCCGGTCCTCCTTCAGGTTTAACTAAAGTGTACAGGCAGGCTGGAGTGGATCTGTGCTTCTATAAGCCCCAGGTAAATACAATACCACGATATCATTTGTAAAACCAGCAGCTGCCTGTGTTTATTATAGCCCTGTGTTTCAAAAGCCAGTGTTGTTTCATCGCCGGCAGTTACAAAAAACCTTACTTCGCCTTTACTCGGTTTAAAACGTGCCCGCAGCAAATCAAACGCCTTAACTTTTAGCTTACTTTTAGGATCATGGATGATACCGTCGCTCGAGGTTTCGTTTTTTGATATGGAAATAAGATAATTTGACATACAATTTGCTTTAGTAACCTGCATGCCACAATTATTACTCCAAAATCCCTATAAAACGCTCATTATGGATAAATTAGCTAATACACCGGGAAGCTTTTTTGTCTGAATTTCCTTTTGTTAAATATTGTTAACTACTATTTAATGTAGTGGGTAGAACAGGACACTGATGCGAAGCAAACAATGTACACTATCGGTAAATTGTAATGTTTACTGCACACCTTTAGATAGCTACACTTGCCTTATTGCGCAGCTCTTCATAAAGTAATATTACCTTACGTTGTAAACTGGCGATTTCTGATTCGCGGTCTATCAATTTTTTCTGTGCAAGGCTTAAACTCGACGGCTTCATATCAGTTTCGTCAGTATCGAGGGCCAGTATGTTTACCACGTTTACATCAAAAATATTGGCAATTTGTTCAAGACGCGAGAGGTTTATATCGGTTACCCCTGTTTCAATTTTTGAAAACGCAGGAATAGAGATGCCCAAACGGTTAGCCACATCTTCCTGGCTCCATCCATGCTGATGGCGTAATGCCCGGATGTTTTTACCAACGGATTTGTTTGTTTGTTTTTTAATAGTATCGCTCATATCAATTAAATATTAATTAAGGAAAGGGGATACTTATGCAATCCAAATGGTATGCCATCATTAAATTACCTTTAAATTAGTGTTATTAAGGCGATTTAATGATGGACTGTGGCGAGGCTTGGGGAATCATTTCCTCAAAGTAGGGATTTTAACTCTTGGTTTATGTTTACTGAACTATGTAAAGTTTCGCAAATTTTAATAGCAACTGCTTTTGACCAATCTCCTTAAAGAAGATTGTGGCTTTTATATCGGGCTTATTACCCTCAAGAGAGAGTACTTTGCCAAAGCCAAAACGTTCGTGTTCAACCTCCATGCCCACTTGTAAACCGGATGTATCAGAAGGCTTGAAATTGGCCGAAGGTACATGCGCCTTGGCCAGTATCGAAGTGGTTTTTACCGGTGCTGCGGCTGCCGGTTTTGGTCGCGAAAATGTGTCGGGCTGCTTATCTCTGCTCCATGCTTTACGCTCATCATCAAAAAATGGATTATTGCCCGAGGCGGGTTTGGCGGTGTAGTCGAGCTCAAGATATTTTGCATCAATTTCATCCAAAAAGCGGCTTGGCTCGCAATTAATGAGTGTTCCAAACTTAAAACGCGAGGTGGCATAACTGATATGGAGCTTGCTTTCGGCACGGGTAACGGCTACATAAAACAGGCGGCGCTCTTCTTCAAGGTCGCTGCGCGAGTTAAGCGACATCTGCGAAGGGAAAAGGTTTTCTTCCAGTCCTACAACATAAACCTGCGGAAACTCAAGCCCTTTTGATGAGTGGATGGTCATAAGCGATACCGTATCGGCATCTTTGTTTTTGTCATTATCATCGTTGGTTAACAATGCCACATCCTGCATGAAAATATCGAGGCCTTTTTCTTCAATATCCTCCCGCTCTGAAAACTCTTTGATCCCGTTTAAAAGCTCCTGGATATTTTCGTAACGGTTAAGCCCCTCTACCGATTTATCTTCATAAAGGTCCTTCAATAAGCCCGAATGCTGCGCGATATACAAAGCCGACTCATAGGCAGACTTGGTTTTGGTCAGCACCTGGAAGCTTTGGATCATGGTAGCAAAAGTGGACACTGCCCCCGATATTTTACCCTCGAGGTATTTGCCCGGCTCAACAATAACTTCCCAGGGCGTTATACCATGCTGATCGGCAGCTACAATGATCTTATCAACCGAGGTATCGCCAATACCGCGTTTAGGGTAATTGATAACGCGCTTTAAAGCTTCTTCATCATTAGGGTTAAAGGTGAGCCTGAAATAAGCTATCAGGTCCTTAATTTCCTTACGCTGATAAAACGAAAGACCGCCATATATTTTATATGGGATACCCAGCTTGCGTAAAGCCTCTTCCATAGACCGCGACTGCGCATTGGTGCGGTAAAGGATAGCAAATGCCGACCATTTAAGCCCGTTTGAGCTGCGGTCTTGCATAATAGCTTCGGCTACTATTTTACCTTCCTCGTTATCGCTGAAGGCCCGCATCACCTTGATCTTATCGCCCGATTCTTTTTCGGAGAATACGTTCTTTTTAAGCTGGTCTTTATTATTGCGGATGATGCTGTTGGCTACATTCACAATATTTTGGGTTGAGCGATAATTTTGCTCCAGTTTAAACACTTTCAGGTCCGGGTAATCCTTCTCAAAATTGAGAATGTTTTGAATGTTGGCACCACGGAAAGCATAGATACTTTGGGCGTCATCACCTACAACGCAAAGGTTTTCGTTAACAGCGGCAAGCTTTTTAACAATCAGGTACTGCGAAAAGTTGGTATCCTGATACTCATCAACCATAAGGTATTTAAACTTGTGCTGGTATTTATTGAGCACATCGGGGTGCAGTTTCAGGAGCTCGTTGGTTTTATACAGCAAATCGTCAAAATCCATGGCACCGGCACGGTAGCAGCGGGTAGCATACATCTCATAGATCTTGCCCATTTGCCCGCGGCCGCTCGAAAAGTCGTCGGCCTGGATCTGCTCGTTCTTGTTATATTCTTGCCACGAGATGAGGTTATTTTTTGATGCCGAAATGCGGTTGAGCACAAAGTTTACATTGTACAGCTTATCATCAAGGTTCATCTCTTTTAAAATGGCCCTTAAAACGCTCTTGCTGTCGTCGGTATCGTAAATGGTAAAGTTGCTTGGATAGCCAATTTTTTCAGCTTCAACCCTCAAAATCTTGGCAAACACGGAGTGGAAGGTACCCATCCAAATATTTTTAGCTTCGGTACCAACAACGTGGGTGATACGCTCGCGCATTTCACGGGCGGCCTTATTGGTAAATGTAAGTACAAGTATGTTAAATGAATCAACACCCTTGCGTATCAAATGCGCCACGCGATAGGTAATAACCCGTGTTTTGCCCGATCCGGCACCGGCAATGATCATCACCGGCCCTTCAGTTTGTTCAACTGCTGCCCTTTGTTCGGGGTTTAATCCCTGTAAGTAATCCAAAATCTTTTCCTCTTTTCTTGAGCAGCGAAATTAAGGTTTTTGGCGGGAAAGGGTGAAAAATTTCGGATATCGAATTTGAGAATTCGGAATTGGATTTTTTGTTGGGATTACACAGATTGATTTTTGTTTCTGGGGTTCCACCGATTGTTTTTTTATTCCACCGATTTTGACTATTGACGAAGATGATTGCGTTGATTTTTTTAAAGACGGGTTTTAGATTTGGGATTTCTTTGATTGTATCGCATGGTGGACGGTCTTTAATACCGTTAAACAAAATTTTTATAGCTTTAACACATGCTACAGCACTATGATAAACAATGGCTCAGTCAGGAGTTTGAACAAGAGAAACCGGTTAAATATCTTTTCTTTTGGGGACACACGCCAAAAGCCGGTGAACAGGTAGGGAAATTTTGTTTTAGCCAATGGTACGAGTTGCCTTTTGAAGTTGACGGAATAACTTACCGCACAGCAGAGCATTGGATGATGGCCAAAAAAGCTTGGTTATTCAATGATTTTGAAATACACGAGCGGATCGTCAACGCTGTTAAGCCGGGAGAAGCCAAAGATCTTGGTCGGGAGGTGAAGAATTTTGATGACCAATTGTGGAAGACCGAACGGTTTGAGATAGTTAAACAGGGTAACATTCACAAATTTAGCCAGAACCAACGTTTTGCCGATTATCTCATAGCGACAGGCGACCGCGTTTTAGTAGAAGCCAGTCCGCGGGATACTATTTGGGGTATTGGTGGTGAGAATCCTAAAGCGCAACATCCGGATACATGGAGAGGATTGAATTTATTAGGATTTGCGTTGATGGAGGTGAGAGATGTTTTGAAAGTTCATAAGTAACTATTTTACAAGTTTGGTATTGGTATATGAACGAATCAGTTCGATTTCATTTATCATAGGCGTTGCATTTATTAAAACTGATGTTTTTATAACCAAATTTGACAGTGCAGTTGCCTGTTGTATCGTTATCCATTTTTGAATCGACCATTTTGATAAACATTGGGATTGTACCATATTGATAAAGTTCATATCGAATTGCAGCGCGACCTGCAAATCCCTGGTCTATTACGTGTTTTACTTTATATCCTTTTATCTCCCATTCCTGATCAACAGTAATTTGGCCTGCCCCCAATATAAATGGAACGGTAAGAAGTATAGCCAGAACAAGCGTTAAGGCAGAAAGCTTGATTGTCAACGCACCTGATTTGTTTTTTTCTTTTATAATTATCGCATAGATTGATGACAGTAAAGTCCAAATTAATATCGGATAAATGAATTCATTGAGATAACGATAGCCTGTTAGTGCAGGCAGTAAAAATATTAATGAAGTAAAGAGAATGAAGATTATTTCTTTTTTACTAACAATCCTTTTTTGTATCCAGCCAAGCAATGGGAAGCTGCAACAGAAAATAAAGGTGCCGGCGTGCTCAATAAGCCAATCCATTTATATTAAGATTTGCTTAGCTTGTTCTAATTCAAAAACCTGTTAATCGTTTTTACCAGCCTATTTATATCAAAAGGCTTGGGTACAAAGGCATCATATCCAAAATTAACCAGGGCAATAGCTTGTTCATGGTAGGCCGAGATCAGGATCACCGGGATGTGTCGGGTATCTTCGTTGCCTTTAATAAGCTGGCAAATGCGGCCGCCGTTGAGGCCAGGCAGCATATAGTCGGTTAATACCAGATCGGGGTTGTACGCTTTTACAGCACCAATAATATCATCAGTACGGTCAAGACCGGTAACCTCAAAATCATGAAAGGTGAGCACTGTTTCAAGTACCCGTAAAATTTCAGCGTCATCTTCAATTATGAGTATATTTCTTGCCATAGTTAACATGCTAATTGTAATTTGCTATTAGCCTTTAATATTAAAAATAAACAAAATGTTTTATAATTAAAAATATTTTCAAGTGTTTAATTGAAGTCGATATAGGTTTGTATTAGTGGGTATATTGCTTATTAACAGTTGGATATAGTGTTTTTTAAGAGTATTTTATGGTTTTGTAAAAGTTGCATAATTTTTATACTGACCGCGATAAAAACAACTCACAGTTAAGCAAACACAATCGTCAAAAAAAGCGATGAGCCCAAACACCCATCGCTTTTTGAAGTTATCTCTAATCTCTAATCTCTAATCTCTAATCTCTAACCTCGCCGCAATCCGAAATCGAAAATCCAAATTCCCAAATCAAAACTACTCTCCCCTGTAAACGTTGTTTTTCAGGTCAACGTCAGGTAGTTGACGATCAGGGTCTATTTCCATGCTTTTGATAGCCGATGTTGAGGGGTATTTAAATTTCCAAACACCATCGCGCTGCCAGATGTTTACCGGCAGGTGAATAGTTTCGGTTTTGCCGTTAGCCTGAACAATTTTAAGATCAACAGGCATAGCCATTTTTTCATTATTGGTAAGTGTGATCAGCGCGCCATCGGCCGGGTTCCCTTTGATATAGCTTACCGAAGTAATGGCCTGGTCAAGCTTCCAGGTGGTGAAGAACCATGATTTCCAGAACCAGTTCAGGTCCTCACCTGTGGCATCATTCATAGCCCTGAAAAGATCGTACGGAAGCGGGTGCTTAAACGCCCAGTTTTTAACATACTCGCGGAAGGCATAATCAAAGCGCTCGGGGCCAAGCACTACGTTGCGCAATATATCCAAACCTAACGCGGTTTTGGTATAATACTGGCCATAATCATTGAGCCCTATGGCTTCAGGAGCGGTCATGAGCGGGTCTTTGCTGTTGCGGTAGCCGGCCAGTACATTTTGCGCCGAGCCACTTTTCTCAACATATTCGCCTTTATTAAATTTTTCGGTAGCATACTCATTAATAAAGGTGTTAAAACCTTCGTCCTGCCACATGTATTTGCGCTCGTTTGAGCCAACTATCATCGGGAACCAGTTATGGCCTATCTCGTGGGTAACATCGCCCCAAAGCTGTCCTTTTTTCAGGTTGCTGAGACAGAAGATAGCGCCCGGATATTCCATGCCTAATGCCACGCCCGATATGTTCACTGCCGAATTCCAGGGGTATTCAAAATATAGGTTTGAATAGATCTCCATGCTGTTTTTCAGGTACTCGGTTGAGCGGCCCCAGCCGTCATTGCCCGAACTTTCAACCGGGTAGGCCGACATGGCAATACCCTTGCGGCCCGATGGGAAATTAACCCTTGCCGCGTCCCAGATAAAAGCGTCAGAAGCGCCCCAGGCAATATCGCGGGTATTCTGCATTTTAAAATGCCAGGTAAGCGTACCTTTAAACGGCCGGGTCGAGCCTTTGCCAACTTCGCCCGCACTGATGATGGTTACGGTTTTATCGTTGTTGCGGGCTTCTTGCAGCCTTTTTTGTTGCGCCGGGGTAAGTACATCTTCAGGGTTTTGCAAATCGCCCGAGCCAACTACTATTTTATTGGCAGGGGCAGTGATATAATAGTCAAAATCGCCGTACTCGCAATAAAACTCGCCTAAACCCATGTAGGGCAGGGTGTTCCAGCCCTCCACATCGTCATAAACGCACATGCGCGGGTACCACTGGGCAATTTCGTAAACGTAGCCTTGTTTAAATTTTTTGCGGCCCATACGGTCGGCACCATAAAATGGGATCGCGAAATCATAATTAACCTTGATCTCTATTTTTTCGCCCTTGCCATCCATCGGCGTATTCAGGCGCAGCTGCATGCGTGCATCGGTAATGATAGGATCAACCTTGTAGGTTTCGCCTTTGTAAGTAATATCAACAGAGGCAATATGATAACCACCACGACTAAAGCCACGAACGTCAAACCTGTCGCCGGTGTATGGCGTTACCGCCGCACCGCGCGAATCTGGTTTAAACAGGTTTTGATCCAGTTGCAGCCACAGGTAATCCAACTTATCAGGGCTGTTGTTGGTGTAAGTAATGGTTACTTCGCCGGTTATGGTAGTATCCTTGCCTTCATTAAGGGAAGCTTTGATCTGGTAATCAGCGCGGTTTTGCCAGTAATTTGGTGAGGGCTTGCCTGCGGCCGAGCGTGTCCCACCACTGGTAACGGGCCAGGTAATTGGGCCAAAAAGGTCCTGGTGATTGTATTTTGTGGTGTCGGTAGTTTGGGCCGATGCCGGTCGCGTTAACGGCATCAGCACCACGGCGCATAATAAATAATTCAGTTTTAAACAGTTCATCTTAAATTTTTGATAACAAGGGGGCAAATAAAGGGAAATAATTTGTGAGTTTGATAATTTTTAGGACTGAAAGGGTTGGATATAAGTGATTTTGGCTTATTGGGTTCGGAGTGTTTTAAGGTTGTTACTTCAATTAGGAAATTATTAGTGTTGACTTGTCTTTAATTTAATAAAAGTATCTTTATCTATACCTAACATTATGACCCACCTTTTTAAGTGTTTCTCATTTCTATTGTTCTTCGTTATCGAAACTGCAGTTGTAAAAGCCAATACGATTGACAAGTTGAAAACAGACAAAGATGTTTTTGATTTGCTCATAAATATGAAGGCTTTTGGCAGTAGTGACGCAATAGAAGTAGTGCCTTCAGATATGTTGCTCAAAAGACTGGACTGTAATGATGTTGCTATAAATTGGAAGGTAAAGTCCTGGGAAAAAGTTGATTTCAATCATGATAAACTCACCGATTTGATAGTTACCGTAAAAGACAACAACAGGTCGTTATTCATATTTGCTGTAATTGATAAAGGGAAAGGTGGACTTAAATGTCTTGAATTGTCTAATAACCGGGGTAGTTATTGCCAATTAGTTAAGCCTATAACGGTAGACGGTATACAAATGATCGCTTATTATTCTAAAAGGTTTAGGATGATTAACCAACAGCTTGAATTGAACGAAACAGAGCAAACTGATACGCTAATTTATTTATTTGGGGGGTTTGTTGAATATAACCGCAAGCCACTTGATTATAACATCAAATCGATCTCTATAAAAGTTACTGATTCAATCGGGGTTACCAATCAGGGAAAAGTATTTTATAGTCCGGGCTTGAGAAGAATGTTTCGCGATACGTTGGAAATGAATCTGGCAATTGATAGCAGCCATAATACCTACGTTAGTGATGTGCCGCTAAATAAATTGAACAATAGAAAAGCGCTGATAAATTATATTAATATCAAAAAAATGAAAACAAGCTACAGCGTTTTGTGGACTGACGACGCAGAGGCCAATTTAATAGTAGAATTTGCCGATGGAACCAAAAAGAGAATAAGAGACTATGGCATGATCGGCTCATTTGGATTAACCCGTCTGTATCTTACATTACTTGATTTAAAGAATTCGTTGACGTGGAAGTTAGCCCGAAAGTAGTATTGTCCTAAAACTTTTCTAAATAAATTCCATTTAACTTACAGGTGCAATTATATCTGCATTTTTGCAGCAAACACACAGCTATATGAATCGCCTGGCCAACTCCACATCGCCCTATTTATTACAACATGCCAATAACCCGGTAAACTGGTACCCCTGGGGCAAAGAAGCCCTTGATAAAGCCAAAGCCGAAAATAAGCTTATCCTGGTAAGCATCGGCTACTCGGCCTGCCATTGGTGCCATGTTATGGAGCATGAAAGCTTTGAAGATGAAGCTGTTGCCGCCGTAATGAACGAATATTTTGTTTGTATTAAGGTGGATAGGGAAGAACGCCCCGATGTTGACCAGATTTATATGAGCGCCGTACAACTCATGAGCGGCAGGGGAGGATGGCCATTAAACTGTATCTGCCTGCCCGACCAAAGGCCTATTTACGGTGGTACCTATTTCCGTAAAAACGATTGGACATCGCTGCTCTTTAACTTGGCCGATTTTTATAAGCAGAAGCCCGAAGAGGCCGAAGACTATGCCGTTCGCCTTACCGAGGGTATTCAAAAATATGAGTCGATAGAATTTGTGGTGGCACAGGCGCAATACAGTAAGACCGATTTGCAAGCTATCGTAAACAACTGGAAACGATATTTCGATAAGCAGGAGGGCGGCACCGGCAACGCGCCCAAATTCCCGATGCCAAATAACTGGCAGGCTTTAATGCGCTATGGCTATTTAATGAAAGATGATGAAGTAGGGGCGCAAGTGAAACTTACTTTGCATAAAATGGCCTTCGGCGGCATTTACGACCATGTCGGCGGCGGCTTTGCCCGTTACTCGGTTGATGGGCGCTGGCATGTGCCCCATTTTGAAAAAATGCTTTATGATAACGCCCAACTCATCAGCCTGTATGCCGAAGCTTATATCTGGCATCCGGATGAATTGTACAAACAGGTAGTAAATGAGGTCATCACTTTCAGTACCTGCGAATTAATGTCACCTGAGTATGGCTTTTATTCGGCGCTCGACGCGGATAGTGAAGGAATGGAAGGCAAGTTCTATATTTTTACCAAAGATGAGATTGAAGAGATTTTAGGCGATGAAGCCGGTTTGTTCTGTATCTACTACAATATTACGGAGGATGGCAACTGGGAAGAGGAGGAATCGAACGTATTGTTCCGGAAGGACAGCGATGAAGATCTGGCCGCAAAATTAGGTTTGCCTGTTCATGAATTGCTTGTCAAAATAGCTGCATCCCGTCAAAAAGTATTTGATGCCCGCGGCGTACGCGTACGGCCGGGATTGGATAACAAGATCCTGGCATCGTGGAATGGCCTTATGTTAAAAGGACTGACCGATGCTTACCGCACGTTTAATAAGCCAGAGTACCTTGAGCTTGCGCTGAACAATGCCGGGTTTATTTTAAATAACTTGCTTGGCCAAATTGGCAGGTTATCACGGGTTTACAGCGCCACATCGTCACCGGATAAACCTGTAGCATTTTTAGATGATTATGCCAATATCATCGACGGGCTCATCGCTTTGTATGAAGTTACCTTCAATGAGCATTGGCTGCAGCAGGCCAAAAGCCTTGCCGATACAGCCATAGCTCATTATTATGATAAAGCAAAGGGCATTTTCTTCTTTACTGCCGACGACGATGAACAACTGATTGCCCGCAAATCTGAAATTATGGATGGGGTGATCCCTGCCTCCAATTCGGTTATGGCACGGGTGCTTAAAAAGTTAGGCTTGCTTTTTGATAACGAAAGTTACATTGAGGTTTCGGCACAGTTATTACGCAATGTAATGCCGCAGCTGGCAAAATATGGTTCGGCCTATTCAAATTGGGTGACGCTTTTGCTGGATGAGGTGTTTGGAATAAACGAAATTGCAATAACAGGAGCCGGAGCGGAAACTTTCAGAAAGGAAATGGAAAATAATTACATCCCCAATAAAATTATGTTGGGCGGTAATACAGGAAGTTTACCTTTGCTGCAGGATAAGTTTGGTGCATCAACGCAAATTTTCATTTGTAAAGATAAAACCTGCGGATTACCTGCTAATAACCCGGCAGATGCCCTTAATGAGGTAGAAGCCAGATTTTACAACTAAAAACAATTTACAATGAAGATTGCACCACAACACGTAGTATCATTAACCTACGATTTGTACGTAGACCGTGAAAACACCGGTACCGAAACTTTGGTAGAAAGTACCACCCAGGAACAGCCGCTTACCTTTTTATTTGGTGCAGGACAGATGCTGCCTAAATTTGAGGATAACCTGAGCACACTTTCAACAGGTGATGCCTACGAGTTTCGCTTATCTCCCGAAGATGCTTATGGCGTATATGATGAAGAAGCAGTAGCCAACCTGCCTAAAGAAATGTTCCAGGGTACTGAACTGCCCGAAATTGGCAGCATTTTGCCTTTACAGGATAACCAGGGCCACCGTTTCCAGGCTATGGTGGTTTCAATTGCCGAAGATGCCGTTATTGTTGATCTTAACCACCCGATGGCCGGTCAGGAACTGCACTTTAAAGGTAATATCCTTAACGTACGCCCTGCAACAGCCGAAGAGTTATCGCACGGCCACGCGCACGGCCCGGATGGTCATCACGATCACTAAGCCCCACCCAAACCCTCCCCGGAAGGGAGGGCTTTAAATAAAAAAGGTTCATTTTGCATAATGCAAATGAACCTTTTTTATTTTGTTGCTATTAAAGTCTCCCCTTCCGGGGGAGATTTAGAGGGGGCTGCTGGCTTCTAATAAAATTCCAGCCCGCCATCATTTCTGAAAGCACATTTGATCAGCACCCGGCAGCTGACACCTTCGCCGTTTACAGTAGCTGGTACAAAGATCTTATCGGCAGGGTCGGGTACGTCAATACTCATATTGAATGTTTTCTTGAACGAGCCGCTGTACACATGCACTTTAAATGATGCAAGCCTCCCTAAGGGACTAATCAACAACTCCACTGCGCCAAACGATACATTTGGATTAAGGTTCATTAAATCGGGCGGAAGCTTAAAGAGGTTCAGATAAGGGAGGTATCCAAAAAATCTGCCGCCTACTTTAAGTGGTTTGGTTGTTTTTGCTGTGTCATTAAGTTTTACATCAACAAAATACTGTAGGTTTGATGTGCTGTCTTCAGGAGCTTCGTAAGTGATCTGGTTGGTCCTGTAATCGAAATTTTGTACCAGGTGCCCTCGGTTGTCGAAAAAGTGCCAAACGCCGGTCCGTTTATCATTATCATAGTAGCCACTGGCCAGGGCATAGTTTTTTTGATAAAGGGCCTGGTATAACCCTTGCCTGATGCCTCTGTTAGTTTTTAGCACGTTAAACCGTTCAACTACCGAATCGGTGAGGTGACGTTTTACTACAACAGTTTCCGGGGCAGTTTTTGCAGCAGCGGCATCCCTGGTTTGCGCAAATGTGCTGCCGATACATAATATCGATATACAGGTTAAAATAAGTTTTCTCAATGCAGGAATATAGATTGTTGTAAATATATAACAGCGGCTCACGTATCTCCAAAAAAAGCGGGATACAAATTATCCTCTGCCACCACGACGACCGCCGCCAAAGCCACCAAAGCCCTTGCCGCCGCCGTTACGCCCGCCCTGTGGACGGCTGCCGCTAAATTTTTGAAGCCGGAGCGTAAAGCTGAGCATAAAATACCTGCCCAGCCGGTTGGTACGTGTATCAATGATCTGGTTGCCTACAGCGGTACGGGTAATGCCTTTGTTCTGGTCAAAAATATCAAAAGCCTGGAACCTAAGCGAGGCTATATGTTTGTTTAAAAACTGGTATTCCAGGTAGCTGCTCAGCAGGGTGGGGTTCGCTTTTACGGTACTGCTGAAACCGTGATTGATGGTTTGAGTTAAACTGTAACCAAGCACCCAACTGTAAAAAAAGTAATTACGGCCGTCGAGCCCTAATGTCCAGGTTTGGGCATCGGTATTTAATGAAGATGGCAGGCTGTAGCGGGTAGTATTAATGCTGTAATTGGCGCTGATCTCGCTATCCATAATGCTGTCAAGATCAACCCTTAGCTTAACGCCCTGGTTAAGCACCCAGTTTTTACCCTCATTGCGCTGATTCTCAATATATGAAATATTGTTGTTGTAGCTTGCACCGCCGTTTAAGGATACGGTGTACTTGCGTTCGGCGAATGGTTTTGAAAAGGAATAGTTGCCGTTTACATTATAAAAACCATTGGTGTTAATATAGCGGGTTGCCTGTATGGTATTGTTGCCTTTTGTGCTTTGGGTGCTATCGGTAACAGGGGTCGAATTGGTAACTATTTTATCCTGGGTTTCGGCAAATGATAAACTGGCGAACAGTGAATTGCCGCTGGCAATGTCAAACTGGTTATAACGCACATTAAAGCTGTTGGTAAATTCGGGTTTCAGGTCAGGGTTGCCATAAATCCTGTTTTGAGGGTTTGAATAATCGGGCTGAAGCTGTAGCTGACTAAATGAAGGCTGGGCATTGGAGCCACTGTAATTAAATGACAACGAGTGGTTTTTGGAAAAGTTATAGATAAACCTTGCCGTAGGGATAATATTAAAGGTAGATGTGGAGGTATGAAAATTATGCGATTCCCCCTCGAGCTTTGAAGGCTGAACAGCCAGGCCCAGCGTATAATTATATTTAGGTTGTATCCCGCGAAGGTTTAAACCGATGCGGTTGGTGATGAACTGGTAGTTATACAACGTACTCAATGAATCAACGTAGGTTTGATTGCCTGTTGTAGGATCAACCCGGTAGTTGTAGCGGTTATTATCGGTGTTCGAATAATTATAACTGTAATTGCTTTCCAGGTAAGTTGTTTTGCCAACAGGTTCGATGTATGAAAAATGCAGGCTTACCCTTTGCGATTGATTATCAGAGTTGATCTGCTGAAACAACGGTGTTACCACGGTATCCTGCCGGGTGGTGTATTTATCGTTCAGGTCCTGATCGTTTTTAGAATAGCTTACATTGGCATTGACGCTGAAATTCCGTCCTTTTTTGTGGAACTTGTGGTTATAAAGTACATTAAGGCTGCCTGTTTGTGATGAGTTATTGGTGAGGGCCAGCTCATTGCCGGTAACTAAACTTTGGTTACGGGTATTGCTGAAGGTATCGGTACTCATGTTTTCAGCCGTAGCGTATGAAAAGCCCGGGTTTATTTTGATATAGTTGGATGTATCTATTTTGTACTCGATATTGAAATCAAAACGGTGATTGATACCATGGTTATGGTTAGTGCTGTTATCCATATTAATGATATTACCCGATTGATAAAGATTTTGCTGCAGGGTTGTGCTGTTGATATCCCTGTCTTTATCGGCAAAACTATAGCTGCCATAAACCGTTACTTTTTTGCCCCAGTCATCGCGGTAATTGGTGCCTATGGAGCGGTTGGTAGTAATACCGTTGGCCGTACTCACCCCGCCTGCGCTGCTGCCGCCACCCCCGCGCCCTGCCCGGCCTCCGCCGCCACCGCTGCTGCCAAGGTTGAAGCTATTGGTGTTATTGTTATTCCAGGTGCCGATAACCGCCAGCTGCCTTGCATCATAAAATGAATTGGCCGAAAGACGGGCCTGGTACCGGTCGTCATTACCAACGCCAACGCTGCCCTGGCCAAAATTACCTTTACTTTTTCCCTTTTGTATGGTGATGTTCAGGATCTTGTCCGGGTCGCCGGTTTTGATGCCGGTAAGGTTGGCCTGGTCGCCGTAATCGTCAATCACCTGTATGTTTTCCACAATATCGGCAGGCAGGTTCTGGGTGGCGGTTTGTACATCGCCGGTAAAATAATCCTTACCATTAACCCGCACCTTGGTAACCTGTTTGCCATGCGCGGTTACATTGCCGTCTTTATCAACACTTACGCCGGGCAGTTTTTTAAGTAAGTCTTCCACCGGCGATCCTTCCCGTACCTTATAGGCGCTGGCCTTATATTCTACGGTATCCTCCTTAATCGTGATAGGGATCACTGCCGAAACAACTACCGTATTTAGCATATTGGTTTGTACCTTTACTTTGATGGGGTCGAGGTTAATGGGTTTGGTATCGTTATCCATTACGTAACGGCGGGTAAAGGGCTGGTAACCGATACCGCTGATGGTGAGTTTAAAGTTTTTGGAGGCAACGGCGGGGAAATAAAATGCCCCGGCAGTGCTGGTTGCTACCACTACGCTGTCTTTGTCGGATATCAGTTTTACCGTAATTCCGGGTATGGCGCCCACGCTGTCAACTACCGTACCACGCACTTCGCGGGCTTGCTGGGCATAGGCAGTTGATAAAAAAAGAATACCGATAAACGCGAGCAGTAAGTGTTTTTTCATAGTTTAGGGTCAATTTAGGTTATTGACCATTAAAGTTTAACGAAGGTTTAACTATTTAACCCTATGTAATACTAATGTTGCATATATTGTATTTTAGTGCTTAACCTATACTATATTACCATATATTATGAACCCCTTACCCGATATAGACGGCTATAAAAGCGTGGCATTTTCGCAGGCCACCATTACCGAACTGATGATCCCTTCGTATTCCAATTTTGGCGGAAAGATCCATGGAGGGATCTTGCTTTCGCTCATGGACAAAGTAGCCTATGTATGTGCCGCCAAACACGCCGGTAATTATTGTGTAACAGCATCTATCGACACTGTGGATTTTTTGCAGCCCGTGGAAGTAGGGGAACTGGTATCGCTCATGGCATCGGTAAACTATGTAGGCAATACTTCGCTGGTGGTAGGGATTCGGGTGATATCTGAAAATATCAAAAACCATTCGGTAAAACATACCAACACCAGCTATTTTACTATGGTAGCTAAAGATGATTTTAACAAGCCGGCCAAAGTGCCCGGCCTGGTTTTGGAAAACCGGGAACAGGTAAGGCGTTTTATTGAAGCCCGCCGCCGTAAAGAGATTAAGCAGAGTTATATGAAAGAGGTTGAACAAATTCAAATGCCCGATAACTACGAGAATTGTATTGAACTGCTGCAGGGCGAGCGGTGCATTGTTGCCGGATAGTTATTGCCTATATTAAGTTTATTGTTAGATTGCAGTCTGAAACTGTTAGCGAATGACAAGGCCCCTTGGTTTATTATTGCTGTTATTAATGCATAGTACTGTTTATGCGCAAAAAACAAGCGGAATTGAGCCGGAAAAATCGCCGTCACTAATCAAAACCATCGACAGCCTTAACAAATTGGTTGAGGAAACCTATGTTAGTGCTCCCTACGAGGCAAGGGTAAGTGCTGAACATGCCTTGCTGCTTTCGGAAAAAATAAAATATAATGAAGGTACGGGCGCCGCTTTTTTAAATTTAGGGCATGTGTACTGGTCGCAGTCATACTATCCTATCAGTTTGTTTTATTTTAATTCGGCTTTAAATTATCTGCCCAAAAACAAGCCGCTGTTACTGGCCCACTGTTATAGTTCTATCGGCAGGGCTTATACAGATTTGCAAAACTATAGCAAGGCTATAAAAAATTTAGACATCGCGGCCCGGTTTGCCGGTCATGATCCTAAAATGCTTGCCGAAGTTTATAACGAGCGTTCATTTGTTTACGCCAGGCTTAAACAATATGATAAAGGCATTGCTCTTGCCAAACTTGCCATGCAGCTTAGCCGTACGGTAAATGACCAGCCCGCGATATGTATATTATATAGCCGGCTGGCTAATGCTTATCGGTTAAAAGGGCAGTATCAACAGGCGGTCGCTTATTCAGACACTGCCCTGCAAATGAGTTATATTGTTAATAATAAGCGTTTAAGGGCTATCTCATTTATTGAACGTGCTGTTATTTACAATTCGTTAAACCAGTTTGACAAAGCCGTTGACCTTGCAAAAAAAGGCGCGGATTTATCCGATAGCATCGGTGTTATGGATGGCATTTCGTCGGCTTATAAAACCATGGCCTACAGCTTTGAGCAAAAGCATGATATGGTACAGTCGTTAGCCTATCAGAAAAAGTACACCCAGGCGCTCGATAGCGTTAGCGCTGCCAATAAGCGTAAAAGTACCGAGCTCATACAGAGTTATTTTGAGCTCAACAGCCGTCTTAATGCTATTGCCGCGGTTGAGGAAAAGGCAGGGCAATACCGCGAAAAAATTCATTTGCAAAAGGTTATAATCATTACACTGCTTATTTCATTGCTGGTTGTAATATTGGCTTTGTCGGTTACCTATTACCTTTATAAACAAAAGCGGGTTTTAAATAACCGGATGCGCAAGCAGCATAAAGCCTTATTAATTCAAAAAGAACTGATAGAAGACCAATCGGCAAACCTGGCAAATATTAATAATCTTAAAGATAAGTTACTGGCTGTAATAGGGCATGACCTGCGTACACCGCTTGCTAATCTGAATTCTATATTACGTTTATACAACACCCGTGTTTTAAGCGATGATGAAGTTCAGGACTTGATGAAGGAAATAGAGCCGGTAGTACAGGGTGCCGAATTAACCCTTTCAAACCTGCTTGAATGGGCGGGCAGCCAAATCAAAGGCGTTAATCTTGAAGCATCAGCAGTCGATATTTATTTAATTGGCAATGAAATCGGGAGGATTTTTAGTTACCTTTTTCAGCAAAAAAATATCAGGTTTGAAAACATGGCTTTACCCGGAATGTGTGTACAGGCCGATGAAAGGCATGTAAAAGTAGTTTTAAGTAACCTGGTTAGTAATGCTATTAAGTTTACGGGCAATTACGGTATTATTAGTTTGCTAAGCACCGTTGATGAAGGTATGGTGGTGATCAGTGTTAACGATACCGGCAACGGTATTCCTGCAGAAAAACTTGGTAAGTTATTTAGCCTTAATACGAAATATACAGCAACAGGTACTTCCGGCGAGAAAGGCACCGGCATTGGTTTGTTTTTATGCAAGGAGCTTATTGAGTTTAACGGCGGCAGGCTTTGGGTAAATTCAGAATTGAACAGGGGCAGTACCTTCAGTTTTAGTCTTCCCTTGGTAACGGATTAAACTTTCCTCAAAAATTATTCCTATTTTAAATTAATGGTCTGCTATACGATTAATGCTTATTAAGTAATATGTAGCTGATATTAACTTTTATAATTTCTTATAAAGAAATTTAATTATTTTGAAAAAGTTTTAATCATTTGTTGGGTAATTTAAATCTATTTATCCCGTTGTTACGTATAAGCAGTAGGTACTTTTTACTATATTGTGACAATTTATAACAATTCTCCGACAATTTTAAACTAATCTCCCAAACACTTAATGGCATTTTTAAACACTGTGCTCGAACCACCTGCATATGGTTGGACAGATGGGCTTGGCAACCTCTCAAAACCTACTAACACACAAATTGTAAAAGAATTTTTTAAACGGCTAAATGTATTCAGGGATAAAAAAAACTGGCTTTCGTTTTTAAGCTGGTCGCTGGTGCTGGCTTTAGTGCCGTTCCTGGGGCTGTTCATCTTTAAATATTTCAGTATCACCGGGCTTATTGTTGCCTTCGTATACAGTATGATTATTATGGGCACCCATGGTACAATCTGGCACCACCGGTATTGCACTCACGGAGCTTACACCTTTAAAAATAAATTCTGGCGTTTTTTTACCCAGAACCTTACATTGAAGATCATCCCTGAAGAAATCTACGCAGTATCGCACCATGTGCACCACGCTTTATCTGATCAGCCGGGCGATCCTTACAATGCACAAGGTGGTTTTATGTATTGCTTTTTAGCAGATGTTAATCATCAGCCCATAGCACGAAACATGGACGAAGTCACTTACAAAAAATGTGTTAACCTGATGAAACACACCGGGGTAAATACAAATACTTACAAGCAGTATCAAAAATGGGGCACCCTGGCTAATCCAACCCGAACCATAATTGGTATTATACTGAACTGGGGCTTTTGGTTTACAGCTTTCTACCTTTTAGGCGGACCGGCATTGGCTTGTGCTGTATTTGGCTCTGCCGGCATTTGGGCAGTTGGTGTACGTACATTTAACTACGAAGGTCATGGTAAAGGAAAAGATATGCGGCGTGAAGGTATCGACCATAACCGCGAGGATATGTCAATCAATCAGTTGTGGCCGGGTTATGTAGCAGGTGAGTGGCATAACAACCACCATTTATATCCTAAAAGCGCCCGCTCTGGCTTTAAACCATATCAGTTTGATTTGGCCTGGTGTTATATTAAAATGATGAGTATGCTGGGAGCTGTAAGCTCATACCGCGATTCAAAAGCTGATTTTTTGAAGGAATATTGTACGCCGGTACCGGTAGTAGCGCCAGCGGCTATACCAGTTGCTGAAATATTGGTAGCGGCGGAATAAGCTGTTATTAAATACATTAAAAGGCCATAGCAAGATAAGTGCTGTGGCCTTTTTGTTTGGTTTGCCGCCACTTTGGCTGCTGTTAGTATTGTCATCGTCATCTTGTGGAAAGAAGAAAAGGCGTGGGATTGTGCGATTCCCTCCCCTGGGAGGGTGTAGGAAGGGGTTTCGTCGACGTGCCTATACCGGAAATAGCAGATGAACCCCTCCCTGCCATTACACATTTCCATCACACCCCTCCCAGGGGAGGGAATTGAAAAACTTTTGCCGTTGTTGGTGTTGTCACCAACAACTATGCGCTGTGCAATTCAACTGGTGATCTCCGCTCTATGCCATCCGATGCGTTAACCTATCTGATGGATGTTGGTGACAACATCAACAACGGCAACTGTGTTGTCTCCAACAGCAATCAACCTCCCCACTCCGTGTTAAAATTACACTTTGTAAAAATCTGGCTATATATCAAAAATGTGGAGAATTGTTAAAATAGTACTATCTTAATAGCGAATTGATTATATACCTTAGTGAACCGATTATAGTGTACACTAAACACCAAACCAATGCGCTGTAAAATATTAAATGTTGTGTTATGCATAGCTTGCATTGCCTTGTTTTCTGCCCGGGTTAGTGCTCAGGACGTAGGAATATTTGAAGGCCAAACCGATGTTGGTACGGTCAAGCATCAGGGCAGCGGTGTATATGACGCTAAATTACAGCAATATACGCTTATTGGTTCGGGCCAGAATATCTGGGCTACGCATGATGATTTTCACTTTGTGTGGAAGAAAATGAAAGGCGATTTCATTCTTCGCACCAACGCCGCATTTATAGGCAAAGGTGTTGAAGCGCATCGCAAGGTTGGACTAATGGTTCGCACCACGCTTGATTCAAATTCAAAACATATCAATGCCGTTGTGCATGGAGATGGCTTAACCTCGTTGCAATACCGTAAAACGGTAAGCGGCATTACCGAAGAAAAGAAGGCATCCATCACTGCGGCCGATGTGATCCAGTTGGAACGCAAAGGTAATACCTATACCATGTCGGTAGCCCGCAAAGGCGATCTCTTTGTGAGCGAGGAAGTAACCGGTCTTGACCTGGGCGACGACGTTTATGTGGGCATTTTCATCTGCTCGCACAATGCGGATGTTACCGAGAAAGCTGTATTCAATAACGTACGTATAGTTACACCCGCACCGGCCTCATTGATTCCTTATAAACAATATTTAGGCAGCGCCATTGAGTTGCTTGACCTCGAAAGTCAGAATGCCACGGTGGTTTATCAATCACCAAAATCACTCCAGGCCCCAAACTGGACACTTGATGGCAAATCACTTATTTATAACAGCGAAGGTTCACTTTTTAAATTCGATCTTAAATTGCATACACCAACGGTACTCAATACCGGCATCGCTAAAAATAATAATAACGACCATGTGCTTTCCTTCGATGGCAAAATGCTGGCTATCAGCAGCGGCGATGGTGGCCCATCAATAGGATACACAGTTTCGTCGGCCGGTGGCGAGGCTACACGGGTAACCCAAACCGGGCATGGGGCAAGTTATATGCATGGCTGGTCGCCCGATAATAAATACCTCGTTTTTTGTGGCGAGCGCAATAAGGAATTTGACGTTTACCGCATCCCGGCAGGAGGAGGGCCCGAAGAAAGGCTTACTACCACACCTGGTTTAGATGATGGTCCCGAATATTCGCCCGATGGAAAATACATCTACTTTAATTCGGTGCGCAGCGGCCTGATGCAGGTTTGGCGCATGAAAGCCGATGGCAGTGAGCAAACCCAGCTTACTAATGATGATTATAACAATTGGTTCCCGCATATCTCGCCCGATGGTAAATGGATAGTTTATATCACCTTTCTTAAAAGCGAAGTATCCCCCGGCGACCATCCTTTTTATAAGCATGTATATTTAAGGCTGATGCCGGTAGGCGGAGGCCCTTCAAAAGTGGTAGCTTATTTATACGGTGGCCAGGGTACTATCAACACCCCGTCATGGGCGCCGGATAGCAAGCACCTGGCATTTGTAAGTAACTCTGATTTATTGTTCCCTGTATTTCCTATTGCAAAATAACCTTAAACATATAACCATGTATACATCACGCAGATCATTTTTAAAAACCGGCGCAATGGCAGTAGCCGGGGCGGCGCTACTTCCTGATAGTTTATTTGCCGCTACGGATAATAAACTTAAACGGGTAGGGGTGCAGCTTTATAGTGTACGCGATGCCATGAAGGCCGATCCGCAGGGAACGCTTAAAAAGATAGCTGATGCAGGTTATGCACATGTGGAGCATGCAAATTACATCGACAGAAAATTTTACGGCTATACCGCCAAAGAATTTAAAAAGATCCTGGCCGATCTTGACCTTAAAATGCCAAGCGGCCATACCGTAATGACACCTCAGCACTGGGATGCAGCCAAAAATGATTTTACCGATGCCTGGAAGTATACTGTTGAAGACGCGGCCACTATGGGGCAAAAGTTTGTGATAAGCCCCTGGCTTGATGAAAAGGTACGTACAGATACCGATGCCCTGAAACGCACTATGGAGCAGTTTAACAAATGCGGTGAGCTTTGCAAGCAATCATCCATGATGTTTGGCTACCATAACCACAACTTTGAGATCAGTACCAAAGTAGGGGATATTACCCTTTATGATTATATCATCCAAAATACCGATCCGGCTTTGGTGGCCCAGCAAATAGATATCGGTAACATGTACACTACCGGTGGCAGGGCGTTGGAGTTTATCAATAAATATCCCGGCCGTTTCCAGTCCATGCACGTAAAGGACGAAATTAAAGTACCGCCACACGGTGGCGATGATACTGAAAGCACCATTTTAGGTGCCGGGATCCTGCCAGTTAGGGATATTGTAAAGGCCGGGGCAAAAAAAGGCGGCACCTCTTTGTTCATTATTGAGCAGGAAGCATACCAGGGCAAAGACCCAATCGATTGTGTAAAAATTGATTTACAAATCATGAAAAAATGGGGCTATTAATAGTATAAGACTAACTTACACCCGTGAAGATTTAATTTTTACAGCCTTTGATTTTGAATTGTAATTATTAAGTTTGGGAGCACATTATAAATCATATTAAGCCTTTCTCGTTACCTGTTCAGTAAACTAAAAGTTTTGTGACAGATAAATGGGCTTCGCTAAAACAATTTAGTTTAAACAATGGACCGGCGTACCGTCATCAAAAATCTGGCTTTGATAATAGGAGGGGCTGCATTGCTCCCGGCCTGTTCGCAGGATAAAGCAAAGTCGAAGGTTGCACTCAAAAATATTGATATCACTGCCGATCAGGAACAGTTGATAGGTGATGTTTCGGAAACTTTTATTCCTAAAACAACAACACCGGGCGCTAAAGACCTGCTATTGCATTTATTTGTGTTGAAAATGGTGGATGACTGCTATAAAAAGGAAGATCAGCAGGCATTTGTAACTGGCATGGGCCATTTCGCAGATCAATCTCAAAAATTATATAGTAAAACGTTTGACCAGCTTGATACTAAAACCCGCGAAGAATTTTTGCTGGATATAGAAAAAGAAGGTAAAGCGGAAGAAGAGGCGGCCAGGAAAAACAGTGATAAAAAAGATGCTGCACCTGCCACTCCTCCTGCAGGCAAGTATTCGCCCGAGCTTAAGAAGTTTTACAGCATAGTAAAAAGGCAAACCATAAACGGTTATACCAATTCAAAATATTTTATGACTAAAGAAGTGATATATGAGCTTGTGCCGGGCAGGTACAATGCGCATTTCCCTTACAAACAAAAGCAAGCAGTATAAGTAATGGCTAATTTAAATATCGACAGCGTTAAAGAACGCACTTTCGACGCGATAGTAATTGGCTCGGGAATGAGCGGGGGATGGGCTGCTAAAGAGTTTGCGGACAAAGGACTCAAAACACTGATATTGGAGCGTGGCCGCGATGTTAAGCACATTAAGGATTACCCGACTACCAACATGTACCCCTGGGAGTTTGAACACCGGGGCGAATTGCCGATGGCGGTACAGGAAGCCAATCCTATTGTAAACCGCTGTTATGCCTTTGGAGAAAGCGCCGCGCATTTTTTTGTTAAAGATGCAGAGCACCCTTACATACAGGATAAACCCTTCGACTGGATCCGCGGATACCAGGTTGGCGGTAAATCCCTGCTTTGGGCACGTCAAACCCAGCGTTGGAGCGATTTTGATTTTGAAGGCCCCGCCCGCGATGGTTTCGCGGTAGACTGGCCTATCCGTTACAAAGATATCGCACCATGGTATAGTTATGTAGAGAAATTCGCCGGCATTTCGGGTAACCGTGATGGCATTGCCGAATTGCCGGATGGTGAGTTCCTACCCGCATTCCCATTAAATACTGTTGAAGAATATTTTAGAGATCACGTAAAAAGCAAATATAAAAACCGCCACGTGATCAGCGCACGTTGCGCCCACCTGTCAACCCCTAATCAAATCCACCTTGATCAGGGCAGGGTACAATGCCAAAGGAGAACGATCTGTGAGCGTGGCTGCCCCTTTGGTGGCTATTTCAGCGCTAACGCTACCACTATCCCCTGGGCTTTAAAATCTGGTCACGCCACATTAAGGCCATTTTCGGTAGTGGAATCTATTATTTATGATGATAAGCTGGGTAAAGCTACCGGTGTGCGGGTTATTGATACCAATACCAAAGAAGCTATCGACTACTACGCCAAAGTAATATTTGTCAATGCAGCGGCGTTAAATACCAACCTGATATTGCTTAATTCTAAATCACACCGCTTCCCTAATGGTTTGGGCAATGACAGCGGTGTGCTGGGTAAATATGTAGCTTTCCATAATTATTCGGCCCATATTGGAGCCGAGTATGATGGCGCTAAAGAATGGACAACAGATGGCCGTAACCCTGCCGGCGGGGGGTATATCCCAAGGTTCAGGAATGTGTACAAACAAGAAACCGACTTTTTACGCGGTTATGCTTCAGGCTTTGGCGCTTACAGATCCCCGCAGCGTAGTTGGGACGGCGTAGGTAGCAGTCTGAAAGATAACCTGGCTAACAAAGAGCTTGGCCCGTGGCGTGTAGGCTCGCACATGATGGGCGAAACCATCCCGAAGGAAAGCAATTTTGTAAGTCTTGATGACAAGCAAAAAGATGCCTGGGGCGTACCATTATTAAAGATGAACATTGATTACGACGATAACGACGAGAAGATGAAGAAGGATTATGTGGAGCAGTTAACCGAGATGTTCACCAGCGCGGGTTTTACCAACATTAAAGCCAGTACCGATAGACGAGCACCGGGGCTTGATATTCATGAAATGGGCGGTGCCCGAATGGGGAATGATCCTAAAACATCGATATTAAACAAATGGAATCAGGTGCATAGCGTTAAAAACGTATTTGTTACCGACGGCGCCAGCATGACATCAACCTCGTGCCAAAATCCGTCACTAACTTATATGGCCTTTACGGCAAGGGCCGCCGATTATGCCATGAGCGAGATGAAGAAGGGGAACCTCTCCTAAATCCTCTCCAAAGGAGAGGACTTAAAAAGGGCGGCGTAAGGGGGGCTTCCTCTCCTTTGGAGAGGGCCGGGGTGAGGTCCTTCGTGTAAAAAAAACACAATGTAATATTTGGAAAATGAATTTTATTCATACATTTAACGACACAACCAAGTAGTAAACAAATTAAACTAATCATATTATTCGTATGTCTGCAAACACTTATGACGCAATAGTCATTGGCTCAGGAATTTCAGGCGGGTGGGCTGCCAAGGAACTAACACAAAAGGGTTTGAAAACCATCATGCTTGAGCGTGGCCGTAATATTGAGCACATTAAAGATTACGTAAACGCAACCAAAGATCCATGGGAATTTCCGCACAGAGGCGGCCGTACCCAGAAAATGATTGATGATTACCCGGTTCTTAAACGCGACTATCCGTTAAATGAAACCAACCTTGACTATTGGGCAAGTGATAAAGA
This sequence comes from Mucilaginibacter sp. SG538B, assembly GCF_013376065.1. Taxonomy (NCBI): domain Bacteria; kingdom Pseudomonadati; phylum Bacteroidota; class Sphingobacteriia; order Sphingobacteriales; family Sphingobacteriaceae; genus Mucilaginibacter; species Mucilaginibacter sp. SG538B. The sequence goes on from NZ_JABMJI010000001.1 coordinate 1,456,391, forward strand.
TAGTCCTTATACAGAAATTAAACGTTTTGACTGGTTCCGTGGTTACCACGTAGGCGGCCGCTCGCTGATGTGGGGACGCCAATCGTACCGCTGGGCTGATGTTGATTTTGAAGCCAACTTAAAGGATGGCATCGCTGTTGACTGGCCTATCCGCTACAAAGACATCGCTCCGTGGTATAGCTACGCCGAGCAATTTGCCGGGATCTCCGGTAATAAAGATGGTTTACCTATCCTTCCTGATGGCGATTTTATGCCGCCTATGGAAATGAACGTGGTTGAAAAAGACGTTTCAAAACGCTTGAAAGAATTTTATAAAGAAGCGCGTCACATGATCATCGGTCGTACGGCTAATATCACTGTACCGCATAACAACCGTACCAACTGCCAGTACCGTAACAAATGCTGGTTAGGTTGTCCGTTCGGTGCTTATTTCAGCACACAATCGGCTACATTGCCTGCGGCTATGGCTACCGGTAATTTAACCGTTCGCCCATGGTCTATCGTTACCAAAATATTGTACGATAAGGATACCAAAAAAGCCAAAGGCGTTGAGGTATTGGATGCTGAAACCAATAAAACTTATGAATACTTCGCTAAGATCGTATTCGTAAACGCATCAACCATTAACTCGGCCTGGATCCTGATGAATTCAGCTACCGACGTTTGGGAAGGCGGCTTGGGCAGCAGCAGCGGTGAGCTTGGCCACAACCTGATGGACCACCACCTTAATGTTAGCGCTTATGGCAGGATTGAAGGTTATGAGGATAAATATTATTTCGGTCGCCGCGCAAATGGTTTCTATATCCCTCGTTACCGTAACCTGAACGGCGAAAAACGTGATTACATCCGTGGGTTCGGTTACCAGGGCTCGGCAAGCCGCGAAGGCTGGAGCCGTGACATTGCCGAACTGAACATTGGCGGCGCGTTTAAGGATGCATTGACCGAGCCAGGTTCATGGCATATAGGTATGGGAGCTTTTGGTGAAACATTGCCTTACCACGAAAACAAGGTTACCATCGACAAAACCAAAAAAGATAAATGGGGCTTGCCTGTTGTTGCCATTGATGCCGAATTGAAAGCAAATGAGCTGAAAATGCGTATCGATATGGAAAAAGACGGCAAAGAAATGCTGGAAGCCATGGGTGCTAAAGACGTGCAAACTTCCAGTACTAATCCGTTCCTTGGCCGTGGCATCCATGAAATGGGTACCGCGAGGATGGGCCGCGATCCGAAAACTTCAGTATTGAACGAGTGGAACCAGGTTTGGGATGCTAAGAACGTATTTGTTACCGATGGCTCATGTATGACTTCGGCAGCATGCCAAAACCCGTCGCTTACGTATATGGCATTAACCGCACGTGCGGCCAACCATGCTGTTGAGATACTAAAAAAAGGTGAAATTTAACCAACATCACATAAAAACAACCTAATAAAAACACCTATGACTGAAGAAAAGGACAAAACCCCAAACCCGTCAAGACGGCAATTTATTAAAAGCAGCGCCATAGCGGCCGCTGGTTTTATGATAGTTCCGCGCCATGTTTTGGGCGGTAAAGGTTTTATAGCTCCAAGCGACAAGTTATTGATTGCCGGCGTAGGTGCCGGTGGTAAAGGGCAAAGCGATATTGCTAATTTTTACAAAAGCGGCAAAGCCGAGATCGCCTTCCTGTGCGATGTTGACGACCGCAGAGCGGCAAGATCACGCAGCGATTTTCCTAAGGCAAAGTATTATAAAGACTGGCGCGAAATGTTTGACAAAGAACACAAGCATTTTGACGCGGTATCGGTTTCAACGCCCGATCATAACCATGCCATTATTACCTATAATGCTATGCAGCTGAACAAACACGTTTATGTTCAGAAACCGCTGACGCATGATATTTGGGAGGCCCGTTTATTAACAGAGGCTGCCAAAAAATATAAAGTGGTTACACAAATGGGTAACCAGGGTTCATCAAATGATGGTACACGCTTACTGTCAGAATGGTATGATGCCGACCTGATTGGTGATGTGCACACCGTTTACTGCTGGACAAACCGCCCCGTTTGGCCGCAAGGTATTGCATGGCCACCGCCACAACCAAATATTCCTAAAGAACTGGATTGGGACCTGTGGCTGGGTACTGCGCCTAAAAAAGATTACGTTGATAAACTGGTTCCGTTTAACTGGCGCGGCTGGTGGGATTACGGTACCGGCGCCCTTGGCGATATGGGCTGTCACCTGGTAGAAGCACCTTTCCGCGTATTGGGGATCCAGTATGCGAAAGATGTACAGGCCAGCGTTGGCAGTGTTTATGTAGACGAGTTTAAAGAAGGTCATTTCCCTGAAAGCTGCCCTCCGTCAAGCCACATCACATTAACGTTCCCTAAAACTGACAAAACTAAAGGCGATGTTACCCTGCACTGGATGGACGGTGGTATCCAGCCTGAAAGGCCAATCGAATTGTTAGCAAGCGAAAACTTCGGTGGTGAAGAAGGTAACGGTACATTATTCATCGGTACAAAAGGAAAAATGTACGCAAGTACTTATTCTGATGCGCCTACGTTATTGCCAAAATCACTTACCAAAGACGCGAAAGCACCTCAAAAATGGGCACGTGTACCGGGCGGCGCCAATGGTCACTATGCACAGTGGGTTGAAGGCTGTATAGCAGGTTACGGTAAAACAGAGCTAAGCTCATCATTTGATAAGGCTGGCCCGCTTACTGAGGCTTTATTGATGGCTAACCTTGCGGTTCGCGGCCATGAGCTAAATGGTGGCAGGGTAAAACTGGTATGGGATAACCAGGCTATGAAAGTTACCAACTTTGATGCTGTTAACCAATATATTAAACGCGATTACCGCGAAGGTTTCGTGTTGAAAGCGTAGCTTTTTAAATTATTGAATTATTGAGTTAGCGAATTATTGATTTAATTGCTAACTCATAATTCATCAATAATTGGAAAATCAAATAACTCGATAATTCAATAATTCAGTAAATCAATAATTAAACATGAATAGAAGAGAAGCGATAGGCAGGGTAGGTTTGATCCTTGGCGGTACCATCATCGGCGCCGAGTTCTTCATCTCCGGATGTAAACCATCTTCGCCGAAAGTAAACGACCTTTTTACACAGGATGATGTGGCCCTGATGGATGAAATTGGTGAAACCATTTTACCTGCAACTTCAACCCCGGGTGCTAAAGCTGCCGAAATTGGCAAATTTATGACGGTAATGGTACAGGATTGCTATACTGCCGATGATCAGAAAATTTTCACCAAAGGCCTTAAAGACCTGAATGATGCAAGCGACAAGAAATTTGGTAAAAAGTTTTTGGAGGCTACTCCCGAGCAACGTACAGAACTGTTAACCGAGCTTGACAAAGAGCAAAAAGCCTATACCAAAACAAAAAAACCGGAAGATCCTAACCATTACTTCAGGATGCTGAAGGAATTAACCCTGCTGGGTTTCTTCACTTCAAAACCGGGTGCCACACAGGCCTTACGTTATATAGCCGTTCCTGGTAAATATGACGGTAACCTGCCATACAAAAAAGGTGATAAAGCCTGGGCAACCTAAAAAATTGCAATATCAATTGATTATACCTTTGATTTTTACAAAATTTGAATTGCTATCAAAAACAGCATTATGTAATAATGCTGTTTTTGATGTATACAATCGATTGAGAAGCGTTTAATCATCAAAAAACATCAACCCCAACAAAAACAAATGAAATTAAGATTAGGAATGATAGGCGGCGGACAAGGTGCCTTTATTGGTGCCGTACACCGCATAGCTGCCCGTATTGATGGCGAATATGAACTGGTTTGCGGCGCTTTTAGCAGTAATGCCGAAAAATCACAGGCCAGCGGCCTTTTGCTTGGCTTACCGGCAAGCCGCTCATATATCTCTTACCAGGAACTTATCGAAAAAGAAAAGCAACTGCCCGAGAACGAACGTGTGCAGGTGATCAGCATTGTAACGCCCAATCATGTGCATTTTGCCCCAACCAAAATGGCACTCGAAAATGGTTTTCATGTGGTGCTTGATAAACCCATGACCTTTTCACTTGAAGAAGCTAAGGAACTGGAAAAAGTAGTTAGTGCATCGGGTAAACTTTTTTGCCTTACACATACGTACACCGGTTACCCCATGGTTAAGGAAGCTAAGCAATTGATCAAAGCAGGTGCCATAGGTGCAGTACGGAAGGTTTATGTTGAGTATCCGCAGGGATGGTTGAGCAGCTTTTTAGAAGGAGAAGATAACAAGCAAGCCTCATGGCGTACCGATCCGGGTAAAAGCGGGATTGCAGGTGCCATGGGCGATATCGGTACACACGCATTTAACCTGGCCGAGTATGTTACCGGCTTACAGGTTACTAAAATTTGTGCGGATATTAACATCGTAGTTGAAGGCCGCAAGCTTGATGATGACGGCGCGGCGTTGTTAAAATTTAACAACGGTGCAAGCGGCGTGCTCACGGCTACCCAAATTGCAGCCGGCGAAGAAAATAATGTGAAGATAAGGGTTTATGGTGAAAAAGGCGGTTTGGAATGGCACCAGAGCGATGCTAACTCGCTTACGGTGATGTATACTGATAAACCTGCCGAAACCTGGCGCACCGGTGGTGGTTATACCAGCTCATTCGCGCAGCATAATACACGTACGCCTGCCGGTCACCCCGAAGGTTATCTGGAGGCATTCGCCAACCTGTACCGTAATTTTGCTTTGACTGTTAAAGCCGGTTTAGAAGGTAAGCAGACCACTCCCGAAGAACTTGATTTTCCGGGTATCGAAGAAGGCGTTCGGGGAATGGCCTTTATCGAAAATGTGATAGCATCAGGTAAATCGGACGTTAAATGGACTGATTTCACTATTTAATCCACCATCTATTTAAAACAAAAAACATGACTACTATAAAAGGACCTGGCATATTTATAGCACAGTTTATAGGCGACGCGGCACCATTTAACAGCCTGGAATCTATTTGCCAGTGGGCAGCGGGTTTAGGCTACAAAGGTGTGCAACTGCCAACAAATGATACCCGTTTCATCGATTTGCAAAAAGCAGCCGAGAGCAAAACTTATGCTGACGAAATTAAAGGTATAGTTAATGCCGCGGGGTTAGAGATCACTGAGCTATCAACCCACCTTCAAGGCCAGCTGGTAGCGGTAAACCCGGTTTATGACGATCTGTTCGACGGTTTCGCACCCGAGCATTTACGTGGTAACCCGGCCGAAAGGCAAAAATGGGCTGTGCAGCAATTGAAATATGCTGCGCAGGCTTCAAAAAATTTAGGTTTAAATGCTTCGGTTACCTTTAGCGGCGCCCTGCTTTGGCCTATGGTATACCCATGGCCGCAACGCCCTGCCGGGATTGTTGAAACCGCTTTTGGTGAACTGGCTAAACGCTGGACACCGATACTGGATGTGTACGAAGAAAACGGCATCGACCTTTGCTATGAAATTCACCCGGGCGAAGACCTGCATGACGGTATCACTTACGAAATGTTCCTTGATCATGTAAAAGGCCACAAGCGTGCTAACTTGCTGTATGATCCGTCGCACCTTGTATTGCAATGTTTGGATTACCTGGAATATATCGATCTGTACCATGAGCGCATAAAAATGTTCCACGTTAAAGATGCTGAGTTTAACCCAACCGGGCGACAAGGTGTTTACGGCGGCTACCAGAGCTGGGTTAACCGCGCCGGCCGTTTCCGCTCATTAGGTGATGGGCAGGTTGATTTTAAATCGATATTTAGTAAATTAACACAATATGATTATAAGGGATGGGCGGTGCTTGAATGGGAATGCGCGCTTAAACATCCGGAAGATGGTGCAAGAGAAGGTGCTCCGTTCATCAAAGATCATATTATCCGTGTAACTGAACGTGCTTTTGATGATTTCGCAGCATCAGGTTCTGATGATGCTTTCAACAGGAAAACGTTAGGGATCTAATTTTCGATTTCGGAATTCGGATTTTCGATTTCGGATTTATTGAATTTAAAAAACGCGTCATGCCGAACTTGTTTCGGCACCCATAAGATAGGTATGCGAGTGCTTAGCATGGCTGCCTGGCAAGTGGGATGCTGAAGCAAGTTCAGCATGACGACATGAATTCAGACTTACGAAGTTTTTAAAACTTCGTAAGTCTGGATCTACAAATGCCAGATCAAAAACGGGTGTCATGGGTAGCCTGTCGAAGCATAGTGGGTTAGGCCTCTGCGCACGACCCTTCGACAAGCTCAGGGTGACATGCCTGCGCCCTGGTGTAATTAATGATTCGGCCTGTAAAGATGGGATTTACCAACCGGCGAATACAGCTGAAACAATTCAGTAAAAGCATTTTGATACAGCCAATTAACCAATTATCAAATAACCTTAAATAATTTAAAATGCAAACTATTAACCGTACACAGCTATTCAGGGCAAGCTGCCTGTCGTTGCTGGTAACCTCATTATCATTCGGTATCCGTGCCGGGATTTTGAATGACCAGGGCGTAAGATTTCATTTGAACGCTTCGCAACTGGGTACCATTGCAGCAACCGCTTTCTGGGGCTTTCCGCTGGCTATCATTGTAGGCGGCTTTATTGTCGATATCATTGGTATGAAAAAGCTGCTGGTGTCAGCCTTCGTATTTCACCTGGTGGGGATCCTGCTTACCATTTTTGCCAATGGCTACTGGACGCTGTTTCTTTCTACCTTAATGATTGGTATTGCTAATGGTACGGTTGAGGCTTCATGTAACCCGCTTGTAGCTTCGCTATATACAGATAATAAAACTACAAAGCTTAATCACTTTCACCTCTGGTTTCCGGCAGGCATAGTAATAGGTACTTTAATAGTATTCGGTCTGGATACCACTTTGGCCCATGGCGTATCGCCCAAACCATACTGGATCTCGCAGGTTGAAATTGCTTTGATGCTGATCCCTACCATTGCTTATGGGTACCTGTTCTCGAAATTGGATTTCCCGGTTACCGAGCGTGTATCTGCCGGTGTAAGTACCGAGGATATGTATAAGGCATTGATCAATCCCTTGTTCCTGTTCATGATCATTTGTATGTTCGGAACAGCTATTACCGAATTATTCACCAACCAGTGGACTGACGTTTTATTCAAAACAGTTACGGACAACGCCATCCTTATTTTAACTTTTGTTGCCTCGGTACAGGTATTGGGCCGCGCGTTTGCAAGCCCGATAGTTCATCGTTTGGCACCTCAGGGAGTGCTGCTAATCTCGGCCATATTATCGGCATTGGGCATTTATCTGATGGTACACCTGCATGGTGATGCTATTTACTTCGCAGCAGTAGTTTTTGGTTTAGGGGTAGCGTTCTTTTGGCCTTGCATGATAGGCTTTGTGGCCGAAAACCTGCCGCGTACCGGTGCTGTAGGCCTAAACCTTATGGGCGGCGCGGGCATGTTCGGAGTGTCTATTTATATGATATTTATGGGCGGTTTTTACGATAAAATAATGGCTTCGAAATTACCGGCAGGTGCCAGTCTGGATGCTTACCGTTCGGCGCCGGCTGGCTCTGAAATGGCGAAGGCGTTCGATGCCGCACGGTCGGCGGCCGGTCCGGAAGTGTTAAACACAACCCTGATTATACCGGTTGTATTAATCGTGGCATTTATAGGATTGGTAATTTACATGCGCTCACGTAAAAAAACTGCTTCATTAGGCGCTATATCGGTTTAATAGGGTTTTAATTATGATAAAAAATTGTAATTTTCGCCTCATTAACCAACCCAATTAAAATTACATGATGAAAAATAGCAGGAGCTTTGTTAAGGAACAGATTTTCTGTTAGGTTATCATCGAAAACAACAATTAAACTCTTATGAAAAAAGTATTCGTTATTCTTTGTATCAGCGCGGCTTTTGCTGCCTGTGGCGGAAATTCATCAAAAAACACCGGTGGCAGCGACAGTACCCAGGGTGCAAATCAATCTGCTAAAGCGGCAAATTCTGATGCAGATACAGTTGTAGCTAAAACCGGTACCGAATCAACAGGCGGTTCTGCAGGTTCAGCAACCGGCGAAAAATTAATAGCAACGTTAGATTGCAGCACCTGTCATAAAGTTGATACCAAAGTTATCGGCCCTGCATTCCAGGATATCGCTAAAAAATATGATGCTTCACAGGCTAATATCGATATGCTTGCCAAAAAAATCATCAGTGGCGGCAGCGGTAACTGGGGCAACATAGCCATGACCCCGCACCCTTCATTACCTGAAAGTGATGCCAAAGAAATTGTACAGTACATTTTATCATTAAAAAAATAATAAGGGTAATTAAATCCGACCTTAAAGTATAATTATGACTATCGGAATTAGGGTAAAACTTTCAACAATGATGTTCCTGGAGTTCTTTATCTGGGGCGCGTGGTTTGTAACAATGGGCACTTATTTAACGGTTACGTTAAAAGCTACCGGAACGCAAAATGCCGGTGCTTACGCAACGCAATCATTAGGTGCCATTATCGCTCCTTTTGTGATCGGACTTATTGCTGATAAATACTTTTCGGCACAAAGGATCCTGGGTGTACTGCACCTGTTGGGCGCGGCCTCACTTTATTATGCAACTACCATAGCTGATTTTGATAAGTTTTACCCTAATATCCTGTTTTACATGATCATTTACATGCCAACACTGGCACTGGTAAATTCGGTTTCATTTAAGCAGATGCAAAACCCCAGTAAGGAGTTCCCTTTGATTAGGGTGTTCGGCACAGCCGGGTGGATCGTTGCAGGGATAGTTATCGGCTTATTAGGATGGGAGAAAAGCGGAACGCTTGTGCTCACCTTCAAAATGGCATCAATAGCATCTCTCATATTAGGTTTATTGAGCTTTACATTGCCCGATACCCCTCCGGTAAAAAGAGGGCAGAAGACCACATTTGGCGATATCATTGGCTTAGATTCAATCGGCTTGTTAAAAAACAGGTCGTATTTAATTTTCTTTTTGGCGTCGGTAGCTATATGTGTACCATTGGCGTTTTACTACAACTTTACCAACCCTTTTTTAAATGAAGTGGGTGTTAAGGCCGCTGCCGGTGTACAGGCCATGGGGCAGGTATCCGAGCTGGCGTTCATGGCAGCGATGCCTTTGTTTTTTGTGCGGTTCGGTGTGAAAAAAATGCTGGCTATCGGTATGCTGGCCTGGGTACTGCGGTATATATTCTTTGCCTACGGCGACGCAGGTTCAAGCTACTGGATGCTTATTGCGGGTATAGTAATGCATGGTATCTGTTACGATTTCTTCTTTGTAACCGGGCAGATCTATACCGATAATTTAGCGGGCGAGCGTTTTAAAAGCGCGGCACAGGGCTTTATTACCTTAGCTACTTATGGCGTAGGTATGCTTATAGGCTCGTACATTTCAGGCCCTATTGTTGATCATTGGAAAGTATCCGATACATCACATAACTGGCAAACCATTTGGCTTATACCTGCGGGTATTGCCGCTGTGGTATTGATATTATTCCTCGCTTTATTTAAAGATAAAACAAGCATGGCCACAAAACCAGGTTTGGATATTCAGGAACCATCAGCACAAACCGAAATATAATTATGAGATCTAATCAAAACAGGCGGTCGGCTATTAAAAGCATGATCGCGGGCACGGCCGCAATTGGCGCGTCGGGTGTATTATCTTCATTTACCACCGAAACTGAAAAACATATGCAGGCTGATGATAAGCTCAAAGGCAATATTAACCATGCTGTATGCCGCTGGTGTTACGGCGATTTTACGGTAGATCAACTTTGTGCCGCCGCTAAGGATATCGGCATAAAAGGGATCGACCTGGTTGGCCCTTCAGACTGGCCTACACTAAAAAAATATGGCTTGTTCTCCTCAATGTGCAACGGTGCCGAGATCAACCTTACCGATGGTTTTGGCGATAAACAGTTTCATGCCAAGCTGCATGAAAACTATACCAAAATGATCCCGCTGGTGGCAGAAGCCGGTTATAAAAACCTGATCTGCTTTAGCGGCAGCCGTCGCGGTAAAACCGACGAGGAAGGCTGGAATAACTGCGTTGAAGGCCTTAAACCTATGGTAGCCCTTGCCGAAAAACACAACGTAATATTGGTAATGGAACTGCTGAACAGCAAAATTGACCATAAAGATTACCAGTGCGACAGGGTAGAGTGGGGCGCGGAACTTTGCCGCAGGCTCGGTTCGGAAAACTTTAAATTGCTGTATGATATTTATCACATGCAAATTGATGAAGGCGATGTGATCCGCAATATCCGCGCTAATCATCAGTATATCGCTCATTACCATACCGGCGGTGTTCCGGGGCGTAACGAAATTGATGAAACACAGGAACTTTACTATCCGGCCATTATGCGTGCCATTGTTGAGGTAGGGCATAAGGGTTTTGTAGCGCAGGAGTTCATCCCGAAACAGAAAGATAAAATAGCTTCGCTTAAAAAGGCGGTGCATATTTGTGATGTTTAAACCTTACATCACCTTATCACTCTAAAAAGCTAAACTAATAAAACAAATACATGACAACCAGAAGAACATTTTTAGCACAAGCCGGATTAATGGCAGCAGGCGCAATGCTTGCACCGAAATTGGTATCGGCGAAAGCTTCAAATAAAGTGGGCCTGCAATTGTATAGCCTGCGCGATCAATTACCCAAAGATGTAAAAGGTGTTATTGCACAAGTGGCAAAAGCCGGTTATAATGAGGTTGAAACCTTTGGCTTTAACAAAGAAACAGGATATTGGGGATTAAAAGGTAAAGAATTTAGTCAGCTATTAAAAGATAATGGCTTAACAACTCCAAGCGGTCATTACGGACTGGACGAATACTTTGGCTCTGGTAAAACTGACGACCTGAACGCATACATTGAGGTTGCCAATACCATTGGCCAGTCGCACATTATTATCCCTTCTTTAAACCACAACTTTATTAAAACGGTTGACGACTGCAAAGGCGTTGCCGAGAAAATGAATAAGATTGCCGAGATACTGAAAGCATCGGGCTTAAAATTAGGTTACCATAACCACAACTTTGAGTGGGCGCCTGTCGGTGATACTACTTTTTACGATGTAGTACTTAACAACACCGACCCTAAACTGGTGGCCATGGAAATGGATCTTTACTGGGTAGTACGCGCCGGTAAAAACCCGGTTGAGATTTTTGAAAAACACCCCGGCCGTTTCGCTTTTGTGCATGTTAAAGACAGGGATAAAACCAATGCCGAATTAAATACAGAAATAGGTAACGGTGATATCGACTTCAAAACCATATTGGGTAAAGCTAAACTTGCGGGCATTAAGCACTTTATTGTTGAGCAGGAAAACTATACCAATATTGATCCGTATGTGAGCATTGCAAAAAGCGCTTCATATCTGAAAAATACGCTTCACGTTTAAACCAATTATTTTAGAGAGATGAAATATCCATTAATACTAACCGCCCTTTTAGCAGGAAGCTGCTTCATGGCAAACGCGCAAAATGCCAAACCTGAAGACACCGAGATTTGGGAACCGGTACCTAAAGTAGTTACGCCGGGCAAAAATTTAGGCGATGCCCCTTCAGACGCAATTATTTTGTTTAACGGTAAAGGCCTTGACGAGTGGGTTTCTGTTGAAGATAAAACCCCGGCTAAATGGCTGGTTAAAGGTGATGTACTTACCGTAAATAAAGCTACCGGTAATATTGAAACCAAAAGAACTTTCAGCAATTACCAATTGCATATTGAGTGGAAAGTGCCTGCTAACATTACAGGCAGCGGGCAGGCCCGCGGCAACAGCGGCGTGTTCTTAGCTTCGATAGGTAAAGGTGATGCAGGTTATGAGCTACAGGTTTTAGATTCGTACGAAAACAAAACTTATGTTAACGGCATGGCAGGCAGCTTGTATAAGCAAGTGATCCCACTGGCAAACCCTGGTCGCAAACCCGGCGAGTGGAATGTTTATGATGTAATTTGGACCGCTCCTGTATTTAACGAAGACGGTTCATTGAAATCGGCAGCAAGAGCTACCGTATTTTTCAATGGCGTGTTGGTTGAAAACAACTTTGAGCTGCTTGGCCCTACTCAATACATCGGTAAGCCATCGTATGATGGTAAAAAACACGGCCCGTCGCCAATTAAGTTACAGGCCCATGGCGATAAGAGCGAGCCGCTTAGCTTCCGCAATATTTGGGTAAGAGAGCTGTAAACAACGCTGCTATTGTTGAAAATATGATGAGCCTCCCGGTAATGCCGGGAGGCTTTTTTTATGATATTTAATATTCTAAAGGCGGAATCTACGGTTGCTCAACGCTGTATTCGTTTTATATATAATCTATTTACTAATCAGTTTATTAGCTTTAGTTTGGTGCATTCCGCTTTCAGTTTTATATGATCGGTTTTTTTTGTCTACATTAAACTTATAAATATTATAGCCGTATAAGCTAACTATAAACCATTTCTGTTTCTCTTTTGGAGCGGATTTTCAGGAACATTAAAACTCAACACAGCCTGTTATTTTGAATATCTATAAATATTTGTTTGTTGTGGTTGCCTTGCTGAGTGCCCGAAATGGGTTTTCGCAGGATAGGAACCTTAAGTTTGAACATATCGGTACCCGGGAGGGCTTATCACAAATTAATGTAAGTACCATAATTCAGGATAGCCGGGGTTTTATGTGGATAGGTACCCGCGACGGCCTTAACCGGTATGACGGGTACGGCTTTGTGATATATAAACACAGTATCCAGGATGACAATTCATTAAGCAGTAACCTGATATCAGATATTGCCGAAGATAAAGAGGGCAACATATGGCTCGCTACACTTTTTGGCCTAAATAAACTCGACCGTAAAACAGGTAAGTTTATACATTACTTTCATGACAGCGCCAATTCAAACAGCATCTCAAGTAATTTTGTAAACAGGCTGATATTTGATCATGATGGTATTTTATGGATAGGCAGCCAAAAAGGCGGGCTCGACAGGTTTGATATCTACCAAAATAAATTTACCCATTACAAACACAACGAGGCCGACCTGTCGTCATTAAGTGACGATGATGTTACCGCGTTAAAGGAAGACTCCAAACACCGTTTATGGGTTGGTACCCTGAGCCACGGCCTTAACCTTTTTGACAGAAAGAAGGAAACTTTTACACGATATCAAAGCCAGCCGGGAGTAAATGCCAGCATTTCAGGAGGGTATGTAAGTACTATTTATGAAGATATTGCGGGCAGGTTATGGGTAGGAACCGAAGATGGCGGGCTTAATTTATTTGACCCGGGAAAAGGCACATTTAAACATTACCTCCAGAATAAAAAAGATTCGGGCACCATCTCGGGCTATACTGTTTTGGCATTAAGCATGGACCTGAACGGTAATTTGTGGGTAGGCACCGAAAATAATGGCGTTAATATCCTGAACCCGGTTACCGGAAAAATAACAGGCTATAAGCATGATGATATTGACAGGGGCAGTATGAATGGTAATTCCATTTACAGTATTTGCCGGGACAGGATGGGTAATATGTGGCTGGGGGCATTTAGTGGCGGTATTAACCTGTATAAGCGCAGTACCGAAAGCTTTTCGCATTTCAGGCATAGCTCATCACCAAACAGTCTGGCCAATAATTTTGTACTGTGCCTGCATGAAGATCAGGATAGTAATATTTGGGTAGGTACCGACGGGGGCGGCGTTAATGTGTTTAACAAGGATGGTACCGTTAAACACTATATGAATGATCCGGCTAATGCCAATAGCCTGACAGGAAATTATGTATTGAACATCATCCAGGATTTTAAAGGTGATTTTTGGATAGGTACCTGGGCTGATGGTTTGTGCCGGTTTAATCCCCGCACCGGCAAGTTTACCAGCTTTAAACATGATCTGGCAAAACCCGGCAGCTTAAGTAATAACAATGTTTATGCCCTTACCCAAACCCGCGATAACCGCATTTGGGTAGGTACCTATAACGGCGGCCTCGACCTGTATGACGAAAAGTCGGGTACATTTTCGGCTTTTAATTATGATCCTAATGATCCTAAAAGTATCAGCAGCGATAGGATCTATTCCCTGCTTGAAGATCATAACGGCAATTTTTGGGTTGGCACTTTTGATGCCGGCCTCAATTTGATGGATAGGAAAACAGGTACCTTTACCCGGTTTCAGCACGACGAGAAGCGTAACAGCATCAGCAATAACAGCGTCCCCGATTTGTTTGAGGATAGTAAGGGCCGCATCTGGATCAGTACACTTTCGGGACTTAATCTATTTAACCCGGTTACCAAACATTTTACGGCGTTTACAACCAAAAATGGCTTACCAAGCGATGTTATTTATGCTGTGCGCGAAGATAAGCTGGGCACCATATGGGTTAGTACCAATAATGGCTTATCCAACTACGATCCGGTTAAGCACACCTTTAAAAACTATACTATTGAAGATGGTTTACAGGATGAAGAATTTAAATCACATTCGGCCCTGCAAACTAAGGATGGCAGGATCTTTTTTGGGGGGATTAATGGTTTCAATTCCTTTACACCCGGACAGATTTTAAAACCATCAGCCTTTATGCCCCTGGTTATCACCAATTTTCAATTGTTCAATAAAACCGTGAAAATTGCCCGCGGGAAGGATGACCCATCCCCCTTGAAACAAGATATAAGTGATACCAAATCAATCAAATTATCCTATACTCAATCCGTAATTACATTACAATATGCGGCGCTTGATTACTCTTCATCGGATAAAAAGAAGTACAGTTACATACTCGAAAACTTCGACACAGACTGGAATAACGTGGGAAGCCGGAATACTGCTTCATACACCAATTTGCCACCGGGCGAGTATACATTTAAATTAAAGTATCAGAATACGTCAGGGTTATGGTCGCCGCCTTCAGCGGGATTAAAAATTACCATTGTGCCGCCGTTTTGGTTAACCTGGTGGTTTAAATTAATTGCCGCGGCAACCATAATTGCTTTGGTATACTTTATTTTTAAATACCGGATTAAATTTCTGAAGGCACAAAAAACCGTACTGGAGCGCCAGGTAAAGGAACGTACCGAAAGCCTGGTAAAAATGACAGCGAATGAACGCCTGGCCCGCGAGGCATCAGAAAAAGCCCGTGAAGAAGCCGAAAGCGCCAATAAGGCCAAGAGTATTTTCCTGGCTACCATGAGCCACGAAATCCGGACACCTATGAACGGGGTTATCGGTATGGCAACATTGCTGGCCAGTACCCGGCTTACCAGCGAGCAGGAGGAGTATACCGAAACCATAAAAAATTGCGGCGATGCCCTATTAACGGTTATCAATGACATTCTTGATTTCTCTAAAATTGAATCGGGCAATATGGAGCTTGACGAAGAGGATTTTGACCTGCGCGATTGTATAGAAGGCGTTTTGGATGTTTTTGCTGAGAAAGCTTCGCGGTTAAATCTTGACCTGGTTTACCAGGTTGAACATAATGTGCCGGTACAAATTATTTCCGATTCGATACGTCTTCGACAGATCCTGATTAACCTTGTGGGCAATGCGGTGAAATTCACAACCCAGGGCGAAGTTTTTATACTGGTAGGGGTAAAAGAGCAAAAAGATGACGACCTTGAATTGATCTTTAAAATAAGGGACACAGGCATCGGCATTGCCGAGGATAAACTGGAGCGTTTGTTTAAGCCGTTTTCGCAGGTTGATTCAAGTACCACACGTAAGTATGGGGGCACCGGCTTGGGTTTGGCTATAAGCGAAAAACTGGTGAAGCTAATGGGTGGCGAAATCAGCGTACAAAGCGAAATAGGCAGAGGGACTACTTTCTCGTTCACCATAAAATCAAAAGTGGGACAAAAGGTAAAACGAAATTACGTTTACCTTAACCTTACCGAGCTTGAAAACAAGCGTATTTTATTTGTTGATGACAATGCTACCAATCGCGATATAATTGACACGCAGCTGAGGCAGTGGAAATATGAGCCTGTAGTTGTGGCATCGGCAACTGAGGCATTGAAAGTGCTTAACGATCAGGATGAGCATGTTGACCTGCTGATAACAGATATGAGCATGCCCGAAATGGATGGCCTGCAGCTTGCTAAAGAAGTAAAGCGGAAATTTCCTGAAATGCCTATTGTATTATTAAGCTCGATAGGCAGCGAACAAAGTAAACGGGAAGACAATGTATTTAACGCGGTATTGACTAAGCCTACAAAGCATAATCTGTTACATAAGCATATAGTTGAGCAGTTAAAAGCCGGCAGCGGTATTAAAACTGAGTACCAGCAGGTGCAAACAGCGTTTTCTAAGGATTTTGCTAAAAATTACCCCATGAGCATTCTGATAGCCGAGGATAATTTAATAAACCAGAAACTTGCTATGCATATGTTAAGTAAAATGGGCTATAGCGCCGATATTGCGGAAAATGGGCATGTTGCGTTAAATGCTATGGTAACAAAACATTACAGCCTGATTTTGATGGATGTACAAATGCCCGATATGGATGGTTTGGAAGCAACGCGCTTTATCCGCAGTAATATGCAGGACCAGCCGGTAATTATTGCCATGACCGCTAACGCCATGCCCGAAGATAAGCAGGCATGTATTGACGCCGGCATGAATGATTACCTGAGCAAGCCCATGAAACTTTCTGATTTAATGGAGATGCTTGAAAAATGGGGTAAATATATAAACGGACATAATAAAGGTTTAATGAATTGACGTTATATTTACTTCGAAAATATAACGCAGTTATGAACCCTTTTGTTAAATCATCTATCGCTTTTTTTACCTGTTTATTTATCGCTGCAGTGGCATTGGCAAATGCACCGGCGCGTAATTATTATCAACTTAAAATATACCATTACAAAACCCAGGCACAGGAAAATACCATTGAAAAGTATTTACAACAGGCCTATATACCTGCGCTGCACCGGGCCGGTATTAAGAATGTGGGTGTGTTTAAGCCTGTAATCCAGGTAGATACCGCGAAGCTGTTATATGTATTTACACCCTTTCAATCATGGGATAAGTTGATGGGTATCGATCAAAAGTTACAGGCCGATGCGGCGTATCTTGCCGATGGAAAGGATTACATTGACGCCGCTTATAATGAGCAGCCTTATACCCGTTTGGAAACAATTATACTACAGGCGTTTCCGGGCATGCCTTCAACAGCAGTGCCTAATTTGACCGCTAAAAAAGCCGATAGGGTTTATGAATTGCGCAGCTATGAAAGTCCTACCGAAAAATACAACGTTAATAAGGTAACCATGTTTAATGTGGGCGATGAAATAGGCCTGTTTAAACGGCTTGGTTTTAATGCCGTTTTTTATTCGGAGGTTATTGCGGGCAGCCATATGCCTAATTTAATGTACATGACCACTTTTAACAGTAAAGAAGACCGGGACAAGCATTGGGACACTTTTGGTAAAGATGCTTACTGGAAAACGCTTTCGGCTAAAGCTGAGTATCAGCATAACGTTTCCCATGCTGATATTATCTTTCTGCGCCCGGCAGATTATTCTGATTTTTAGGTTGCCGGGAGGTTCAACTTATGGACTTGCACCAGAGGTGCAAAAGGTTTGCAGCATCTTCGTCCCCTCAGGATCCTCTGCGAGAGACCCTGAGGGGACATGAACAACAACTCAACAGTATAAAAATAAATCAGCGGAATCAACGCGATCAAAAAAGAATCAACGGTCGGTATTGAATATTTTGTCCGATATCGATCACTTTTTCAAAATTAAAAACATATAACTTATTGGTATTTAATGTTTTAATATTGGTATAGCTCTTGCAAAACCTTATCCAAATTTATCACAATGGATAAGGAAATTACACTTGAAGTTACAGCTGCCAAACGCAAAAAAAGCGCGGTTGTCATCATCAGCAGCATAGCTGTTTTGGTGCTTGCCGTAATGCTTTTGCGGGGATATATTAAATCAACCATTACCAGGGCCGAAATTACAACCGCCAAAGTTGAAATCGGCAATATCGAAAATACCATAAACGCCACTGGCGAGGTTTTGCCTGAGTTTGAAGAAATTATCACCAGCCCGATAAATGCTTCTATCAAAAGTGCGCTGATGGATGCCGGTAATAAGGTTAAAGCCGGCCAATCGATATTAACGCTGGATAAATCGGCTACTCAAACCGATTTTGAAAAACAGAAGTTCCAGCTCGAAACCAAACGCACCGAGATCAGCAAACTCAAGCTCGATCTGAACAAAAGCTTCTACGACATCCAATCCAACAACGATATTAAGCAACTCCACATCAGCAACCTTGCCGATGCCGTTGAAAATGCCAAACGCCTGTATAAAGCCGGCGGCGGTACCCGCGAAAATATTGAACAGGCCGAGCTTAACCTCAAAGTTGCACAGCTTGAAAAAAAGCAACTGGAAAACGAGATCAAAAGCAAGCAGCAAACCATGCAGCTGGAGATTAAAGAAGCCGAAATAGCTGCAGATATCCAGCAGAATGATCTTAAAGAATTACAACGCAAACTTGACCTGGCCAATGTGGTGGCAACACGGGCAGGGGTGATCACCTATGTAAACAAAAATATTGGCGCCAATATCCACGAAGGTGAAACCCTGGCCCGTATCGCCGACCTGGGCAGTTTCAGGATCCAGGGCAGTATTTCTGATAACTCTGCCGATCAGCTGCATAGCGGCTTGCCGGTTATTGTACGGATCAATGATGCCCAGCTAAGGGGGCATGTAAGCAATATATCACCATCGGTACAAAACAGCATCATTTCGTTTGACGTGCAGCTGGATGACCGGGCCAGCAAATTGCTCCGGCCCAACATGAAAGTCGACGTTTTTTTGGTGACGGCCACGCATAATAAGATCATGCGGGTATCCAACGGTCCGGCATTTAAAGGCCCTTCCGTTCAGGATATTTTTGTGCTGAACAATGGTAAAGCCGAACGCCGCACAGTACACATCGGCCTTACCAATTTTGATTATGTGGAGATCCGGGACGGCGTAAAACCCGGTGATGTGGTGATCACATCGGATATGAGCGAATATAAAAATTCGAAGGAAGTAACGGTGAAAAATTAGAAACAGAAGCTTGTGACACAACGGTGTTATCACGGCAGGCCCTTGGAAGAAACAAAAAAAGCGAGGGCTGTGCGATTCCCTCCCCTGGGAGGGTGTAGGGAGGGGTTTCGTGGACAAACAATTCGTTTAAATGGCGGATAAACCCCTCCCTGCCACTACGCATGTCTACACACCCCTCCCAAGGGAGGGAATTAAAAAATTCCCCAAACGGTTGTTGCTGACAACACCAACAACGGCGGGGTAACCATAACAGATTAAAAACGGTTAAAAAATAGAATCGGGCATCATGAAATTTATATACATCATACTATTATTAACCACAAGCTCAGTGGCGTTAGCACACGCTGGCACCGATACCCTGCGGCTAACGCTGCAGCAGGTGGTTGACATGGCCAAGGCCAACTCAATAGCTGCTAAGCAGGCTGCTACCGTACGCGAAACCAAGTATTGGGAATACCGCACTTATAAATCAAACTACCAGCCGCAGCTGGCCTTAAGCGGTACTTTACCGGGCTATACCAAAACATTTTCGCAGGTGCAGCAGCCCGATGGCACTATACTTTTCCAGCCTATTCATAATGACAACTCGTCGTTACAACTTAACTTTAGCCAAAGTATTACAGCTACCGGCGGTACTATTTATGGTACCACACAATTACAGCGGTTTGATGATTTTGACAGGCATAATGTATTGTATAACGGTATCCCTTACGGTATAAATTATTCACAGCCGCTGTTTCAGTTCAACAGCCTTAAATGGGATAAAAAAATTGAACCTTTAAAGTTTAACGAAAGCAAGCAGGTTTACATTGAAGCCCAGGAAAAGATAGCGGTTGACGTGGAAGGGTACTTTTTCGACCTGCTGCTGGCCCAGGTAAACCTCAAGATTGCCGAAACCAACTTAACTAATACCCAGGGAATCTTAAAGGTAGCCAACCTCAAGTATGAGTTAGGAAAAGTATCAAAAAACGAGATCCTGCAACTACAACTGGAAAAGATCAACGCGCAGAAAGCCGTTGGTACAGCCAGGCGCGATATGGAGATTGCTACACTGAACCTGCGCAGTTTTACGGGGCAGGAGGGGAGTGAGCGGATAGTACTGGTAGTACCGAAAAATATTAGCCAGATGACCGTTTCATCAGATAAAGTGCTGGCCGAAGCTTACGCCAACCGCTCAGATGCCATCGCTTTTTCACGCCGTATTGCAGAAGCAAAACGCGATGTGGCTAAAGCCAAAGGGCAAAATGGTTTAACCGCCACGCTTACCGCCAGCCTGGGCTTTTCAAATACAGCTACCAATATTCCTGATGTATACAAGAACCCTCAAAACCAGCAATTGCTGCAGGTACAGCTTTCTATCCCGATACTGGATTGGGGCAGGTCCAAATCCCGTGCTAAAACGGCTTTAGCCAACCAGCAGTTTACCGAGTATGTTGTTGAGCAGGATAAACAAACTTTTAAACAGCAGATAGTAACCCAGGTATCGCTTTTTAATGTAATGAAAGAGCAACTGGTTTATACCGCGCAGGCCGATAGCATAGCCGCCGAAAAATACCAGATAGCACGTGAACGCTACGTTTTAGGCGATCTGAGCATTACCGATCTCGGCATCGCCTTCCGCGAAAATGACCAGGCCCAGCGCGATTATGTAGCCGCCCTCCGTGATTTTTGGGGTGCTTACTACCAGTTGCGTTACCTTTCGCTCTATGATTTTGAAACAAACAAAAAAATCACCTATAACTAATTCAATATTTATTTTAACAGAAATCTAAACACATAAACGATAAAAATCACTAAATCACTAATTCATTAAATCAATAATTAATCACTCATGATACGTTTACAAAACATTGAAAAGGTATACCGTACTGATACCGTAGAAACCCTGGCCCTGAACAGCGTAAGCCTTGACATTGCCAAAGGCGAATTTTTATCCATCATGGGCCCCTCGGGCTGCGGCAAAAGCACCCTGCTTAATATTATGGGCCTGCTCGACGCGCCCTCAAAAGGACAGATCAGGATTGACGATCAAAAAACAGAAGGCATGAATGATAAGCAACTGGCAGCTTTCCGCAATAAAAAGCTGGGTTTTATTTTCCAAAGCTATCATCTTATTAACGACCTGCAGGTGCTTGATAATGTAGAGCTGCCATTGCTTTACCGGGATACTACCGCCAAACAACGCCGTGAACTGGCTGCCGAAGCACTGGAAAAGGTAGGGCTTGCTAACCGTTTAAAACATTTTCCTACACAACTATCCGGCGGTCAGCGGCAGCGTGTGGCTATAGCCAGGGCCATTGTAGGTAAGCCCGAAATTATTTTGGCCGACGAGCCCACCGGTAACCTGGATAGCGCCATGGGCAACGAAATTATGGAGATCCTCTTGAACCTTAATCGCAACGACGGCACTACGATAGTAATGGTAACCCACGATGAAAATATGGCCCATAAAACCCACCGTTTGGTACGCCTGTTTGATGGCGCCCAGGTTCAATAATTAACCGGTTTTAAAACTAATGTTATGCTTAAAAATTATTTTAAAATAGCCATAGCGGTACTGAAGCGCCGCAAGTTTTTTACGTTTATCAGCTTGTTTGGCATCAGCTTAACGCTTACGGTATTGATGGTGCTTGCCGCCTTTATTGAAAAGCTCACCAACCCTATTTACCCCGCAGATAAAAATAACAGGTCTTTGTATATCAAACGGTTAACTTACACTTCAAAAAAAGGATGGATTAATAGTAGCGGTTCGTCATTTTATTTTTTAAGCCATTATGCAGGCAGTTTAAAAACGCCGGTTAAAATGGCAATTGTTTCCGGCAATAGTTCGTCAAATGCATATGTGAACAATAAAAAAATAGTTATCGACATAAAATATACCAATGCCGACTTATGGGATATAGCCAATTACCAGTTTATTGAAGGTAAGCCATTT
Source organism: Mucilaginibacter sp. SG538B (assembly GCF_013376065.1). Taxonomy (NCBI): domain Bacteria; kingdom Pseudomonadati; phylum Bacteroidota; class Sphingobacteriia; order Sphingobacteriales; family Sphingobacteriaceae; genus Mucilaginibacter; species Mucilaginibacter sp. SG538B. The sequence continues at coordinate 1,478,346 of NZ_JABMJI010000001.1, forward strand.
ACCGCCGATCAAATTAAACAGGCCGACCGTGTTGCCGTAATCTCCGAGCGTACCCGTAATGAATATTTTGGCGACGGGACTACAGCTGTTGGTAAATTTATTGAAGCTGATAATGTAAAATACCGGGTAACCGGGGTGGTCAGGACCGTACCGGAGATAGAAGAAGTTTTTTATGCCAGTATGTATCTCCCTTATACAGTTGCTAAGGCCGATTACAGGGATAAGAGCTTCCAGGGGGCATATTCGGCTATATTACTGTCGCCGTCTGAGCAACTACTACAGAAAATGCGCATGGAGTATCAACAGATGACCGCCAGAATACCGTTACCTGATAAAGAGTTTGATGCCCTGCATTCAGATGCCGACACATACTTTGAAACGTATACCCGCCAATTGTTTGGCAATGCAGATAGCGCAGGCTATGTACGCTTTGTTATTTTCATAAGCTTGTTTATTCTTCTGTTCATGCTCCTGCCTACAGTAAACCTGGTCAATGTAAACATAACACGCATTATGGAGCGTTCTTCGGAAATTGGTGTACGCAAGGCTTTTGGAGCCTCGTCGAAAACGTTGGTTTATCAGTTCATTGTTGAGAATATTATACTTACCATACTGGGCGGAATTATTGGGGTTGTACTTACTGTTGCCATTTTACAGGTTATTAACAGCAGCGGGCTAATACCTGATTTGGACCTGGCTGTTGATCCTCTTGTATTATTGTATAGTTTGCTAGCCTGTTTGTTTTTTGGTCTGCTATCTGGTGTGTACCCGGCCTGGCGAATGTCAAGGCTTAATGTAGTAACAGCCTTAAAGGCGCAATAATTTAACCGTTTAATCAAAAAAATTATGATAAAGCATTTATTCAAACTCATCTGGAATAAAAAAAAGCAAAATTTTTTATTGATCGCCGAAATATTTATTTCGTTCCTGGTCATTTTTGCTGTGTTCACCGCGCTGGTATATTATTATCGTAATTATAAAAAGCCAATGGGGCTTACTTATAACAATGTGTGGGTGATTAATTACCAAAATGCCAGGCAGTTTCATAGCACCGATTCGGTGTTGCAATATTACGCCACCCTTACCGCTATGTTGAAAGCTATGCCGCAGATAAAGGCTCTCAGTTATGCATCTGGCAACGTACCGTTTACCAGCAGCATTAATACAACTGGGCTTAACTACAGGGGGCAAAACATAAACCCTATTAATTATTATCAAGCCGGTGATGGTTATCGTGATGCTTTCAATTTGAATTTACTGGAGGGCAGGTGGTTTAATCAACAGGATGTGGCATCCAAATTTAGGCCGGTAGTCATTAATGCCTCGCTTAAAGAACGTTTATTTGGAAATGGCCGGGCTATAGGGCAGCTGTTAGAGGATAACGATAACAGCCACATTAAAAAGATAAAGGTAATAGGAGTTGTACAGGATGTTAAGGATAAGGGCGATTATCTACCATCTGGCATGGCGCTCTACAATCGTTTGGATACCGGCTCAATGCGATATATGGGGCAGTTGGTGATAAAAGTATCGCCAGATGCCGATGCCGCGTTTGAAAGTAAATTGTATAAAGCCGTTGCCAGCTATATGAAAGATGCAACAATTGAAATCGAACATTTTTCGAAGAAGCGGGAAAGCACTAACAGAAGCACTTTAATACCTATAACTATATTTTGTATTGTTGCTGCCTTTCTCATTGTTAATGTATCGTTGGGGATTTTTGGCGTACTATGGTATAATATTAACCGTCGTCGGGCCGAAATCGGCTTGCGTAGGGCTGTAGGGGCTTCAGGCGGTTCGGTGTCGTTACAACTCATTGCGGAGTCGCTTATATTGGCCACGTTATCGTTAATTATCGGCGTGTTTTTCTCGGCGCAGTTTCCTTTGCTTAATGTATTCAACTTACAGGCGGGCATTTATATTGTCGCAATGTTACTGGCTATCTTGTTTATTTACGCACTGGTGCTTCTTTGCTCACTGTACCCGGGCAAACAGGCCGCGGCTATTTACCCGGCTGTTGCTTTACACGAAGAATAATTACGATATTAACCGCCTGTTATGATATTGGTTATTGATGATGATATTGCCGTACGCACCTCGCTGATCCTGCTGCTAAAAAGCGAGGGGTATGATGCTGCAGGTACCGATGAGCCTGCCGAAGCCCTTAAGATCATTAAGAAAAAGGCTCCTGAGTTGGTCATTTTAGATCTTAATTTTTCGATAGATACATCAGGACAGGAGGGTATGGAACTGCTTGCAAAGATCAAAGCTTTTAACAGCGCTATCCCCGTGATTCTTATCACCGGCTGGGGGAGCATTGAATTGGCAGTTAAAGGTATGAAACTGGGCGCCAATGATTTTATCAATAAACCCTGGACTAACGAGTACCTTATTCAATCAGTTAAAACCCTGCTCGATCTGCAGGATAAAAAGACCGAACACCATACCCGTAAACAACTGGATAAAACCTATAATTTTGAAAATATTGTAGGCGAAGATCCCCGGATGCTCGATATCCTGGAAACCATTGGCCGGGTAGCCTCAACCGATGCATCGGTGCTGATCATGGGCGAAAGCGGTACAGGTAAAGAGCTGATAGCCGAGGCCATTCATCAAAACAGTCTCCGCCGTAATAAGCCATTCATCAAGGTGAACCTTGGGGGGATTTCTACCTCTTTGTTTGAAAGCGAAATGTTCGGCCATATCCGCGGAGCGTTTACAGATGCCCGGTTTGACAGGGTAGGCCGCTTTGAAATGGCAAATAAAGGCACCATTTTTTTAGATGAAATAGGCGACCTGGATGCCGGCAGCCAGGTAAAGCTGCTCCGCGTATTGCAAGACCGCACCTATGAAGTATTGGGTAGCAGCCGCACCAAAACCGTTGATACGCGCGTGGTTTGCGCCACCAATAAAAACCTTAATGAGATGGTGGCCCGGGGTACTTTTCGCGAGGATTTGCTGTACCGAATCAACCTGATCACTGTTTACCTGCCGGCCCTGCGCGAACGGCCAAAGGATATTCCATTGCTGGTTAGCTTTTTTATTAATAACTTGAAGCAGATCTATAACCGGCCCAATTTGTCGGTAGCACCATCGGCTATGAAGTGGTTACAGCAGTTGCCTTTACCGGGCAATATACGGCAGTTGAAAAACCTGGTGGAGCGCTCCATTTTGGTGAGCCGCGGGGATGAACTGAGTATCGATGACTTCCGGTCGCAGTTGGAAATGTCGCCCATAAAAAAGGGGAATATCCAGTTGCCGGGCGTAGGTACTTTAACTTTAGAAGAGGTTGAGGTAGAGATGATAAAACGGGCTTTAGATCATCATAAAAACAAGATAAGCAAGGCGGCCGCTGCTTTGGGGCTTACGCGCAGCGCCCTGTACCGGCGGCTCGAGAAATACCAGATCCCGTACGATGAAGCTGAGGACTAAATACATTTTATTCGTAGTGATCCTGCACCTGCTAACCCTGGTGCTTACTTATTTTATTTTCAACGATAACAAGATCTATTTTATCATATCGGAGGTGGTTGTGATCATCTCTTCGGTAATTGCCGTGCAGCTTTACCGGCAGCTCATTCAGCCACTAAAAATGCTGATGCAGGGCGTTGAGGCTATTAAAGACAAAGATTTTAATGTGAAATTCCTTTCAACCGGCAAGCACGAGGTTGACGCGCTGATTGATGTTTATAACCAAATGATGGACGAGCTAAGAACCGAACGGACACGACAGGAGCAGCAGCATTTCTTTTTAGAAAAGCTCATCCACACTTCGCCAACAGGTATCATCATCCTTGATTTTGATGACCGTGTGCAGCAAATAAACCCTAAAGCTTTGCAGGTTTTGGGTATTGATGAAAAAGCGGTGGTTGGTGAATTGATTGGTGAATTAACCAACCCGATTTTTGAACATATCAAAGCTCTTAAATCGGGCGAAACGGAGGTAGTTAAGTTGGACGGTATCAACTCATTCAAACTCCAAAAATCGCATTTTATCGACCGGGGATTTTCGCGCCATTTTATTATGCTGGAGGATTTGACCGCTGAGATCCTGGCAGCTGAAAAAAAGGTTTATGGTAAAGTGATCAGGATGATGGCGCATGAGGTGAACAATACCATAGGCCCGGTTAATTCCATCATGCAATCGGCCATGAAAATCGATCAGCTTTGGGCTGGTCATGATTTCGACCCTATAAAAGATGCCCTGCAGGTTGCTATGGACAGGAACCAGAACCTTAACCTGTTCATGCGCAATTTTGCCGATCTGGTGAAACTGCCGCCGGCCAACAAACAGCCTGTTGTATTGCAAAAGCTCTTAGCATCGGTAGTAAAGCTGATGAATATCCGTGCCAAAGAAAAAAATGTGGCATTAGTCCTTCATTTACCCGAAGAACCAGTTAATATCATGGCTGATGAACAACAACTGGAGCAGGCATTCATTAACATTGTAAAAAACGCTATTGAGGCTATTGATGACCAGGGATCAGTAACCTTTACCATCAATCCCAAAGAAAAAAAGCTCGTTATCACTGATACCGGCAAAGGTATCTCGGCCGAACAAAATGCCAACCTTTTTACTCCCTTCTTCAGCACCAAAAAAGACGGGCAGGGCATAGGCTTAACCCTGGTACGCGAGATCATGCTGAACCACAACTTTGAGTTTTCATTAAAAACGGTTGCTGAAAGGCAAACGGAGTTTGTGGTTTATTTTTGATTCGGCCTTTATGTTTCACAGATAAACTGTTTAAATTCAATTGTTTTAATTGTAGAGACGCATAATTGCGTCTCCCTAATGCAAATTACGGCAAGTAAAAAACGACGAGGAAAGCCGCTTGTCCTATGAGAGACGCAACTATGCGTCTCTACCCAAAAAATCCAATTGCATTTCGCCGCCGCTCGGCCCCAGCCGAGTGGCAACTATCAAGCGGCCTCCGGCCGCCGTGGCAAAAGCCGGCCAGGGAAGAGGGTTGTGCCATGTCAATAAAAATTCAACATTGTATTAGTTTTTGCTTAATCCTTTTAGTAACGTTGTAAACCGATTTAAATGTTACCTTAACAGATAATCACTGCAATTACATCTACTATGCAAAGACGGCATTTTATCAAAATTTCTGCGGCTACATCGGCTGCCATGCTTTTCAGCAAACTTACTTATTCGGCCGCAAACGGTGCCGCGATGATGAACGCTCCCGATGAGGTTTGGGCTCAATCCGGTAGCGATTGGGTTAAGCTTAACCCATCAAACGGCTCGCATTACAACTATAAAGAAATCAGCGTAACTCTTAAAACTAATGGCAATGCGCTTGGTGTGTATGCTTCATCACCGAAGCAGGAACTAAATAGCTTAAGGTTAAAATGGAAGCACAATACCGCCGCTTCAGCTAAGTTCCTGGGCGATCATTGGGAACGTTCTTATGGCGACCTGCAATGGAAAACCATGGTTGCCGGCATTAAAAATCCGTGGTATGTAATTATTCATGATGATAAGCAAACGGCCTGCTTCGGGGTAAAGACCGGTGCTAATAGTATTTGCTGGTGGGGCGTAAATAATGACAGCATTGAACTTACCCTGGAAACAACTTCGGGTGGAGTGGGAGTGCTGCTGGGCGACAGGCAATTGCATGCTGCCGATATCATAACTACCAATGCTAAAACAGGAGAGAATACTTTTGCTGCAACCCATCGCTTTTGTAAAATGATGTGCGAAAAGCCGCGGATCCCCAAACAACCGGTATACGGGATTAACGACTGGTACTTTGCTTACGGAAACAACTCGGCCGAACTGATCAAAAAAACCACCGCTATGATGGCCGAACTGGTTACCGATCACAGCAATAAACCTTTTTCGGTTATAGATGCCGGTTGGGCAACTTATTCGCCGTTATTACCCGGTGATGGTGGCTGGAATGATGACTTTTCAAAGCCAAACGATAAGTTTAAGGATATGCATGCGCTGGGCGATGAGATCAAAAAATTAGGTATGCGCCCAGGCTTATGGATGCGCCCGCTTTGCGCAAGGCACGATGAAAAAGCCAGCTTGCTTTCGCCAAAGATTCCCGGCCGTGATGATCCTAAAAACCCAACGCTCGACCCTACCATCCCCGAAAATATAGCACGCATCCAACATAACTTCGATGTATACAAGCAATGGGGCTACGAAATGGTGAAGCACGATTTTTCAACTTATGATATCTCCGGTCGCTGGGGTTTTGATATGAAGGATAGCTTTACTTCGCCGGGCTGGCATTTTAACGATAGGAGCAAGACCAATGCCGAGATCATCCTGCACCTGTACCGCTCCATCCGTGAAGCCGCGGGTGATGGCATTTATGTGATTGGCTGTAATACGATGAGCCACCTGTCGGCCGGGGTGTTTGAACTTTGCCGTATCGGCGATGATACCAGCGGTCATGAATGGGCGCGTACCCGTAAAATGGGCGTTAATACGCTCGCTTTCCGCCTGCCGCAGCACAATGCCTTTTATGCGGTAGATGGCGATTGCGTAGGTCTTACTAAAGATATTGAATGGAAAAGGAACAAGCAGTGGCTGCAACTATTAGCCGAAAGCGGCGCGCCGCTGTTCATCTCCGGTCAGCCCGAAGCCATGGGCGAAGAGCAAAAGAAAGCGGTAAAAACAGCCTTTGCACAAGCCGCCAAAGTACAGCCGCTTGGCCAGCCATTGGACTGGATGGAAACATTAACGCCTGCCAAATGGAAGCTAAACGGCAGGGTGGTGGATTTTGATTGGGCGTAAACCAAGAGAGGGGCTTGTCACCCTGAGTGTTTAAATCCGGGGCCTTTGAAGGTGAAATGACAAAAGAGGGCCTGTCAGTCTGAGCCTGTCGAAGACTCGCGCGCAGAGGCCTGCCCGCCATACTTCGACGGGCTCAGTATGACACCCATTTTTTAAGTTGTCATAGGTAGCCAGTCGAAGGGTCGCGCGTGGAGGCCTTGCCCACCATGCTTCGACTGGCTATCCATGACATCTATTTTTTCTGAGTAGCGAAGGATCTTCTTCAATATGCAGAACTGCTATACAGGGCAAGAGTATGTTTCGTTATTACCCATAATAAGCTATAGAACCCAGACTTACGAAGTTTTCAAAACTTCGTAAGTCTTTCCCCGTTTCACTTATTCACTTTTCAAAACTCGCCGAATTCCCAAACCCATGGCGATCATTTTTTTAACTTGTCTGGGGAATGCGCGAAGAAATCCCCTTATGTATTCGTAACTCAAAATATTTGTAATTAACTGTTAGGCTATTAAAAAAATATAACGATTATTGGCGCGTGATAAATTGCAGCTTGATATGTGTTTACTGACATGGCTGTGTCAGTGTTCAATTTTTAAAAATCAGGTGTTCAACTAAATAAGCTGTTAAATGCTATTTTATTGATTATTAGCGTTTTAGTTGTTTTGTTGTAGCGTTTTGAACAGTTAAGTGCTTGATTATCAATACTGGTTTTTTTTGAAGTGTTCAACCTTTCTAAAATTGAACACCCTGTTTTTGAATATTAAATCTACTACTATATAAAATGAGTGATACCAATACAAGCAATACCTTCAGCATGATCAATACCATGCGCTGGTATGGCCCTAATGATCCTGTAAGTTTGACCGATATCAGGCAGGCGGGGTGTACAGGCGTAGTAAGCGCCCTGCACCAGGTACCCAACGGCCAGGTATGGACAATTGAGGCCATTAACGAGCGCAAGGCGATCATTGAAGCTGCCGGGCTTACCTGGGACGTAGTTGAAAGCGTACCCGTACATGAAGCCATCAAAACCCAAACCGGCGACTACCTGCAATACATCGAAAACTATAAGCAAAGCCTGCAAAATTTGGCAACCTGCGGGATCCATATCGTTACCTATAACTTTATGCCCGTGCTTGATTGGACCCGTACCGATCTGGCTTTTACAGTAGAAGACGGCTCAAAAGCCCTCCGTTTTGAAAAAGCTGCTTTTATTGCCTTCGATGTATTTATGCTGAAAAGGGAAGGTGCCGAACAGGAATATACTGCCGATGAGCTTACCCGCGCCAAAGCCCGTTTTGATGGCATGAGCGATGATGACAAGCAACTGCTGCAGCGCAATATCATAGCTGGCTTACCAGGCAGTGAAGAAAGCTTTACGCTGGATAAATTCAGGGATGCCCTTGCTGCTTATGACGGCATTGATGCGGAAAGGCTGAGGCAAAACCTGATCTTCTTCCTACAGCAGGTTATCCCGGTTGCCGATGCCAATAATATAAAAATGGTTATCCACCCGGACGATCCGCCGTACGCCATTTTGGGCCTGCCAAGGGTAGTGAGCACCGCCGAACATATCAACGCGCTTATTGAGGCTGTGCCTTCATTAAACAATGGTTTATGCTTCTGCACAGGTTCATACGGTGTAAGGCCGGATAATGACCTGCCGGCCATGGTAAAACAATTTGGCGACAGGATCAATTTCATTCACCTGCGCAGCACCCGCCGCAATGAGTTTGGCGATTTTTATGAGGATAACCACCTGGAAGGTGATGTGGATATGTACGCCGTGGTAAAAGAACTGGTACAGGTAATGAAGCAACGTAAATTAAGTATCCCTATGCGCCCCGATCATGGTCACCAGATGCTTGACGACCTTAAAAAGAAAACTAATCCCGGTTATTCGGCCATTGGCAGGCTTCGCGGTCTTGCCGAATTAAGAGGGCTTGAGCTGGGTATTATCCGCTCAATGGAATAGTGATCTTTATTGCTCCGAAAATAAAAACAAAAGGCCTTTGCGGAGAGCGAAGGCCTTTGTCATTTATTATTGGTTAGGTGCGCTTAGCCCATATTATAAAAAAACTGCTCGGCTATAATTTTTCCGTCTTTCACTTCATAAACCGCAATTTCATTCATTGGCATACGGCCGCCTTCTTTATAGGTAACATCCATATCCATGGTTACCGCGAAAAAATTACCGGTAACAATCGGGTCAGATACCTCGCCGCTGTGAATCTCCTGAACCGAGGCATACCAATATTCTGTTTTGCCTTTAACTGCCTCTTTACCTTCAGTAAGCTCCATTGGCGAACCTTTTGGCTCCCGGCTCACAATATTATCTGCATAAAGCTCATCAATAGCCTGGGTATGTTTGCCTTCACGGCAATACTGAACTAATTTTTCTGCTACTTCGGTGGTGGTCATGATCTTATGGTTTTAATTGTTTATATAAAGTTAGTTAATAACACTTCAAACCAATTGCCTGTTTGGTTTAAATTTCTGTTAAGTTTGATCTGCAATTGCATCTTCCGAAAAAAAATAAAATTTTCTGTAACCATTTTACGCCGCCGAAGTACTTAAGGTATATTACATAATTACAAACTGATTGAACACGCTTACAGACAATGCCATTATGCTAAAGGTGAAAGCCGGCGACCTTGACAGGATGGGTATGCTCTTTGAACGCTACAATCGGCAGTTGTACGGTTTTCTGTTCCACATGACCTACCAGCGCGAACTAAGCGAGGACATGGTACAGCAGGTGTTTTATAAGATGCTCAAGTACCGGCACACCTTTACCGGCACCGGCGAATATATCCACTGGATGTACTCTATCGCCCGCAATGTGTTAAAAGATCACTGGCGAAAAAACAAACAGCAGGTACAGCATGAGGGTGTGGAAGCAGCCGAAACCATAGCCGGGGGCTTGGTACCTGACGAAGCTTTTGAAAAAAAGCAAGCCAAAGCCGAACTGCACCGGGCCATGGAAAAACTAAGTGAAAGCCAGCGGGAAATTTTGGCCCTGAGCCGTTTCCAGGAACTAAAGTGCCAGGAAATAGCCGAGATACTGGGTATGACCGAAGGTACGGTAAAAGTGCGCATCCACCGCGCTATGCAGGAGCTTAAAAGTATTTATGTAAAAATGGAACGATAAAACAGTAATAAGATGAAATGTGAGTTATATGAGGAGCTGTTTACCGGTTGGATAAACAAAGAATTAAGTCCTGAAGAAAGTGGGGCTTTAGAGCGCCATATTGCAGGCTGCGCCAATTGTCGCGAAGAGCTGCAGGGACTTCAGCAAATGTGGGATACAATGGGTCAAATCGAAACGCCCGAACCATCGGCCAATATGGGAGTGAAGTTTTATGCCATGCTGAATACTTACAAGGAATCGGTGAATGAGCAAAGGAGTTTATGGGCTGATATTAAATACCAGGTAAGCCGGATCTGGGAGTGGCAGCCACGCTGGCCCATGGCCTATAACCTGGCAATGGTTGTGATTTTAGTGGGTGCAGGGTACCTGTTTTTCGGTAAAAGCAAAAGTGATGACCAGGATAAACAACTGAAAGCCCTAAGTTCACAGGTGCATGAGCTTAAACAAACCATGATGCTGGCCCTGCTTGAAAATCCATCAGCCTCCGAGAGGATCAGGGGGGTGAGCTATACCAGCGAGATCAAGCATGCGGATAAGCAGGTGATAGATGCTTTACTGGCTACATTGAATAATGACCCAAATGTAAATGTACGCCTGAGCACGCTTGATGCGCTGACACACCTTACCGGTTACCCGGAAGTAAGGGAAGGCCTTATCAAATCAATAGTTGAGCAGGATTCGCCGCTGATGCAACTGGCCATTGCTGATGTCATGCTGAAACTGCAGGAAAAACGATCAGTAACATCATTTAAAGAACTGCTGAAGCAAAAAGGCCTTGATAACGGCGTTCGCGATAAAATCAAACAAACGATAACCCAACTTATTTAAAAATAAACCAAATCATGAAAAGATCACTATTGCCTGTTTTAGCAGGTCTGGGGCTTTGCCTTGCCCAAATTTCGGCCCATGCCCAGGATTATAAAGAGCATATCAGTAAACAATTCACTTTGCAGGGAGCGGCTTCGGGCACTACGCTGGCTATTTACAATATTTGGGGTTCTATAACCGTGCAGGGATATTCAGGCAACCAGGTATCAATTGAGGTAGATGAAACCATTCGGGGCAAAAGCGCCGGTGATGTTGAAACCGGTAAAAAAGAAGTAAAACTGGGATTTGATCAAAAGGCTGATAGTATTATCGCTTACACGGCCGAACCCTATGATACCCGCCCGCGCCGCAACTGGAACCGGGAGGATCGTCATCATATAGACTATACGGTAAAATTAGAGTATACTGTTAAAGTGCCCTATGGTATGAACCTGTGCGTATCAACCGTAAACGATGGTAATGTTGAAGTTAAAGATGTGTATGGGGCATTAAAAGTAAACAATGTAAACGGCGGCATAACCATTGCCAATGCCAAAGGTACAACCAGTGCACATACCATTAACGGGCCGCTTAATGTAACTTACCTGTCGGTACCACCGGACGCCTCAAGTTACTATACACTTAATGGTAAACTCGAAGTAACTTACCCCGGTAATCTGGCCGCGGATCTGGAATTTAAAAGCATGAATGGTCAATTTTATACCGATTTTCCAGATGCTGAGATTTTGCCTACAAGAGTAAGTAAAACCGAATCAAAAAGCGGCAGCAGCACTACTTACAAGCTTAGTAAAAATAATGGCGTGCGAATAGGGGCGGGCGGAAAGCTATTTAAGTTTGAAACACTTAACGGCAATATTTATATCAAAAAACAACAATAAAAAATAACAACATGAAAACGATAAGATTTACAGGTATATTACTACTAACTGCGCTGTTAAGCACGAGGCTTTGGGCGCAGGATGGAGAAAAAGGGCAGTTGGTTGTGCCGTTAAGTGATCCGGGAAAGCCATATAAACTGGAAGTAGGACTGATCAATGGTTCTATAACCATAACAGGGTATGAAGGCAAGGATATTATTATTGATGCCCAGGGCGAAGAAAGAAAACACCGTGAAAAGGAACCGGCACCGGGCGGAATGAGGCGTTTATCGGCCGGGAGCAACCTGGATGTGCAGGCTCAGGAAAACAATAACCAGATAAGCGTTCATGGCAGCCCTAATAAAACTACTAATTTGACTATTAAAGTGCCCATGAATAGTACAAGCGTTAAATTATCCACAGTAAATAATGGTAACATCAATGCCAGCAATCTGAGCGGTGACCTGGAAATACGGAATGTTAACGGCTATATCAAACTAAACAATATATCAGGATCTGTTGTGGCCAATACGGTTAACGGCAATGTTGAGGTCACCTTTAAAAGCATTGATGCAAAAGCGGCCATGGCATTTTCAACGCTCAACGGTAAGGTTGATGTTACGTTCCCTGCAAGCCTTAAGGCCAATGTAAAGTTAAAATCAGACCAGGGTGATATATTTACCGATTTTGATGTGGTAACCGAACAACGCAAACCGGTTGTTACAAAAAATAACGGTGAAAAAGGAATGTACAGCCTGAAAATGGAGGATTGGGTTTACGGGAAGATAGCTGGTGGCGGTCCCGAATTATTGATGAAAACCACCTTCGGCAGTCTTTATATCCGCAAGGCAAAATAATTAAGCGGCGTTTAATAAGTTTTAACCAGGCATTACAATATTGGGGAACTATGGGTAAATTTATCAGCAAATTTCACCAGTTAAATGGTAATGCCTGGCTTTAAGAGCATTTGATAAAAGAAAATGAAGCAGTAAATTGTCAAGCGGTACCCCATACTATATCGATTCTTTGAATAGCATCGATTCACAGGCATAACACTCGCGTATATGTGAGCAGCTAAATAAAAGTAAGTGATTGATTATGAGTTGAAATAATAATTCGGACGCTAAAGAGGCTTGAATGGGAGTAATCCAATACAATTGGCTACACAATTAGTGTGAAAAAGCATTCCGGGATAAGATCCGGAACGCTTTTTTTGTAAATAAGCCTTTAACAGATGGTTAAGCAATAGGCTAAACCATTTTTGTGCACTATATTTGCTGACTGGTTACCTATTGCAATTACTTGGTAGAGTATGATTAAGCTTTTTATCGTGGGTTTTCCGCGGGACATGGAAGAAATTGAACTTGTTGAACTGTTCAGTGCTTATGGCACGGTAAGTACCGTGCGGATAATTACCGATAAAGACAGCGGCATTAGTAAAGGTTATGGTTTTTTAGAAATGACTGATGAGGCAGGCGCTCAACGTGCAATTGACGCTATGAATGGTGCTACTATCGATGAGCGTGAGATAAGCGTGAGGATAGCAGAACAAAAGCACCAGCCGCAACAAAAGCAGCAATTTTCAAAACCTAAGCCGGGTTTTAACAAAGTAAAGCCACAAGGTTACAACAAACCCCGCTTTCCGCGCGAAAATAACCGCTATGAGCAGCAGGACGCTGCGGCTCCGGTAAGAGCAAAACGCCCGCGCAGGCAGCAGCCATAAGCTTTTTCGAAAAGCTTAAAGCAAAATGCTCGAGGCTAAAGGCTAATAAATTGATTTTTTAATTAGCAGCAGCCTTAGCCCACTGATTTCAGGAAGTATAAAGCTCGTTTGCTAAAAATTGGTTTCTGAATTTTCCATGCGGATCGTATTCGGCTACCAGGGCTTTAAAAGCATCCATCTTTTCGTAACGTGCTCTTAATATTTTAGCAGGGATGGTAAAGATCTTACCCCAGTGTGGTCTTGCTTTAAACGGAGAAAGCTCACGTTCAATTTGAGGGAGCAATTTCAATACAGCTTCTGTTTCCTGTTTCCAGGTAAAATGGATAGCCACCGATTTTTGATTATGGGCAGGGCTCATCCACAGGTCATCAGCGGCAATTGTGCGGATCTCGGTGATGAAAAGATGAGGGCCAATCTGCTTCCCTAATCGCGCCACTGCTTCGATAGCTTCAACGGCATGATCAAAAGGCACAAAAAACTCTGATTGCAGTTCCTTTCCGCTGCTTGGCGTAAAGCCCATTTTAAAATGTGGCAACCGCTCATACCATGGCCCCGGAACGCCCATTTGCTCGGTGCAGTTTTCGGCAGAGAGCCCTATAATTGGGTGCAGGTTTTTTGTAGCTGCTTTTGCTCCGTAAAATTCCTTCAGGTTTTCGTCTTTATCGGTACCCATCCGGCTTTTTATCCAAACTTCGTTAATATGGTCACTTTGCCAGTCAGTAAACAGGCTAACACTATACCCGGCCGAAACAATTTTTTCAAAATGCTGCTTTAGCTCGCTCATAGGCAAGCCCGTAAATACATATTGCTTCATCATATAAGTTGGCTGTATTTGCAGCGTAACTTTAGTAATTACACCCAAAGCTCCAAGCCCGACTACCACTGCATTTAGTTTGGCGGCATCTTTTGTTTTTGAAAGATGTATAATACTACTATCGGCCTTAACAATCTCTAAGCCGACCACGGCGCTTGAAAGATTGCCATTTTTTACGCCCGAGCCATGCGTGGCCGTTGTAATTGATCCTGCTACTGAAATGTGAGGCAAAGAGGCGAGGTTATGCAGGGCAAAGCCCTCTTTATGCAGGTATGGTGCAAGTTCGCCGTATTTTATACCACCTTCAACTGTAACGGTATGGTTTTGTCTGTCAAGTGATACCACCTTGTTCAGGTCGCGTGTAGAGAGCAGGTTATCTTTACTGTCGGCAATGGTATTAAAGCAATGTCTTGTGCCCAATGCTTTTATTTTATCGTGTTTATTAATGAGCTGCTGTACCTCTTCAACCGATTTTGGATAAAATACATTGTCCGTGCTGTAAGTTAAGTTGCCCGACCAGTTTTGCAGGCGGGGTTGTTGCGCGAATGATTCGAATGATGATAATAAGGGAGACGCCATCAAGGTAGTACTTAATTGAATGAAAGTTTTTCTTTTCATCACAAATTGGTTAATACAAGGTAGCTAATTATTAAGCAGAACTGAAAGAGAAATTGCAGGTGGTTCTCCGGTAAGTACAAGGATTGAAAAGTTTTTATATTTTTTTAATAAGTAAATAGAGATTATTAAATAATTTATAAACTTTTTGTTTATTTTGGTAGAAAAATTAACATTAGCGTATTAATTCTGCATGAATCATTGATTTGGGATGCGCTTTTAGTAAATTGAAACTAAACATTTTATAAAATAACAGTGAAGGAAGTTTACGCCCCCTTTATTCCGGGTACTTACAATGAAAATAACCTTGATGAGCTATCGGTTTTGCTCGAAAAAGGAAAAAAGTACGCTATCGATAATCTTTTATGGAGCGATACCGGATATTTTCCATCAGTTAATTTTTCAATAGCTCATGTCGAAAACGGTGTCGCTCTAAAATATTTTGTAGAAGAGCAGTATACACAGGCAACTTATAAAACAGTAAATGATCCGGTTTATAAAGATAGCTGCGTAGAACTTTTTATAAGTTTTGCTGACGACCAAAATTATTACAACCTGGAATTTAATGCCCTCGGGACCGCGTTGGTTGGCTTTGGTAAAGATCGTAACGGTAGGGAAGCGGTACCTGATGATAAGGTGAGTGGTATAAAAACATTAAGTAATATCAAGTGGGCAAACGACCCAGCGGGTTTTAACACTTGGGAGTTAACATTGTTAGTCCCTTTCTCCATTTTTGTTTATCACGATGTTAAAACATTGAACGGAACTACAAGCAAGGCAAACTTTTTTAAATGCGGTGATGACCTGCCCGAGCCGCATTTTATAAGCTGGAGTAATATAGATAGCCCCGTGCCTGATTTTCATTTGTCGCAGTTTTTTGGTACGGTAAAATTCATTTAAAATAAAATACCTCTAAATAAAATAACATACTATGGCCCAGGCAACAAGTTCAGTAATCGAATCGCCGGTAAAAAGATCAGCGATAAACCCAATTGTAATTATCGGCGCTTTATTTTTCATTTTTGGTTTTGTTACCTGGATGAACGGAACACTCATTCCTTACTTAAAAATAGCGTGCGAACTGAGTACCAAGGAAGCATATTTTGTAACTACGGCTTTTTATATTGCTTACGTTGTTATGGGCATTCCCGCCGGAAAAACCATCAAAAAGTTTGGATTTAAAAACGGGATGGCCGTAGGCTTGTTTGTAATGGCCATAGGCGCATTGATATTTATTCCCGCCGCAATGACCCGCACTTACGGGATTTTTTTAATAGGCTTGTTTGTTCAGGGCACCGGGCTAACTGTGCTGCAAACTGCTTCAAACCCCTATATCACTATTTTAGGGCCTGTCGAAACTGCTGCTCGGCGGATCAGTATCATGGGGATTTGTAACAAGATCGCCGGCGCTTTAGCACCTGTTATTTTGGGTACTGTAGTACTCGCCAATATTGATTCGATAACCGAAAAGCTAAAAACTTTAAGTGCAACAGAAAAAGCACTGGAGTTAAATGAGCTGGCATCAAGGGTGATTATGCCTTACAGCATTATGGTTGTAGTTTTGATTTTGCTGGCCATCCTCATTTATTTTTCATCATTACCCGAGATCAACACCGAGCATGAAGACGAGACCGTAGCTGCCGCAAATACCAATAAAACAAGTATTGTACAGTTTCCGCATTTGATGCTTGGCGTAGCAACCCTGTTTGTTTATGTAGGTGCCGAAGTTATTGCCGGCGATTCAATTTCACTTTACGGCACTTCTCAACATATCCCATTATCAACAGCTAAATTTTTTACATCATGTACTTTGATCTCCATGATCGTTGGTTACCTGGTTGGTGTTTTCTGTATCCCAAAACTGATCACACAACAAAAAGCGTTGGTAGCGTCGGCAATTTTGGGCATCATTTTAACCATTGCAACATTGTTAACCCATGGCTATGCATCGGTATTTTGTATTGCATTACTTGGTTTGGCCAATTCGTTAATGTGGCCTGCTATTTGGCCGCTGGCATTGGCGGGTTTAGGCCGCTTTACTAAAATAGCATCTTCATTATTGGTTATGGGTATTGCAGGCGGCGCTGTTTTACCCCCGCTCTACGGTTATTTTTCGGAAAAGTTTTCGGCGCAGTCTGCCTATATTTTACTTATTCCTATTTATCTGTTTATCCTTTTTTATTCCACAATAGGACATAAGGCTGGCAGGCAAAACATAAAAGCCTGACCGTAACATTCTTTTAAGCATTTTATCTAAAAGCCTGGGAAGCGAAACTTCTCAGGCTTTGTTGTTTGAAACTGTCCTGAATGCGATTTAAAAACTGTTTATAGCGCCAATAAAAGGGGTTGGTTGTTTTGTCACTAATAATCGTTAAACAATCGTCGATACTCGAAATATGGTCAATTTTAATTAGCGGTGTCGGTGTAATTTACTGATGTTTAAATAGTTAGTAAATGGCACGCGGTATGTATCAGTTTTTTACAACAAACAAAATTAAAACATCTAAAAAATAACTATGGAACCATTTATATTCTGGGCAACCCGCTTAGTATTGCTTGCCTGCCTTGCCATACTGGTTTATATGATGATGCCAAACTACACCGAACAAAGTGATGGGTGGGAGTAAGCATGTGCTGATTAATAAATTTTATTACAATAATTTATTAATTAATAATCAAACCTTTAATTGGCCGATCTGTTAATATATCAATCATAAAACTAATCATGAACAACAGGAACAAAGCGGGATTGCATGACAACAGTCTCATCAATACCAGCGAAAATTATGAGGTTGAATACTGGGCAAACAAATTTGGTGTTCGCCCGGAAAGGTTAAAAACAGCGGTACGTGCCGTTGGAAATTCAGCCGCCGCGGTAGCCAAATTTTTGAACAACAAATAGTATCACTATGAGCCTGGAAAAATATGCGGAAAAACGCGATTTTAGCAAAACCCATGAACCTAAAGCGGGGAGGAGCAAAGACAAAGACCACCTGATGTTTGTGATCCAAAAGCATGATGCTTCGCGTTTACACTATGATTTCAGGCTTGAAATGGACGGCGTGCTGAAAAGCTGGGCTATACCCAAAGGCCCCTCAACCGATCCTAAAGTTAAGCGCCTTGCTATGATGGTTGAGGATCATCCTTTTGACTATCGGAATTTTGAAGGCCTCATCCCCAAAGGTGAATATGGCGGCGGTACCGTTATAGTTTGGGATGAGGGTACTTATGAGCCCATTGAAGAGATCAAAGGTAAAAAAGCCCAGGAAAAACACCTGCTTAAACAACTTGAGGCCGGCTCGGTAAAGATCAAGCTCCATGGCGAAAAGCTGGAGGGTGAATATGCCCTTGTTAAAACCCATGGTATGGGCGAAAACGGCTGGCTGCTCATTAAGCACAATGATCAATTTGCGTCGGTTAAAGATATTACCAAAAAAGATAAATCTATTCTTTCTGGCAAAACCATTGAAAGTATGGAAAAAACCAGCGAAAAGGTTTGGCAGCACGGGCATGAAGAGGATGTAGAAAAGCCTGAAAAAACAGGTAAAAAAAAAGTCCTAAGCGAACCCGTTGAACAACTGGAAAAGAAAGTGGACACTAATGATACAGAGGATTTTGATGTTGCGCAACTTCTGAAAAAAGCCCCTGAATCAAAAGCGCCAACTAACATAAAGCCAATGAAGGCCACCCTTGTAGACGAGCCTTTTGATGACCCCTATTGGCTTTACGAGGTTAAATGGGACGGCTACAGGGCCATTGCAATGGTCGACAAGAAAGGAGCGGAGCTGATTTCCCGTAATAATCTTCCTTTTGATAAATATTATCCAATTAATAAATTGCTGAAAGACTGGCAGATCAATGCAGTAATTGATGGCGAGATCCTGGTATTGAATGATAAAGGTGTTTCCGATTTTGGAGCGCTGCAAAACTGGCGGAGCGAGGCCGATGGCAATTTGGTTTATTATGTTTTCGATATCCTTTGGTATGAGGGTAAAAACCTGATGGGATTGCCCCTTAAACAACGCCAGGCTATCTTAAGTGCGGTTCTTCCCACCAATGATGACCGCATCCGTCAAAGCAAAGTTTTTGATACAGGCGGGATTGAATTTTTTAACGCCGCCGAAAGAATAGGCCTGGAGGGAATCATCGCCAAAAAGGCCAGCAGTGTTTATACTTCCGATCTTCGCTCAAAAGAGTGGCTCAAAATAAAAGTGCAGCGCAGGCAGGAAGTGATCATTGCCGGCTTTACCAAAAACGCGGGCACTTCCAAATCGTTCAGCGCGCTGGTGCTTGCTTTATATGATGATAAGGGCAAACTACAGTATGCCGGTAAAGTGGGTACAGGCTTTTCTGATAAACTGCAGAAAGAAATGATGGAACAGTTTAAGCCGCTTATTACCGATAAAAGTCCGTTTGAGGTGGAGCCTGATGTGGATAAGCCATCAAGGTTTAGGCCGCAGCGCTTAGGGGCTAAGCCCACCTGGCTTAAACCAGAATTGGTTTGCGAGGTGGCATTTGCTGAGGTAACCGGCGATGGGGTGTTCAGGCAAGCCTCTTTTAAAGGGATGCGTAGCGATAAAAAAACAAAAGATGTTGTACTGGAAACTCCGAAACATACAGCCGAAACGGTTGAGGAAGCTGAAGGAGCTGATAACGATACACACGCTAAAGCCATTAAACCCGTGAAAAATACTGACCGGAAAACTCTGCTTAATCCTAAAGATGAAACCCAGGTACGCAAAATTTGCGGACATGAGCTTAAATTTACACACCTGAGCAAAGTTTACTGGCCCGAAGATGGTGTAACCAAGCGGGATATGTTCAATTACTATTACCAGGTCGCTGAATATATCTTGCCTTATTTAAAAGACAGGCCAATGTCGCTCAACAGGTTTCCTAATGGCATTCATGGGCCAAGTTTTTACCAAAAGGATGTGAAAGGTAAAGCCCCCGATTGGATCACTAAAACTTTCCCGTACACCACCAGCGAAGGGGAACATAAAGAATATTTAGTAGGTTCTGATGAATCTTATTTACTATGGATGGCATCACTGGGATGTATTGAAATGAATCCCTGGTTTAGCCGGGTACAATCGCCGGACAATCCTGATTACTGCGTGATCGACCTCGATCCGGATAAAAACACGTTCGACCAGGTGATCGCGGCTGCTTTGGAGGTAAAAAAAGTGCTGGACGCTATAGATGTACCTTCATACTGTAAAACATCGGGATCAACAGGGATGCATATTTATATCCCGTTGGGCGCGAAGTATGATTATGATCAGTCACAGATGTTTGCGCGGCTCGTGGTGGGCATTGTTCATAAGCAAATTCCCGATTATACAAGTTTGGAACGTATGGTAGCCAAGCGAAATGGTAAAATGTACCTTGATTTTTTGCAGAACCGTCCGGGAGCTACCATAGCGGGGCCGTATTCCTTGCGACCTAAACCTGGTGCTACTGTTTCTATGCCCCTGCATTGGGACGAAGTGAAACCCGGGCTCACCATGAAAGATTTTACCATTTTTAATTCCATCGACCGCCTTAAAGAAACCGGCGACCTTTTTAAAGGTGTACTGGCAAAAGGCATCGACCTGGAAAAAACTATTAAGAAGGCGAAGAGTGTGTTTGAGTAAGCTATGTTAATCTATAGCAAAAAAAATATCATTGAAAAGAACGAAGCAATCCCAATACAGAACGGCTTTGCAAATCGGGGGTTGCTTCGTTCATCGTAATCATATTATCCTATCCTCATATATTTTAGTTGCTAAGCCACAGCAGCCGATAGTATTATCCCATTATGTGCATTCACTACACCGTTGGCATAGCCATTATTATCTATGAACATCTTTTCGTTTTCTATCAGGAAATGCGCTCCGCCAACAAAGAAATTTCCTTTAATGGTTAATACATGGTCAGGATGCTGCGCGTGGATCTCATTCAGCACATGGCTTGATAAACCGCTGTATTCATGCGGATCGAACTGATAAACGTCCAGCACAGGCTCCGCGTGTCCGGGTTGAAATATCTTAATACGGCCTTTAGTTACATCAAGGCGTATATCAGCGCCGTTTTCATTGGCATTAGCACTTATCCTGATCGTTTCGCCGTTAGGAGCGTTGATATTGGCCTCGATGGTAAGCACTTTGCCCTTTTGCTCATTATAAAATGAAAGGATCCTCAAAAACTCAATATTACTAAGCCCATCGCTATAAGTAAGCGTATTTTGCTCGCACAAAAATATGGTAGTCCCAAAAATGAATGCATGTTTCATGACGGAAATTTTAATTGGTTAATTGATATTGATACAATTAGCAAAATCTCAAAATGTTTTAAATTTCCATTATTCTTTCGAAGTAAAACAGCATGTTTTGTCAAACAACTATCACAAAGCATTAATATGGTAATTTTGCTCAACGCTACCCATGTTTTTTACGTTAGTTGCTATAGATACGCATCGTATAAAACCCATATGTTATACATGAAAAAAATAACTTGTTTCATAGCTGTACTGTTAACGGCTTGTTTCTCCGTGTCGGCATCTGCCCCTAAAAAAGTGTTAGATACCGCCACTTTTGCTACAGGGTGCTTCTGGTGCACCGAAGCTAAATTTCAGCAATTAAAAGGGGTTGAAAAAGTGATCTCCGGATTTTCCGGCGGGCATGTGGCCAACCCATCTTACGAGTTGGTTTGTACCGGTACAACCGGTCATGCAGAAGCTTGCAATATTATCTACGACCCGGCAAAAATTACCTACGACGAATTGCTGGCTGCATTTTTTGTGGCGCATGACCCAACGCAATTAAACAGGCAGGGTAATGATGTAGGCACACAATACCGGTCGGCTATATTTTATCATAATGCCCGGCAAAAGCAAAAGGCCCAATGTTACATTACGAAGCTGAATGCCGAAAAAGCTTATAAAGATCCGATAGTAACGCAGGTAGTTCCATACAAAGCTTTTTACAAGGCCGAAGATTATCATCAAAACTATTTTAACCAGAACGGCAGTCAGCCTTACTGTAAATATGTGATCCAACCCGAACTGGAAAAGTTTAAAAAAGTATTTAAAGATAAACTGAAGCAATAATGAAAGCGGTATTTATAATAGCAGCGCTGTTGTTTTTTACAATGGGAGTGTTTGCGCAGCAAGTAAAGACAATAAAGGGGCACGAAAACAACCCCTATTATTCCAATACCGATACAAAGCATTTGAATGTATCAAATGCCGAGTGGAAAAAGATCCTGCCGCCTGCTTTGTACGCCACGGCAAGAGAACAGGAAACCGAACGCGCATTTACCGGTAAATACTGGAACAAGGATACTAAAGGCACTTATTACTGCGCGGTATGCGGCAATAAACTTTTTCGCTCGGATGCCAAGTTTGCCAGCGATTGTGGCTGGCCAAGTTTTTATGAACCTGTACGCAAAAACAGTGTAATCTATAAGGAAGATAACTCATATGGCATGCAACGCACCGAGGTGATCTGTGCCCGCTGCGATTCGCATTTGGGGCATATATTTGATGACGGTCCGCCGCCAACGCATAAACGGTTTTGCATGAACTCTGTATCGCTTGATTTTGTGCCTGAAGGGTTTGGGTTGTAAATCGTTTGAAACATTAATTTTCTGTTTCATTGCCGTGGACTTTAATGTTGTGCAACAGTCACTTTAGTCAACGGCAATGAATTTTTTTAATGATCAATATAAAAAATCATTGCTTTGAATTCGCGGCTTTTCGCACATCAATTTATCCCCTAAAGTCATCCACAAGTAAAGCTGCAATATTCCATGCTCCGCTTAAAACAAGTATGAATTAACTTGTGTTATCCACCAACAATCAAGCAAATTACTTATGGAACTGCAAAGCCTGAAAGATATCGCAAAACAGCTGATGGCCGGTAATAAGGGCCTTTTAGCAATGGACGAAAGTACCGCAACCTGTAACAAACGTTTTAAAGCGTTGAATATCCCGCAAACGGAAGAATATCGACGTAAATACCGCGACCTGATCGTGAATACGCCAAAGCTGGAGGAGGCCATTAGCGGAGCTATTTTGTTTGATGAAACTATAAGGCAAAGCACTGCAGATGGTAAGCTGTTTGTTGAGATCCTGAAGGAAAAAGGAATTATCCCCGGTATTAAGGTAGATGAAAGCGCAAGGGACATGGATGGTTTCCCTGGCGAAAAAATAACTGAGGGATTGGATGGTTTACCGGAGCGCCTGGCCGAATATTATAAAATGGGAGCCCGTTTTGCCAAATGGCGTGCTGTTATAACCATAGGTGAAAATACTCCAACAAGTGGAAGCATCAAAGCCAACGCTTTTCTGTTGGCCCGCTATGCGATTATTTGCCAGGAGGCAGGCATTGCGCCCATTGTGGAACCCGAAGTTTTAATGGACGGCGATCACTCGCTTCAAACCTGTGCCGATGTAACCAATGAGGTTTTACACGCTGTATTTAACCAACTGTATCAGCAAAGGGTAAATTTTGAAGGTATGATATTAAAACCTAATATGATAGTTCCCGGAATTAAGGCTGCGCAGCAGGATAGCGCTGATGTGGTGGCCGACGCTACTATCAATTGTTTTTTACGCTGTGTGCCTGCGGCTGTCCCCGGTATCGCTTTTCTTTCTGGCGGGCAATCTCCCGAGTTGGCTTCCGAACGGTTAAATGCTATGCATGTGCGCTTTAAAGGTAAATTGCCATGGGCTTTAACATTCTCATATTCACGTGCTGTGCAACAACCGGCCCTTGAAAAATGGGGTGGTAAGGACGAAAATATTGAAGAGGCCCAGAGATTATTATATGAACGTGCGCATATCAACACCATTGCCCGTGATGGCAAATATACGCCGGAGTTGGAGAAGCATCCGGTAGCATAAAACAAAAACGCCGCCTTTTCGGACGGCGTTTTTGTTGGGTTGTTTTTATAGCCCTTTAACTTTATAATGGGTATAGGTGGTAAAACCTAAAAAGGTATTGTCTATAGGGACGCCAAGCGGTGCTTGCAAACTCCTCAGATATTTTAGGTTATCAGTATTATAATGGCCATAGGCAACCTCAACGCCCGGGAAAATCCTGCTGTTTAAATTACAATAGTCGCAGCCCGTTTTTTGTTCGTAAGCTTTCCGCATAAAATCGTAGCCAAGGCTGATGTTTTTATCGCCGAGGTTCCATAAACTATTATCTCCCTGTATTTGGGCAATAGCAGCAGCATATGCGTAAGCTGTTAACGAATATTGGTAATGCACGCAGTCTTTACGTACGCAAAGCTCGGGCAAAGTTCCATCCGGTTGAATGATGTTTGGCAATTCTTTTACCAGCAAATCGTACCCAGCCCGATAAACCGAATCCTGATCTAAAAACACACCGATGGCCATTTTTGCATATCCTGCAGAGGCATCCCAGTTGTTTTTATAATCGGGGATCTTGTTGATGTAATCATCTTTTACGTTGATAAGATATTTACTGAATTGTTGAATATCAGCAGCAGCCCATCCGGCAGATTTACCCTTCACCTTATAATATCTGATGATCTCGGCGGCAGCAACAAAGCTTGGTGTTGTCCATGATGCTTCCAGATCGGGCTGGTTGGGGTTGGTTTTTCCTTCCAGCAAGCCATAATCCTTAAAGGCATAAGCCCAGCCATTCAGTAAACCAATTGCTTTTTTTGCATAATCAGCGTTACCAGTAGCAGCCCAGGCCAGCGCGAAGGCGTACACCAGTTCGCAATCCTTCCTGATCTGGGTTTTTGAAGGTGAAGTAGCCCCATTTGAACCCACTACTATGGTTGATGGAAATGAAATCGGGTATTCATGATCTTTAATAAAATCCAGCACTTTTTGGTAAGCTGCGGTGCGCATGGTGTCACCTGCTTTCAGTTGTGCGCTGATGAGGTCCAAACTGGCCCTGGTATTTAAAATACCAGGGTGCACAAATCTGGTTTTATTGTTTTCCTGTGCCTGCAAACTAAAGCTAAAGAGCAGCAACAGGAATGTAAATAAGGCCGTTTTATTATATCTCATCCTCAGTCTACTTATCCAATCCGCCCCGGCGCGTTGCCTTAACCTGTGCCGGCCATTTAATGCCTTCGGTTTTGGTATTAACCGTTTTTTGTGGATCTTCACTTGCCATGTAAGCCATGATGGCAGCTAAAATGGCGTTGTTTTTCAGATCGTCAAAAACAACTTTGTCATAGGTGTCGCGGTTAGTATGCCAGGTATATGACCCGTACGACCAGTTAAGTGAACCCAAAGAAAAGCCAGGCGCACCAACAGCTACAAACGATGCAAAATCAGACCCACCACCGCCGGGCTGACCAGGAAATACAGTTTTGATCCGGTTTTTGATAGTATCCGGTACAGCGGCAAGCCATCTGCTTAAATAATCCTTAGCTTCAACAAAGCCCTGGCCGGTAAGGTTTACCACGCGGCCGGTGCCGTTATCCTGGTTAAACAAGGCTTGCAGATTGCTAACAATTTCTGGATGGTCTTCAACAAAGGCACGTGAGCCGTTCAGGCCTTCCTCTTCGCTGCCCCAATGGCCTACTAATATGGTACGTTTTGGGTGTGGATAGAATTTTTTCAGCAGGCGCATGGCTTCCATCATGGTCAAGGTACCTGTACCATTATCAGTAGCACCCGTGCCGCCATCCCACGAATCAAAGTGCGCGCTCAGCATTACATACTCATTAGGTTTTTCGCTTCCTTTGATTTCGGCAATGGTATTAAAGGTTGGCACTACGCCTAATTCTTTTGATTCGCAATGAATACTGATCACCGGCTTGTTGCCTGATTCGCTCAGGCGGTAAAGCATACCATAATCTTCTAATGCAATATCAACCGTAGGCACAATTTTGGTATAAGCAGCAAAGATCTTATCAACCCCAAACCCGGCCGACCAGTTATTGGTCAGGATACCTGCTGCGCCCGCATTTTCCAATGCTACAGGCAAAGTTTTATTGGTAAACCCGGTTTTGCTGATGCGTTTTTTCCAGGCATCGGTTTGGGCGGTGCGTTCGGCTTTCATTTTGTCAAATGATTCCTTCAGGGCAAACTCCTGCCAGTTATAATCGGGCCTGCCGGTTGGCTGCAGCATGGAGATCATTACAAATTTACCCTTTACATTGGGGAGCCATTGTTGAAAGGCTGCTGAGTCAGCCACGTCCGGCAGAATAATTACCTCGGCAGTGGTGGTCTTTTTACCCATGCCCGGGCTCCAGGCCAGTTGGGTGCCTTCTAAGGATTTTGCCCTTGGCGATACCATATCAATATGCGAGATCCCTCGTTCCCAGCCACGCCATTCGCCCCATTTTTCGTTTTTAGCCTGGATATCCCAGCTTTTGTATTTAGCAACTGCCCAATCGTTGGCTTGTTTCATTTGCGGCGTACCCACCAAACGGGGGCCAATGCCATCAAACAATTCGTGGGCCAGCTTTTCCAGTTGCGAATTGGTAGTTTCTTCGGTCATGATGCTGTTGATAACCGGGTTAGTTGATTGTGCCGAAGCTATGCCGCTGTAAAGCAGCATGCCCAAAACAAAAGGCCTTGCCTTGTTCCAAAGGTTGTTGCAGGTATAATGGTAAATATGTTTCATAAGGTTAAAAATATGAAAAGCGGACGAGGTAATACGTTTTATCGGCAATGATATTGGTAAGTAACATAATTATTGCAAAATGTTGAGTTGTTGATATGTTAAGATTCAATAGAATTTGTTCCTGTAGGTTAAATTATTGTTATAGAGTTAACAGTAGGTTTACATATGGCCGATTCCTTTGTAAAACTAATCGATCACTTATCAAATGAAAAAACAATTCCTTAGCGTCATCGCGGTATCCGCGGCGATCCTTTCTTCCTGCCACGATGATAATAAGATAAACCCATTCAGCTATCCTGATATGGCCGAGGCGCAAAATCCGGCTATCCTTTTCACCACTGCCGACGGTGTAAAGGTTTATAATGGCGGCTTTGGATCGGCAGTGGCAGCAGATCCTAACCAGAAAGATGTGTTTTACCTGCTTACCGACCGTGGTTCAAACGTTGCCGGGCAGACAGCCAATTCCATCATCATCGGTAAACCAGACTTTGATCCGCAGATAGGTAAGTTCAGGTTAAAGGATGATAAACTGGTACTGGAACAAACCATAGAGTTGAAAAATGCCAACGGCGGGAAATTAAATGGTTTACCAAACCCCGCCGGAGTGGGAGCTTCGGGCGAAATTCCATTTGATCTGAGCGGAAATCAATTATCTCCAAGTGCCGATGGTATTGATTCGGAAGGTTTGGTTTTGGCAGCCGACGGTACTTTTTGGGTAAGCGATGAATACGGTCCGCATATTGTTCACTTTGATGCCAGTGGCAAAACCATCGAACGCATTAACCCTTACGGATCAGGAACCGGCGGCCGTAAAATCCCGGCCGTATTTGCTACCCGCAGGGCTAACCGCGGTATGGAAGGGTTGGCTATCACACCTGATGGCAAAACATTAGTTGGCATGATGCAATCGCCAATGTATAACCCATCTAAAGCAAAGGTTGCTAATTCAACTGTATTGCGTATCCTTACTTTTGATATTGCAACTGGCAATACAAAACAGTATGCTTACCTTATGGATAATACTTCATTAACGGGAGTTAGTGACATAACCGCTGTTAATGCCACTACATTTTTAACTATTGAACGTGATGGTAAGTTCGGAGGTGCGCCTACCGATCCAGCTACGTTTAAAAAAGTATTTAAAATAGATATCAGCAATGCTACCGATATCTCCGACCCCGCGAACGGTGCTAACGGCAAATTATATAACACCAAAACTGTTGAAGAGCTTAATGATGCAGCCGGTTTACAGGCAGCCGGTATTACCCCGGTTACCAAAACACTGGTGCTCGATTTACTTAAAGACTTGCCAAAGGTATACCCTCATGATAAAGCCGAAGGTTTGGCTTTATTGCCCGGTAATATCCTCGCTATATCAAATGACGACGATTTTGGTGTTGTTGATAACGGTAAAAATGGCTTTGCAGCTAAAATTCTGCCTGCTACCAATTCGGTTGACAGGAACAGGATCTATTTTGTGAAGCTAAAATAGGGGATTTAAAAAGTTAAAAATGATCAATGCCTTCCGGTGTTAACCGGGGGGCATTTTTGTTTATACAACCTGCAGAACGTTAGGGTAATGTTTTACAATCAAAATTAATTTTATTGTTAAAATAACATTTATTCGGTGATTTAATTTTAACATTGATATGTATTATTTTATCACAATGGCGATAATATATTGACTTTTGGTTTTGTTTTTAAGTTTTAACTAATTGATAATTAGTTATTTGAAATTTTAAATTTATATTTTTAGGTTATGTTAAAATAATACAAAAAACCACTCATATCGTATTATAATCGATTGTTACCTCTGGCTACTTTTACTTAGCATATAATCTCTCTTTGGCGATAACTGTTAAGAAGTGATCATGTGCTTTAAACCAATTTTAACAAATTAAAGTAAAACGTATGAGAGGAAAACTACGTATCAAAAAAGTTGTGGCCTTATTCTGTACAAGTTTATCATTTGTGTTGATAAGCCTGTCGGGGCAAGCCCAAAGTAAATTGATTACCGGTAAGATCACCGGTTCGGACAACGGACTACCTTTGCCGGGTGTTACCGTTAAGATAAAAGGGAGCACGCAGGCTGCGGGTTCAAAGGCCGATGGTACCTACTCAATAACCGCCGGTAATAATGAAACACTCGTTTTTAGCTTTGTTGGCTTCTTAAACCAGGAAGTTGCCATAAACGGCAGATCGGTTATTAACGTATCATTAGTGCCTGATAATAAAACACTGACCGAGGTAGTTGTTGTGGGTTATGGTACTACTAAGCGTAAAGATTTAACGGGATCGGTTAGTTCTGTTACAGCAGACCAGATTGCAAAAGTGCCGGTAACAGCGTTGGATCAGGCTTTGCAAGGCCGTTCATCAGGTGTACAGGTTACCAATAATGATGGTGCACCGGGCGGTGGGGTTAGTGTACAGATTAGGGGTATTGGCAGTTTGGGCAACAATGATCCGTTATATGTGGTTGATGGCTATCCTATCACCGGAGGGCTTAATAATATCAACCCAAATGATATTGCTTCAATGGATGTGTTAAAGGATGCATCGGCTACTGCTATTTATGGTGTAAGGGCATCAAATGGTGTTATCATCATTACAACCAAAAAAGGCAAAAAAGACGGTGTGCAGGTGTCATTGGATGCTTATGCTTCGCTGCAGTCGGAGCCCAAAAAATATAAGGTGCTTAATGTACAGCAATGGGCAACATTGGCAAATGAGGTTCACGCTGCCGAAGGTTTTACTGAACTGCCTGAATGGAGCAACCCATCATCTTTGCATAATGTTGACTGGCAAAATGCCGTTTATCGCCAGGGCTTAAAGCAAGATTATAATCTGGCGATCCGCGGCGGGAACGATAAAGTTCAGTCCGCCTTTTCTGCAGGCTATTATGATCAAAAGGGTATTGTACTTGGTTCGTTTTTTAAAAGGATTAACCTTGGTATGAATATCGATTATAATATTAGTAAATGGTTAAAGTCATCGACCAGTGCCAAATTCTCAAGACAAAACTCTAAAAATCCATTTGGAACAGGGTCGTTAGCGCAATTGAGCGAACTGATCCCGACCCTTGACGGTGGTAATAAGCTTACTAATGAGATAAAAGATTCAAAAGGTAATTATGGTTTCTTTAACCCGGTAAATATCTACACTAAAAGCTGGAATAACCCTGTTTATTCAATCGAGACTCAGGATATAAAGAACCTGCAGAATTACTTTTTAGGTTCTACCTCATTAGAAGCTACCATATTTGATGGCCTGAAGATTAAGAGTAATTTAGGTATCAATACCAGTGATTTTTCCGGTTATTATTTTCAGCCTGAAGATGACAGATCAAGCGAGCAATATAATTTGGGTGGCGCAAACCAATTAAGTGTTTACTCACAAAATGCCAGTAATACATTTGAATGGCTATGGGAAAATACCATATCATACAGCAAAACATTTGGTCAGCATGCTATTGATTTTGTAGGTGGTGTATCAGAACAGGAGAATACAGGCAGGCAAATAGGCGGCAGCGGCAACAATCTACCAAGCAATGCTATCCGGGATTTAAGCCAGGTGCAAAACCTTACTGCTTACGGAGGTCAACAAACCTATTCGCTTGCATCACAGTTTGCAAGGTTAAATTATAAGTTTGCCGATAAATATTTGGTTACTGCAACAGTAAGGCGCGATGGTTCATCAAAATTTTACCAGGGACATAAATACGGTACATTTCCTTCGGGTTCGGTTGCATGGAAAGCAAAAGAAGAATCATTTTTAAAGAATGTTAACTGGCTTTCCGATTTGAAATTCCGTGGTAGCTATGGTACAGTGGGTAACCAGTCAAGTATTGGTCTTTTCCAATATTTAGCGCGTTATACCTCTGGCGGCCCGGCTACTTCGGGGTCAAATGTTGGATATCCTTTTGGAAAGATCTATCAGAGCGGTTTGGCACTTACCAATCTGGATAACGTTAATTTAAAGTGGGAAACATCCAAACAAACCGACATTGGTATGGATGTGGCATTCCTGAACAATAGTTTAACGTTAACGGTTGACTATTATAAAAAAGATTCGAAAGATTTCTTGTTAAATCTGCTAACCCCGGCACAAACCGGTTTTACGTCGGCAACACAAAATGCGGGTAGTATCAGCAATAAAGGTTTTGAATTTGCTTTAAATTACAGGCATTCGATCAGGGACTTTAATTATGGTGTAGGATTAAACATTACTACTGTTAGCAATAAACTGGTAAGTATAAATAAGAACACCAAATTTATTACCAACCTGGTCAATCTGCCGCTTCCTGCAAATGGCTGGGCAACCTTTAGTGAAACAAATATCGGTCAGCCGGTGGGTGAATTTTATGGATATCAATCATTGGGGATATTTCAAACCCAGGCAGAGATTGATGCACTGAATGCCAAATCGCCTACCGGGCATTACCAGGTAGCTACTACGCAACCCGGCGATCGCAAGTTTAAAGATATTAATGGTGATGGTCAGATCACTGCCGATGACCGCACAAGTTTGGGAAGCCCAATCCCGAAATTTTACGGCGGTTTAAACATCGACCTGTCATACAAAGCATTTGATTTTAATGCGTTCTTTTATGGCAGCTATGGTAACAAGATCTTCAATTACCAGGAGCGTAACCTCGAAAGTTTCCAGGCACCGGGCTTTGTGGGCGTTGAGAACGTAAGCCAGCAATACTATGAAAACCGCTGGACACCAACCAACCCGTCAAATCGTTTTGCAAGGGCTACCTACAATGATGACGTTAGTGCAAATAATGTTGCATCAAGTGTTTATGTTGAAAATGGAAGCTACCTGCGTTTAAGAAACGTTACGTTGGGGTATACACTACCTGCTGCACTTACTAAAAAAATGAGTGTTACTAAAATAAGGTTTTATATAGCAGCTCAAAACCTGTTTACTGTTACCAAATACACAGGGCTTGATCCTGAAATTGGACAGGCTACCGGTACCGATCCTATTACAGGCGCTACTATCACAAATCCAACAGGCTCAGGTATCGATTTAGGTACTTACCCTTCATCAAAATTTTACACCTTAGGTTTAAATGTAACTTTCTAAATAAACATTTAGCATAACAGTAAAGAAATGAAATTCAACAAGAAATATATATACGTACTTTCAGTTGGACTGGCAGTATTGCTCCCGTTAAGCTGTAAGAAAAACTTTCTGGATCAAACCGATTCACAGCACCCTACAGCGACAACTTTATTTGATAAACCAGCCGACGGGATAGCACTTGTAAATGCCATTTATGATACCTATCAAAATGCCGATCTGTTAAAAAAGTCAATTTGGTATTATGCAAATTTTCAGTCGCATGATTTTTTTAACTGGGGTAATGATAGGTTCTATAATACCTATGCGATCCCTTCGACGTTTGGCGCTATCGAGGTGTTCTGGACCCGTGCTTATGTTGGTATAGCCCGCGCAAATTCAGCGTTACCTATCATTGCAAAAATGAAAGCTAATGGAGTTTTGACCGCAGCGCTTGCCGACAGACTTACCGGCGAAGTCTACTTTTTACGTGGCATGACTTACTATTACCTGGCTGCAAGTTTTGGCGGTGTTCCGTTAGAATTAAAGGATGGTACAAACCTTGGCTTAACACCAAGAAGTACCCAGGATCAGGTGTTTACTCAGGTTGTATCCGATCTTACAACAGCAGCAGGCTTGTTGCCATGGAAAGAAGCGCTGGCCGATGCAGATAAAGGCCGCGCTACCAAAGGTGCAGCTTTAGGGTACCTGGGTGCAGCACAAATGTGGCTTAAAAAATATGCGGATGCTTTATCGTCATACAATCAGTTAATAGGCAAGTATACCTTGTTGCCTAACTTTATTGATGTAAATGAGTATGACAAACAAAACAATGCCGAATCACTTTTCGAGGTTCAATTTGATGTTGCCGGCACCCAAAGTTGGGGCGCCAGTAATGAGGTGGCCTGGATCAGCACTTTTGGTATGCCCGAAGAGGTAACCAACTTTGGTTATGATTATGCCAATTCGGCGTTGGCAAGTTCCTTCCAGGACGGCGACTTACGTAGGATTGCTACAGTTATTGGACCCGGCGATGAAAACCCAAGCCCTGGTATAAAAGCGCGTGGTGGTATCAAATCATATCCGCTTGTAATATCAGGTTTTGCAAGTACTGATCCAGTTGTAAAGGCAAAGTATACAGGTGATGATGGAAAGATCATCAACACATGCGGTACAAAAACACATCCTTGGGTTGGTTCTGATAACACGCAGTTGAGAACTGGTTATTACAACGAAAAATTCTGGAGAGACCCTACATTGGTAGGTAACTCAGGCGATCAAACCATATTTGGTGCTCAAAACCAGATACTGTTACGTTATGGCGAAGTTTTGTTAAGCAAGGCTGAATGCCAGGCCCGCACAGGCGATGCCGCTGGTGCGTTGGCTACCCTGAAACTGGTTCGTGACCGTGCTTTTGGCGGCTCAGCACCGTTAACTTTCATTAGCGATGGCAAAGTCATAACTGATCCTTTACAAATGATTTACAGTGAATACAGGCATGAGCTTTCTGGCGAATATTCAACTTTTTATGATTTGAGGAGAGCCGGTGTAGCTACCGAATTTGTTAAGAATGTGTACGGCGTAACTATACCTGCCGGTCGCGAATTGTATCCTATCCCTCAGTTTGAAATTGGCCTTAATCCCAATTTAACTCAAAACCCGGGCTATTAATATTGTTAATCTTGCTAAAAGGGTTTCTTCCAATCGGGAGAAACCCTTTTACCATTGTAAGTTTTGTTGATGAAGAAAATTTTACCCATCGTTATACTATGTTCATCTGCCTTATTCTCCTGTAAAAAAACTTCACTTTTTCAGCAGGTTTCATCATCTCATTCGGGCATTCATTTTAAAAATGAGATCATCGAAAACGATTCGATTAACCCGTTAGACTTGGTGAATATTTACAATGGAGGAGGCGTAGGGGTTGGCGATTTTAATGGCGATGGCCTGCCCGATTTATACTTTACAGGTAATATAGTGGCAAGCAAGCTATATCTTAATAAAGGTGATTTTAAGTTTGATGATATTACCGATGCCGCGGGTGTAAATGGCGCGGGCCGATGGGGAAGAGGTGTTGCAGTAGTTGATATCAACAATGATGGTTTACCGGACATTTACGTTTGCAACACCATTACCAAAGACTCGCTAAAAAGGCGGAATATACTATACGTTAACCAGGGGAAAGGCAACGATGGTATTCCTCATTTTAAAGATGAGGCTTCAGAATATGGTCTGGAAGCTGGCGCGCAATCAACCATGGCCAGCTTTTTTGACTATGACAACGATGGTGACCTGGATATGTACCTTACAGTAAACAGCGCCACAGCAAGTTACAACCCTAATTTATTCGGTAATTCAAATTATACGGCAAATCATAGCCGGGGCAGGTTGTACCGTAACGATTGGAATGAAAAATTACATCATGGCGTGTTTCATGATGTATCCGCACAGGCAGGTATTAACCTGGATGGTTACGGCCATGCAGCCACAACGATCGATTTTAACAACGACGGGTGGAAAGACATTTACGTATCGGATGATTTTATATCAAACAACATCCTTTACATCAACAACCGTGATGGTACCTTTACCAATCGCACTAAAGAATATTTTAAACATACATCCTACAACGCTATGGGGCAGGATGTTATCGATATCAATAATGATGGCTTGCCTGATGTTGTTGAACTGGACATGAATCCGGAGGACAACTATCGCAAAAAGATGATCCTCGGTCCCAATAGTTACCAAACTTATCAAAACTTTGATATTTATGGTACACAATATCAATATGTACGCAATACCCTGCAATTAAACCAGGGGCCGCGTTTAGGACAGAATGGTGCTATTGGCGCCCCTGCTTTTAGCGAAATAGGCTTTTTAAGTGGCATTGCTCAAACCGACTGGAGCTGGACACCGCTGATCACCGATTTTAATAATGACGGCTACCGGGACATGATCGTAACCAACGGCTTCCCTAAGGATGTGTCTGACCATGATTTTATGACTTACCGTGAGCAGGCCTATGCCGTTACTTCCAAACAAAAAGTTTTGGATCAAATCCCCGAAATTAAGCTGCATAACTATGCTTTTGCGAATAACGGCAACCTCACCTTTACCGATGTGAGTAAGGATTGGGGCTTAAGCCTGCCTACTTTTTCAAACGGTGCAGTGTACGTGGATCTGGATAATGACGGGGCTATGGATATGGTGGTTAACAATATCAACGATGAAGCTTTAGTTTATCGCAACACATCTCGCGATGATAAAAATAACCTCGATAAAACGCACTACCTGCAAATCAGCTTTAAAGGTGATAGGCAAAATATTAACGGCTTAGGTGCTACGGCCGAGATATTTTACGATAAGGATAAGACACAGGTATATGAAAATGATCCCTACCGGGGATATATTTCATCGGTACAAAGTATAGCGCATTTCGGTTTGGGTAAAGTTACCGCAATAGATTCGGTTTTGATCAAATGGCCCAATGGCAAAAGAGAAAAGCTGACAAAGCTAAAAGCAGATCAGTTAATAAAGGTTGATATAAAAAATGCTCAAGACCCTTATTCCTTTGTTCAGCCGCAAATAGCCGCGAACGCTTTATTTAAAGAAATAACAGATTCCATAGGGATCCATTATACCAACAAGGGAAGCGGTTTTCTTGATTTTAATATCCAGAAACTACTCCCGCACAAACTTTCGGAGTATAATCCGGCTTTAGCCGCGGGTGATATCGACGGCAATGGCTTTGATGATTTGATCATTGGCGGCACCGCTTACGATCAGGCCCAGGTTTTTTTCCAGATGCCCGACGGCAAATTTAACCGCCGTAACCTGTTAACAGGCAATATTAATCCTGTCCATAACTTTCAAGACGAGGGTTTGTTGCTTTTTGATGCCAATGGTGATGGCAAACTCGATTTATATGCAGCCAGTGGAGGTTACGAATTTGCAGCAAATGGTCCAGAATACCAGGACAGGCTTTATATCAATGATGGCAAAGGCAATTTTACGCTTACTGCTGATGCTTTGCCTTCAAATCTCACCAGCAAACTTTGCGTACGGGCTTGTGATTATAATAAAGATGGCAAGCCCGACCTGTTTGTATCAGGAAGAGTTGAGCCATGGAAATACCCCAACCCTGTTTCGAGTTTTATTTTGCGGAACGATAGTGAAAATGGTCACGCAAAATTTACGGATGTTACAGCACAGGTAGCCCCGGCTTTGAAAAACATAGGCATGATTTGTGATGCCCTGTTTACCGATTATGATAACGACGGCTGGCCCGACCTGGTCATGGCCGGCGAGTGGATGCCGGTAACATTCCTTAAAAATGAACATGGTAAGTTTGTTAATACCACAGTTCAATCCGGCCTGGGCAATAAGCTGGGTTGGTGGAACTCATTGGTAGCCGGAGATTTCAGGCATACCGGCCGTACGGATTATATTGTCGGGAATTTGGGCGAGAATAGCCTGATCAAAGCCAGTGACCAATATCCTGTTTACATTACAGCTAAAGAATTTGATAAGAGCGGCATCTACAGCGCGATTCCGTCTATTTTCCTACCCGATCAAAACGGGGACAAAAAAGAGTACCCAATGTACGGTCGCGATGATATGCTGAAGCAAATGATCAGCATGAGAAAAAAGTTTACCAATTATCGCTCGTACGCCTTGGCAACTATGGATGAGGTGCTTTCACCCGAACAGAGGAGCGGGGCGTTGAGGCTGAAAGCTAATACCTTACAATCATGTTTTTTAAGGAATGATGGTAATGGTAAATTTACAGCTATCCCGCTGCCGGTTGAAGCCCAGGTATCGGTATTAAACGGTATGGAAACCGGCGATTTTGACGGGGATGGAAACCTCGATGTAGTTATCAATGGCAACGATTATGGCAGTGATGCTACTATCGGGCGTTATGATGCGCTTAACGGTTTAATGCTGAAAGGTGACGGCAAAGGCAACTTTAAGCCATTAAGTATTATGCAAAGCGGTATTTATATTCCGGGGGATGGTAAGGCTCTGGTTAAGTTCCGTGATAAAAATGGGCAGGTAATATTGGCCGCCAGTCAGCATAAAGATGTTTTAAAAGTTTTCAGATCAGAAAATAAAACAAAAACTATCCCGGTTAAGGCCAATGATGTTTATGCACTGATTAAATATAAGAACGCCAATACCTCAAGGCAGGAATTTTATTTTGGCTCATCTTTTTTGTCGCAATCAGCAAGGTTTATACAGCTTAATGACAAAATATTAAGCGTTACCGTTTTTGATGACAAGGGTAATCAAAGGCTTGTAAATTAGGTGTTTTACCATCGGGTGAAATTACACCGGAAATTGATTAAAATATTTCGTAATCGATTGCGTAAATTAATTATCTTGCGTCGCTAATATAAGGCCGCATTGTTATGCGCTTTAGCCAATAAACCATATTATAATTAAAAATCAATGCATTGCTTTAATCAATCTCCTAAGCTCTTCGGCAGAAAAAAGTTTTGGATAGCGTGTGTTTGCCTGTTGGGTTGCCAGCAACTCAGGGCGCAAAACACGGTATCACTTAATGATCTTTCTTTTTTTGATAATCCATCACCTAACTGGAAAGTAGCGGCCGGCGTACAGGCTGATATTGCGCAGAATGAAGTTTTAACCCTTAAAGACGGTAACGGGATTTTGGTAAATCTGCCCGGCAAAAAGGACGCGAAAGACCTGTTTACCAAAACCACTTATGGCGATGCCGATCTGGAGCTTGATTATATGATGGCCAAAGGTTCCAATTCGGGTATTTATTTGCAGGGCCGTTACGAGATCCAGTTGTTGGATAGCTGGGGAACGGTAAACCCAAAATCGGGCGATAATGGCGGTATTTATGAGCGCTGGGACGATAGCAAGCCCGAAGGTCAGCAAGGTTATGATGGCCATGCGCCGAGGCAAAATGCCAGCCGTGCGCCGGGTTTGTGGCAGCACATGAAAATTTCGTTCCAGGCGCCGCGCTTTGATGGCAACGGCCAAAAGATTAGTAACGCCAAGGTTCTTTACATCTGGCTCAATGGTGTTTTGATCCAGGATAATGTGGAGCTTGCCGGACCAACCCGCGGAGCTTTTGATACTAAGGAGGCCGCCACCGGTCCGCTGCGTTTACAGGGTGATCATGGTCCGGTAGCTTTCAGGAATATCAGGATAACCAGTTTTGACAAGCCTCACCCTGCACTTTCAAACCTGAAATACGGGGTTTATAAAGATGGGATTATTGAGGGAGATAGTTATAAGAAACTAAAACCCGAATCAGAAGGAACTTCGCCTGTATTATCATCAAACCAGGGTAAGCTTACCAATGATTTCCTAATCCGTTATACTGGCAGTATTCAAATTAAAGAAGCCGGCGAATACGTTTTTAAACTAAATGTACCGGGTGGTAAAGGCAAGTTGCGTATTGACGGCGCCGACGCGGTTACGTTAACCGAAAACAAGGGTGAGGGCAAGACTCAGTTACAACCCGGTGATCATCCGTTTGAATTATTCTACTCAAAAACTGTCGACTGGGCCAGACCGGCTTTAGGGCTTACGGTATCAGGCCCTGGCATCCGCGAATATTTATTGAGCGATGCCAATGTAAGCAACAATGATCCTGTTGATCCTATTTTGATTAATGCAACTTCAAATACTGTATTACGGAGCTTTTCTGATTTGCCCGGAGGTATCAGGGTTACCCATGGTGTAAATGTAGGCAGCCCCGAACTGTTACACTACACTTATGATCTGGATAAAGGAATGATTGTTGAGATCTGGCGTGGTGGTTTTTTAGATGCCACACCCATGTGGCATGACAGGGGCGATGGCTCATCGCGCCCGGCTGGGTCTGTACAATATCTTGGCAAACCTGTCCCTGCTATCGAAAAGCTGAGCGATGCAAATGCCGCCTGGGCTTTGGATACTGCCGGTACAGGGTACAGGCCAAAAGGCTATGTTTTGAATGCCGACGATGTTCCTGCATTTAAGTACAATATTTATGGCACTTCGGTAAATGATGCCAGCAGTGTGATGGATAAAGGGCAAGGCATTCACCGGGAAGTAACACTTGCCAATGCAGTAGACGGCCTGTTTTATCATCTGGCATCGGGCAATATCGAAACGCTTGGCAATGGATTATATGTCATTGACGATAAATCTTACTATATCCGTATTGATGATGCAGCAGGCGCCAAACCTATTGTTCGGGATGCGGGAGGAAAGCAGGAACTCATCATCCCCATTCAAAAGAAATTAACCTATTCTATCATTTTTTAAGCTGCCTTGATCATGAACAATACTTTAAAACAAATGATAAACAAGGGCACGTTTTTATTTACGCTTATAATTATCGCGCTGTTGAGCGATATCAAAAATACTTTTGCCCAGGCCGAATCGCCTAAAGAAGATGACTTTTTTAAGATCATGAAAGTGCCCGCGCCTGAGGGTACTATCCTGGAAGTTGGCGGTTTGTGTACGCTGCCTAATGGCACCCTGGCGGTAACTACCCGTCGTGGAGATATATTTATGGTCGAAAATCCAACCGGTCAGCATCCTTTTTTCCGCAAGTTTGCTTCGGGCTTGCATGAGGTGCTGGGTGCCGCCTGGAAAGATGGTGCGTTGTACGTTGTTCAACGCGGCGAATTGACCAAGCTGGTTGATACCAATATGGATGGTAAGGCCGATGTTTTTGAAACTATTTATGCATGGCCATTATCTGGTAACTATCATGAGTATAGCTTCGGGCCTAAAATAGCGCCCGATGGCTCATTCTTTGTGACTTTGAACCTCGGCTTCCCGCCCGATTGGTGGCACCCGAAAAGCTTTGTGCCTTACCGGGGCTGGGCTTTAAATATTAAAGAAGATGGCACTGTTACGCCATGGGCAGCGGGCTTGCGTTCGCCTTGCGGTATTAGTATGATTGATGGCGAACTTTGGTATTCAGATAACCAGGGCGACTGGGTTGGTTCAGGTAGTATCATGCCGATCAAAAAAGGAGCTTTTATGGGGCATCCTTCAAGCCTGGTTTGGACGGGTTTGCCTAACTCGCCGCTAAAACTCACTTCCGAGCAATTCTTTGCCAAAAACAACCCGAGGATAGAATTTGATAAAAACGGCCAACCAGTAAAGCCGCAGGATATTGTTAATGAAAAATTTAAAACGGAGTTTGAGGCTAAAAAGGAAATCCCTGAATTACAACTGCCCGCGGTTTGGTTACCGCATGGGATCTTAGGAATCTCCAACTCCGAAATTGTTAAAATCCCGGAAGGCGCATTCGGCCCTTTTGCCGGGCAATTACTGATCTGCGACCAGGGCCAAAGTATGGTCGACAGGGTGTTTTTAGAGAAGGTTAACGGCGAATACCAAGGCGCGGCCTGGGCTTTTAGAAGCGGTTTCCAATCGGGCATAGTAAGGCTGGCCTGGTTACCTGATGGTTCATTGGCTGCAGGCGAAACCAACCGTGGCTGGGGATCTGCAGGGGAGGCCACTATGGGCTTGCAGCGATTGGTATGGAACAATAAAGTTCCGTTTGAGATGCGTGCTATCCATGCAATGCCCGATGGTTTTGAGATAGAGTTTACCAAGCCGGTTGATAAGAAAGTAGCTGAAGATATTGCTTCATACTCTGTAGAAAGCTATATCTATAAATACCATGGCGTATATGGCAGTCCGCCGGTGAATACCGAAAAATGCCCGATAGCAGGTGTGAAGGTATCTGCAGATGGTTTAAAAGCGCGATTGATTGTGAATAACCTGCGTAAATATTATATCCACACCATTACGCTTGCAGGCATCCGCGATAAGGAAAACTATTTCAATTTAGTTCACCCAACGGCTTATTATACGTTGAATAATATCCCCGAAGGGCAAAAACTTTCCATGACGGAGGTAAGTACGATAAATTCCGCCAAAGCCGCAGCTGCGGCCGATCTGAAAAAAGGCGTTGCCGGTAAAAAAGCTGCGGCAGTAAAATCTGCAGTTGGGTTAAGCGCGGTTCCTACTTATGCAGAGGTGCAGCCGATCCTGCTGAAAAATACCTGTCTTTCGTGCCATAACGCTACAAAAAGACAGGTTGGTCCGGCTTACGTGGATGTAGCTAAACGCAAATATAGCGTGGCCGAATTGATCCAGCTGATCCGTAGTCCGAAGCCCGAGCACTGGCCAGATTATTCAACGCCTATGCCACCTATGCCGCAGGTTCCTAAGGAAGAGGCCCGTAAGATAGCTTTATGGATCAAATCGCTTGCGAAATAAAGCTGAAAGCCGAAGGCTTAAAGCAAAAAGCTAAAGGCCCTGCCTTAAAAGCTTTTAGGCTTTCAGCTAAACATGAATAGTTATCTGATTATTTAACCCTGATCAATTGTTTTAA
This sequence comes from Mucilaginibacter sp. SG538B, assembly GCF_013376065.1. NCBI lineage: Bacteria > Pseudomonadati > Bacteroidota > Sphingobacteriia > Sphingobacteriales > Sphingobacteriaceae > Mucilaginibacter > Mucilaginibacter sp. SG538B. The sequence goes on from NZ_JABMJI010000001.1 coordinate 1,519,137, forward strand.
AAATGAAACGCAAACTTATTTTCACTGCTTTATTAGCAGGCAGTTCTTTAACAATATTCGCGCAGCAAAATGCGAAGCCGGAGGATACCGAGATCTGGTCGCCGGTGCCGGCTGTAGTTACCCCTGGTAAAACTCTGGGAGATGCACCTTCTGATGCCATCATTTTGTTTGATGGCAAAAACCTCGACGAATGGGTAGCCACCAACGATAGTACATCAAACCATAAATGGAAAGTTGATAATAAAATTATTACGGTAGATAAAACCGCAGGCGATATCCAAACCAAACGTAAATTCATGGATTTTCAGTTGCATATCGAATATCGCATCCCATCAAACATAACCGGCAGCGGACAAGCACGCGGTAACAGCGGCATTTTCCTGGCAGCCCTGCCATGGGGAGCCGGTGGTTATGAGTTGCAGGTGCTTGATAACTATAATAATAAAACCTATGTGAACGGGCAGGTGGGCAGTTTATATAAACAAGCCATCCCCTTGGCAAACGCTTGCCGCAAACCCGGCGAGTGGCAAACTTATGATGTGATCTGGACAGCTCCCCGTTTTAATGAGGATGGTTCGTTAAAATCGGCCGCCCGCGCTACCGTAATTCACAATGGTGTGCTGGTTCAAAACAATACCTCATTAATAGGAGATACCCCTTACATTGGTAAGCCTGAATACCGTAAACATGGTGCTGCTCCCATAAAGCTGCAGGCGCACGGTGATAAAAGTGAACCGATCAGTTATCGTAATGTTTGGGTAAGAGAGTTGTAAAAAAAACGTCGTTGCGAGGAACGAAGCAATCGCAAACTGTACAGAGAGACTTGTATAGCTGCTTTGCTAATAGGGGATTGCTTCGTTCCTCGCAATGACGGTTTTAATAAATTGATGCCGTTTTTAAGGCGATCATCTTGCGCTCGTTTATAACGAGCGCTTAATATGGTTCGGCGATTGTATCGCCATTGCGTTATAAACGCAAACCCACGTTACGCACTCGTTGAAAACGAGCGCGAGATATTAAGGGCATTTAAAATCTTAACTCACTGCCTTCTTCCCTTCAATATTAGGCAATAAGCCGGTGAAGATACCTATCAGCGGCAAGTACGCGCAAACCTTAAATACATAGTTGATACTGGTCATATCAGCAACTTTACCCAATATAGCCGATCCTAAACCGCCCATACCAAAAGCCAGGCCGAAGAATAAGCCCGCTATTAAACCTACCTTTCCTGGTACAAGTTCGGTAGCGTAAACTAAAATTGCCGAAAATGCCGATGAAAGGATTAGGCCGATAAACACAGATAAAACGCCCGTCCAAAATAGCGATACGTAGGGCAGGAGCATGGTAAAGGGCGCTACACCCAATATCGAAATCCAGATGATGTATTTACGGCCAAAACGATCACCTAACGGCCCGCCGAAAAGCGTTCCCGCAGCTACTGATCCTAAAAACATAAACAGATAAATTTGTGATTGCTGAATGCTTAAATGGAACTTATTGATCAGGAAGAAAGTATAATAGCTGGTGATGCTGGCCAGGTAAAAATATTTGGAGAATATAAGCACCAGCAAAATGCCCAGGGAGAATATCACCCTTCTTTTGGAGATGTTCAACTGAACGGTTTCTTTAGCATTTTTGTTTTTTGCATTAAAACTGAGGCGTTCGGCATACCATTTAGCTATGCGGAGCAATACCAAAATTCCGGCGAAGGCGATAAGGCAAAACCAGATCACGTTTGATTGTCCGTAAGGGATCACGATAAGAGCTGCAAGCAGCGGTCCAATTGCGCTGCCGGCATTACCACCCAGCTGAAAAATAGATTGAGCCAGTCCTTTTTTTCCTCCCGATGCTAAATGTGCCACCCGGGATGACTCCGGGTGAAATATGGATGAGCCAATACCAATAAGACTTACGGCCATCAGCATAATAGAAAAGTTGCCGGCAAAAGAGGCAAGCATCAGTCCGGATAGAGTGAAACCCATGCCAATTGCCAATGAATATGGTTTGGGTTTTTTATCGGTATAAAGGCCTACAAATGGCTGCAAAATAGAAGCGGTAATTTGATAGGTGAAGGTGATTAGCCCTATTTGAGTAAAATTAAGACTAAACCGTTGTTTGATAAGCGGGTATATGGACGGTATAACCGATTGCAGCATATCATTGATAAAGTGTGCAAGGCTTATTGTAAACAAAATTGAATACACTGTTTGCTGAACCAATTTTTTAGGTTCGGGGATAATAGTTGTTGGCGATGTAGATTCCATTAGCGACAGATTAAATTATAAAACATTATATCATCAGATGAATTTGATGAAATTTTTTAATATTGATGAATTTCGATAACGGTATTCCAGGCCTGTTTCGAATCGCAATCGAGAATGTTTTTCAGGAGCTTTTCGTGCAGGTGCTGAGTTTCGATAAAAATGCGCGTATCAGGGTGGATTTCAGTGAACCAGTTTTTTAAATGTACGGCTGCCGTTTTATATAGATCGCTCAGGATCTCGTTTTTTGATGCTTCGGCAATAGCGATGTGAAATTTAACATCAGCGTCAATACACTCTTCCAATAGCCCGGCTTCGGCAGTTCTGTTTCGGGTTTCTAAATGGCTTTTCATGTTAAAAATATCTTTTTGCGAGCGGTTTATAGCAGCTTTCTCGGCTATTTTCATCTCCAGTAACTGTCTCACTTCGTCAAGGTCCTGTGACCGGGCGCGTTTAATACGGGCTTCCATTGGCTCCGGATTAACAGTACTGCGCTCTACAAAAGTACCCGCACCCTGCTGGATCCTAAGCAGGCCTGATTGTACCAGGCTTTTTGTTGCTTCGCGAATGCTTGAGCGGCCAACACCAAACTCGGTCATAAGCTCCGGTTCGGTTGGTAGTTTATCATTTATTTGATACCTTCCTCCGGCAATCTGCTCCTTCAGTTTCTCAGCAATCTCTTCAGCCAGCGACCTTTTAATAATTTTACTCATTTGTGTAAATCATCAGATGAATTACAAAGGTATAGGTTTGTTTGAGAAATAAAAGTTATTTTGGGGGCAAAATCTATTTTTAAAAAATAGTGCCAATTATTAGCCTGTGTTTTCTAAAGCATTAATATATATTTAAATTTAGCTTAACATTAGTGCCGTTACTTTGATGCCATAAAAATACCCCTTGTGAAACAATATTCGGATGCACAACTTCTACTTGAACTGCAGGGCGGTAACGATGGTGCATTCCAGGAAATTTATGAGCGTTATGCGGATAGGTTGATTGCCTTCGCGTTAAAGAAAACCCAAAACGAGGATGAAGCGATGGATATGGTACAGGAGCTGTTCCTCTCCATATGGAAAAATCGTAATACTATCCAGGTAAATGGAGCGCTTGAAGCCTACCTCATGGTTTCTGTTAACTACATGAGCTATAAGTGGTACAAAAAGCAAAGCATCAAACCACGGCCATTAGATGATGTTTCCGAAATACAGGAAACTTATGAACACAGCACCGATCAAAAACTTTCCCTTGCCGAATTGCACTTTTTGATAGACCAGGAAATAGCGGATATGCCCGAAAAAATGCGCCAGGTGTACCTGTGCAGCCGTGAGCAGGACATGACCGGCCCGCAGATTGCCGAGTTTTTAGGCTTATCGCACCAAACCGTACGCAACCAAATCAGTAATGCTTTAAGCAGGCTGAAGAAATCTGTTCAGAAGTATTACGATGTCATCCCCTTTGATAATTATAGCAGATTTTTGCTGTTGATAATTTTTTTCAAAAAGTTATAGTACACTCCTCCGTCTCAGGTCACTTATCAGGTATAAAGCCCCTGTTAGGTGAATCAAAGAGAAATAAAAAAACTACTCAATAAGTTTAACGCCGGTAAATGCACCGACGAGGAATTGCAGCTTTTACAACAACTGATGCATAACCTTGACACGGATGCCAAAACCGGCGACAATGTTAAAGCCCTTAAGCAACCGCTTTGGGAGCGGATAGAAAAACAAACCATAGAAAGAGGTAAAATCCGCAGGCTAAATACCACCTGGTTGAAAGTTGCCGCTGCTGTTTTGGTAGCTGTATGTGCCGGACTGTTCTACTCAAAATTAGCCACCCACAAAAATGAGCAAATTGCTTACCAGGTAATCACCGCTCCTAAAGGCTGCATGAAACAGGTAATGCTGCCAGATAGCTCAACTGTTCAGTTAAACGCGGGTACATCATTAAAATTCCCGGTTAGCTTTGGCGATTCAAAAAGAGAAGTAACGCTGATAAATGGAGAAGCCTTTTTTGATGTGAAGCATGATATTAAAAGGCCCTTTATGGTGCACACCGCTAAGGTTACTACTCAGGTGCTTGGTACATCGTTCAATATCAAATTTTATAAAGAGCTGCCCGACCTGCAGGTTTATGTGAACAGCGGCAAGGTTGAGGTGCATGATCAGCGTCATACATTGGGTTTTTATACACCGAGGCAGCAGCTAACCTATAATAAACAGCATGAAAGCTTTACACACCAGGAACTAATGGCCGATCATTCCCTAAGCTGGATGCATGAGGAGTTGATACTGGATAATGCGTCATTTAAGGAGATCACCGTTTACCTGCAAAACCGCTACAGCGTGAATTTTAAATACAATGAAAAACGGCTGGCGCAGCAGCACTACTCGGTAAGGTTTTCAAATAAGTTGAATATCAGGCAGGTGCTGGATATACTTCAGTTTATTGATGGCCGAAAGTATAAGTTAAACGGAGATACGGTAAATATTAAATAGCAATATAAAAGGAAAACCAATGCCTGCTCCAACAGGCACTGGCTCAATTAAGTGTAGCTGCCAAAACTAAAAGCCAACAGGCAGTTACTAATCACTTTAAAAACAAATGTATGGAAAAATCTTTAACCCGGATTTCAAGAAGATTAATCTCAGCAATTTTGTTGCTGGTAACAACCCTGACGGCAGTATTGCCCTCACGCGCCTTCGCCGAGCGTAGTGTATCGCTGATGGATCAGCCGGTAACCGTAAAGTTTGCCGATGAAACCATGGACGCCTCGCTCGAGAAACTCAAAAAAGCGGTAAATACCGTTGCATTTAACTACAAGATGGATGATGTGGCCGTGGTAAAAGTAAAGGCAAGTTCATTTGTTAACAAGCCATTAAAAGATGTGCTTAACGCTTTAACTGCCAATACGCAATTGGAGTACCGCGAAAAGTACGGCACTATTATCATCTCGCACAAAAAGGTGGTACGTGCACCCGAAAAAATTACGGTGACCGGAACAGTGACCGATAAAGACGGTCCGCTGGCCGGCGTGGCTGTACGCAGCAAAACTTCAACTGCCGCTACCTCAACCGATGTTAATGGTAATTTTAAAATTACTGTTGAAAAGGGCGAGGTGCTGGTTTTTAGCTTTATCGGCTACAAAAGCCGCGAAGTTACTGCCGGTCAATCGCCGCTTAGCATTACTTTGGAGGCCGACGTTACGGGTTTAAACGCCGTAGTAGTGGTAGGTTACGGTACTCAAAAAAATACCGATGTAACCGGTTCGGTAGGTTCGTTAAAAGTTAGTAATGTTAAAGATCGTTCGGTAGGTTCGGTGACCGAAATGCTGCAGGGACAAATTGCAGGTGTTACCGTACTAAACGAAGGTGGCGATCCAACTTCGGGCCCAAGCATCAGGCTACGCGGTCAAAGCTCTTTTAATACTGAAGGCCCGCTGATTGTGGTTGATGGAACCGTTTATAATGGTGGCCCTATTGACCCGGCCGATATCGAATCAATTGACGTATTGAAAGATTCATACGCCGCCATCTACGGTGCCAAAGCTGCCGGTGGCGTAATACTGATCACAACCAAACGCGGTAAACAAGGCAAAACCAATTTAGATATTACCGCAAAAGGCGGCGTACAAAACGCCTTGAAAATATTACAGGCCTTAAACGCTGCTGATTATGCCGATGCGATCAACACAGCTTATGATAATGCAGGCAAAAAGCGTTTGCCGGCCTTTGATGCTACTGTAAATCCCGATTCGCGCATCACACGTACTAACTGGACTGACGCCTTGTTTAGGACAGGCTACATACAGGATTATAACCTGAATATCAGCGGCGGCAGCGAAAAATCTACTTTTTATATTTCGGGCGGTTATCGAAAAAACAACGCAATTCTTTTAAATACCAATGCTATCCGTTATAACTTTCGCGTAAACTCTGATCACCAAATCAACAACTGGTTAAAAATTGGTGAAAGTATGTCATACTCTTACAATAACGGCCAGGGCGCTAACACAACAAGCGCTTATACCGGTGCTATTTTATCAGCTATATTTTATCCGCCAAACGCTTCTATTTACAATGCCGATGGTAGTTTTGGCGGTGTGCCGGCTGACTACGCGGGTTCTTACGGCGACGTAATTAACCCGGTTGCTTACCTGAAACGTTTAGATAACAGTGATGGTGTAAGCAGCTTCAACGTTAACCCTTATGTTGAAATAAACCTGATCAAAGGCTTAAAATTCCGCTCAAATTTAGGTATTACCAAAAACTCAGAAACTATCAAAAACTTCAGCACAAGGATATTGGAGCCGGGTAAAAAGTTTTTTGACAACTTCCTGTTCCAGGAGCAGAACAACTCGCGTACCATTCTCGCCGAACAAACTTTAAACTTCGACAGAACATTTGGCGAAAAACATCACATATCGGCATTGGCAGGTTACACTTATCAGGATGATATGAACGAGTTTGTCAGCGTAAATACTGATAATTATCAGAGCGAAGATCCAGCGGTTCGTTATATCATTAATGGCACACTTAATCCTACAGGTTTGCCATTACAGGGAGCAAAATCTGAGCAGGGTTTAATTTCTTACATTGGAAGGGTAGGATACGATTTTGAAGGAAAATATTTTATTAATGGGATATTTCGTCGTGACGCTACTTCAAGCATCGCAGCGCAGCACAGAGTTGAAAACTACCCGGGGGTTTCCGGTGGTTGGATAGTTAGCAAAGAAGATTTTTTCCCTAAAGACGGCTTAGTGTCTTTTGCCAAAATAAGGGCAAGTTACGGTCAATCAGGTAACCTTGCAGGGCTTAATACCTACTTCCCTACTTCGGTTAGTGTGTCAAAAACATCCGGATATCTCGGAAACCCAGCTACAGGAGTTACCGGTGCAGCTGTTGATGGTTTAGCTAATCTTGATCTCATTTGGGAAAAAGCAGCACAAACCAACGTTGGTGTTGATTTAGGCCTGATGAACGGCAAGCTGAATGTTACAGCTGATGCATTTGTAAAAACAAATACTCGTTTTATATTTCATCCACCGGTTGCAGCTGTTTATGGTGTATCAAACCCGCCGTATGTTAATGGTGGAAAGATCCAGAATAAAGGTATTGAGCTATCTATCAAATATCAGGGTAACGTGGGCGAACTTCATTACAATTTCATTGCCAATGGTTCATACATCAAAAATAAAATTGATGACATTTTACCTGGCCAACAAACAATTCTTGCCGACCCAAGCGTAAGGGGCAGCCTGGTGCCTGTTTGGTTGAAGCAAGGTTACGCGATGTATTCTTTCTTTGGTTACAAAACTGCGGGTTTATTCCAATCGCAGGATGAAGTGAATAACTACAAAGGTCCAACCGGAGCGCTTATTCAGCCAAATGCGAAACCTGGCGATATTAAGTTCGTGGATACGGACCATGATGGTAAAATAACCGAAGCAGATAAAACGTACATGGGTACACCGTTTCCTAAAGTTAGTTATGGTTTTACAGCCAACTTTAATTACGGCCCGTTTGATATGAGTGTGTTTTTGCAGGGTGTAGCAGGTAATAAATTGTTCAATGCAGTTAAATACACCGGCCTTAATGCATCTATTCAAAACTATAACCTGCTGGCTGATGCAAAAAATGCCTGGACACCAAGCCATACCAACACTAATATTCCACGTCTGTCGGCAAGTGATGCAAATGGCAATTTTGGCAACGTATCTGACTTTTATGTAGAGAACGGTTCATACATGCGTATTAAAAATGTAACCCTGGGTTATACCTTACCAAAAACACTATTGACTAAAATTGGTGTACGTAGTGCCCGAATTTTCGCTAATGCGCAAAACCTGGCCACATTTACCAAATACACAGGTCTTGACCCGGAAGTTGGTATCAACCAAAATGGTGTTGATTTAGGCTTGTATCCACAATCAAGGATCATTTTAGTAGGTGTTAACGTAGGTTTATAAAAAATCAGGAACCATAATTAAGGAGATACAGAGATGAAATTTAAAAATATAATTAGCAAAGGCTTAATGGGTGTAATGATTATTGCACTGGCCCAAAGCTGTAAAAAAGGTACTTTAGATAATATTAAACCAGCAGGTTCGCCAACTACCGCCAACTTCTGGAAAACTGCTGATGATGCCCAGGCAGCGGCCAATGGTTTGTATGAAAAACAAAGTAACAGCGAAGACCTTTATGGCCGCGGTTTCTTTTGGTTCATTAATGCCAGCGATGACATGGTTGTTGGCCGTACATCTGCCGACAGGGAAAATATCAAAAACTTTATCTGTACCGGTAACGAGAGTAGTATTTACGCGCCATGGCAGTTGCACTTTGTTGTGATGAAACGTGCTAATGACGTGATCAACAACGTGCCGAACATCAACATGGATGCAGCTACCAAAAACTTTATTTTGGGCCAGGCTTACTTTATTCATGCTGTAATGCACCTGGAAATTGCCGATCTATACGGATCAGACAAACAAGGCGCTCCTTTGCAAAATCGCGCTAATCCATTAGCGTTCCCGGTGCAATTGCCCTCAGTTAAAGATAACTACGCTTATATTGAGGCTGATTTGAAAAAGGCGGCTTCTTTACTGCCTTACTTTGATAAGCTTGCTGCTGCCGATAAAGGCCGCGCTCATAAAACTGCTGCTTATGCTTATTTGGCTAAAACTTACCTGCATGCTAAGGATTACGCTAACGCCGAAAAATATGCCGACTCGGTTATCCTCAGCGGAAAACATGCTTTGCTAAGTAACTATGCGGATGTATTTAAGATCGCTAATAACTACAGCTCTGAGTATATCTGGTCGGTAGCAAGTAACCTGAATGGTCAAAGCATTTTACCGGGCGCTATGTTAGAGAACAAAGGCTGGGGTTTATATAATGGTTTTGGTTACTATCAGCCAACTAAAGAGCTTGTTGACGAGTTTGAGGCCGGCGATAAAAGGCTTCCGGCTACTATCCTGCAAAAAGGCGATAGCTTCCAGTATTTCGGTCAAACTTATACTTACCCAATTGGTGGTAAAAGCAACAGCTTAACCGGCTACCAGTTTAATAAATATATGGAGCCATTTAGCTATGCAGGCGGCATTCACGTAAGTCCTAACGGCGATGAGCCTTCTACAGATTTAAACGTACCATTGTTGCGTTATGCCGAGATCCTGCTGATTAAAGCCGAAGCGCAGATCATGCAGGGCAAAAACGGTGATGCCGCGCTTAACCAGGTGCGTGTACGTGCAGGATTGCCCCCGATTACTAATGCCACAATGGCAAACCTCAAACACGAACGTCGTGTTGAATTGGCAGGTGAGTGGAGTGATCGTAACTTTGACCTGGTACGCTGGGGCGATGCACAGGCAATTTACGCAAAACCGTTACACGGTTCGGATGGCTCAATTGTATGGAAAGCTCGTAACTTTGACCCGGCAAGGGATAACGTTTGGCCAATTCCGCCAAAAGATATCCAGATAAGCCAGGGCCAGCTGAAACAGAATGCCGGCTGGTAATTGACATATTGAAACTTACAAAACCGGGCTCAGCCCGGTTTTGCTATATCTACACCAAATGAAAAAAAGTACTACCCTAATTACGCTGGCGACGCTGCTGGCAAACGTTGGTTTAACGGCCAATGCGCAGGTTAAAAACTACACCGTAGCCGACGCACACTCCCACAATGATTACAAAAACAACATTCCTTTTTACAGGGCTTATGAAAAAGGTTTCGGTTCTATCGAGGCCGACTGTTATGCCGTTAACGGGCAGTTGATGGTGGCTCACGATAAAAAGGAGATTGACGCTAAGCGGTCGTTAAAGATCTTGTACATCGATCCGCTGATTGAAAAATTTAAACGCGACCCACAGCGCCATTTAAGGCTGCTTATCGAAATTAAGGAAGATCATAAGGCGGTATTGCCCTTGGTGATCAAAGAACTGAAACCGTTAGAACAGTATTTTAATTATGAAGGTCACCCGGGACGGCTATCTATAGTTATGACAGGAGCAGTACCCCCTGCGGCAGAGATGACCAATTATCCGGCCTGGATCTCGTTTGATGTTGACCATATGAACGGTTTTACACCAGCGCAATGGAAAAAGATTGGCATGGTAAGTTTTCCGTTTGGCAAATACTTGCACTGGAACGGTAAAGGTGTATTGAATAACGAAGAGATCGCGAGGATAAAAGCGGGGATAGATAGCGTACATAACTCCGGTAAAAAGGTCCGTTTTTGGGAAACTCCCGACACTAAAAGCAGCTGGCTGGCGCTGATCCGTTTAGGTGTTGATGTAATTGGCACCGATAAAATAGAAGAGCTTGGCGATTTTCTGAACAAGAAGCCCGCAAGCGAATATACCGCGCCGCAGCCGTATGCTATTTATAAGCCAACTTATAAATCAGATGGCGCGGTTAAGAAAGTAAAAAATATCATTTTGTGTATCGGCGATGGCATGGGTTTATCGCAGATCTATTCCACCTACACTGCTAACCGCGGACAATTGAATATTTTCCAGATGCTGAACATTGGCTTTTCAGTAACTAATTCTGCCGATGCTTATATCACTGACTCTGCAGCTGGAGCTACTGCTTTTGCATCGGGCCAAAAAACTAACGACAGGGCAGTAGGTGTTGATCCGTCAGGCAAACCATTAAAATCATTAGCGGATTACAGTGCGGAAGCAGGTAAAAAGACTGCTGATATTGTGGCTTGTGAATTGACAGATGCTACCCCGGCGGCATTCTATGCGCATGATTCGGAACGGAGCCACTCTACGGCCATTGCCAATCAAATTACTTCATCGCCTATTGATATTTTTCTGGGTTCGGGCTATAAAGATTTTATCTGGCCGGTAAATGGTGAAAGCCCTGTTGATAAAATGAAGAAGAGGGGTTACACGGTTATCCGCAATTTTGATGAGTTTTTGAATAGTTCGGCGCCTAAAATCCTGGGTTTGATGGATGATAGCGTAACCCGCCCGAAAATGGAAGGCAGGGGGAGTTATCTGCCGCTGGCATTTAATAAAGTAACCCAAACGTTCAAAAATGCTCCCAAAGGTTTCTTTATGATGATTGAGGGCTCGCAGATAGACCATGGCGGCCATGCAAATAACCTGAAACAAGTAATAACCGAAAATAGCGACTTCGATCGTGTAGTTGGCGACGCCCTGAAGTTTGCTGATGAAGATGGCGAAACCCTGGTAATTGTAACCGCCGATCATGAAACAGGCGGCTTAACCCTGCTTGATGGCAGTATCAACAACGGTTATGTATGGGGCGATTTTAGCACCAACGATCATACCGGTACCCCTGTTCCGGTATTTAGCTACGGCCCGCATTCCCTGGATTTCAGAGGGGTTTATAGTAATACCGAGATCTTTAACAAGATTAAGTCGTTGTTGCAGTAGCTGCAGTAGCTTAACTGAGCTTTTAAAGCCTAACGAAGCCCTTAAAACTTCGTTAGGCTAATGCTGTTTTGATGAGATTTATAGCTTAATTGAAAGATACAATAAAGCAGCAATGGAAGCCCCAACCAATGGGCCGATAATCGGGATCCATGCATAAGCCCAATCGCTGGTTCCTTTGCCTTTTATCGGTAGCAGCATATGCATAAAGCGTGGGCCAAGGTCACGGGCTGGGTTGATAGCATAGCCTGTAGTGCCACCTAATGACAGGCCTATCACCCAAACCAGTAATGCTACAGGGATGGCACCTATTGAACCCAGGCCAATTGGCGTTTTAGCAGGAGTAATTTCAGCACCTGCTATGTAAAAGATGGTAAACAACAATACAAATGCGCCAATCACTTCGCTGGCAATGTTTGAAACGTAATTACGTACAGCAGGCCCCGTACAAAATACGGCCAGTATCGAGGCCTGATCATTTGTGCGTTTAAAATGATCATAATACATTACCCAAACTAAAAATGCACCGATACAAGCGCCCGCAAATTGGGCAATAATGTAGGGCACAACGTTTGCCCAGGCAAACTTACCCGCAATAGCGAGTGCTATGGTTACGGCAGGATTAAGGTGCGCACCGCTATAAGGCCCTGCAACAACTACCCCTACAAAAACAGCTAATCCCCAGGCAGTGGTAATTACTATCCATCCGCTGTTATTTCCCTTAGTATCTTTTAAAACTACGTTGGCCACTACACCATCACCTAATAATATCAAGAGCATGGTGCCTATCAGTTCGGCTACAAATGGAGACATGTTAAAATATTTTAAAGATGGATATTAAATAACTGTTACAGGATGCCCGGAATTTGACCAGCATTGAGCAGTGCTTACCGCACGTTTCCAACCCGCAATGCCCGATTTTACTTCATCAAGATCGTCAGCCGGAGTAAATTCCGCTTCGGCGGCCCACAAGTGCTGAATTTCGGCTATATCTTTCCAATAGCCTACAGCCAGCCCGGCCATATAGGCTACACCAAGTGCTGTAGTTTCGGTAACTTCGGGCCGGATCACTTTGCAGTTTAATACGTCTGACTGAAACTGCATCAGCAGGTTATTGGCAGTCGCCCCGCCATCCACACGCAGTTCTTTTATCTCCATGCCTGCATCAGCCTCCATAGCTTTAAGCACATCCATGGTTTGGTAGGCTATTGATGCCAGTGCGGCTCTTGAAATATGGGCGGCAGTAGCGCCGCGGGTTAGGCCAACAATAGCGCCGCGAACTTCCGGGTCCCAGTAGGGGGCGCCCAGGCCTGCAAAAGCAGGCACAAAATAAACACCCGCGGTATCTTTTACTGATGTGGCCAGCTTTTCAACATCAGCGGATGTTTTGATAATGCCCAGGCCATCGCGCAGCCATTGTACTACCGCACCGCCTATAAAAATGCTGCCTTCAAAAGCGTAGGTGATCTCCCCGTTTATTTTCCAGGCGATGGTGGTAAGCAGGTTGTTTTTTGATTTGATAAACTCATGCCCGATATTCATCAGCATAAAACAGCCGGTGCCATAGGTGTTTTTAACCATAGCTTTATCAATACACATTTGCCCGAATAAAGCCGCGTGCTGATCGCCCGCTATGCCTGCTATCGGGATCCGTTGCGCAAACAAATTATTGGCTGTTTGTCCATATAGCTCGCTTGATTGTTTTACTTCGGGCAAGATACTTTTTGGGATATTGAACAGTCGTAACAACTCCTCGTCCCATTGTTGTGTGCGGATGTTGAACAGCATTGTACGGCCGGCATTGGTTACATCGGTAGCGTGAACTTCGCTGCGGGTTAGCTGCCAGATGAGCCAGCTGTCAACCGTGCCAAAGGCCAGTTCACCGGCTTCGGCCTGTGCCCTGGCACCTTCAACATTGTCCAGGAGCCATTTTATTTTTGAGCCGGAAAAGTAAGCATCTATTACCAGGCCGGTTTTATCGCGGATCATTTCGCTATGACCGTTTTGCTTTAGTTTATCGCAAAAGGCGGCGGTACGCCTGTCCTGCCAAACAATGGCGTTATGAATTGGTTCGCCGGTTTTGCGGTTCCAAACTATGGTGGTTTCGCGCTGATTAGTTATACCTATGGCTTTAATATTGCCGCCACCCAAGCCTGCTTTTGCAATAGCTTCTGCGGCAACCCCAATCTGGCCTGCCCAAATCTCATTAGGGTCGTGTTCAACCCAGCCGGGCTTAGGAAAGTATTGCTTAAATTCTTTTTGTGCCGAAGCAATAATTTTACCTGTATGATCAAAAACTATTGCCCGCGAACTGGTAGTGCCCTGGTCGAGCGCTAAAATGTATTCCTGCATAATTTGGTTTGGTTTACCTTGGTTTATTTATTGAATATCACATTAAATTTTATTTTAATGTGGTGTTAGTATATAATTTTTTGCTGTGTCGTTAAATGCTTTGACCTGTGCCGTTTCCCATGCAGCATCTTTCCCCAATTCGCCGGCCATGAGGTGTGCTACTTCGGGAGCCATTTCGACAGCCAAACGGGCATCTAAAAATAGTACACGGGTACGGCGCGCCAGGATATCCTCAACAGTACGCGCCATTTCATTCCTTACCGACCAGATTACCTCAGCCTTAGTATACCTATCTTTAGGGTGAACCGGGTTTCCCCAATCCGGGTTTTCATTTTGCAGTGCTACAATCTTTTCAATGTCGGCACCATAAACAAACATAGGGTTGGTACGGTCGGGGGTGGGGCGACTGCCATGGATGGGTAGAGATGCAGTTTTACAAGGTGTGTTTGTAAGCCCGCCTGTTTCAATAGCCTTGTCAACAATATCCTCGGCCATTTTGCGGTAGGTGGTCCACTTGCCGCCTGTTATGGTAATTAACCCTGATGCGGAAACGATTAATTTATGGCTTCGGGAAATTTCCTTTGTTTTTGATGATCCATCTTGTGGGGCGGCAAGCGGTCGTAAACCCGCAAATACACTTAATACATCGGCACGGGTAGGGGCTTTGGTGAGGTATTTGCCCGCGGTTCGTAGTATAAATTCCACTTCTTCGTCCAGTGCCACCGGCTCAAGGCTGTGCGAGTTGATTGGGGTATCTGTAGTGCCTATCAATAATTTCTCATGCCAGGGAACTGCAAAAAGTACGCGCCCATCTTCCGTTTTTGGGATCATCAGCGCATCGTCGGCCGGTAAAAATGAACGGTCGAGTACAAGGTGTACGCCCTGGCTTGGCCTAACCATGGGCTTCTTTTCGGGGGTATCCATTTTTAGTACATCATCAACAAAAACGCCGGTGGCATTGATCACTGTTTTTGCCTTTAATTGATACCCGGCGCCTGTCTCTGTATCAGTGGCTTTTACGCCTATGATTTTATTAGTAGTATCTTTGATTAATCCGGTTACTTTAAAGTAATTGAGCAAGGTTGCACTCTGTTCAACGGCGGTTTGCGCCAGGTTAATTGCCAGTCGCGAATCATCAAACTGCCCGTCGTGATAAACCACCCCGCCATGAAGCCCTTTTTCTTGTATTCCCGGCAGTCGTTTAGTGGTTTCTTTTTTGGAAATGTGTTTTGCCCGGCCAAAACTTAACTTCCCGGCCAGTAGATCATAAATGCTGAGGCCGATAGTATAAAAAACACCGTCCCACCAGGAGTAATTAGGAATAATAAAACTTTCGTTTTTTACAAGATGAGGCGCGTTTTTCAATAGTAATCCCCGTTCGCGTAAGGCTTCACGCACCAGGCCGATATCGCCCTGTGCCAGGTATCGCACTCCGCCGTGTACCAGCTTGGTGGCACGGCTTGATGTTCCTTTTGCAAAATCGGCTTGTTCCAGTAATAATACAGAGAAACCGCGCGAGGCTGCATCAACTGCAGCGCCAAGTCCGGTAGCTCCGCCACCTATGATGACCAGGTCCCAGATCTTTTCGGTATCGTTAAGGTGGCTAAGGTTCGCTTCTCTTGTAAATGAGTTCATTTTATTTCGATGTTTATTCAAATATATAAAATCGAAATAAAATAAAACTAAATGAAATTAAAAATAATTTTATTTGGTTACATTTGACTAACACGGAGCACAGTAAGCTTTGCAAAACATTACAGTCAATTTTTCTGTTTAATTTAGCGATTATGAGTAAAAACACCGACCGGCATAAGTTTATCCTGCAAAAGGTTGAGACAGATGGTTTTGTGAATGTGCAGGATCTGAGCAACCTGTTAAGTGTTTCGGAAGTTACCATCCGAAAGGACCTGAAACTTTTGGAAGATAAAAACCTACTTTTCAGAACGCATGGTGGTGCAAGCCAAACTAACCCTTATGCTAATGACAGGCCGGTAGCCGAAAAGGAGAAACTGAACGGCCCCGAAAAAAGAAAAATTGCCGCAGAAGCAGCGATAAGGATAGATACCAATGATTCGGTTATTATAGCCTCAGGTACCACAATGCTCGCCCTTGCCCGTGCCATGCAGCCTAATAAGCATCTTACGGTAGTCACCGCAGCTTTGCCGGTAGCGCTTGAACTTTTGCAGCATCCGCAGGTTGATATTGTTCAATTGGGGGGACAAATGCGAAACACATCCTCATCGGTAACCGGTAATTATGCCGAACTGATGCTGGACGATATGTTATGCGGCGTGTTGTTTTTAGGAGTAGATGGCATTGATCCTGAAATAGGCTTGACTACTACTAATTTATCCGAAGCCCGCCTTAACCAAAAAATGATCAATGCGGCCCAAACTACCATTGTATTGGCCGATAGTACCAAATTTGGTAAGCGGGGCCTGGCAAAAATTTGCGCGCTTGATCAAATCAACGAAATTATTACCGATAGCGGTATTAGCCCGGCAATGCTCAATATGCTGGAAGAAAAAGGGGTGAAGGTAACGGTGGTTTAATGGTATATAGTTAGAAGTCAATTAATCTGCTTTATTAATTGCAGTACTTCGTCTCCATATTTTTCTGTATAACCAAATTTTAATGCAAGGTCAAAGTTTTGTAAGGCATCTTCATTGTTGCCTTGTTCCATTAAAATGATCCCTTTGTTTTTATAAGCGTAAGCATTACCCTTATGTAATGCTAAGGATTTATCGATGAGTGCCATGGCACCGTTTACATCCCCAAGTTTAAATTTTGAAAAGCCAAGGTTATTCAACGTAAAAGAAGCAGTTGCATCCATGGCGATGGCTTTTTCAAAGAAAGGAATAGATTCTGTGTATTGTTCTTGTTTTGAAAGATTGAAACCCTTATGGTTTAAAAGTTCCTTGTCGTCGGGATTCATGGCGAGCAGTTTATCAAGGATAACTGCAGATTTATCATGGTTGCCAATTATATCATAGATATAGGCCTTTGTAACTTCATAATTAATATTATCCGAATCAGGTCTGTTTTCAATTAGTTCGTCTATTAACTTTATTGCCGATTGGTAATCACCTGATTTGTATTTGCCACAGGCTATCAAGTTTTTAAAACTCAAGTCACCCGGGGATAGGCTTAAACCGGTCTCGCAAATTTTAGTCACATCTTCAAACTGATAATAGTAATAGAGAGCGACCGCAGTTTCATAAATCTGCTGTATTTTTTTATTCTTTTTTCCCGTTATTTCGAGTAAGAAAATCTCAACCTTGTTATATGTTTTGGCTCGAATGACATCGAAAGGGGCAGAGAATTTTTTAATTTTCTTTTTGAAATAGTCTTCGGTTATATCTTCAATTAAAATGCCAGCCCTCTCAATAGGCCCTGTTATTGTTTTATCTTCAAAACTGAGGATAGCCAGCAGCAAATGGATACTGTTTATTGACCGCTGTTCATTTATTCTGGCAATAGTGTACGCGTGCTTTACTGTACGTTCAGCCCAAACCGTTAACGCGAAGTCGTCTTTTATTGTTTGAGTGCCATTAGCCGGATATAAGTCTCTTATCTGTTTATCTAAAACCTCTGCATCAATGGCCTGTAAGTATTTACCCGCTAAACATGTCTCTTTCAACATCGCCAAAAACAAATGGACACAATCAATAAAGCCGTGTTTCATCTCCAAGGCTAAAAGTCTGGATCTTGCTGTTATTATGGTAAAATCATCTTTGGGCTTTGAATATGGCATTATTGGGTGTGTTAACCGAAGCTAATTTTAAACTATACCTTTCGCTGAAGATGACCTCACAATCAATTGCGTATCCACTTTCTCAGTCGTAAACTCTTCAATAGGCCATTTGCTTTCTATTGTTTTAATAAGCATTTCTGTAGCCATTTGTCCAATCTGGAAGGCAGGCTGGCGAACCACAGTTAACGGCGGATCAAACAGGTCAACAACATCTGAGTTGGTAAAGCCGGCTATCGCGATATCTCCCGGAACTTTTAAGCCCCATTTTTTTAATATCGATATACTGCTGATGGTAAGCCTGTCGCTGCCGCTAAAAATAGCCTCCGGCTTGTCATCCAATGCCAGCAATTCTTTCAGCACAAGCTCCACTTCGTCGTGGATCATGCCGCCATGGTTGCAATGTTTAAGGTATTCGGGCCTGAACTCGACGCCATGTTTATCAAGTGCCGCCTTGTAGCCTTCAAAGCGCTCGTGGCTGATAAGCAGGTTATTTGAATTGGTGAGGTGTGCTATTTTGGTAAAACCCGAATTGATCAAAGCTTCGGTGCCGTTAAATGAGCCCTGAAAATTATTGGCTATCACTTTGTGAGTATTCAGGTCAGGCGCTGCCCTGTCAAAAAATACGATAGGGAAACCTTTATCCAGCAGGTATTTATATTGAGATGTATCGGTTGTTTGCGCTGATAGCGATACCAACAAACCATCCACATGCCGCGATAATAAATGTTTTACATTGGCACTTTCCCTGTCAAATGATTCGTGCGTTTGGGTGATGATAACGTGATACCCGCGGTTATAAGCTATAGATTCAATGCCGTTAATAGCCTGCGAAAAATAATCGTTAGCCACTTCGCAAACCACTACGCCTATGGAGTGGCTTTTTTGTTCTTTAAGACTTAAAGCAATAGGGTTAGGCCGGTAGTTGATTTTTTCAGCGTACTCAAGGACAAGCTTTTTGGTTTCGGTGCCTATTTCGTAGCTTCCGTTCAGCGCCCTTGATACCGTTGATGTTGACACACCCAAAGCCTTGGCAATATCCTTAATAGTAACTGATTCAAACATAATTTAGCGTGGCGATCGGTTTTTAAATATCAGGAAATATTTGATACGGGCTAAGTTATTTTAAAAATTGAAATATCTGAGTGTTTTCCATTGTCAAAAGGGTGTGGCTTTTTGGCGATAACTTCTTCAATTCCGGCAAAAGCAATTTTATATCAATTTAATTGTATTATTGATTTTTAATTAGGTGTAAAATTATTGTTATAATTATTACATTGTACCTGATTTCAATTGTAAAACGTTTTATCCCCTGGTTAAGCTATGTCTCACGAACAAATTGTTCATGACGATCATAATACTGCTGTCTGGCTTGCTTTTAAAGAAGGCAATTGGGATGCTTACACGCAATTATATAACCAATATTTTAAGGTACTCAACAACTACGGGCACAAATTTACCAGGGATGTTAATGTAATTGAGGATGCCATACATGATCTTTTTATTAGGCTTTGGACAAACAGGGCGGGGCTTGGCAATCCTGTATCGGTAAAAAACTATCTTTTCAAATCGTTGCGCAGCATTATTTTCCGTAAGCTGCAGTCGAAATCGCGCTTTGTTGATATTGAGGATGAAGCGGAGCATAACTTTCCCTTTGAAATTTCATTCGATCAGCAGCTCATGGCCGATGAGGAAGAACAGGAATTGCAGAAGAAGATTAAGTTTCATGTTAAAGCTTTGCCGGCACGGCAGCAGGAAATTATATACCTGCGTTTTTATGAGGGTTTAGGTTATGATGAAATTGCCGATATCATGGAAATAAACATTAGTTCGGCCTATAAACTGATCTATAAAGCATTCGATAACCTCCAGGATGTGCTAAAAACTTCAAAATTGGCTATTGTTTTAGCCCTGTATTCGTGCTTCTGCATAAATAATCATTAAAAAATAAATTTTTTTTCAGTTTGTAGGGATAATTGGGGTAGGGTGCTGTCTATAAGGAGTAAATAACACCTTATAAACAATGCAGATAGCCAAATACAGTAATTATACCCTGCCGGATTTTTTAGAGGACGATGATTTTCTCCGTTTTGTGATCAATCCCACACATAACGACACTGTTTTTTGGCAGCAGGTCACAGCAGAATATTCGCAACAGAAAGAAATAATTGCCGAAGCTTCAAAAATTATTAAAGCATACCGTAAACAGGATGTTTTTACCAACGAAGAAAATCAATCGAAAGTTTGGCAGAGGATTGAATCAACGTTGCAAAAAGATCGGGTTAAGCCAAAGATCTTCACATTAAACGGGTTCCTCCGTGTTGCTGCGATGTTGTTGCTTGTATCCTCCATAGGTATCGCTTTATGGCTGATAAAAGGCAGGCAAAATGAAATTGATACTACTTATGGAGAGTTGAGCACTGTCACCTTGCCCGATGGCTCAACCGTGGTGCTCAATGGTAACTCGAAATTAACTTACTCCGATAACTGGGATAAAAATTCAAGAGAGGTTTGGATAAATGGAGAAGGATTGTTCAATGTAACGCATATCAATAAAGACCCAGCCCATATTAAGCCTTCTGAAAGATTTATTGTGCATTGCCCTGATATGGATATTGAGGTGTTGGGCACAACTTTTAATGTCAGAAGCAGGCATAATAAAACCAACGTAGGTTTAGTTCAGGGAAAGATCAGGCTTGATTACGTTGATGCCGTAACGGGGAAACAATCGCTTATTATGAAACCGGGCGATTACGTGCAGCATACTTATAAAAAAGCACTTACCCGCATTACTCTTCCCGCTCCTGAAAAAATCACCAAATGGACAAAACACCAGCTTTTATTTAATGATGCCAGCCTGGCGCAGATCAGCGAGATCATGATCGATGATTACGGCTATCAGGTTGATTTTTCAAGCCCTGACTTAGCCAATTTCAAAATAGAAGGTGAGATCAACGTGCCTAATGTTGAGGAACTGATTGAAACTATATCCACTACACTTCCGGTGAAAATTACCCGAACAGACAAAAATATCACTATAACAAAATTAAACCCCTAAACTAATAACTTATGAGAAAACTCGACTCATTCATTTTTTTAAGATGTTGCTGTTTCCTGATGGTATTGCTTGGCCGGTCGGCATACGGCTATGCCCAAATGGCATTAACCAGTAACAACAGGATCCACGCAAAAACCTTCGGTTATTCAACACCGCAGGCTGTTGAAAGCAAAGTGCTCCTGAAAGATGCACTTGAAAACCTGAAAAAACAATTCAATATTCAGATAGCTTACCAGGAAGGCTTGCTTGATAACAAGTTTGTGCCTGCAAATTTAACAAGCAACATCAGCCAGTTAACGCTTGACGATAATCTGAAACAATTATTATCGGCCTTTCAGTTAACGTACCGGAAGATCAATGATAATCAGATCTCCATTTTTACAGTAAAGGATATTAATGCAGTTGTTGCAGCAGTTACATTAACAGGTAAGGTAGTGGATGCAGGCGATGGGCAGCCGGTTGTTGGCGCATCGGTTTATTTAAAAATGGATAATAAGGTGGGGGCAATTACCGATATTACAGGCAGCTTCAGATTGATAGTGCCAGATAAGTACACGGGTAAGCCATTGACGCTGGTGGTAGCCTATGTAGGATACAACCAGGAAGAAGTTTCCGTAACTGACCCTGCATCACCTTTGCAAATTAAACTGATGCAAAATAACAAAGCCCTTAATGAGGTTGTGGTTACTGCCCTTGGTATCAGCAAGCAAAAAAAATCATTGGGCTATTCGGTGACTGAGGTTAAGGGTACCGAATTTACTCAGGCCCGTGAAAATAACGTAGCCAACGCGCTTACCGGTAAAGTAGCCGGTGTTAACGCGGCGGGCTTATCAACCGGTCCGGGCGGTTCAAGCCGCGTGGTGATCAGGGGTAACGGCGGTCTTGCCGGTGATAACCAGCCATTATATGTGGTGAACGGTATGCCGATTGATAACAGCGTACCCGGTGGCCCTGCTACGGTTAATGGTATTACCAATAATGTTGACCGCGGTGATGGTATAGCAGCTATAAACCCCGACGATATTGAATCGATTAGTGTACTTAAAGGCGGTACGGCTGCGGCACTTTATGGCTCGCGTGCAGCAAATGGCGTTATTTTAATCACCACCAAAAAAGGCCGGATCCAGAAAGGGGTAGGGGTTGAGTTTAACTCGACAGCCACCTATGATAATGTAGCTGTATTCCCAGATTACCAGTACGAGTACGGGCAGGGCGATGGCGGCGTAAAACCAACCACCCTGGCGGCTGCGCAGGCAAGCGGAAGGCGCTCATGGGGTTCGAAAATTGACGGCTCTACTGATTATGTAGCTGTTGATGGGAAAACCCACCCTTATGTTGCACAGAAAAATAATCTTAAAAACTATTATCAAACAGGTAGTACTTATACCAACAGTCTGGCTTTTTTGGGCGGCAACGAAGCTTTTACCTACAGGTTTTCGGCTGCCGATTTGAACAGTAAAGGTATTTTGCCGGGTACTACCTATGATCGTAAAACTTTTAATCTCGCCCTGAACGGCAAACTGAGCGATAAGCTATCGATTGAGGCTTTAGCACAATACAACGTTGAAACCGGTCATAACCGTACAGGCGCAGGCGATGCTTTGGGCAACCCAAACTGGACCCCGCTTGAGGTTGCTAATACCGTTGATGTTCGCTGGTTGAAGCCGGGTTATGATGCTATGGGTAATGAGCAGATCTGGAACGATGCATCCATCGCGTCAAACGGATATTTTGTGATCAATAAGTACAAAGAGGATGATGTGAAGAACCGTTTTATTGGCCAGGGATCAGTTATTTACTCGCCCATAAAAAACCTTACTTTCAAAGCCACCATCAGCCGCGACTTTTTCAATTACAACTATACCAATATACTACCAACCGGTACATTGTACATACCTAATGGCCAATATGCAGGCATTAAATCGGATGTGTCTGAAACCAACGAGTTAGCTACCGTTAGTTATAAAACAAAGATCATTAGTGATTTAAATGTAAATGTTTTGGGCGGCGTAAACAGCCGTAAATACACAACCAATCAGCTAACGCTTAATGGTTCGCAATTTACGATTCCATATTTTTACAGCTTCACCAACCTTGCAGTTTCATCAACCCTACCATACAATGCCAAGATTGTGACCAACTCGATTTTTGGCTCCGCCGATTTTGATTACAAGAGTCTGGTGTTCCTGTCATTCACCGGCAGGAAAGATTGGTTTTCAGTGCTTAGTCCTAAAAGCAACAGTATATTTTACCCAAGCGTGGGCGGAAGCTTCATCCTCTCGGATGCAGTTAAACTCCCTGATTTTTTTAATCTTGTAAAACTACGTGGCTCATGGGCCCAGGTAGGCGGAGGCGATCCTGATGCATATGCTATCAACCTTACTTACAGTAATGTGCCAAGTGCCGGGCAGCCGCTGCAAAATGTAACCAGTAATAATATTACCAACAGCACTCTTAAACCATATACTTCAACAACATTTGAAGGTGGTTTTGAATTGCAGATGCTTAAGAACCGTTTAGGCTTGGATGTTACGCTGTATGATCGTAAAACAACCAACGACATTGTAAATACAGCAATTTCTTCAACATCGGGTTATAATAACGTGATCCTGAACGTTGGTCAGGTAAGCAACAAGGGTATTGAGGTATTATTGAATGGTACGCCTGTAAAAACGAGCAGTTTTACCTGGAGCACGAGTTATAATGTAGCCTATAATGATAATAAAGTTGTTAAGCTGGCCCCCGGCCTTAATACCATTCAGCTGGCCACTTCGGTAGGTAACTGGGGTATTTTAGATAACATTGAAGGAAAACCCTTTGGTATGCTGGTTGGTACCCGTATGCAAAAGGATGCTAATGGTAATGTAGTGTTTAACGCTACCACAGGCTTACCGGTACAAACCCCACTACAGCAATTGGGTAAAAGCGTTGCCCCGATTACCATGGGTTTAACCAACGAATTCAGGTATAAACGGTTCTCGTTAAACTTCCTGGTTGACGGCAAATTCGGTAACAAAGTGTTTTCGGTTATGGAAGTTTACGCTACCCGTTTGGGCTTAATGAAATCAACATTGCCGGGAAGGGAAAACGGCTTAGTATTGAACGGTGTTGATCAAACTGGTGCTCCTTACACCCGCACGGTACCTGTAAGTGGTCTGAGGTCATACTATGATAATTACAAAACGTATTCCGAACTGTTTTTGCACGATGGCAGCTTTGTTAAACTTCGTCAGGTTATCCTGTCATATGCACTTCCAACAAGCCTTTTAAACAAAGTTAAAATCCAGTCGGCCAGTATTTCTTTCGTGGCCCGGAACCTTTGGACTATTTATAAGCAGACAGATAATTTCGATCCGGAGCAAAGCTTTACCAATAGTAAAACTCAGGGCTTCGAGTCTATTGGCTTACCGCGTACACGTTCACTTGGTGTAAACCTGGCTGTTAAGTTTTAACAATTAAATTGAATACGATGAAAAGACATTTAACCAAATATATTTATTACGCACTAATAATGCTTGGCATTATCGCCACACAATCGTGCACTAAAAACTTTGATACGCTAAACATCAACCCTGATGCATCATCAAAAGCGGTACCACAGTACATTTTTACCAAATCTCAATATGACGGTACAGCACGTATGCTTGATTTGTTACTGGGCACCATGCAGTACACCACCAGTTTTAATGACGTGGCCGGTTTCGGGTCAAAATATGTATTGAGCCAGGGCCCGCAGTCGGCGGCAGCTTTCTCCAATGCTTATCCTAATGAGATCAACGAATTAGGTGAGGTTTTAAAGGCAGTTGGCACCGATGCTTCACTGGTAAACCTGCAGGCCGAAGCGAGGATCTGGAAAGTATATTGCTTCAGCAGGCTTACCGACTTGTATGGCGATATCCCATATTCGCAGGCTGCACAGGGTTATAATCAGGCTATATATAAGCCGGCTTACGATGCACAAAAAGATATCTATGCCGATTTGTTGAAGGAGCTTGACCAGGCGGCCCAAAGCCTTGATGCTGCCAAGACAACTTTCGGTTCGGCCGATTTAATTTATGGCGGCAATACCGTAAAGTGGAAAAAGTTTGCTTACTCGCTTATGCTCAGGTGTGCCATGCGCATGACCAAAGTTGATATCGCTCAAGCGCAAACATGGGCAACAAAAGCTATAGCGGGCGGTGTTATTTTAGATGATGCCGATGTGGCCAAAGTAGCTTACGTTGGTGCCGGCCAGGACATCAACAAAAACCCTTTAGCGCTTGATCTTTATAACAACGATTATATTGCAGGTAACGGCAGTACCAATACCGAAGGAGGCAAGTACCAGGATGTGTTTATTAATTATCTGAAAGCCAATAAAGATCCGCGCCTGGCCGTAGTATCTGTAGTGTGGAACGGCGGCGTAGCTGATACTACTTCAGCTATTCAAAAAGGTATGTCAGCAGGATTAAATGCCAAACCTGCCGATTTTGTAACCTATTCAGAGCCAAATCCTAAAACTATATTACTGTTAAATTCTCCGCGATTGGTTTTTACAGCTGCCGAAAGTTACTTCCTATTATCTGAAGCTGCTGCAAGGGGATGGTATACCGCTGCTACCGCCGAGTCATTATACCAAAATGGCATTGCGGCGTCCATGCGTCAATGGAGCATCATTGCCGGCAGTGCAGGCACCATAACAACAGCTCAAATAAACTCTTATATCAACGCGCATCCATTCAATACAGGCGGCACGCTTGATCAAAAAATGGAGCAGATCTATACCCAGTTTTGGGTTGGCATATTTCCTGATGCACAAGAGGTTTTTGCAAGCTATAGGCGTACCGGCTACCCCGCACTTGTACCAAATAATTATGTTGGTAATGCTACAGGCGGTAAAATATTCAGGAGGATGCTGTACCCTGTTGGCGAGCAGAATTTAAATGCTGCATCATATGCAGCTGCCATATCTCGCCAGGGACCGGATGATTTTTTAACCAGGATGTGGTGGGATAAACAATAATGTTAAAATTTGATTTGTTAAATTAGTTGATGTTGTTTCGGGGAGGGCGTGGGGCCTTCCCTGATTTTTTTAACCTTTTTTTGATGTATAAGAAATACCTTTTTTTCCTATTGCTGCTTTGTTGTATTCAGCGCGTATCGGCACAAAATGATTTGGTTAAGGATGATAATGCAAGTAATTATAACCTGAACAAACCCGAGCGCGAACTGTGGCTTAAAAATACCGGCTTGGGCTTGTTTATTCATTTTAGTATGGATAGCCAGCTGGGTGTGGTGATCAGTCACTCGCTGGTTGGGGCAAGTGACGATTACGTAAACCGTTATTTTAATGAGCTGCCCAAAACTTTTGATCCCTCCAAGTTTGATCCGCACCAGATAGCAACGCTGGCAAAACTGGCCGGCATGAAATACATTGTGTTTACTACCAAGCATCATTCGGGTTTTTGTATGTGGGATACCAAAACAACCGATTTTAGTATAACCCATACACCATACAAGAAAGACCTGTTAAAAGAGTTTGTGGATGCCACTCGCGAAGCAGGTTTGCAGGTAGGATTTTATTTTTCGCCCGAGGACTTTAATTTTCTTCGCGATCATCATATACCTATAAGTCGTACCGATGTGAAGATGGATGCCCAAACCCGCCATGAATATGACGAATACACCCGGAAGCAATGCGAGGAACTGATGACCAATTATGGTAAAATAGATATACTTTTTATAGATGGCGATCCTAAGGATGTGGTAAAGCAAACCTGCTGGAAGTTACAGCCGGACTTGCTGATAACCCGGGGTGCTATCAAAACCCCCGAACAGATCATGCCGGGTGCCATGATCAATGAGCCATGGCTGTCATGCATTACGATGGGAACTGCCTGGGGATATCAGCCAACTAACGAGCGCTATAAATCGGGCACCCAGTTAATTGGTTTATTGATAGAGGCGAGGGCCAAAGGTGGCTCCCTGTTGTTAAACGTTGGCCCGAAGCCTGATGGCGCCTTGCCCATTGAACAGGAAGAGCGGTTACGGGAAGTGTCGACCTGGTATTTTGTTAACCGCGAATGTATTGACAGTGTGCGAAGTTGGGTGATCAGCAAGGAGGGCGATACCTGGTTTACCGCTAAAAACGGGCATACACTTTATGCCATTGTTACCAATGCGGCTGATTGGAAGGAGGGGAGCCGCAAAACTTTTCTGATCCGTTCTGCCATCGCCAATGATCAGACTCAAGTAAGCGTATTGGGGCAAAATAGTAAGGTGATTGAATATAAAACCGATGATGTAAGCTGCCGGTATAAGCAAACCGATAAGGGGCTTGAAGTATCTGTTGTAAAGGCGCAGCGTATTTATGATGATCACCGCTGGCCTAATCCGGTAGTGATCAAACTGGAAAATGTTGACCCCGTTTTTAAAGAAGCCGCCATTGTTGAAACAGGTGCGGGTTCAAAAATAAAGACCGGTGCAGTTTTAAAAGGTAAAATCCTGAATTACAAAAGTATTTCGGCAAAAAGGGCCCGGTTTGATTATCGCCCTTACCATGGACAGGTAGAAACTTTATATGCAGGTAAGTGGACAGCCGGCACCTGGGTAAATATTAAGACTGATGGCACTTTTGAAGCGACCATTCCACTAAAAGCCGATTACGAATACAAGGCTATAGTTGAACAGGCTAATGTTGAAATAGAAGGGGAGAACAAATTATTTAAGCCGTAAAATTTGGTGAGATTATGAAAAACGGGGGTACGTTTTGCGCAACCCCGTTTTTTGCTTTTAAAGGTCTTTGATATTATCGTTAGGATTTCTGTCAATGAGTTTACTGAACGGATCGATGCCTACAGAGGCGGGCTGGCCTTTAACAATAACACTGATTTGCTGTACCCCGCGTTTAAGCTTATACTTTTTGATGTACAGGGTATTACTCACCATCCGGTTACCGGCACCTTGAACCTGCTTACCGAAAATCCCGATATCAATATAATCGTTCATGTTTACAGCCGGGATATCGTTGTTTTTGGCATCCTTCCAAACTTTGCTAACATCAAGCTTAAAAGTAATTTTATATTCATTTTTATTACCTGTCGGTTTGCTGCTGGCTTCAACCACCCTGTTATCATATAGTGTGATCTTTTGCCAGGTATCGGTAAGGTAATACTGCAGCGAATCGGGCACATGCTTTTGAAGGCATTGATAAAGATTGTTGGCGCCGGCAAACGGGCCGTCTGTTTTAAAAGTATAGGCCTTTTTAAATTCGCGCAGTGCCACGTTCAGACTGTCTTCGCCAATCAGGTCGCGCAAACCATACAGTGCCACGCTTGCTTTTCCACCCCATAAAAACCATTGATTGGCCTTGATCAAGGGATGCTCGTTTTCATTAAGGTGCCGCCTGATAAACAGGTAATACCATAACTGGTCTAAAACGATATAACGCATGTTGTCCTTACCGTATTTATGTTCGGACATTACCAGTTGATCATAGTTTGAAAGGCCCTCGGGGATCACTAAACTTCCTACAGTGCTGTTTGGGGCTGTCTGGAAACGCCACCATTGTTGCGACAGCAGCCTTGTTGTATTGGCATAGCAATAATCAAAGCTATTGGGATCCCTGAAATCGGCATTCCAGCCAAAGTATTCTGCGTAAGTGTCCAGCGTTGTCATGGAGGCATCCTGCGGACCGTAAACAGAAGTTTCCACCAGTCGGATATCATTAAACGGATAGGCACCATAAACCTTGCTGTAATAATTTAAACCATCTTTATAAGCCGCGATATACCTGTCGATATTGGTGCTGTGCTCAGGATTATAATAAACCTCGATATTTACGTTGTGGTCCAGTTGAACAGCGGCTTTTTTTACGGCCAGTCTTTCGGATATAATCCCCATTGGCATATACATACCGGGCTTATCCTGCACATAATGGAAGTAGTTACGGCCATTCTGCTGCCAGTTTTTTACGAGCTGCCCCGGAGCAATAGCTGTTTGACCGGCGAGTGTGCCAACTGTAACATCAAGTTTCAAAAGATCGGCGGCCCTACCTGCTTTAAGTGTATTGATGCCTTCAGTATTATTTTGCTGTATTTCCTCCTGCTTTTTTTCGGGCAAACCAGCCTTTTTGCGTTCATAAGGACTGTTTAATTCGTCATCTTCATCGTAGCCTAAACCCGGTAATCCTCCGTTAAAGAAGGTACCGTTGTTAATGAGAGCTGCAGCATACATGCCATTGGTAAACCCTTTATGCACTATTTCTGAGTTGATCTCTAATGTTAATGAATCGCCCGGCATTAGCGGTTTTATGAACTTGTATAACCGGAAGTCAGCAGTATCTGTCTTCGGCCTGAACCAGTTGAAAAATCCGCGGGGATAAAGCAGCGGGGTAGTAAACGGAACCAATACGCCATTGGTTTTAAGCGAATAATTGGTGAGCTCATCGCCGTCGAGCAGCATTTGTGATATGGCAACTTTGTTTTTATTGATGATGGTTACCAATGCGTGTGTGGCTACCTGTTGTTTATCCGGGTAAAGCTCTACCTGCATTTTTATGCTGGTTACTTTAGGCAGGGAAAGGTGCTCATATTTTTTGAGCGATTTTTCATACTGCACGGCCCTTGCGGTATTTTCATACTTGATGAGATAGTTGTTTAAAAAGCTCACATTGTAGTAATTCCATGCGCCTACAGCCAAAAATGCTATGGCTACTATTACAGTGATCAAGGCTGTACTGCGATTGAAGCGCTGAGGTAGCAGGCGTAATCGTTCTTTAAAGGACGATGTTACGCCTCGGTAATAAAATAATCCCGAAACAACGATCAGCAAACCAGCAAACAACATCCAGTACAGGTTGAACCAGCTAATGGGCGCTGCCATATGCCCTATGCCAGTCATATCAGATATTCCCGACGATGGGGTGTACGAGTACAGCAGCAGATTATAATCAAAAGTGCCGGTTTTGCGCAAAAAGAAAACAATCACCCATAAAAACACGCCTATGCCATGGGCTGCAAATTTGTTGTTGATAACAACGTGCACAACATAGCAAAAAACAACCATCTGCAGCAAAGCGGGCAGCAATATGTAGGCTATGTAGAGAAAGTACACTGATAGATTCAATGTGTGATAACCTTTTAATAATTGAACGATAACCCCGGTTAGTATGGGTAGGAAGGATAAGCCGGTACTAATAAGTAATAAGGTGATGAGCTTCGATCCGTTTAAAATCCAGTTTGGAGGCGGGAGAGAGTCATTGATAAATGCATAGCGGGTTGCCCTGTCACGGTGCAGGGTTTCGCCGGTATAAAACATCAGGATAAAGAAAATGAAAAAGGGAAAGGCATCGTTGAAGATCGCCAACAACGTAACTGTACGCGGAAAATCCGGTACGCCATTCCTGTTGTCGCCAAGCCAGAATACAAAACCGAGGAATAAGCTGCCGGCGATTAATATGATCCAGAAGTAGTTATCGCGGATGATGTTAAGCAGCTCAACCTTTACCAGGTTGTATAAGGTATTCCTGTTGTATTTGCCTGTAAAGATAACAACTGGTTTAATAGTTACCTGGGTTTTAGTTTTTGTGCCTGCCTCGTCAATAGCAGCCTTATCACGCCTGCCGCTAAAGAAACGCTCAAAGCTAAACCTGAAATAAGTGAAAAGCACAATAACTATCCCAATACCGCCCCATAATACACGGTTGAGCATAAACGTACCGGTAACCGGGAATAAGGTAGTATTTTGCTCAATGATGCTTGAAGAACTGGTTTGCATCCTGATACCGTTAAGCCCAAAAGGATCGCTGAGGTTTATTACCGTGGGGTTGTTAATATGGTTAAGAAAAAACAACGCGATGAAGTAAAAAAGGAACAGCAGGATACCGCCAAAGTAAATAACCTTTACATTGCGGGTGATGGCTACAAGTCCAAAAAACAATGAAGAAGTGAACAAAACGTTAGGCAGCCCGATTGTGAAAAACGGGTGCAGATAGTAAATGAGGTTATTGGGGCCGTATTGTTTTGCATCCGTCCATCCCATAGCAGGGCCCAGTTTGGTGCCTATTAAGGCGCCAATGATAACCGCTGTTGAGATCAGGAGCATGAAAACGAACGAGCCCAGGTAACGGCCCCAGAAATAACCTGCTTTGGTGATAGGGTAGGTTAGGTAATAATCTTTTGTGTTGTATTCAATGTCGCGGTATAAGGCAGTGCCCATAATTGATGAACTCACAAGCGTCATCATCATAGTGATGCCCGAACACCACAACGCAAGTACATAAGGCGCGTTGATGTGCTCTTTTTCGCCTAATGGTAACGAGCCTGTTGAAAAAGTGAACACTGTAAATATCAGTGCTGCCAAAAAATAAAGGTAAACGGCTGGCCTGCGGACCCGGTTCCGGATCTCGAACAGAAATATTTTAAGAAACATAAACTATTGGTTTATAGTAGTTTTAAATGGTATCTACATCTATACGTGTGGCGATGTTGCTGAAGTACACATCTTCCAGGTTTGGCGTGCTGCTGATAAAACCGTTGCCGGGATCGGCTTCGTTTATAATGCGGATATGGAGTTTGCCGGTTTTAAGCTGCGTTGATATCACCTGGTAATCATCTTTGTAAAAGCCCAGTTCTGATTGGGTGATCACCTTGCTGTAAATTTTTCCGTTCAGTTCATTTACCGCGCTTTCCGGGTCACCTGAGTATAAAACCTCGCCCTGGCAAATGATAGCGAAATTAGCGCAGAGTGTGCTTACATCCTCAACAATATGGGTCGACAGGATCACGATGGTGTTTTCACCCAGACGGCTCAGCAGGTTGTAAAAACGGTTTCGTTCGGCCGGGTCAAGGCCTGCTGTGGGTTCGTCAACAATAATCAGTTTGGGATTACCGATTAGTGCCTGTGCTATTCCAAAACGCTGTTTCATACCGCCGGAGTAGGTGCCAAGGTGCTTTTTCCGGTCTTTATAAAGGTTTACGTTTTCCAGTAATTGAAGTACAAGGTCTTTGCGTTCGGCGTTGTTGCCAACACCTTTTAGCTGGGCAATATGGTCAAGCATTCGTTCGGCCGATATTTTTGGGTAAACCCCAAACTCCTGCGGCAGGTAACCAAGCAGCTGGCGTACCGCGGTTTTGTTTTTCAATACGTCCAGGTCATCTAAAAAAATGCTGCCTTTATCGGCTTCCTGCAGGGTGGCTATGGTACGCATCAGTGATGATTTACCGGCTCCGTTTGGGCCAAGCAGGCCAAACATGCCATTATTAAGGGTCAGCGAAACATCTTTTAAAGCATGTACGCCGTTGGCATAGGTTTTGGAGAGTGAGTTGATTACTAATTTCATGATTTGCTAAGTTTTGGTCATTTATTATTACGGATCATCCTTGTATTTCCATTCAGGACGAGTTTAGCGCTGTCGGCAAGTTTGTAGGTTATGTTGCTGAGGCTATCGTCCTTGATCCACAAGCGGCTTTTGTTCCGGATATCGAGGTTGGTTTTACTGAATTGGTTACCTGTTTCAATAGATAGATTTGAAGAGCTATTGTAGCTTTTGCCTATGACGGCATTTAATACATTAAACTTGTTGTTTTTTAGCAGGACAGTGGAAGCATTGTCCTGGATAATGTTGAGCCCGTCCCCGTTGAAACCACTGATGGTAGTAGCGCGCCATTTGAAGTCTTGCGCGGCAGTGGTATCGACAATTTGAGTGTCGCCTGCCTTATATTTTGCATCGGCGTAAAACGCGTTTAATTGCGGCATGGATATGTACAGAACGTTTGGGGCTTGTACATTATGAAAGTTATCTTTAAACGCGGCACGAATAAAGAGCGAATCGTGCCGTTGTTCAATTTTCATGAACTCCATGGCGGCAGGGTCAGCAAGTACTTTGAATGGCCCTTGAACCAGCATAATATTGATAGCCGTTGATGAACCAAGCTCAATAACCTTGAAGTTTTGGAAATTTAGGTTGTTAAAGCCATTATAAGGGTTTTTATACTCACCTTTAAAATATTCTGCTTTTAGCTGAAAGTCATAGATCCCAACCGAAACTATCAGTAACAATACCGCGGTAAGTAAGAATTTATTGCTTGTTTTCATCGTTGCTTGCCTGGTTTAATTCATTATTTTGTTGCGCCTGGAAATGTTGATATTGAAGGCTGATCTCATCTATCGATATACCTAACAGGTACATGTTTTTAAAAAGTTCGGGTAAGTTCTGACGCACAAAGTTTTCTTTGCGGTAAGCTTTTACTTTGTCAAAGCCATCCTCTGCCACAAATAAACCCAGGCCGCGTTTGTTATAAATAATTTCGAGCCCCTGCAAAAATTCGTACGATCGCATAACCGTATTTGGGTTTACTTCCAGCTCAACTGCCATATCACGTACCGATGGGATCTTTTGCCCGCCGGGCCATTTGCCCATCAGGATCTGATCGCTCACAAAAGCCGCTATCTGGAGGTATATCGCTTCGTTATCTTTAAATTCCATGATCGTCTTTTTTAAGCCTGTTTCTCCTTAAACCTAAAATATGCCGCTATCCAGATCAGCAGCGATATAATAGGAATCACAATAAAAGCCCAGGCAGATTGCTGCGCATTTAAACCAATGGAGTAAAAGTTCATACCATCCTGGAAATTGAGAAATGAAAAAGGCGTTACCGGTTTGATTGGCCTGCCAACAATAAATCTTACGAACACTGTATTCACAAGGATTAGCAGTGCATAAAAAATAAAGAAACTGAAACCTGTTTTTATAAAGTGTAATTTTTCGAACCGGATTGCTCCATATATCGTGACGGCATGCAGCAAGGAAAACAATATCATCACCAGTACAAATTTATCCTGAAATAGGGTGAGTATTTCAATTTGATGCGCCGGCCAGGGTTTGAGATTGATCAGGATAAATAATACCAGGTAAAAAACGCCTGTGTACACCAAAAGGAATATAACATACGAATAAACCCAGCCGACCATAAACTTCTCGAGTTGTGATGCAGGCAGGGTTAACATTGGAACTGCCCGGCGCTTATCACCCAGATCAGTAAAAACAGTGCTTGTAAATAATGGCCCTGCGATAATCATGAGTACTCCAAACATGGCCATCTGAAAGCCGGCATCTACCGGACCCGGGATCATATAAAACACAAACGAACCGCCAAGTAAAAATACCCCTGCCAAAACCGCTGCCGACATTAAATAGGCGCGGTAATGCTCAACAGTGTGCTTCATAAACAACAGGCCAAAGCGCTTTAAACTGAAGTAATTATTCATGATTTGTGCTTGGTTTTAGTGCGTTTAGTAATTTGCTGCTATTGGTTGTTGCTGCGTTAAATAATAACTCAAGGTCCATTTTTCCGTACTTGCCGGTGGTGTTTTGTACAATAGCGTATTTGCCCATGAGGGTTTCTTCTTCGTACAGCGCATTCATCCCGGTAAGGTCTTTAAAAACACCGAAAAATAGTTTCTCGGTAAGCTCGTCTACCGTATTTTCAATCACTATGCGGTGGTCATCCAAAATCAACACGGTATCAATGAGGCTGTCCAAATCCCTTACCTGATGGGTTGAAATAATGATGCAGCGCTCTTCATTTAAAACCGATGCGATCAATTTTCTGAACTGGACCTTTGAAGGGATATCAAGCCCGTTGGTAGGTTCATCAAGGATCAGCACGCTGGTATTGGTAGCCAGCCCGAAAGCGATGATCATCTTTTTTTGCTGCCCGTATGACATTTTGGTCATCAGCAGATCGGGATCAATATCCAATATTTTCAGATAACTGTAAAAGTCGGTAATGCTGAAGGCAGGGTAGAAGCTCGCTGTCCTGTCCAAAAATTGTCCCGGAGTTAACGCCGGCACGTAAACCTCTTCCGCAATAAAATAAAGGTTTTGTAAGGTTGATACCAATCGTTTTGAACTTTCTGTTCCGTTGATAAGACATTTGCCCGATTGCGGAAAAGCCAGGCCGGCAATATTTTTCAGCAGGGTTGATTTCCCTGCTCCGTTTTTACCCAGCAGGCCATAAATGTGGCCGGCCTTTAACGAAAGGTTCAGATTTTTGAACAAGGGCTTCCGGCTGTTGTAGCTAAAATTCAAATTGCTTATTTGAATCATTTTATAGTGTATTAGTATGGTAGTACACTACAAATGTAATTAAACATTTTTAAAATGCAAGAGGTTTTTTAATGGGATCATGACAGCGTATTGCAATAAGATTTAGTCAGGTTGGAAATATTACCTCATAGTTAAAACCTTGCTAAGAAAGGCTTGTTTAATGGATACTAAATTTAAACCTTTATGGCACTAAAAAAAATTGCACAAACCCGCTGGGATATTGAAAGCGAGCGGGTGACATTGTATCCTTATCGTATTTATAATGTACTTAGCATTGGTTTCGCGGTAATATTTACGGCATTTATCATTTTCTTTTGTAAAACACTTTATCCCGACCCCTCGCAATCCGTATCGCTTATGATAACCATGTTCCTGGGGCTGACGATTATTGTTGGCATATTGTGGGGAGTTGGCCGTACATCAGTGGTTTTTGATAGCAGTGCACGGGTAATGCGTAAAAAACTTTTTGGTTGGCTTAATATTCGTTCTGAAAAATTTGACGATTTGGATAACATAGGCGTTGTGCGTAATACCATGGGGGGCTATAATTATCGCGCTTTTCCAAAAAGAAACAAATATGGAAAAGGGGTTGTAGTATCGGCAAATTATACAAAGAATGATGATGCGAACGCAATTGCCTTAACCCAGGAAGCGTTCCCGGTAATTATGCAATTCCTTTCGACGGGTTACATTGAGCCCACTTATGCCGATACAGCTATTACCGATTATAAATTTTATGACACCCACCCGCCTTATTATGCAATTAAGCGTAAGTGGATTGGCGGGCTATTGATTGGTTTATGTTTGATAGCCCTTGCTTTAAATGAATTCATCAATCAATCTATGACTCATGATTCGGACCTTTTTCATAAGGTTTTAGTTATTGGGGGATTTTTGCTGGGGGGAGCAGCGTTTGTGTTTTCCGCCTTTACTAAAATAGTTTTCGATACGGCGAACAAGACTGTAAGCAGGATCAATCCGCTTGGTGTCGGTAATCAGACTTTTGCCTTTGCCGATTTTATTAATTTTCAAATCACCAGGCGTACCTATAATTTCGTTTACTCGGGTACCGATATTAACATGTATTTCCAGGTACCGGGATCTAACAAGCAAAAAGCATTAGTTATTAAAAGCTTTTCCAGCACGAAAAAGATAGACCAGTTTTCGCAGGAAACAAGGCACATTATGGCCCTTAAATAGTCATTTAGGAAAACCTATCCCGGGCTTGGTGGTTATTAAGATATGTCAAAGAAGAGAACCATGCCAAACGAGCCAGATGAAATGCCGGTAAACCCGGAGCGGCCGGAGATCAGGCAGCCTACGGACCCCGGAGAGCCGGAAATGCCCGAAGAAGCGCCGGAAAATATCCCGAATGAAATCCCCGATACTGAGCCAAGCCAGCCTGAAGTGGACCCGGATGAGTTTGAAAAGTAAGGGAATAATTTACCGCTCATGAATCATTGCAACTAATTGCTTGCGATGGGTGGCCGTGCTTTTAATATTTTGGAACATGCATGATATAACCTAAACTATTTAAATTGCATCATGAAAATAGCTACGTATAACGTAAATGGTGTAAATGGGCGCCTGCCTGTTTTACTCCGCTGGTTAAAGGAAACATCCCCTGACGTTGCCTGCTTGCAGGAACTTAAAGCTCCACAGGAAAACTTTCCGGAGCAGGCCATACTTGATGCAGGTTATAAAGCCATCTGGCATGGCCAAAAAAGCTGGAACGGCGTTGCAATACTGGCAAAAGACAGGGAAATTACAGAGGTATGCCGCGCACTTCCCGGCGATCCGGAAGATGAGCATAGCCGTTATATTGAAGCACTTGTTGATGGTATTACCATTGGCTGCCTGTACCTGCCTAACGGCAATCCTGCACCCGGACCCAAGTTCGATTATAAATTAGGTTGGTTTGAACGCCTTAAAATTCACGCAGCCGGTTTACTTGCTGCTGATAAACCGGTTATATTAACCGGCGATTATAACGTAATGCCTACCGAGCTCGATGTTTATAAACCCGAGCGCTGGGTAAATGACGCGCTCTTTCGCCCTGAAACACGCGAAGCCTTTAAAACACTGGTAGAACAGGGCTGGACGGATGCTATCCGCAAAATTTATCCTACCGAAGTGATTTATACCTTTTTCGATTATTTCCGCGATGCCTACGGCCGTAACGCCGGTTTACGGATCGATCATTTTTTACTGAGCCCTCACCTGGAAAAACGTCTGGTAGCTGCAGGTGTAAACCGGGATGTACGAGGCTGGGAAAAAACAAGCGATCACGCACCGGTTTGGATTGAACTGAAGGATGATGAATGAGTTTAAGAATTGAAGACTTACGAAGTTTTTAAAACTTCGTAAGTCTGGTTCAAAACTTGTTGCGCTTACCTCCGCATACCAATGTTTTCGTGTACCCATTTGGCCTCTTCTTCCGGGGTTACTTTATCAATGGTACTGTTTACCCTGCTAAAAGTAGCCCCGGGGAAATCATAAGGTTTGCTATCGTCAAAAAACGGACCGACAACGCCAAGCATCCACCCGTTTTTAGCAGCCCAGTGGGGTGGGTTTACACGGTATTTAAACACCTCGTAGTGGATAAAATTGTTTCTGCCGTCAAAATCAATGGTAACCCGTTTAATATGTTCAATTTCGTCGGGGCAGGCATCCAATTCGGTAGGGAACTCCAGCCATTGGGCCAGTGAGCTTTCCGCCCCTTTAATAAGCGTAAGGTATGCCTCCGGGAACAAGTGTAATTCCTCAAGTTCTTTTAAATACAAAAAGGTGTCGTAGCGGGTAAGCAGATTTTGGGCAAAGGGCAAAACATCTTCGGCGGTTAAACCTGCAGACGCTTCCGCCTTTTTATAAAGTGGTAAAATCCTTGCTGATCGCTCCAATTCAAGTTTCTTCTTTTTCTTCTTAACATCAAATAACCTGAAAGCCGCAAATGCTATAATAAAAACTATAATGGTAATGACAATAAGCGTGGTTAGATCCATAATGCAATGAATGTAAGCTTTTATACGGACGAATATCAAATTTATCGTGTTACCAAAGTAAAATCGACACTTAACGTTTTAACCAGCGCCGGAGTAGTTGCAGTTAAGGCCCTGTTATTCTTATTGATAGCGCTATTCATGTCGCCATCCTTTAGGCTGTAACTTTACTCCCGACTGCTTCCACAGCCGGGATTTTCAATGATTTTCCCTGCGCCAGTAATTCGGAAGTGATGGCTCGTGTATAGGTTTTGATCTCGTTCTGGAATTCGGTAACGGATGCTCCTGAACGGATCTCTTCCAGACGTTTTTCCCATGTTCCGGTAAGTTCGGCCTGGGCTATCTGCTGATTTTTTACTACCTCATAAACGGCAATGCCGGTAGTTGTGGGTACCAGGTTTTTCTTTTCCCTGATAATATAATTGCGTTTAAGCAGGGTTTCGATGATGGCTGCTCTTGTTGCCGGCGTTCCGAGGCCGCTATCTTTCATGGCATAACGCAGCTCTTCGTCGTCAATCTCTTTGCCTGCCGTTTCCAATGCCTTAAGCAGGGTGGCTTCGTTGTATAGTGGCCGGGGTTTGGTTTGCTTTTCGAGCAGGGCTTTGGCTGTTATCGGGAGGTTTTCGCCCTGGGTTACTTTAGGCAGCGTTGCGTTCTCTTCGTCCTTTTTGTCGTCTTCCTTATCGTTAAATACAGAACGCCAGCCGGCAGTATGGATCACCGTTCCGCTGGCGTTGAATTTAGCGCCCGATTGCACCACAATTTTTGTGACTTCCTTAATACAATCCTGATGAAATGCTTCGAGCATACGGCCGGCCACCATGTCGTAAACAGCTTGCTGATCAGGCGAAAGCTGGTGCGGGTTTTCGCCGGTAGTAAGCACGGCGTGGTGATCTGTTACTTTTTTTGCATTTACACTTCGTTTGTTAAGCGTAGCGCTGCCCAACGCAATGGCTTGTTTGCCAAACAGCGGATGTTGTTCCAGCTTTTCAATCAGTGCAGGCACGCCTGCAAAAACATCGTCGCCTATATAGCGGCTGCCGGTACGGGGATAGGTAACCAGTTTGTTTTCGTAAAGGTTTTGGAGGATGGTAAGGGTTTGATCGGCGGTGAAACCTTTGCGTTTGTTGGCTTCCTGCTGCAGACTGCTCAGGTCGTGCAGCAAAGGAGGTGGTTCTTTACGTGGTTTTGCTTCTACCTGTAAAATATGACCGCCCTGCGGAAAGCCGCCTTCAATATCCTGTACCTTGTCAAGCACGGCCTGTGCTTCATCTTTTGTTTTATAATTTTCGGCAGATATCGCTTTAAATACCTGCCCGTCTTTATCGGGGTGAATGCTTACCTGGTAAAATGTTTCGGGTACGAAGTTTTTGTTTTCCAGGTACCGAGAACAGATCATGGCAAGGGTGGGGGTTTGCACCCGGCCTAATGAAAGTACCGCGCCACGGATCCCCGATGAAAGACTAAGTGCCTGCGTGGCGTTCATACCTACCAGCCAGTCCGACTGGGAACGGCAATGGGCCGAATTGAACAGTGTATCATAATCGCTGCCGGGCTTCAGGTTACGGAAGCCCTCTTTGATAGCCTCATCAGTTTGCGATGAGATCCAG
Source organism: Mucilaginibacter sp. SG538B (assembly GCF_013376065.1). Classification (NCBI taxonomy): domain Bacteria; kingdom Pseudomonadati; phylum Bacteroidota; class Sphingobacteriia; order Sphingobacteriales; family Sphingobacteriaceae; genus Mucilaginibacter; species Mucilaginibacter sp. SG538B. Next base: position 1,558,661 of record NZ_JABMJI010000001.1, read on the forward strand.
AGCCTTTTAAAAGGCTTTTTGCATTTTAAGTAATAGTAAATATAGCGAAAGATGAGTTCCCCTTCGCGCCCGGCATCCGTTGCTACAATGATCTCAGTGGATTCATCAAATAGCTTTTGAATGGTATCCAGTTGTTTTTTTACTGTTGGATCATCCACCAAACCATCCTTGGTTTTTACTTTACGAATAGAGAGCTTAAACTTTTGAGGCAGCATCGGCAGGTGCTGAACGCTCCAGCCGTAATAACCATACTCCTGCGGGGCGGCAAGCTGCAGCAGGTGACCGAAAGCCCAGGTAAAGGTGAAACCCTTGCCTTCAATATAACCGTCTTTCTTTGTAGTTGCCCCAAAAACTTTGGCAATTTCCCTGGCTACAGATGGTTTTTCGGCTATAATAACTTTCATAAATGTTGTTTCCCGTGCCCCGGTTTAGGCCGGTTGCTGCCAATACGGGCGTCGAAAGTATGAATTTAGCGAGGCCTGTGCAAGGTTTGTTGGTAACATTGTGCGGCCCGACAGGTTAAATGCCGTTGGCAGTGGTCAGTAATTCTTTATCTACACCGGCAATTATTTCACTAAATACAGGTTCGGCATTGATGTAACCTTCAAGTAGTTTAAACTGGTTTTTAGCCCTGATCAAATTATGCCCTTCATATTGTGTACCATAATAAATATCGTTATTTAAGAAATCTGTTAAAAAACGGAGGCCCTGCATATAGATCATTAGTTTGCCCGAAAAGGTGAAATACTGTTTTTCAGTTTCAGTAAGGATGTTGCTCATTTCACTCATATAACCTTTATATATCGCTCTGAAAAAATCTGTCCTGATGATAATCTTATCCAGATCTTTTTCCTCTTCGTTGGCGGGCGACAAATAGGTACGCATCATGTCGCCAACATCACTTAAATAATAGCCGGGCATTACTGTATCAAGGTCAACAATACATAGCGCGTTTTGCTCTTTGTCAAACAGCACATTATTTATTTTGGTATCGTGGTGGATCACCCGGAGCGGGATTTCGTTATTGGTTGTAAATAGGTTATAGGTATGCAATATGTTGATATGATCATCAGCAGCTTTTACTTCCTTAGCTGCCTGTTCCAGTTTTCGGCGTTCGGCTGTTTTTAAAGCCTGTTCAAACTGTGCAACCCGTAATTTTAGATTATGAAAATCCGGAAGCGTGTATTCGAGTTTGCTGATGTCAAAATGATTTAACAAACGGGTAAACCGGCCAAACTGCACCGCGGCGCTATAGGCTTCCTTTGTATCCTGCAAAAAGTTTACTGTATGTGACCCTTCAATAAATGGGAAAAGCCGGTAAAACTTACCGTCGGCGGCTTGAATGATCGATTTCCCGTTTTGATTCTTTAGCGGGGCTACAAATAAATAACCTGGCTTGTGTTTATCAAGATACTCTTTGATTAGTACAAGGTTGCTGTCGATATGATGGGGCCTTTTGAAAACAGCGACGTTGATTTGCTGAAGAATATAGGAATGGTTAGCACCACTTATTTTATAAGTATAGTTTATTAAACCCGAACCAAAAGGCCGGATATGGTATTCAGAAACGTTTAATCCAAAATTTATAAGGATATCATCAAACATATTATAGACGTTAACTCATCAAACATAGCTAATTTCATAAACGATAGCCATGCGCAAACGTTTGAGTGTTTTTTTGTTTAGGTTTATTTTTTGTTTTCAACCAGTTGCGATTCAATGATCACCTTGTAAAAGGCGCTTGGTTCATTGCCGCCGGTACCCTGGTGGTGCAGCAGGTCCATCAAAATATCAGTTGCTTTTTGTCCCTGTAAATATGGGAATTGTTCAACCGAAGCGGCGGGAATATTCTCCATATAATTGATTAGCGGTAAATTGGCATAGCTTACAAATTCAAGATCCTTATTGATCCTGATGTTTAGTTTACTGGCATGTTTAATAGCAAAAAGTGCTACATAATCATTAAAGGTTACTATAGCGGTTGGTTTGCGTTTGCTGGCCAATAATTCATCTAACGCTTTCCTGGTGCCTTCTTCGGTAAGGTCGCACGAAACTATGAGTGAAGGGTCATATTTAAGCCTGTTTTTGGTCATGGCTTTGATGTAGCCCTCTTTACGCTCACCGGTAGCAACCATGGTTTGCGGCCCGTTGATCATGCCTATTGCCCGGTGACCTTTTTTTAGCAGGTAACTCACTGCCTCAATGGTGCCGATTTCCATATTGCAGGCTACATAATGGATGTTGGGTATAGCCGGGATCCTATCGAAATAAACTACCGGGATATTGTATTTTTTTAAGTTTTCAAAATGCTGGTACGAGGAGGTATTTTTCCCTACCGATACAAGCAGGCCATCAACCCGGTGGTTTTTCATTTTTTCAACCAGCTGTTTTTCCTTTTGCTCATCATCATGTGATTGTGCCAGCAATACGGTATAATTTTTTTTATAGGCAGTATCTTCAATAGCGCTTATGGCCGAGGAGAAAAAAGCCTCCGAAAGCTCGGGTAAAATGACCCCGATGGTGAGGGTTTTGCCCTTTTGCAAAAAAATAGCGGTTTGGTTAGGCTCATAGTTTAACTCGCCGGCCAGCTTTTTAACTTTCGCCCTTGTGGTGAGTCCTATGCTCGGATGATCATGCAAGGCCCTTGAAACTGTAGAAACCGAGATGCCTAATATTTGTGCTATCTCTTTTATAGTAGTTGGCTTTGTTTGCATTAATTACGGGCTAATGTTGTTTTTATAGTTAAAGTTAAGCGATTATTATGAAATAGCTTGTATTAACTGCATTGCAAACGTTTGCGTGGCTAAATCATCGGTTTGCATAGGTTGGCCGGTTAGTATAGTGGAGATTTGAATATTGGCAATGCCATATAGTCCCTTTTAATTTTATTTAGAGAGCCTCGCTTATCTGCAATAAAGAAATAATCGTTTAGCAGGCATATTTACCTCCAATTTTAGAAGCCGAAGTCATCAACCCATAATGTTTGATAAATATCTGTTTTTCAATTAATGCCAGTTAAGGGATAATTATGCCCATTTTTCAAACGTTTGCGTTGAAATTGAAACATTTATTTTTTCTTAAAGCCACTAATGCGAGTACATTTATGAAACGATACTTGTGTTATAACCCAATGATGAAGAAAACCGTTATAATTTGTCTTTCAATATTGTTTATTTGCATAGGAAATAGAGCTGCCATTGCACAGACGGTACACATTGATGCTTCAAAACTGCGTCATGTTATCCCTTTTGGTGGTAATGCCTGGGTAAGCGCGCCGGATACTATAACCGATGAAGGTTTGATTGGCCTGAGAAGCATAAAATCAACCTGTAATATTTATTTCAGGGTTAGTGTTGCACAGGACCTTGAGCTTGCGCTGGTGGTACGGGTACCGCAGGGGAACAGTACGCTGCTGGTATCGGCAGGAAAAAATGCTGTCGTCAAAAAAATAAGCAACACAAGCTTTGATACTGTCAGTTTTGGGAAGGTTCACATCAGTCGGCCGGGTTATGTAAAGATCAGTTTAAAAGGCATCAGTAAAACCGGGACTGTTTATGCAGATGTATCTGACCTGGTAATTACCCTGCAAAAGCCGGATAATGATATTTCATATGTTGCAAAAGGCAGCTCATTTCATTTTGGCAGAAGGGGGCCTTCTGTGCATTTACGCTACCCAGTCCCCACCGACAAAGAGAATAAAGTAAAATGGTTTTATAACGAGATTATCGTGCCCAAAGGCCAGGACGTGATAGGCTCTTATTTTATGGCAGATGGTTTTGGAGAAGGATATTTCGGTATGCAGGTAAATTCCGCAACCGAACGAAGGGTGCTATTTTCAGTATGGAGCCCTTTTAATACTGAAGATCCGAAGAGTATCCCGGATAGCATGCGCATTAAACGGGTTAAGAGTGGCAGTAATGTGCATATAGGTGAGTTCGGGAATGAGGGCTCGGGAGGCCAAAGTTATATGCGTTTCCCATGGAAAGCCGGGCAAGCTTACGCCTTTTTGCTTAGCGCCGAGCCGGATAATGCAAAATACACAACCACTTATACCGCATATTTTAAAGATGTAACTGCCGGGAAATGGTTTTTAATAGCCAGCTTTACCCGCCCGCAGAAGGCCACTTATTTAACTCATTTGTATTCGTTTGTGGAAAATTTTGAACCTGAAAATGGCGATAAGATCCGCAAAGCTTATTTTACTAACCAGTGGATAGGTGACAGCGAAAACAACTGGCAGGAGCTTACCCATGCCATTTATACCGGCGACGCTACGGCTAATGCCAACTATCGTAAGGATTATGCAGGAGGAAAGGAAGGCGACAAGTTCTTTCTTCAAAACGGAGGTTTTTTTAACAATTACGTACCGCTTAAAACTCCGTACGATCGCAACGCAACAAAGCAAAAGCCTGTAATTGATTTTGAAAAACTCCCTAATAAATAAGCCCCAAAAACCTCAATATTATATATGGAAAGAAGACAATTTTTGAAAACCAGCGCGATTGCGGCAGCCGGTTTTAGCATTTTACCGTCAGGAAGGCTGTTTGCATCGGCACCTGCGAAAGTCCGTTTAGGTTACATAGGCGTAGGTGCCCGCGGCATGAGCCATATTGCCGAAGGTTTGCTTCGCGATGATGTGGAGATCGTTGCCATTTGTGATACACAGGAAAGCTCACTGAAGATTTGCCGCGAATACATCGCCAAAAAAGGCCATGCCCCCGTAAAGGAATACACCGGCGGACTGGATGCTTACAAAAAACTGCTCGACCATAAAGATATCGATGCGGTAATTATTGCTACGCCATGGCAGTTTCACCACCCGCAGGCTATTGATGCCATGAAAGCCGGTAAATATGTAGGCTGCGAGGTAATTGCCGGTCTTACGGTTGAAGACCACTGGGACATCGTTAATACGTCTGAAAAAACAGGTATCCCATACATGACGCTTGAAAACGTTTGTTATCGTCGTGACGTGATGGCAGCCTTGAACATGGTGCGCCATGACCTGTTTGGCGAAATCATCCATTTAGAAGGCGGATATCAGCATAATTTAAGAGGAGTATTATTCAATAACGGTAAGCAATATTACGGTGGCGGCGTTGAGTTTGGCCCTAAAGCCCTGAGCGAGGCCCAATGGCGTACGCAGTTCAATATCGATGTGGATGGCGATATCTATCCAACTCACGGTGCAGGCCCATGTATGCACTATGCCAATATCAATGCAGGTAACCGTTTTACCAACCTGGTATCGTTTAGCACTAAAGCAAAGGGTTTGGCAGCATACGTAGAAGAATTATCGCCCGGTCACCCGAACGCTAAGATCAATTACAAAAACGGAGATGTAACTACTACCATGATCAACTGTGCCAATGGCGAAACCATAATGCTGAGCCATGATACGCACCTGCCGCGCCCATATTCATTAGGTTTCAGGGTGCAGGGTACTAAGGGTTTGTGGATGGATGTAAACAAAAGCGTGTATATCGATCATAAATCAAAAGAAGATGACTCATGGGATCCGGCAAAAGAATGGTTTGATAAATATGACCACCCGCTTTGGAAAAAATACGAAAAATTTGCCGAAGGTGCCGGTCACGGTGGTATGGACTGGTTTGTGTTTAACGCCTTTGTTGAATCAGTAAAGCAAAAACGCCAAACACCTATTGATGTTTATGATTCTGTTACCATGAGTGTAATTACGCCTTTATCAACAAAATCATTAAAAGAAGGTAATGCCAGCATAGCGTTTCCTGATTTTACCCGCGGTAAATGGAAAGAGCGCAAAAATACCTTCGCGCTTGATGACAGCGGCTTTTAATTATCGTTTATATTTTTTGCATGTTTTGTGTAAAGCCCGGCCAAAAGCCGGGCTTTATTTTTTTAAACAATCATAGCTGCCCCTGGCTCCGGCACAGCGGTAGCTTTTTAGTGTAACCCCTGTTTTTTGTATTTAGTTGATTATTAGATATTTATATATGAATAATTGAATTTGTGTTAACCCTGTTAACCCCCTTGTCCGCTTATGCTAACTGCTATGAGCGCCGGCCGGGCAGTGGCGAGCGTGATTGTAAATGATATTCCAACGCGCTTATAATCAAATTCTTCAGACTTAATCCTCAAATAGGCAGAATCCATAAAATTGATGCCCATTTTATCCCTCCCATTACCTGTTTAACGCGCTGAACGCCTCTGAAAATTAAGTTTTCTCACTGCAAAATACTTTGAATCAAACGTTTGCGTAAGCCTGTTTTTACCCAAAGCAAACGTTTGCGCTGTGTTTGGAGGGGCGATTTTTTGCTTTCAAAATCCTGTATCTCTAATTTCCAATATTCAAAAACAAGGCTAAATCACAACAAAAAACTAACAATTAATTAATACTAACACCCACCACGTATGATTAAAATTTACTCAAACCCCGATCAGGGCTTCAGCAAACACATTTATTTAAGGAGGCAGATCAATGGCCTTTTTAAGTTGATGTGCTGTTGCCTGCTACTATTATTGCCGGTACTTGCCAACGCGCAAACAATAATCAACGGTAGCGTAAAAGATAAAGACGGTCCTGTAATTGGTGCTACCGTTACCCAAAAAGGTGTCAAAAATACCACTACAACTGATGTCAACGGTAAGTTTAAAATTACATTAAAGGGCAATTCAACAGTGTTGGTTGTTTCTTATGTAGGGTATAAACCACAGGAAGTATCGATTAACGGTTCTTCAGACGTTACTATCACTTTACAGGAGGACCTTAATAAACTGAACGAAGTAATAGTAGTAGGTTACGGTACCGTTAAAAAAGGAAATATAACAGGATCGGTTAGTTCAATAAAAAGTGATGACCTTACACTTGGTGGTACAACTACTAATATCGGTCAGGCCATTCAGGGTAAAGCAGCCGGTGTGCAGGTACAACAGGCCAGTTTTGCGCCGGGCTCAGGGATTAATATCACTGTAAGGGGTGGCAACTCTATCAATACATCAACCTCTCCTTTATATGTAGTTGACGGTTTTATCAGCGATAATGGCAACCAGGTTAACCCTAATGACGTCGAAGATATCCAGGTATTAAAGGATGCTTCTGCAACAGCCATTTATGGAGCAAGGGGCGGTAACGGCGTTGTTTTGATCACCACCAAAAAAGGAAAAAACGGCAAGGTTTCTTTGGATGCCGATATATCAGGCGGTACGCAATATCTAAGGTATAAGCCGGATCTGTTAACCGGGCAGCAGTATACTGATATTCAGAATGCTACAGCTATTGAAGATGGTAAACCACAGCCGTACCCGTCAAGTTTCCAGGTGGCCAACACCAATTGGTTAAAGCTTGCAACCCGCAACGCAACAGTTCAAAATCAAAGCATCAGTTTAAGTTCAGGTGATCAGAATTCAAAGATCTATGTTGCTGGTAATCATATTAAACAGGTTGGTGTGTTGCAACATACCGGTTTTGAAAGATATACTGCAAGGATAGGAGCTGAGAAAACAATGAATGAAAACCTGAAGATCAGCGCTAATTTTTATGGTGCCAGCTCAAGCTCAACATTGCAATCGTACTCCGGCGATATAACCGCGCCATTATTTAGTTTATTGACTGCACCACCAAACGTAAAACCATATAATGCCGATGGTACTTATAATTATTACGTTACCCAGGGTACAAAGACTAACGCTTTGGCCGGCCTTTTGGAACCAACAAACAATAGCGGCAATAAATTGATTAACGCCAATATCGGCTTAGACTATAAAATAATTAATGGCTTAACTTATCATCTTACGGCCGGTACCGAATACACTCAAACTACAGCAGGCCAGTACCTGCCTACTACTACCATAGCAGGCGCCAAGCAGGGTGGTGTTGCCAGTGAGCAAACATCATCAGCTTTCAGATGGATAGTTGAAAATTACTTTACCTATAAGTTCAACATTGCTAAGGATCATGACTTCACTGTTTTATTAGGCACATCAAATCAAAAAGATGTTACCGAAGGGTTAAGTGCCGGTGCTAAAGGCTTCTCAACCGATGCATTCTTATACTACAACCTTGGTGCCGGATCATTGGTAAATGGTTATGGCAGCAGTAAGGCAGAGGCTATGTTGACCTCATATTTTACAAGGTTTAATTATGCATATAAGGATAAGTTATTAGCCTCGTTCTCTTATCGTGACGACCGTTCGTCAAACTTCGGTTCAAACAAGCGTTCAGGTTTTTTCCCCGCAGGCGCAGTAGCTTATAAACTTACCGATGATGATTTTATAAAAGATCTGAATACCTTCTCAAACTTAAAAGCGCGTGTTAGTTACGGTGTTACCGGTAATGACCGTATCCCTGCGAGCTTATATCTTTCAACATTTGGGCCTTATGGTGTAGTACTGAATGAAACCGGTAATCTTCAAACAGGGATAGAACCAAAAACATTGGCTAACCCTAATCTAAAATGGGAAAGCACCAGGCAGTTTGATGTTGGTTTGGATATGGGTTTCGCCAATGGCCGTATTAATGCAAGTATCGACTATTACAGTAAAAAAACAACCGACCTGTTAATTCAGATCCCTATAGGACAGCAATGGGGGTTCAGTAATCAGTATGTAAACGGCGGCGCTATTCAAAACCGTGGTATCGAGCTTTCTGTAAATACCAACAATGTGCGTGGTAAAGATTTGTCATGGAACAGTACGGTTACTTTTGCTTACAATAAGCAAAAAGCATTGGATTTAGGTCCGGGAGTAACCGTGATCAGTACCAATACTGCGAACCCAAGCGGTACTGTTTCCGGACAGGAATTTACAAGGGTTGTACCGGGTATTGAATTAGGTGAGCTATATGGCTACGTTTACGAAGGCGTAGTGAAAACCGGTGAAAAATATGCACCGCAGCCAAATTCAAAAGCAGGTGACCCTAAATACAAAGATGTGAACGGCGACGGTAAAATTACCCCGGACGACCGCACTTACCTGGGCAACTCTAACCCGCATTACATGGCAGGTTTTGGTAACGATTTTCATTACAAAGGCATTGATCTGGGGATATTCTTCCAGGGCGCATTTGATTATTACCTGTACAACATGAATGCCATGGTATTAGAGTCAACTACAGGTGTAGCTGGATTAAACAGGTTTGTTGCAGGTAAAAACGAAAATACCTCTATCCCTCGCGAAGGTTATTATCTAAGTACTTACGGCAGCTATGTAAACTCGCGCTTTGTTGAAAATGCTTCTTATGTACGTTTAAAATCACTTACACTGGCTTACAACTTCCCTTCATCATTGTTTCAGCACCTGAAAATTTTACAGGGAATAAGGGTTTATGCGGAAGCACAAAACTTATGGACAATTACGGGCTATAAAGGTACCGACCCGGAAGTTAACGTACATTCTGGTGCTACCGGTGGCGGTTTAGACTTTAACTCGTTCCCGGCATTCAGAACGATAACATTCGGTATTAAGGCATCTATCCATTAATGAAATTATCCATTTAGGGGATCAACAAAATTTTAGTCAAAATGAAAAAATATAATATTCTACTCTTAGCAGCCGCGGTAGTTACACAGTTTTCGTGTAACAAAACCAACCTCGAGCCTAAAATATACAGCAGCTTAACAAGCCAAAACGCATTCTTAACCAAGTCTGACGCCATTGCAGCGGTTAACTCAGTCTATGCCCGCTTAAAAGGTCCGGCGGTTGGTGACAATTTTGATTATTGGACGGTAAGGCACTTCGCCCTTACCGATTTAACTACTGATGTAGGCCACTGTAGCTACGCCGGCGACCCGGGACAACTGTCACTGGTGCAATGGAACTCGGCCAACGGTTTGATAGCTGAAGATTACAGGCAGATCTATAAATTGGTGGCCAACGCCAATAACGCTATCTATAATATTTCGGCAATGAAAAGTATTACAGATGCCCAGAAAAATCAGTTTTTAGCCGAGATGAAATTTTTACGTGCTATAGCTTACTCTGACCTTACTGATGCCTGGGGACCGGTGATCTTAACTACCGAAAAAGATATAGCCAATCCTGATTATAAGGCTCAAACTGCACCAAGCCCTGTTGCGGATGTTGACGCGCTGATGATCAGCGACCTGCAAAATGCAATCAATGTTTTGCCTAAAGATTACACAAAAAGTGATATCTACACAACTAACGATGTTGGCCGGGCCACTAAAGGTGCGGCGATGTTCCTGCTGGCTAAGGTTTATTTGCGTGAGCACCAATGGCAAAAAGCGGCCGACCTTACAAAACAGGTAATGGATTTGGGTATTTACCAGTTATATCCAACTTATGAGGGTTTGTTTAAAGAATCAAACACCTGGTGTTCTGAAAATATCTTCTCGGTATTAAGCGATGCTAACGTTAACGGAACAGAGTTATTGAACCACTTCGGTCCGCTAAGCCATCCGGTGTTAACCGACAGGTGGCAGTACTACGCTGTAACCTGGGATTTTTACAACAGCTATGGCGATGAGGATGACCGTAAAAAGATGTTCTTCACCCAATACCAGGGCGTCGACGGCTTAACCCACAAACAAGCCCCTTCGCAGGGCGCTACCGCTCCGGATGGAGTATTGTATATGCCGGATGTTGCAACCATGAAGTATGCCGATCCAAATGGGGCCAACACTTACTATGATGGCCATAGTGTGGATGTTTTACGCTATGCAGATGTGTTATTAAGTCGCGCCGAAGCTTTAAACGAATTGAATGGTCCAACCGCAGAGGCTGTTTCATTAGTAAACCAGGTTAAAGGCCGCTCACATGCCAAATTATTGGTGCAGGCTAATTTGACCCAGGCAACTTTCCGCGATGCATTGTTACAGGAACGCGGCTGGGAGCTATATTATGAAGGCAAAAGAAGGGCCGACCTGAAACGCTTTGGCAAATATGATGTGATCGTGAACGCCTATCTGAAACGTGTTGGCCAAACCAATACCGTACAGTTGCCGCGCGACGAGTATTTCCCATATCCGCTTAACCAGGTTAACATCAACCCCAAGCTGAATAATGCGGGCAGGCAGCAATAAGCATACAATTCAAATATTAGTAAAGAGTATACAGCCTTCAATGGGTTGTATATTCTTTACTGTTTAACCGGTATTACAAAATTAGTGATGAAGGATTGGTTTAAAGTTTTAGCGAAGGGGCTGTTGATTTCAGTAATTTGCGGATGTTCAGGCGGCAATCTTATAAAAGAAATTCACATAGGCCTGTATAATAATAACGAGCTAAAAATTAAGCTTGATGTTATGACCAGCAAGCCCGTTGATCTGTACGCCGAATATTGGATAGAAGGTAAGCAGCCGGTTAAATACCGGTCGACTGCTACCGCCAGCGGCACGTCACATAAGCTTTTGCTTTGTAATATTTTGCCTGATACTACTTATTCCTACCATATTGTAACTGTAGATGGCGGCGATACAGTTGTTAGTAAGCCTCATACGTTCAAATCGCACCAGCTACCGTTGTTTTTACAGGAACAGTTTCATGCAAAAACTGCTGCAAAAGCAATACTGCCGGTACAGTTTAATGACGGCTTAATGCTTATCAACAAACGTTATGCGCCTGGTGTGGCGTTTTTGGTTGATGCCAAAGGGCAAATCAGGTGGTACCACATGATTGACAGGTTGGGTTTTAAAGTGATCAATTTTACCAGGGATAAAACCCTGCTCTCTATTTTAGGCCGCAACGATGAACCCACCAGTTACGGCAGTGAGATATTGGAGATCAATATGCTTGGCGATACCCTACTGCACCTCACCAAAGGGCAGGGCGATTTTAAGCAAACCATTCACCACGAAATCCTGAAGAATGATAAAGGCCAGCTGGTAACCATTTTTGTTGATCAGAAAATTATGGATCTCACATCTGTTGGAGGTAGTAAACAGGATTCCGTTAACGGCGATGGTATTATGGTGATGGATAAAACCGGCAGGCAGGTTTATAAATGGAGCGTGTTTGATGTAATGGATCCGTTGAAAGATCCAAAAATCCTGAAAACAAAAAAGGACTGGATGCATGCCAACAGTTTAAATTATGATGTTGATGGTAATTACCTGATGTCATTTTATAATAACGGACAGATCTGGAAAATAGATAGCAAAACCGGTAAAGTGATTTACAAATTTGGCCAGGGGGGGACCATCGCCATGCCTGCCGACTGCAACTTTACCCAGGCCCACGCTGCCCACATTAATAAGCAGGGAAACCTCATGTTTTTTGATAACGGGGTAGAGAAACACCAGTCGGGTGTATATGCTATGAAGATTGATGAAAAAAATCAAACCTCAACCATTGCCATGCACATTAAACTACCTAAAGAAATTTTTAACGGACGTATGGGCAGTGCCTATATGATCAATGATACAATCACATTGGTATGTTGCTCCAAAAGGCATATTGTGGTGCTGGCAAATGATAAAGGCGTTTTGCAATGGACGATGGAAACATCGGTGCCAACTTACCGTGCAGGTTTTATAAAATACGAACAGCTTGATCCATATTTAAAACCATAGATCATTAAAAATGAAAAAGAAATATCAATATATAACTTTCCTGTCGCTATTATTTGCTTTGGCTAACGCTATGCAATTAGTATCGTGCAGTGGGAGCAGGGCCGAAGAGGCGGATAAGGCTGATTCGTCAGCCGTGAATAACCTGGTTGCTGTGGATACCAGCAAAATGCCCGGCGGTAAATACGGCGATGCGGTGCGTTATGGTCGCGAACTGATGTTGCATACCGCATACTATATTGGCCCCGAAGGGGTTAACGGCCATTACACCGGCAATAAAATGAATTGTACCAATTGCCACCGCGATGCAGGTACAAGACCATACGCTTTTAATTTGGTTAGGTCATTTCGTGATTATCCGCAGTACAGGGCAAGAGAGGGCAGGATTTTATCTTTGGCCGAGCGCATCAACAATTGTGTAATGCGCCCTAATTTAGGCAGGCCGCTGCCATTGGATAGTAAAGAGATGGTTTCAATCATGGCTTACCTGAAGTTTCTGAGTGATTCGTCAAACATATCTAAAACTACCAAAGGGTTAAAGAATATGGAAGTCGAACTGCCGGATGTTGCGGCATCATCAGACAGGGGCGAAGTGCTATACGCGCAAAACTGCGAGCGCTGCCATGCCAAAAACGGCGAAGGCAAAATGCGTTTTGATAATGTAACTTACGAATATCCACCGGTATGGGGATTATTGGCCTATCGCCCGGGTTCAAGTATGCACAGGGTGGTTAAACTGGCGCAATGGTTGAAGGCCAACATGCCTTATGATAAAACAGCCGAAGGCAAACCCTTCCTGACCGATGCCCAGGCGCTTGATATAGCTGCTTTTGTTAATGACGATAAAAAACATAAACGCCCGCTGCCTAAGACTACTAAGGAGGTTGATTATCCGCATTACGAAGAAAAAGCGATTGATTACGACAAAGGGCCGTTTAAAGATCCTTTTTCCGAACAGCAGCATAAATACGGGCCGTACAAGCCGATCATTGATTATTGGGAAGGCAAGGGGATTACACCGGCTATTTAGAAGATAATACCAAACCCAACTATGTCATTGCGAGGAGGGACGACGAAGCAATCTCGTAGTTATGCATCTTCGGTATGCATTAGCTACGCGATAGCCACGCTATGCTTATAATGACATAGTTTTTATTATAAAAAGACTGACTAAATTTATTTCATGAAAAAACAATTTTTAGCTTTCACTTTCCTTTTATCCGGCTTTGCTGCTTCGGCGCAAAAAGTACCTTATACCAATTGCGATAAATGCTGGCTGGCCGATTCATTGGGTAACCACCGTGTGGTGTTAACCTTTAATGGTACAGGTAAAGTGGCTAAAGCAGTGATCAACTGGCGGCGCAGGGATAACGAGCCCGAAAACAAGCGGATCATTATTGAGGATGCTAAAACCAAACAAAAGATTACCAACGTAAAAATCGGAGCAGTAAACCGTGAAAGTGGCGAGATGTATTTTGAGCCGACATCGGGTAAGGGCACTTATTTTGTGTATTACATGCCTTATAAAAATGAGGGGCGCTCAAACTATCCTAAAGGTGTTTATCTCAAACCCGAAAATACAGCTTCATCTGACTGGCTTAATGCAGTAAGCGGCAAGGCGCCTGTAGCTTCGGTAAAAGAGTATCAGTCTATTGATGCTTTTAACAGTTTTTACCCGATGGAGGTGATTGCTACTAAAGCAGAAACTGAAGCTTTGATTAGTAAACATAAAGCAGAAGCATTTTTAGTTTTCCCGGAAGACAGGATGAACTCCATCCGCATGACCAAAGATTTACCGCAACGCTGGATTGAGCTTGGTGCGAGGAGTACATATGCCGGTGAAGCAGCCCGCGGTGAAAACTTTGCATTTCAGTTGGGCATTTACGCGCTGCAAAATATCGAAAATGTACAGGTAACATTCAGCGATTTGAAATCGGCTACAGGTAAGGTGATCCCGGCTTCGGCACTATTTTGTATCAATACAGGGGGCACTACTTATGACGCAAAACCACTTACTAAAGTAGTAAACGTGGCTAAGGGCGACATTCAGGCTTTATGGTGTGGAGTGAATGTACCTGCCGCAATTTTACCTTCAGTTTATACCGGTAAGGCTACCATTAGCATCAACGGAAAACCTGCAAAAACAATTGCCTTATCTGTTAAGGTAAATAGCAAAATATCGAAAGATGGCGGTGTAAGCGAGCCTTATAAAATGACCCGCCTGGGCTGGTTAAACTCAACCATGGCGCAACAAAATACCGTTATTTCGCCGTATACGCCGCTTGAAATAAGCGGCAATACTATTAGCCTGCTTGGCCGTAAAGTGGAGGTGAATAAAGATGGTTTCCCCAAACAGATCCAGACTTACTTTACCCCAGAGATGACGGAGTACGCGGCAACACCTAATAACCTGCTTACCGAGGGCATCCACTTTCATTTTATTGATGCCGCCGGTAAAAAGATAAACCTGAAAAGCCAGGGTGTGCAATTCACTAAAAAAGAGGCAGGCACAGTGCAGTGGACGGCAGTAAGCGCTAATGATAGTTTACAGATGGATGTAACCGCCTCGCTGGAGTTTGACGGCTTTATGGCTTATACCGTGAAAGTAAAAGCCCTGCAGGATGTTAGCCTGAAAGATATTACCATGCACATCCCTTTTAAAAAGGATTTTGCCAAATATATGATAGGCCTTGGTCAAAAAGGGGGCTACCGACCCGAAAACTTTGAATGGAAATGGGATGTTGCCCATAAAAACCAGGATGGTGCCTGGATAGGCAATGTGAACGGCGGTTTGCAGTATTCGTTAAGAGATGAAAAATATGTCCGTCCGCTGAATACTAATTTCTATTTGCAAAAGCCGTTGTTGTTACCAACTTCATGGGGTAACGATAACAAAGGCGGTATTAAAGTAGCATTTGATGGTAAAGCGGTATTGGCCAATAATTACAGCGGCGAGCACGACCTGAAAAAAGGGGATGAGCTTTATTATAACTTTACTTTATTGATAACGCCTTTCCATACCATCAATACCGATTTTCAGTGGGCTACAAGATTTTATCACGCGTACAAACCTATTGATACTATAAAAAAAGCTGGAGCAACGCTTATCAATATTCACCACGCAACGGCAATAAACCCAACTATTAACTACCCGTTTATTGCATGGCAAAAAATGAAGGCCTATGATGACTCGGCCCATGCCGCCGGGTTAAAGGTGAAAATCTACAATACCATCCGCGAGCTATCAAACCATGCCTATGAAACTTTTGCGTTACGCAGTTTAGGCCATGAGATCTATTCACCGGGCAAGGGTGGAGGTTTTAGCTGGTTACAGGAGCATGTGGGCGATGACTATATTGCCGCCTGGTTTGTCCCTGAAATCAAGGATGCCGCTATTATTAACAGCGGCATGAACCGCTGGCATAATTACTACGTGGAAGGTATGAACTGGTTAACCCAAAACGTAGGTATCGACGGTATTTACCTTGATGACGTGGCGTTCGACCGTGTTACCATGAAACGTATCAAACGTGTATTAACCAAAGATGGTCATCCCGGCATTATTGACTTACATTCTGCTAACCAGTACAACAAAAGCGACGGATTTAATAACAGTGCTAACCTGTATATGGAGCATTTCCCTTACCTGAACCGTTTATGGTTTGGTGAGTATTTTGACTATGAAAAAAATGATCCTGATTTCTTCCTGACTGAAGTGAGTGGTATTCCGTTTGGTTTAATGGGCGAGATGCTGCAGGGCGGAGGCAATAAATGGCGTGGCATGGTTTACGGCATGACCAACCGTATGCCATGGAGCGACGGTGCCGATCCGCGCCTGATCTGGAAAGCCTGGGATAACTTTGGTATGAAAGGCACAAAAATGATTGGTTACTGGGTTGACGATAATCCGGTGAAAACCGATAAAGCCAAAGTGATAGCCACCGTTTACAAAAAAGATGGCGCTGCCATGGTGGCCGTTGCCAGCTGGGAAGATGCAGATACCGACTTTCAATTAAATATCGACTGGAAAAAATTAGGTATCAATCCGGCCGGAGCAACAATTACTGCTCCTGAGATAAAAAGTTATCAGCCTGGCAAAATATTTGGCTTGAATGACAGGATCCCGGTTGAAAAAGGCAAAGGCTGGTTGTTGATCATTAAATAACAGTTAATGGATAAAAAATGGTTTATAACCATATACTTTTACATTGGCAGATCACTGAGTTAAACCCGCAGCCTGCCTTTGTGGTTTATTGATTGCTGGTTTATTATGTTAGTTTGCAGTGGTGGTATGTACCAAAAGCATGCATACCGCCTGCATTTTTATAAAAGCCGTAAACCCTTGAAACTGAACGGTAACAAGCTCTTTGATGCATTTGGGTAATAAAGTGAATTGAAATAAAATGAAAATATTTTAATCGAATCGGTAAATTGTTAGTACTTTCATAAAAAAATAACCAAAATATTGAATTACTACCAATGAATACACAGCATCCATGGCATGAAGTTTCAACCGGACCTAAAATTCCCTATGTTGTAAACGCCGTTATTGAAATTCCCAAGGGCTCAAAAGCTAAATATGAGATTGATAAAGAATCCGGGCTTTTAAAGTTAGACCGTGTTCTTTTTTCGTCAGTAATGTATCCGGCCAATTATGGATTTATCCCACAAACCTATTGTGATGATCAGGATCCGCTTGATATTTTAGTTTTATGTTCGGTTGATGTTTTTCCGTTGTCTGTCATCGAAGCTAAGGTGATAGGGGTAATGCATATGGTTGACAATGGCGAACAGGATGACAAAATCATTGCGGTTGCCAATAATGATATGTCGGTAAACTACATAAATGATTTAAGCGAGTTGCCGCCACATACTATTAAAGAGATTGAGTGCTTCTTTAAAGATTACAAGGTTTTGGAAGGCAAAAATGTAACTGTTGAACGCTGGATGGGGGTAAGTTACGGCCATCAGGTGATAGAAGATAGTATGGTATTATACGATGTTAATTTTAAACCGGTCCAAACCAAAGTTGCCGGTTAAAAATATTAAGATCTGATAAAAAATGTTTAACTCTGCTTCTTTTTAATTGAGCTGCGGCGTTAAACATTTTTTATTTTTACTTCGTCCCGGCGGGGAGCGCAGCGCAGATAATCTTAGGAGTTAGTACCGTTGGTTTCGTCCAGGATTTGCCTGCTCCGTTTATACCTCGTTAATTTTAGGTTTAAAATTGCAGCAGGCTAAATAATCCCTCCGCGGGATGCATATTTGCATTCGCATATTGCTAATGATGTTTTATGAAAATACTGCACATTATACCTGCTTATAAACCCGCTTATGGCTACGGAGGTCCAACTGAATCTGTATCGCGGCTTTGCGAGGGGTTAGCAGCTAATGGGCATGTTGTTGACGTTTATACCACTACAGCCAACGGTAAAACCGAACTGGATGTAATACCCGGCACTATAACAAATGTGGAAGGGGTTAATGTAATTTATTTTAAACGGATCACCGGTGATCATACACACGTTAGTCCGGCATTATGGCGCAGGCTTGTTAAAACCGCCAGCCATTATGATGTGATCCACATCCATTCGTGGTGGAACATTTTAAACGTAATGGCTGCACGGATCGCCTTGTTCAGTAAGGCCAAAGTGATTTTGGCGCCCCGCGGCATGCTGAGCGGGTACGTATTTGAAAGCGGGAACAGCAGCTACAAAAAATTGATCCATAAATTAGGTGGTCGTAAAATTTTAAAGAAATGCGTGCTGCACGCTACCGCCCAATCTGAATATATGGAATGCAGGAAGTTGATTCCGGGCTGGCAGGGCTTTGTATTACCCAATATTTTATCATTACCTGATATTGAAATAAAGGGGCCCCATAATGAGTGCTTCACGATTATTTTTATGTCGCGCATTCATCATAAAAAAGGACTTGAAAAACTATTTATTGCTATAAGCAAGCTTTCTTTTAACCTGAAACTTGTTATTGCGGGCGATGGAGAGGAAGCATATATACAGCAATTGAAACAACTTGCAAATGAGTTAAATATAGCTTCAAAAATTGACTGGATAGGCTGGGTGAACCGGGATGAGAAATTTGAACGGCTTAACCAGTCTGATCTGTGTGTCCTCACCTCCTTTAATGAAAACTTCGCGAATGTGGTGGTTGAATCATTGCATATGGGTACAGCTGTTTTAGTTTCCGAAAATGTAGGTCTTTCTGATTTTGTTGGTGAAAATAACTTGGGCTGGGTTTGTACATTAGATACCGTCGACATTGTCGGAAAGCTGAACGAAGCTCACCTTGCAACGCAAAAATTAGATCACATCCGCAAGCATGGCCGCGAAATTATCCGAACGACATTTCATGAGCAGGTGCTGATAACAAAGTATTACGAAGAGTATTTAAAATAATTCCTTTTTTCTTTCGGTCAATTTACTATCCCGAGATGGTTGCCTTCCTTTAAAGTGAAGGTTGAAATGTGTGTTGGAACTAAGGTGACTACGATTAAAGGGCCAGACTATTGTCGGCCCTGCCGATACTTATAATGTAAATTCTTTAGCGTTTCTATAGTCGCCTCATCTGTCGAGATCCCATAGCCCGTTACCAGTGTTCCTTTAATACCTTCCGCTGAAGCAAGGGCGTAAACAATAGCCTCATCGGAGGGGTCGGAGGGGCCTTCGTAGCGGTACAGGTCCACTATTTCAAATTCTTTTACCGGGAAGTTTTCCGCGCCTGCTTTAAGGTGATCACCTTCCAGGCTAAATTCATGGGTATAGCCTTGTTCTTTTAATTTGGTTATAGCTTCGGTTACAGTTGCGTAATGAAATTTTTGTTCTTCCATGAGATAGGTGTTTGTTATCAATAGCTAATATACAATTAAAGTACGCTGCCTGTTTCAGTAATTTCTGCCGAAAATGTTTCGGGTTGTACCAACACAAAGCGCACCAAACCAAACTCCTGCTTAATACAATCCCGGATCCGGCCTATAGCTTCGTTGATTTGTTCGGTATTCAGATCATCTTTAAAAGCTACTATCAGCATCAAAATAATTTCATCGGGCGATTGATAGGTTGACAGCATGTGCATCACCTTTAAAACGGCATTATCCTGTTCAACGAGGGTGCTTATCTTCGTCCGCGATTCAGACGAAATGCCTTCGCCCATAAGCAAACTCCTGCTCTCCCGGGCTAATATGGCCGAAACACCAACCAAAATTAAACCAACCAATAATGATGCTATACCGTCAAGCACGGGGATGTGATAACGATGGTTCAGGAACATGCAGATGCCAACGATAAAAAGTCCGGCAACGGCTGCGCTATCCTCAAACATCACTAAAAAGGTTGATGGGTCTTTGCTTTTAACTACGGCATCCCACCAGGTTTGATCTCCCCTTATGGCGTTAAATTCTTTCAGGGCGATGATGAGCGACGAGCCTTCAAATATGACGGATAATCCCAAAACGATATAGCTCATCGTCGGGTCGCCAAGGGGTTCGGGTTCGCGGATATGTAATATACCCTGGTAAATAGATAACCCTCCGCCCAGGCCAAATATCATGATAGATACAATGAACGACCAAAAATATAGCTCCTTACCGTAGCCAAAAGGATGGGTTTTATCGGGCTCTTTGCGGGCCCGGTGCAGGCCAAACAATAGCAGCAATTCGTTAGCGGTATCCACTAACGAGTGGATACCCTCGGAGATCATAGACCCGCTTCGACCTATAACGCCCGCTATAAATTTGGTTATTGCTATGAGCAGGTTGGCAATTAGCGCGCTATATATCGATTTTTTTGATGAGATCATATTCCTTAATGCGCTATTACCTCGGCATCGCCAAGTTTTTTAACATACAATTCATCAACCAAAATCACAATAATGGCCACAATAGGAACTGCCAATATGATACCCAGTACCCCCGAAAGCGTTCCCATAACCACCTGGCTGATGATGGTAAGCGCAGGAGGCAGGTTGATCATACGGTTTTGTACTATCGGCACTACGATATTGCTCACTACGGTTTGCGATACAACATAAATGAGCGCCACTATAATGGCGGTATTTGTGCCCACGGTAAGGGCAAGTAATACACCCGGTATCATGGCTATAACCGAGCCCAGGTTAGGGATGATCTTTAACATGCCTGCAAATAAGGCTAATATCAATGCCGCCGGAATTCCCATAATGCTTAAGCCGGTGGTAAGCAGCAAGCCCAATAATACCATAGAGAGCAGCATCCCTTTAAGCCAGCCTTTTAATGAAAGACTGATCCTGTCCATAATATCTTGTCCCAAAGGTTTTTTTTGATCTGATAGCAGCATTAAAATGCCGTTTTTATAAACATCGGGATTGGTAGTAAAAAAAATACTCAGGAACAGGATGATATAAATATCACCCAGCACGCCAAAGCTGGTACTGAAAAAGTGCTGTACGGTAACCACAACTTTGTCAGGGTCATTATCGCCCGAAAAATAATCAAGTATTTGCTGCCCGGTTGGGTTTGAAGCCAGTTTAGCTTTAAAATTATTAACCGTATGCGGGAGTGTATCTTTAAGTAAAGCTATCTGGTGCTGTATGGTTGTGCCCATCAAATAAAACAAGCCCGCCACAATTAAAAATGAACCAACTACAGATATGATCATGGCATACCGCCTCGGCATTTTAGTGTTGCGCTCTATCAGGTCGCCAAGGCCATGAAAATAAGTCGCGATCAGTGCGCCTGAAAGTACCATGAGTAGTACGTTAAAAGCCACCCGGGCTATCAGTATCACTACAACCAATAAGGCAACAATAGCAACAGTGTGCCATACTTTTTCGATATAAGTAAGCTCTTTCTCTTTTTTTGGGGTCATATAGCAGGTATTTGTTCCATTAACACATTCATGTACCCTAAATGTTTTGATTGAATTAAGTTAACAAGATATTACGAAAGAGATTGAGATCGATTGCTTTTAAACTTTTTAAAATGTTTTAAAAAGGAAGTGTAACAATTTAAATGAGTTTTTGTAAAATTATTCCGCCAACGGCTTTTTTACCGATATTTAGGTTTATACCGAACCAAAAACCATAACCCTCCAGTTGATGAAGAAAAGCTACTACATCGTAACGCTGATCATGCTTACGTTTTTTGTTATTTCGTTTTTAACCAATATCATCGGGCCGTTATCTCCCGAGTTTATTAAGGATTTCAAGCTGAGCGATGTATTGGCAGGGGTATTGCCCTTCGCGTTTTTTATTGCCTACGGGGTTATGTCAATCCCGTCGAGCATACTGGTTCAAAAGTATAATGAGAAAACCATTATGGTTGCTGCTTTTGTGGTGGCATTCTTTGGCTCTTTACTGTTAGCTGTTTATCCTAATTATCTCACCGCCATTATATCATTATTTTTAATTGGCTGCGGTATGGCCATGCTGCAGGTGGTGATTAATCCATTGCTCCGCACATCGGGCGGAGAGGAAAATTACGCTTTTACCTCGGTACTGGCACAGCTCATATTCGGCGGGGCATCATTTGTTAGTCCGCTGGTTTATTCATACATGGTTAAAAACATGGGGAGCAGCAAGGGTGGTATTTTCCCTTTGCTTGAGGCGCACGTACCTACAGCCATGCCCTGGATCTCGCTGTACTGGCTGTTTGCGGTTATTTGTTTAGGTATGTTGGTGATTATGCTGGTATCTAAATTTCCGAAGGTTGAACTGGCCAGCGATGAAAAAGCCGGGCCATGGAAAACCCACGTTGACCTTTTTAAAAAGCCCGTTGTTATAGCTTATTTTATAGCCCTGTTTTGTTATGTGGGCAGCGAGCAGGGCGTATCCTACTGGATGTCGCAATTTTTACTCGTTTACCACAAGTTTGATCCGCAAACCACAGGTGCCAGCGCGGTAGCCTATTTCTGGGGATTGATGACTGCCGGCGGCATTTTAGGTTTGTTTTTACTTAAATTGATGGATAGCCGCAAGCTGCTGGTGATCTTTACCATTTTGGCACTCATTTTCCTCACGCTTGGCTTGTTCGGCAGCGCTCAAACATCATTGTACTCATTTTCAATAGTTGGCTTCTTCATGTCGGTAATGTATCCCATTATATTCTCGCTGGCGTTGAGTTCGATAGCTGAAGATCACGGTTCATTTGCCGGGATCCTGGTTACCGGTATTATTGGCGGCGCAGTGGTTCAGCTCCTGATAGGCGGCCTGGGCAGCCTGTTTGGCTTAAGACAGGGAATGTTTTTCCTGTACATTACATTTGGCTACATGCTTAGCATCGGTTTTTGGGCTAAGCCGCTGGTTACCAACAAAACTATTTTTGATAATAAAGCATAATATATATTTTGATAATAAAGCATAATATATAAATGAGCAATATAAAAGTTATAGGTATTGATCTGGGTGCTACCAATATCCGCGGCGCGGTGGTTAATCATGATGCCATCGGTAATATTGTATCGCAACGGATAAAAAGCGACGGCAGTGTGGAAGATGTGCTGAACGATATTTATGCCGTTGTTGATGCCCTGCTGCAAAACGATAAGGCCAGCGCCATTGGTATAGGTGTGCCCAGCGTGGTTGATGTGGCCGAAGGTATTGTTTATGATGTGCAATATATTCCCTCATGGAAGGAAGTACACCTGAAAAAACTGATGCAGGAGCGATACAACATCCCGGTATATGTAAATAATGACGCCAATTGTTTTGCCGCAGGTGAGTTATATTTTGGAAAGGGAAAAGGTACTGACAGCATGGTTGGCGTGACCCTGGGCACCGGGCTCGGCACCGGCATTATCACCAATGGTAAACTGTACACAGGCCACAATTGCGGCGCCGGGGAGATAGGTCTTTTTCCCTATATCGATAACATCCTGGAGTACTATTGCAGCGGCTCATTTTTTAGTAATGTATACGGATTGGATGGCGTACAGGTATTTAAAGATGCACAGGCCGACAAGGAAAGGGCATTGGAGCTGTATGCCGAATTAGGAAACCATGTAGGGAATGCTGTAAAAATGATCATGTACGCCTATGATCCCGAGCTGATTATCTTAGGCGGATCGGTAAGCCAGGCTTTTGAATATTTTAAAGATACCATGTGGCAGCAGGTGAAAACCTTTGCCTACTCAAAAACGCTTGAACGTATAAAAATCGAGATCTCGGAACTGCAAAACAGCGGTATCATTGGTGCGGCTGCTTTGTATTACGATAATCAGAAGTAAAGTCAATCTATCATGAAAAAAATATTATTAATGTCGGTAATAGCCCTGCTCAGTACAAGGGCATTTGCGCAGGAGCGGCAGGAGAATTTTAACTTACTGTTGAAGGATGACTGGCAAATGCAATCGGTAGTTACGGCACCTGCCGCTGCTACAGACATCTCTAAAGAAAAATTTGATACCCAAGGCTGGTATAAAGTAAGCGTGCCATCAACCATTTTAGCTGGCTTACTGGCCAATCACGTATACAAATTCGATCCGTTTATGGGCAGGAACCTTGAAAAACTGGCAGATCCGAAGCTGGATAAACCATGGTGGTTCAGGAAGGAGTTTACCCTGCCTGCTGCCGAAAATGGCAAAAACGTGATCCTTCGATTACATGGCATCAACTATAAAGCCAACGTTTGGGTCAACGGGGTTAAAATAGCCGATTCAACAAAAGTGAAGGGCCCATATCGCATCATTGATCTTGACCTCACCAAAAATATCAACTATAGCGGCACCAACGCTTTAGCTATTGAAGTGCTTAGGCCTTTTACCCCAAACAAACGTGATGGCGACCTTGCCATTGATTATGCCGACTGGATTCCCTATCCGCAGGATTATAATGGTGGTATCATCAACAACGTCGAAGTGAGAACTTACAATAAAGTAGGCGTAAAGTTCCCGCTGGTTACTACTGATTTTGACCTGCCTTCGCTTGCGGTAGCCCATTTAACCGTAGATGCCCAGGTGACTAACTATACCAATAAACCACAGGATGCGGTGATAAAAGGCAGGATCAATGAAAATATATCCTTCGAAAAAAAAGTACACCTGCTGCCTAACGAGTCGAAGAACATAAACTTTTCGCCTTTGGAGTTTAAGCAGCTTAATATTAAAGATCCATCCATCTGGTGGCCCTGGCAATATGGTAAGCCAAACCTCAACCACATTGAAGTATCGGCTTTGGTTAATAAAAAGCTGAGCAACTCAGTGAGTGAGAACTTTGGGATCAGGCAGTTTATATCCAGGATTATTGACAATAACCAGTCGCGGGAGTTTATTGTGAATGGCAAGCCAATTATGTTAAGAGGTGCGGCCTGGTCGCCTGATATTTTTCAGCGCCGTTCGCCCGAAAGGCAGGAGCAGGAGATCCGCCTGGTGCGTGATATGAACATGAACATTGTACGCTCCGAGGGTAAAATGGAAGACGATAATTTTTACGATCTGTGCGATAAATACGGCCTGATGGTGATGAACGGCTGGATGTGCTGCGGCACCTGGCAACATCCCGAAAAATGGGATCCGGCCGAACGAAAAGTTGCCATGGCGTCAGATAGTAGTGTGATGTACTGGCTGCGCAACAAAGCCAGCTTGTTTGTATGGCTCAATGGCAGCGATATGCCACCGACAGATACCTCTGTTGAGCGCGATTACCTGAAGATTGAAAAGCAGTTAAAATGGCCTAACCCTTTATTAGCAACCGCTAATGAAAGTAAGTCAAAGGTATCGGGCTATAGCGGTGTAAAAATGGCCGGCCCGTATGAGTGGGTGCCGCCTATTTATTGGGAAACCGATGCCGCCAAAAAGTATGGCGGTACTTACAGTTTTGCTACCGAGATTTCGCCCGGCCCGTCAATCCCGCCGTATGAAAGCCTGGTGAAATTTATTCCTAAAGATTCGCTGAACATAACCTCGGCCGCCTGGAACTATCATTGCGGTACAGGCTCATTTGGCACCACAAAGGTATTCACCAAAGCGCTTTACGGCCGTTACGGCGAAACTGCATCCATTAAAAATTATGTAGCCAAAGCTCAGGCACAAAACTACGAGGCTCACCGCGCCATGATGGAAGCCTACGGGTTAAACAAATATCAAACTGCCACTGGCGTCGTGCAATGGATGCTGAGCAATCCGTGGCCAGGCATTATCTGGCATACATATGATTATTACCTGTATCCGGCCGGTACTTACTTTGGCATGAAAAAGGCGATGGAGCCGCTGCATGTGCTGTATTCTTACAAAACTAATGAGGTAGCAATTATCAACTCCTATTTAAAAATCTTTACCGGTTTAAAAGTTAAGGCTGATGTTTATAACCTCGATGGGTCAAATAAATTCAGCAAAACCGCAACTGCCGATATAGGTGCCGATGCATCAAAAAGATTATTCGCCCTGCCCGCCATTACCGGTTTAACGGATACTTACCTGTTGCGCCTTGAGCTAAGCGATAAAAGCGGTGGAACTAAAAGCATCAACTGGTACTGGCTCTCCAAAAAAAGCGATGAGCTGAATTGGAAAAAATCAAACTGGTTTACTACACCACAATCGGCTTATGCGGATTATTCAGCCCTGCAATCTTTACCCAAAACTAAATTAGTGGTTAGTCAAACCGGTAAAGCTGAAGGGGACAGCACCTCGCATATAGTAATTATCAAAAATACAGGCAGTGCAGTTGCGTTTTTTGTACATCTGCGCGCTTTAAAAGGGCAAGGTGGTGACGATATTTTACCGGTGATCTTCAGCGATAACTATATCTCGCTGGCACCAGGCGAAAGCAGGGTGATTAAGTGTACCTATAGCACTAAGAATGCCGATGGTACAGCGCCTTATTTCCTAACTTCGGCCTGGAACCTGGATATAGCTGCGAGCAGTGGCGATTGTGGGTTTGAAGATGGGCTGCCGAAGGAGTAGTTTATCCGGGAAATAAGCTGATCATGGCCTGTTTTCTTAAGTTAAAACATCTGGTAAATTTATCCCCAGTGGATAAATACAGGCATTTTTCGGGCTAATTTCCGGTGATTGGTGGGATAAATAAACCGCTGTTTGTTATATTCGGCAAAACCCAAGCAGATAATGAAATTACTATCTAATTTAACCCTGTCGTTTTGCCTGTTTTTTTGTGCCGGTGTTTGGGCCCAGCAACCTGTTAATATGCAATATTCTGTGTCGATGGAAAAGGCGGCCGACCATTTGTATCATGTTGAGTTGACCAATAAAACCCACCTCAAAACGCTCGATTTTAAGATGTGCGTTTGGACGCCGGGATATTACCAGCTAATCAATTTTGCCGGAGCTGTACAAAATTTTACTGTTGCCGATGCAAAAGGCAATTCGCTTAAATTTGATAAGCCCACTAAGGATACCTGGAAGGTTATTAACCCCTCGGCCGGAGATGTAAAGATCTCATACGATGTTAAAGCCGTTGTGCCGTTTGTGGGCAACGTTTACCTTGACGAAACAAGAGGCTACATCACCCCCGGGGGCCTGTTCATGTACCTCGACCAGGAATTACGCCATCCGGTCACCATCCAAATGAAGCCTTACAGTAAATGGAATGATCTGGTAGCAACCGGGCTGGACACCCTGAAAGGGCAATACCATGTTTATAAAGCGGCCGATTTTGATGTGCTTTATGACAGCCCTTTTTTAATGGGCGAGCTGGAAGTTTTGCCACCTTTCAGCGTGCAGAATAAACCACACAACTTTATCGGTTATAAGTTGCCTGCTTTTGACAGGAAGGCGTTTATGAACGACCTAAAAAAGATAGTAGTGACCGGCAGCAACATCATAGGAGAAATTCCTTATACACATTATACCTTTTTATCAATAGGCGCTGGCGGCGGCGGTATCGAACACTTAAACTCAACCTCGTTAAGTTTTAGCGGAGGTGAAGGGTTTAATACTACCGAAGCTCGTAAAAAGCTGTACAACTTTATAGCGCATGAGTATTTTCACCATTATAATGTTAAACGTATTCGGCCGGTGGAGCTTGGGCCGTTTGATTATTCGAAAGAGAACCATACCAATATGCTTTGGGTATCAGAGGGCTTTACCGTTTATTATGAGTATATGATAACCAGGCATGCCGGTTTAATGAACAATGAAGATATGTTTGGTGATTTTCAGAATAATCTGCGTAACTACGAAAATGAGCCGGGCCATTTGTATCAATCGGCAACACAGGCCAGTTACAACACCTGGGATGACGGGCCAAACGGCAGGCAGGGCGATGATTTTAATAAAACCATTTCATACTACGATAAAGGGCCGATTCTTGGTTTGATGCTTGATTTCAGCATCCGCCATGCAACGCAAAATAAAAAAACGCTTGATGATGTAATGCGCCTGCTTTATTATAAGTATTACAAAAAGCTGAACCGCGGTTTTACAGAACAGGAATTCAGGAATGAATGTGAGAAAATGGCGGGCGTACCTTTAACCGAGGTATTTGAATATGCATCCACCGTTAAACCGCCTGATTATCCAAAATATTTCGCTTACGGAGGACTAGCTGTTGATACTGCTACTAAAGTGGTATCGGAATCATGGGCTGGCCTTAACGTGCGGCAGCAGGGTGACACCCTCCGGATCAATACTGTTGCTTATAAATCGCCGGCTTGGAATGCAGGCATTCGTGGGCGCAGTGTTATTTTGAAGGTTAATGGCGAGACCGCTAATCCAGAAGCTTTGGGTAAAGCACTGGATAACCGTAAAGAAGGCGATGTAGTGAAGTTTACCATTCTGAAAGATGGAGTCACCAAAGATATTGATGTAGCGCTTGGTAAAAAGCGTGAAAAATCATTCAGGATAACTCCGTTACCAAATCCTGATCAGCTGCAATCGGCTATCTTTAAAAGCTGGACGGAGGGGCGTTGATTGTTGTCTGAATCAGAATTTACAGGATTTGAGAATTTTCAAAATTATAAACGAGTCGCAAGAAATTCTGTTAATTCCAAAATTCTGTAAATTCTGATTCAGACAATTTGCGTTAGCGATAGTAGCGGGTACCGGCCTCGTGGCTAATGCCTGTGCAGTATGAGCGTATAGCGCGGGCCGAAGGTAACGCCATAATTGATTTCGGAGTCGGGATTTTTGATTTCGAATTTATTATAGCTTAACCGAAATTGAACGAGTTGAGGAATTTATGAATTTGCCTGGAATTCTGCCAATTATTTAATTCCAAAAATTTGAGTTCAGACTATAATAGGCACTTATCGAACTCATCCCAACCACCTTCACTTCAAAAACTAACTACTCATCATAAATCTCATCATAAACCAACCACTCACTTAATCAACCAGCCAACCGTTCACTCCTGAAAAGATAACCACTCACTTAATCCAACCCAATCAGCCATTCACCATTAAAACAAACCCCAAAAACAAATCCATCCGCCCCCTTGCTTTTGCATAATTAATCACTATCTTTGCACCCACAATTAATAAAATAGTTAACGCTTTAATATTATTCAAGTAATGTATTTAGGTAAAGAAGCAAAGGCAGAGATCTTTGCAAAACACGGTAAATCAGCAGCTGACACAGGTTCGGCCGAAGGTCAGGTAGCTTTATTTACTACCCGTATTGCTCATTTAACAGGGCATTTGAAAAAAAACAAAAAGGATTTTTCAACTCAATTATCGCTACAAAAATTAGTAGGTAAACGTCGTGCGTTACTTGCTTACCTGTATAATAAAGACATTGAAAGGTACCGTGCTATCATCAAAGCTTTACAGCTAAGGGATATCATTAAGTAATTCTCTCCTTTTTTATTTAAAAGCCATCCCCATTTTAGGATGGCTTTTTTACTTTTGCAACATATATTTACACACATAAAATCCGATGCGCTCCCGAAGATGAAAAGTGCATCACAAACAAAAAAAGATGAGTTTAAACGTAATTAAAAAAGTTATTGATCTGGGCGACGGACGCACCATTGAGATCGAAACAGGTAAACTGGCCAAACAAGCGGATGGCTCGGTAGTAGTAAAAATGGGTGATACCATGTTACTGGCTACTGTTGTATCATCGCCTGAAGCTAAAGAAGGAGTTGACTTCTTGCCTTTATCGGTTGACTACCAGGAGAAATACGCTGCAACAGGCCGTATCCCGGGTGGTTTTTTACGCCGTGAGGCTCGTTTATCAGACTATGAGGTTTTGATCTCCCGTTTGGTTGACCGTGCTTTACGTCCTTTGTTCCCTGAAGATTATCACGCTGATACACAAGTGATGATCTCTTTAATCTCTGCCGATAAAGATATTATGCCCGATGCATTGGCCGGTTTGGCAGCATCTGCAGCTTTATCTGTATCTGATATACCTTTTAACGGTCCAATCTCTGAGGTACGTGTTGCTAAAATTGACGGACAGTTAGTAATCAATCCTACATTAAGCCAGCTTGAAAATGCAACTTTAGAATTTATTGTTGCAGGTAGCGAGCATGATATCAACATGGTTGAAGGCGAATCAAAAGAAATTCAGGAAGCTGAATTGGTTGAAGCCATCAAGTTTGCCCACACTGCTATTAAACTGCAATGTTTAGCTCAAAAAGAACTGACCATTGAAGTTGGTAAAACCGAAAAACGTGTTTACAGCCATGAGCATAGCAATGAGGACTTGAAAAAAGCTATCTACGCTGCTACTTATGATCAGGTTTACGCCATTGCTTCTGCTGCATCTGCAAAAGAAGAGCGGAGTGCTAAATTTAAAGAAGTGCGTGACGCCTATATCGAAACCTTAGGTGAGATAGATGATATTACTAAAGGCCTTGCTAAAAAATATTACCACGATGTGGAGTATGATGCTATCCGTAACCTTGTGTTAGACGAGGGCAAACGTTTAGATGGTCGTACTACTACACAGATCCGCCCGATATGGAGCGAAGTTGGCTATTTACCATCTGCTCACGGTTCGGCGATATTTACCCGCGGTGAAACACAATCATTAACTACCGTTACCTTAGGTGCTAAGGATGACGAGCAAATGATTGACGGTGCGTTCATTAACGGTTACCAAAAATTCCTGTTACACTACAATTTCCCTGGTTTCTCAACCGGCGAAGTTAGGCCTAACAGGGGTGCCGGTCGCCGTGAAATAGGCCACGGTAACCTGGCCATGCGTTCATTGAAACAAGTACTGCCATCTGAAGATGAAAACCCATACACTATCCGTGTAGTTTCTGATATTTTGGAATCAAACGGTTCTTCTTCAATGGCTACAGTTTGTGCCGGTACACTGGCACTGATGGATGCAGGTGTTAAAATTAAAGAGCCTGTATCAGGTATCGCGATGGGTTTGATCACCAACGAAATGGGTACCAAATATGCTATCCTTTCTGACATTCTTGGTGATGAAGACCACTTAGGTGATATGGACTTTAAAGTAACCGGTACGAAAAACGGTATCGTTGCTGTACAGATGGACCTGAAGATCAACGGCCTTTCATACGAAGTATTAACCAACGCGTTAAACCAGGCTAAAGACGGCCGTTTACATATCCTTGGCGAAATGGCTAAAACCATTACCGAGGCACGTGCCGACTACAAACCACATGCTCCGCGTATCGTTACCATTAAAATTGATAAAGAATTTATTGGTGCGGTTATAGGGCCAGGTGGTAAAATCATCCAGGAAATGCAGCGTGAAACAGGCGCAACCATCTCTATCGAGGAAAAAGACAACCAGGGTATCGTTCAGGTATTTGCTGATAACAAAGCATCTATCGACGCCGCTTTAGGCCGCATCCGCGCTATCGCTTCAAAACCAGAAGTGGGCGAGATTTACGAAGGTAAAGTAAAATCAATTATGCCTTTCGGTGCGTTTGTTGAAATTATGCCTGGTAAAGATGGCTTGCTGCACATATCTGAAATTGATCACCGCCGTATTGAAACGATGGATGGTATCTTCCAGATAGGCGACGAAGTAAGGGTTAAGCTGCTTGACGTAGATAAGCAAGGTAAACTGAAGCTATCACGTAAGGTTCTCTTACCTAAGCCTGAGCCAAAGCAAAATAATTAAGTGTTTTTATACAATAGCAAAACCCTCTTTATGAGGGTTTTGCTATTTTGTTTTAATTTTTTTTATTTTTTTAAAACAAAAAGCGGATGTTTAAACTTATTAACTGTTAATACGTAGTTGATAAAACCATAATTCCGATCCTGTTTGATAAAAAAATGACCCCTGCTGCTAACGATCCTTTAGATTTCCTGAATAGCAATTCGGCTGGTATGCAGACGGGTACTCAGACGGATTTGGTTCAGCAGTTACTGTACGAAATAATAAGGGTGAAGGAAATCATTGTTTATTACGACTCCATCCCCAATGGAGGCGGGCAGCTTGGATCATCTATCCTCAGTGAGCTGGTTTCAGAAGCTTATCAGTCGCTGGTTAACTACGATACCGTACTGATGCGGAAATATTACGATTTGTTATTGAATTGCGATTAAGTCCGAACCTGGATTTTTTGATTTTCAGGTTTCACAGATTTTTTTTGCTCGAATTAAACGAATTGAGGATTTTATAGAATGTGTCTTTCGTCTTTCCTTTTTACCCTGCCAATTCTTTAATTCTGTAAATTCAGGTTCAGGCAACCTCGATGAAATCACACCGATAGCCACTAACCTCTAATCTCCAGCCACTAACCTCTAACTCACAACAACAAAATATCAATCTGATGCGCATGCACCATGCCTACAACCGGCGACCATGCAAATACCGTAAACCGGCCGTCCTGAGAAGCTACCAGTGCTAAGGCATCTTTTTGGTCGAAGACAAACTGTGCTGCCGCTAAATGCCTTGTACCGCCGTTTTGCGCCGGGTGGATCACCCTGGTTGAGCAACCGACGATAGGCTCGGTCACTACGATCTCTTCAACAGGTGAGCTTTTTGCTGCGCGGCCTATTTTGGCGCCGAAAGCCAGCAGCTCGTGTTTATCATTTATTAGCGTAGCGCCGTCTATCGAGGTTAATCCGCCTATGGTATCAACCGCGCGCCGCATTTTTTCCTGCCATGAGGTGTGGTAACGGTCGATGCCTTCGTGAATCATCAAATCGGTAAGGCCCGAAAACGGAGGATCGACAGGGTAGGAGATCGGGGTAATGATAGATTCGCGCCATTCTTCGTTTCCGGAGGGCACAACTAATAATATGCCGCCACGTTTGTGGGCTTGCATGGAGGTAGCCAGCTGAACTAATACGTTTACCGGATCGTTCCATAGGGATGGTAAAGTAAAATCAAGCATGGCCGAAAGTACATTAGGGCAATCAGAAATGCTGGAGCCATGCTCGTCAACTACTTTAATATCGTCGCCTTTTAATATGGCTATGTTTACAAATTTGCCAAAGCCCTCTATACGGCGATGTTTGATCACTAATAATCCGGGTTCAATTACTTCCAGCACAAAACAATAAGCCGGGATAGCCAGGGTGGTCCCCCAGATGTATAGTTCATCATCTTCTATCCAGATGCCCAAATGGATGCCCGGCTGTTGTACCGCCGAAGCAAATTTGGTGAGGATATTAGGCGCGAGTTTAATTTTACCGCCAAACAACAACGGCTGACCGGCAGCTTCGGGCGGCAAAAAAGCAAGCGTGAATTTTGGCGAAAATCCCTCTTCCCGGCGCAAGCTTGCCCAAAACGAGATATCGATAAGTGATTCAATAGTGGTGCAGCTGGGGGTAGGAGCAAGGTCTATCTCATCGTTATCGGCGAGGGCTTTGGCGTGAAAATGCCTGAAATGCCTTTCGATAATGGTTGCTACTTTACCGGCTGCTTTATATGTAGGTCCTGAACTCAAAGTTTTGGTGGTGTCTTTCATTTAAATACTTATCTCAAAAGTAAAGCTAAAAAAACATGCTAACAAACTAACGCATCAATATTGCAATTGGATGAGCAGGGCTCATCCCAAACTCTCTCCCAAAGAGAGGATTAGGTAGGCCGTTTGTCAACGGTTTATCATACTCATTATCAATTATCTTCCTAAAGTCAGTTGTTGATCCGGGTAAATTTTTTTTGAAACTATTGTAGCAATTTTGCAGCCGGAAACGATAATGTAATCATGAAACTCATATCACACCTCATATCACTCACCCTGCCGGATACCACACCACTGCAGGTATCAGCCCTTTTAAACCTCGGGTTAACTTACGTACAACAAGGTTTCAATAAAGTTTTTCATAAAGCAGTGCGAAACAATCAGCCCTGCGGCGAGCTTCAGCCATGTATGTAAACTGCATTTAATTGCAGATAACGGCAGCCGCACTTATAAATTATAGCTAAATTTGCGCTTAATTATTAAGTATGGATCAGCTAACGGCTGCGGGCAAATCAAAAATGCGGATTGCCAACAGTGTCTTCTTCTTTGTTTCGGGCTTCGGGTATTCTTCATGGGCCTCGCGTATTCCATCCATAAAACATCAGCTTAATTTAAATGAAGCCCAGTTAGGGGTTGTGCTGTTTGCCATGCCTGTTGGCCTGATGCTTACCATGCCTTTAACGGCTAAAATGATCAAGCATTTCAGCAGCCGTATAATGATGCTGATAGGTGCACTGGCCTTTAGCCTGGTGCTTTGCCTCCCCGGTTTTGCAGCTTATATGTGGCAACTGATAGTAGTTTTATTTTTTGTTGGCTCAACCCGTAATATATTAGGTTTATCTATGAACTCGCAGGCCGTGGGGATCCAGGCTTTGTATGATAAATCGATCATGGTAACATTTCATGGCATCTGGAGCCTGGCCGGTTTTGGCGGCGCTGCTGTCGGCTATTTAATGGTATTATTTAACGTGGCTCCTTCATATCATTTATTAGGTGTGGGAGTTGCGATGCTGATCCTCTCGGTAATATTTTATCCCTCAACATATGACTATCAGCCTGCCGAAACACCCAATAAATCGGTGTTTTCCATGCCCGATAAACACTTGCTTAAATTTTCTTTAATATGTTTCGCCTCTATGGCCTGCGAAAACACGCTGTACGACTGGAGCGGTGTTTATTTTGAAAAGGTAGTCCATGCCACCAAATCATTTGCGGAGGCGGGTTTTGTAGTTTACATGGTTACCATGACCATTGGCCGCTTCGCGGGCGATAGGGTAGTATCGGCCATTGGTATAAAAAAGGTGTTAACTTATAGCAGCTCGCTGGTTTTGGCCGGTTTGCTGGTATCTGTGTTTTTACCATATACTTTAACCGTTTATTTGGGCTATGCCATGATAGGCATGGGGGTGTCTTGTATAGTGCCGCTTATTTTTAGCATGGCCGGTAAATCAAAAACAATGAACAGCAGCCAGGCCCTGGCCGCCATATCAACAGTTGGTTACCTGGGCTTTGTTATAGTACCGCCGATAGTTGGTTTTATTGCGCAGGCAGCAAACCTGCAAATAGCCTTTTTTGTTGTTGCCGCCTTTGCTGCCATGATGATATGGCTGGTGCGTAAAATTGAAGATGAGCCCGTGGTATCATAGTTTTGTCATATAAGCTGCTTAGTATTTACGTCAATCCCGTTTTAGCTTATAATTGTGTCATCAAACCCACTGGTTTGATATAACATCTGCAACAAATGAGCACAAACATTACCGAAACCAGCATACAGCCGTCAACAGAATTATTTATCAAAATGGTAGTCTCCAACTGGGAACTGCAAAACAGTCGCCTAAACGGTTTACTCGATAAGTTAACTGACGAAGCTCTTGCTGCCGAAACTGCTCCCGGCCGAAACAGCGGTATTTACCTGCTGGGTCACCTTACTGCTGTTAGCGACGGAATGTTTACCTATTTAGGTTTGGGCGAAAGGCTCTATCCACAGCTGGATCAAATTTTTGTTAAAAATCCGGAAAATTCCGGTTTGGAGAAGCCTTCATTGGCCGAGCTGAAACAGTATTGGGCTAAAGTAAATGAGGTTTTAACCGAAAGAATGAATGCGATGCAGCCCGAAGACTGGTTTAAGCCGCATAGCGCCATCGCGGCAGATGATTTTGCAAAAGAGCCGCACCGTAACAGATTAAATATCCTGATTAATCGTACTATACACCAGGGCTATCATATTGGGCAATTGGTTTACCTGGTAAAGAAATAAGCGTTTACCGACCAGATTTGACTCAAAAGGTTTAATCCATGACAATTGGATGAAACGTTTTTTACAAAGGGATGGTAAATAATCCTTAAAACCGTTATACTTTTGCTTAACACTGTTAAATGATTTAATAGTGTAATCAAAATGGCAAGTAAAGAACGAATTCAGCGCTTAAAAGAGGAAACCCGGGTTAATATCCTGGATGCTGCGCTCCACATAGTTAAACATGAAGGCTGGCAGGCTTTAAGCATGCGTAAGATTGCTGATGTAATTGAGTACACCGCGCCCATTATATATGAATACTTTGCAAATAAGGATGCTATATTAATGGAACTTACCCGCAAAGGCTATTTGATATTAGCAAAGGACATGGAGGAAGCCAAAGAAAAGCACCGCCTGCCCGAAAAGCAATTGGAGGCCATGTGGCTTGCTTACTGGAACTTTGCTTTTGACAATAAGGAACTTTACCAGGTTATGTTTGGCGTACAGATGAACTGTTGCTGCGAAATGGTAAAATCAATGCCCGAAGCCCAGCTCCCTACTACTATGGTTAGCGAGGCTATTATGCAACTGATGGATATAAAAGATATCAATGACGAAATGATCTGCACCAAGTACTATACCTTTTGGTCGGTCGTACACGGTTTGGTATCCATCAACTTACTGAGCAGGGGATTCTCTGACGAAGTTAACCGCCAGGTTTTGAAAGATACCATAGGCGGTATCATCAGGTCGATGAAAGATTAATTCTTTCTGCGGCTTGAAAACTACACTGTTAAATTACCTTACAGTGTTAGGCAATTGTTAAGCACTTTTAAAACAAACTCTTAATACAATGAAAAAGCTCACTCACAACCCTCGCAATCTATTTAACAGTGTTAAACGATTTAACGGTGTTGTAACATCTAATTTATGTAACTGCTGTAATTAGCGTACATCGTTTCGGTATATCGTCATGAAAAATCGTGAAAATAACGATATAAGGCATTGGAAATAAATATTATAAATATAAGTAATTGATAGTCAGTTTAATTATATAACTGGCATCTCAATTGAAAATGATCGGCAACAATAAAACAATGAAAACAATCAAATCATCATATATCACAAGCCCAACGGCTTTTTCTAATCCTATTCATTCACCACTCTTAAAATCATCACTCATGAAAACACTCCTTTTAGCAGCAGTTGCAGCTTTAACATTATACGGATGTTCATCTGCACCGCAGGCTCCAACAGCACCTCCACCGCCAGCCTTACCGGTTGCTTCTATAGTATCAGGTACCGAAACTACTTACCAGGAATATCCTGCTTCAATTGAAGGTGCCGTTAACGTAGAGATCAGGCCACAGGTAAGCGGTACTTTAGATAAAGTATTTGTTGACGAAGGCGCTTTCGTATCTGCCGGGCAGCCAATATTTAAAATTAACGAACAACCATACCGTGCGGCTTTAAATAACGCATTAGCAAGCTTACACGTCGCCGAAGCAGCACATGTAAATGCGCAACTGGAAGTTGAAAAATTAACTCCGCTTGTAGCTAATAAAGTAGTTTCTGACTACCAGCTAAAAACGGCTAAAGCAGCAGCTGATGTAGCGAAAGCCAACATCGAATCGGCTAAAGCTAACGTAGCTACCGCGCAGATCAATTTGGGTTACACCTTAATAAAAGCTCCCGTAAGCGGTTATATCGGTCTGCTTGCTAAGAAACAAGGTAGCCTTGTTGCTCCTGCGGATGTTGCTCCACTAACTCAATTATCAGATGTTCATGATGTACACGTTTACTTTTCATTGGGCGAAAAAGATTTTGTTGCCTTTAAAGAACAATATCCCGGCGCTAACCTGAAAGATAAATTGAAAAATGTACCATCAGTATCATTATTGTTAGCTGATAATACAGAATATGCTAAACAAGGTAAAATTGATATTGTAGACGGTCAGTTTGATAAAAACACCGGCGCTATCACTTTAAGGGCAAATTTCTCAAACCCTGACGGTCTTTTACGCTCTGGTAATACCGGCAAGATCCGTTTAAGCCTGAGTCATAAAGATGCTTTGATCGTTCCGGAAGCTTCAACTATCGAAATGCAGGATAAAGTATTTGTATTTGTAGTTGGCGATAGCAGCAAAGTGAAAAAACAACCTATCGACATAATTGGTAAATCGGGCGATCACTACCTGGTTAAAGATAAAGAAGCCATTAAAGCCGGCGACCAGATCGTGTTAGAGGGCATTGATAAATTACAGGAAGGCATGGTTATCCAGCCTCAAAAAGCTGCAGATAAAGTAGCCGCTGTAGTTAAGAAATAATACATACACTTAAACTTTAAAGTCATGTTTCAGAAATTTATAGAAAGACCGGTACTCTCAACTGTTATCTCCATATTGTTGGTGATAGTGGGTGTGCTTGGTTTAACAAAACTGCCCTTAGAGCGGTTTCCTAATATTGCCCCTCCGTCGGTATTAGTATCAGCCGTGTATCCGGGTGCCAATGCCGAAACTATTTTACGTTCCGTTACGCCTTCCTTAGAAGAAGCGATCAATGGTGTGGAAAATATGACCTATATGACCTCTACCGCCAGTAATGACGGTACATTGGGTATCACCGTTTACTTTAAACAGGGTACTAACCCCGACCAGGCAGCGGTAAACGTTCAAAACCGTGTTTCACAGGCTTCAAGCCAGTTGCCAGCCGAGGTTTTGCAATATGGTATTACAACTACCAAACAGCAAAACAGCTTTATCGGTGCTATGGCCATCTACTCTGAAGACCCCAAAAAATACGATCAAACCTTTGTAGCCAACTATGCGCAGATCAATATCGTTCCGGAAATTAAACGTATTCCGGGTGTAGGTTCTGCCAGTATCTTTGGTGGTATTAAGGATTATTCAATGCGTGTTTGGCTAAATCCTACCCAAATGGCAACTTACAATGTTACACCGGCCGAAGTAACCGCCGCTATACAGGACAAAAACCTTGAAGCAGCACCAGGTAAATTTGGCGAGCGCAGCAACGAAGCATTTGAGTATGTAATTAAATATAAAGGTAAACTTACCAAACCAGAGGAGTACCAGAACATCGCCATCCGTGCTAATGCAGATGGTTCTGTATTGCGTTTAAAAGACGTAGCACGTGTTGAACTGGGTGCTTATTCATACAATAGTGTTAGTAACCTGAATGGCCACGATGGTATTATCATCGGTATTATCCAATTGTCAGGTTCAAATGCCAACGAAATCCAGATCGCTATCGACAACCTGATGGTGAAATTATCTAAAGATTTCCCTGTCGGGATTAAATACAACCAGTTCTATCGTACTAAAACCGATCTTGACGAGTCTATCAACCAGGTTGAGCATACGTTAGTTGAGGCCTTCATCCTTGTATTTATCGTAGTATTTATATTCCTGCAGGATTTCAGATCAACATTGATTCCGGCTATAGCGGTTCCGGTTGCTATTATCGGTACGTTCTTCTTCATGAACCTGTTTGGATTCTCGGTTAACTTGTTGACACTGTTTGCGTTGGTATTGGCTATTGGTATTGTGGTGGATGATGCCATTGTGGTAGTGGAGGCGGTGCATGCCAAAATGGAGCATGACCCAAGCCTAACCCCTAAGGCTGCAACTACGGAGGCCATGCACGAAATTACGGGTGCTATTATATCCATTACGCTGGTTATGGCGGCGGTGTTTTTACCGGTGAGCTTCATGACGGGCTCAACAGGTATCTTCTATCGCCAGTTTGCCTTAACCATGGCTATATCTATCATTATATCGGCTGTTAACGCTTTAACTTTAAGCCCGGCTTTGGCTGCGTTATTCTTAAAGAATAAACATAGCGAAAACGGTCATAACGCACCTAAGAAAAGCTTCGTAGAGAAATTTTACGCGGGCTTCAATGGTGGCTTCAATTATATGACCAACAGGTATGTTGGCGGCTTGAAAATTTTGATCCGTAACAAATGGATCAGTATGGCCGGCCTTGCCTTAGTAGTTGTTGCTACAGTTTACATGGTAAACAAAACCAAAACAGGCTTTATTCCTACCGAGGACCAGGGCTTTGTGGCGATAGCAGTAAATACACCATCAGGTACTTCATTAGCAGGAACTAACAAAACCTTTAAACTGGCTGAGGATCAGTTGAAAACATTGCCATCTGCGCGATTTGTTACCGCCTTGTCGGGTTTTAACTTCTTAACACAATCCAGCAGCCCGTCGGCAGGTGTTATCTTCCTGTTGTTAAAGCCTACTGAAGAAAGGGGAGAAGTTAAGAATATTGATGCTATCCAGAATATTGTTAGGGGCAAATTAGCAGGCATACCAGGTGGTACGTTCTTCGTGTTCAGCTTTCCAACCGTTCCTGGTTTCAGCAACGTGGAAGCGCTTGACGTAATGCTGCAGGATAAAACCAACGGCAGGCTGGATAAATTTAGCGGCGTCGCCAATAACTTTATCATGAAACTGATGCAAAAGCCGGCTGTTGCTTTCGCCTTTACTTCATACAAAGCTGATTACCCTCAGTTACAATTAGAGGTTGATGACGAAAAAGCCAATCAGTTGGGCGTAAGTGTTAAGGATATCCTGTCAACTATGCAGGCTTATTTCGGTACCGCACAGGCATCAGACTTTAACCGCTTTGGTAAATACTACCGCGTGGTTGTTCAGGCTGATATTGCCGACAGGACAGATCCATCGGCAATTGACCGTGTGTTTGTTAAAAACAAATCGGGCGAAAATGTGCCGATCAACACCCTGGTTAAATTAACCCGTGTGTATGGTTCAGAAACTGCTTCACGTTACAACTTGTTCAACTCTATCGAAATAAATGCTATCCCTAAACCGGGCTACAGCTCTGGTGATGCCATCAAAGCGATTGAGGAAACAGCTAAGGAGCAATTGCCGCAAGGTTTTGCATATGAGTTTACCGGCCAAACCCGCGAGGAGATTGCTTCAAGTGGTCAGTCGACTGTGATCTTCCTGTTATGTTTGGTGTTTGTATACTTCCTGCTGTCTGCACAGTATGAAAGTTATATCCTGCCATTGGCGGTAATACTTTCAATACCTACAGGTTTATTCGGGGTATTCATTGTGTTAGGCTTAACCGGTATCGAAAACAACATCTATGTGCAGGTTGCGCTAATCATGCTTATCGGTTTGTTAGCGAAGAACGCGATCCTGATCGTAGAGTTCGCGGTACAGCGGCGAAGGGCAGGGCATGGACTGGTTCAGTCGGCTATCGAAGCTGCTCAGCTCCGTATCCGTCCAATCATCATGACCTCCATGGCCTTCGTATTCGGTTTATTCCCGATGAGTATCGCTACCGGCCCATCTGCACAGGGTAACCACTCTATCAGTATTGGTGCAGCAGGCGGGATGGTTTCAGGCGTATTGTTAGGTTTATTTATCATACCTGTACTATACGTGATATTCCAGGGCTTGCAGGAACGCATTAGTGGCAAACCTAAGCCGCTTGCCGCTGCCGGCGACCATGGTAAAGATGCTGTAGTTTTAGAAAACGAATATTCAGCTTAATCAATCAAAACATCAACTAAAACTATCACGGCCTTTAAAATCCGTGATAGTTTAAAAAAGATATAACAATGAAAAATATAATAGGCAGTTTGGCTTTAGCACTGGTAGTGCTGGCAGGCTGTAAAGTTTCAAAAGATGTTGCTACGCCAAAGGACGCGCAACCTGAAGCTTTCAGGAACGCGGTTACCACCGGCGATACCAGCAGCATTGCCGACTTGCAATGGAAAAACTTTTTTACCGATGCTGCTCTTCAAAAGCTGATTGACAGTGCCATCGTTAAAAATTACGATATGCAAGTGGCCGTAAAAAATATCGAAGCTGCGCAATTACAGTTTAAACAAGTTAAATGGAACTATGTACCATCTGTTGGTTTAAATGTTACGGCAAGCAGCAACCGTCCATCTGATAACAGTGTTACCGGGCTAAGCATTAAACAGTTTAACATTGGTACAAAACATGTTGAAGATTACAACGCCAACCTTTCACTTTCATGGGAGGCTGATATCTGGGGTAAAATTCGCAGTCAAAACCGTGAAGCTTTGGCCCAGTACCTGCAAACTAACGAAGCTAAAAGGGCTATCCAAACCAACATCGTATCAAGTGTATCACAAGGTTACTATAACTTGCTGATGCTCGACGAGCAACTGGAGATAGCTAAGAAGAACGTAAAACTGAATGACAGTACATTGCGCATCATCAAATTGCAGTACGATGCCGGCCAGGTGACACTTTTAGGTGTTCAGCAGGCACAGGCCCAGTTAGAAGCTGCTGCGCAATTGGTTCCTCAGTTTGAACGCGATATCAATGTTCAGGAGAATGGCTTGAGCATATTGGCAGGTAGGTTACCTGACGCCATTGAACGTAGCGCTAAACTTAATGATATTACTTTCCCCGAAACACTTTCGGCAGGCGTACCATCAGCAATGGTGAGCCGCAGGCCAGATGTACGCAGTTCGGAGTTGGCTTTAAATATAGCTAACGCGAGGGTTGGTATCGCTAAAGCCCAGCTTTACCCTTCATTAACTATAACCGGTCAGGGTGGTTTAAACTCATTTAAATCAAGCAACTGGTTTAATATTCCGGCTTCATTGTTTGGTACAGTAGCAGGTGGTATAGCGCAACCGTTGTTACAACATAAACAACTGCGCACCCAATATGAAGTTGCCAAAGTTGACCGCGAAAAAACCGTGATCCAATTCCGTCAATCTGTATTAAATGCGGTTGGCGAAGTATCTGACGCTTTGGTAAGGCTCCAAAAGCTTAAAGAGCAACAAACTATCGCAGCTAACCGCGTTAAAACATTGCAACAAGCTACAAGCAATGCGAGCATGTTGTTTAAAAACGGGCTTGCTACCTATCTTGAGGTGATTACTGCGCAAGGTAATGTATTGCAAGGTGAGCTTGAATTAGCATCTATTAAAATGGCTCAACTTAGTGCCAACGCTGAGCTTTATCGCTCATTAGGCGGCGGCTGGAAATAAGCTTTATCTACCCCCGTGAAAACGGAAAACGGCTGATCAGAAATCCTGATCGGCCGTTTTGCATGTTAGGGATTTGTCTTTCCCTGCATTTTATTGCGCCTCCCTTTTTTTACTGATGTTATATATTCATTTATAATCAGCAATAAAACAGGCAGCAGCAAACCTGTCAGTAAAGCAAAAAAATATACTAATAATGATTTGGAGATCATTGATTCCCGCGTGTGCCACGTTTCATTTATAATGAGCCTTGGCCCGGGATTTTGCCTGCCTGAGCCATGTAACAGCCTGTTATACTGTTGTTGCTTACTTTCAATTACAGCGTTTATTTGGGCGATAGAATCATTCAATTGCAGCGATAAAAATGATGCTATTGATTTTGAATCTTTTGGTTGATCCACATCTTTTGGTTGCACACTATCTTGAGGTTGCTCAACATCTTTTGGTTGATCAATGTACTTAAGTTGGCGGACATCTTTAATTTGATGAGCATTTCTGATTTTCTGTTCTTTTACCGTTATGCTGTTAACAAGTGCTTCTTTTATTGAATTAAGTTCGAGTTTGAAAGCGTAAACGCTTGCATCAGCATTGTCCGAATCCTGCATTACCCGCTGTTTATTGAGTTGCGCTTTATTAAAATCCTTTATGAGTGCTTCGATACGGTAATCGCTAACCTGATGATTATCCGGTATAATAACAAAAGCGTCATTAGGTTTCAAGGCGTATGTTTTAACGGCAGTAAGCGCATTTAGGCCGGCTCTTTCTTTTTCAGTCAATGCAGTCTTTACCGTCACCAGTACCGGAATAGCTCTCGGCTTTGGCATTTGCCTTGGTTTTTTGATGTTGTTCAGTATGGCTTGCTGTTCATGATATTTATCGGCCATTGCTTTATAGTATGCTATACTATCGTTTAATTTAAGAAGTAACATGGTATCAATAACCGCCGGTTTAGTGGGTGAGCTTGGTTTGGCATATTGGGCATTAATAATTTCTACAAGTTTGTTCAAAAAATCATGCCCCTTTTGAGCATTATTCGCGTTTATGCTCAATTCAAAATTGCTATTGCTCAAAATTTTCGCACGCATACTATTGCTAAATTGTTCAGTTAAATCGGCGGAGGAAGTGAGTTTTACAATCAGCGGTAGTTGTATGGGTTTAAAGGCAGGCCCTTTTATTATGGTATAGCGTAAAGATCCGTGTTTAACCGGGTGGTATAAAGGTACATCTGTGAGTACATTATTCTGATCAATCCTGCAAACGCTGCCATTAATTAAATTGATGGTGATCTCAACAGGAGCAGTATAGAAGTTGCTCTTTCCAGATATAAGCTTAATGGGTAATGAATCCCCGTAAATCTCTTTTGTTGTAAAAGTTCCCTTATGAT
This sequence comes from Mucilaginibacter sp. SG538B, assembly GCF_013376065.1. Classification (NCBI taxonomy): domain Bacteria; kingdom Pseudomonadati; phylum Bacteroidota; class Sphingobacteriia; order Sphingobacteriales; family Sphingobacteriaceae; genus Mucilaginibacter; species Mucilaginibacter sp. SG538B. Next base: position 1,602,604 of record NZ_JABMJI010000001.1, read on the forward strand.
AATAACTTACCTGGAGCCCCAATGCATTGACCGCTTTTTTTATCGTGGTTTCAGAGCGCAACTCGTTAATTGCTGTCGTTAATAGTTCCCAATCGCCGGAAGCATCCAACTCTACGCTCACTTTGTATTTAGGGGATGAAAAAAGTAAATAAACTGAAGCTGCTAAAACAACAATTACTACCGAAGCAATCACGAAATATCTGTTGCGGAATAACAGGCCAGAAATATTCCTTCCCGCCCTTTTGATGCGAGCCTGGTTCATAGGATGCAATACTTGTGCTGATGTAAATTGCTGTAATTTAGTAATTTGCAATTTATCCAGAACGCTCGTTTTGTGATTGTTCTTCGCGCTGTGGTAATTTTAGTAACGCTTTACATGTTGTTATAGCTAACTCTACAATCGTATCTCAAAAATTGTGAAGCAATTTATACAACTCCCGGAACGCATTAACAGGTGATTTCATGACCTCACGGATAAAACCTGCCTGGTTGCAGCAGTTAAACACTTTGTTACAAACAAATTACCGGGTTTTTCAAAGAAAATTCATATCATAGCAGCCCCAAACTATTTGAGTTGTTTTTAAATGAAATTTAAGATCGTACTTGTATTTATTTTGTTTTCCGGATACGTACGGGCGCAAAATGTCAATATAATCCCGCAGCCCAAGTCTGTTGTTAATGGTACAGGGCAGTTTACTTTTAGTAATCACAGTACCGTTGGTGTAAATGATGCTTCGTTGTTGCCAATAGCCCGTTACTTCCAAAAACAGGTAAGCCTGTCGGCCGGTTTTACGCTTGCCGTTGATAATAAAGATGCAGGCAGTGTTATTCATTTGTTGTTAACCAACGGCGATCCCGCCGCGGGGGCATATTCCTTAAAAATTGTTGCCAATGAAATTACCATTTCTTCGTCAAACCGTGATGGGGTGTTTTATGGGATGATCTCTTTGCTGCAAATGATCAAAGACCAGCCCCGGGGCGAAACCATCAGCTTAGCGTCTTTAACCATTACCGATACCCCGCGCTATCAATGGCGGGGTCTGATGCTCGACGAATCCCGCCATTTTTTCGGGATGGAAAAAGTTAAGCAGATCCTTGACTGGATGGCTTACTATAAGCTGAATAAATTTCACTGGCATTTAACCGATGCCCAGGGCTGGCGTTTGGAGATAAAAAAATATCCTAAGCTGACACTGATTGGCGGAATCGGTAATTACAGTGATTCAATTGCCGATCCTCAATATTATACCCAAACACAGATCAAAGAGATCATTGCTTATGCCGCGGAAAGGTTTATAACTGTGATCCCCGAAATTGATATGCCGGGCCATGCTACAGCGGCCAACAAAGCTTATCCGCAGTTTAGCGGCGGCAGTGTTGAAGGATACCCTAATTTTACCTTTAATCCTGCAATCGATAGCACTTACCAGTTTCTTGGTAACATCATTAAGGAAACCAGCACGCTTTTTCCTTCTAAAATGATCCATTTGGGTGGTGATGAAGTGGCTTTGGGTGTTAAAGCCTGGTCGCTTAACCCTTCAATAGCCGGGTTTATGCAGAAAAATAATTTTGCCGATGTAGGCGAGCTGGAGCGTTATTTCTTTAAGCGCGTAGCCGACACTGCCATAAACGCAGGTAATAAAGTATTGGCCTGGGATGAAGCTACCGGAACAAACCTGCCGGCTGATAAAACTATTATCTTTTGGTGGAGGCAAAATTTACCGGGCCAGCTGCATTTAGCCGTTCAAAAAGGCTACCAGGTAGTGCTTTGTCCGCGCCTGCCTATGTATTTTGATTTTGTGCAGGATGCTGATCATATCTCGGGCCGCAGGTGGAAAGGTGTGTATAATACCGTGGGTAGCGTTTATGGTTTTCCTGAAAGGCAGATGCAGAATAACGAAGACCTGCAGTCAAAACAGATCATTGGTGTACAGGCCAATGTCTGGACTGAAATGATCGGCTCTGAAAAGCGCCTTGATTTTATGCTGTTTCCGCGTATAGCCGGTTTGGCCGAAGCTGGATGGACAGCCCCTGAGCTTAAGGACGAAGAAGCTTTCAATAACCGTTTAAAAGCAAGTATCAAAATCTACGATGCAGCTAACATCTATTATTTTAATCCTTTTGATAAGTTTTTCCATGATGAGGCTATTGATTTTGGTCCGAAGATCAGGAAAATGGAGAGACCGGCAGATCAGAATATAGAAGATGAAGGATACCGCCCGAGGAGAAGACATGGAAAGTCTTCAAAAAGAACCTCTCATTCATCAAAACATTCTTCTTCATCAAAGCATTCGTCCTCTAAGAAGTCATCATCTTCAAAAAAGTCTTCTTCTTCAGGTAAAAGCAAAAAATCATCTCATAAAAAAAGGAAATAAGCCCCTGACAGGTTATTTCCTTTTTGAAGTTACTTCCGGATATTATTATCTGTACGAAGATAAGTGCGTAGTTTTAATACTGAGGACAAACGATTTGCCAACGCTTATCTTTACATTTTTATCCTTTAAAATCGCTTTAACAGCTTCATCGGCTTTAAGGAGTTCGTACAAATCGCGCGCCACTGCCGATCCGCTGATGTTGTTGGTGACCTTGCCGTTTTCGATATTGATATTAAAGGTATAACCGGATTTCCCCTTGCTGCCGGCCGCTTCAAAATCAGTTATATTTAACTTAAACTGCTGCTCGTCTTGCAGACTTCTTTTCAAGTGCAGGCGTATTACAGGCATGTACTTTTGCCACGTGCTTAAATAATTTCTTTCGTCCATAATAGTGTTTGTAAAAGCGAAAGCCCTCGTAAAGTATTTATACAAGGGCTTCGGTTATCGGGTTAAAGAGGTTGTTACACCTCCCGTCATTAATAGTTCTCAATAAATCAGCTTAATGTAACGGCCAATTTTTATAAGTTTCAAAGTTACCTAAATAAAACGGGTAAACAGGCAGCATGTTATAGTTTGTTTTAATACCCCATTAAATTATAAAGCGTTTTTTGGATAAATTGTAGTGGTAAATTAGGGGTATGGTTGCCGCTTTTAGGCCAGGGTTACTAACTGTCGGTTTATAAATACTGTAAATTGCATTGATCATTAAACTGCATTTACATGAATTCATTTGTTCGCCGAATTATCCTGTCAGCTTTTTTTTCGCTGTTTTGCTATCTGTGTAAAGCGAATCCTGTTTTTTACATGAACCAGGTAGGGTATGATGCCCGGGGAGCAAAAACTGTTGTTGTGCGTTGCGACACCAAACTTGTGCCGGGTATACTTTTCGCGTTACAAAACTCAAATGGTAATGCTGTATATATTGCTCCGTTAAATGGCCCGTTAAAGGTTGAGGAATGGGACAAGGACGGATATTTTTACCAGGCTGACTTTTCGGAATTCAAAGCGGAGGGAAAATACAGGGTTTACATTGGTACTAAAGATTTTCATTCCCAATCCGATTGGTTTCAGATCAAGGAAAACGCACTGGCAGTAACTACCATCCCATCGGTATTAAGCTACTATAACAAGCAGCGGGCTAACACACCAACGGAGCTGCAGGCCGACGCAGCCGTTCAGCTTTATGGCAGCCATAAAACAGTTGACCTGCGCGGCGGCTGGTGCGATGCGTCGGGCGATGTAAGCAAATACTTTTCGCATTTGGCTTATGCTAATTTTATGTCGCCCCAGCAAATACCGTTGGTAACCTGGTCAATGATCAATACAATGCAAACCGCGCCGGGTTTGTTAAATAAACTGGGGATTTATGATGGCATGATGAATGAAGCACTTTGGGGGGCCGACTACATGATGCGCGCCCTGTCAAAAGACGATTATTTTTACATGATCGTATTCAGCTATTTTAATAAAGATCCTAAAGCCAGGCGTGTTGTAGGGTTAAAAGCAAACAGCGTTACAACAGATGAGTACCAGGCTGCTTTTCGAGAAGGAGGTGGGATGGCTATTGCATCGTTGGCGCGAATCTCGCAACTGAAAAAAGACGGTGACTTTAAGTCGGCGGAATATCTTGCCGCTGCCAAACGGGCTTTCGCGCACTTGCTGGCAAACAATACCCAATATGATGACGACGGCAAGGAAAATATCATTGACGACTATTGTGCCCTGATGGCTGCTACCGAATTGTGGATTGCTACCGATAGTTCCCTTTATCGTGATGAAGCCCGAAAACGCGCGCTAAGTTTGAACAAGCGAATGAGCCCCGCGGGGTATTTTATTGCTGACGACGGCGACAGGCCTTTCTGGCACGCAGCAGATGCCGGCTTACCCGTTATTGCTTTATGCAGGTACCTGGATAAGGAGCAAGAAGCTGATGAGCGGTCCAATGCATTATCAACCATAAAAAAAGCACTGGATTATAACCTGAAGGTAACCGCTAATGTGGATAATCCGTTTGGCTACGCCCGCCAATCTTTTAAGTTTAAAGGTGCTGTAAAAGAGGGCTTTTTTATCCCGCATGAAAATGAAACCGGCTGGTGGTGGCAGGGAGAAAATGCGCGCCTGGGCTCGCTGGCTGCCGCGGTATTAGTAGGAGGAAGATTGGTTTATCCTGAAAAAGGCGGCTGGGGCATAAAAAGAGAACTGGCAGAGTATGCATCGCACCAGATAGCCTGGATTTTAGGTTGTAACCCTTATCAAATGTGCTTTATGTACCAGTATGGTAAAAACAATGTGCCTTACATGAGTTCAAATTTCGGCCATGGATCGGGCAAGGGTGGGATTTCTAACGGAATCACCGGTAAAAAGGAGAACCCGGACGGCAGCGGTATCGATTTTAAAATAAAAGACAACGGCAACGAATGGCGATGGACAGAACAATGGTTACCTCATGCCGCCTGGTATTTGCAGGCCGTTACCGCTATGGCTGTGCGGCAGTAATTGGGAGCTGTCATTTTTTATACCTCAAATTGTCATATTTACTACCCGGCGCCTTATCTTCATACTGATAAGTTTGTATTGAAATTAAAACCTATGGATATGACACAAATAAATGTTTCCGGTAACTATGCCACAGTTAACGGCCTGAAAATGTATTATGAAATTCACGGCGAGGGCTTCCCGCTGGTATTAATCCATGGCGGCGGTTCAGATATCAGCGTTACTTTTGGCAGGGTATTGTCGGGCTTTGCGAAAAATCACCAGGTTATTGGGGTAGACCTCCAGGCGCATGGTCGTACGCCCGATAGAAGTGTACCTACCTCATTTGAACAAGATGCTGATGACGTAGCCGCTTTGCTCAAGCATTTGGATATAAAACAGGCCGATATTATGGGTTTTAGCAACGGAGGTAATACCGCTATGCAAATAGCCATCAGGCATCCGCAACTGGTTCATAAAATAGTGATCGCTTCTTCGTTTTATAAACGCAGTGGTTTTGATGACTGGTTTTGGGATTTTATGAAGAACGCGACCCTTGACAGTATGCCCAAACCTTTGCAGGACGCATTCCTCGCCATAAACAATGACCAGGCCGCTTTAGAAATAATGCATAAGCGTGACCTTCACCGGATGCAGGGTTTTCAGGATTGGAGCGATGAGGCCATCCGTTCAATAACAATGCCGGCGTTGGTGATAGCCGGAGATAAAGACGTGATCAGGCCCGAGCATACGCTTGAGCTATACCGCACACTTCCTAATGCCCAACTTTGTATTTTGCCCGCAGGCCATGGCGATTATATAGGTGAGATTAGTGAGGTTCGTGAAGATGGGAACTACCCGGCGGTAACTATCATTGAAGAGTTTTTAACTAAGGCAAAAGCTTAAGCTTTTGCCTTAGTTTCTTTACGTACAACAGGTGCAACCCTGGTGCCGTAAAGTTCAATTGCTTTTAAAATATCCTTGTGCTTGGTAAAGCCCGTAACTAACTGGGCTACGAAACGGGTGTTACCAAAAAGCTCATATTGTTGCATGATCTTGTCGATGGCTTGTTGCGGATCGCCTACTACCAATGGCCCAAAATCGCGCAGGTACTCAAATTGTTCCCTTGTCATGGGTGACCAACCCCTGTCTTTGCCGACGCGGGTCATGAGGGCTTCGTAGCTTGGATAAAACTCGTCGGCTGCTTGTTGCGAGGTCCCTGCAATATAAAATTGCGAACTGATGGCCAATTGGAGCTTGCTTACATCGTGCCCGGCTTTGGCCGCCGACTCGCGATAAAGCTCAACAAAGGGTACAAAATGTTTTGGCGCGCTGCCCAAAATAGCGATGATCATAGGGAGGTTAAGTGCTCCTGCCCGTTTTGCTGAGGCAGGGGTTCCGCCAACGCCAATCCAAACCGGAATTTCCTGTTGCAGCGGACGAGGATATACGCCCTGGTTCCGGATTGGTGCCCGGAAATTACCCTGCCACGAAACAATTTCCTGCTTGTTGATCTGCAAAAACATTTCGAGCTTCTCGGTAAATAATGCATCGTAATCATCCAGGTCGAAACCGAAAAGCGGGAAAGATTCAATAAAGGAGCCCCGGCCGGCTATCATCTCTACACGGCCACCAGATACCAGGTCGGCAGTGGCGAAGTTTTGAAATGTACGCACAGGGTCGACCGAACTCAATACTGTAACCGAGCTTGACAGCCGGATGTTTTTGGTAATAGCCGCTGCTGCTGATATCAATATTTCAGGTGCCGAGATCACAAAATCGGGCCGATGGTGCTCGCCGAAGGCATATACATCTAAACCAACCTCATCGGCCAGCTTTACTTCTTCCAATAACTCCTGAACCCGCTTATGGGCATTTACGGCGTTGCCGCTCGTCCCATCGGGGTGGATCTCACCAAAGGTGCTAATACCTAATTCCATGTATCAATAATAAAGATCAGCTGCATTCAACTCTTTCTTTTCAAAACTTCCCGGAGCAGTAACATATACTTTAAGCGGCGCTACGCGGGGCCTGTACCTGCCGGTTGGCGGTGGCGGCGCGTTGTATATATACTTTACCTTTATTTGATGAAAACCTTTTGCCAGCGGCAACGCGTATTCAGCTTCTGTTAGCTGTACGCCATCAATAAACAGTTGACTGGCGGCATAATTTGCAAGGGTAAAGTTATAAGTACCATCGGCCAATATATTCACGTAACCGTCATAAACTACACCAAAATTCGGGTTGTCTTTTTTCAAAGCTTCAGCATCCAGTTTATTGCTGACAGCCGAATCTTGAGGTGCTGTATAACTAAGCTGATCGGGTGAGGTGAATGTATTTTTTGTCCACCTGTATTTGAGCCCCTGTTTATTAGTCGTGTAGGTTACCGGAGGTAGTGGCGCTTTATTGTACATCAAAGTGCGGGTGGCGATACTCCTGCGCCCGGATGGTGTAATTACCCTTGTCCTCAATTCCCGTTTTTCGTTTTGCGGAATGGAGAACGTGATAGGCCCCTCATACTGCAAATCGGTATCCAACGGGTCACGGCCGTTTAATGTATAATAAATCTTAGCGCCGGGTACCACCGATTTTAGCGTGTAAACAAAATGAGGGCCTACTACCATGGTATCAATTGTTGTCAGCGCAGTGGGAACACGGTAGTTATAATTGATGGCATCAAGCCTTGCAAAGTGTTTGGCGAGGCGTACTTCTGAAAAGTTTGTATAGTCCTTGTTCTCCGGCTTGCTCCAGGCTACTTCCGAAAGGGCGAATACCCTCGGCATGATCTGGTATTGAAGTTTGGCTACGGTAGGCACATACTCCGTCCAAAGGTTGCCTTGAGTGCCTATTACATATTTCTGTTCGTCGGGGGTAAGCTGCTTTGAAACCGGATCATAATTGTATGTTTCTTCTAAAGTAGCATAACGGCCAAATGATACCGGCTCCTGCGGCGAACTGCTTTGATAATGATCAAAGTAATTACCGGTGGTTTGCGGTGTCATAATCACGTTATGTTTTTGATGGGCAGCGTTAATGCCGCCTTCCTCGCCCTGCCAGCTCATTACAGTGGCATTAGGGGCGAGGCCGCCTTCTAATATCTCATCCCAGCCTATAATGCTGCGGCCTTTGGAATTGATGAATTTTTCTATCCTTTGGATAAAATAGCTTTGCAGTTCTTTTTCATCTTTCAGGCCTTTTTCCTTCATCAAAGCTTGGCAAAATGCCGATTGTTTCCATGGTTCCTTGCCGGCTTCGTCGCCACCAATGTGGATGTATTTGCTTGGGAATAGCGCCATAACTTCTGTAAGCACATCCTGTAAAAAGGTAAAAGTTTGCTCGGTAGGGCAGTATAGATTGTTAATATCGCGCGGGGCTTTCTGGCCAGCAACGGTATCGCATTTAAACTCGGGATAGGCACGTAAGGCAGCTTCTGAATGTGCAGGCATTTCAATTTCCGGGATGACGTTGATGTACCTGTCTGCAGCGAATTTTACCACGTCCCTGATCTGTTCCTGCGTATAGAAGCCGCCGTAGCTAAGCGAATCGGGCCAGTCGCGGTTGCTGCCAAACATGGTTTGCTGACGGAATGCACCCTCCTGCGTAAGTTTGGGATATTTCTTGATCTCGATACGCCATCCCTGGCCATCAACCAAATGCCAGTGAAAGGTATTGAGTTTGTAAGAAGCGATAAGTTCGATCACCTTTTTTACCTGCGGAATGGTGAAGAAATGACGCGATACGTCCAACATCATTCCCCGGTATCCAAAGCGGGGCGAATCTTCAATTATCGTGCAAGGCAATTTGTAAACGGCAGCGTTTTCAACCGGAAAAAGTTGCAACAAGGTTTGGATACCGTAAAACAGGCCTGCATCCTTACCAACTATGATGATATTACGTGGTGTGATAGTTAGTTTATAACCTTCCACGGGCAATTTATCGGCTCCCTTTGCAGTTAAGATTAACCCTCTGCTTTTTGCGGCTTTAAGCTTTGAATTGTATTTAGTTATTTTAATATTCAGGCGCCGGGTATCCTGCAGATAGCTTTTTAGCCATAAAACAGCTTTATCTTTCGGATTATCGGCCTTGATTGCTGTAAGCTGGCTAAATGTAAACGTGCCGCTATTTTTGGTAATGGAAGCAGGGGCAGGGATAATGCCCAAATGTGGATCATCGGTCATGACCTGGGCCGATACTTTGTTTGTTTGCCCTGAAAAGATAAAAAAGCTTGCGAACGTGATGAGTTTTGTTAAATAGTGTGCTTTAAAATTCATACAAGGCGTGGATAATGTTGAAAGGATAAATTTAACCATTATCCTATGCTGGAATGGGGCTAAAGCTTATGTAACAAACAATTGACGTTTAATCGTAGCCTGCATAATCCCATGCGCTTTGATAGCCGTTTAGCTGTTCCGCATAACTGATCATATCTCCATAAAAAGGAGCATATGCAAGTGTTGAGCTATCACCGATCATTACCAATTTTTTGCGGGCGCGGGTCATGGCTACGTTCATGCGGCGGATATCGCTCAGGAAGCCTATCTCTCCGTTGGTATTGCTGCGTGTGAGGCTGATGTAAACCACGTCACGTTCTTGTCCCTGGAAACTATCAATAGTATTCACGGCAATTTTATCAGCATAAATTAGTAACTCCGGTGAATCCAGTAACAATTGGTTTAAAATCCTGATCTGTTCTTTGTATGGGGAAATAACTGCTATAGTTGGGAAGTTTTCTGTTGAATAAGATCCAGTGAGTTCGCTTACCAGCTTATGCAAGTGTTTGAACAGGAATGAGGCCTCTTCGGGATTCGCCGTACTGGTGCCTTCCTGTTTTTCATCATAACCACAGCCCGCGGTATCAACAAAGCTTATAGGCAAATCGCCGGGAAATAACAACTGATGGGCAACGATGGGGTGCGCTTTTAACCTGCTGTCATAAAACTGTTTGGATGAAAATCCCATAATGGCTTCATTCATACGGTATTGTTCTTCGAGCAATATTACCGCTCCGGGGTGGAGGGCAGCACATTTCTCGAGCAAGGTAGTACTAAGGCTATCTTTGGCTGCCTGTTGCGATTTAATGGTAGGCGGGAGCTGCAAATGATCGCCGGCAAGGATCACTTTTTGCGCCTTCGATATCGGGATCCAGCAGGCGGGCTCAAGCGCCTGACCGGCTTCGTCGATAACTACCGTATGGAATTTTAAATTGCGGATGGTATAATGGTTAGCGCCTACAAGGGTTGCCGTAATTATCTGCGCTTTACCAATCAGGTCCTCCGTAATAAATTGTTCAGTTTTATCCACTTCTTTAATGAGCTGGTGGGCTGCATCAAAAAGCGCTTTGCGCTGATCGCGTTCGGCTTTGCCAAAATTACGCTTGTATTTGTGCGCCATGTTCTTGTACTCTGAAGCCTGCTTTTTAAGCTTTTTAATCTCCTTCATATCGCTATGGGCATTTATCCTGCTATCTAAAGTTAAAGCCATTAACTTTTCAGAGACCCTTGTAGGATTGCCAATGCGGAGTACATTTAAACCTTCATTACTTAACTTTTCGCTTAGCAGATCAACTGCTGTATTACTTGGCGCTACAACGAGGATCTGTTGTTTGTTTTGCTTTATCAGCGCTTTGATAGCCTGTACAAGCGTGGTTGTTTTACCGGTGCCAGGAGGGCCATGGACGATGGCAAGCTCCTGTGCCTCAAATATTTTTTGAACAGCCTGCTGTTGTGAAGCGTTTAAACCATTAAGCGGGTAATGAATTGTTTCGGGGATAAAAGCCGGCGTACTTTGCCCGGTTAACACCCGGGTGAGGTGGCCTTCTTTATGATCATCAACAAGCCTGGCAGATAGTTTAAGCGCCTTCTGCATCTCGTCATAGCTATTGTCATCAAACAGCAGGTCGATGCCAAGCTTGCCGCTCCTGGTCCAGTCGGGCAGCTCGTCGGTGTTCAAAGTTAATTTTAACCGGTTGCCGCCCTGGTATGATACTGTGCCGTTTACACGATCGGTTTTAGGATCATGGTTGGAGAACAATGCAGCCGAAGCACCGAACCTGAATTGGTGACTAAGGTCCTGGTGAGAAGGCCGTTCCACCTCAACCGTAAGGTAATCGCCGCGGCCTATTTCCGTGCCTTGTATGGCTATGGGGTACCATGTAAGCCCTGCTGCCCGGCGTTCGGCTGTTGAAGATGTTTCAGTTAGTTTGAGGTAAGCCTGGCGGTCTTCGTCCTGCTCAGTTTGTAGTAAACTGAGCAGTTTTTTAAAATAGTCCATTTTGCAAAGGTAAAGCTTAGGCCCGGCTTTTGCGTAATCACATAAAACACAAAAGGGAGCTTGAATTTTCCCTTTTCATTTCCTGATTAACAATTTATTGCTGCCAGTTAGGTGCCGGTTTTGCTTCAAGAGCAATTGTATTCCTTGAAAGCTCTTCATTTATCTTACCTAAAAAATGCCTTGTTAATGGTTTTGAAATAAAGCTTTTAACAAAGGGGTACGCCTTGGCCCGTTTCTGATCGGCGGGGTCAACAGAGTTTGAAATAATATAAACCGAAACAGGTTTTACTAATGAGCTGTAAATGTTATTGAATAACTTTAAAAATTCCCACCCATCCATTACCGGCATATCGAGGTCAAGAAAAATAATGTTGGGTATTTCTGCATGTTTATCCCGGTTGTTATATAATGCTTTGTAAACAGGTTCCGGATCCATATAAAAGCTTGCATTTAACCAATTATCTTTCAATATGATTTTAACCGTTTCATGAAAAATAATGTCATCATCAATGATAGCGACCGAACGGTGCCGATCGTCTTTAATAAGATTGAGGATATCTTTTTTGATTTCGATAAGTAACGGAGACAAAAGTTCGGTACCGCATTCAATGCAATTCAAGGTACGTGATAACGCAACCTCAAGTGGCACTTGTATCGATAAGCAGGTGGCATCGTTATATATGGAGTTTGCGCAGTCTTTATTAAAGCAATAACAGGTGATTTTTTCGGTGCTGGCCATAGTGTAAAGGTTTTGTTTAGTAGTTCATTTTAAATTGCCTCAACATTGATGCCCCTTGTTGGTTTGTAGTTAAATATTTACAAAGCAGCTTCTATTTTGTTAGGATTGTTAAGGCTTATAAAATTCAATTCCCTAATGCTGAGTTGATTATAATTATGGACTAAAATAGTTGCATTTTTACATTTTTATAACTGCAGCTGTTATGCGAATTAATTTAAATATAAAAAAGATTAACTATAAATACAAATGTGTTTTTTATAGCCCAAGTGTATGTTTAAACTGACAATCCGTTTCTTTTTGAGGCCGCCATCGGCAGTAAAATATTAACTTTAAGTGCCTGTGAACAAGTTGTTTTAAACGATGATTAAATTCTGAATTTAGACGGAATAAGTAAAAAAACCACAGCGACTTTTTTTTGTTATATTGAAACACTAAACTATTAACATGAGCCGATTAACCAGCTTTTTATTATTCCTGTTTGCTTTAGTGATGGCACAATCATGCCAAAGTAACCGGCATGCCAATAATTATAACAAGGCCCTGGTTGATGATAACGGTTTATTGTTTATTAAAAGCGGGGAAGAATCAACCCTCGCCTCTGTAAAAGCATCTGGTTTGGCAATCGCGAATTCAAAAAATCAGCGCGTTATTCAGTTTGCCAAGCTCATGATTGATGATCATACTATGCTGGCAGATGATTTCAAAAAACTAAGGACCGATAATTTTATTGCCGATTCGGTTGTTATTAGCCCTATGCATCAGCAAATTATTAATGATTTGGATACAAAACGTGCCGGCGCGTTTGACAAGGCCTATATCCAATTGGTTATAAACGATCATACTGAACAAATAGCGTTATACAAAACAGCAGGAAAAGACCGAAAAAATACAAGCCTTGCCGATTTTGCAAATAAAATGCTACCTGGTTTACAGGCTCATTTAGATACTGCAAAACTGATTGGCAGTACATTAAAATAACTTTAATTGCTGCTCAACAGATGGTTTGGCTTTGCCAAAAACGGTACGGCCCCCATATTTCCACGAGTCGTTACGTTCCTTTTCAATAACTTTATCAAAGTTGGCATTGGGTGTGAAATCTTTTTCAGCCCTTTCGGCTATTTGGGAAAGGCGTTTGATAGCTTCATTTTTATCGCTGTTGCCCATTTTTGCCTTTTGAATAGCCGTTTGCAGGGAGCTTAAGGTTTCGTCATAAACTTTGGTAGGCACCGGGAACGGGGCACCATCTTTGCCGCCATGGGCAAAGGAAAACCTCGCCGGGTCTTTAAACCGGGATGGTGTGCCATGGATCACTTCACTTACCAGGGCCAGCGACTGTAACGTGCGGGGCCCTAAGCCTTGCAGCAAGAGCAGGTCTTCAAAATCCTTGGGTTGTTTTTCGTGTGCCAGCCAAAGTACGGCACCAAGGCGTTTCAGGTCGACATCTTTGGCATGTACTTCATGATGGCTGGGCATCACCAGTTTACTAATCTCGTTGATCATGATGCCCGGGTTTTCGGCGGCAATCTGCATAACCCCATTGCGCGAACCATCCGCTTCCTTATCTGTCATGTTAAGGATATAGCCGCTGTTCTTACCATAGATGAAAGTATGCGGGTCATTAACAAATGAGCTTAACTGTTCGGAATGCCAATGGTATCTGCGGGCTGTACGGCTTACATCGCTCATGCCTTGCTGAACCACGGCCCATTTGCCGGTATCGCTTAAAATAAAATTATGCGTGTAAAGCTGGAAGCCATCTTGTATGGCGGTATTATCAACTTTGGCGCTCAGCTTGCTGCATTTTACCAGGTAATTAGCATCAAGTCCCGTGGTTTGGCCAACCTTAACCAGTTCGGCAGGTGTTTGAGTAGAATGTTTTCCTTTACCGCCGCAGATATAAATGCCCAATTCGCGGCTATGCGGGTTGATTGACTTTTTTAAAGCTCCCATTACAGAAGTGGTTATGCCCGACGAATGCCAGTCCATCCCCATAACAGCGCCCAAACTCTGAAACCAAAATGGATCACTTAGCCGGCGAAGTACTTCATCCTTACCATAATCCATTACAATGGTTTCCACCACTGCAAGGCCAAGCTTAGCCATTCGCTCAGCAAGCCATTGTGGTACATAGCCATAATGTAAAGGTAAGTCAGCACTGCCCGATCGCTTCATGCTAACAAAGTTAGTAAAAACTCGCCGTTGATTTTTGTGATTTCGCTGAGTACGTTGATTTTTTCTGAAATTTGGATTAAAAATTAAAAGAAACGTCATTGCGAGGGACGAAGCAATCCCCAATTTGCAGATCCGTCCTGCATGGTTCGCGATTGCTTCGTACCTCGCAATGACGTACTATATACGATCAGCGTAATCAAAACTTTATCAACGGTCAATCTTCCTCCGTTTCGCCAATATACAGTTCATCAATATCGGCGGCATATTTCTTTTCGATGACCTTACGTTTGGCTTTCATAGTAGGAGTGATCTCGCCCTCATCCATACTGAAAGGGTTACGTTTTATCTTGAATGATTTGATGCGTTCGAACTTGGCCAGCTCATTGCTGTATTTCCTGATGTCGGCGCCTATCCATTCAACTATTTCTTTATCATCAATGAACACTTCAGGACGTTCAAAGAAATCATTTTGGAGGTTAAAAGTTTCCTGCAGGGTCTCGCGTGCAGGCACAATAATGGCAGCAATATATTCACGTTTATCGCCCACTAAAAATACCTGTTCAATTTTAGGGCTTTTGAGGTAGGTATTCTCTACCGGAGTAGGGTAGATATTTTTACCATAGGCGTTCACCAGCATATTTTTGAGACGATCAGTAATCTGAAGGTTGCCGCGGAAAAACCTGCCGATATCGCCGGTATGGAACCAGCCATGCGAATCAATAACAGTGGCGGTTTCTTCGGGCTTGTTCCAGTAGCCTTTCATTACGCAATGCCCGCGAACAATGATCTCTCCTTCTTCGGTAAGGGTATCTTCTTTAAAGTTATCGTGTGTTTGTATGCTGTAAATATGTTTGGTATCCACATTCTGGATGGCCACTTCAATACCAGGAATAATACGACCAACGGTGCCATAAATTACCCTGTGGCGCTCTGTAACCGCCATTACCGGTGATGTTTCGGTTAAGCCAAAGCCCTCTAAAATTACAATGCCCAGATCGCCAAAAAATTCACCGATGTTTTTAGGCAGTGCGCCACCTCCTGATACCATGAATTTCAGCTGTCCGCCGGTTTTTTCCTTGATCTTGCTGAATACCAGTTTCTCGGCAATGCCGTGTTGTGCTTTTAGAATAACATTAGGCGATTTACCGGCTTCCTGCACCAGGCGTACTTTTTTACCGATCTCAAATGCCCAAAGAAATATTTTTGTTTTAAGGCCACCTGCCGATGTGCCGCTTTTGATGGCTTTGTCGTGGATGCGTTCCAGTAATCGGGGTACGCAGCAAAGTATAGTAGGTTTAACCTCGCCCATGTTTTTGGCCAGCAGCTCCAAACTTTGGGCGAAAGCTATTTGTGATCCCCGGTAAATAGCTATATGGTAAATGGTGCGCTCAAATACATGCGATAGCGGCAGGAATGATAAAAACCTGTCGGTTTTTTCAACAAACGGAATCTGGATTAAACTATTGATAGCGTTTTGCGTGAGGTTATGGTGAGTTAACACAACCCCCTTAGGCACACCTGTTGTTCCCGAAGTATAAATGAGGCATGAAGTATCAGTTGCTAAGATAGCTTCACGGGCGGCATTAATGGCGTGGCGATATTGCTCCAGCAATTTGCTGCCTTCGGCTATTACCTGTTCAAAGCCAATTACGCCGGCATTTAAGCTTACCTTATCGCTGAATTTTTCAAAATCATCAAATGCCGGGATCAGGCGGATCAGCTCCGGGCAGTTGTTGGCCACTTTTAAAACCTTCCTGAACAGGAATGGGTTGCCACAGATGATAGTACGAGCCCCCGAATCATTCAGGATATATTCTATCTCGTTTTCGGTAAGGGTAGGATATATGGAGGTGTTAACCGCGCCAATCTGTTGCAGGGCCTGATCGTAATAAACGTAGTTCGGGCCGTTTTCGATGATCAGGGACAGTCTGTCGCCTTTTCTGATACCAATATGCAGGAACCAGGCCGAAATCGCGTCTATTTTTTCTAAGGCTTCACCGTAGCTGATCTCTACCCAGGCATCTTTAACTTTATGAATCAGGAAAGTATGATCTAAAGGATGGATTTTTGCAACGGTATTGCGAATGAAACTCGGAACAGTTGAAAGCTCGGTATTTTTACTCATTTAAATAATTGGATATTGGAAACAAATCTAAATCTATTTTTATAAAAACAAGCATTGACACAGGTATTTGACAAACTGAGCGCATCTTACTTTTTGATGATGCTGATTTAGTTAGCACTTGTTAACTTGTACAAAAAACATATACTATGAAGATAATTATCATTGGTGCCTCGGGCACTATTGGCAAAAAGGTTACTGAGGCATTGCAAGGCCGGCACGAGATTATAACTGCCGGTTCTAAAAGCGGAGCTTTTCAATTAGACATTACTTCGCCCGAATCAATTGAGTCGTTTTATAAAAAGGTTGGTCCGTTTGACGCGTTGGTGAGTACTACCGGATCGGGGCATTTTGGCCCGCTCGCAAGCACAACACCTGCCGATTTCAAAAAAGGAATTGAAAGCAAATTGCTTGGACAGGTAAATTTAGTACTGATAGGCCAGCATTATATTAATCCTAAAGGCTCGTTCACGCTCACCTCAGGTATTCTTTCGGAAGATCCTGTCGTAAACGGAGTGAATTTGGGTGCCATTAATGGTGGATTAAATTCATTTGTATTAGGTGCTGCCATTGAACTCCAAAACGGCGTGCGGATCAACGCGGTAAGCCCGGGCGTTGTTGAAGATTCGCCCGGCTACTTTGAATACTTTCCCGGTCATGAGCCTGTTGCTATGGATAAGGTAGCCAATGCTTATGTTAAAAGCGTGCTTGGGGCCATTACGGGGCAGGTGATCAAGGTGTTTTGATAAGCTTTGTCAAAACCGGAAGAGACTTACGAAGTTTTTGAAACTTCGTAAGTCTGGTAATTTCCAAACTTTCCTTATCTTCACTTCATAATTACTATCTCCACATATAAAACAAGGGTTGCCTAAGGCCCCGGCCTGTTGATACAGGTTCGGTAACACGCTGCAATTCGCGGCAGTGTTTAGTATTGTCTCAAAATTTCTGATCAATTTTATTTAACCGGTAATGAAAATTACTCAAATATTTACTTTGGGCATTTGCTGCATTTTTACGTGCATTGCCCGGGAAGCAAAATCTCATACCTGTATGGATACCATAACCAATAAACAAAAAGTATTGTCCTTTTATAAACAAATAGTAAGGCAGCGTAAAACAGAGCTGATCCCAGAATTTATAGCCGAAGAGTATAAACAACATAATCCAACCGTTAAACAGGGGAGGGCAGGTATCACAGATATGATCAATTACATGAAAACGCTGCCGCCGCCTCCCGAAGATGCAAAGTCGCCAATTGTAAGGGCGATACAGGATGGCGACTTAGTAGTAACTCACCTTGATGTTTCATTTATGGGGAAGCGGATGGCTGTGATCGACCTTTTTAAGTTAAAGGACGGTATGTTAACAGAGCACTGGGATGCTATCCAGCCCCTGCCTGATGAAAGCGGGAAAACAGTCACTGCTACTAATGGCACAACTGAAATTGATCATAATGCGTCTGCGGAAAATAGCAAACTTATTGTTGAGCAATTTTACAAAGCGATTATAGTTAAGCAATCTGCTAATCGGTTTATTGATACCGCTTACATCGAGCATGATGCCTCTGTAATTACGTCGGGTATTGGACTGACTGGCTATCTTGCGGAGCCTCAACGGTCTATTAAAATTCACAGGATTATCGCCGAAGGTGATTTTGTTTTAGTTCAATCGCAGTTTAGAAAAGGCGGTAAAGCGTTTGCACTTTATGAGATATTTAGGGTGGCTAATGATAAAATTGCAGAACACTGGAGTGTAGAGCAGGTTGTACCCGATGATGTTAAAGCGGAGGATCTGTTTTAGTGAGTTCAGTTGAAAGCTGACACCATGTCAAACCACGGGCTGGAAGCCCGCGGCAGATGGTAAAACAAAAAGAGGCGCTCATCGCGCCTCTTTTCAATTATTTTAAGGTTGAATTTATACCGAAAAACTTTCGCCGCAGCCGCATGTGCGACTGGCGTTAGGGTTGTGGAAATTGAAGCCTTTGCCGTTAAGCCCGTCTGAAAAATCAAGCTCGGTACCGGCAAGATACAGGAACGATTTCATGTCAAGCGCCATACGTACGCCCTGGTCTTCAAAAAACTGATCGCCTTTTTTCTCTTCGTTATCAAAATCAAGATTGTATGATAAACCAGAGCAACCACCGCCCTGAACAGATACACGCAGAAAGTACGAGGCATCAAGCCCTGCATCCTGCATCAGGTGTTCTATTTTGCTTTTTGCTTTATCAGTTACAGTTACCATTTTTTAAAAGAGTCAAGATTGATAGATTCAAGAGCCAAGATTTTTCACTCGTCTCTTGCGTACCATGCTATGAAGATTTAAGATACAAAGAAGGGAAAGTCTTGTTTTCTTGCCTCCTGCATCTTAAAGTCTTTTTAGTGATGTACTTTTTCGCTTTCAATTGGCGCTAAGCCGTTTTTAACGCGGAAATCATTGATCGCTGCTTTGATAGCATCCTCTGCCAAAACTGAACAGTGGATTTTTACCGGTGGAAGGGCAAGTTCTTCAACGATGTCCATGTTGTCGATTTTCATAGCATCGTCGATGCTTTTGCCTTTAAGCCACTCAGTAGCTAATGATGAAGAAGCGATTGCCGAACCGCAACCGAAAGTTTTAAATTTTGCATCGGTGATAACATTGTTATCATCAACCTGGATCTGCAGGCGCATTACGTCGCCGCACTCAGGTGCACCAACTAAGCCGGTACCTACTTTGTGGCTGCTTTTATCCAAAGTGCCCACATTGCGGGGGTTAGTGTAGTGATCGATTACTTTATCTGAATATGCCATTTTTTTAAAGTTCTAAGTCGTTAGTTATAAGTTCTGAGTCTTTATAAAACTCTTATATGTCAATTCGTAAATGGTAAATCCGAAATCGAAAATTCCAAATCCGAAATTAAATTAATGTTCTGCCCACTCAATTGAGTTAAGGTCGATACCTTCTTTAAACATTTCCCAAAGTGGTGAAAGGTCGCGCAGGTGGGTAACCGCTTTTTTGGTTACTTCAATTGCGTAATCAACTTCTTCTTCGGTAGTGAAACGACCTAAGCCAAAACGGATAGAAGAGTGGGCCAGGTCATCAGACAGGCCTAAGCTTTTCAATACGTATGATGGCTCCAATGAAGCAGAAGTACAAGCCGAACCTGATGATACAGCCAGATCTTTCATGGCCATCATCAAGCCTTCACCTTCAACATATTTAAACGAAATGTTGGCAACATGTGGTAAGCGGTGTTCAACATTGCCGTTTACATAGCTTTCTTCCAACACGGTTAAAGCCGATTGCAGTTTGTCACGCAAAGCTGACAGGCGTTTTGCTTCGCTTTCCATTTCCTGGCCGCAAAGCTCGCAGGCTTTACCTAAACCAACAATACCCGGTACGTTAAGGGTACCTGAACGCATACCACGCTCGTGACCGCCACCGTCCATTTGGGCGGTAACTTTAACCCTTGGTGCTTTACGGCGAACATATAAAGCGCCAACACCTTTAGGGCCATATATTTTGTGAGCCGATAACGCTAATAAGTCGATACCATCAGCATTAACATCAACAGGGATTTTACCTACAGCCTGTACGGCATCGGTCATAAATAATGCACCGTGTTTGTGGGCAATAGCCGAAATTTCTTTAATTGGCTGAATAACACCAATTTCATTGTTGCCATACATAATCGATACCAGGATGGTTTCAGGCGTCATTGCCGCTTCTAAAACTGCAAGATCAACAAGACCGTCTTCTTTAACTGGCAAATAAGTTACTTTGCCGCCCAGTTTTTCAACGTGTTTGCAGGCATCAAGTACAGCTTTATGCTCTGTAACAGTAGTTATGATGTGGTTACCTTTATCTTTGTACATTTCAAACACCCCTTTAATAGCAAGGTTATCTGATTCTGTAGCACCAGAGGTAAAGATGATCTCTTTTTCAGATGCGCCTATCAATTTGGCTACCTGTTCGCGTGCGTAATCAACCGCCTCCTCTGCAACCCAGCCAAACGCATGGTTACGGCTTGCTGCATTACCAAATTTTTCGTTAAAATATGGTAACATAGCCTCCAGTACCCTTGGGTCCATCGGTGTAGTTGCATTGTTATCTAAATAAATTGGGATATTCATAGTCCTTTTGAAATATATTAACAAAACAAAGATACACAAGTTTTTATTGAAATTCAGCTAAAATCCTTCGCAAATAACCAAAGCTGACCAATAATTTACAATATTTGGACATGAACAAAGTGGAGCACATTGGCATTGCAGTTAACAGTGTTAAGTTAGCAGGGGAAATCTACTCCAAATTGCTGAATGCACCTGTATATAAAACCGAAACTGTAGAGAGCGAACATGTGGTTACCGCCTTTCTGCAAAGCGGGCCGAACAAAATTGAACTGCTCGAGGCCCTTAATGATGATAGCGCCATTACTAAGTTTATAGCTAAAAAAGGCGAGGGGATTCATCATATAGCTTTTGAGGTAGATGATATTGAAGCTGAAATGAAACGCCTTAAAAATGAGGGTTTTGTTTTGTTAAATGATAAGCCTAAGCAAGGCGCGGATAATAAACTGGTTTGCTTTGTGCACCCCAAAAGTGCTAATGGGGTGCTAATAGAACTGTGCCAGGAAATTTAAACTTTAATCGATATTATTTTGCAGGTGGGATAATTTTCCTGATCCTGGCATTTTGTTCGTCGCCAACATATATGTTACCGCTGGCATCTACCGCTATGCCATGGGGATCGTTAAATTTAGCCTGTAAGTTTGCACCATCATAAAAGCCCCTTTCTTTTGTGCCTGCAAACGTAGTTACCTCGCCACTTACCGCTATTTTTCTAATCAAGCTTAGGTTATCGGTTACATATATGTTTCCGTTTTTATCTACAGCTACACCCAGAGGCCCGTTGAAGGTTGCCGATGTTGAAGCGCCGTTGTCGGTTCCGGGTGCAAGCTTGCCGGCAACTGTTGTTACTACCGCGGCGGGGGTTATTTTCCTGATCATATTATTACTATAATCGGCTACATAAATATTATCTGCACCGTCAATAGCTAAGCCTTCCGGTAACCGAAAATTGGCTTCTGAACCGGTTCCGTCTGCAAAACCGGGACCCGAATGCACATTGCCCGCAAATGTTGTAACATCCTGTGTTGGCGTGATTTTTCTGATAATGTTATGATTATCTGTTATATACAGGTTGTCGGCGTGGTCAATTGCTATTCCCGCCGGGCCATTAAAGGTTGCTAACGGGCCTTTTCCATCGTTAAAGCCTATTACTCCCGAACCTGCAAATGTACTCACAGTGCCGTCGGTTGCTATTTTTCTAATTACGTTGTTACCGAAATCAGCAACAAAAATATTTCCTTTCGAGTCGAGCGCAATACCTATGGGATTATCAAATTTTGCCAATTTGGCGGGGCCGTTAACCAGTCCGTCCCCCGTCCCGCCCGCCAGCGTAGTTACAATGCCTTCGGACGTTATTTTGCGGATAGCATTGTTGCCCTGGTCGGTAACATACAAATTGCCGGCAGCGTCTACCGCTACACCATTAGGATTATTGAGTGCTGCATTTGCTCTTAGGCCATCAACATATCCATACGTGCCATTACCTGCCAGGGTATAAGTATGTCCCGGAAGATTTTCTAATTTGGGGTTGTCATCTGTGGCTGGGGCTGGTTTATCTTTACTGCAGCTAAATAATGCTACAGAAGTTGAAATTCCAATAAGTAATAAAGCGGGAATAAATCTTTTATTATTCATGTTTGTGGATATGGTTCAAGTTTGATTATTAAAACAACAAACATCCGGTTTTATTGTAGCTATCGTTAAAAAGCTATCAAATAGTGCAGGGAGACTGTTTCCCCAAATATAAATTTAAAGTAAACTGATAGGCGTCGTATCTGGTTGATTTTATTTTTAATTTGCTTTTCCAGTTTTCACTTTTATTATTACATTTGCACCTCTTTTAAGTAAAGTACAGAAGGTAAGTTTATATAATATAATGAAAAAAGATCTGCATCCATCAAACTATAGGTTAGTTGTATTTAAAGATATGTCAAACGACTACTCTTTTATCACTAAATCTTGCATCGATACCCGCGAAACCGTTAAATGGGAAGATGGTAACGAATATCCATTGGTTAAATTAGAGATTTCTCACACTTCGCACCCGTTCTACACCGGTAAAATGAAACTGGTTGATACTGCAGGTCGTATTGACAAATTCCGCTCACGTTACAACAAAAAGTAATTTTTGTTTAATTAATATTTACAAGTCCCGGCTTTGCAGTCGGGACTTTTTTTATTTTTGCGCCATGGCAATTATCCTTTTTGACGATAACGCACACCATACGCTGTTACCCCTTACCTATACCCGGCCGGTTGCCGATCTTCGTATCGGGATGCTTACCATTGCCGAAAAATGGGCCAGGCATTTAAAAAGCGCTTATTCTTTTCAAACGCTTGATTACCTAAAGATTAAGTTCCCGGTAAATATTGAGGCTGATAACGTTTTGATCAATGGCGCTATATGTCCGGATGAAAACCTGGTTGAAGCAATTGATAAACTGCAAACCGGGCAGGCGCTTAAATACAATGATCAGTTAATAGCCGTTAAACTTAATGCCGCGGATGCGGAAAGCTTTGATGCTAATGCTGATTTTGGCGATGTGGTAAACTATTCGAACCTTTTTGTATCGATCAAATACCCTGAAGATATTTTCAGGAAGAACGACATCGAGCTTCGTAAAGATTTTCAGCTGCTTACTAAAGGACGAACAAGCGCGGCTATCAGTTCAACTAACATTGTTATAGGCGACGATTTTTTTGCTGAGGAAGGTGCTGTTGCCGAATGTTCGACATTTAACACGACTAACGGGCCGATTTACCTGTCGGCTAATACCGAAATATGGGAAGGTACCCATATCCGCGGGCCATTTGCCATTTGCGAACATTCGCAGGTAAAAATGGGGACCAAGATTTATGGCGCTACCACCATTGGACCGTATTGCCGGGTTGGGGGCGAAATAAATAATTCGGTGATTTGGGGCTATTCGTCAAAAGGCCACGAAGGCTACCTTGGTAATTCGGTTTTAGGCGAATGGTGTAATATCGGTGCTGATACAAACAATTCCAACCTGAAGAATAACTACGCCGAAGTAAAACTTTGGGATTACAGTACACAACGTTTTCGTAAAACAGGCCTTCAATTCTGTGGCCTCATCATGGCCGATCATGCAAAAAGCGGGATCAATACCATGTTTAATACCGGTACGGTAGTGGGGGTAGGGGCCAACGTTTTTGGAGCAGGTTTTCCGCGTAACTTTGTGCCCGACTTTTCATGGGGAGGCGCGCAGGGCTTCGAAGTTTATTTGATCAATAAAATGTTTGAAACCGCGCAGAAAGTGTTCGACCGCCGCGATCACCGTGACTTTGATGAAACCGAACAAAATTTATTAACAGCCATATTTGAACTAACAGAGGAATATCGCCGGTTTTGACTTTAGGTGAGTAGTCGATTGGGTTGATTAGGTGTTGATAATATCATCATTTAATTGAACATGCAAACTACTCTCTTAATCAACCATTCACTAATAGAATAAACAACTAAAAATAAAATCATGAGAAAGAAAATCGTTGCCGGAAACTGGAAAATGAACCTTGATTACAATGAAGGTTTAGCTTTATTTTCAGAGATCATCAACATGGTAAAAGATGAGGCTACCGGCACGCAGGAAGCAGTGATCTGCAGTCCGTTCATCCACATTCATAGCCTGGTGCAATTGTCAAAAGGCTATAGTAAAATTGCTGTTGGCGCACAAAATGCCCATCAGGAAGAAAAAGGTGCTTATACTGGTGAGATCTCTGCTAAGATGATTAAATCTACCGGTGCCGCTTATGTGATCCTTGGCCACTCAGAACGCCGCCAGTATTTTGGCGAAACCAATGCTTTGCTTGCCAAAAAAACGGATACTGCTTTACAAAATGATCTTCGCCCTATCTTCTGCATTGGCGAAACCTTGCAGGAGCGTGAAGCCAATACACATTTTGATGTGATCAAAACTCAGTTGGTTGAAGGCATCTTTCACCTTGATGCTGAAGCTTTTGCTAAATTGGTTATTGCTTACGAACCGGTTTGGGCTATTGGTACAGGTGTAACTGCTACATCAGCACAAGCGCAGGAAATTCACGAATTTATCCGTAAAGAAATTGCCGCTAAGTATAGCCAGGAAGTTGCTGATGCTACTACCATTTTATACGGCGGTAGCTGCAACCCAACCAATGCTGCCGAACTGTTTGCCCAGCCTGATATTGATGGTGGCCTTATTGGCGGTGCTTCCCTGAAATCGCGCGACTTTACAGATATCGTTAAAACATTTAATTAATATTAGATATGAGATTTTAGATATGAGATCTGAGACAAGGCCCAAACCAAAGCGGGTTTGAGCTGTTTATGAAAATAAACTCTCAAATCTCATATCTCACGTCTCAAATCTAACAGAAGCATGAAGCTTTTAAAAGTTCTTTTACCCGTTTTGGTCGATTTTGGCGTATTTTGGGCGGTTGTATACCTCAATATGCCCGATCACCCTATGCGCATTGGCGAAATTGGTAACGGTAACTTGTATAGCCTCATGGCCTACTTCAGCCTTTTTTGGCCCTTATTGCTTGCAGATGGAATCCTCACCCAGTACCTGATCATCATACCACTTTGGAATTGGGTTAAACATAAAGGAGCTTCGGCGCGCTTTATTGCCGGAGCCTGCATTGCCCTTGTTTGTATATTATTTGCCGGGGCCCTAAGCTATATTATATGGTTGCCGGAAGATGGATATAGCCCCCTGTTTAGTTTTTGGTGGTATATGACCGAAATACAAGCTGTTTACTGGATTGTTAACTTTGTTGTACTGTATTTGCTCGACAGGAAGAGGACAAGCGCAGATAGCGAGCCGGTTGAACCTGCAGTTGCAGCTTAAATTCTCTGCCGGCCGATCGGATTTCTGGTGTGGGTTAACAACGAAAAAATCAAAATGAATTACTACGAACTGTTTTTTACTACCATCACCACCGAAGATTACCAGCAGGATCTGCTGATAAATGCTTTGGGTGAGATAGGTTTTGATACTTTTGAAGAGCTTGAGCTTGGCTTTAAAGCTTATATTCCAGAAGGTGTTTTTGACCAGCAGGCGCTTGATGAGCAATTATTACCCTATAAAGACTTGTTCACTTTTAGTTACGAGATAACACTCATTCCGCAGAAAAATTGGAACGAGGTGTGGGAAAGTAATTTTGAACCTATAGAGATAGGGGATAAGATTTATGTACGGGCAACCTTTCATGAACCTAGACCCGAGTTTCAATACGAGATAGTGATAGACCCTAAAATGGCGTTTGGTACCGGCCACCATCAAACCACAGCTATGATGCTGGGGCTGATGCTTGAAAATGAATTTGCCGGTAAAAAAGTGCTTGACATGGGCTGCGGTACGGGGATCCTTGCTATTATGGCAGCCAAACTGGGTGCCGACGATATCACCGCTATTGATTACGACCCGGTTTGTTATGAAAGCACTATCGAAAATTCGGCTTTGAATAATGTGGGCAATATCAAACCACTTTGCGGGTCAAAAGAAGTTATCCCCAATGAGCAATATGATACCATCCTGGCCAACATCAACCGCAATATCCTTATCGACCAGATGCAGCGTTATGCTGAAGTATTAAAGACCGATGGCGAGATTTACTTCAGTGGTTTCTATGAATCGCCCGACCTGGATATCATTACCGACGAAGCCCGCAAGTACGGCCTGAAATACATTACCCATAAAAAAGATAAAGACTGGGTAGCTGCTAAGTTTATAAAGTAAACCCCACCCAAACCCTCCCCTAAAGGGAGAGGGCTTAAGAAGAACGCTTTTAAAAGTCTCCCCCTTTAGGGGGAGATTTAGAGGGGGCTAATACCCCACAGTAAATCTTCTCTTCACAAACTGGTTGTTTTCCAGTTCATCCAATATAGCAACTGCCAAATCTTCTACTGAAATTTCATGCTCGTGCTTGTCGTTAAACACAGGCTCATCTGTACCGGTACGGTATACACCTGTGCGGGTGCCCGGATGCAGGTGAATGGCAGGGCTCAGGAAGGTCCAGTCTAAATCTTCTTCTTTTTTGATAATGTTCAGATAGTCGCGGGCCGCTGTGGCGCCTGTTTTCCATTCGGCGGGGAATTGAGGGCTATCAACTAATTGTACGCCCGGAGCAATAAAAAGACTGCCCGCGCCGCCTACAACCAACAGGCGGCGTACACCAGCTTGTTTAGTGGCCTGTTGTATAGCCTCTGACCCTTTAATAAAATCATTGTACAGGTTAGGGTTACCCCAGCCGGCATTAAATGAATTTACAACAGCATCATGGCCTTTCAACGCTTCGGTTAACTCATCAACCTTATATACATCGGCAGTTTTGAGTGTTAATTTAGGGTTTTCAACATCTGTTTTCGGGTTACGGGCTATGGCAGTTACTTCGTATCCACGTTGTAACGCTTCGTTTAAAACAGCCTTGCCTACAAAACCTGTGGCTCCAATTAATGCGATTTTCATTGTTTTTGCTTTTATATTGTAATTAAATTTGTTACAGTTTGTTTTAAATTTTTTTAATCAAATTGATTTACAAAATCAAAAATGGTTATGGTGCTTAGTTTTTTGACGATGGCTGCTTCAACCTCATCGGCCAAATGATCAAGGTGAGCGCCAATTTGCTTGCCGACAGGGCAGGCAGGGTTGGGCTTATTTTTAGCCTGGCCTAAAGCCGGCGGCAGTTTTACAGCTTTATAAACATCGGCAAGGGATATTTTTTGCGGGGGGAGAGCCAGGCTATAACCGCCGGTTTTACCTTCCTTGCTTTCAATAAGCCCACAGGCGCGTAATTTGCGCATTTCTTTACGTACCAGAACAGGGTTTACATTCATGCTGCCGGCAACATAATCAGACGATAATAGCTCGCCCGGCTGTTTGCAAAGCAGGGTTAATACATGGGTTGCTATTTGAAATTGTCCGTTCATTTATCTGTAATAAAAAATATTACAGTACAAAAATGAAATTTTAATTTTAAAAAGAAGAATTTTTTGCGCTTTTTTGCGCACTAAATTACAATGGGATGAAAATCCAAACCTAAATTACTCGAAAAAATACCGTGTAGCAGGTATGTTTTAGAATGATTTATTTGCTTTAATTTAAGGGATTTGCCAATCGCAACAATTAACTACACTTTAAAATAAAAAATTACGCAAATTAGTTGATAATTAGCGTGATAATAAATATTATTGTAAAGTAATTAACTTTTGCGAAACCTACACTATTAATTTAACCAAATGAAAACTCTCGGAAAAAAAATCAGATTATTACGTCATCAAAAGGGGTGGAGCCAGGAGGATGTTGCAAAGAGATTGGATATTTCAATTCCTGCTTTCTCAAAGATTGAAACAGGGATCACAGATATTAATTTATCAAGGCTTGAGCAGATAGCAAACCTGTTTGAAATGTCAGTAGTTCAGTTGCTTACATTTAATGATACCGAACAGGATCAGAAATTTGTTAACGAGCTTGAAACCGTTAACAAACGCTTAATGGACCGTGAAACTGAAGTAATCGATTTGCAAAAAAAAGTAATTGAGCTATTTGAAGAACTTCGACATTCAAAAGTAACCGCATAATTTGGTGGCCCGGTTTGACCGGGCTAATCAAAAATGTAACGCATTGTTAAATGCTTTTTGCCAAATGTAGCACCAACTGCTTCATGGATGGCAATCATTTTGTCGTTAAAATCGCCTACCCAGGATAGTTCAAGCTCATCATAACGCTTGAGAGGCAATACATATTCCTTTAATTTTATAAACATCGCCGATTCGAGGCCGTGCTTCTGGTACTTTTGTTTCGTGCCCATCACAATAGCCCGCATGCGGGATACCCCTTTCCAGCGGTAGTATAAAAATTTAAGTTTACCTATCAGGTCCAGTTTGCCGTTTAGCGGTTTAAGCATCTGGTTAGCATCGGGCAAAATGATCATGAAGGATGCCGGTTCATCATCAACATAAGCAAACCAGATCAATTTTTCGTCCATCAGGGGTTTCATTTTTTCGAAGCTTTCCATGATCGTATCGTATGTGATAGGAACAAAGTTTTCAAAATCTTTCCATCCATCGTTATAAACCTCAATAAAATCAGCTGCGAATTTTTCTATTTTTTTTATTTCAAAGTGCCTGAAATCGTATCCGGGCTTTTTTGCTACCCAATTAGCTATTTTGGTAAATCGCTCGGGGAAAGGTTTATGAGCGTCAACATGGTTAGTGATCTGCGCGTACTGGGTTTTAAAGCCGTACTCATCAAAAAAGGCCTGGTAATACGGATGATTATAGTTCATACCATAAGAGGGAGGAGTGAAGCCTTCAACCAGCAAGCCCCAAAAGTTGTCGTTTTCGCCAAAGTTGATGGGGCCGTCCATGGCTTTCATGCCGTTTTCCCTAAGCCAGTTTCTCGCGGTATCAAATAAAAGAAAGGCAGCTTCTTTGTTATCGGTACACTCAAAAAAACCCATACCGCCGGTTGGCTGCTCGTAATTGTATGCCTTTTTTTCATTAATAAAAGCAGCAACCCGGCCAATTAGATGGTCATTGTCATCTGTCAGGATCCAACGGGTACATTTACCATGTTGATGAAAGTTGTTTTTTGCCGGGTTAAATACAGCTTCAATATCATTATCAAGCGGGCAAACCCAGTTATCGTCATCTTTATAAATGATGCGGGCCACATCTAAAAAAGCCTTTTTTGTTGCTTTGTCCTTTACTTCTGTTACTTTCATTTATTGTACGCTACCGGTAGATAATAAAAAAAGCATCCAGAGGCATAGTCTGAATGCTTTGTAAATGTTATGTATTAAAAAGAATTAATAGTCGTCTTCGTCGTCGTCATCGAATGACTCGTAACCCCTGCCCAGATCATCATCTAATGGTCCGTCAAAATCATCATCATCGTCATCAACTACCTTCTTTTTCACTTTTGGGTCAAACTCATCATCATCATCAGGATCATTATCTGAGTTTTCGATCTTTTTAGTGTTCGGTTTCTTTGGCGCTCCCATTGTAATGGATTTTATAAATTAAACTTTGTCAATAATAATAATTAAAATCAGATAAAGAAAAGCGTTTCTAAAATCTTTTACCCTATTGATTCAATAGTAAAAATAATGAAAAATGGTTTTTTTTAAAACAGAAATTAAAATTATTCTGATTGCTCGCCAATGGTAGCGGTATTGTTTGTAAAGTCCTTAAGTTGAGGTAATTCCTCAATACTGTTAATGCCAAAATAGTCCATAAACAAAGCACTTGTACCATAAAGGATAGGTTTTCCGAGCCCTTCTGATTTGCCAATTATAGCTATTAGCTCTTTTTCGAGTAACTTTTGGATCGAATAGTCGCAGTTTACACCCCTGATCTGTTCTATATCGGGCTTAGTTACGGGTTGTTTGTAGGCGATGATAGCCAGGGTTTCCAAAGCGGCCTGGCTTAGTTTTTTCTTTGACCGTTGCAGCTGCAAAAGGTTAATAACAGCATGATATTCCTTTTTAGTGAGGAATTGATAGCCGTTGCCAATTTTAACCAGCTCAATAGCTAAGCTATGATGCTGGTATTTTTCGTGGATCCTGCCTATGGCATCGGTTACTTCTTGTGTATCAAAATCGCGCTCAAAAGCAGCCTGGAGGCAATACATGATCTCCTCCAACCGGATTGCCTGCTCTGATGCAAAAATTAGGGCCTCTATGTATTGTTCCATTTAGTCAGTGGCAGTTGCAGTTTTTAGTTGCAGTTATTTTTTTACTGCAACTGCCACTGCTACTAAGGGCTTAATAATTTATAACCTGTTCTTCAATTTCAACGGGGATTTCGCGCCACTCGTATCGCTGGGTACGAAGCTGGGGCTCAAAGCCGGCTTCTTTTATGGATTCCTGGATGCCTTTAGCGGTAAATCTGTGAGGTGCACCGGCTGCGGATACCACGTTTTCTTCAATCATGATCGATCCAAAATCGTTAGCACCGGCGTGCAAGCAAATTTGGGCAACCTGTTTACCCACGGTAAGCCACGAAGCCTGGATATTTTTAACGTTGGGCAGCATAATGCGGCTCAAGGCAATCATGCGGATATATTCATCGCCGGTAACATTATTGGTGATACCGCGTACTTTACGTAAAAGAGTACCGTCATCCTGAAAAGGCCAGGGGATAAATGCTATAAAACCATAGTTGCCTTCGGGTTTTTCGGCCTGTACCTCGCGGATCCAAACCAAATGTTCAAAGCGCTCTTCAATAGTTTCAATGTGGCCAAACATCATCGTAGCTGATGTTGGCAGGTTAAGCTGGTGAGCGGCACGCATTACATCAAGCCATTCCTTACCGCCGCATTTGCCTTTTGATATCAGGCGGCGTACGCGGTCGTTCAGGATCTCGGCACCGGCACCCGGTAATGAATCCAGGCCTGCTTCCTTCATTGCTCTTAGTACCTCAATATGCGGCATGCCTTCTAATTTAGCAACGTGCGCAATTTCCGGCGGACCTAATGAATGCAGTTTTAATTTCGGATAAAGCTGTTTCAGTTCGCGAAACAGGTCGGTATAAAATTTTAAGCCAAGATCGGGGTGATGCCCGCCCTGTAACAGCAGTTGATCGCCTCCGTACCGAAATGTTTCCTCGATCTTCTTTTTATAAGTTTCAATATCAGTAATATAGCTTTCCTCATGACCAGGACGGCGAAAGAAATTACAAAACTTGCAATTGGCTATACAAACGTTAGTAGTGTTAACATTACGGTCAATTTGCCAGGTAACCTTACCATGCGGAACCTGTATTTTACGAAGTTCGTTGGCTGTGTACATCAACTCGGCAGTAGAGGCGTTGTTATACAGATAAACGCCTTCTTCAAGCGTTAAAAAATCAAACCGCAACGCGCGCTGCAACAGATCGGCTGTATTCATATTACGCAAATATACGCAAGTTGGTAATTTGATTTTAACGGCTGTTAAATAATTGACAAAAAAGATAGAAAAGCAGAAAGCCTAAAGCAAAAAGCCCAAAGCTTGTTATTCCTTCAGCTTTCGGCTTTCAACTTTTGGCTTTCAGCTCAAGAAACTACCTTTCCCTTATCCAACCTCAAAACTTTATCAACACTGTTGGGTATTTCATGCTGATAGTGGGTAACATAAATAAGTGTAACATTACCCAGGCTGCAAATGGTATCAACCAGGTTTTTAAAGTGGAGTTGCTGATGATCGTCCATACCCTGGCAGGGTTCATCAAAAATAAGCAGTGCCGGGTTTTTAATGAGCGCCCGGGCCAGCAGACAGAGGCGTTGTGCACTTGCCGGGATGTTTTTGAGCAATACGCGAGCGTACTTTTCAATTTCCAAAGCTTTCATCCATCGTAAAGCAATTTCTGCACGGTCTTTATTGCTTGGCCTGAACAAGCCAAGAGTGTCGTAATAGCCCGACTCGATTACCTGCAAACAGCTATTATCAGTAGGGAAGTATTGATGCAGTTCGGGCGATACGAAGCCGATCTTTTTTTTGATATCCCAGATGCTTTCGCCTGTCCCGCGTTTTTTATCAAATAAAATAATGTTGTTAGCATAAGCCTGTGGGTTATCTCCATTGATTAAGCTTAGCAATGTTGATTTGCCCGCCCCGTTAGGACCCAACAAAGCCCAATGTTCTCCAGGGTTAATCTGCCAGTTTACATCATCCAGCACCACCTTATCGCCATACTTAATGTGTACCTGATCCATTTTTACAATGTGCTTGTAAGCGGTCGGGTTTTTATCGATGTTGAGTAAGGCATTCAACTCGTTGGTATCAATCGTATCGCTTTTATCCTGCTCAAAAAGTTCTGCTTTAAAATCCTGTTTGGGGCTTTCGTGTATAATAACCCCTTTGCTTAACACGGCGACATGGGTAATAGCAGTTGGAATTTCATGGATGGAGGTGGCTATTATGATGTTAATACCTGATACCATGATCTGCTCAATAATGCCATTAAATTCTTCACGGGTTTTTACATCCAGGCCGGTTAAGGGGCTGTCGAGCATTAATAATACGGGATTTTTAAGCAGGGCGGCTGCCAGCATCAAGCGTTTGGTTTCGCCGTTTGATAGTTTGATGATCTGTTTATTGAGCAGTGGTTCGAGCCATAATAATGAAACTACTCTTTCAAATGTCCAGGATGTATTGGTGCCGGGAAAGTGTGGTATTGTATCAAGATAATCTGCAACCGTAAGCGCATCTTCCGAATCGGATGAATTATAGCGTTGCTGATAGTAGAAATCTGTAGTGTTTGAAAGGTTGCGGAAATGATGTTTAGGCTCAACGAGGGCTATAAGCTTATGTGGCGTGGCAATATCATTGGCCTTGAAAAATTTGGAGTAATCATTCCAGAAATGATAAACTATTTCACCGCCTGTGATATTAAAACGCCCGGCTATGGTTTGTAGCAAGGCACTTTTCCCCGATCCGCTTTCGCCGATAAGGGCCCAGCTTTCGCCTTTTTTTATACTAAAGCTTAAGCCGGTAAATAATGTTGTATTTAAAAAACGTACAGTTGCTTTATTTATTGATAGAAGTGCATTTGTCATAGCTTAACCAGTAGAGTAGCGTGTAAATGTACTCATCTGAGTTAAAGCCATAAAAATTTTTTGTTGATTTATGGCGCTTGCTATCCTTCTCCTGTAATTAAGCCGTGCGTTTTAAGGTTTCAGTTGTAGCCGGTATTTCATTGGCCTTTTTGTTAAGCCGGTTCCAGGTGGCAAAGTCGATAGTGAGCGCTTTTACAAAATTTTTGCAGCTCTTGTTAGGGCATGTAAGTACCCAATATTTTTTATGCTGTTCAACATGAGGCCTGTTACCGCATTTAATGCAGTTTTCACATTGAATATTTGGTTGTACCGGTATTATCATAGTTGGTTGGAGATAAATTGTTAATAAATTATTTTATACTAAACCAGCACACCTGCTGTGGGCAGCCGGTGTAAACATGTAACCTTCTATAAATTAATTGATATGTTTAATTGGTTTATAACTTATATATATGAACGCTTTATGGCAGTGTTTGGTTTTAAAAATTTGAGATTATTTAGAAAATATTTCGAAGATTAAATTCCGGTTAAAGGCGGCAGTTTATTTATCCTCCCCGGAAACATATTGTATATATAGCTATACAATTAATCAGCTTAAATATCCTGTTATCGAAATTGGTTTTCGACAATAAGCCTGAGGTTAAAAAGGCCTGATTATTGCATGCCTTTTTATCAAACATTAACCATGAAAAACGCACATTTTTTATTATTCATTTTCGCCTTATTAACTATGAGCGGGTGCTCGGTTATAGGCGATATTTTTAAAGCCGGGGCAGTAACCGGTATCATAGCTGTAATAATTGTTATCGCTATTATTATTTGGGTGATCTCTTTATTTAGAGGGAAAAGCTAATTTTCATTTTGGATTATTTTTTATATAATTAATTAAACAATTTAATTTTAAAGGGGTTGATATTATATAAAAACATCTAATCATGGAAAATACACAAGCAACCGTAGAGATTTTAAATGATCTGATACAGATCAACAATGACAGGATTGAGGGCTATCAACGCGCCTCAAAAGATTTGAAGGATGGCGATACCGAACTGAAATCGCTTTTTACAAGGTTTATTGGCCAAAGTCAGGGTTACAGGCTTGCTTTGGGTACAGAGGTTAGTGCTTTTGGAAAAGACATTGAAACCAGCACAACTACCAGCGGCAAAATACACAGGGCCTGGCTTGATGTTAAAGCCGCGTTTACCGGGCATGATACCCACAACGTACTGGAGGAATGCGAATTTGGTGAAGATGCCATTTTAAAAGCATACCGTACCGCGCTTGAAGACGAAAATTTACCGGCCTACCTGCGCGAAACGATCAGCCAGCAGGAAAGTGAACTGCTTGACGCTCATGACGAGATTAAAGCCCTGCGGGATACTGTTCACTAAATTTATTGATAACTAATTAACCACCGGGGGGCAGTTTTATAACTGCTCCTTTTTTATGATTACTGTTAAGCGGTTGGTTTTATGGTTGAGGGATAATGTTTATATTTTTAACTTGCCAGCTATTTTTCTCGGCCCAGTCACCATCAGTATACAACATTTTAACTTCCCAGGCTGATTGTTCCATTTTGCCACTATCGTTCTCAATTTTTACTGTTGATTGTACCTCGTAGCTATTAATTGTTGTATCAATAACCGATTTAAAACTGTTGTTAGGAAAAACCGCTTTTTGAGGTTGTTTCAGCTTTTCCTTTACAAATAATTTTGCCATGGTAAAAGCTTCCTTTGCAGTTGGTTTACGGTTAAGATGAATTGCGCTGTTTTTACTTATGCCAAGCACTACAATAATAAATGTTATCGCAAAAACTATGGCAAAAAGGGTAGCAGTGCGTATATGCGGATGGCGGTGCCAGCCAATACTTTTACGCTCCTCGGCACTAAGCGTTTTCCATTCAGAATATTTCATATTTTATTATGTATCACATTAAGCAATACCAATAGAAATTGTTTGGCGGTTTTGAGCAAAAAAAAAACGCCTCCGGAAAACCGGGGGCGTTTTTTTTAACATAAAAAGTTAAATTACTTTTTAGTAGTGTCTTTTTTAGTGGTGTCAGCTTTAGTAGTATCAGCAGCCATTTTAGAAGTGTCAGCTTTAGTAGTATCAGCAGCCATTTTAGAAGAATCAGCTTTAGTTGAATCAGCAGCAGAAGATGATGAAGAACCTTTACAAGCAGCGAAAGAAACAGCGATAGCTAAAGCTAAAAAGCCTAATTTGAAATTTTTCATGTTTAATTTTTTTAATAAGTGATTTAATAGTTTACAGCTTAATACCAGAAATAAAAAAAGGTAACCCATAATTTTGAAAAAAAATTACAAGTCACCTTTTTTATTGATGGATAACTAAAAAATCAATAGAAAAAGATTAAAAATGATATTTAACTACTTTCTATCTTATCAGAAATAATTATTTCTTGGTGGTGTCTTTTTTAGTAGTATCAGCAACAACTTTAGTAGTGTCAGTTTTAGTAGAGTCAGTAACAACTTTAGTTGAGTCAACTACAGTAGTTTTAGTAGTATCACCTTCAGTTTTTTTAGAGTCACCGTTACAAGCTGAAAAAGAAGCTGCCAGAACTAATGCTACGAATGCTAATTTAAATGTGTTTTTCATTTTCTTAATTTTTAAAATGTTAACGTTTTGTGATCGTTTGTTACTTAATACGCATTAGTTGAAAAGGTAACCCATAAAAATTAAACCTTTGTAAATTCCATAGGGTTTGTAGTTTACGTACCGGTTTTTGCAAGCGGTTTTTTTATTGCAGATTTGCCTGCATAGTTTTTAACATTGGGTTACCTTGTTTACCTGCCGGTATTAACGTTAAATTAATGCAGCACACAATTGTTACAGGTAATGAAATGTAATGCCAATGTTATTAATTTATTTTAGTTTGATTTTTTTTGATAATAGTGGGTTACAATTTGACCTAAATAGTATTAAGAGTGAATAAAGACTTAAAAGCTTCGGCTCCAACAGATAGTGAAATAGTTCTTGGAATACTTAATAACTCGGAAATAGTGCTGAAGAGGCTCTACACAACTTATTTTCCGATGATATTACAGTTGATCATTAACAACAATGGCGATGAGGATGACGCGAAGGATATTTATCAGGAAGCCATTATCGTTCTTTACAATAAAATTAAAGCGGGTGATTTTGAGCTAAACAGTAAGCTTAAAACATATATATACTCAGTTTGCCGGCGGCTTTGGCTTAAAAGGCTGAGCCAAATGAACCGATATGGTGGTGACATCAGGGACTTTGAAGAACACTTACCCGTTGAAGAAGAAATTGATAACCATAACGACAGGGATATCCAGTTTGGTAAAATGGAGAGTGCGCTCCAGTTATTAGGCGAACCCTGTAAAACCATTATGGAAGATTTTTATATAAAAAACAGATCGATGCAGGAGATCTGTGAGCGGTTTGGCTACACCAATGCGGATAATGCCAAAACGCAGAAGTACAAATGCCTGCAAAGGCTGAAGAAACTATTTTTTCAGCAGAAATAAGGAGATCAAGAGATGAGTGATAACCAACTAACAGAATTTATTGAACGGTACCTCGACGGTAGCATGACCGCCGAAGAACGTGTTCAATTTGAGTTGCTTCGCAAAAACGATGCGGCTGTTGAAAGTAAAGTTACCGAACACATTAAATTTATAGGCTTACTGAAGCAATATGGCGAACGCCTTGAGCTTGAGAATCGCTTAAACGCCATTCATAATGAAATTGATGTTCATGCGCTGAAAGAAGAAGTAATGATCCATCCGGTATGGATTGTGCGCATGTGGCGTAATCATCATTCAAAAATATCGGTAGCCGCTTCAATTGCGATCTTTGGCGTTTTGACTATCCTGATCCTGACAGGTAAGCTGAATAATGATAAGTCAAAATATCAGCAACTGAGCGAAAAGATCAACAACATGGAGAAAACGGTTGCTCAGATAGGCCATGGACGTACTCCGGTAAAACCCAAAATAACCAGGACACCAGCTAATTTCAGGGGCACCGGTTTTGCGCTTACATCAAATGGTTACCTGGCTACAGACTACCATGTGATTAAAAATGCTGATTCGGTTTATGTGCAGAATGCCGTGGGCGAATCATTTCATGCTAAGGTTATTTATACCGAACCACAGTATGACCTGGCTATTTTACAGATCAATGATCCATCATTTAAAAACCTTGGCCCTATACCATATAACGTTAAAAGGGCCGAAGGCGATCTTGGAGAGAGCGTATACACACTCGGTTACCCGGCCGATAATATGGTTTATGGAGGAGGTTATTTAGCATCGGCAGCAAATTATTCGGGCGATACTACCGAATATGTAATTTCTGTTCCGGTAAACCCCGGCAATTCAGGTGGACCATTACTTGATGAAAAAGGAAACGTGATAGGTGTTATTACCGCGCGTCAAACCCAGGTTGCAGGTGCGTATTTTGCTAAAAAATCAACTTACCTGTTAAAAGCGATACAAAATATCCCAACCGATTCATTATCGAAAACGCTTAATTTGAATACTAAGAATAAATTAGCTGGATTAAGCCGTACTCAACAGAGTAGCAAACTCAAAAATTATGTGTTTATGGTTAAAGTGTATAACCAGTAATCATCAATAGCCCACTCAATAAAAATTAATATATTAAAATGAGAAGAGACACCGTGAGGGGTCTCTTTTTTTGTTTGACAATAGTGTCACGTCATTGCGAGGAGGAACGACGAAGCAATCGCATACCGTACAGGGCGGTCATGCTTCCGTGCGATTGCCGCGCTACGCTCGCAATGACATAATAATTGTTGTCTACCTATCCACCTCGCCTAAAACAAAGTCGATAGAACCTACAATTGCTATCAAATCGGCAATTAATACACCCTTGGATAGCTCGGGCAGCACCGAAAGATTATTAAAGCTTGGCCCGCGGGATTTTACACGGGTTGGGATCTCTGATTTGCCGTCGGTAATAAAATAAAAGCCAAGTTCGCCTTTGGCGCCTTCGCAGCGTACATAATAATCCTGTGCTTTAGGAATTGTTTTGCGGGGCATTTTAGCACGGGGATCAAAATCAGGCGTACGTTTCAATTCTTTCTGCAAACGGTCAAGGCATTGTTCAACTATTCTTAATGATTGCTCAATTTCATCAACACGTACCTTGTACCTGTCCCAGCAGTCGCCAACTTTGCCCATCAGGCCCTGCCCAATCGGGATTTCAAAATCAATTTCGGGGTAGGCCGAATAATTATCAATCCGCCGCAAATCCCATTTTAAGCCCGATGCGCGTAACATAGGGCCCGAGCAGCCATAGTTAATAGCTACATCAAGCGGCAAAACGCCCACGTTGGCTGTGCGCGAAATAAATACCTGGTTGTCGGTAAGCAATTGGTTTAGCTCAACCATTTTAGGCTTAAAATACTCCAAAAAATCCCGGCAGCGTTCTTCAAAGCCAACCGGCAGGTCGTAAAATAAGCCGCCTACCCAAATGTAATTGTATAACATGCGCGAGCCCGACGCCCACTCCAGCATCCCCATAATATGCTCCCTGTCCCTGAAACACCACAGGAAGGGGGTAAAGGCGCCTATGTCAATGCCGTAAGTGCCAATGGCTATCAGGTGCGATGCTATGCGGTTTAGCTCGCAAACCAGCACACGGATGTACTCCACACGCTTAGGAATATCCTTGTCAATACCCATCATCCGTTCAACACCCATTACAAAGGCGTGGCTGTTGTTCATCGAAGCCAGGTAATCCATCCTGTCGGTAAAAGGGATGGTTTGCTGGTAAGTTAATGATTCGGCATGTTTTTCAAAGCAGCGGTGCAGGTAGCCAATATGGGGGATCACCTCTTTTACTATCTCGCCATCGGTAATTAATTCCAGGCGTAAAACCCCGTGAGTTGAGGGGTGTTGCGGACCTACATTAAGTACCATATCCTCAACGCTGGCCCCAGCTATCTTTTTATTGTACCTGAGGAGTGCTTCTTCGTATTTGGGGTTTGTAATGACCAATTTTATATCCGGTTAAATTTATATCCGGTTGTATATTGCTTGAGATATATAGCCGGCTACCAAAAATCAGCTTTTTTTTTCATTTGTGGGCTACTTTCGCTGTAAAAATGAAGTAAACAAAGCTGTGATCAAACTGCTTACCTTAGCTTATTTCGCCCCGTTAATGCCAGGAAACTTTATTTGAGGTTAATCTATCCTGATGCCTTTATAAAATTCGGCGTTCTGGTAATCTTTCCGTAAAGGGAAACCTTCCCAATCGTCGGGTAGCAAAATCCGGCGAAGATCGGGGTGCCCTTCAAAGTAGATCCCCAGCATGTCATAGGCTTCGCGCTCATGCCAGTCGGCAGTGCGATAAACAGGGGTCACGCTTTTAAATTCGGGCAGTTCGTTACTTTCTTTTGGATGGGCTTTGCTTATTTTTAAAGTAAGCTGTGTTTTATAGGGGATTGATGCCAGGTGATAAACCACACCGTAGCGGTTTACTTCGTCGTTATAATGCACACCGCTCAGGCTCGACAGGAAATCGAAATAAGTTTTAGGATTGTTCCGCAATTCCAGGCATACGGCCGCAATATCATCAGGGTTAATTAACAATGCGGGTTGCAGACCGCCTGTTTCTTCGCCGGTAATAACGGTGTCACCAAATTTTTCGGTGAGCAGGTTTTTAATATCATCAAAACTCATGGTGCAAGGCGTACTTTTTTCCAGGTTTTTTTATCAGTTTTTTTATACAGGATGCGGTCGTGCATGCGGCTTGGCCGGCCTTGCCAAAACTCAACCAATTGCGGGTTTAAGATATATCCACCCCAATACGATGGTTTAGGCACTTCCTTATCAGCATATTCGGCTTCCAGTGCGTTCCACTTTTGCTCCAATGCATCGCGGCTTTCAATTTCCTGGCTTTGGGGAGATACTATTGCGCCAACCTGGCTGCCTTTAGGGCGCGAATGGAAATATTTTTCAGACTCTTCTTTGCTTACTTTTTCAATAGTGCCTTCAATACGCACCTGGCGCTCAAGGCCTCCCCAAAAAAATGTTAACGCGCCCTGGGGGTTTTTGGCTATCTCTTTGCCCTTGCGGCTTAAGTAGTTGGTAAAGAATATAAAACCGCCTGCATGAAAGCCTTTTAAAAGTACAATCCGTGCCGAAGGTTTACCGGTTACGGTGGCAGTTGAAAGCGTCATGGCGTTGGGTTCATGCAATTTTGCCTCCAAAGCTTCGTTAAACCATTGTTCAAACTGTTTAATAGGATCGCCCTTAGTGCTGTTTTCTGATAGGGTAGAGGCACTATAATCCTGCCTTAAATTTTGTATTTCCTGCTGATTCATTTTAATGCAAACTTACAAATTAATTAAACCGTATATAATGATGTAAATCATTATTCGTAATTGAACATATTTTTACTATGCTTGTTACGT
Organism: Mucilaginibacter sp. SG538B; assembly: GCF_013376065.1. Lineage (NCBI taxonomy): Bacteria > Pseudomonadati > Bacteroidota > Sphingobacteriia > Sphingobacteriales > Sphingobacteriaceae > Mucilaginibacter > Mucilaginibacter sp. SG538B. The sequence continues at coordinate 1,642,840 of NZ_JABMJI010000001.1, forward strand.
AATTAAACAGCTAAACTTTATGCTTAGTCCAATAGCGGCCGCGGCAGGCCATTTACTTATTTCGGAACCCTTTATGATGGATCCGAATTTCAGGAGATCAGTAATCATTTTAACAGAATACTCTGCGGAGGGAGCTATGGGCTTTATCCTGAACCATCAAAGCGAATATTTATTGGGCGATGTATTGCCCGATGTATCATACTCCGAAATGCCTGTTTATGAAGGCGGCCCAGTAGCCAAAAATACACTGCATTTTATCCATTGCGCGCCCGATAAAATAGAAGGCGGCATTGAAATAGCCGATGGCCTTTACTGGGGCGGCGATTTTGAGCAGGTAAAATATTTAGTATCCAATTACCAGTTAAGCACCGAAGAAATTAAATTTTTTGCCGGATACTCTGGTTGGACACCGCAACAGCTTGATGAAGAAATAAAAGAAGACAGTTGGATTGTGACTAATAAGTTTGATATAGAAACACTGTTCACCCTCGATGAACAAAATCTTTGGCGCCAGGTGGTGATCAGCCTCGGCCAGCGCTACGCCCACATCGCCAATTTTCCGGAAAATCCAGCGTTGAATTAGTGGCAGCTTTTAGTTGCAGCAGCAGTTTTTAGTAACAGGGGCAGCTTTTAGTAGCAGTAAATAATAAAAGGGCATGTTCATAAACTTGCCCTTTACTTCTTATAATCTGATTGCTGCTGCAACTGCCACTGCAAATTGCCAACTATTCTTCCCCTTCCATTTCCCTTGCCGACTCTTCAACTTTCTTTTTAAGGTTTTCTTTAAAATCGATAAGGTTTTTTACCAGGTACTCATCTCCTGTTGACAGGATTTGTGCAGCAAGGATCCCTGCGTTTTTTGCAGCGTTTAAAGCTACAGTGGCTACCGGGATACCGTTTGGCATTTGTAGTATAGATAGGATTGAATCCCAGCCGTCAATAGAGTTGCTTGATTTTACCGGTACTCCAATCACCGGCAAATGGGTTAATGAGGCTACCATGCCCGGCAGGTGGGCTGCGCCGCCGGCTCCAGCGATGATCACTTTAATACCCCTGTCGGCAGCAGCACGGGCGTAACTAAACATCCTATCGGGTGTACGGTGGGCCGATACCACGGTTATTTCATATTCAACGCCTAATTCGGCTAAAACATCAGCAGCATCCTGCATTACATTTAAATCGGATTTGCTGCCCATTATAATGGCGACTTTTGTAGTGTTGTTCATAGTTAATGGTTCATAGATCATGGTTCATGGGAAGATCAGCTATATGGAGTTTTTTAACGCCGTGATCATTTTTACCAATACTTCATAATCAGCATAAAAAATTTTAAAGTTTTCTTCAACGATATAGTTTCTTCTCTTTGCAATAAAAAGACAGCTTACCACTTCAATGGCAGATCTTAGTGAATAACCTAAAAAGACCTTAAAAACTGCTTTACTCTGTCCAGTTGATCCTTCAGCGATATTCAGAACAACAGAATCAGCCGCACGTTTTATCTGTGATGTTAAAATATAAATTTCTTCTTTGGGAAATGACTTCGTTAGTTGATTTATTTGTTCATCCAAATCCATAGCTTTCTGCCAAACCTGAAGATCCTCAAATCTAAATGCCATTTGTTCTACTATAAACTATAAACCATGATCTATGAACCATGAACTAAACTAACTAATTACTTTCAGTGTTTTCTGCACAAACCGTGCCTTTTCAATCGCTTTTTCACGATCTGCGTCAACAATAGTGACGTGGCCCATTTTCCTGAAAGGCTTGGTCAGCGCTTTGCCGTAAAGATGAATATATACACCCGGTACTTTTAAAATCTTTTCGATACCCTGGTAAATGGCAGGTCCTTCATAACCGGCTTCACCTAAAACGTTCACCATAATGGCGTTGTTAAGGCAGGCTGTATCGCCCAAAGGCTGATTAAATATCGCCCTCAAATGCTGCTCAAATTGAGATACCACATTGCCTTCAATAGTTTGGTGACCACTGTTATGCGGGCGCGGGGCAAGCTCATTCACCAGGATGCGGCCTTGCTTATCTAAAAACATTTCAACCGCCAGCAAGCCCACAATTTTAAGACTGTCGGCTATCTTTTTAGCAATCTGCTCTGCTTTTTGTTGGATGGCGAATGGAAGGGTAGAAGGAGCGATCAAAAACTCCACCAAATTGGCTTTAGGGTTGAACTCCATTTCAACCATCGGGAAGGTGCTGATCTCGCCGTTTTCATTACGGGCCACAATTACCGCAATCTCTTTTTCAAAATCTATCCATTGCTCAATCAGGCTCGGCTCTTTAAAAGCGCCGGCAAGGTAGCTTTCATCAATTACTTTATATACACCTTTGCCGTCATAACCATCCTTACGTAGTTTTTGAATATAAGGGAAAGGGATTAAACTTTGCTGAAGCTGCTGAGGTGATGATATGATCTGGAAATCGGCAGTAGGGATATCATTTTCCTTGAAAAATTGCTTCTGCAGACCTTTATCCTGGATGAGGCGGATAATGCGGGATTGCGGATAAACCAATACGCCCTCTTTTTCCAATTGTTCAAGGGCGTCAACGTTAACCTTTTCTATTTCAATGGTAAGCAGGTCGACAGTTTTACCAAAGTTATAAACGGTTTCATAATCACCCAATGAGCCTACGGTAAACTCGTCACACAGTTTGCGGCAAGGCGCTTCGCGGTCCGGATCAAGAATTTTAACAGTAACATTATAGTTTATGGCTTGCTGTATCAGCATACGTCCTAACTGTCCGCCGCCTAAAATACCCAGTTTTAAATCTCCGTAAAATGCTTTCATATTTGAAGATGCAAGTTTAGCCTAAATCTTTCAAAAAGCCTATAAATGCTTTAAACAACAATGGTTCAACGTCGTTTTTTGGTCATTAGATAATAGAAAACGCTGTGTACTATGATAAAACTAATGGCCGTAATAAAGTAAAGCGTTTTGTTTTCGGGGTTTAGCTGTAAACGGAAGGCGGTAATGACAAATACAACAGAGCCCGAAAAATAAAGCACCAGCCTTATAGACAGATTGTTGTAATACGCCGGGTTGGCTAAAAACAACATGGGCAGGGTCATTATTAAAATAAAGATGTTGAGTAAAGCCACGCTTTCGGACAATGAGGGGAGTATCCCGTTTAGGTCCTGGCTTACGCCTTTATGCTGCAGCGAGTAATAAACCGCACTTGCTACTATAGATATGATTACCGAAAAAAGAAAAGTTTTGAAAAGTTGCCTGGCGAGTGCCTTCATAGTGATATTTATTGATATGGATTACCGCAAACTGCGCAGTAATTTTATTATTTGCAAAGTAACGCATCGGGATGCAAAATGCACTAATCCCAATGTCACAAATTGAAGATACCTGCAATCTGTTGATCTTGGGAAGCGATGTCTTGAATCTTGTATCCTGAAGTCTTGATTCTGTTATTATCTTTACGCCGCATATGAAAGTATCCGGTTTTACCTTTATCAAGAACGCTGTACGTAATGATTATCCCATTGTTGAGGCCATTACATCCATATTACCGCTTTGCGATGAATTTATTGTAGTAGTAGGTAACTCCGATGATGGTACCCGGGGATTGATCGAGGGCATCAACTCGCCGGTTATAAAAATCATTGATTCGGTTTGGGATGAATCATTAAGGGAAGGCGGAAAGGTTTTCGCTGCCGAAACAGATAAGGCTTTTGCAGCTATATCGCCCGATGCCGACTGGTGTTTCTATATCCAGGGCGACGAAGCGGTGCATGAAAAATATCATCCGCTTATCAAAAAGGAAATGCATGAAGCTTTAAATAAACCCAACATTGAAGGCTTACTGTTTAAATACCTGCATTTTTATGGCTCATATGACTATTACGGGCATTCAAGGCGCTGGTACCGCCGCGAAATCCGGTTGCTCAAAAATATTAAGGGTATCCATTCATATCGTGATGCTCAGGGATTCAGGCTTGATGATCGTAAAATCAACGTAAAGCTTATTGATGCCTATATATATCATTACGGCTGGGCAAAGCCACCACAAGGGTTAACCCATAAGGTGCGTAACTTTAATAAGTTTTATCACGACGAAACCTGGTTTGCTGAACACTTGCCCGAAACCTATGAGTTTGATTATGGCAATGCAGATCGCTTGATCCGCTTTACCGGCACGCATCCGGCAACCATGCAAAAACGAATAACAGCTACTAACTGGAATATCGATTTTGACTCCAAAAAACTAAGGGCTGGTATGGACTTCCGCCGTAAGGCACTGCAAAAGATTGAAGACCTTACGGGCTGGCGCGTTGGTGAGTACAGGAATTATAAGATAGTGGAGCGGTAGTTAAAAAACGCTATTAAAAATAGGTATTTACACTCATAACTTTGGTGGCGCTATTTTGTCAGCGCTATTTCTAACCGGCGCGGTCAATATCAAAAAAATCCAAAAAGGCTTAAAAAATGGCAAAATAAAAAGGGTGTTTTAGCCCGTATGTGAAACCAGAAGCGCTTACTCCTTAAAGTTTTAATTGTTGATAATTAGATATTTAACAGTGTTTCGTGTAAAATATTATGTATTTGATAATCAATGTGTTTCATTTTTAAAGCGTTCCGCGTTTTCACTCTCAAAAAATGGAACAGTCCTCTTTTTTAAAAAAGAACGCCGGGCTTTTTTTTATTTTTTTTTGGAGAATCAAAAAATTGGGACACCCGATTTGTTACAATTGCAAAGGAGGATTTCCCGGCATCACCGAACGTCGGCAAATGAATGATAGTGGCAGGTTAGCTGGTAAAATAGCATCAACGAAATCAGCGTAATCGCAAAAAAGTCAACGGTCATATGTTTTGCGCTATCACAAAACCGCTTGCCCAGGCCCATTGAAAATTATAACCGCCCAGCCATCCGGTAACATCCACACATTCGCCGCCAAAAAACAACCCGGGGACTTTTTTAGCCTCCAATGTTTTGGATGATAGTTCATCGGTGGCCACACCACCGCGCATTACTTCGGCCTTGTCATAACCTTTATCGCCGGCAGGTTTTACCTTAAAATCGTGAATGAGCGCGCTGATATTTTCAATGTCGGTTTTAGTGAGTGATGCCATGTTTTTTTCGGCTGGGAGTTTGTCACTTAAAGCCTCGGCAAACTTGCGGGTATATAAAGATGCTATATAAGCGAGCAGCATTTTTTTGCCGTTGGTTTCCTTTTCCTGCTGAATAAGGTCGGCTATGTTTTGATTGGGGAGGAGATCGATGTTAATGATTTCACCGGGTTTCCAGTAGGAGGAGATCTGTAATATGGCTGGCCCGCTAAGGCCCCAGTGGGTAAACAGGATATTTTCTTCAAAGCTTGCCCTATCATTCCAAACACGGCAAAAGATACTATTGCCTGATAATTGTTCATACCAGGGCTGGTCTTTACCGGTAATGGTAAGGGGCACCAGCGCGGGGGCGGTATCGGTAACTTTTAAGCCGAAATTGCGCGCCGTTCGTAAACCAAAATCAGTAGCGCCCATTTTGGGGATGGGCAAACCGCCGGCAGCCATCACTACACTGGCAGCGCTTATATATTCCTGTCTGCCGTTAACTTCGGCACGAACTGTAAAACCATCGTCAGTTTTTTCTACCATTTTAACTTCGGTATTTACCCAGATCTCCTGACCAAGGTCATCGCACAGGTTAGTAAAAACCTCAACTACGTCTTTGGCCTTGTCACTCACCGGGAAGAGCTGGCCGAGCGTTTTTTCTTTACCGGTGATGCCATAAGTTTCAAAAAAGCTGATGGTATCATCAACTGTCCACTGCGAAAATGCTGATTTACAGAAATGTGGGTTTTGCGAAATAAATTGCTGATCGGTAGCGTAAAGGTTGGTATAGTTACAACGCCCGCCGCCACTGATGAGTATCTTGGCGCCAACCCGGTCGTTTTTTTCAAGTACCAATACCCGCTTGCCTAAAAAGCCGGCCTGTACGGCGCACATGAGGCCGCATGCGCCTCCGCCAATTATTATAGCGTCAAAATCTGTTTGTTTTACTAAATTTGTACTCATGACGGATGTTTCGCAAATATCAGAATTTGGAAAGATACTCATCTTTATTATTACTGGGATAATAATGGTGTGCGTGATATTTTTTATCAACAAACTTTTGGCCCCCAATAATCCCAACGCCGAAAAATTAAGCTCATACGAATGTGGCGAAGAGCCTACCGGTAATGCCTGGTTACCCTTTAATCCCCGCTTTTATGTGATAGCGCTGGTTTTCCTGCTTTTTGATGTGGAGATGGTGTTTATTTTTCCCTGGGCAACCGTATTTGGCAGTCATGAGCTTGCAGCACAAGACGCACGCTGGGGCTGGCTTTCACTTGCCGAAATGTTTGTGTTTTTGGGCATCCTGATTATAGGTTTAGTATATGTTTGGCGCAAAGGCGACCTGGACTGGATCAAGCCAACCCCGATTGTGCCGCATACCGATGTGCATATTCCGCCATCCTTGTACGAACAGTTGAACCAGGAACAAAGCAGTTTTACAGTAAAAGCTTTCAACGCTGATACAGTATCAACTGCAACTGCAACCGCCACTCCCTCACCAGAACCAGCCCGCAAACCTATGTTTAAGCCAACTTTTAAAAAGCCTGCAAATGAGTAACGATATAACAAGTGAGAACGGTGGTGTAGTGGTAACCAAAATGAACGATCTGCTTAACTGGGCGCGTTTGTCATCATTATGGCCGCTTAGTTTTGGTATAGCCTGCTGCGCCATTGAAATGATGGGCTCTATGGCCTCCACTTATGACTTGGACCGCTTTGGTGTTTTCCCGCGCCCCTCTGCCCGCCAAGCCGATGTGATCATCATTGCCGGTACAGTTACTTTTAAAATGGCCGAACGTATTAAACGGCTTTACGAGCAAATGCCCGAGCCTAAATATGTGATCTCGATGGGCTCATGCTCTAACTGCGGCGGGCCATACTGGCAGCATGGCTACCATGTGGTAAAAGGCGTTGACCGGGTGATCCCGGTTGATGTGTATGTACAAGGCTGTCCGCCACGTCCTGAAGCCTTAATTGGTGCTATTTTAGAATTGCAGAAAAAAATTGAGGGCGAACAACTGATAAAAGCCTGATACCCGATATTTAGCCTTAATTAACCTTATGAAAGTCCTGCTCGTACTCATCATAAGTTTTATACTTACGGCCGCTATTTCGCGGCTTTTTATTGATGATTGGAATATTATTCTAAGTGGCAACGTTGCCATGATGCTGATGCTTTGGTTTGCATCATTAGGGCATTTTATGTTTACCAAAGGCATGGTCATGATGATGCCATCCTTTATTCCGTTTAAAGGTGCGTTAGTTTATTTAACCGGTATAATGGAGATAATCCTCGGGCCATTGTTGATTATTAATACTACAAGGCACATTGCCGGAATTATTTTACTTGTCATGTTTGTAGTAATGCTGCCTGCAAATATCAATGCCGCTATCAAGCATGTAAATTTTGAAAAAGCTACTTATGATGGCAGCGGTACCGGCTATTTGTGGTTCCGCATTCCTTTACAATTGCTATTTATAGCCTGGATATCGTATTTTTCGATTGGGATTTAATTGTTGATTTTTAAGGATATGGATTATCTTTAAACAATTAACCAATTATGAAAAAGATAATCCAAAACCTGCTGATCATTTTGATAAGTGCTTTATCTGTATCTGCTTTGGCACAAACATCAAGTCCTAAACAGCCATTTTTTCCAAAGGGCACCATATTGTATGGTGATGTTAATTATGCCAGTGATACTTTAAAGAAACACTTGCTGGATATTTACCTGCCGCCAACAGCAAAAGATAGTTACCCGGTTATTATCTGGATCCACGGCGGAGCCTGGATGCTGAATGATAAATATGCCGATATGGGTTACATGCAGAAAACCGTGCAGGGCTTTATTGATAATGGTTATGCCGTTGCTTCTATCGATTATCGCTGGAGTACTTCTGCACCATTTCCCGCGCAAATCCGGGATTGTAACCAGGCTGTTGAATTTCTTTATCAAAACGCATCAAAATATAAACTCAACAGAGATAAGTTTGGGGTGATCGGTTTTTCGGCCGGAGGGCATCTGGCATCCTTACTGGCTTTATCCAATAACAATAATATAAAAGAGTTTTATCCGGGGGGAAGCAAGCCTCATTTTAAAATAAAACTGGCGCTTGATTTTTATGGGCCATCAAATTTCCTTTCACTCAAAGGTACCGATGTTAATGATCCTAAAAGCCCGGTTAACCTGCTGCTTGGTGCTTATGCTATCGAGCGGCCCGATCTGGCCAATATAGCCAGTCCGGTTACCTACGTTGATAAAAACGATCCGCCGTTTCTCATTGTTCAGGGTGAAAAGGATGAATCGGTCAATTACACCCAATCGGTTTTGCTAAGTTCATACCTTAAACTTGCCGGTGTTAAAAATGAACTTATTATTGTACCCAACGCGCCGCACTATGGGGTGATGTTTGATGCCGAAGAGATCAGAAAAAGGGTGTTTTATTTTATGGATGAATATCTAAAGTAGTTTCCTCGCCAAAGTTTTGGTACTCTTTCATCAGTGTTTTTAAAAGGGATTGCAAGGCAAGCGCATTCCAATCGTGCATGAAATTGTAGCTTTTTTGCTGACTTTTATTTTGCTTATTATAAACCATGAAATAGGTAACATAGTTACTAAGACCTATTTCAGTATATGGCAATAAATTTTTATTATCCCAACTAATGCCGCTTTCATTAAATGCCATTCCGAAAAATTCAAAGTTTTCACCGTTTTTATGCCTATAGTAATGACTGAGGTAATGATGTACGAAATAATAGTTCCATAGGTTATTCACTATATCCCTCCAGGCCTTTCTGTAAACCTTTTTACGGAACCCATAGTAGCTGCTGAATTTTATGACGATGCTTTTTTGATGTTCGGTTTTAATCTCAATAAAATAATGCCGGCCAACAGTGAATGCATAACCTGTAATAAATTTCATTCCGTACCTAAAAGCTGCCAGTTCATTAGAATAAATAAACAGAGGGGTTTCGTTGTGCGAACTTTCAACAGCTACACCTTCTTTACTTATCACAATCTTCCTGTAAAGGTCGTTGCTTAATAGTTTAGGTATGTCAACGGTGAAAGTATCATGCATGCAACTAAAATAAGCAATGTCTGCTTATCCTTTCGATAAAAAGTTCATTACACAAACAGCTTTTTAAACAATAATTTTATGTTTGGATAAAATTTCTGCCATGTTAAAAAAAGTAAACCCGAAGAAGAAGAGTAAACTTGTCAATATCCTGTTCGCCGGGTTTATAACGGGTACACTTGATGGACTTGCAGCCATGATCCTGAACTATAAAATAAACCCTGGTGTTATTTTTAAGTTTATTGCCAGCGGCGCTTTCGGACCGGCGGCTTTTGCAGGCGGGGCTGAAATTATAGTCGCCGGGGTTGTTTTCCATTATGTGATCGCTTTTATATTCAGCGCGGCGTTTTTCCTGCTTTATCCCTTCTTTTATAATGGTTTGCGCAATAAATATTTCGTAGCTGTTATTTACGGGATAGCTGCCTGGATCATCATGAATTTGAGTGTTGTGCCGCTGAGTAAAATAACCATGAAGCCGGGATATCATATCCCGGTAAGTACTATTCTGACCGGGATGTTAACGCTGATAATTTGCGTTGGTTTACCCGTAGTTTTCATTGCCGATAGGGAAAACCAGAAATCCAAATAGTATGATGGGAATGCATATTTTAAATACCGACCGTTTGGGCTTGCGCGGATTACTTGAGTCGGACGCCCCGCAAATATTGGCTCTCCGCTCCAATGCCGAAGTGAACAAACACCTTGACCGTGCTGCTAACACTACTGTTGATGAGGCGCTATCATTTATTAAAAAGATAGAGGCTATAGTGGGTAATAACGAAGGCTTTTATTGGGCTATAACCTTAAAAGACCAGGATGACCTGATAGGAACCATTTGTTACTGGAACCTTAATGCTGCCAATAAAAGTGCAGAAATAGGTTATGAACTCCACCCTGATTATCAGGGGCAGGGCTTTATGCAGGAAGCCATTTCCGCGGTTCTGGCCTTTGGTTTTAATGATCAGCATTTTGAATTGATAACTGCCTGCCCGAAACAAGGGAACGAAAGTTCGGTGAAGTTATTGAAGAAAACAGGTTTTTCGCTTACGGGAGATTTTACAGATACGGAAACTGGCAGCACATATCTCGATTTTAGAATGAATAAAGCCGATTACTTAAAAGGCCTGTCATAAATGGAAAAACCCGGCTTTAATAACCGGGTTTTTCGTGGATTTAAAATTTAAACAAAGTATTTTGAGATTATGGCATCATTACGCCGTTAATACCGTGTACAACACCGTTGCTCGCTTGTGTGTCAAACGCGGTAACCAATACAGCGTTGCCTTTGGCGTCGGTGATCTGCAAATTGCTTTTATCGTTTACGGATAAATGCAAAGTTTGTCCGTCGATGGTTTTCAGATCGGCTTTGCCTTTACCTGCACCTAAGGCTTTAATGATATCAGTCTTGGTGTATTTACCTGCAACTACGTGATATTTCAATATCGGGGCAAATTTAGCAGGGTCTTTCATCAGGGCATCAAACTGCGCTTTGGGTAATTTACTGAAAGCTACATCATTTGGTGCAAATATGGTAAACGGGCCAGGTGCCTGCAAAGTTGGCTCAAGCTGAGCTGATTTTATTGCAAGTGCCATTGGCGCGTAGTTAGTTGAAGTCGCCATTACGCCAACCACATCGCCAGATGCGGAAGCTGTAGAAGTGGCTGCAGGAGCAGCAGTTGTTTTAGCAGTGTCCTTTTTGGTTGTATCCTGTGTTTGGGCTATTGCCTTGTTTGATAAAAAACCAATAGCTAATGAAGCAACGGCTATTAAAACTGACTTTTTCATGTTCATCTTTCTTTCTGTTTTTTTAGTGAATTAAAATGTAATGAGTAGTCGTTTTTATCGATATAAATTAATTAAGAGTTATTTATTTGGTGAATTACTATAGTTTAATAACTTTTAATTACGTAAAATAGTTTTGATTTATTAACATTTGTGCTTAAACACGTGATGTTCAGGGGAGAAAAAAGAGGGGATGGCCGGTTTGTGACGTGTTTTAAAACCTGATTAGCGCCAAACGAAACGGATTTTGCGTTAGGGATTGGAGCGGATACAGGCCTTGTGGCTAATGCCTGTGCAGTATGAGCGGATAGCCCGGCCGCAGGCAACACCATTAGTAAGAAATAATCTTTGTCTTAGAATGCTATTGTACATCACCACAAAAAAAGACGACCTGATTTTTTCAAGTCGTCTTTTTATACACATCAATAGAACTCAGACTTACGAAGTTTTTAAAACTTCGTAAGTCTTCAAGATGAATATTTTCTATTGCCTTGCTTTTTGCAGCTCGTCAAATTTCGCAATGAGCTTATCGATACTCTTTAGATTGTATTTATGCTCATGGATCTGATCAACAAGGTCGGGTTCATCTCCCATGATATCGCTCATAATATCTTCAAAATTTTCATCGGTGAGGCGTTTCATACCTGCAGTGGTTTCACCATAATAATAGGTTGTTTTTGAACTTCCGCCCCGGCCACCGCCGCCGCCAAGGTTAATGCCGATGCCGCCGCCAATTCCGCCGCCGTAACCACCGCTTCCGTAGCCTGCTGAGATCCCCGGTGTAATACCAAAGCCACTGCCTCCCCCGCCTTTGCCGCCCTTTGCCATGAACAGTTTCACTGGCCCATCAAGCACCACTTTTACAAAGTCGGTTTCTTCCTTGGTCCACGATTCGTTTGCCGGGGCGTGTGCCACAACAAAGCTGTCCTGACCCACAACAAACGATCTTAAATCGCTGGCGCTTAATTTATATGGATTAGTTTTTTCGTTTTCCTTAAACTCAATGAAACCTTCGCCTTTTATTGGCCCTTTTCCTGAAGGATTAGCGCGGATCAGCCCGGTTTCGCGGTTGCCCTTTACATCAGTAAAGCTACCCTGTTGCCATTTTTGCGATTTTGCTGATACAAAACACAGCATGAAAAATAAAATGATTAAAATTGAGCGCATAACGAGTTCTGAATTCTGATACAAAGAACGCAAATTTTAACTTTTTAATATGATCACTGTTGATTTCCGAAGCGATACTGTAACCAAGCCAACCCCGGGCATGCTTGAAACTATGTGGAGCGCCAAAGTAGGGGATGATGTTTTTGGCGAGGACGAAACCATAAATGCCCTTGAAGCTAAAGCTGCCGCTATGTTTGGTATGGAAGCTGCTATCTTTTGCCCATCAGGTACCATGACCAACCAGATAGCAATTAAATGCTTTACCCAGCCGCTTGATGAGCTCATTGCCGATCAAACCGCACATGTTTACAGGTACGAGGGCGGGGGCATTGCTTTTAATTCGGCAGTATCAACCCGGTTGTTGAACGGTTACCGTGGCATCTTAACGCCCGAAATGATAGAGCCTGAGATCAATGCCGAAAATATCCATTATCCGCGCACCAGTTTGGTGGTTTTGGAAAATACAGTTAACAAAGGCGGCGGCAGTTGCTATACGCTCGAACAAATTAAACCTATTGCCGGTTTGTGCCGCGAGAAAGGTTTGAAGCTTCACCTTGATGGCGCCCGGATTTTTAACGCGCTTATCCATACCAGTGATGCTGCGGTTGAATATGGGAAATATTTTAATGGTATTTCAGTTTGCCTTTCTAAAGGATTAGGCGCACCTGTAGGTTCGGTTTTATTAGCCGATAAGGAAACTATTAAATATGCCCGTCGTATCCGCAAGGTATTGGGTGGCGGGATGCGCCAGGCGGGTTTTTTAGCTGCCGCGGGGAGCTACGCGCTTGATCATCATGTTGAACGCCTGAAGATAGACCATGCCCATGCGCGTATTCTGGGTGAGGAACTGGGCCACTTGCCATGGGTAAGCAATGTAATTCCGGTTGAAACCAATATTGTTTTATTTGATACCGTTGAACCGGCTGCTGCGGTGCTTGCCAAACTTGCAGACAAAGGCATTAGGGCAAGCGATACAGATAAAAACCGGATCCGCTTTGTAACTCATTTAGATGTGCATGCCGAACAGGTGGAATATACAATAGGGGTATTAAAGGGGTTATAGATTTCTACTTTAAATACGCTATCGAAAGTTCGGTGAACACTGGAACAAAATGAATTCATAACGGGGACTTCAGCCTAAATATTCAATCAAAATTTTGGCTGAAATGCCTTATTCCTCAAAACGCTAAAACGATTATCCTTATATTTGAATATCCTTAATTAAAACCTTTTATTATGGGTAAGTTTTTTAATGAGATGCTTGACCATCACAAGGATTTTATTGCTCATCAAAAAATATTTTTTGTGGCAACAGCGCCTTTAAGTCCCGGCGGGCATGTAAACCTCTCGCCAAAAGATAATGCCAGTTTCCGCATCCTTTCCAATAATCGTGTAGCTTATATGGATATTATTGGCAGCGGTAATGAAACCGCCGCCCACCTGCTCGAAAACCAGCGCATAACTTTTATGTTTTGCGCCTTCGACGGGCCGCCCAATATCCTGCGCTTGTATGGTAAAGGTTACAGCATTTTACCAGATGATGATAACGAAGAATGGAACGAACTTTCGGGGTATTTCAGCATCCATATGGCCACCCGGCAAATCATAGTAGGTGATATTGATATGGTGCAAACTTCATGTGGTTTCAGCGTACCGCTTTACGAATATTTAGGCGAGCGTGATTATGCCATGAAATGGGCCGAAAAGAAGGGCGAACAGGGGCTGGCCGATTATAAACAGGAAAAAAACAGGATCAGCTTAGATGGCTTGCCAACGCCATTATACTGATAGCCTTTTATTTAATACATACTTAATAGTTAAACAACTTTAAGAAATGCGACCGTTTTATATTTTTTCAAACATTTTTAATTTCTTTACAGTTATACGTTGGTTTCATCGATATAATTATTAATGCTGCAAATACTGCGAATTTTATAATATTTGCAGCAACCATACATTAGCCTATGTTTGAATTTACTCAATCAAATGAGAAGGAACTGCTTATGCAAGTAGCTCAGGGTAATGAGTTTGCTTTCCGTCAGTTGTTTTCAGCTTACCATCAGCGTTTAGGCGTTCATATTTTGCGTATAACCCATTCTGTCGAACTGGCCGAGGAGATTGTGCAGGACGTGTTCATGAAGATTTGGATGACCCGTGAAACACTAACCGGGGTTGATAATTTCAAGGCTTACCTGTTTGTAATTTCAAAAAACCATGCTATAAACTGTTTGCGAAAAGTTGCCCGCGAACAAACACAACTAAAAAAGTTAGAAGAAACACAGGTTGTGCCTTTTAATGCTGAAGTGCCGGAAACAGACCAGTATTATAATTTGATTGACGAAGCTATTGATCGGCTGCCGCCACAGCAGCAAAAGGTTTACCTCATGAGCAGGCATAACCGCTTAAAGTACCATGAAATTGCAGATGAACTGGAGCTATCCCGCGAAACTGTTAAAAAATACCTTCAAATTGCTACTACATCAATCAAAGATTATGTACATGAGCATATGGAGGCTATAGCATTGGTAATGGCATTAATTCATTTTTTTTATTTTTTTTAAAAAGTAATACCCCCTTTTTTAATCTTACAGGTGTCATGTACATGAGATCTGCCCCAACTCACTGTAGCCAATTATACAGTTATACCGAAAGACATTTACTATGAGCGAACTTTACGCCCGGCTTGATTATTTGTTTAATACCTATTATAACGGCGCCGCAACGCAGGCCGAGCGTGATGAACTGTTTGAGATCATCAACTCATCGGCAACTGATGCGGAGCTTGCTTCGGTTATACATCAGGCCTGGGATAAGCTCGACGATAACGGGCCGCTTTTTGATCGCTCGAAAAGCGAGGACATGCTTACCCGGATATTAAGGGCCAATACCGAACAACCTGCTATGGTGCCGATAAAAAGTAATCATTTACCGTGGAGAAGGTTAGGCGTTGCAGCTTCATTCTTATTCCTTGTTGGTATAGGCGCTTATATTTACAGCAATCAAAAAAAGCAGGTTGTTACAAAAAAGAGTATTGCCAAAACTCATCTTAAAAATGACGCCTTACCGGGTGGTAACAAGGCTGTTTTAACATTAGCCAACGGTAAAACCATTACACTTGATAGCGCGCAAAACGGTTTACTGGCGCAGCAGGGTACCACCCGGATCAATAAAACCCGCAACGGTCAGCTGGTTTATGAAGTCGGTATTAATGCTGATGCACCGGTTATAAATACTGTTTCAACTCCACGTGGCGGCCAGTATCAGTTGGTTTTGCCGGATGGGAGCAAAGTTTGTCTAAATTCAGCATCATCATTAAGTTTTCCAACCAGATTTACTGGCAAAACGCGTGAGGTCACCATCACGGGCGAAGCTTACTTTGAGGTTGCCAAAAATCCGCAGATGCCTTTCAGGGTTAAATCTGATAACACTACAGTTGAGGTTTTAGGTACACATTTCAATATCATGGCCTACAATGACGAGGCCGAAATGAAAACCACATTATTGGAAGGCTCGGTAAAAATAAGCAATGGCGCGGCAAGCGGCATTTTAAAGCCCGGACAGCAGGCTGTGCTTAACAAGGCGGGCAGGTTAAAGGTGCTTAACGATGTTGATGTTGATGATGAAATAGCCTGGAAAGACGGTATTTTTCAATTCAGGGATGCGGGGATAGATGCTATTATGAGGCAGGCTGCCCGCTGGTATGATGTTGAGGTAGCCTACGAAGGCAAAATACCACAGCGCGAGTTTACAGGCCGGATCTCCCGAAATGTGAAAGCATCCGAGTTGATGAACATGCTTGGCTATGCCGGGGTGAAATTTAAAATTGAAGATAAGCGTATTACTATACAGCAATAGCATAATTATTATAACCTACTATATTAAGCAACCAATTGTTAACAATTTAAACAACCCTATGATGGAAGAAATACCTAAGATAAGTTAGCCCGACCCTTGGGACTAAATTGGTAAAACGGTTTATCATGCGTTCAAACATGTGTATCGAATTCCAAAACCAGCATATGAAAAAAACCGGGAAGTATTCGCAGTACGTTCCCGGCATAAACATCTGGGTCCCAAATTTCTACAATCGATGAATTGAAAGTTAATGTTTAACCCAAACTCTACAAACTTATGAATTTTAATTCTAAGGCCACGTCTTTGGCATGGCCCCAATTACGCAAATTTATATTGGCCATGAAGCTAACTGCCTTTATTATAATTGCGGCCCTTACCAACGTGAGCGCCAAAAGTTATAGCCAGATAGTTACTTTGCACCAAAAAAATACTACCGTTGAAAAAGTACTCCGCTCCATTGAAAAACAAACAGGCTATCATTTCATGTATGATAAGCAGGATGTATCAAAGGCCGGAGCAATCAACATTGAAGTTGCAAACGTATCTATAGAGAATGCGCTTGATCAATGCTTTAAAGATCAGCCGCTTACCTACAAAATTTTTGATCAAACCATTGTTGTTAAAAAGAAGGATGAGCCTGTTGTGTCGCAGGTAGCTGTTGCCCCAATTAAAGTAACGGGTACAGTAAGCGATGCCAAAGGCCCTATCCCTGGTGTTACGGTTAAGGTTAAAGGTACCAATGTTGGTGTACAAACTGACATTAATGGTAAATATACCGTCAACGCGCCTGATGCCAACGGAACACTGGTATTTACATTTATAGGATATACAACCCAAAATGTGCCTATTGGCGGCAGGAGCCAGATTGATGTTGTATTGGCAGAAGAACCAAAAGCATTGAGCGAGGTGGTTGTGGTTGGTTACGGTACCGCAAAAAAGGTCGACCTTACCGGTTCGGTAGGTAGCGTAGGTGCAAAGCAATTGCAGGAGCGCCCGCAAACCAATCTTGAGCAGGAATTGTCTGGTAAAATTGCCGGCGTAAACGTATCAAGTAACTCAGGTGCACCGGGTGGCGCAACCAAAATCCGTATCCGTGGTTACAGCTCCATTAATACCAACACCGATCCGTTATATGTTGTGGATGGTGTGGTTTGGACAGAAGGTGGTAACGCCATTAACCCTAATGACATTGAAACTATCGACGTACTGAAAGACGCATCATCAACAGCTATTTATGGTACCCGTGGTGCAAACGGCGTAATTTTGGTTACCACCAAAAGAGGTAAAAAAGGCGGTACCATTTCTTACGATGCCTATATGGCGGTAAATCATATGTTTAAGGAGATACCCGTTCTTAACTCAAAACAGTTTATGCAGATTGAGGATGTTTCTTACGCCAATATCAAAAAATATGACCCTACCGGCTGGGCTGCGGGCGACTATACCGACCGTAACCCGGTAACGCAAAGAACAGCCCTTATCGGTAAACTGTTCGATCAAAATTTAAATCCATTATATGACGTTGACTGGCAAAAAGCTACAACCCGTACTTCGGTAAGCCAAAACCACAACGTTGCATTTACCGGCGGCGCCGAAAATGTAAACTATGGCTTGTTTCTGAACTATGCTGATGACGAAGGTATTATCCTCAATAGCTACCTGAAACGTTATAATGTGCGTTTAACGGTTGACAACCAGATAAAACCATGGGTAAAAGTTGGGGCTACATTAAACTACAACTACCAGGATGGCCGCAACCAGGATCAGGGCACAGGCGGTAACAACATCCCGCGTATGTTAATTGAGATGGTGCCTTTTATTCCTGTCAGATATCCCGACGGAACCTACGGCAAACGTACCGATTACCCTAACCTTGAAGGCGGTGATAATCCGGTAGCACAAGCTAACGAAATTCAATCTCTTACCCGCAACCGTATCTTCAGCGGTAATGGTTATTTGAATTTAAATCTGTTGCCAGGTTTGGAATTCCGCAGCGTTTTGGGTGTAACTACATCTGCCAATTATAACCCGGCTTCTCAAAGCGGGCTTGTTGGCGGCCCTGTTGCAGGACAAAGCTATAGCTCGGCCTCGATAGAGGAGTTTAACAGGACGTTTTGGCAATGGCAAAACTATTTTACCTACAACAAAACCTTTAACAAGGTACATACTATAAACCTTGTTGCAGGTGCCGAACGTCAAAACTATCAGCAACTTCGTTTAAAAGGATCAACAGGTACATTGTCTGACGATTTTTATGAGTATTATAACTTATCTGCTGGTATTGTACCTAACAAACCAGAGTCTGATTATGATGCATGGCAAATGCAGTCGTTTTTTGCCAGATTGAACTATAACTACAACGAGAAATACCTGTTAACTTTAACGGGGCGCGAAGACGGCTCCTCACGATTTGGTACTAACAAAAAGTACGGCTTTTTCCCTTCTGCGGCATTTGCATGGCGCGTATCTCAGGAAGATTTCTTAAAGGATAATAAAACTATATCAGATCTGAAATTGAGGCTGAGCTACGGGTTAACCGGTAACTCCGAAATTGGTGAATATCGCTCGCTCGCAAATATTAATACAGTTGGCTACGCCTTTGGCGGCAACAGTGCGGTAGGTACCACGCAAACCTCGATAGGTAACGAGGATTTGCAATGGGAAAAAACCGCGGAATATGATTTAGGCTTTTCATTGGGCTTGTTTAACAATCGTTTAAACATTGAAGCAGATG
Source organism: Mucilaginibacter sp. SG538B (assembly GCF_013376065.1). Classification (NCBI taxonomy): domain Bacteria; kingdom Pseudomonadati; phylum Bacteroidota; class Sphingobacteriia; order Sphingobacteriales; family Sphingobacteriaceae; genus Mucilaginibacter; species Mucilaginibacter sp. SG538B. The sequence goes on from NZ_JABMJI010000001.1 coordinate 1,661,536, forward strand.
CTTATCTGAAAAAGACAAAGGCATTGCTTTTAAATGCACCGCTGCCAGAAACAAGCGGTTTTCAAACCGTTTATAAAAATATAGGTAAACTGCAAAACAAAGGTGTCGAATTCACGATCAATGCTACTCCTATAAAAACACAGGATTTCACCTGGAACTCAACCTTTAATATTTCATTCCTGAAAAACAAGATCCTGCAGTTAGGTGCATCTAATGATGATATCTTCCTTGCTCCAACCTTCCTTTCGCAATTTAACCTGATGCGGGTTGGTCTTTCGGCCGGTAGTTTTTATGGTTACAAAGTGCTTGGAACATGGGGAACTGCTGAGGCGACCGAAGCTGCTAAATATGGCTTGTTACCAGGTGACCTGAAAATACAGGATACCAATGGCGATGGCAAAGTTAGCGCTGACGACAAAGTGGTATTAGGTAAATCAATACCTGATGGTTATGGTACTTTCAGCAACAACTTCCGCTACAAAAACGTTGACCTGGGTGTTGATCTGCAATTTAATTACGGTAATCAGATCATGAACCTTACCCGCCACTCGGGCCAGGACCGCACTGGTCAGGCAAACAGCTATGCTACCGTACTTAACGCCTGGACACCGACTAACCAAAACACCAGCATTGCCGAAAGCAGGCCCGCTTATGTACGTTATCAAACCGAAATTTATTCAACCAAAGTTGAAAGCGGTAATTTTATTCGCGGCAGGGCGGTAACACTTGGTTATACTTTTAATGACAATATTCTTAAAAAGTTAAAGTTAAGCCGTTTAAGGGTTTATGCGCAGGCACAAAATCTGTTCCTGATAACCAAATACACAGGTTATGATCCAGAGGTATCAACATACAATGCCTCAAGCAACTTCACCCAGGGTATCCAGTTTTATGATTATCCAAAACCACGTACTTTCCTGTTAGGTGTTAATGTTAGTCTTTAATTAAAAAATGTTAAAACATCATATTATGAAATTTAACTTTAAAAAATTCAGGGTAGGTGGTTTGTTACTTATCCTTGCTGCTGCTACAGGCAGTGGTTGCAAGAAATATCTTGATGAAAAAAATAAAAGCAACTTTGTTAAGGATAATTATTTTGTCAGTTCAAACCAGGCTTTAACCTTTGTAAACGGTTTGTACAACGTAATGTATTTTTTTCAAAATGGAGATGCTTATGGTGAAAGTCCTTTTATTACATTGGAGTTGTTTGCCGGCCATGCCACTTCGTTAGGACAGAGCGTAAACAATGGTAACGTGATCCATCAGCGTACCGATGCAGTTAATCCTGGTTTTGAAACAGTATGGTATAACTGTTACAAGGGGATTGCCAATGCAAATCTTGCCATAGAAAAGATCCCCGGCATATCACCTATGGATGATGGATTAAAAAAGAAACTGATAGGTGAAGCTTACTTTTTCAGGGCATTTTATTACTACCACCTGGTGCGTTTATATGGCGATGTTCCGCTGATTACCGCGTCGCAAACAGTAAGCAGCCCTGATCTGTATCCTTCACGTACACCTGTGGCCGATGTTTATAAACAAATCATCAGCGATTTACAGGCAGCCGAAGAATCAGGTATGCCGAATACTGATGCAAGCGGTCGCGTTTCATTGGGGGCTGTTAAAACCTTATTGGCCAGCGTTTATTTAACAACAGCAGGCTTCCCGCTAAAACAAACCGAAAACTATGCTAAGGCAGCATCAGAAATTGAGCCTGTTTTAGGCTGGTATTCTTTGTTTCCTGATTATGCATTCCTGCATGATAATGCGCACAAAAATCAGCAGGAATTAATATTCCAGATTAATTACCTGGTAGGCACTCAGACTAATGCTATCCCTCAGTTAACTATTCCGTTTAACCTGTTGGTTGGTGCATATGGAGATCACCTTGGCGCTATGATCCCTACCAATCAGTTTGTGGCAAGTTATGAGGCGGGCGACCTGCGTACACAGGAGCGCCAGTTTTATTTCTCAAGCTATCCTCAATACGGTAACCCAGGCAACATCATTCAGTTTGGTGAACATGCACTTTATAAATATTTCCATGTTGAAAGTGCTGCTCAAAGCGGTCGAAGTGATGAGAACTGGACTTTATTGCGTTTGCCCGAAGCTCAGTTGATCTATGCTGAAGCAACTAACGAGGTGAGCGGGCCAACTGCTGAAGCTTATGCCGCTGTTAATGCTATCCGTGCACGCGCTAAACTTGCGCCATTGAGTAATTTAACCAAAGATACCTTCCGCCAGGCAATCTGGAGGGAGCGCTACCATGAACTCGCTTATGAAAATAAGGCATATTTTGATATGCAGCGTACCCATATGGCCTACCTGCCGCAATCAAACACTTTTGCCGACCCTACCGCTTCGCAAACAGAGCAGGGCGTAACCTTTAAAACTCAATATTACCTGTGGCCTATACCACAGCGTGAAATCAGCACTAACAGTAAATTAACCCAAAATCCGGGTTGGTAATTGTATAATGCAAATAATACACTTAAAAGACTGGCTATATCAAGCCAGTCTTTTATATTTACGGCTTGGTAAAACGTTTCATCAAAAATCAAATATTTAAACAATGAAAAAAGCCCTGGTACTTATCACATCAGTGTTGTTGGCGTCCGGTACTTTTGCTCAGCAGGTAAATAAGGTTACCGATCCTGTTGAATACATCAATCCGTTGATGGGTACCGACTCGCACTACGACCTTTCAAATGGTAACACTTATCCCGCTATTGCCCTTCCCTGGGGGATGAATTTCTGGACACCGCAAACCGGTGTTATGGGCGACGGATGGGCGTATACTTACGACGCGCACAAGATCCGCGGTTTTAAACAAACCCACCAGCCATCACCATGGATGAACGACTACGGGCAGTTTGCCATTATGCCGGTTACCAAACATGCAGTAGTAGGCCAAAATAAAAGGGCAAGCTGGTTTTCACACAAAGCCGAAACTGCCAAACCATACTATTACAGTGTGTACCTGGCCGATCATGATGTAACTACCGAAATTACTCCAACTGAGCGTTCGGCACAGTTCAGGTTTACTTATCCTAAAACTGATAGCTCCTTTATCGTTATTGATGCACTGAACAAAGGCTCATACGTAAAGATCATGCCCGATCAAAAGAAGATTGTAGGCTATTCAACCAAATATGCGCGCGGCCCGCTTAAAAACTTTAAAAACTATTTTGTTATTTATGTGGATAAGCCAATCACCTATGCACATACTTTCAGCGATACTACGCAAGCTGATGGCCTGGAGCTAAAAGCTGAACATGCAAGCGCTCTGATAGGTTTTAAAACTACGCAAGGCGAAAAGGTTCATTTGCGCGTAGCTTCATCATTCATCAGCATTGAACAGGCCGAGTTGAACCTGGAGCGTGAGCAGGGTAAAGACAGCTTTGATGTAACTTGTCAAAAGGCAAAAGCTGTTTGGAACAAAACCCTAAACCACCTGCAGGTTGAAGGCGGCTCTGTTGATCAGATGCGTACCTTTTACTCATGCTTTTACCGCATGGTATTTTTCCCGAACAAATTGTATGAGATAGATAAGGATAACAAGATTGTACACTATAGTGCATCGACAGGTAAAGTATTCCCGGGTTATAAATTTGCCGGTACCGGCTTTTGGGATACCTTCCGGGCGCTATATCCCTTCCTGAACCTGGTTTATCCATCCATCAATAAAGAAATGCAGGAAGGCCTCATTAATGATTATAAAGAAGGTGGTTGGTTGCCTGAGTGGTCGAGCCCGGGGTATTCTGCGGTGATGATCGGTAATAATTCGGCTTCGGTGGTTTCTGAGGCTTATTTGAAAGGTTTACGCGGGTATGATATCAGTACTTTGTGGGAAGCTTTGGTGCACGGCGCAAATAATGCCGGTCCGCAGGCTACAGGCAGAGAGGGAGTTGAGTACTATAACAAATTGGGTTACGTGCCTTACGATGTTAAGATCAATGAAAACGCAGCCCGTACTTTAGAGTATGCATATGATGATTTTGCGATTTATAAATTAGGCAAGGCACTGGGCAAACCCGAATCAGAGATTGGCATTTATAAAAAACGTGCCATGAACTATAAAAACCTGTTCGATCCGGAAACAAAACTGATGCGTGGTAAAAACCAGGATGGTACTTTTGAAAAACCATTCAGCCCGTTTAAATGGGGTGATGCCTTCACCGAAGGTAATAGCTGGCATTACAGTTGGAGCGTTTTCCAGGATATGCAGGGCCTGATTGATTTAATGGGCGGACGTCAGAAATTTATTACCAAGCTGGATTCGGTATTTAGCATGCCACCGGTGTTTGACGATAGCTATTACGGCGAGACCATTCATGAGATCCGCGAAATGCAGATCATGAATATGGGGCAATACGCCCACGGCAACCAGCCTATTCAACATATGATTTACTTGTACAATTATGCAGGTGAACCATGGAAAACCCAGTTCCATGTGCGTGATGCTATGGCGAAGTTATACAAAGCTACTCCGGATGGTTATTGTGGCGATGAGGACAATGGCCAAACATCGGCATGGTATGTGTTCTCGGCTATGGGCTTTTACCCGGTAACTCCGGCCAGTGATCAGTACGTTTTGGGTACACCACTGTTCAAGAAAATTACGCTAAATCTTGAGAATGGTAAAAAGGTAGTGATCAATGCAGCTAACAACAGTCCGGCTAATAAATATATCAACACGTTAAACGTTAACGGCAAGCCATATGATTTAACCTGGTTAAGCCATTCGGAACTTAAAAAAGGAGCGGTACTTAACTTTAATATGGCTCCTCAGCCTAATAAGGCAAGAGGCGTGAAGGTAAGTGATGTTCCATATTCGTTGAGTACGGAGTAGCCCCCTAACCCCTGAAGGGGGAACAATGGTGGATATTTTAATAACAACCAAGGCGAGGTAAATCCTCGCCTTGGTTGTTAAACGGCTACTGCCGCGGGCTTTCAGCCCGTGGTGAACCATCGTGTCAGCTTTCAGCTGACGTAAAAACAAAATCCGAAATCGAAAATCCCAATTCCGAAATCAAGAATTAATGCCATTCTTCCCGGTACACAAATTTGGGCATTTGCCAGTTATATTTAATAGAAAGTAAACGTAATGCAAGACCAATAATACAAGCTATTACAATTGCCACTCCATTGGGGGCACCCATATGTTCGAGACCTAAATAGCATGCCCCAGTTACAATGGATGCACTGGCGTAAACCTCCTTACGGAACAGCAAAGGTACTTCATTACACAAAACATCGCGAAGCACACCACCTGCACAGCCAGTTATCATGCCGCTTAGCAAAATGATAAGCCATGGCAGATCAATCTGCTCAGCTATCTGGCAGCCTATAATAGTAAATACTACCAATCCCAAAGCATCCAGGTAAAGAAACAGCGTTTTCATTTTGGTCATGAGGCGTGCGATGATGGCGGCCAATATCGCTGCTGCTGCGGTAATCACTAAATATTCGGGATGTTCGACCCAGCTCATGGGGTAATGATTAAACAATATGTTGCGAACGGTGCCGCCGCCTAAAGCTGTAACCCAGGCTATGATACAAACACCAACCCAATCCATATCCCGGCGCCCGGCTGATAATGCCGCTGTCATTGCTTCGGCAATAATGGCTATAATGTAGAGAATGTGAAGCATACAGGTAGTGAAGGGTTTATTTATACGCCAATATAATAAACCTTTATTGAATATGCTATAGTTCTCCCTTAGCGGGGGGCGGTTTCATCCAGTCCTTTCCTTCCGTAAAGCGGGCTACCAGCATGGCAGCAGCCGTATCGCCGGTTGCATTCAACAATGTGGCCATTGGGTCAACCAGCGTACCAATAATAATGGCAGGAGGGAGCGCTTCGGGCGGAAAACCATAGGCCGAAATAAAAAGCAGCTCACCAATATAACCGCCATTGGGTATACCGCCTTCAACCAGGCTTACTAAAACTGTCATAGCAAGGGCTATGATTATAGTTTCAGCGTTGTCAAAGCTTTTACCAAACAGCGCGAAAACTACAGCCATTTTTACTATTGACGAAATGCTTGAACCATCTTTGTGCAAAGTGCCACCAAGCGGAATGGTAATATTGGCAATAGCATCAGAGATGCCCATTTTTTTTGCGGCATCCAAATTTGCAGGTATGGTGGCAATGCTGCTGCAAGTTCCTACTGCTGTAGCCGATGGTATAATATTATTTTTCCAGTATCGCTTAAACGCGCTAACGCCACCTGCGATAAAAGCATACAGACTGAATATCGCAAGGTAATAAAAAGCACCTACTCCATAATATAAAGCCATTGATCGGGCATAACCGCCAAATAATTGCGGACCGAACACACCAACCTGGTAAGCAAAATAAGCACCCAAACCAATTGGGCCAATCCTCATAATGAGGCTGAATATATTTTTGAACACCTCATTGCCGCTGTGTAAAAAAGCTGCAAATGCTTTGCCTTTTTCGCCTGCATGCAGTGTAGCAAAGCCGGTGATCACGGCAAAAATGATCATGGCCAGCATGCTTTTGCGGGATAACAGCTGGTAAAATTCGCTGGTGGTAAAAAGGCTGGTTAGCTGATCGCCAAAAGGTTTTTTGGTGATGGTTTCGGTAATGGGGCTGGCCACCAGGTGCTGATGGATTGGGAAGATCCAAATAGCTATAATGGTAACCATAGCAGCTACTAAAACAGTCGACACAAATACCAGTGAAGTAACGCCCAGCAGTTTCCCCAGCCTTTGTGAGCTGTCTAATGCAGCAATAGCCGATGCTATGGCAAAGAAAACCAGCGGCACAACGGCAGTGAACAGCAGGTTCAGGAAAATATCACCGATGGGTTTGAGCACGGCTACTTTGTCGCCTAAAACAGCTCCGGCGATACTGCCAATGATAATGCCTGTTATTAATAGGATGATGCCTTTGTAGTTTTTAAACCAGCTGTTCATTGTGCTAAGATAATTAATTTGTGCAGCGCAGAGGCATGGTAATATGTCTTCGCGGTTTTGAATTTTGCTAATATCAGTATCCCTCAAATTAATATATTAGCGCCTATTATAAATACTGAATGCAAGTAGAACAAGCCGGGGACTTTATCCTCGACAAAATAAAGAAAGAACTCCCCGAACATTTTCATTACCATAATGCTGATCATGCGCTTGATGTTTATACTGCTGCAAAACAAATTGCGACGGGTGAGGGGATAATCGAAGACGAATTGGAGCTATTACTTACGGCCGTTTACTATCATGATTCAGGTTTTTTGTTCGGCCAGGTGAATCACGAGGCTGGTTCATGCAAAAATGCTAGGCAATATCTGCCTGATTTTGGTTATACGAGTGACGAAATTGAGCAGGTTTGCGATATTATTATGGCAACCAAAATGCCGCAAAACCCTCACAATCATTTAGGCCAGATAATTTGTGATGCTGATTTAGATTATTTGGGCCGAAATGATTTTTTTATCCTTAGTAAAAGGTTATTTTCGGAACTTGTAATTACAGATCACCTTGAATCGGAATTGGAGTGGGACAGGCAGCAGGTGAAGTTCCTGCAAAGCCATCATTACTTCACCCAAACAGCACTCAGGCTCAGGGCTGAAGGTAAAAACGAGCATTTGAAAATTATCACAAAAAAAATTTAAATACTGCTATTAATGACACAACCGGGTTTAAAAATTGAAGAAATTTTGAAAGACGTAGTCACAGTAATTATCGGCATTTTATTCTGTGGGTTCGCCCTAAAAGGTTTTTTAGTACCTAACAGTTTCTTTGATGGCGGGGTAACCGGTATTTCTCTTCTTCTTCACGAGCTGTATCATTTCAACATAGCTTATGTAATCATCATAGCCAACATCCCTTTTATTATCATGGGCATGTTCCAGGTTAATAAATCATTTGCACTAAAAACGCTTGCTTGTGTAATTGGACTTGGCTTATGTTTACAATTTATAGAATACCCAGTAATAACTCAGGATAAACTATTGGTGTCTATTTTTGGTGGCGTATTTATGGGCCTGGGCGTGGGGCTATCCATTCGTGGAGGGTGCGCGTTGGATGGTATCGAGATATTAGCTTTATACACCTTAAAACGCAGTAGTTTCACCATTAGCGAAATTATTTTAGGTATCAATATTATTATTTTCCTGATAGCAGCCGTTGAGTTGGGTTTACAAACAGCATTATATTCTATTTTAACTTATTACACTGCATCACGAACAATAACGTTTGTAATAGACGGATTAGAGGAGTATACGGCTGTAAATATCATTTCGGGCCAAAGTGAGATTATTAAAGAAAGACTGGTTATGGAACTCGGTCGCGGGATCACCATTTACAAAGGTGAACGTGGCTTTATGAAAGAAAGTTTTGATGTTCATCAACCGGTTGATATCATCTTTACGGTAGTAACCCGTTTGGAAGTACGCAGGTTAAAAAACCTCGTACATGGCATTGACCCAAAGGCATTCGTTTTTACAAGTAGTATTAAAGAAGCCGCAGGCGGGGTGTTGAAGAAGAAGGTAAGGGATCATTAATTGGAAGTTCTAAGTATTTAGTTTCAAGTCATAAGTCGTTTACCGCGAAAAACAGCAATGCCATCCCAAAAGGATGGCATTGCTGTTAAATAACAAAGCTGCTTCGGGTTTAGCGGAGCGTAACCCGGAGTGGGCATTACTTAAGCTTCCAGTTTAAGCGCAAAAGATTAGAACACCAACAACGGCCAATTCTTGCCATGTGTTCGTTATCTATAGTTTAAGTGATGGGATGGATGAAGTTGGAAACTTCAATGATGCTACACGGGTTACACTATGCTAAACCCGCGGTAGTTATTTTTATTAATCAATCACCTCGTAAATCTCAACCGGCTTTAATTTATTCTTCAAACTTACTTCGCCAATTTTAGTAAGGGCGAAAGAGCCTTTTGCCTGCTCATAAACATCGGCGCTTACAATGATCTGGTTGGCTTGTGCCACGGTTTGGAGGCGCTGGGCCAGGTTAACCGCATCGCCAATTACTGTATAATCGAGCCGCTTTAATGTGGCCGAACCAATATTGCCTGAGATCATCTCGCCCGAATTGATACCGATAGAAACAGAAGGCTTGAAAGTTTTATCACCCGCCTGGATTTCATCGGCCTCGTGCATTTTATCGCGAACAGCGAGGGCTGCGTCAATAGCGCGGTCAAGGTGATATTCACCGCGGAAAACGGCCATTACGGCATCACCCATAAACTTATCAATATGACCGTTTTGGGCAATGATCTCCTGTACCATTACATCAAAGTACTTATTGATCATACCTACAACCGTATTGGCGGCAACATGCTCGGTTATGGCGGTAAAGCCGCAGATATCAATAAATAGCACAGTTGCCTCGATAGTTTCATTACTCAAAAGGCTGTTCTCAAACTCCTTATGGGTCATGAAGTTAAGTACATTTTCATCCACATACATCCGCAGGATATTGTTCTCCTTAATGGCCTGCATGGTTTTCTTAAGTTCGATAACGTGTTGTAAAGTTTTCTCAATAGTAATGTCAAGATCTTCGAAGTTTACCGGCTTACAAACAAAATCAAATGCGCCGCGGTTCATGGCCGTGCGGATATTATCCATATCGCTATATGCAGAAACCATCACTGCTTTTAATATAGGATTAGCATCGGGCAGTTTGGTAAGCAGGGTTAGTCCATCCATTTCCGGCATATTGATGTCGCTTAAAACTACATCAATATCGGGGTGGGAGGCCAGTTGAGTTAATGCTTCAAAACCATTTTGGGCAAATACAAATTCATACACGCCTTCCCGTATCTTTTTCCTGAATTTTTGCCTGATCAGTAATTCCAGGTCCTGCTCGTCATCTACTACCAGTATCTTGGCCATTATTGTTCTAAGTGTTTAAGTTTGTCTTTTAAGTTGCTAAAATCAAGCGGCTTGGTTAAAAAGTCGTCGGCTCCAAGTTCCATTGATTGTTTATAGTTTTCATCATCGCCGTAAGCGGTGATCATCATCACTACCGGCGGTGGTTTTTCGTAATGCTGCCTGATGTTGCGCAATAGTTCAAGTCCGCTCATACCCGGCATATTGATATCAGATAAAATTAGTATGACCTGCGAGTGGTGGTCTTCCAAAAAATGAAGGGCCTCTTCACCTGATAGTGCGAAGTTGAACTCTATCCCGCCGCTTTTGATCTCTTTCCGGAAACGTTGTAAAAACAAGGGTTGAACATCGGCCTCGTCGTCAACAACAAGTATTTTCATAGTACTTCAAAGTTAAATTTTTGTGTGGTTTTATTAGTGGTTAAACGCAAAAATTACCCGCGTTTAACTTTGGGCAACATTGCCAACAGGGATGCAAATTACAAACCGCGCAAATTCGCCTTCGGCCGTTTCAACCTTAAGTTCGCCACCATGCCCTTTAGTGATAATATCATAACTCATGGAAAGACCAAGCCCGGTGCCCTGCCCGGTAGGCTTGGTGGTAAAAAAGGGCTGGTAAATTTTATCCAGAACCTTTTGAGGGATGCCCGTACCATTATCTTCCACCGTAATTTGCACCATATTAACACCCGATGGCGATTTTACCTTTTTGGTATTAACTGTTACGGTTGGTTCGTACCCTTCTCCCAAAATCCGTTTCTTTTCGGTTACCGAGTAAAACGAATTGTTAAACAGGTTAAGCAGTACGCGGCCCAAATCCTGCGGAATAGCTTCTATTTTACCCAGATCAGGATCAAAACTGGTTTTCATGCCTGCATTAAATGATTTATCCTTGGCACGCAGACCGTGATAGCTCAGCCGGAGGTATTCATCTGCAAGCGCATTGATATCTGTGGGCTCCTTTTTACCCGTTGTAGCACGCGAATGCTGCAGCATCCCTTTGACAATGGCATCAGCACGCTTGCCGTGCTGGTTTATTTTACTTAGGTTTTGGGTAATGTCGTTAATAATATCGCCGGCATCTTCCTTTACGTCGTCGGGCAGTTTATCAAGTACCTCGTCCTTTAGCTCCTCAAGCAGTTCGATACTTACTTCGCTAAAATTGTTTACAAAGTTCAGCGGGTTCTGAATTTCATGGGCAATACCGGCGGTGAGTTCACCCAGTGAGGCCATTTTTTCCGATTGGATCAGCTGCGCCTGAGTGCTTTTAAGTTCGGACAGGGCTTGCTGTAATTCTTCTGTTTGGCGGGTAAGTTCGGCTGTGCGCTCACGAACTTCGCTTTCAAGGTTTACCTTCATGGCTGCCATCATGCGGTTCTGCTCCTGCTCGGCAAAGCGTTGTTTGCGTTCATTTTCAAGTGCTTTGGTTTGTTTGCGGCTGATGAGCCAAAGCGAAAATGCCCAGATAAGCGAGAACATTACCAGGCTTTGTATCAGGTTATCGTGGTTTTCGTAAAAATTAGGGAACCATTTTTCTAATACATCTTGTATCAAGCCGGCAATTGCATAAGGGATCAATGCGAAGGCAAGTTGTTTGCCCGATTTCAAATCTTCGATATAATAGGGTGATATGACAACCCCTAAAAAGAACAGATGTGATATTATCGTGGTCAGCCTTTCTCCATGATCAAAACTTACACCGAATATGAAGATTGCTATAGCAATATAATAGCCTATGTTAAGGTATTTGTTCCACTTGGTTAGCAGCCCGTCATTCTTCAGGTGCCTCCTGAATTGAGTGATCACAAATACGGCAAGGAAAGGTTCTAAACTCATGAAGGTTGTTTTACTTCTTTTATAAATGCGAAGCCGAAATTTAACAATTTTATAGAGATTATTAAACTATGCCTGTAATTTATCAAGAGTAACAGATTAAACAATCTATTTTAATTGCTTTGGTGTTTTATCCCGCATTTATAAAGCAACCTTAAAGCTGTATAAAACGTAGTTAATAATGAAACCAGTGATGAACCTGGTTTTAATTGTTTTATCATCCTCTTGAAGCAAGTTTTAAAAAGTATTCTGCTCATCCTTAGTCAATCTGAAAAGCGGAGGCTTGCCAGGTTAATCATTGTGGACATTATTGTCGCCCTTTTGGATGTTGCTTTTTTAGCAATGCTGTTGCTAATGGTTAATTTTTATACACAGCAAGGCATAAGGACTAACTATAATTTTTTATCGGCCAGTTTTGTCGATAATAAATCGCTGTGGCTTATCGGGATCTTCCTTGTGCTTTTCGCGATAAAAAATTGCATCGGGTTCTTTGCCCAAAACGCGCAGCATCATTTTTTTTACCAGGTAGCTTCGAGATTATCCGAACGTAATATCCGAACATACCTTGATGCAGGTTTTGATCAGTTCATCCACATCGATTCATCAGTACATACCCGGCGAATCAGCCAGCAACCTATCGAATTTAGCCATTATATGCTCACTAATTTTCAGCTAATAATATCACAAACTGTATTGATCCTTTTTACTATTGGGGCTATTATGTTCTATCACCCGGCCTTGTTTGTTTTGTTGTTTGTGTTGCTGCTGCCGCCTGTTGCGGCTTTGGGTTGGTTCATTAAAACCAGGCTAAAATTTATCAGGGGGCAGATCAAAATCGTGAGTGAAAAAACGCTACAGCATTTAAACGAATCCTTATCAGGTTACGTGGAGAGCAATATTTATCAAAAAAATGATTTCTTCAGTCGCCGGTTTTTTAGCTACCAACAGCAGCTTAATCAAAATATAGCTTCACAGCAAACCTGGCAAAACCTGCCTTCACGATTGATGGAAGTATTTGCCGTTCTGGGTTTTTTTATCCTCATCGCTGTAAATAAACTAACGGGCGATACTCCGGTGGTTAGTATTCTGACTATCGGCATTTTTGTGGCGGCAGCATATAAGATCATCCCAGGTATTGTAAAGATACTGAACAGCAGCGGGCAAATGAAGACCTATGAATTTATCCTGGCCGATTTGATCATTGAAGAAGATGATAAACCACAGGTTAATGAGGTTGTTGACGAACAGATTTGGTCATTGAAACTTGAAAAAGTAAGTTTCAGTTATCCGGACAAAACTGTTTTGGATGAGCTTTACCTTGAGATAACTCCCGGTGATATTATGGGCATTTCGGGGAATTCAGGCAGGGGGAAAACTACTATCATTAACCTGTTAACCGGTTTTTTGGAGCCGGCCGAAGGGGGCATTTATATCAACAATAAAATTGCTGCCGCGCCAATGCGCCGGCTTTACCGTAAAAACATCTCCCTGGTTAAACAACAACCGTTTCTTATATATGATACTATCCTAAAGAACATCATACTTGACGATAAAACTGCCGATGAGCAAAAGTTGACCAGTGTACTGGAGTTTTGCGGCTTAGATAAGCTGGTTGCGGAGTACCCAGAAGGCACAGCTAAAGTTATTACCGAAAACGGCAAAAACATCAGCGGCGGTCAGCGCCAAAGGATCATGCTGGCCCGGGCGCTTTATCATAATCATGATCTGTTAATTTTAGATGAGCCGTTTAGCGAAATGGATGCGGATGCGGAAAATGAATTGTTAACCAAATTGCAGCAACTGGTCCGGCAGGGAAAAATGATCATCCTGATCACCCATAACAAGGCCAGCCTGGCTATCTGTAATAAAGTGATCTCGCCCAATGGATGATAACCGTAAAAAAGCATTGCTTATCCTGAGCCCCGGGTTCCCCGAAAGCGAAGCCGATACTACCTGTTTACCGCCTCAACAGGTTTTTGTACGGGCATTAAAAGCCGAAAATCCGGAATTGCATATCACTGTGCTAAGTTTTCAATATCCTTTTTTCGCTGCCGAATATGATTGGCATGGTGTACGGGTGATCAGTTTTGGAGGAAGAAGCCGTGGTAAATTATTCAGGCTGAATATTTGGCTAAAAGTATGGCGAGCTTTAGGGCTTTTAAGCAAGGAATACCAAATAATGGGCTTGCTAAGCTTTTGGCTTGGCGAATGTGCTTTGGTTGGTCATTATTTTGCCTGGATAAAAAATATTAAGCACCGTTGCTGGATGCTGGGGCAGGATGCTAAAGCCGGGAACAAATATGCTAAGTGGATAAAGCCAAAAGGAGAGGAACTGATAGCGCTGTCGGATTTTATTGTACGTGAGTTCGCTAAAAATTACCAGGTAAGACCACTGAATGTTATCCCGGTGGGAATAGATACTTCATTATTTGCTGATTTATCTGCCGGAAAAGACATTCATATTTCAGGGGTAGGGTCGCTTATTCCCTTGAAACGGTTTCACCTGTTTATTGAAGCTGTTGCCATGCTGAAGCAATATTACCCGGATATAAAAACGGTGATATGCGGCGATGGCCCGGAAAAGGAAAAATTATTAAAACAGATTAAATCAAAGCAACTTGAAAGTAACATAACCATTGCGGGCGAACTACCGCATCATGAAGTGCTTAAAATGATGCAGCGCTCAAGAGTGTTATTTCACCCTTCGGAATATGAAGGCTTCGGCGCTGTTTGCCTTGAAGCCCTGTATGCGGGAGCTGAAGTAGTAAGTTTTGTTAAACCGATGGATAATAGTATTACCAACTGGCATATTGTAAACGATATGGAAGAAGTCGGGCAAACTATCCGTTGGGTTTTGGATAAACCGGATTTGGTGAGGAAAAATGTATTGGTTTATGAGATCAGGGATAATGTAAGGAAGATGATGGAGGTGTTTGAACAATAGATTGGATTTGCGACTGCTAAAAGCAAGCAGTGCTTAAAGACTTTGCACTATCCCCTCAACCCTCTCGGCAATAGCCTCAAACGATAAGTTTTGATTATAATATTCAATGGATAATCTCCGCTTTTCTGCAACATTCATTTGTGTGGTTTGCAGGAGCGCAGCAAGCAATGCAGCTTCATTTCCCGGCTCATACAATACGCCACATTCCCCGTTGTTAGTGATCATCCTGAACGAAAGGATATCTGTAACCAGCGGCACGCATCCGCATGACATGGCCTCGCAAATAGCGGTGCCGCTGCCTTCATAATGTGAGCCGGAGAGAATGAAATCGGCACTGTTGTACCAGTATAATAAATCGGCGTGTGGTACTTCGCCAATTAATTCAATGGCTTCAATATTTGGTGATGAGTTTAATAAATCGTTGATCTTCGGCAGTAACTCTTCGGTGTGATAGATCATAAAGAGCTTTGCCCCGGGCGAACTTTCGGCGAATTTCAAAAAGGCTCTCACTACATTTAACGGATCTTTATTTTCGTTTAAACGGCCTACCCATAAAAACACCGGGTTGCCTTGTGCACCCGTTTGGGAGGTGGCTTCCAGGCGGTCTATAGGGTAAAAAACCGAAGAAACTTCCATCACCTCATGTATTTTACCGGGCGATTTGAGGTTGCCGGCGGCAATCCATTCCATCCCCATATCATGCGACGCAAACAAGTTGGCGTCAACCAACCGGTCGGCTGCCCGCTGAAGTAGTTTTTTTAAACCGGTGAAAGGTTTTTCAGCATGATTTTGCACAATGATCTTTACTTTGCGGCCAAGCACAAGGCGTAGCTGGATAACCTGCAGGGGGAAAAGCAAGCCATGGATTATTACCACATCGGGTTTCAGGCTTTTAATATACAAGTGCAAAGCCCATGGAAAATATTTGAGCGCCGCTTTTGGGTATCTTCTGAAATGGTAGTTAACGCCGTTTTGTGTCAGTTCACCTTCGTAACTGATTTGTTCAATGCTGATTACCTCGTTGCTTTTGGCCAGGGCATCTAATATGCCGGTATACATGTTAATGCGCTTTAACCAGGCCTGTGGCTGGTTAAACTCTTTGGTGTACACATAACTGGCTAAAACGTATCTCATTTAAAAAGTATCAATGGTGACAACAGCAAATGCTATTTTTATTTAGCGGTATCAAGGTCTTTATCCAAGCCCAAAATGTGGCATGCACTATCGCTTAAATAAATCGCTTTGCGTTTCGATTTTGACCATATTTTTCTGATGATATTCATGCGGCAGGCGGGGCTGGGTAAGGTATGGGAAAACCGGCATCCGGCTTGTATCGTTTTATTTCGGCTATTAAACCAGGGATATCGCCCATCACGTATTTGAAATGGTTGCCGGTAAAGACCTTACTGTAATTTTGGGTAATTATACCCGTAAGCTGGTGATAAAGCGATTCATCAAACAGCAAAATCACGCCCTTATGCATCACCAGTAAAATATCATTGGGTGTTATATTATAAAAAGCCTGCAAACCAACTTTGCCTTTTGTTTTAGCTATTACAATATCGGCATCAAATCCGCTGGTAATGCTGCCACTATTTAGTTTCCAGGTTTGAGCAGGGGATGAAGTAAGAGAGCTGTACAATTCATCATCATTAAGCATTTGGGTTTTACGCGCAAGGCGAATGTGATGCCAGATGTCCCAATGCCCGGTAAGTGTGCTATCTGTGCCAAATAAAATCGTTGTTTTGCTTTTTAGCTCATCAATGGCCGCTGTTTTATTAAGCAGGAAATAGTTTGATTCGGGGCACCAAACCAGGGCTTCGAAATGTTTGGCTTGTTGAGGATCCATAGCTACTCCATGGATCCCGATGAGTTTACGCTTAAGGATATTCCATTTAATTAGTTCATCTATTTCGGTATGAGCGATATCGTTTGTGCCCTCGCCTGTATGGATCACCGCCGGCTTATTTATTTTAAGCGGGTTATTGAGCCGTTTTTTCCAGTTTTTTTCAAACCGGACAGAGTGGATACTCTGGCAATTATCAAATATAGTGATGAGAGGATCATTTATGGTAGCTTTTTCCCCGTGGTTTACTATTGTGGTAACGCCGCAAAGCAGGTTTTTATAAACACCCCAGCGTTCGCGCAGGGCAATCGGGATTTTTAGCACAGATGCAATCTCACCGGCGTAAACGCGGTGAATGTGTTTTCCCCATTCGGTATAACTTTCATAGGTTTTGTTGCCAAGCTGCGGAAAAAGATTAAAATCAAGATGGTCATGCGAGTTGATCAGGCCCGGAAAAGCAATGGCATTCACAAAGGTCAGCTGTTCGTAGTCATCAGTATGTGAGGGGGAAACCTGTTTTATTTTACCCTCGCTTATACTTATGCTCACCACGGCATCGTTTCCCGGTATCATGACGTTATTCAGTACCATCGGTTCTCCTCAAGTGCAGCCCGTAAATAATGGGGAAGCCTTTATACTTATCATAAACATGAAGCGCGTTTTTATTGGCATAATAATGCTTCATGGTTTCATCTATTTTAATTTCTTCTTCTGCAATTAGCTTAAAACCGTTGTTCAGCAACAGATCTTTAATGGTATTTACGGGGTGCACATAGTTTTCGACCGCTATAAAACCGCTGCCATGTTTAAATGTCCGCTTGCCGCCGTTTGCCAGTGTCTGCGGATGGAAATCGGTAATAATGACGTCACCGGTCGGTTTCAGGATCCGCATCCAGGCCTGCAAGGCAACTTCAATATTTTTGATGTGCGCAACAGTAAGGGTTGAAACTATGGTGTCAAAACTCCCCGATGGCATGTCACCGAACAGGTCGTCGGTAATGCGGTAAATATTTGCCGATGGAAACTTTTGCTGTAAACGCGCCAGCATCCCGCCCGATGTGTCAAAGCCCGTTAACCGCCCCGGATTTAGCGCAAACACCTTTTCCCAATGCCTGCCGGTACCGCAGCCAATATCGGCCACGTTTTTACCGGCGATAACTGTATCCGTAACCAGGCGGGGAAACAAAACTTCATCCAAATCGAGCATGAGGTTACCTGGCTGCGCATCATAATGCTCGGCCCAGATATCGTAGGCATCCACCGAGTTTTTCTCTATGATATTGGGCGGGAAAAAGCGCTGCTTAATATAATTTTTTACAGTTTGGATCACAATTACGGGATATTAGTAACATCTTATATCAGCAAATACGGCCGTTAAATAATAATGGTTGCCAGCTATTTTATTTATAAAGGCAGGCAACCTGTGTGAAAGCCAGGGCGTATTTATTAGTGTGAAAGTGATAGTGTAGAAGCTCAGATTAATTGTTGAATGGGCAATCCCCCTCATTTGTGATTGGGTATGGCAGTGGGTTTTATTTTGTGTGCAGACTTTGTGATGGCAGGGGTGCCTTACAGGCTGCTTAAACTAAAAGATAAACCCATTGCCGGGGGGATTGAAAGCAAAGTATTGATACTAACAGATGAACAAGATATTATTATTTAACCCGCGCAGTGCAAATAACAAGTATCGCATACCTAATTCGATACTAAATATAGCGGCCTCGGTTGATGGAAAATATGACTGGGTAATTGTTGACGGCAATTGCGAGCATGACCCGATGGTTAAGATAGATAGCTATTTAAGTACCGGCGAGTTTAAATACTTTGGGTTTACAGTTATGCCCGGTCCGCAGTTAAAGCAGGCTATTGCTGCGGCAAAAACTATAAAGCAGAGATATCCCAATACCAAAATGATCTGGGGCGGGTATTTTCCATCAAATCAGCCTAACGCGGTTTTATATTCCGGTTATGTCGATTTTATTATCAACGGGCCTGGTGATCTCGCTTTCCCCGCCTTGATTGATGCCCTTGAGAAAAACGAACCTTATGAGTTTATCCGCAACCTCATCTATAAAACAACTGATGGCAAGATCATCAAGACCGCTAAGGAAGACCTTTTAGATCAGGACAGCCTACCGGCCTTGCCATATGATAAGCTGAATACTTTTTATCCCATCACCAAGTTTTTAGGTAAAACTTACCTGGGCGAAAAAACGATGGCTTATCACTCCAGCATCGGTTGCCCCTTCACCTGCTCCTTTTGTGCTGTAGTGCCAATATATGAGGCAAGATGGAAGGCAAAATCGGCCCAAAACGTTTATAAGGATGTAAAATATATTAAAGATAAATGGGGGGCCGATGCCATAGAATTTCATGACAATAACTTTTTTGTATCAGAAAAGCGCGCGGTTGAGTTTGCCCGCTTAATAAAACCCGAAAACATGACCTGGTGGGGGATGGCCCGCATCGATACCATGTCGAAATTTAAAGATTCATCCCTTGCCGCAATCCGCGAATCAGGATGTAAGATCATCTTTTTCGGAGCCGAAAGTGGTAACAACACCATTTTAGAACAGATGGATAAGGGCGGCACGCAAACAGGCGACCAGATCATTGAGTTTGCCGAGCGCCTTAAAAAGTTTGACATCATACCCGAATATTCCTTTGTATTAGGTACTCCGGCGCCAACCCAGGAACAGGTTCAGTCGCAAATTGATTTTGAAATAGACTTTATAAAAAAGGTAAAGGCTGTTAACCCTAAAACCGAGATCGTAATTTATACCTACAGTCCTGTGCCTACCGAAGGGTCGGAACTGTTTAAGCAGGTAATGAAAAGCGGCTTCCGTTTCCCCGAAACGCTGGAGGACTGGATCAGCCCGGCATGGGAAGCCTTTGATCTTCGTAAAAATCCGTTAACACCATGGCTCACGCCGGAGATGATCGATAAGATCAGGAATTTTGAAACGGTGCTGAACGGGGTGTATCCAACGGTAACGGATATCAGGCTCAATATGATTAAACGTATGGCCATTAAACTGGTAGCTACCATGCGTTATAAGGCGAGCATGTACCATTATCCTTATGAAATAAAGTTGCTACAAAAGGTTTGGCGTTACAGGCAGCCCGAAATACAGGGATTTTAATTTATGCAGATGACAGGCCAATCGTTATATCATACATTTCAGCGTTTCCGCACACTGCAAACGCACCGCATCGCTGCGCTACCCATCGTGATTTTGATGCCGCACAGTGCCTGCAACTGCCGTTGCGTAATGTGTGATATCTGGAAGGATAATAAAAACCTGAAGCAGCTTACCGAAGCCGACGTGACCGATCTGTTAAGTGCTTTACGAAAATTCGGTACAAAGCAGGTATTGATGTCGGGCGGGGAAGCGTTGCTGAATATCAATTTTTTCAGGCTATGCGAGATTTTGCGTGCTGAAAAGATCAAGGTTACGCTGCTGTCGACAGGGCTGTCTATCAGGAAAAACGCATTCAATATTTTAAAATGGGTTGACGACCTCATTGTTTCTTTAGATGGCGATGAACTTTTACACGATGCCATCCGAAATGTTCCAGGGGCATTCAATAAATTGAAGGAGGGAGTGGAGTACATCAAATCTCTCGAACCCCAATATCGCATTACAGCCCGTACCGTAATTCACCGTTTAAACTTCAGGAATTGGCCGGCCATTATTGAGGCTGCAAAGCAAATGGGCATTGACCGGGTGAGCTTTTTACCTGCCGATGTGAGCAGCCATGCCTTTAACCGCCAAACAGCATGGGCCGAGCCTCGGCAACATGAGATACTACCGACTGAAAATGAACTTGCCGAATTTCAGGAAATGACAAACCAGGTGTTGGCTAATAAAAGCGATTTTGCCAGCAGGTTCATTGCCGAATCTCCGGCTAAGATCCGGGATATTTATGGTTATTATGCTGCTTTTTATGGCCATAATGCATTCCCGTTTAAAAAGTGTAATGCACCATGGGTGTCTGCAGTGATTGAGGCTGATGGCGCGGTAAGGCCTTGCTTTTTTCATGAAGCGATAGGTAACATCAGGGATAATTCATTAAATGATATTTTGAACAGCAAAGAGGCGATCAATTTTCGCAAAACACTGGATATGGCTAATGACCCTACCTGTGTTAAATGTGTGTGCTCGCTTAATTTATCGCCGCTGGCGAGGTTGGATTGATAATAAAAAAGCAATGAAGCGCGGAAATGTGCGATTTCTTCCCCTGGGAGGATATAGGAAATTTCCCTGGATTTAGAAACAGGCTCAAAACAATGAACAATATACTGTTTACACATTCTTATTTTTTACGGTTCGACCCAAAGCAATGGGGCATAGGGCAACCTTATGCGCCGCTGGGTACTATATACGCTGCTGCGCTGATGCGGGAGCGCGGTTACCGGGTAAGCCTGTTTGATACCATGTTTGTGAGCAATCCTGACGGGGTGATAGCCGCTATTGAGTTGAATAAACCGGATTTTTTTGTGGTTTATGATGATGGGTTCAACTACCTGACCAAAATGTGCCTCACCAATATGCGCGAGGCTGCATTTAAAATGTGCAAGCTGGCTAAGGAACGTGGCTGTACAGTTATCGTTTCCAGCTCAGATTCAACCGACAGGTATGCAGCATATCTTGCCGAAGGAGCTGATTTTGTGATATTGGGTGAAGCCGAACAAACGCTGACAGAACTTACTGACCATATTCGAAGCGGTAATACTGATCATTTTGAAATAAAAGGATTAGCTTACACGAACGGCAGCGAAATCATAAAAACGCCCGGCCGCGCGGTAATGAAGGAACTGGATAGTTTGCCTATGCCCGCCTGGGATTTGGTGAATATGGATACCTACCGGGATATGTGGATGAAGAATGCAGGCTATTTTTCAATTAATGTGGTAACCACCCGCGGTTGTCCGTTCAAGTGTAACTGGTGCGCCAAGCCTATTTATGGCAACCGGTATAATTCTCACAGTCCGCAGTATATTGTTAATGAGCTTAAAATGCTTAAGGAGCGGTGCCAGATGGATCATATCTGGTTTTGCGATGATATTTTTGGATTGAAACCCGGTTGGGTACAGGAATTTGCCAAACTACTGGCACAGGAGGGAATTAAGATCCGTTTCAAGATCCAGTCGCGGGCCGATTTATTGGCAGAGGAAGAAGCTGTAGCAGCCCTGGCGGCCGCCGGTTGTGAAAACGTGTGGATAGGAGCCGAAAGCGGATCGCAGAAGGTACTGGACGCCATGGATAAGGGTATCACTATCGATCAGATTCATACGGCTACGCACCTCATGAAAGCGCATGGCATTAAGCCATCGTTCTTTATCCAGTTTGGCTATCCCGAAGAAACGCGGGATGATATTACGCTTACGATAGATATGATTAACCGGTTGCTGCCATTTGAGATTGGTATTTCGGTATCGTATCCGCTGCCGGGTACCGTTTTTTACGAGCGCGTTAAAACCGAGTTGAAAAAGAAAACCAACTGGACTGACTCCGACGAGATGGCGCTGATGTTTAAAAACACCTACCCGCCTTTTTACTACAAGCAATTGCATAAATACGTACACCGCAACTATCACAAGCACCTGGCTAAAAACAGCTTCCAAAAACTGCTGAAAGATCCGTTTGGGAGCTCGGTAAAAAATATCAGGAAAGCATTATCGGTGTTTTATTATGCGCCGCTTACCTATCTTGAAAAGCTGAAACTGGAAAAATTTGAAAAGGCGATATGACCGGCACCGCATCAAGTATAAACGAACAATTTGCCGAGGCTGCATTTAGCAACCAGTCGGTAGTTTTTGATGAACTGTACTCAGGCGACACGATAATTGCGTACAAGCGCAAACGCGTGCGTGATCATATCCTGCAATACCTGAAGCCTGGAAGCAACATCCTTGAACTGAATAGTGGTACCGGTGAAGATGCACTGTTTTTTGCACAAAAAGGAT
Source organism: Mucilaginibacter sp. SG538B (assembly GCF_013376065.1). NCBI lineage: Bacteria > Pseudomonadati > Bacteroidota > Sphingobacteriia > Sphingobacteriales > Sphingobacteriaceae > Mucilaginibacter > Mucilaginibacter sp. SG538B. Next base: position 1,684,004 of record NZ_JABMJI010000001.1, read on the forward strand.
TTAAGGTCCATGCTACCGATATTTCAAAAGGGATGCAGCAGCAACTCCGCGAAAAGGTGGTAAAGTGTGATAGGCAGCATGCGGTAAGCAATGAGCTTTGTTCATATACGCAGCTTGAACAGCTAAACAACAAAGGTCCATATGACCTGATCTTTTCCAACTTTGCAGGCCTCAATTGTACCGGCGAGCTGGATAAAGTATTGAGTTCATTTGCCGGGCTGCTAAAACCCGGCGGCACGGTGACCCTGGTGGTGCTGCCCAAATTCTGCCTTTGGGAAACTTTGCTGGTATTTAAAGGGAAATTTAAAACTGCTTTTCGCCGGTTTTTTAGCAGTAATGGCCGCAAGGCGCATGTTGAAGGTGTATACTTTGATTGCTTCTATTACAACCCATCCTACATTAAAAAATGTTTAAAATCCGATTTTGAAATATTGGGTATTGAGGGCTTGTGTACCATCGTACCGCCATCATATATTGAAGGCTTTGCCGAAAAACATCCGCGCGCCTATAAAACACTTGCCCGTTGGGAGAATAGGCTGAAGGCCACCTGCCCGTTTAAGTACGTGGGCGATTATTATATTATTTCGCTGAGGAAAATGTAATTGAAAAAGTTGTAACCGAATTTGTTCCGGAAACTATTGAACAGGTGTCTCATGCAAATTTCAGACTTAGCGTTTTAGTGCAGAAATAAATTCGGTATGGCGATAAGGAGGAGTTTTACTGCGCCATCCGTTCTTCAAATTGCTGTAACAGTATGGAAACTTTAATCCGGTATTTTTCTATCAGTTTAATTTGAAAGTTTTCGGGAGAGGGCTTGGCAAAATGTTTGCTTGCGGCCATGCTCATTACCGTACCCCGCATATTCAATTTCTTCATTTCAGTTTTCTTTTTCCATCGCCCGGAGGTGATTTTCATCAATACATTATCCAGCCAATCGCCGAATGGATTATTGAACAGGCTTTCTGTAAATGTTTTATACCACCGCTTTTTTAATGGTTTAGCGGTAGCGAGGCGCATACATTTGTTAGGCAGGAAACCGGAGGTCCAGGCATTAGATTTATAAAAACTTTCAAAGGTAAGGTCACCCTCTAATGGGATAATAGTTGCTACTTCAATTGCTGTATAAATGTTCTTTTCAACTATCTGCAGTTGGGCCTCATCAATATAGTAGTTCATGCAGTAGTTGTGCTGCTTACCAACCAAAAAGGTAAGTTTTTTGAATATATGCATAAACGTACGTGCAAGCCAAAGCCTGTTGCGTTCGGTAATGATAAAAAAATCAATGTCCGAATTGTCATCGGCGAAGTTCTTAGACAAGGAACCTGAAATGCCAATACCGCGAACGAAAGGAAACCGGATCAGAAAGGCGCCTGCTTCTTTAGCTTTATTGATTAGCCCGGCAGCTTTTTTGTTTCCTTTATTACGCCTTACCGCTATCATATAATCGTTTTTGAGCGAATAAAACCTGTCGAAATGAAATACCAGCTTATTGACGATAAGTTGATCAAGCGCTTCAGTGAAATCATGCCGGCCATACTTGTTTTCCAAAAACAGGAATATCTCGCCGTAGGTTAATGGGTAGTCCCACATGTCAAAATAGGCAAGGGTAGCTAAAATATTATTCCTGGTATTTAACAATCGTTTATTGTTTTGTTCAACTAAGATGACTGTACTTTTCACGTCTTTGTATATATAATGATGACGTACCCCTTGCAGCTTTGGTTGCCTTTGAATAAACTAATTACACAATATTTTTAGCGTGGGTCCCTGTTGTTTCTGAGCTGGCAGAAAATATTAGTAATGAGAAAAATACACTGTAAAAAAAGATGCCTTTATCCACATCTAAGTAGTTTTCTGAAAAGGAAACGGCGGTTATAATAACCATAAAAGCCATGAGCATTAAATCGCGTTTTGCAACAGCTGCCCTGATGCCAAATGCCAGCACACACAGGTAAACCATCAACCCAACGATCCCCGATTTAATAAAAAAGCTAATAAACTGGTTATGTGCATTTAACCCGGCCAGGTACGACCGGTAAAATTTATGGTCGAAAAATGGGTCTTTGAGCAAACCAATTTCAGTGCCTGCGCCATGACCTATAACAGGCGATTGTGCTCCCACGCTAATGGCCACGCTCCAGCGCGCTAATCGCGGATCGGTGAGTTCGGCGTCGGTTGATTGGCTCAGGTCTTTTTTTAGCTCGGTTACATAACGTTCCTTAAAAGTATCCCGGGTATAAATGCCTGCCATCACCACAATAAATAATGCTGTGCTAATGGCCATAAACCTGAAGCGGTTTCGCCCTTTTAATATGAACCAGGGAAGGGCGATATTTATAATAAGCAGCAAAGCTATAAATATCGATTTTGAACTAAGCTGCAGAATTCCCATAGCTAAAATACCACTGCAAATGAGCCAGAAAAATTTGCGGGTCTTTACTGTTTCCGTTACTAAAACATACAGCAGATAAACCAGTGCTATGGCTATCTGCATGGAAAAAAATGTAGCATGGATCTCCAATGGTTCCGAAAAATTGTGGTTTGTGAACGCTGGGGACGCTAATGCTTTTAAAGGCAGATGATAATATTTTATGGTAAAAAGGGCCTGTAAAAAAAGATAAGTGATAGTGATGGTACAGCCGAATGAAAATACGAGTAAAAAATTATGCCGGTATTTTTTTAAATCGAGCGGGTTAAAACAAAAGATTAACGGGATAAGCAAAATAGTAACCTGCCTGCCTAACTCTGTAAAAGCCTGGGATTTATTGGTGGTGTAAATAATGCTCAAAAGCGTTACAAAAAAAACAGCAGCCAAAGCAAAGTTAGCCCTTGTTAATAGCGGCTTTATAGTTGTTTTGTGAATTTGGATAATAGTATGCAGGGCCAGGCCTATTAAAAACAGGTGGCTGTAAAACAGGTTGAAGGGCAGGCTCAGCAATAACAGCATCAGCAGGTAATAGCTTATCCTGTTGTTTAGCGTATCATCAGGCCTTAATAACTTTTCCATGTTGTTGCTGATAGCATTCCAGTATAAAATCTTCGTAATCGTTGATCACTACCTCCCAGTTAAACTGGTATTGTATCTTATGAAGATTGTTTTTCACCATTTCGCGTTCGGTATCCTTGCGCTGCACATTTTCAACCAAATGGCGCACCTCGTTAGCATTATCAAAATAAAAAGCATCTGAGTTGAGTACCGATTTATTGAAAGGGTTATTATGGGCGGCAATCAAGGCTTCGCTAGCCATGGCTTCAAGCAGGGACGGATTAGTACCGCCCACGCTATGCCCGTGGAAATACAGGTAGCTGTTGTTCTGTAGTGCGCGCACAACCGAATTATCAAAATTGGCGCCCTTAAACTGGATGCGATCATCGTTTTTAAACCTGTGGGTTATGAATTTGCCAAAGCGGTTACTGGTATCGCCCAAAACCATAAAGCTTTTTTTTGATGAACTGTTGTTAAAGCCTTCTAAAATAGTTTCGATGTTGTTTTCGGGCTCCATGCGGGCCATCAGCAAAAAATAATCTTCCTTAAGCACCTCGCTTTTATCAAACTGCTCACGTTCCTGGTCTGAAAACAGATCGGCACCATAGGGGATATACCGGCTGTCGACCTCGTACTTATCCTTAAGGTATGACCTGATTACCCTTGAGTCGGAAATATAATACTGACTATGTTTCACGGCCAGCTTTTCCGCGTACTTCAAAAATTGTTGTACAGGCTTTGAGTACTTGGAGCGTTTCCACTCCAGTCCATCCATATTGGTAATGATAACGCTGTTGGACGGGTAAAGGTGCCCCCAAACCGAGCTGCTGGTGTAGCCCATAAGCAGTACTACATCAAACTTACGTTTACGGGCATCCATAAGGCAGTTAAAATCATAGGCAAACTGCCCGGCAGTGCCTATCAGATACTCCGGATCGTAACAATGTACAATGTTAACGCCGTTCCAGGTATCGGCTTCATAAGGGTGGTTATGGGAGTTATAAACGGTAACTGAATGTCCTTTTTTTACCAAGCCGGCCGATACATATTCGGAAATATGCTCAAACCCGCCATAGTAGTTCGGGATGCCCCTCGTGCCTAAGATCGCTATTTTTAGTTTCATGACAATGAAAATTTGCTTGTAACAAGTTGTAAAATATGGTGCTGCTTTTTTGCCAGTGGTATTGCTGTTCAACATGCCGCGCTACTTGGCTGGTGAAGGCATCGCCGGGTGGTTGCTGTGCGGCAAGTAATAGCTTTTGCTCAAAATCGGCATGATTGGCCGGGTTAAAAGTATATGGCGCAAAAAAATAGAAATTTTTCATAGCCGTTTCTGCCGAGCATAATACAGGTGCACCACAAATGGCTGCTTCAAGCGGCGGGATCCCAAAGCCTTCGGCTTTTGAGGGATATACAAACAGCCTGCAGGCCCGGTAAAAGGCCGCCAGATCGGCCTGTTCTGCCTGCGGTATCCACCTGAAAAACCGCTCTTGCTCAGGCGTAAGGCTCTTGATGAGCCTGGCTAAGCCCGGTGTTTTTATGGATGCTTTACCAATGAACACCAGGCCGATGCCTTTTTCGTACAGCTTCAGTTTCAAATATTTTTGCAGTAACAAAAGGTGGTTTTTGCGGGGTTCAATGCGGCTGGTGTACAGGATGAAATTTCTTATGCCGAATTTTTCCGCTATCCAATCTTCTGCCTCTGGTTTTGATGACTGGTATTGCAGCAATGAGTTACTTACCCCGTTTTGGATAATATGCACCTCGTCAGCGGGGATTTGGTAATAATCACAGATCCTGTCTTTTGAATAGTCGGATACAGTGGTTTTGATATCTGCATTTTTAATGCTGCGGCCAAAAAGGTAATTGCGCGTTAAGCTGAACAGGATGGGGAAATCTGTCCTGAAATCGTTAAACAGCATATCGTGCATGGTTACTATGTACCTGCAGCCCGCCATTTTTTTAGGGCTGACGTATTGAAAATGTGCAAAATCAAACCTGTATTTTTTGATGTAGGCCGGTATATCAAATACAAAGCGCAGGATGTTGATTCCCCTGTTTTTATAAGGCAATATGTTTTGCGGCGGCAGCAGGGGGAACAATCTTCGGACATTATCGGTATCGTGGGCGCCGATGTAAATATCTATGTCCGGGCGGTGGGCCAGCAGATGGTTGTATAATTCGCGTATAAAAGTTTGCGCTCCTTGAAATTCTTTGTCAAAGGAGTGGGCATCAACAAACAGTTTTATCTTTTTAGCTGCCATAATTCAATTCGTTTTGATTTAAAACAGCGGTTGGCAGCTCGGCGTCGGCTAATCGGAAATTGCGTTTACCTAATTGGTATAAACTCATCAGCATACGCTCGGGCAGAAATGACATCAGCAGCAAAAAATAATTTTTGAGATGCAGCGGGCTGATAGAAAGTGTTTTCAGCAGGTTTTCCCTTGCCTTTTCCGGCTGATAATTATTCCACAGGTATTTTTTGCCGAGCAGGGCATAATAAGCTCCTTTTTTGATGCGTGGAGATAACTGTTTAATGCCGATCTCAGACAACTGCCTTCCTTCGGCTTCAGTAATGCTCCCCTTGCGCAGGGCATTGTACTTGATCTGCCTAAATTTACCTGTACGCCATTTTTCATCAATGGTAACAGATTCGGCATTGAGCCTCACCTTAATGAGCGGTTGATTAAGGTTAAAAGCTTTTTCGTGTTTAAGGATACCTGCCCACAAAAAATGATCTTCAAAAGTGTAGGCCAACTCATTGTAGCCACCGGCATTTAAAACGGTATCACGCTTATAAAATACACTGGAGTGAATGAAGGGACAAATCCTGTAACTGAGCTGCCTTATCTGGTTATGGCTCAGGGCGTCAGGTTGCCAGGTAAATATCAGATCGCCGTTAACATCGGTATAGTCAACTCCCGAACCAATAATGCTATAATAGGGATGAGATGTGATGAAATCATACTGCACCTGCAGGCGGTAAGGATAACATACATCGTCGGCATCGAAACGGGCTATATAAGGCGCCCGCGCGTGGCGTAAACCGTTGTTGAGGGCTGCAGCTACGCCTTTGTTTTCCTGGCTCAAAATCACTATACGCTCATCGTTAAATGAGTTAATAATATCTGCCGTGTCATCAGTTGAGCCATCATTTACAATCAGCAATTCAAAATCAGCAAACGATTGTTCAAGTACCGATGTAATAGCTTCGCGAATATATTTACCGGCATTATAAGCAGGCATTAAAACAGTAATTTGAGGGCTATGCATACGCAAGTTCCTCCTGCACTGTAGTTTTTGTTTTCAAGTGGGGTGTAGTAGTTTCTTTTATATTGAGGAGTAACATCAATTCAAAAATTACCAGTACCGAGAGCTGCTCGAACCAGTAATCGAGAAAGAATATGCCCGTTACCATCATTAGGATGGGCAAACCATAACTAAGCTTTTTATAATGCCGGGCAAAAAAGCCAATGTAAAATATAAGCAGGGCAAGCAACCCGAGGATACCGTATTCACTAAGCATTTGATCGTAAGTGGAGTAGGGGTTATTGCGTACCGAACGGAAACCTGCGTCCTTGCTGAAAAAGCTCAGGTACAGGTCTAAATGATTGTGCATAAATGCCGGGTTGATATAGATGTATTTTTGGGGATAATTGCCCCTTATACCGGCACCAACCGCCCTGAAAGCTATTTTGGATGAAAAATTTCCGGGAGCTAAACCCACTATACTTTGTAAAGGATGACTGATAAGATAATTAAAGGTTTGTATTGCACCGGTAATCTTTCCAGGCAATGCAGGATTGAAGGGCTCAAGCCGGCAAAGTGGTAGCTGATCCTTGTGAGCAGCTATACAGTCGATAAGCTGTTGCCTGTCGGGAGTCATTTCGCCGGTGTTATAAAATTCGGCAAAGTGTGTGTTTGGCCCCGGGATGTATAGCCTGCCGTCATCGGTAAGCGGCAAGCTTTTGATCTTTTTGTCAAGTGCGCTTGGTTTTTCCTGTTGGGCCTTTATCCTGCTCAGGCTGTCCAGATAGTTTTGTGCAAATTTTCTCCTTTGTTCATCCCTGGTTATGAATCGCCCGCCGGGATTGGCAGTTGTTGCCTGCCCTGCTGCATGGCCCTGTTTTTCAATGCGATTTTCCCGCAGCGTACTTTTAGTCACTTCGTTAATATACTTTTCATTTTGCGGCGATATTTTGACGAGGGAGGTCACATAAAGCAGCAATGCCACTACTATCATGCTTTTTTGATTGCGCGTGGTTTTATAAACAAAAATGAAAGCGAGGAGCAGCAGTACCAAAATGCTGATGAGGTTACTGTAGGTAAGTGCCAGCGTGCTCATGCACACGATCATCATGGGCAAATTATTCTTATAAATGAAGTAAAACACACCGAAAGCGCAGATAACAGCATTGGTTGATGAAATGTCAAAGCTTATGCCCATTACATCATCGCCGGTATTGATATAATAGCGCTGATGCATTCCCATAAAAGCATAGGGGTTAATGCTTTTAGTGATCCACATAATATGCATTAGGTTACCTGCCGAGAAAACTGCGTTTATGATAAAAAAAATGATCAGTGTACGGTAAATGGTTTCGGCATCTGTTTTATCAACCATCAGCTTAACCTGGTGAACGGCCAGCAGGGCCAGCGCCCAGCATATCAAAGCCCCGCCAAAAACAGGTATATAATACAGGTTGGAAAAATTTTGGTTGATGACTGCTGCGGCAATAGCTATAGGGAAAACCAGCAGATAGAATAACGGGATCCTTGAATTGCGCAGCTTAAAGCCAAATTGAAAGTTAAACTGGCTTATGTAAACAAAAATCAACGCAACTATCTTAAATGGGATCCGCACGTTGATAAACAGCAGCAGGAAGATCAGCAGCCGCCAATCGGCATAAGTTTTCCACCTCTTAATATCAAAACCCGGCAAACTGATTGTCATTATTCCTTTGTATTTATTGATGTTCATTTCCCGGTTTTGCCGGCCTTGTCGCAATTGTTTCGTTTAAATAGGTTACGTGCCAAAAAATGGAATGGTTGCCTCGTTAATGTGCTGATATATGCAGATATTTAACCGGGATATTAAAATGTTACAGGCAACCGGCCGATAAAAACAATAGTATAAGAGTATAAACATATACGTCGTTGTTCAGGAGTAAAGCGTTCATCAGGTTTTTTTCGTCAGGTTTGCAGGCACTTGCCTTGCAGGTGCTTGGCAGTATCTTTTTTTATATTATTTCTGTTTACCTGAGTAAGCACAGCTTTGGAGCCATTAGCTGGATGAATGCCTTATCTATATTTGTTACCACCATCTTGGGGTTTGGACTGGAACAGGTAGTGATCAGGCGTATAGCAGCCTCACAACGGTCGGATTGGGCGGCGGCGGCATTTTTGTTCCATTCGCTCGCTACTTTTTTTGTAACCCTGGGCGTATTGTTATTATTAAGTTTAATATTGCACGACAATATCTACCAGGCGCTGCCATGGTTTTTTATAGCCCAGGGCCTGCTTTTCCTGGGTATTCCGTTAAAACAGTTTCTAAACGCAAAGGAAAAATTTACGCCCTATGGTATAATCGCCGTTATAAGTAACAGCTTAAGGGTTTGTGGTGCATTCTATCTTATTACTATACAGCAATTACAAGTTCGTTCTGTAGTAATGGTAATGATAGGCACAGCCGGGGCCGAATTGCTGGCACTGCTCATGTATGTTATCACGAAAACAGATTTTAGTTTTAAATTTCAACTTCGGGCTTATAAAAAGTTGCTTAAAGAGGCCTCGGCGCAGTATGTATCGGTAATATTTGATATGAGCTTGTCGCGGATGGACTGGCTGTTGCTGGGTTTTATGGCAAGCAAAACCGTGTTGGCCGACTATAGTTTTGCATACCGGGCTTATGAGCTTTCGCGCCTGCCCATGCTTGTTATAGCTCCCGTTATTTTACCGCGCCTGTCAAGGCTGATGGCCTTAAAGCCATCTAACCAATTGCAGGAGCAGGTAAATTCCTTTAATACAGTCGAGTTGCTGTTGGCTATGCTCTTACCACTTGTCCTTAATATACTTTGGACACCTGTAGTGGGGATGATAACCGGCGGCAAATATGGCGCTGCCAATGCTACCGAATTTTTGATCCTGTCATTGTGTATACCCCTGCAGTTTTTCATAAACCTGCTTTGGTCGTTAAGTTTTAGCGTTAAAAAGTACAAGGCTGTATCATCTGTTACCGTAATCTGTGCTACAACAAATATTGCGCTTAACCTGATATTGATCCCGCTACTGGATGGTATTGGTTCGGCTGTGGCATTTTTAATTACCAATATATTACAGGCGGTGCTTTATTACAGGTTGGTGAATGAAAATATTATGCATATCAGCTTACGGCCATTTGTGATACTACTTCCTGCTGCTTTGGCCGGCTGGTTTATAACAGCTTCAATCAACATACATTTCTTGTTCAGGCTTTTATTGGGGATAGTTTTTTATCTGTTAATAGCTTTAATATCAAAACAATTGAGCAGTCGTAATATTCAAAACAGTAAACAGTTTTTAGCGCAATGAACATTTTATACCTGTGCGATGAATATCCTCCCGGACCGCATGGCGGTATTGGAACCTATGTGCGGCTCATTGCCCGGCAAATGGTAAAGCTGGGACATAAGGTAATTGTTGCCGGGTTGTATAGCCGCGGATACGGAGGCGCGGATGAATTTGAGGATGAAGGTGTAAAAGTTTTGAGATATCGCTGGAGCATTGATGATAAGTGGTTTGAAAATCAGCGGTCTGCCGGGGTACGGATGCTCAACAGGATATTACTGGATACAGGTATCACGCAACGGGATATAAAAAGAAGCCTTGCGGCTTATCAAAAAAAACTGGAACATATGATAGCCGATGAGCAGATCAATATTATTGAAATGCCCGATTATAATGACTATATCAGGTTTTGTAAATCATATGTGCCGTTCCCCACATTGCCTGTTCCTATAGTTGTTAAATTAAATGGTTCCATTACTTACTTCAATGCTGAGGCAGGAACACCGGTGGCACCGTATGTTTTGAAAATGGAGCAGGATATTTTAAACCGCGCAGCGGCTGTTAGCAGCGCAAGCGCCTATACTGCAAAAAAAAGCGCTGATTACCTGTCGTATAACAAGTTCATCACGGTGTTATATAATGGTATAGATATAAACTTAGCAGTTGGAAACAGTACACCGGCCGATACCAAACAGGTGGTATTTACGGGGAGCCTTGTTCAAAAGAAAGGGATTTTTCAGTTAGCGGAGGCCTGGAATATAGTTATAAAACAGGTCCCTGATGCCCGGTTACTGATACTGGGGAAAGGCCCGGTAAGTAAAGTAATCGCCTGCTTGCAGAAGGATGCAAAAAGCAGTGTTGTGTTTAAAGGACATGTGGAGAGGGATGAACTTTATGCCTGTTTAAGTAATTCGGCAGTGGCGGTATTCCCATCATATGCCGAAGCTTTTGCACTTGCGCCGTTAGAGGCTATGGCATGCGGAACGGCGGTGATCAATTCAAACCGAACATCCGGCACCGAACTTATTGATGATGGCGTTAACGGGCTGCTGATAAATCCAGACAATATTGAGGAATTAGCATCGGCAATAATTACATTGCTCAATGAGCCTGAAAAACGCCTGCGACTTGCTTTAGCCGGCTACGAAAAAGTGAAAGAATGTTTTGATATCGATATAGTGGCGAGGCAAACCCTGCAGTTTTACCAACAGGTGCTGGATAAATAGTTTTAAGTCGATAGTACTTAGTTGTAAAGCCAAAAGTCCTGTTTAATTTTGACTTCAGACTACCAACTATACGATACCATACCTTGGTTAGTTAATCTGCTCTATAGCCAACTCGTTGCGATAGGTGTTTCGTGTTTGAGACAGCTCTTTATATTGTTTCAGATAAGCGTATTTAAGGCGTGTGTTTTTATAAATAACACGCGCTATAGCCAGTCCTTCGGCTCCATCTAAAAAACCAAGTCTGATAATGTAATTGCGTAAAAAGCCAAAAGCGGGCGAGAAATGTAGTTTGATAAAGGTAGCCTTTTTACCGGCTTTGTAATATTTGGCTGCGCTTAGCTGCGCATAAAGAATAGCTTTACGCTTAAAGTCGTCAATATCAGTTACAGAGTGGTGTTGGATATAACCTGCTATGCTTTTGATCTCGGCATCGGAAGGTAAAAGCAACGTTTCGTGTACTTCGGTTTCGCCCCATTTTACCAATGAACGATTAAACAAACGCAGATGATGATCATTTCCCCAATTACCAAAACGGATCAGCTTTTTGCCAAAGTATGATTTGAATTGGATATCGTAAACAACACTCGGTTTGTCAAAGGTTAAATCATGGAGCGATTTAATAAGCTCCAAATCAGGTACCTCATCAGCATCAATACTTAAGATCCAGTTGTAGCGGGCCTGAGCTACCCCTTTATTTTTGTTTGCTCCATATCCGCTCCAGCTTTTTTGAAACACCCTGCAGCCATAACGGGAGGCAATAAGCGGTGTGCCATCGGTACTGTCATTATCAATCACAACAATATCATCCGTAATTAAAGAAGCCATTTTTATACAATCTTCAATTAAGGCAGCTTCGTTTTTAGTAATGATCACAACAGACACCGGTACCATGCAGCAGTAGTATTAGTATATAAATTATTAAGGGCTTGTTGTGCCCTTTTATAATATATATCGTGCATGTTCCGGGGATGGTTGCCTTAAGATAAATAAACCGGCGAAAAAACATTATGGATTTTGCTTATTCCATTCTGTTACATTAATCAGCTTATCAGAAATGGCGTTTCGACAATTCGGATTGGGACACAGGATAATCCAGCGATCTTTAGTTTGTTCAATTACCGGACGTGTCCCGCAGGTTTTACAATTTTTTACAGGGAAGTTTGGGTTTATATCGATTCTCATAAAAGGCCTTTAAAGCAGGCGGATTTATATGGCATACGCTATAAGCACACGTACCGGTTGCCTTATTATCAAAAATATAATTATTTGTGAGGATTTATTCAGGACGTGTTAACTTGTCCACATTTTGTATAAATGATTTCTTTAGGTGAGAAAAGTGTGCATGATATTATCCAACTGTGTGAAAAATTTAAATTATTTTGCACAACAGGCAACCTTTTAATAATAGTTGCCGTGATGTGCGTAGATAAGGTTAAATTTATGTGTTTGATTCTGAGTTTATAAACCCCATATGGGCGAAGAAGAGTTACATCAACTGATCAATGGCTGCGTAAAGCAGGACAGGAAAAGTCAGAAAATGCTCTATAAGGCGTTTTATGGCTTTTCTATGGGTATTTGCCTGCGTTACGCGGGCAACCGTGATGAGGCTGCAGAAGTAATGAACCAGGGCTTTATGAAGGTATTTACCCATATAGACAGGTTTGATACTTCCAGGCCGTTTAAAGCATGGATTGGCCGCATTATGATGAATGTTTCTATTGATTATTACCGGGCCAATTTAAAGATGGCTTATACCGAGGATTTGGAAAAAGCAGAAAATGTGAGCGAGGGGGACCTGACAGATAAAAATTTAAATTATGAAGACCTGCTGGCTATGGTACAGCAGTTGCCGCAGGCTTATCGTACTGTTTTTAACCTTTTTGCGATTGACGGGTATTCTCATGAAGAGATAGGGGAAATGTTAAATATCAATCTGGGCACATCAAAATCAAACCTGCACAAAGCACGTCAAAAACTAAAACAAATGATATTAAAAGCAGAGGAAACTGCTAATAAAACCAATTACAACAGGGGTATGGATTTTAACCCGATTGTGGCCTATAATGGCATAGGCATAGATGTAAGGACAACTTTTTTTAATAATGGTATCAGAGGATGAAAAGCGAAGAAGATTTAGATAACATTTTTAAGAAGAGGCTGGAAGACCCGGCAAATCATCGATCGTTTAACGAGGATGACTGGGATGCGCTTGAGCAAATGCTTGACGAGGGCAAGAAACGCCGTGGAATTGTTTACTGGTTGCCAATTGCAAGCGGAATAGCGGCGATGCTGCTGCTGTTTTTAGGATGGTGGTTTTTTAAACCTAATGTAAAGGATGATAATACAACGGGACAACAACAGGTTAAGGTTAAGCCTACTGTTCCTAAAACAATTCCTGGAACCAGCGGCGGGGTTACACAAAAACCACAAACAGACACTTTATTAACAACCCGGCCGGCCGGGAACAGTAGCATAGCTGCCAACAGCAGTACAGGCAATTATGCCCATACAGGTCAAATGAGCTTAACACCGTCTGTCGCCGGATCCCATCGTAATGTTCCAGGTGCAAACGAAAAGGGAATTAATGGACGTGATACCATTATGCTGCGTGATCCCGCCCTGATGGCAGGTGCTGAGCCGGCTGGTAATAATGGTACTATTTCAAATTTGCTGGCAAATAGGGCGTTATCACTTGATATAGAATCTTCTCCTTTATCTGTTCCTGATTTTAAAACAAATATTGAAAGACAACCTATTCAAGCACCTACAACAAAATCTAATAAAAAAATAATTAAACAGAGCTTTGGTTACCGGCCGCAATGGGCCATTACGGCGCTGGCATCATCTGATGTTAATGGAACAAGCTCTTTTCAGGGTAAGGTTGGCAGCAACTATGGCTTGCTGCTTTCATTTGGTGCCACTAAAAAGTTAACTATTACAAGTGGTGTTGTGTATTCGTCAAAGCCTTACAGTACAAGCTTTGCTAATTATAATACTACATATAACTTTAAGCATGATCCAATTGATGTAACTGCCGATTGTAAAATGCTTGATATCCCAGTCAATATAGCTTACCAGGTGTATGGTAATTTCCGCAATAAATTATCAGTGGGCACTGGTTTATCCTCATACCTGATGCTGCATGAAAAGTATACTTATAATTATGGCGATGGTGCCAATAGTGCCGCATGGCCTCAAACCTACACCGTACCTAACAGTAAAGGATATTTATTAAGCATTATCAATATTAACGCTACATATGAGCATAAAATAAACTCAAAGTTTGGTGTAAGTGTTCAGCCATATATGAAAGTGCCCATCTCCGGAGTTGGATATTCTGATATCAAATTGCAATCGACAGGTGTAGCGGTAGGTGTAACGTATAACATCAATTCGTTTAGAAAGCCTTAATGGTTTCCGGTACGCTTGCTTCTGTGAGGTTTGCATTCACTTTATACTAAATGGAATTATTATCTTGCGCCACATTTACGCGCACAAGATAATTCGCCATGAAAAAACTACTGTTTTTTGCACCTCTGTTGTTAATGTTTTCATGCGGGCAGGGCCCGGCGCAGCAGCTCGAAAATAAAAAACTCAACCACCTCGCTGTCGAATATGTAAAACTTGGTTTAACTATAGGACAGTATGATGGTGATTTTGTAGATGCTTATTACGGGCCGGATTCACTGAAACCCAAATCCGAGCCTCTTAAAACTTTCCCGAAGGATAGCCTGCTGGCATCGGCAAACAGCCTGATGAATGACCTGCGCACCATCGCCAACACTACAAAAATTGATACTAATAAGATCCGTGCTAACTGGATGGCCGATCAACTGGTGGCCTTCAGTCGCCGGATCCGTATTTTTTCGGGAGAGGAGAGGCCTTTTGATGAAGAATCGCGCGAGTTATTTGGTGTAGCAGCGCCGGTTTATACCGATGATTTTTTTAAGGGGCAGATAGCCCTGCTCGACAGCATTTTACCGGGTAAAGGAAACGTGAACGATAGGTTTCAAAAACTGGCCAATAAGTTTATTATCTCAAAAGATAAATTAGACCCTGTTATAAAAGCGGCTATTGCCGAAGCCCGCAAGCGCACAATTGCACATTACCAACTGCCTGCCGGCGAAACATTTACGTTGGAGTATGTAACTAATAAGTCATGGTCGGGCTATAACTGGTATAAAGGAGGTTACAAAAGCACCGTACAAATCAATACCGACCTGAAGATCTTTATTGACCGGGCTATTGATGTGGGCAGTCATGAAAGTTATCCCGGACACCATGTATACAACATGCTGCTGGAGAAAAACCTTTATCATGATAAAGGCTGGGTTGAAATTTCTCTGTACCCGTTGTTTAGTCCGCAATCGTTAATTGCCGAGGGCAGTGCCAATTACGGTATCGAGGTAGCGTTCCCTGGTGATGATAAAATAAAGTTTGCCAAAAATGTATTGCTGCCGCTGGCTGGCTTGGATACCGCCGGTGCCGATCTGTATTTTAAGGCCCTCGCCATAAAAGGAACTTTAAACTACGCCCGCAATGAGGCTGCAAGAGGCTTGATCAATAATACCATGAGCCAGGATAAAGCATTGTCGTACCTTAGAAAGTATTGCCTCATGAACGATGAGACGGCTCAAAAATCAATCAGCTTTATCAAAAAATACCGTAGTTATGTTATCAACTACAATTACGGCCAGGATTTAGTGAAAAACTACATTGAATCAAACGGAGGCACGGCCAAAGCTCCTGCAAAGCGTTGGGAATTGTTTGGCAAATTGCTGAGCCAGGAAGTTGAACCGGTAAGCTTGGTAAAGAAGTAAACGGCGTTTTACTGTTTGGGTGATGTTGTGTCCTTTTGAACGGAGGTTTATATAGAAAAAGCTGCGTCATAAATAAATTGACAACCCCAGTGCTGTGTTACCTATGAGTTAAATTTAGCCGATAATATTTATACAAAAGGGGTTAACATATTTTTGCTATAAAATTTATCAATTAATTGATTATAAGTATTTTAAATAAATATTAACCTTGAATTGTGTTAACCCTGTTAACCCCTGTTTTGTTAGAAAAATTAATTCAATAGAAACTATAATATCGCTTAAGGTATTTGGATTAAAAAATGAAGCTTATCATTTATAATACCGCCTCCTTCTATTTATAAGATAATTTTTATTCATACATTAGAGGGCAACGTTTCCTTATACATAACCAATTTAACACCAATATTATCCCTATAAATGATTAAGCCACGGTATTTTATAGCCATGTGTTTTGTGGCAGGTATTTATACGTCCTGTAAAAATCAGCAAGGCAATCAAAACAATAACTATAGCGGTTGGCCTGCCTATGCGGGTTCAAAAGAAGGGTTACGATATTCATCAAACGAAGAGATTACTTTAAATAATGTAAATAAGCTAAAAGTGATGTGGACTTTTAGTACGGGCGATAAGGATACCGCAAACCGCAGCCAAAATCAATGTAACCCAATTATGGTTGATGGTATTTTGTATGGCACCAGTCCTAAATTGAAGCTATTTGCGCTCAATGCTGCCACGGGCCAGCAAAAGTGGCTGTTTGATCCAGCAAAGGATGATACCACCAATAACGGCGACCCTATGGCTTATTATAAAGTGAGCCGCGGAGTAATATACTGGCAAAATGATAATGGCGGCGAAAAGAGGATTTTCTACAGCGTGGGTGCTAAAACCTGGGCTATTGATGCCGAAAACGGCACTCCGGTGCGCTCATTTGGCAAGGGTGGCTATCTCGACCTTACTAAGAATTTAGACAGGGATACCAAATCATTTGTCGCAGGAACTACGCCCGGCGTGGTTTATAAAGATGTATTGATTGTTGGTGACCGTGTATCCGAATCAGCCGATGCAGCCCCTGGGCATGTGCGTGCTTACGATGCCCGTACAGGAAAGCTAAAATGGATCTTCCACACCATACCGCATCCCGGCGAAGTGGGTTACAATACCTGGAAAGATACAACGGCTTACAAAAAATTTGGCGGAGCTAACAATTGGGCGGGTATGGCTTTGGATGAAAAGCGGGGGATCGTGTACATTCCAACCGGCTCAGTAGGTGGCGACTTTTATGGTGGGTTCAGGAAAGGGCAAAATCTGTTTGCCAATTCATTGCTGGCACTTGATGCAGCTACGGGTAAGCTGAAATGGTATTACCAATTTGTGCATCACGACCTATGGGACCGTGACCTGCCCGCCAATCCAAACCTGGTAACCATCGCTAAAGACGGTAAAAAGATAGATGCCGTAACACAAATCACCAAGCATGGTTATGTATTTATGTTCGACAGAACGAATGGAAAGCCTATATTCCCGATAGTGGAAACACCTGTGCCAACCAAAGCCCTTCCCGGCGAAGAAGTTTGGCCTACGCAACCCATCCCAACTTTGCCGCAACCTTTCGCCCGGCAAATGTTTAATCCCGAAGATGTTACCGGCCGTACGCCCGAAGTGCACAGGGAAATGCTGTCAAAATATAACCAGGTTAAAAACCGGATCATGTTCACCCCGCCAAGCAAGGAGGGAGGCTGGATCTTCCCCGGTTTTGACGGCGGGGGCGAGTGGGGCGGAGCTGCTGTCGATCCTGAAAGTAAGATACTATACGTAAACTGCTCTGAAATGCCATGGGCGCAGGTGATGATAGATGTACCTAAAACCAACACTAACGATCATTCACCGCAGGCATTGGGACATGTAGTGTATAATACCAATTGCATCAGCTGTCACGGTGCCGAACTGAAGGGTAATGGCACATCCTATCCATCGTTGGTGAACATCGGCAAAAAGTATACTGCCGATCAGGTGAGCGGTATTATTGCTGCCGGCCGCAACATGATGCCTTCTTTTAAACAGATTTCGCCCACAGATAAAAAGAACCTGCTTGCTTTCCTGCTCAAGATCCCGGAAACTAAGGGGGCGAAAGAGGTAGCCAAAGAACCAACCGGCAATCGCTCCGCCAGTTCGGAGGCGGAAAAGAAAATGCTTGATGAAGTACCTTATGCCATGAATGGTTATAACCGTTTTTTAGATAAGGATGGCTATCCCGGTATAAAACCGCCATGGGGTACGCTCAATGCTATCAACCTTACATCGGGCAAGTTGCTTTGGAAAGTGCCGCTGGGTGAGTATCCTGAGTTAACCAAAAAAGGCATCCCCGTAACCGGCACCGAAAATTATGGCGGGCCGGTGGTTACCAAAGGTGGCCTGGTATTTATTGCGGCAACCAAAGATGAAAAGATCCGTGCGTTTGATAAACGTACAGGCAAAGTGGTTTGGGAAGCTAATTTGCCGGCGGCGGGCTATGCTACCCCTGCAACTTATTCAATTGATGGTAAACAGTACGTAGTTATTGCCTGTGGTGGCGGAAAAATTGGAAGTAAGTCGAGAGATAGTTATGTTTGTTTTGGATTAACCGACTAACACCTCTTTATGGATTTATTTGAAGCAGTTTTTGATTTGTACGAGCAGATACGGTTAAAGGCCGAAAATGATTTTCAGGATCTGATCAAATGCCAGTACACGCAGCAATGTTACAGCGATAATGGCGCTTTTTGCCTTGTATTGGAGGTCACTGTTTTAAAAAATATCTCTGATGATGATTATGGGTTGGTATTTTCCATCAATGCTCAAACAGAACCAAATTACCCCGACCATAAAAGTGATGCTAAAGGTATATTTTTAATTGCCGATGTGCATCGTGGTGATAACAAGGCGATCGGTAATTTGGATGAGCTTGTTTTTGACCCACAAAATGAAGATGCCGTTCAGGAGGCTTATGCTAAGATTGAGCAATTTGTTAAACCATTTACCACGAGCGTGAGTGATCTGCTTGTCCAGGGGTATGATATTAAGGTAGAGGATAATTCGGTAAATTAGGAATAATCGCCCACATTAAAACAACGTCATTATAAGGTATGAAACAATGACGTTGTTTAAGGTCTTTTAGTTGACGATCGCGAGCGGCCTCTCTTAAAACTGCTCCTCATAAACAGCTCCTCATAAACAGCTCCTCCGGGCGTTTGTAGTTTATAATGTTTTACCTGCCCCGGTCCTTCAAATTCAAAACGGATGCCTACAATACGGCCCATGGTGTGAGCCTGTTTAAATTCAAAGATCTGTTTGTTATTAAGATATATTTTCAGATAATGGTCTTTAACGCTGCATCTCAGGTTTTGAAATTGTGACATATCTGTACCAAAGGCACTCAGGTCATGGTTTTTGCCATCAACCCATTCTTCACCGGTTAAAATGCCCATATCGGCGATGCATCCTTTGTTTACTATGGGGATCACAATGGCAGTACCGTTACCTAAAATGGTGAGGTCGGCTTTGGCGCAGGCCGATTGGCCGGGTGTTGAGGTATTGCGCAGGGTGCAATCCATGGTGAAATTATCTGCGTTAATTCCCGGAAATTCGCGAATGTTAGCAAATTTCACCCACGTATTGTTAAAAACAGGTGTTCCTGATTTTTGCTCCATGACATCTGCTGTAATTCCCATAAAGCCCTGCCCTTTAATTTCTTCCGGCGAAAGATAAACAGGTATGGGCTGGTGATCAAGGATGCCTTTCCAGCCCTTGGTTTTAATAAATACCGATGTTTCCTTTCGCACATGTTTGTCTACAATGAGCTTTGCTATAAAATAACCGGGATCATAATAGATAGAGGTATACTGTTTGCCGTCACCGGGTACCTGTTCGCGGCGATTAGGGTCCCATGATTGCTGAATAAAAACGCTATCAGAATGAAATGCTGAGGCATCATAATTAAATACAACTGAGTTAGGCAAATCGTCAGAAACTTTCTTGCTGGTGAATTTTATTGAGCCTGGATCAATTGGTTTATTGCGCTTGCTGCTCATGAAAAACAATGCGCCTAATACCAGCAGCAATGCGCTGCCAAACCATATATAGCGTAAACCGGGTTTTGAAAGCGGAGCCACAATTGAGGTATCTGAATCATTTTTAACCGGCTGCTCAATTACGCCGTTAACCTGGTGGTGTTGCTTGAAATCGCGCCAACTGGTGTAGTCAAGGAAACGGGCAAGGGCATTCAGCGTTGCTGCATTGGGGAAGCTTTCGTAGCGCACCTTACCCCAGATCCTTTTCAGAGTTGATACACTGAGCTGTACCCGTGTTTTATCAAAGATTTGCTGGCTTAGCTGCTCAAAGTCATTATTACCCCAAATATCACTATCACCCCAATTTAAGGTTCGCTCAATAAGCTGCCGGCATAACAAAAGCAATTGTTTTTCCTTTTCCATTGATCTACAGGTAATAATGTGGTTTAAAAATCCCTAAACGCTTTGAACAAACTTGAACTTAACTTGAAATGCCGTCCGTGCTTTATTGTAATGACAATTTGCAAGTTTTGATTAAAGTTAAAATCAAAACCCATGAACAACAAGATTTTATTGTTTGCCATACTAAGCATGACGCTTGGCAGCGGCTTTTGTTACAGTCAGCAAAAGAAAGTTACATATGATATTAACCAATTGCTGAAGGAAAATAAACTGGTGAAAGCCTACACCCGCCAAACTGTTAAAGAACTTACCGACGGCAATAAACAAGGCCTGACATTAGATGGTATTTTATGGCTTAAGGATGTGGATTTTAAAACAGGCACCATTGATATTGATTTGCGGGGCAGGGATGTTTTTCAGGAAAGCTTTTTAGGCATAGCTTTTCACGGTATTGATACTACAACCAATGATGTTATCTATTTCCGCCCTTTTAATTTTCAAACCACAGATACGCTTCGCCGCAAACATACGGTGCAATACATCAGCGAGCCGGATTTTCCCTGGGATAAACTCCGCAAGGAACATCCGCTGGTTTATGAAAATGCTGTAAATCCTTTTCCACTGGCCGATGCTTGGTTTCATGCGCGTATTGTAGTTAATGCCAATGATATTATTGTGTATGTTGACCATTCGGATCAACCCTCGCTTACTATAAAAAAACTGAATAACCGGCAGAGCGGGCTCGTTGGCCTTTGGTCGTCCGGGCTGCCGGGCGATTTTGCCAACCTTGTTATTACTCAATAAGTATAAACCAACCATCATCATGAAAAAATTAGTCTTAATGTTAATGCTGTTTGCTGCCGTGGAAATACGGGCACAACAAAAGCATCAGGTATACAACCTTTCGGTTGTAAACCCTAAACAATGGATCATTCCAAAAAACGATACACTTGACTATGAGCTGGGCGCTTTCCAGGGACAAAAAGCGCTGCTCGTCAAACGGAAAATTGGCGATTACAAATCGGCCAGTTTAGCGTATAAACCGGGTTTAAATTTTAAGGACGGTATTATTGAAATGGATGTAGCTTGTGTAAATCCTAAAGGAGGCTTTGTTGGTTTGGCTTTTCATATCCGGGATGCCCATCATTATGAAACAGTTTATTTCAGGCCGGGATCATCCGGTACTATTAACGCTATCCAGTACATGCCCGAAAAAAAGGCCGAGTTTAACTGGTGGGACTATGAGGCAACAAAATACCAGGCTAAAGCCATAATTCCGCAAAATAAATGGTTTCATGTTAAAGTGGTGGTTCGGGGCAGCAAAATGGAGGTTTATGTGGATAATGCCCCGAAGCCGGCGATGGTGTACACCCCGCTTGATCCGTCATTGAAAAGCGGTGCGGTAGGTTATTGGCATGGAAACTGCCCCAAAGGTGCTTACAAAAATCTTGTTGTAACAGCTTTTAATTAAGAAATGATGCTAATGGGATTTGTGCGCTCTCTGTCCGGCCTTGCGAGGTTTTTAAACTTCGCAAGGCTTCAATTGCAAAAAATCGCCCTAACTACATCGATGTAGTAGAAATATATAGTCAAATGGCTGTCCTGTGCTTGTTTTTATTGAACCAAAATCTGCACTTTTATAACTTGAAATGTGCCCTGCATAAGCACTTTAACCAGTTATTTATAGTCTATGAAATTTAAACACCTGTACAAATCAACAATTACTGCATGTTTATTAGCGCTAAGCCTCAATTCTTTTTCGCAAAATAGTTTTAAACCCCAAAAGGATGTATTGGCAACCGTCAAAAAAAACTTTGCTAATGCGGATGTACAATATAAGTATATGGCCAAACAGTTTGGGCCTGAGCAATTTCCTAAAACGTATCACCCTAATACCGATAAGTTTGAAACAAGCAAGAGTAGCTGGTGGTGCAGTGGTTTTTATTCAGGCACATTACTAAATCTATATCAGCAAACTAAAGATGCTGAGCTGCTTAACCAGGCTAATGAAAACTTGAAAGGCCTCGAAAAAGAACAATATAATAAAGGGACGCATGACCTCGGCTTTATGATGTATTGCAGCTTCGGTACAGCAAACCATCTTGAGCCGAAACCTGAGTATAAAGAAATTCTGATTAATAGTGCCAAATCACTTTCAACAAGGTTTAACCCAACGGTTGGCTGTATCCGTTCATGGAATTCAAAGGCTAATGATTTTCTGGTGATCATTGACAATATGATGAACCTGGAACTGTTGTTTTACGCTACCAAGGCAACCGGCGACTCGAGCTTTTATAAAATAGCGGTTACCCATGCCAATACCACTATGAAAAACCACTTCCGCCCGGATTTTAGCTCGTATCACGTAATTAACTATGATGAACAAACAGGGGCGGTAAAAGAAAAGAAAACCGCACAGGGCTTTGCTAATGAGTCGGCATGGGCAAGGGGACAATCCTGGGGGCTATACGGCTATACAGTTATGTACCGCGAAACTAAAGACAAAAAATACCTTGAGCAGGCAAAAAATATAGCGCATTTTATATTGACCAATCCAAACTTGCCTGCCGATAAAATACCTTACTGGGATTATAACGCACCAAACATCCCCAATGCGTTGCGCGATGCTTCTGCAGCATCAGTTATGGCCTCGGCCTTGCTTGAACTTTGCCGTTATGTTGATAAAAAGGATGGCCAGGAGTATTTTAATACAGCTCAAACTATTATCAAAAACTTATCTGCACCGGCATATAAAGCTGACTTGAACACTAACGGAGGTTTTATTTTGAAACACAGCGTGGGCCATTTTCCGGCAGGTACCGAAGTTGACGTACCTTTAACTTATGCCGATTATTACTTTGTTGAGGCCATGGAGCGTTATAAAGCTTTTGCTAAATAACGCTATATTTATTGCATGGCATTAGGCAAAGGTAGGTTAGAAGCATTTAGTGATGGCGTAATAGCCATCATTATTACCATTATGGTGTTGGAAATGAAGGTTCCGCATGGCGAAAGCCTGGAAGCTTTGAAACCGCTTATCCCGGTTTTTTTAAGCTATCTGCTCAGTTTTGTATATGTAGGTATTTACTGGAACAATCATCACCATACCTTGCAGGCGGTACGCTCTGTAAACGGTAAAATATTGTGGGCCAACCTACACCTGTTATTCTGGCTATCGTTGATACCTTTTGTAACCGGCTGGATGGGAGAGACCCACCTCACCCAATGGCCGGTTTTCTTTTATGGTGTGGTGCTCATCATGAATGGTATTGCCTATCGCATCCTGGCGTTAATGCTCATTAAACATCACGGTGAAGACTCGTTAATAGCAAAAGCCTTCGGCAATGATTTTAAGGGGAAAATTTCTGTGGTGCTGTACGCGGTTGCTATATTATGTACCTGGCTAAATCCTGTTGTCAGCGTTGTAATTTATGTAGTGGTAGCCGGGAGTTGGTTTATACCCGATAAACGTTTCGAACGTCTCCTCGAATCTTAACAGTTGCCTGAATTAAGATCGGGATCCCGGTATGATAAAAAGTGCAGTAACCCTGCTTACTTGGTGCGCATAGTTAAAAAGCAGTTCACTTTTAACTATGCTTTATTTACCCAAATAGTTTATTCCGGCCGTTTTTAATTTTTTAATAACCGCTGCTACCACATCGCGCCCCTGCTGGTTGCCGTTGACAATGGCATCATTAAAATGAATACCGCCATAAAAACGGGACAAAGAAGCCTCTTCAGCAGCCTGCTTAAACGATTTGAAATCGCGGGGGCCAACACCATAGGGGATTTCCGAATCATCTGTGTAAGCAAAGTTATCACCCAACAGATAACTTAATACTCCAGCCGACGAATTTGACAAGACGGCATGGCCACTTGGATATTCCGGGAATGGCGGGGTTTGCAACATGGGCACCCATTTAATATCAATGTATTTGTTAATATAGGTTTCGGGACGGATGCCGTTACTGCGATATTTTTCGTCCCAGCAACTGATAAATGCATCCATTTCGGTCATGGCTACCAGCGTTGCTACTTGTATCGATTTATCAAAACTAAGCCCGGCTTTTTTTACGGCAATACCGACAATGTTCATCCAGTGCCCACCCGGACTGATTTTTTTAAAACCGATCATCATGTGTCCCGATGTGGTGACAGCAAAAGGGTTGCAATCCCAAAAGTTGGCAATCATGATTTGTTCAGTCGATAAATTTTTGGATATCTTGTAAACTGCATATGCTTCCTTATAAAAGTCGCTGGTGCTGTCAGTGCTGAATACGGCGGGCCTTATAGGCACAAACTGGTTAGAGGAGTCGATAAACATAGGCCGAATGGTTTTCCAGTTAGGCTCAACGGCCTCCATGTACATTGGAGGGGTTGGGAACCAGTTTTTACCGCCTTTTATAGGTGAGTACCTGAGCCGACCGCTCAGTTTGTTGTAATTATCTGATTTGGAATAATTAATAACCTTGCCAGTCATTTCCATGGCAGCTGCTATTGATTGTTTGATCACATCTTCGGTTACGCCGTTCTCTTTAAGAAGAGCTACATACTTATCCTCATCATCCTGCAGCATAAAACCCGATGGGAGCATCTGCTTTCCCGTTTCCAGTATACAATACATAGCGGCTATGCGATAATCATATTTATCAGCCGGGATGCTGATCTGGTTATCCTGTGTGTAACTTTTGATAAAATTGCCAACCGGTATTATCTGTTTATTGTTTAGGCTAACCAAATTATAAGCCCCCAGGGTTATATAGGCATAATAACGGGAAGCAGCGGGCGGGTTTACAACATCATGGATCATAACCGTCGAAATAGCATTTACAGCCTGATCGATATGCAGGTACGGAAGAATGTTTTTTTTATTCTTTTGCGCATAGGCTGTTGTGCTTATCAGCGCTAAAAACAATATGGATATTTGTTTGATCATCTATTTTAATTTTTGTTTCGAGTTTCAAGCATTAAGGCAGAAGCTAATAGTTCTCTAACACACTAAAGCTCCCGATTCCAGACTTTAGACTTGTTACTTAAAACTCAGTACTTATAAAACTGCAAAGCCTGGCCCGATGCACCTATCATTACATAATTTGCGCCGTTTATTTTTATTTCCGTGGCCGATTTTACGTCACCGTTTACTGATAGCCCTGCAACCGGTTGGCTTTGGTATGTGAAATTACCCTTGCCGTCGCCGGTAAGCAGACAGCCATAATTTGCGTCAAAGCTTCCCAATTTCAGGCGGTTATCTGAATGGTTGCCCAGCAGCAGGAAGTCTGTTTTACCGTCATGATTAAAATCGCCGGTGAGGATCTCTGATACCGATGAATATTGGGCCTGCAACGGCAGCTCAGCTTTTACAAACTTTCCACCACGGTTCATGAACAGGCATGTTGCAACCTCATTAGCTGTAAGCTTAGTGGCTTTAGCAAGCTCTTCGGGCGTGAAAATATCTTTCATGGTAGCATCGCAATAAGCTTTGTATGAAGCAAACCTTTTACGCATGGGGTAAATCTGGTCGTTCAATTCGTCGCGGCTTACAAAAGGGTAGCTTACGCCCTGTATATAAAAGTTAAAGAACGGATCTATTGAGCCGTTGCCGTCAAAATCAGCAAAATACATTTCGGCGGGCTCTGTTTGGCTGGCATGGATCTGCGTGTTTTCGCCAAGGTTCCCTGCTATGATATCCGGTTTGCCGTCGTCATCCACATCAGTAATGGTTAGCGTGTTCCAGAAACCGCTAACGGGATGATCAAAGTATTTGGCTGTTTCATCAACAAAACCGGCTTTGGTGTTAGTAAAAACCATGATAGGCATAAATTCGCCGCATACTACCAGGTCTTTACGGCCATCACCATTCAAGTCGGCCCATTGAGCATCTTTGATCATACCAATGCCTGTAAATGGTGCATCGGTAATTTCAAAATGACCACCGCCCGTATTGGTAAGCAGGTAGCTTTTTGGTGCTGATGGATAAGAACCCGGTGTAACGTTTGATCCGACAAACAGGTCAATTTTCCCGTCGTTGTTATAGTCAAAAGGGCGTACGCATGATTTACTGCTGGCGGTTAATATCGGGAGGGAGGGGCTTGAAAAGCTGAAATTGCCTTTACCATCGTTCAGATAAAGCTTGTCCTGCAGCTCATTGACGCCGGGTTCTAATAGTGAATAGCCGCCTTTGGCTACGTACAGATCGGGGAAACCATCGCCATTGGCGTCAAAAAACGCCGCTGCTGATGTGTTTTCTTTATTAACGTCCGATATCTCCTGAACGGCATAATTGCCGCCTGTTTTTTGAATAAATATCTTGCTCGGTGTATTCTGATCACCGGCAATAAATAGGTCCTCAAGACCATCTTTGTTTACATCAGCTTTGGCTATCACCGGCCCTGTTTTTGAGCTCATGAACAGCATCAAAGGCTGGCGCTTAAAATCATTGATGCTATTTTCGGTATGAGTATAATCAATAATCGGTTTAGCTAAACTAAAAACAGATTTGGTAATGGCTTTTCCATTGGTTTTAAATACAGGATTGCCTGTTTTATAGGTAATGTTTAAGCGTTGATTTGCTTTAACATTGCTAAGCAATTGCGATGTTTGATCGGGCCAGATGATCCGTACTGAATCTGCCTGCTGCTGGTCACCCAATCCAAAATTTAAAACTGTGGATACGCATGAAAGATATCCCCTGTTAGGGTTAACCTCCTGGTACTGTACTTGCTTACCGCTATATACAAATACTTTTGAGCCTATGGCATTGGTATTTCCTTCCGGCTGTTTAAGGTTTATTGCCAGGTAGTTCTTTTTGCCGGTTTCCATGGTCATGTTTTGTAATATGGAAGCCTCGCTGTTGATATTATTGGTAACCAGGTCAAGATCGCCATCGTTATCAAGGTCGGCATAAACAGAGCCGCTGGAAATGCCACCTTTATTGATCCCCCAATCTTGTTTTTTATCGGTGAAGGTAAGGTTATGATTATTTTGGAAAATATAGTTTGACAGAGTAGTAGAGGGCATAGCTTTAACCAGGTCCATGAGCAGGAATGGTTCGCGGTTCATAGCTTTTTTTAGCTTATAATCGCCCCAGTACCGTAAAAAATCCTTGTTGGTATAATCGCGGAAGTAACCGTTGGAGATGAAGATATCCTTGTAGCCGTCGTTGTCAAAGTCGGCAATAAGCGGGCACCAGCTCCAGTCAGTATTGGAAACACCTGCCAGCTGACCGATTTCGCTGAAAGTACCATCGCCATTATTAACCTGCAGCATGTTGCGCATATATTGTTTGTACAGGTTCTGGTTCAGCATCAGCTCAAACGATTCGTAGTTTTCCTGTAGTTGTAACAGCTTTTGACGTCGGTTATCAGGCGGCAGCATGTCAAGTGTCATCATATCAGGAAGGCCGTCATTATTGATATCAGCTATATCAACGCCCATTGAAAATTGCGACAAATGTTTGAAACACTTTTTACTATCCTCGGTAAAAGTGCCGTTTCCGTTGTTTATGTAAAGGTAGTCGGGTTCGTTGTAATCGTTGGTTACATAAATATCCTGTAATCCATCTTTGTTCATATCAGCTATGGCAACCCCAAGGCCAAAGGTGAGGGGATTTTGAATGATGCCCGCTTTTTTGGATACATCAACAAAATGACCACCCTGGTTTTCAAAAAGTTTATTGCTGGCCAATTCGTCGGTTTCGGCTTTGGCCTGTGCAAATTCAAGGTTACTGATTTTTTTAACGTTATGGTTAAGCAGGAACATATCCAGCTTGCCATCATTATTATAGTCAAAAAATACAGCCTGGGTACTATAGCCCGGATCATCAAGGCCGTATTGTTTGGCCATTTCAACAAATTTGCTGTCGCCTTTATTTATGAAAAGTTGGTTGCGGCGTTTGGCGTTATCACCAAAGCCGGAGTAACATACGTAAATATCCAGGAGACCGTCGCCGTTAACATCGGCCATGGTAACGCCGGTTTTCCAGTCGCCGGGCCTGCCCGCGAGGCCGCTGCCGGCTTGCTGGGTAATATCTTTAAATTTCAGGTTCCCTAAGTTAAGATACAGTTTATTTTGACCAAGATTACTGGTAAAAAACAAGTCTTCGAGACTGTCATTGTTGATATCGCCAACGGCAACACCACCGCCATTGTACAGGTACTCATAGGAGAGCACATTGAGCTTTTCGTCCTCAACCAGGTCATTCCGGAATTTAATATTGGTTTCTTCGGGGGTAAGCAGCTTAAAAAGCGGTTGCTGCGTATTACCGCGCATACTTTGTAATGTAAACAGCGCGACAGCACAAAATGTAAAAGTGTTTAACCTTTTAAGTTTAAAATTAACGAGGGGAGAAGAACAACACATTATCAACAGATTTTATTTTTCCGGGTCGCAGGGGGATTTAAATTTACTTATTTGTATTGATAATTGCCACCGGATGATTAATCCTTTTTGTTGTAAAAACTAAAAACAAGGCTATGAAGCCATAGCCTTGTTTTTAAAGTGAATTATATAGGGGTATTATTTATCCCACCATACACGTGATGAAAATTTATCACCACCAGATAATGATTGAACTCCGCTTGCCAAACCATTAGGGTTTGTTGATTGCAGCGAAATAGGATAAATTACACGACGCGGGATTTCAGTATCAAACTGAGATGGATATTTAACTGGGGTTAACACAGGGAAACCTGATCTTCTCCAGTTTGTCCAATTTTCGTTGAACATAAATAGTGTTGAAGTTTCAACCCAATATTCGGTATTAATTTGCTGCAAAGCTGATGCACCAAGCGGGTGGGTGGCAACATACGCAGTTATCGCAGCGTCGCTGATAGTGGCGGCTGTATTAATCTGCGCTATCGACTTCATATCGGCAGCTAAGGCGTTAGCATAGTGTGTAGCCGCGCTACCGCCTACGCTCCAGCCCCTTGTCGCTGCTTCGGCCAATAGTAGTTCAGTTTCGCCGTAAGTTAAAAGCATATTGATGGTGCTTTTGTCAACCGGGTTAATATTACTTGATGATGTGTAATAAACTTGTAAACGGGGACGTGAATACCTGCCGAGCGGGGCTGGAGCGTCGTCTTTAACAGCCGGGTCGGCCGGGGATGCACCTGGATAGTTTGGATCTGTAGTTACATCGGTAGCGCCGCCGTTTAAATCTAAGCCATTAGGCAAACCAATCTGCTTTGCGTAGGAGTTATCACCTGCAACCGTTTCAGTTTCGTTAGCTGCCCTACCGGTACCGCTTGAAATTTCGGCAATAGCGCTTACGCGGGGATCTGTAGTTGATTTCATAAAATTAATCAACGTTTTTGACCAGCGTACTTCGCGGAAGTCGTCAACCGTTAGCAACGCGTTAACAATAGCGTTTGAATAGCCATTAGCATTATTTGTTTTTACTTTCGCATTATCATCAATACTAACCATAGTACCGGCTGCGGCAGCCTTTTCAACATATTTTTGAGCTGTTGCCGGGTCAACTTTAGTTAACCTCATAGCTACGCGTACCATTAGTGAGTAACCAAACCTTTTCCACTTGGCAATGTCGCCGCTATAAAACAAATCAGAACTTGGCTTGTCTTTGGCCGGATTCAAAGCAGTTAGGGCCGCATCGAGATCGGTTAACATAGCTGTATAAATAGCCTGCTGTTTATCGAACTTAGGGAAGAAAACGCCTTGTTTAGCCTGGCCTGCTTCTGAGTAAGGCACATCGCCATAAGTATCTGTTATACGTTGTACAATCAATACTTTCATAATGGTGGCAATGTTGTTCAGATTGTCATACCCGGTTTTGCCTTTGGTAAGATTTTTTATTTCCTCAACGTAGGTCTCAGCACCATAACCTTCGCTGTAAACGCGGCCTATGTAATCGTTAAACGATCCGCTTTGCTGATATTTATCGCCATTGCCGTAATAACTAAATGTTGACGCTAACGACTGTGTCCACATACTTTGAAACAGCAACTGCGAGTAACCCGTTTGCGAATAATTCAATTGTGCCTGGGCCAGTAAAAAGTTTGGATTAAACTGATCGGCAATGGTAGCATTAGGGTCGGTATTTATTTTAGTGAAGTCTTTGGTGCAACCGGCAAACAGTGTTGCTGCCAGGCAAAGGCCACTATATATAAGTCTCTTTTTCATCTCCGTTATTTTCTAAATTTAAAGTTAACATTAATACCGAATGTGCGGGTTGCCGGTAAGCTGGTACCTTCGATGCCTGCATAGTTGATATTGTTTGAGAAGCCTGATTCTGGGTCGATGTTATCAGAATGTTTCATGATAGTCCAAAGGTTACGACCTACTGCCGAAACTGTGATGGCGTTGAATGGTGAGCCATTCAGGAAACTGCTGGTGAAAGTGTAGCCAAAGGTAACCTGACGTAACTTGATAAAATCGCCGTTTAACACGTTAAGCGCCGAAACATTGTATAACCCTTTTTGGTAGTAATCTTGTGCTTCAACACTTTTAGTGTTTGGCGTACCAGCATCGGTAACACCTTTACCTACTACACCACCTTCACGGCCATCAAGCGTTAATTTGTTTAAACCGCGGAAAATACTATAAGCATTTGTTGCTGAAAGGATCTTATTGCCAAAACGGTAATCAACCAGGAATGACAGGTTAAAATGTTTGTAGCTGAAATCGTTGTTTAAACCACCGTATATTTTTGGCACAGTTGAACCCATAGGGATACGGGCCGTGGTTTCAGGGTAACCGTCCTTGTCAAAAATTAAGTTGCCCGAAGCATCACGTTTGTAATCGTTAGCCATAATTTGTGGGCCAGGTAAGCCTACAATGTAAGCCAAGTTGGCATTTAACGGCCTGTAAGTACCTAACGGTTGGGTGGTATTCAAATCGTCGGTTTTTAAAACTTTGTTTTTAACATACGTAAAGTTGATTGCGGGGGTCCAGCTGAAATTTGCTGTTTGAACGGGCGTACCTTTAATCTCAACTTCTACACCGCGGTTTTGAAAGGATTGTGTACCGATAAGATGAGTATTGTAACCTACAGATGGGTCTGTTTGGCTGCGAACGATCTCGTTTTTAGTTTTACGCGTAAAGTAATCAACATCGGCACTTAAACGACCGTTAAAGAACTTTAACTCGGTACCAACCTCGATTTCATCAAGCGTATATGGCTTTAAGTTAAGGTTGAAAAGATCTGCCGAATAATTACCAATTGTGGTGCCGTTGATTTGGTTGCCCAGGTTATAATAAGCGGAGGTTAAGTAAGGTTTATCCGGCTCGCCACTGGTTTTGGCGTACGAAAGGCGCAACTTTCCAAAATCAAGCGAAGGAAGCTTTAACATGTCTGCAAAAAGGAAACTTGCCGAAACCGATGGTGTAAAGATGCCCATGTTGCCGGCCGGAAGTTTTGAATAAGCATCATATCTGCCGCTCGTGCTTAAGGTAAGGAAGCTTTTGATGTTAAAATCAGCCGTGTAATACGCCGAATGAACTTCAGATTTACTAAACTGGTAGGTAGGCGCGTTTTTTACGCTTACGTTGCTGAAACTGTAAAAGAAAGGCAGCGTAAAGGGTCCACCGCTAAGGCTGGTGTATTCCGATTGATTTTTGCGGATGTTAGCACCGGCTGAAAAATCAAACGCGAGGAGATCTTTCACGATATCATGTTTTACACCAATCAAACCATCGGCATTTAACTCAAAGCTTTGAGCTGTTGATTGCTCATCCAAACCACCCATTAAACCGGTGTAGTAAGCGGTACCGGTAGGGGTTACTTTAAAGCGGCTATCATTGATATTGTCATAACCTAAACGGGCCTGAGCGTAAATCCAATCGGTAAAATTATAACGTGCGGTTAATGATGAAATTAAACGTTTACGGCCGGTGTTGTTAATGAATTTGTTGGCCGCAAAATATGGATTGGTTACATATGGGTCATCAGTCCACACTTGTTCATAACCATTAGCTGCGGTACCAGGGCTAAGTATTGACTGGTTGATGTTAGGTGCAAGGAACCAGATGTTGTTCGGGTTACCCGGGCCATCGCTCAAACTCGGCCTGTTTTTTGAATTTTCGATCAAATAGTTGGCTACAACAGCGATATTCAATTTTGGCGTAACATTTTGATTTACGTTTAAGTTGAAAGTTTTCCTGTCTAAGTTACTGTTGCGTACAATTGAACCTGCATTCAAATCAGAAATTGATAAACGGAAGGCTCCGTTTTCACCGCCGCCATCAAATGATACCGTATTGGTGTAAGTATTACCGGTACGGTAAAAGTTTTGCAGGTTATCGGTGCCTGTAGCAGAGTAAGGATACATTTTGCCGTCAAACTGTATAGTTGACGAACCATCAAGTTTAGAGCCCCATGCCAAGCGGGTCGCATCTTTAGCTGCTGCTACAGTTAAAGGTTTTGCTCCATGTTGGCCCTGACCGTAAGTGGTCTGGAAATCAGTAGTGTTGTTAACCTTATCTGCCTGGTAGTTAGTATTAAATTCAACACCAAAGCCCGAATTTTTTTTGCCGCCTTTAGTGGTGATCAAAATTACACCATTTGATGCACGGCTACCATACAGCGCAGATGCCGATTGGCCTTTTAATACAGTGATTGTTTCAACGTCATCCGGGTTGATGTTGCTGATGCCATCCCCATAGTCGGCACCTCCCCATTCGCCCGATGAACCACGCTGAGTGTTATCCATTGGTACGCCGTTAATAACAAACAATGGCGAACCGGCGCTGCCGCTGGTAACGCCACGTAATAAAATACGAGCTGATGAACCCGGGCCACCGCTAACACCGCTAATGCTCACACCTGCAACTCGGCCTTCTAATGAATAGGCAACGTTGGTTTCTTTCGCTTTATCAAGCAGGTCGCCTTTTACTGTTGTTACAGCATAACCTAATTTTTTCTCTTCCTTTTTTATACCTAAAGCCGTTACAACTACCTCATTCAGGTTAGTGTTTGATTTTAGGGTAATGGTAATAGTTGATTTACCACCAACCGCTACATCTACAGTTGCGTAGCCTATGTAACTTAAGGTTAACACAGTGTTTGGCTGAACATCAAGCGTAAAGTTACCGTTGGCATCAGTTTGGGTACCGGTGGTGGTGCCTTTGATCCTGATGCTTACGCCTACGAGTGGTTCGCCTTTTTCGTCAACAACCTTACCTGTAAGTTTAGCGAAGTTTAAGTTAAAATTATAGTTTGATTTAGCATTTGCTTTTGGCGCTTCAGCAGCCGAAGCCTGCACGTTCAAGAGCACCATACCTGCAAGGGCAAATTTACACAGGTTGATGGATTGTGATACCCATGGCCTGTGTACACCCACCGGGTGTTTGAAAAATTTCATATTTTATTGAATTTAAAGGGAGTTAATAGCGAAGCGCCCTGGAAGCACAACGCAGTTATAAACATTCAAAAATCTTTTTCGGGGCAGTAATTCCCTCCGGGTAATTATTGCCTGTAGCGGGGAGAGTAAGCTTTTTTTACATAGGCATCAGTTTTCCTGGGTTTATTAATAATGTCATATAGTTTGGTTAATGATCACTGTGCTAAAGGAAATCTATCCTTTGTAGGGATGCACTTTAGTGATTTAAAGTGAGGACAATTAAATTTCAGCGATTGCCTACAAACCCATGAAAAATATTTTGCAATTATTAATTACCGGTATTTTAAACTGCTGTATGGAAAAAAAAGAGATTGGTAAGAAGTGGATTAGTATTGCCCGCTGCCTGACATGATCATAGATGCAAGCTGTTCATCGCGGTCATAAATATCTTTGCGGAAGTTGAGCAGATTATTCCTGTCGGTAAAGGCGGTAAAATAAGCTATAAATACAGGCATCTTTTGTTTGAGTGTAACCTGCTGTTCTTTACCAAGATGCATGGCTTTATTAATGCGGGAGGTTGTCCAGGTGCTGTCGTACTTTAAAAGAAATGAAGCCAGTTTTACCGGTTCGCCAACGCGGATACAGCCGTGGCTAAACGCCCGTGAGGATTCGCCAAACAACGACCTTGAAGGCGTATCGTGCAAAT
Source organism: Mucilaginibacter sp. SG538B (assembly GCF_013376065.1). NCBI lineage: Bacteria > Pseudomonadati > Bacteroidota > Sphingobacteriia > Sphingobacteriales > Sphingobacteriaceae > Mucilaginibacter > Mucilaginibacter sp. SG538B. The sequence continues at coordinate 1,718,031 of NZ_JABMJI010000001.1, forward strand.
AGATACTGTAACTATTAGGGAACAGGAATTTTACCAGCCCCAAAGAGTTTGCCGGTCCGGGTTTTTGCTGAATTACCGGAAGCCCGTTTTCCCGGCCGGTAATGACCATATTATGCTCGTTAAGATAATTTGGGTTGCTGCTCATGGCCGGCAACACTTCATTGCGCACAATACTTTCGGGCAGGTTCCAGTAAGGACTGAATACCACGTACTGCATTTCGCCGTAAAATATTACTGTTTGATGTACTTTTTCCCCCACTACCACATTGCAACTCCATAATAAGCTATCGGCATGGTAAACGTGTAGTTTAAATTCGGGGATATTCACAGCGAGGTAGTCGGTAGTTAAACTTACAGGCAGCCAGCGGCAGCGCTCCATGTTTACAATGATCTGTTTGATCCGTGATTTGAGCGGTACATTCATTTCGGCCATAGTTCCGGGGCCGGGTAAGCCATCGGCGCTAAGGCCGTGCCTGAGCTGGAATTGGGTTATGGCTGCTTTAAACTCGTCATCAAACCTATTGTTGAGCGTATCGCCTTTAAAATCTTCCAGTTTATATAGGCGGGCTTTTATGCGGGCAACTACGGCCGACGAGTCGCCGGGTTTGAGTTTTTTGCTGATAATAATTGGTTCCCAGCTCTCATGGGCATCAAGCCGGCGGTATTTGGCCAGAAAGCTTTTTAGCAGATCGTACTGACGGTATACCGGCTCGCTTATAGCAGGGGTTTTCGAAGGTCTTTTTAAGAGCGTATCCAGGTAATCATCATATGCTATCTTCTTACGCGGCAGGAACCAGTTTACCGAACGGCTAACCGAATCGCTCATGCCCCGGAAAGCCAGTTTTGAAAACGCGAAATATTGGGCAGTGAGCATTAACTCGGTGCCGATATCAGGTTTTTTGACCCTTGTTTTTGAATGATTGTCAAATATCAGGGAGTCTAAATCTTTTTGATAGGGGATACCTTTATATATGCCTTCATTTTGCAGGTTCATAAGCCTGTCGTTCAGGTTACCGGCCTGTTCAATTAAGGTGCCTTTTTCGTACCATGCATATGCAAATTTACGCTTACGGTAAAAACTCCGCAGATCCTGCTCATAGGGGACCAAAGCGGGGTGCTTTTGAAGAAATGTGACGATACGGGTACTGTCAAATACAACTTCAGTTTGATCACTAAAGTTACCGGGAATGGTTTTTGTCCACTCTTTAACCATTTTCTTTTTTAGGGAATCAGCTATATAATTGTGATGTTTTTTGCTGTTGTTTTTGCAGTTGGAGAGGACTAAAACACTTAAAGCAAGTACGATAATATATTGTGGTTTCAGCCTGTTCTGCATAGCTAATTTATTAGTTATACGGAACGTAAATGACAAGGTTTTGTTTTGGAAAAGGAAAGGGTACTGAATGTTAACCGATATAAAATACCCGTAGAGCACAGGAAATCCCGATATTGAAAAAAAGGATGAATATTTTTTAAATAAACACTACTAAGTTTATAGATATTATAGTATATTTGTTGTGTGACATTCAAAAACAGATGACAGGCAACAGTTTAATCAGCAGCAACAAATATGCACCAGCCGAAAACCGGGGGCTGTACATGCCCATGTGTTGCTGTTGTTGAAATTCTCTCCAATACAAAATAAGCTGTTACGCACCTTTAAATTTACTGGCCTCAATTAATATATTTTTATGAATACATCCCGCAATAAACAATTAAGCAACGCCATCCCGCCGGGCTTGCTCATGCGTTACCGGATAATTTATGGATTATGCCGTTGTTGTTGAACAATACAACTTAACTACGATTACCTAAAAACATTATCCATAACATCATAATCTATTTTAAAATGCAAACCACAAATAATAATAAATATCCTTTTTTTGACCTGCTTGAAGTTGTTGCCGAACCCGATCTTAAGTTTCGTAAGCTGAAATCATTACATCCTGTAAAAGCGGGCAATTTGGTCCCTGAATTTAAGTTAAGTAACGATTATAGCCGCTGGCAGCAATTTTACAATGGCGGCGAAACACATGGGCCTATTTCGCAAAGAAATTTATTAAATAAACCGCTGGTTATTTCTTTTTATTCGCGTCATTGGGGGCAGCAAGGTCTGGCGCAACTTAAACAACTGAATAATTTGCAGCATGAGGTTAAGGCAAGCGGCGGCAACCTGCTTATTATTAGTGATGAGCGCACCGAAGAGCTTGAAAAATGGGCATGGGAGCAAAGCCTCACCCTTAATTTTTATCACGATGCCGATAAAGAATTAGCACAGCAATTCAGGGTTTATTCTGACGATTACCCGGTGTGGGACAGGTTTTCGGGCATCGACGAAAATGCGCCGTTATTGGCCACCTATATTATTGAACCATCAAAACAGGTTATCTACAGCCATATCGACTGGGATTTCCTGGGTACTTTTTCTGCCGAAGACATCATCAGCACTGTTTATGAATCAGCATTGATCAGCAATAGCCGCAGATCGGCATAAGCACCAGGAGGTTAACCATCTTACACAACGGCAATCTTATAAGTGTTTGCTAAGCGCACTTATAAGATTGCTTCTTACCTTCCGAATAATATCTTTATTAGTCTGTTAATTCAGGTGCCCACCCCGCAGCCTGGCCTTGTAATAACTTGGCGTAATGCCCTCTATCTTTTTAAATGCGCGGCTAAAGTAGTTAAGGTTATTGAACCCGGCTTTAAAACAGGCTTCAGAGATACTGTTATGCGGATTGTTCATGAGCTGCTTGGCTAATTGCAGGCGCTCTTTAATGATATAGTCAACCGGCGAAATCCCCAATTCGTGCCTAAATGCCCGGAAAAAGCTGGCTTTGCTCATAAAGGCCATCTGGCTCAATGCATCAATATTAAGCTTATCGCTTAAATGCACCCTAATGTATTCCAGTACATAGGCAAATCGGCTGCTGCTTGATAACTCATGCAGGTTATCGCTGATCTCGTTAATGTTTTGCATCTGCATAATGCGGATTAGCAACTCTTTTAAAGTGAGGTTGGCCAGCACATCTTTGGTCAGCGCATCGCCGGTACTGATGCGGATGAGTTTATTAATGAGCTGTGCCAGCTCATAATTATTAAAAAAGTGGAACTGGTTATAGTTCAGCTGCCAAACCCGCTTATCTTCCCTTGGATAATTCTCATTTAAGAAATCAAGCGTATTGGTAATTTCCTGGTGGTTAATAGCCAAAGCTGTGCACTGAGATGGCTGGTTGATAGTAGCCTCCGGGAAATCAATTTTCATCGTAATATTTGGCGGTACTATAACGGTTTCGCCGGGGAGGTAATCAAACCCCGGTTTATCAAACAGATGCATCACCTTTTTGCCGCGCAGCATGCTTGTTATTACCAGATCGCTAAAAGTTAAGGGCACCAGTTCGCTGCGCTCAAAAGTTTCAAAAACGTTGAGTTCGCAATGGTTCATGGTATAAGCCCTGCGGTTTTCAACCAGGGTATTCAGTTCTTTTCCGTGTGAGAGGCTTAGTGGAGATAACAGGGTTTTGTTATTCATAGCCGTTTATAATTTATACCAAATTAGGCATACTTATCCTGATTAACAAGCGGGTGCAAAAAATGCGACCATTGTGCTATCATTTGAGAACATAATGCAAATGCCCTACAGCAAGGTAGCTCTACATTAGTGTTACCAAAAAACCATAAAAATTATGAGCGCTGTTTCTAAACCATCCTTCAAGGATAAATACGACAATTTTATCGGCGGAAAATTTGTCCCGCCGGTTAAAGGCGAATATTTTGATAACATTTCGCCTATCGACGGCAAAGTATTCACTAAAGCTGCACGATCAGGAAAGGAAGATGTTGAACTGGCTCTGGATGCCGCTCATGCCGCATTCCCGGCATGGGGCAAAACTTCAGCCGCACACAGGGCATCGCTGTTAAATAAAATAGCCGATGTTATTGAAGCCAACCTGGAGTTTTTGGCCGTTGTAGAATGCATCGATAACGGAAAGGCCATTCGTGAATGTCGTGCTGCCGACTTGCCGCTGGTGATTGATCATTTTCGTTATTTCGCCGGTGTTATCCGTGCCGAAGAAGGCGGGATTTCCGAGCATGATGAATATACCGTAAGTATTTGTTTAAATGAACCATTGGGTGTGAGGACAGATCATCCCCTGGAATTTTCCGCTGTTGATGGCTACCTGGAAAATTGCGCCTGCGCTTGCTGCCGGTAATTGTTGCGTGGTGAAGCCAGCCGAGCAAACACCAACATCCATCATGGTATTGATGGAATTGATCCAGGATATTTTGCCACCGGGTGTTTTAAATATTATTACAGGTTTTGGTCCGGAGGCAGGTAAGCCGCTGGCTTCATCGCCGAGGGTTGCCAAAGTTTCTTTTACGGGCGAAACCACAACCGGCCGCTTAATTATGCAGTACGCATCTGAAAACCTCATTCCGGTTACGATGGAATTGGGTGGGAAATCACCAAATATCTTTTTTGAATCGGTGGCCGATGCCGACGATGAGTTTTTTGACAAAGCCGTTGAAGGCGCCGTATTATTTGCCCTTAACCAGGGCGAGGTTTGTACCTGTCCGTCGAGGATCCTGGTACACGAAAACATCTACGATAAATTTATGTCGAAGGTGATAGAACGCACTAATGCTATCATTATGGGCAACCCGCTTGACGGGAATACCATGATGGGTGCGCAGGCATCTAACGATCAATACGAAAAAATCCAGTCGTACCTGAAAATTGGTAAAGAAGAGGGAGCAGAGGTACTTTGCGGCGGCGAGGTTAAAAAGCTTGATGGCGAGCTGGAAGGCGGTTATTATATTCAGCCTACGTTATTTAAAGGCAATAACAAAATGCGCATTTTTCAGGAGGAGATCTTTGGTCCGGTGGCTTGTGTAACCACATTCAAAACTACTGAAGAAGCCATCGCGATAGCCAATGACACACTGTACGGGTTGGGCGCCGGTGTGTGGACCCGCGATGCGCACGAGCTTTACCAGGTGCCGCGTGCTATACTGGCCGGCAGGGTTTGGGTAAATAACTACCACGCTTATCCTGCACATGCTCCATTCGGTGGCTACAAAAAATCAGGTTTTGGTCGCGAAAATCATAAAATGATGCTTGGTCACTACCGTCAAACAAAAAACATGCTGATCTCATATAATAAGAACAAGCTGGGATTTTTTTAATCCCGGCTTTAATCCCCCCGTTCCCCAGACTTGCGAAGTTTCTGAAACTTCGTAAGTCTTTATGTGTTTGAATATTTCTTTACTTATCTGCTTCTTCGCGCGAAATTTGAAGACATGATCAAAAGAGTAACCATAACCCCCGAAGCTTCACAGCTGATAGCCGAACTCAAATCCCGCTTTGGCGACCTGATGTTTCATCAAAGCGGTGGTTGCTGCGATGGCTCATCGCCTATGTGCTTTGAAAAGGGCGAGTTTAAACTCGGCGGCAGCGATGTGAAAATAGGAGAGGTGGATGACTGTGAATTTTGGATGAGTAGGGACCAGTTTGAATACTGGCAGCATACCCAGCTCCAGCTCGATATTACCAAAGGCCGTGGTTCAAGTTTTTCAATAGAAATACCGACGGGTTTTAGGTTTATGATCCATTCAAGGTTGTTTACCGAAGACGAGTTGAAAGATTTAGAACCGGTGAGTTTTATAGATTAGCCTCCTCCAAATCTCTTACTGCTCTGCCTGCACCTTATCCAGCTTATCCATGATCTCTTTTGTATACTTTATTGATAAAGCTTTCTTAAAATACTTTTCGGCATTTGCTTTATCCCCACGGGCTAAAAAGCAATCGCCCATACTGTCATAAACGTTGAAGTTTTTCGGGTAATTATCTATGTTCACCTGGAAAAACATGGCCGCTTTTTCATAATCTTTTTGTTGCAAAAACGCGTAGCCTATGCTATTCATCTCCGGCTCGGGGGGGCGTACGGTGTAACCCATTTCAGCGGACATCATTTTGTAATGGGCAGTTATCATTTGTCTTAGCTGCACGGCATTATACTGTTTATCAAAATATTGGTTATAAGGCTGGTTTCGAGGAAAGCGGTTGTTTTTGAAAATAAACCGTAAGGCATCATACTCGGCATTGAATGAAACAGAATTATGATCGTCGTCAGGATAATACTTTTTAGCCCATTGCAGATTGTTTGTTTTATTGACAGAAAGATCATCAGCCAGTTTCATGATAGACCGGATATGATGTGATATTTCGGCCGTGTCCTTTTTTACTTGTATAGTATCCATACCTGCATTCATCGTATTGGCAAAACCGAGGAAAAGCTTTTTACCGCCAAAATTCTTTTGCTTAAGGATAATTGTTGCCTGTTTAAGTAAATTATCGTTATCATAAAACATGCTGGGATCTATAGCCACATAGGCATTAAAAACCTGTGTATGTTTTGATAATAAATTGATTACCGTTAATCCTCCCAACGAATGACCGATCATAGTGCGATAGGGCGCAGTTGGATTTGTTTTGTCGATATATGGGATTAGTTCTTTTTCCATAAAGGCGGCAAAGTTTTCCCCTCCGCCTGATGACTTGTCCATAGCGCTGCTGGTAGGCGTAAGGTCCCGGGTACGATTTCCGGGTGTATTCAAAATACCAACTATGATCATTTGCGGCAGCACCGTATTGCCTGCAGTTGCGCTAAGTTCTTTGATCATAGTAACCAGCGACATGAAATGATCATCGGCATCTAAAACGTACAAAACCGGAAATTCCGGTTTTGAAAAGTAGTTGGTATCATATCCTGGCGTATAAACCCAAAGTGGTCGTTTCTCTTTCAGGATTTTGGAATAAATGGTATCCACCCTCCCCAAAACTATAGGTTGCTGCGCCTTCAACAGGTATGCAATGGTGAGATGAATGAGTATCAGGATGAGCTTTTTCATGTGGCTGTTGATTTTATGATTCAATGGTACAGCAACAATATGACCTTCAGAATTAAATGTGACGAATGTTGTCGTTGGCGTGACGGAAATAATTTGGAGCTTGTTTTCGTTTAAAAAAAGGACCGAAAACATGTTTTGGTAAGTTTTTGTTAGTTATTACAATCATTCATAAAATTATCGCCGTGCTCAATACTTATAATACTGCCCGTAAAAAGAACAGCTTAACAAAGTTTGAGACGTTGATATTCGGATTAATGATCGTGTTCACTATAGGGGCTATCATACTCTTCTTCATTGATAAAGGATATTTTGAGATGATATACAACCGCTATGGCGGTTTTATAGGATACTTCACGGTATTGTTGTTACTTGTAATTTTTGTAGTGTCGGCAGCATATATTGTAAGGCTTTCGCGCTATCGCAGCATCCAGTTTTGTGTGGTTTTAATTTTAACCGGGATAGCAAGCCTGTTTTTCATCACCGAAAAAATGAGCAGTTTACCTGACCTTTTTCATCTGTCAACCCATTCGCTTTTTAAAGCCAACACCGCAATATTGGGGGCAAATGCAAATGGAATAATTAAAATTAATGAGACCGGAAAAATTGTGCTCTATTGGATTTTGATAGCTGCAAGTGCTTTTTACTTTTTGATATTGCCGTTTATATATCGGAGTAATTTTAGGGCTAAACGCTTTATTGATAGAATCGGAATTCCTATCCCTCACCGCAACCACGTTATCGCAATAATTATATTAACTATTTTGATAATGCTATTTTCGGCTGTAAACGAGTCGGAGGTTTTACCATTTGATTTTGCTGCAATATTTTTGCTGATACTGCTTTGCCCGGAAAATATCGGTGTTTTCAGGCGATAGTCATATTTTTTTGTAACACTTTAAATTGTTTTTTTAGGCTCCGTTTAATCCGATCATTTACTGCAACTTTGTAATAAACCTTTCAGTTACAACCTTATAAAAATATGGCTACAGTTTCATTGGGCAGCCCGGCAGGCAAATGGATCATGGTTTCGGCTATACTGGCTTCGGCCATGGCATTTATTGATGGAACAGCGCTTAATGTGGTGCTGCCGGCATTACAACAAAGCCTTGATGCCAAAGGAGCTGATCTCTTTTGGATCCTAAACGCCTACCTGTTGATGCTTGCCTCTCTTATTTTAATAGGCGGCTCGCTTGGCGATAAATTGGGGCGAAAGAAGGTCTTCATGATTGGGATTTTTATTTTTATAACCGGATCAGCCCTTTGCGGGCTTTCACCAGGTGTTTTTTATCTCATTGTTTTCCGGATCATACAGGGTATAGGAGGGGCACTGATGATTCCGGGGAGCCTTTCGCTTATTTCATCATCCATCGATGCAAAAGAAAGGGGCAAGGCTATCGGAACATGGTCGGCCATTACCACGGTAGTTACTATGGGCGGCCCGGTATTGGGTGGCGCCTTAGCCGATGCCGGTTTATGGCGGTACATATTCTTTATTAATATACCCATAGGGATAGTAGCTTTAGTTATCCTGTGGCGCAAGGTTGCCGAAAGCAAGGATGATAGCACCGATCAAACTATCGATTTTCCGGGCGCTATTTCCATTGCATCAGGGCTTGCTTTGCTAACATTTGGTTTTCTGCGAATGCCGGCGGTTGGATTTAATAACTGGCAGGTTTATGGATCATTAGCCCTGGGCTTATTATTGCTCATTGTTTTTATTTGCATAGAAGGTACAAGCACACATCCCATGATGCCGCTAAGCCTGTTTAGCAATAAAACCTTTAGCGGGATAAACCTGCTTACATTTTTTCTGTATGCGGGTTTGGGTGGCGGTATGCTGTTCATGTCACTAAACATGGTGCAGGTGCAGGGGTATAGCCAACTGCAATCTGGGTTAACATTTTTACCTTTTACTGTGCTCATGATCTCCATTGCGCGTTATGCAGGAGCTATTGCCGATAAAAAAGGTCCGCGTTTATTGCTCATCATCGGTCCGGCTTTGGCGGGAGCAGGGTTACTAATGTTGTCGTTCATCAAACAAACTGCAGGCCCTTCTGATTATTGGACAAGCTTTTTCCCCGGTGTGCTTGTTTTTGGCTTCGGCATGTCATTAACGGTAGCGCCGCTTACGGCAACGGTAATGGGGTCGGTAAGTGATCATTTTTCGGGCACGGCATCGGGCATTAACAATGCCATGACCCGGATTGCCAATGTTTTTGCCAATGCCATTTTTGGCGCCCTGGCGGTTTTGTTTTTTTCGGGAGCGATGCAGGGGGAGTTGAAGAAGTTATCCCTTAATGAAAATGATAAAAAGACGGTTATGGAACAATCGGCCAACTTAGGCAATGCTAAAGTGCCCGCCGGTATCGACGGATCCAACAAAAAGGCAGTCGGGATTGCCTATCACAACGGATTTATTTCGGCCTATGGCAATATTATGCGGATCTGCGCCGGGCTTGGTTTCCTGGGTGCGCTGATGTCGGTTATTTTTATCAGGAATAACGCTGTTAAGAAGGAGTGATTGTTTTTGAAAAAACGTGAATAGAGTGCCTCTGCGTAGATCCTAAGAAAAATCAGATTGGGGTTGCAACCATTTGTTTATCACTATCGTCTACCTTACAAATCCATCTAAAGCTTATTGTTATGTTCAAATCGATATTCTCCCGAAATTCTGTAAAACTCTTTGCCTTATGTTTTTTATGCTTTGTTGCCGTTAGCGTATCCGCCCAGGATAAAACCAAAACGATAGGCAACAAACCCAGAAGCGGCTCATCCAATAATACCTTTGATGCTGTTAAAGGTGCGCAGGTTGGTATTGAAATGAATGCTGGTAAAAAGCAGGTACAATTACTTACGCTGAACTTTCATACTCAAAACCGATCAAGCGATAGCATTCCTTTTAAAGTAAATGTTTACCAAATGGCCGGGAAGTTTCCAAATGAAGCTAATTTGGTTAAAGACGAAATAAAAGGCTATATTAAAAAATACGACAATGTGGAAAACCATCAATTAACCACTGTCGACCTATCGCCATACAATGTTAAAGTGGCCGGTGATATTGTGGTTTCTATTGAATTTTTGACAACTAAAACCAACTCCAACGTTGGATTTGCCTGCGGCCTATTTTACGGCGGTACCTTCCATAAGGATGGTGAAACCCAACCCTGGAAGAAGATTCCGATTGTTGGTGTTGATTTTAATGTACTGGTGAAAAAGTTGAAGTAGATACCCCTCCAGATCTTCTCTAAAGGGGAGCCTTTTGAGCATTGCGCTCATTAAACGAGCGCAGCAAAATACGCTAAATACTCTTCTTTAAACCCTGCGAGATTTACTCGAACAATTCCTGCTCATCAGTATAATATGTTTTCCGCGATGCTTCGTTAATTATGATCGCGGCGCCTGTTGGGCTGTGTTTTTTCTTTGAATTGTGAATATCCATGAAATCACGAACTTCACCGTTAATGATGTCGGGGTTTGATTTAAGGATATTTTGTTCTGCATCTTCCAATACCGATTTTATTGCCTTAACCAGGTCTTTCAGTTTGGCCTCCGGTATTTTACTGCTTATGGAGAACGGAGAAATGCGGGCGTGCCATAAAATCTCATCGGCGTATGCATTGCCGATGCCTCTCATGATCTTTTGATCAAGCAGTACAGTTTTAATATTGGTTTTTGTTTTTGCCAGGCGCTTTTTTAAATATTCAGCATCGGCATCAAGCGCGTCGGGGACATCCTTTTTTTCGGGGTCGAGGGTAGGTGTTGCTATTCCCTGGAAATCTGTAAGTACTAATCCGCTGCCATCATCAAAGTGCAGCTCGATGATGCTGTACTTGTTTTCGTTTTTGGTATCGAATAAAAACAGTTTACCGTGCAACATCAGGTGCAGACCCAGTACATCGCCCTTGCTAAATTTAATATGCAGTTCCTTCCCTTCACGATATACTTTTTCGAGCTTTTGCCCGCTTAATACCTCGTTTAATTCGTGTACGCTAACATTTAGTTTTTTAGCGTTAGGTACTTCTATTTTTTTAACGGTTTTACCTGCAAGTATTTTTTGCAGGTTATGGCTAAAAGCCTGCAGATCGGGTAGTTCGGGCATAATATGTTGTTTTTATAAGTAACTTGTTGATGTAGTTAATGTTTGTTATCCGACACCATTAAACTTTTTAAAACGTTGTATGGCGCTTTCAATAGACTGGTTTTGAGCCTTATTTAGTTTGTTAAATGGTTTGAGCTCAATATCAATATTCTTTTTGCCCATATTCCGGCTCCAGTTGCCAACCACCTGGTTGTTGACCATTATAGTTGGGAAAAAAGTAATAGCCCCCATTTTATCCCGAAACCTGGCCGGTATCATGGCATCGCGATTTTTATAAGCTATAATTAACTCATCGTAGACAGGCAGAAGGTAAGCTCCTGTTTTTTTTGCTGTACTGAAATCGATATCAGCATCCATCCAATAGCTTACCCCTTCAATGATTATATTACTTAGCCGGCCTTTATTTATTTCGGTCCCGGTTTTGGCATCGGCAACTGTAAGGCCGCTCCAATGTACAAAATCATTTATTGTAGCGGGGGCATGGCTTGTAAAATACCGCAAAACCAAACGAGCTACCGCCTCGTCACGATCTATGGCCGGTGTTACAGGTGCCCGTTCGTCGAGCAGAGCATAGGTGAACTGTTTGCCCTGCCTTGCCCCGCTGCAAATTAACTGCTCCAGTTCGGCTTTCATCAGTAATATGGTAAGCCTGAGATCGTCGGTAGCTATGTTTGCCTTATTTAGCGCAGCGGCAATTTCGGTACGGGTTAGTTGTTTGCCACCCTGCAAGGCTTTTGTAAACACATCAAAGCTTTTATTAAAAATTGCATCGGTAACCTCCTGCTTTTTATACATGGCGGCATTACCGGCATTAATTCGTGGTGCGGTAAGGCTAAGCGTCCAGCGGATATCCTGAGGTAAAACAAAATGCCAGGTTGGTCTTAGTACATGGGTGCGCAATATAGTTCCGGTTGTTATAGCCTTTTCTACCATTTTATCCGCAGGTGATAGCATCCGTAAACCAATTGCCCATTTTGCATGCGTGTATTCCTGCGCCTGCATGGCGCACATATATCCAACCACATCTTCAGGTTTTTTAAATTTATCGTGATTAAGATGCTGGTTATAAACCCGCAGGCTGGCAATATCAGGCTTGGTCATATTGATGCTTTTGAATGCTGTTCAAAATAAATATATGGTTATGACAGCAGTTTGTCAGTAGGGTAGAAATAAAAAGTTTCTTTTGTAATTTGGGCTTTCTTTTATAATAAATGAAAAAACTATTTCTTTTGTGCTGTATAACTGCTGTTATCATTGTTTGTGTAGTTGCACGGGTAACAAAGTATAATCAGTTTCACGATGCCGAAATTAACGGTAAGCTGGAATCTGTTTATCGCAACAGAGACTATGTTATGATTTCCGTTAATGGCGAAGAATTTCGTATCATTCCTGTTTCATTAAGTACAACGGCCAACTTCGATGAGGTTGCTAAGGTTGGTGATACTATATCAAAAATGGCTGGCAGTGACAAGTTCAATTTGATACATGAAGAAGATGAAGTGTTTTTGTATACGGTTAGAAAATACTGGTAAAATAAATTTTGATATCGATTTTGAACAGGATAGAGCCTAATTATTTTGCAGGTGGGCTGGTGGTTGGCACAGCTATCGGTTTGGCTTTACATAGCCTTGCTGTGGGTATAGCAATTGGTGTAGCCGTCGGGGTATCTGTAGGCTCAAGAAAAAAGAAAAGGGAGTAAAGATTCTCTGGTTTATAGCCTTACAAAGGTTTTAAACTTCGTAAGGCTTTTTATCGATTAAAAATCGTGATATAAATTTCTGAATGAGCTTCTTATTCCGAAGGTGATCATGGTGTTTTTTGAATCTTTCTGATCGTTTTTTTCCTGGCGGTACAATGCGCCAAGTTCCAGGCGTAAATTATACTTTGGGTTAAGTATGTAAGCAACAGTTCCTTCACCATAATAAAGCTGTGTGCTTATACCCTGGCCTATGGTAGTTGTAGTATTTACCGAAGGTATAAAAGGCTTGATAATTATTTTGCCGTTATTTTCAGTCTTTATGGCATCAAGTCCATATTTGGCATAATTAAGTTGCCCCTGGAAATCAAACCGGCCAACCGAATAATTCAAAATACCCAAAAGTTCCCTGAAGTTTGCTCCGTAAGGGTGGGCCAGAGGATCGCCATAAAATGAATAACTGCTTATTGACTGCTGGTTGCTGTAAGTGTATGGCTTAACAGTGTTATATTCAAATAGATAGTTTAACCTTTTAACTTTAAAAATATCTGCGCCACGGATACCCAATTGCCAGCCGTTGGTGTTATCGGTACTGTTGCCCGAAAAGAAATCGCTGCCTTTGAACCTGTCGAACATGATCTGTCCGTACAGGGCAGCTTTATCAAAAATCTTGTATTTGGCATTGAACCCTAAAAATACGTTATCCTTTTTGTTCCCGCCCGGGCCCAATGAGCTTGCAAATAAAATAGGGTTTACAAAATTGGCGTCAAAGCCTGCCCGGTTGCCCTGGTTATCAGCTTCGGGAGCTATCAGGGCGTTAAACATACCAAACGAGGCGCGTTTGGTTATATTCCAGTCAATATAATGGAATAAAGCCCATTTGCGGCGGTTACTTCCAAAACTGTCAAATTTTTGTGCAACATTATTGAGGTCTTCAATATAGGCCCACGCTACCATATAACGTACGGGGCCAAGGTCGGCTGTAAGCCTGAGAAGCGGCATATTGGCGGCAAAGTCAGATAAGAGCACCGACCGGTACCCGTCACCAATAAACATTTTATCTTCGCCTAATGTAATATTCAGTTTTTTTGTTACTGAATAGGAGAGTATTGCAGTTACGTACGACCAATCTTGTGAGTTGCGTGGTTGGCCTGTATACTTCCTGGCATATGCCTGGCCGGGTATAAAACCATTGGTATTAACATAGTTGTTATAATACGATACAAACTTGGCCGAATTTTCAAAACCGCTTGTGTAGAATGAAAATTTGCTGCCTACTGTTCCCCCAATTTGATAGCCACGTACATTTAAGTTGGTCGAATTACTGTTAGTGAAATCCCTGCCGGCCTGCAGATCAGTAATATAGTCGGCATAAAAGGTATATTCTTTTGCTTTTACGTCAAAAAGGTGTTCATTAAATAATTTACGCCCGCCCCAGGTTTTGCGGTCTTTAACACCAACATTCATTACCGAATCATAGGTATGCAAAATGGTGCTGTCAATTAAAAAAGGACGCAATGAAGTATGGACCGAGTTTTTTACAGAATAAATATCCGAATTGAACTTTTGATACAACTGGTATGAATTAGGTAAATAAACTGATTGAGCTTTTGCTAATTGCGATGTAAATAAGGCAATTACAGCTATGATAAATGTTTTTCGAAAGCTTAGGAAGTAGAGTTTTTGCATTACAACAAAATAAGTATTAATTGTTCTAAGTTAAAAATTTCATTGGTAAATAAGGATATATACATACATGCCCCGCAGGTTGTTTCTGATATATTAAAATTATGCAAATTGATTTGGACATTGATACCTGGTTAACCGTTCATAATCATTGAATTAATTATTCAATAAAGCAGGTTTATAGTTATTAAATAAATGGATTGAAATATGCCTGTTCGTGGAGATCGGTAAATAAAATTTCTTTAATCCCAGTACTTCAAAAAGTTAATTAATGTTAAATTTTGTCACGTGCAGGTGTTTTTTTTAAATAAGTTATAAAAATCATGATATTTGCCGCGCTATTAAATCAATTGATATTATTAAATGCAGTACAAAAAAATCAATAACCTGTTAGGCTGGCTTTGTTTTGTTATAGCCTCAATAACCTATATTTTAACATTAGAGCCGTCTGTAAGCTTTTGGGATTGCGGCGAATTTATTTCATGTGCCTACCGTTTACAGGTAGCCCACCAGCCTGGTTACCCGGTTTTTGCCATGATAGGCAAGGTTTTGTCGTTATTGTCATTTGGCGATAACACTAAAGTGCCTTTCTTTACTAATATGGGGTCGGCATTGGCCAGTGGTGCAACTATTATGTTTTTATTTTGGACAATTACTGCTTTTGCCAAAAAACTGATGGTTGAAAAACGAGATGAGGCTATTGACGGTTATAAATTATATGTAATTATGGGGGCCGGCCTTGTTGGTGCCCTGGCCTTCACATATACCGATACGTTTTGGTTTTCGGCTGTCGAAACCATTGTATTTGCCCTGTCATCACTATGTACCGCAATTGTATTTTGGGCAATTCTTAAATGGGATGAGCACGCCGACGAACCCGGTGCTGATAAATGGATTGTTTTTATAGCTTATGTTATCGGTTTATCCATAGGGATCCACCTGTTAAACCTTTTGACTATACCGGCCATCGCAATGGTTTACTATTTCCGCCGAGCCAAAAATATTACCGTTGGCAATAGCATCCTGACTTTTTTGGCAGGGGTAGTGATTCTTGGCCTGGTACAATACGGCATCAGGGGATATACCATTAAGTTTGCGGCTTATTTCGATCTTTTCTTTGTCAACTCTTTAGGAATGGGCTTTGGAACCGGAGCATTCTTTTTCATCCTGCTGATAGTTGTTGCACTGGTATTGGGGATCCTGTACAGCATCCGCAAAAAGAAGCCTGCGTTAAACCTGGCTTTACTTTGCGTTGCATTTATATACTTTGGATATGGCTCATTCGCTTATATACCTATTCGTGCAACTGCTAATACTAATTTAAATAACTCACATCCTGATAACGCTTTTACGCTTTACGGTTATTTAAATCGTATTCAATATGGCGAAGTGCCTTTGCTAACCGGCCCTATGTATGATTCGCAGGTTACTGATCAAAAACAGGGGAGTATCATTTACCGCAAAGGCAAAACCAAATATGAAAATGCAGGTCGTAAAACTGATTATGTATATGACCATACTACAGCCTTGCCACGTATGTACAGCACCGATCCTAACGATGTACAGTTTTACAAGCAATGGCTAAGGATTCCCGAAGGGCAGGCCCCAACCATGGGCGATAACCTGAAATGGATGTTCAGCTGGCAAATGTACCAGATGTACTGGCGTTACTTTTTCTGGAACTTTGTTGGCCGTTATAACGATGCCGACGGACAAACCAGCACCGAAGGTATTGATGGTAACTGGACAACAGGTTTGTTTGATGGTGGCAAACATCTGCCAAAATCAGTAACTGCAGCTACTACTTATACTCCGCTATATGCCCTGCCACTAATAATTGGTTTAATAGGTTTGTTTTTTCATGTTAACCGCCGTAGTAAAGACGCATTGATTGTTGGCTTGCTATTTTTCTTCACAGGCTTGGCCATTGTTTTATATGTAAACCAGGCATCAGTACAGCCGCGTGAGCGTGATTACTCATACGTAGGCTCATTTTATGCCTTTGCCATATGGATAGGCCTTGGTGTAATAGCCATTGCCGAATTTGGCCGCAAATATATCGACGCTAAAATGGCCGCTATCGGTTCAACCGTGATTGGTTTATTGGTTTGTCCGGTACTTTTGGCTGCCAAAGAATGGGGTAACCATGACCGCTCAACCAAAATGACGCCGCATGACATGGCCTACAATTACCTCATCTCATGCCCGCCGAATGCTATTTTATTTACTTATGGTGATAACGATACCTACTCGTTATGGTACGACCAGGAGGTTGAAGGCATCCGCCCAGATGTGCGGATTGTAAACCTCAGCTTGTTTACCGGCGACTGGTATATCCGCCAGATGCAGAAAAAAATGAACGCTTCTGAACCTTTGCCTATTACCATGCCTTTTGATAAATATAAGGAAGGGGTGAGGGATGTTATTTACTTTAACGATCAGAAACTGCCCGGTTATCAGGATATTAAAGAGGTGTTTGATTTCATTACTTCTGATGACAAAGCTACGCAGGTGCAATATCAAAGCGGAGAATATGGTAACTATTTGCCAACCAAAAATCTGAAAGTTACTATTAATCCTGATGAGGTAGTTGCCAACGGCGTAGTAAAAGCCGATCAGAAAGATAAGCTGGCAACCGCCATGGAGTGGAAATATACCTCAAATTATGTAACCAAAGAGAATTTGGCCATGTTTGATATCCTGGCGCACAACCACTGGAAACGCCCTATCTGCTTTACCACCACCATTGGTAACGAAAACCTGATAGGTTTACAGCCTTACCTGTACAAAGAAGGTTTTACCTACCACCTGATACCGTTTAAACCGGATACAGCTTTGCATGACCAGTTAAGCAAAACCAATACCGATGTAATGTATGATAACGTGATGAACAAGTTTAAATTCGGCAAGTTCAAAACAGCCAAATATCTTGATCATGAGTCGACTTCGATGTTTTACCCGGTAATGGTAACCACTTTCCTTGACCTGGCTCAAAACCTTGTTCAGGAAGGCAAAAACGATAAAGCGTTAAAAGTTGTTCAAAAATATGATGCTGAATTACCTGATATTTACCCGTATGTTGATGTTGCAGGTCGCAAATTGTATTTAACCCAATTGGCGTATCAGCTTCATGATGTGGTGCTGGGTAATAAACTGGCAGGCAATATCGATAACTACCTTACTGATCAGTTGGATTACAACGCGTACCTGCTTAGCCAGGATGTAAACAGCATTAACGGCCGGGACGTACAGATAGGTATGCAGGTATTGAACGGTTTGGTGCAGTTTACCAAAGACAATCATCAAACGGCACTTGCCACCAAATTTGAAAACCAGTTAAAGGGTTACGAATCAAAATTCCGTGCTGTATTAGGCGGGGGACAATAGTAGTCCTTGATAATATTTATTGATAAAGCCATCCCGGTTGGGGTGGCTTTGTTGGTTTTGCGGGAAGCGTTCAGCATAAAGCTATCTTGCTATAATAATTTCTTTTCTGGAATTTTGGTCCTTTTTATAAGTGGCATTTATATTATTTTAGTATTTTTGAATGGATGATTTCATATCCTAATCACTGTGCTTGACCATCGTTCCAATAAAGTCTACGTCGATATAAAACATTTTGCTGACATGTCATTGGATTGAAGTTAAGAATCCTTGTTTGTGGTTTAGTTGATAAATAGTGAGCTGGAAAAGTTAGATTCTAAACAACAAGTTTTTATTTTGAATATAGCATTTATGAAAATTTATCAGAATGACGACAGCTTGGTGCATTGTGCCATAGATTTTAAGCATTTCAAAAAAGAGCACCAGATATCCCGACAATATTTTACAGAGTCCTTTTGGAGCGATGGAGAAGCAGGAACCTCTATTTTAAATTACAATATTTTTTTTTCGCTCAAGAATCAAAATACCAACGATTATTTTATAAGATATGAAAGGCGGCTTGTTCTAAGGTGTTTAATTGAAGATATAAATAAGGATACATATGATATTATCAAAATTAAGGAAGCCATGAACAATTCAATTGCGATATTCCTTGAGCAAACTCCCTTATCTTCATACGGCGAATTTGATTTTACGCCTATGCCTTTCAGCGAGATGGAAAGACTCAGGGAGAAAACGAGTATTGAACGCTTAAAGGGAATTAACTCATAATATATTAATCGTTAAATAATGATCGAAAAGTAAGATTTTAAAGTAATGAGTATATTATTTCTCTGATGTGAATTTGATAATTGTTTGCAATTGAGTATTTTAATAGTCTATAACCATAAAGTGAAAGCAAATTTTCATGACTTAACTATAATACAGGAAGTTGTTCCAAAGCTATCGTAGGAGAAGAACAGATCAAGAATTTTATACGATACCAAGATGATAAGAGCGCAAAAAGATAGGACGATACCCCTAACGCTATTTTAGTGCATCCCGTTTTAGGAATTAAGCAAACCCTACAGATGTCTAAAGCGGGCGTGCTTAATTTGTTTCAACTTTCATATAAAGTTAATGTAAATATTTGTTGTGTCTACTGTGTTAATTAATCATATTACATGGCCACAGAGTAATCACCATGAGAAGATCCAACCCATGCGCCGTCTGTGTACCACTGATAATTAACAGAAAAGTAAACAACGTTGCCGCGAGTAGCAATGTTGAATACCGTGGCATGAACGGTTGTGCTACCGCTAAATTCTACATATGAATTTAAAGTGACATTAGCCCATCCATTATTTAATGTCACAGTAGCTACAAACATTATAGACGGGCTAACATAGGATGGGGATACCACGCCCGGATTATTTATGGGCACTGCTGTTAGGTTTACAGTCTTTGTAATTTCGCTGAAATTAGCTGTAAGCCTAGAAGGAATATTTCGTGGTGAACCGTATTCTCGAAGAAGTTCGGTGTCTGAAATACGACTTACTTCAATCGCCCCTCTCTTTATAAACTTTTTCGTTGGAATAGTGAAGTTTTCCCCATTCTTAAATGAAGAAAGAGGCAACAAATTGATCAAAATCGCCAATAATAAAACTGGTTTGAGGTTTTTCATGATTTGATAATTAAGGTTTGTAGATAAATATTGTTATTTAACTAATATAAATAAAAAAATAGATTAATAGAAATATTCCATTTTATTTCTATTAACTATACTAAGTTGTCAGCAAATTTGAATGCAGGGATGAATAGCAGTAAACTTGCGGAATCTGCGCTTGGTCCGCTTTTACGATCAGCTGTTATGGCGGCTATCTGGATTCCGTATTTTAAAAAGTCATCACGTGTTCAAGAAACCTTCATTGTACCGCATCCATCTTATAACTACAGTTATGAAGGCCCCGGGTTACAGAGGAAGCGACATCTTGAATTAGTTGATTATTAAAGGAAGGGTCTTTAATAGTTGATTATTTAGCTTTTGATATAGTTTTTCGGCGTTTCACGATATATCGCCACTTAGCTGTGTATATGGAAGGTCAAAGTATTGAAATTCAGCTGTATGTTTGCGTGGCATACGGTTTGTTAATGTAAGAGCAACCATTTTCTTGCCTTTTGCATAAACAATGCCCGATAAATGATGTTCTCCCCGGCATAGCTGCAAATAGGTATTTTTAAAAAATTGATTTACTTTTAACAACAAAAACTACGATGAAATTTCAACCGCTGTTAGAACAGGTAAAACAGTACGTTATATCCTATTTTGATGTACATCATGATCCCGATTTAATTTATCATAACCTGAGGCATACTAAAGATGTTGTTGCAGCGGCCACACAGATAGCTAACCACTATCAGTTAAGTGATGAAGATTTTTTTGTAGTGATCTCCGCTTCCTGGTTTCACGATACGGGGTACTTCACCGATAAAAAAGATCACGAATCAAAAAGTGTTGCGCTGGCTACACATTTTCTTAAACAGCATAAAGTTGAGCAAGCTTTTATCGATAAGGTATCCGGCTGTATTTTGGCAACCAAAATGCCGCAAAGCCCTGCCGATTTATTGCAACAGATCATCTGCGATGCAGATTTGTTTCATTTAGGTACAGATGATTTTCGCGATAAAAACAAGTTGTTGCGCAAAGAGATGGAAGCCATCAAAAAGCATGATATTGATAAGGATGAATGGCGCAACTACAACATCGAATTTTTGCAGGGACACGAATACTATACTGATTATTGCCGACTGCTGCTTAACGATCAAAAACATAAAAACCTGCAAAAACTGATAGAAAAGCAGGCTGATGTGGAAGTGAAGGAAACACCGGAAATTCTTATAGCTGATGCAGGTGGGGACGCTGTCATCACGCACGAAAAAGAGAAGGATAAAGACAAAGACCACGATGATGATCACGGTGGTAAAAAACATAAGAATGACAGGCCCGACCGCGGTATCGAAACAATGTTCAGGATCAGCTCCAGCAACCATCAGCGTTTAAGCGATATGGCCGATAATAAAGCCCATATTATGATCACGGTTAACTCTATCATCCTTTCGGCAATTATCAGTTTGGTGCTGCGTAAGCTTGATGAGCATTCAAATTTGTTGATCCCAACTTTCATGCTCCTGTCGGTTAGTTTGGCTACTATGATCTTCTCCATACTTTCAACCCGTCCGTCAATTCCGCCGGGTTTGTTTACACCCGAGGATATCAATAAAAAAACAGTTAACCTGTTGTTTTTCGGTAACTTCTACCGTATGTCATACCAGGATTACAGCGACGGTATGGAGAAAATGATGGAAGACCGCGAGTTTCTGTACGGCAGCTTAATCCGCGATAACTATTCGCAGGGTGTTGTACTTGGCAAAAAATACAGGTTGCTCAGGGCATCGTACAATATATTCATGTTTGGCCTTATCGTATCGGTAGTAGCATTCATCATATCTTCATTACTGTAGGCGGTCGGGGTACTGCCAAAAACAAAATCTACGCCTATGGAATACTCATTTTTCGACAGGGACCTGAGCTGGTTACTTTTCAATGAACGCATATTGATGGAGGCCGAAAGTGAAGAGCTCCCTGTAATGGAAAGGGTAAATTTTCTTGCTATATTCTCATCCAACCTCGACGAATTTTATCGCGTGCGGATGCCGGTGGTAATGGCATTGCACAAGCTTAACCTGCTTAATAAAACCGATGAAAGCGAGGATGTGCTATATAAAGCCCAGCAACTGGTAGAAGCTCAGCAAAATCGGTTTGGGAAGGTTTTTACAGACAGACTTATTCCGTTGTTAAAAGAAAATAATGTAAACCTGTTGTTCAATGAGCGTATTCCTGCTTCTATAGCCGATAGAGTGAGCGACTATTTTTACAGCCAGGTACTTGCCTTTCTGCAACCTATTGACCTGGTAGGCGGTAAAAAACAATTCTTCCCCGAAAATAACCGGCTATACTTTTTAGTGAACCTTGGTTTGGATAAGAAGAAGGAAAGGTCAGTGATCCTCAATATTCCGTCGAACCAGTTGCCGCGATTTTTTAGTGTTAACGAAGATGGTAAACAATACATCATTTTCCTGGATGACATTGTGCGGTACAATCTCGGCAAGATCTTCAAAACCGAAGAAATAAAAGGCTGTTACAGCTTCAAAATAACCCGCGACGCTGAGCTTGAACTTAAAGATGATTATGACGGTGATGTTCAGGAGCAGATAGAAAAACAATTGCTAAAACGTGATCTGGGTTTGGCAACGCGTTTTTTGCATCAGCCGGGTATCCCGCTGCGCATATTGCATTTAATTGAAGATAAGCTGGGCGTACAGGGATCAAGCGTTGTTGAAGGTGGCTTTTATCATAACCTTAAAGATTTAATGAGTTTGCCGGTAGGTATTCCATCATTAAAATATACCAAATGGCCGCCATTGGTAAACCGGCAGATCAGCGCAGACGAATCCATATTTGATTATATAGATAAAGGCGATTGTATTTTTCATGCGCCTTATCAATCCTATAACTCCATTCTTCGCTTTTTTAACGAGGCAGCTATCGACGAAAACGTTGAGGAAATCTCCGTAACGCTTTACCGCGTAGCCAGCGATTCGCGGATTGTAAACGCGCTGATCAGTGCTGCCCAAAGCGGTAAAAAAGTGAGGGTACTGGTTGAGCTAAAAGCCCGTTTTGATGAAGCCAACAATATCAAATGGGCTAAAAAGCTAAAAGCAGCCGGTGCCAATATCATTTACAGTGATAAGGCCATAAAAGTACACGCCAAAGTTGGCCTTGTAAAGCGCCTTGTTGACGGCCGCGTTAAATATGCCGGACTTTTAGCAACAGGTAATTTTAACGAAACTACAGCTGCTTTTTATACCGATCATATCATGATGACGGCCAATCCGCAATTGCTGCGCGAAATGGACCTGCTGTTCATCTACCTTGCTAAAAAAGCAAAATCGGCCGAGGGATATGATATTGATTTTAAATACCTGCTGGTGGCTCAATTTAATTTGCAATCAAAGTTTATTGAGCTTATTGACAGGGAAATTGAGCAGGCCCGTAAAGGGAAGCCGGCAGGGATCACCATAAAGCTCAATAACCTGGAAGAGCGGGTATTGATTGGCAAACTCTACGAAGCGTCGCAGGCGGGGGTGAAGATCAGGATGATTGTACGTAGTATTTGCTGCCTGATCCCCGGAGTACCAGGCATGAGCGAAAATATTACCATAAGGCGTATTGTTGACCGATACCTGGAACATGGGCGTATTTTTATATTCCACAATGGTGGTAATCAAGAGGTATTTATGGGTTCGGCCGATTGGATGAACCGTAATATTTATCGTCGTATTGAGGTTTGTTTTCCGGTTTATGATGAACGTATCAGGAACGAGGTAATAGCCATGCTTGATATTCAACTGGCCGATAATGTGCAGGCCGTAAATTTAAATGAACAATTGCAAAACATAAGGGTTGATAAAACTGAACCGCAGGTACAATCGCAGCGCGCCATTTATGAACTTTTACAGCAAAAAAAAATATGACAGGGTTTAAAAAACAAGATGCTAAACGTGCAATGACCCTTTATGTAGCCGGCATGCTTGCCGTGGCCGTAGTTTTTTTGATCATCTCTTGTAAAAATAAAGAAAAGGCAATCCCTGCCAGTCCGACGGGATACGACCTTAATAATCCTGTTAAATATAAAATGCCCGAAGATCTCACCGAAATCTCTGGTTTTGCCTTTCACAATGGTAAAAATGATTCGGTTTATGCCGAGCAGGACGAAGAAGGCTTTTTGTTTAACCTGAAACTGGGTGATAAAAAAGCTAACTATACCAAGTTTGGCAAAAGCGGTGACTATGAGGATGTGGCCATTTGCCGTGAACAGGTGATCATGTTAAAAAGCGATGGTACGTTATTTACTTTTCCGTTTAGCCAGGTTAGGACTAAAGAAGTAACCAACGTACAAAAAACTAAAGGCCAGCTGCCCGAAGGGGAATTTGAAGCTATGTGTGCCGATGAAAAGACCAGCCTGGTTTACGTGCTTTGCAAACATTGCGCCGATGAAAAAACATCCAAAAGCAGCAGCGGCTATATTTTGAAAATCCAGGCAGACGGGACCCTGAAGCAGGCCGGCAGTTTTGCAATAGATGTTAAGGAAATTGAGCGGTTGGCTGATAAAAAGCGTGTACCGTTCCGCCCTTCGGCAATGGCGAAAAATACATTTACCAATGAATGGTATATCCTTTCGTCGGTAAATAAGATGCTGATAGTTACCGATATTAACTGGGAAGTAAAAAATGTTTATCCTTTAAGTGTTACCATATTCGGACAGCCCGAAGGTATGGCATTTGATAACCAGCGCAACCTGTATATCTCCAACGAGGGCGATCAGTTAAGTGCAGGCAATATATTGAAATTCAGCTTTAAGAAATAGCTCTTTAAAGCACTCATAACACAAATAAATATACATCTCAACCAAACCTCATGATTAAAAAACTACCCTTGCTGTTTGTTTTATTATTGGGCATGCTAAAGGCCGAGGCCCAGGATTCGGTACAGTACAGGATGATCCTTATTGGCGATGCCGGCGAAATAGATCTGCAGCAAAGTGCCGTTTTGAAACATGCCGCTGCCAATATTCTTAAAAATAAAACTTCGGTATTTTATCTGGGCGATAATATCTATCCACGGGGAATGGGTTTGCCGGGTAGTTCTGAAGAAGCCGAAACTAAAAAGATCCTGCAATCGCAATATCTACCTATGCGCGCCACCGGTGCGCCTGTTTACTTTATACCGGGTAATCATGACTGGGACAAGATGGGCCCGCTTGGTTTAGCTAAAATAAAACGCCAGTGGGCGTTTTTGGATCAGCAGGGCGATAAGCTGCTTAAAATGGTGCCCGAAAACGGCTGCCCCGATCCGGTTGAGATCAACCTTACCAATGACCTTACCGTAATAGCTTTTGACAGCGAATGGTGGTTATATCCATTCAATAAAAGTAACCCCGGCGCCGAGTGCGATTGTAAAAACAAAGATGACATTGCCGATAAGATCAAGCTGATCTTTGAGCGCAATAAAGATAAAGTGATCATCTTGGCATCGCACCATCCGTTTCAAAGTTATGGAACGCATGGCGGCTATTTTTCACTTAAGGATCACATTTTTCCGCTTACCGTAGCAAATAAAGACCTTTGGGTGCCCTTGCCCGTAATTGGTTCGCTTTACCCGTTTTTGCGCTCTACATTTTCAAATCCCGAAGATCTGGGACATCCCTTGTATAAAGATATGATCAAAAAGGTGGATGCTGTTTTTGGAAGTTTTCCAAACCTGATCCACGTGGCGGGTCATGAGCATGGCTTGCAATTCATTAAAAGTAAACAGGTGCAGGTGGTTAGCGGCGCTGGTGCCAAGCAAACCTACGCCATTAAAGGCAAATACTCACTTTTTGCTGACGCTACGCAAGGCTACGTAACTGCCGATCTGCTGATAGATAAACGGGTGCGTTTCACGTATTATATCGACAGTGATAAAGGTGTTAAACAGGTGTTTACGTATACGCAGCCTTATACATCTGTAAAAAATGTCCCTGATACGCTGCACACGCCTATTAAGGCAGATAGCATAATGGTTAGGGTCCATCCGAAATACGATAGCGTAAGCAATTTTCACCGTCGCTGGTTTGGCGAAAACTACCGTAAGGAGTGGGCTGCCGAAACTAAGCTGCCTGTGATAAGGCTGTCACAAATTCATGGCGGATTAAAGGCCGAAAGCATTGGCGGCGGGTTCCAAACACACTCGCTTCGTTTAATTGATAAGGATGGGAAGGAGTGGGTGCTGCGCAGTGTTGAGAAACAGCCCGAAAAGATTTTGCCCGACGAATTCCAGGAGACCTTTGCTAAAGATTGGGTTAATGATGCCATGAGCGCCCAGCACCCGTTTTCGGCGTTGATAGTACCACCGCTGGCCGATGCCGCCCGTGTGCCGCATGCCAACCCGATAATCGGTGTGGTATCGGCTGATCCTGTTTTAGGTCAATATGCAAATATTTTTGCCAATAAAGTTTGTTTGCTTGAAGAACGCGAACCAGGTGGCAAATCCGATAATACCGTGAAGATGATCGGTAAAATGCTGGAGGATAATGATAATACAGTAGATGGCGACGAATTTTTACGTGCCCGCCTGCTCGATTTGCTTATTGGCGACTGGGACAGGCACGGCGACCAGTGGCGCTGGCGCGATGAGGATAAAGGGAAAGGCAAGTTTTATACCGCCGTTCCGCGCGACCGCGATCAGGTATTTTACACCAACCAGGGTGTATTGCCAACCATAGCAGCGCAGCCATGGGTAGCGCCGAACCTGCAGGGCTTTAGCGGTGAGATCTACAGCGTAAAATATTCCTTATGGAAAACCATGTTTATGCAACGGTGGCCATCGGTACAATACAGTCATGAACAATGGACCAAAATTGTGAATGATTTTGTCGCTGCCGAAACTGACGACGTATTGGAAGCCGGTTTAAGGCGCCTGCCCGAATCATCGTATAAATTAAGGCATGATGTATTGCTAAAGCAACTGAAAGAACGGCGCGCTAATATCCCGGCCGAAATGGAGTATTACTACAAATTCATCAATAAAATAGTTGATATCCACACTTCAAATAAAAATGAGCTGGTAACGGTGAAAGATGAGCCTAATGGCAGTCTCAATGTGATCATCAATAAGATCAATAAAGATGGTGAGATTAAGGATACGCTCATGAACCAGAATTATCATCCTGATATTACCAAAGAGCTCCGCATTTATGTAAGCGGCGGCGATGATAAGGTAGTGCTTGATAATGCCACATCACCAATAAAACTGAGGTTTATCGATAGCACAGGCACCAAAACTTACAATATTGTAAAATCGCTTAACACGGTACAGCTTTATGACCGTGGCAAAAAGCTGAGTATAACTGGCGACGAATCAAGGGTTAACAAACACATAAGCAAGGATAGCGCTAATACGTCATACTTAAGAGTTAATCTGATGAATGTGATAGCGCCGCTGGCTAATATCTCTTACAACCCGGATGAGGGCGTATTGCTTGGAGCAGGTTTTAAATATACTCACCAGGAGGGTTTTCAAAAACTGCCTTACAACGATGTGCAAACAGTGTTTGCCAGTCACTCGTTCACAACAAAGGCTTTTAAGATTAAATATAACGGCGAGTGGATCCACGCTTTTGGCAAAGCCGACTTTTTGATGGATGCCCAGCTCGACTTTCCGGATAACATCAATTTTTTTGGCAGGGGCAACGAAACGCTGTTTGTTAAAGTTGGCGATTATCGCAAATATTATCGTACCCGCTTTGATAATTTTACCTTTAGCCCAGCCTTTAGGTGGCGTAATGAATCGGGAACTTCTGTAACGGTAGGTCCTGCTTTTCAGTACTATAAATTAGATGTTGATGACAATATCGGCCGATTTATTACATATCCGTTACTCACAAACGCGCCTGACAGTTATACCTTTGACAAAACAAAAATGCATGCCGGTATTGTTGTTAACTTTACCAGCGATAAACGCAACGATAAGGTGCTTCCGGCCTGGGGAAGTTTTGTAAATATTAAACTTCAGGAGTTTAATGGCTTAAATAATAACTCCACAAGTTTTGCCCAGCTTATACCCCAGGTTGCTTTGTACAAAAGCCTGAATGCCAAAAGCACTATTGTTTTGGCCGATAGGGTGGGCGGCGGCATTACCATCGGAAAAACCGCTTTTTATCAGTCGTTGTTTTTAGGCGGGCAAGATAATTTATTAGGTTACAGGCTTTATAGGTTTGCCGGTCAGCATAGTTTTTATAATAACCTGGAGCTGAGGATAAAATTGACTGATTTTGCCAGTTATATAGTTCCCGGCCAAATAGGCGTTATAGGATTTTATGATATAGGCCGTGTTTGGGAAAACGGGCAAAGCTCGGATAAATGGCACAACGGTACCGGTGCAGGCTTTTATGTAGCACCGGCAAGGTTAGCAGTTATCAAGATAATTGCCGCTTACTCTGAAGAAGGATGGTACCCTTATCTTTCAACAAGTTTCAGATTTTAATAAGGGTAAAACTTTAATTAAATGCACACGGAAGTACTCAATATAAGCAAAAACGAATGCACCATTTGTCAGGTTGAAACATGCCTTACATTTAACCCGTTCGTAGCACATTTAAAAGAACGGATTGCTACCGAAAAAACGCTCAAAAGCGAGTTCTATCGCTATGTTTTGGAACGTTTTGAGCATGATATATGTATTGACCTGGATATGCGGCCCACGGATGCCGAAAAATACAGGGAAATGCTGGAGCTCATTTACTCCATACTGACACCGCCAATAGCTAACGAAAAGGAATTTCACTGGGCGCTAAGCACACCTGTACCTGATAAGATATTTTTCAGTACAGAGGCTTTTTATGATTTCCATTCAAGTCATCATTCTAATTTATATGCGTTGAATGTATCCAAGAATGAAATGTTTAGCGACAGGCAAAAGCGGTTCATTTATAACCTGATCCTTGAGCGGATGTATGGCTTTTCGTCGGCAATTAAGAATGAATTGCTGTTTTCATACGAAGATCCTGAAACCGGTCTTTCAAGGTATTTTAATATCCAGACTGATGCCCGCTTCGTGGAAATTGAATTGAATGGCGAACTGCCTGAACTTAGCTTTGATACTATTGAACCCTATTTACATTCGCATACCAGCCTTGAGTTAATTGAAAAGGTAATACCGCTTAATATTTTTAAATTCAAGGGGTTCACAATAATTACGTTAACAGATGTAACGTTAACGCATGCACTTGAAAATATTCGTACTGAGCTTGTTAACCATTCGGCAAATGAGGATGAGCAATATGCGCACATCATCAGCTCGCTAAAATCCCTTGCCGAAAGCCCGGGCATTGAGTTTGGGTTGATGCCTTTTTTAACCATCAATAATGAGCCTATTTTTGATAACGACGAATGCTCCAGAAGTATCCTGCTTAAGGCCGCTAAAGATTTTAACCTTGCGGAAGAAACGTTTGACGCCATCATTGATGATTACAACCAGAACCCGAGGCCTATCTTTTTCAATTCCATTACCGACGAAAAGATAGGTAAATTCCCCTTTTTGCAGGTTTTGAAACAAGCCGGCATTAAATCTTACGGAATTTTCCCGGTGTACTACAATAAGAAAAATGTAGGCATCATGGAAGTGTTTTCATATAAAGAGATTGTTTTTTACGAAAAACTGCTCTCGAAATTACAGGCTACTATCCCGCTGATTGCCCAATTGCTGCAAAACAGCATCGATCAGTTTGAGGCCCGCATTTCAAGTGTTATCAAAAATAAATTTACCTCGTTGCAACCGTCGGTTCAATGGAAGTTTAATGAAGTGGCCTGGAATTATCTTAAGGAAAAAAGAAAGAGGAAAAAGAGCCCTGAAATTGAAACAGTATCATTCAGCCATGTTTACCCTTTATTTGGTGCGGTTGATATCCGTAACTCCACGGTTGAGCGTAACAGCGCCCTGCAGGAGGATTTGAAAAATCTGCTCACCATACTTATTGAAACGCTCGAGGTTTTAAATGAAAATATTCATTTAAGCCTTACCGGCAAGCTGGTATCTAAATGCGAAGAGTGGCTCGAACGCATCAGCGGTTATATTACTACCAATGATGAATTGATGCTGGATACTTTCCTTCATAACGAGATTAATCCTTTCCTGGAGCATTTCAGAAATAATTACCCTGCCGAAAGGGAAACTATTGACAGGTATTTTAATGCCATGAATGAGGAAACCGGCGCTTCGTTTGAAAACAGGCGCAACCTGGAAACCTCCATGCAGCTTATCAATACTTCTATCAACCAATACCTGGAGCAGGCTCAGACAGAAGTGCAGGAATCATTTCCCTGTTATTTTGAAAAATTCCGTACCGATGGGGTGGAATATGATATTTACATAGGGCAATCAATAGCGCCGCAACGCGTTTTCGATATGCTGTACCTTAAAAATATCCGTTTGTGGCAGTTACGATCAATGGCCGAGATAGCCCGGATGACAAACGACCTTGGCGATCAGCTTTCACGTCCTTTGCAAACCACGCACTTAATATTTATTCACTCAAACGCTATAGATATCAGTTTCAGAAACGATGAAAGGCGTTTTGACGTTGAGGGGGCCTATAATATCCGTTACGAGGTGGTAAAAAAGCGGATTGATAAAGTTTTAATAGCAGGAACTTTTGAACGCCTTACCCAGCCCGGCAAAATAGCCATGGTATATTTTAACCCAACAGAAGCTGCTGAATATGACGAGTACATCAGGTACCTGCAAGTACAGGGTTACTTGCTGGATGACCTGGAATATCTTGAACTGGAAGAGTTACAGGGCGTTACAGGCTTAAAAGCGTTAAGGGTTGGAGTTAATTATCAATTGCCGTTATTAAATAGCTAAAAGCCTAAGGCTGAAAGCTTAAAGCGACAAGAAATCAAATAAAGCAAAAAAAGCTTTCAGCCTTAGGCTTTCGGCTTTGAGCTTGATAAGATCGCTTTCCTCATTAATAAATCGGTTTGCTTATCGCTTCCCAGGGCAAATTCATGGCTGCTGAATACTTCAAAGCCATGTTTTTCATAAAAGGCAATTGCTTTTTGGTTGTGTTCCCAAACACCAAGCCAAACGTATTGCAGGTTTTTACCGGCGGCTTCTTTTAAGGTGAAATCAATAAATTGGTGGCCTATCTTTTTGCCGTGATGTTCGGCCAAAACATAGATCCGTTCTATTTCGACAGCATTAGGGTCCTGAAATTCTGTTTGGGCCGGACCGTAATTTAGCTTAAGATAGCCGGTTATCTCGCCGTTAGATATTGCAAAGTAAAAGTGTGAGTTTGGGTTGCTGAGTTCTGCTTGTATTTTTTGCGGCGTAAAAGCAACAGATGCATAAGCCTCAATATCTTCCGGTTTATTTAAATGGCCAAAAAAATCGAAAAATGTTTTTTTGCTTAAAGCCAGCAATACATCGGCATCGGCCAATGCCAGTTTTTGAATCGTTATAGTCCCGATAGTCATGAAGCAAATCTAAACAAACTACCTTTTCAATCAAATTGCTCTTTCAACCTTACTAACCTGTCAATCATGAGATTTAATTTTTCTTCCTCATTTTTAAACATTCGGGGTTTAAGGTAAAACGTGGTGAACAAAAACCAGATCCCGATTGATGTATAGGTGACTATTTTAAAGGTGAGTGATGAATGTTCAAGTACCTCGATAAAATACATGGCTAAACCGGCGCTTAGCAACAATATATAGGTATAATAAAACCAGCCTATAACTTTGCTCCGGTTTTTTTGATATGCTTTGAGGCTGTCAAGATATTCGGCAGGATTGAGGGTTGCATCGCGCTTACTCAAAATGTGATAATGACGTACCATTAACGAAAGATACATCAACATGGTTACCAGTACGATGAGGATCCCGATAGTAGTAACTGCAGACTTAAATGCCAGAAAAAAAGTGACGACAAAAGCAAACGCAACGGTTACAACCATGGCCACAATACTCCAGTATAACTTTTGGGTTATACTCCTTATTCCCTTCTTTACCTGCTTCAGCACCTCATCCACCGAAAGCTGATCTGGTTTTGGCTGTCCCTGCCAAACCGACATCAAATGATCAAAGTCTTTCATACTGGTTATATAACTCCGTTAATTTTTGTTTTATACGATAAATTTTCACCCTCAGGTTCCCTTCTGATATACCCGAAATTTCAGCAATTTCGGGGTATGGCACCTCATCAAGTACCATAGTTATAATAATCCTTTCTGATTCTTCCAGTTTTGAAATACACTTATAGAGCAAAGCTACCTGCTCGTTTTTATCCGATAGTTCTTCTCGTTTTGTTTCTGCTAATTGTGGGGTTAGTTCGTCTTTGGCCTGGCGTTTTTCCGAGCGCAAATAGGTTAAACAGGTATTTACAGCAATGCGGTAAATCCAGGTTGATATCATGGCCTGGTTACGGAATTTCTCTAAATTTTGCCAAACCTTTAAAAAGGTTTCCTGTAGCAGGTCGTTGGCGGCATCGTCATCGCCGGTATAACCATAGCACAGATGGAATATCTTTTTAGAATTAGCTTCATATATCTGCTTGAATGCTGCTTCTTTGTTGGCCACTTCAGTTAATTTTATATTTAGACGATGTTAAGCTTTATATGTTACAACAAGTGATCATTCTTTTTAAACCAGCCCAGCTTGCTTTCGGCATCGCTTATTAGTTTATTGTAACTGTCCTGGTAATCAAACTGTAAGTCTTCGTGGAGCTTATTGATTAAGCCACGGATCTTTTCAACCTGCCTTATTAATATCAGCCTTAAAGGCTTGTATGATGTACGCCTGTCGGCATATTCAAGGTAATTTTCGCAAAAATTGATCAGCAATTCAATCTCAGCACCTTTTGATGCCATAAACTTGATGTATTTACTCAGCAATCTCAATATTTTGCGCATGCCCTTTGCAGCGTTGTAACTTAATGATGATAACTGGCTGAACATGAAGCCGGCTTCGGCTTTTACTTTTTCTACAAAGGCGGCTTCATCATGGGCTTCAAAAAGCAGGTAGGCCAACAGCTCTTTGTTTTCCTTTTTGTAGCGTGCCAGGCGCAGCATTAATTCGGCCAGCTGCTCGTTAGGCAGGTGCTGAATTTCTTTTTTTATATGCTGTAATCCGTAGGCGGTAGTAGTCATGTTGTAAATAAGCAGGCAAAATACTAATTGTTTAAATATTTTTCACGAATTGCATTTAAGCTTGATTCAATTAGAACGAATTACACGAATGGGTCTACTAATTATATTGATGTAATTAATGTAGTTCGCAAAATTAGTTAAGAAATTAAAATAGCGTTTGCTGGGGCAACGATTTTATTTCCTCATCCGATTTAAACGGAAAATAGAATATTCCCATAGCAGTTTAAACAGCGCGTAAATTTTGTAGTTTTGCAGGCTTATTAAATTAAATGAAAAAAAGCAGACTGACGCTCTTCATTTTTATCGCACTGGTATTGGGTGTGATAGCCGGTTATATTTATAACACCTACGTTTTCGCCGATCTTAATAAACAACTCAGTACCGCAGGTGCTGCAATTAAAAGTATCGACAAAAAAATAGAAGCATTACCCGATACCTCAGTTGCAGCCTACAAAGACCTTAAGTTACAAAGAATTGCCCAGGTTAAATTGCAAGGCCAGGCTACAGATGTGCGGGAGGATAAACTTGAGCTTTATAACATCCTGAGCAAGATTTTTCTTAACCTCATTAAAATGATTGTGGCTCCATTGGTGTTTACCACATTGGTGGTAGGCGTAGCCAAGGTAGGGGATATCAAAGCCGTTGGCAGGATAGGTGGCAAAACCATGCTCTGGTTTATCAGCGCTACGCTGGTATCCTTATTATTAGGGATGCTATTGGTTAACCTGTTTGAGCCAGGCAAAACCATGCATTTGCCACTGCCTGATAGTCATTTAAGTACAGGCATTAAAAAAACGGCATTATCATTAACCGAATTCGTTGGTCACGTTTTCCCTAAGAGTTTTATTGAGGCAATGGCCAATAATGAGATCTTACAGATTGTGGTGTTCTCTTTGTTTTTTGGCGTAGCTACCGCTGCTATAGGTGAGCAAGGTAAAATAGTGATCAAAGCGATGGATGCTTTTGCCCATGTGATTATGAAGATTACCGGGTATGTGATGAAAATGGCCCCTTTAGCTGTATTTGGTGCCATAACTGCGGTAGTGGCCAAGCAGGGAATAGGTGTACTTTCAACCTATGGTATTTTTATCAGCGAGTTTTATTTTTCGCTCATCGTACTTTGGTCTGTGATTATATTGGCGGGATACATTGTATTAAGAAAGCCGGTGTTCAGGCTGCTTAACAGTATTAAAGATGCTATGTTGATAGCATTTAGTACCTCCACAAGTGAAGCGGCTTATCCAAAGGTATTGGAAGAACTGGAGAAATTTGGTTGCAGTAATAAAATAGTAAGCTTTGTATTACCGTTGGGGTATTCATTTAATTTGGATGGTTCCATGATGTATATGACCTTTGCGTCGTTATTCCTGGCGCAATCATATGATATTCATCTTTCATTCGGGCACCAGTTATCCATGTTGCTGGTGCTGATGCTTACCAGCAAAGGAGTGGCGGGTGTACCGAGGGCTTCGCTGGTGGTTATAGCAGGTACGCTGGCAATGTTCAATATCCCGGAAGCTGGTTTGTTTTTGCTGATAGGCATTGATCCACTGCTTGATATGGGACGTTCAGCCACAAACGTATTAGGCAACGCTATGGCTACAGCGGTTGTGAGTAAGTGGGAAGGAGAAGAAGTAGGTACCCAAATAATAAGAGAATAAAACATGCCTTCATTGTGGGAAACCTGGAATCAGCGGTGATGGTGCACAAAATATATTTCAGGGATATGCGCAGGGGCCGCGTTAGGGATTGCAGTGTAAAGCCCACAGCGCGGGTTGGGGTTGCGGGCAGGAAAGGCGAGGACTTGTAACGGAAAGCCCGGCCGCAGGCAACGCCCAAGTTTATAAATAGATAAAAACATTCAATAATCAACAGCTTACAAGTACGTCATTACAAGGAATAAGACAAAAACCCAAAGAGAACTCATTAATACCTATAAAATCAAATTATAGCTATCAATTAATAACGTCTGATAAAACATAGGCGCTCTGTAAAGTTCGCGATTGCTTCGTACCTCGCAATGACGGGCGAAGAAATAAATTCACTAACTCACTAATTCAATAATTCACTAATTACTTACATATGTCTCCCCGTTTAAAAAAAGTATTCCTGATCATGACTGTTGTGGTGCCGTTTATACTGTACTGCGTTTATTATTATGGTATGATGATCAAGAATGCACCATACCGTTTTGTTGATTTTGAATCGATCAGTTTCCAATATGGTCATAAGGATAGCCTTGTGAACAAATATGATTCACATACCGGCATGTTCCAATATCTCGACAAGCGTGATTCGTTGGTTAAAGAGCATTTACGTTTAACCAAAGACGACCTGTTATACCTCCACCGTAAAGCTGCCGATCTGGGTTTCTGGGATTTTCCGTCGAAGGAAACGGGTGATACGTCAAAAGTTGCTGATGGAAAAGCTGTTCGGTACATTATTGAGTTCAAATACAAGGAAAAAACCAAGCGCGTGATCTTTGATACTGATTACTTTGGTAATCCTAAACTAATTGATGCTAATCAGCGATTGATAGCCGAGATTCAGAAAAAACTTACCGACGTAGAGAACCGTGGTAAAAAATAAAATATTGGGATGTTGTTTATTAAATAATCAATCCCTATATTTGCACCTCGAAATTTAAAACAATATTTAACAAACATGTACGCAATAGTAAGTATAGCAGGACAGCAATTTAAAGTTGCCAAAGACCAGCAGATCTTTGTACACAGGTTACAAGGCGATGAAGGCGCTAGTATTGAATTTGACAGTGTATTGTTAGCAGAAAACGAAGGTAAATTCAAATTAGGTTCTGATTTGAAAGGCGCTAAAGTATCGGCTAAGATCGTGTCACATTTAAAAGGTGATAAAGTAATTATCTTCAAAAAGAAAAGAAGAAAAGGTTACAAAAAGAAAAACGGTCACCGTCAGCAATTTACCAAAATCGAGATCACCGGTATTACATTATAATTAAAGGTTGAACCGGAGTTGTTCTGCAATTCCATAAAAGATATAAAAAATGGCACATAAGAAAGGGGCCGGTAGTTCAAGAAACGGTCGTGAGTCACATAGCAAGCGTTTAGGTATCAAAATTTTCGGTGGTCAGCCAGCAATTGCAGGTAACATCATCGTACGTCAGCGTGGTACTAAACACAACCCAGGCTTAAACGTTGGTCTTGGTAAAGATCATACTTTATTTGCACTGGCCGAAGGTATCGTAGTTTTCAAAAAGAAAGCTGATAACCGTTCATACGTATCAGTAGTTCCATTTGAAGCTGCTGAAGTTGAAGAAGTAGCTGCACCTGCACCAAAAGCTAAAAAAGAAGCTGTAGCTGTTGAAGCTCCTGCTGCTGAAGAAGCTCCAAAAGCAAAGAAAGCTGCTGCACCAAAAGTTAAAAAAGAAGAAGCTGCTGATGCTGCTGAAGAAACTGTAGCTGAATAATCAGTTAACAAATATTAGGATATAAAAAATCCCGGTCAGTTTTGATCGGGATTTTTTGTGTTGTGATTATTCGTCTTGAGATTGCAGCATAAAACAACTAATAGGAGAACTATACAAAACCCTTACCGGTTTGCCATTAATACGCCCCGGCTTCCATTTTGGTGATTTGTTTACATGAGCAATGAATGCTTTGCACATTGCTTCGTTTATTTTCCTCCTGACATTGGCATGCGTTACACTTCCGTCGGTTTCTATAATCATTTGTATAAGAAAACTGGCCTGTGTATTCTCTTTGTCGTAGTCTTTTGGTATCGGTACTTTAAAAAGATAATTTGTCCACTTTTCTGTGCCTCCGGGAAATTCTGGCTGTACATCTACTGTTTTATAAACTGTTGTATCTGGTTTAACATTCTCCCTTTTAGCTTTGCCTTGTGCAAACAACGCAACAGGTATTATAATCAAGCCAAATACAAGCAGATATCTCATGTGTTTATTCGATGATCAGTTTCTTTAAATAGTAAGTATCAGGATCAATAACCGGCATAGTTTTGCTGGTTATGGTAATGCCTTTTTTATCAAGCGTATAGCGTTTAGTAATGCCATCTGCAGTGATATCAATTGGCAATGGCATATCAATATTGAGCAACTGAACCTGGTATTTATCGCCACGTTGGGCCTTAACATGTACTTCCAGTTTATTGATTGAATAGATGTACAAATCAAACAGCGGCTTGAGATCCTGACCGGCAGCTTTGCTGAAATATTGGATCACATCATCAGTGCTTGCTAAATTGCTATAGGTGTAGCGCGGGTCAGTAACAAAGCCTTTAAGCGTAGGGAAGAAGGTACTATCGCCTATAATATACCTAAGTGTATGCATAAAAAATGCGCCTTTTCCATAAATATCACCATTATAAGCTGATTCTTCATCAATATCTTTCCCGATAACAATAGGGATTTTATTGCCGAATGAGAGTGCCGAGTTTTGGAAGAACTTGAGATAAGCTTTTTCGCCTTCAAATTCCCTTACATACAGCGCATCGCCGTAAGTACAGATGCCTTCATGAATCCAATAATCAGCCCAGTCTTTGGCGGTTACTTTGTTTCCCCACCATTCGTGACCAAATTCGTGGTGCATCAGGCCATCGTAATCTTCGCCCCCAACTTTGGTGTATTTAAATTTGGCACCGTAAGCATTCATGGTTTGATGCTCCATGCCCAGGTGAGGAGTTTCAACTATGCCTATCTTTTCTTTTACCCAGGGATATTCACCAAAATATTTCTCCTGCTCTTTGATGGTTTTTACAAAAATATCGAGGTGATGCTCGGCTTTGGCGGCATGTTCCTTTAATACATAAAACTGGATAGGTACATTATGCCCATCTACAGTAGTATACGGACGAGTTACTATGGTATAGTCACCTGCATTGAACAAGATACTGTAATTGTTAATGGTGTATTTGGTTTGCCAATGGAAAGTTGCTGTTCCCTTTTGTTTGCTTACACTTTTTAATAATCCTGGGCCGGCAACTACAAGATCTTTAGGAACGGTGATGAACATGTCTACACCCTCGTTTGGTTCGTCGGAGGGGTGATCTTTACAAGGGAAATACAATTTGCCGCCTGTACCTTCGGCCGTGATGGCCATCCACTGGTGTCTGGTCGAGTCTTGTGTCCAGATAAAACCGTCGTCCCATGGTGGGCGACGGGCAACATGGGGCTTACCGCCATAAATTACTTTCACGCTTGCTTTACCTGCTGACAATTCTTTGGCTGTATTAATTGTAATTAGATTGTTTTTGTAGTCAAAAGGTTCTTGTTTACCATTTACCAATATTTTGCTGATAGTTAAAGAATCTAACAGGTCAAACAATAAGACTTTGGTAGGCTGTGCCATAATTACATCAATGGTGGCGAAACCGTCGATAGTTTTTTGTACAGGATCAACAGCAAGCGAAATGGTATAATGTCGCACATCCATAATGGCTTGTTCTGGTTTAAGTTTTCCGCCAGATGTTAGGGTTTGGGCATGAACATATCCCGCAAAAAAGAGGATAGTTGAAATTAATATGACTTTTTTCATAGAATATTAATGGCTACGTTTAAAGTTAATGGGTAAAGCATATTGAACCCTTACAGGCTGACCTCCCCGCATACCGGGTTTCCAAGGGGGAGACATTTTTATAAGCCGTAGCGCTTCTGCATCCGTTGCTTCAGATAAGCTTTTGGCAATTTTTACATCGCTAAGGCTTCCATCTTTTTCTACTACAAATAGAACATATACTCTGCCTTCAATTGTTTCTCCTTTGGGATATTTAAAATTTTCATCAATGAACATGGCGAGCCTATGGAGCCCACCCGGAAATACAGGAACTTGTTCAACTGATGTAAATATGGGTTCTTTAGCCTTTGTTGTATCAGTTGTTTGAGCTTTTGCTGCCAGGGCTCCCATTATGAACATCGCAGCTGACAAGATTCTTTTCATTTACCCTTTGTTCCTTAGTGAAATTTATGATAATTGATCAATTAACTTTTGTGCTATCTAAAACCTGTACAGCCTGCATTGTATAAAATTGTATGGGGACGGAATATTTTGATTTGATAAAATGACCGTCACGCATTGCAGGGACCCATCTTTCTGACAGGGCGATCACTCGTAAAGCTTCTTTATTAAAAGGTTGGCTCATCCCTTTAACAACTTTCAAGTCGGTTAAACGGCCGTCGTTTTCAACAAAAAAGCTTATGGTAACAATGCCTTCTCCGCCGCTTACATCTTTTGGCCATTTCAAATTTTCTTTTAAAAAATCATGAAAAGCCTTGTCGCCTCCACGAAAATGCGGCGGCGTTAGTTTTTGGGCTTTCGCGCTTATTGAGCAAATAAGAATGATAAGGATGGGTAAAAATTTCTTCATCCTTAAATATAAATCAATTCTCCCTCACCAGCAAGCCGTCTGCAAAATCTCGCAGGTATTGTTTATGATCTTCGGGCAGATCAATAGCGTCGAGGGCTGCAAAAGCCTTATCAGCATAGGTTTGCATGGCTTTTTCAGCATGCTGCCTGATATCAAGTTCGTTGTAAATGTTTGTTATGGCTTTAACTTTTTCTACGCTGTCAAATTCAATAGCATTTAGCCAATGATTTAAAGTTTGCGCTTGGCTATCTTTAGCCAGTTCAAGTGCGCGGATCAATAAAAAGGTTTTTTTATTGGAGATGATATCGCCGCCAACCTGCTTGCCAAACTTTTCAGGATCGCCATAAACATCCAGTATGTCGTCCTGTAGCTGGAAGGCTATACCAAGGTTAACCCCGAAAGAATCAATCAAATCAGCGTCGGTTAAAGCTGCACCGCCAATGATGGAGCCGATTTTTAATGTACCACCTAACAGTACAGCAGTTTTAAGGCGGATCATGTTGATGTACTCTTCGATACTTACATCGTTACGCTGTTCAAAGCTCATATCAATTTGCTGGCCTTCGCACACGCCGGTCGCAGTATCGTTAAAAACGTCAAGTACATTACGTAAAATGCTGTCATCAACCTTCATCATCATGCGGTTGGCTTCTACCATCATGGCATCGCCGGAGAGGATAGCGACATTGGCGTTCCATTTTTCATGCACAGTTGCTTTGCCACGGCGGAGCGGGGCTTTATCCATAATATCATCATGCATCAGCGTGAAATTATGGAATACCTCTATAGCCAGTGCGGGTTCAATAGCCCTGTCAACGTCGCCGCCAAAAAGGTCACAGGCCAGCAGGAGCAGGGCAGGGCGCATACGTTTTCCGCCAATAGATAAAATATAGCTTATCGGTTCATACAGATCGGCCGGGTAAGCGGGATAGCTTAGTTTGCCTACTGCATCATTTATTAGTAACTGTAACTCTGTAAGTTGTTTCATTTATTTACGGGAACCCTGATTTTCTTGATTTTAGGATCGACTTGATTATAAATATCAGGAAATCCTAAAATCAAGAAAATCACGGTTCATTATTCTTGTACCAATATAAAGTCTATCTGTTTTTTGGTCAGATCAACCTGTTTTACCTTAATCTTTACTTCGTCGCCCAGTTGGTAAATTTTCTTTTTACGCTGACCGATGATGGCATAGTTTTTCTCGTCCAAAGTATAAAAATCGTCCGAGATATCACGCAGGCGGATCATACCCTCGCATTTGTTTTCGATGATCTCCACATACATGCCCCATTCGGTAACGCCCGATATGATACCCATAAAGGTATTGCCAACCTGGTCGCGAAGATACTCAGCTTGTTTGTATTTTACTGAAGAACGCTCTGCATCGGCGGCTTTTTTCTCCATTAAAGAACTGTGCGAACATAGTTTTTCATAAAACTCGGCATTGGCCGATTGTCCGCCATTTAAATAATGAAACAGCAACCGGTGTACCATGACATCAGGATAACGGCGAATTGGCGAGGTGAAGTGCGTATAATGATCAAAAGCCAAACCGTAATGACTGCTGCTTTTAGTGGTATAAATAGCTTTAGCCATGGAGCGGATAGCAAGGTGGGTTAGCACGTTCTGTTCTTTTTTGCCCTCTACGTCTTCCATCAGGTAATTGAGGGATCTTGCTGTTTCCTTGTCAGATTTAGTATTGATTTTATAACCAAACCTGGCTGCAAACTGGGCAAAATTGGCCAGCGCATCGGGCTTGGGCGAATCATGCACACGATAAACAAAAGTGTATTTGTGTTTGCCTTTGCCCATTTTGCTCACCCGCTCGGCTACTTTGCGATTAGCCAGCAACATAAAATCTTCAATGAGCTTGTGGGCGTCTTTGCGTTCTTTTACATAAACGCCTGTTGGTTTGCCGTTTTCATCCAGTTTGAACTTAACTTCGGTAGTTTCAAAACTGATAGCGCCGTTTTTAAATTTACGGTCGCGAAGCTTATAAGCCAGCGCGTTAAGCTTGAATATTTCTTCCTTAAAATCGCCCTCGCCGGTTTCTATTACTTCCTGTACCTCTTCGTAGGTAAAACGCCTGTCGGAGTAAATGACGGTTTTGCCATACCATTCGGTAATGATATTTGCGTTCTCATCCATTTCAAACACTGCCGAAAAGCAGAGTTTTTCTTCTTTAGGGCGAAGAGAGCAAAGGCCGTTTGACAGTCTTTCCGGTAGCATTGGTATAACCCTGTCCACAAGGTAAACTGATGTGGCCCTGTCCAAAGCTTCTTTGTCTAAAGCCGAATCGGGAATGATGTAGTGTGATACGTCGGCAATGTGAACACCGACTTCGTAATTTCCGTTTTCCAGTGCACGGTAGGATAGGGCATCGTCAAAGTCTTTGGCATCAAATGGGTCGATGGTAAAGGTGGTGATGTTTCGGAAATCACGGCGTTTGGCAATTTCTTCGGGCGTGATCGCATCCGGAATTTCTTCAGCATCATGCTCAACCTCGGCAGGAAATGATAGCGGAAAACCATATTCGGCCAGGATGGCGTTCATCTCCGTATCGTTTTCACCCTGGGCTCCTAAGATATGTTTGATCCTTCCGATAGGGTTTTTAGCTTCCGTTGGCCAGTCGGTAATTTCGGCTACAGCTTTGATGCCATTTTTAGCCCCGTTAAG
Source organism: Mucilaginibacter sp. SG538B (assembly GCF_013376065.1). Classification (NCBI taxonomy): domain Bacteria; kingdom Pseudomonadati; phylum Bacteroidota; class Sphingobacteriia; order Sphingobacteriales; family Sphingobacteriaceae; genus Mucilaginibacter; species Mucilaginibacter sp. SG538B. The sequence continues at coordinate 1,759,627 of NZ_JABMJI010000001.1, forward strand.
CTCGCTAATGGGGATGAAAATATCGTGCATCATCTTACGATCATCAGGAATAAAAAACGCGTATCGTTCTGAGAGTTTAACAATGCCCGTAAACTCCATTTTGGCGCGCTGCAGAATTTCGATAACCTCGCCTTCTTTGTGCTTGCCTTTACTTTTGGCGTATACATACACTTTTACACGGTCGCCGTTAAGGGCGGTGCGAAGCTTACGAGGAGCGATGAAAATATCGCTTTCAAACTCGTCATCGGTAACGATAAAGGCCGAACCATCGTTGGTAAGGTCAACTACGCCTTCAATAAAGGTTTTAAGTTCAAGCAGCTGGAATTTGCCCGGAGCGATTTCTTTTAATACCGATTTTTTAACCTCGTCTTTTAAGATGTCGTAGATGATCTCGCGCGATTCGGGGTCACGGACGTTTAATTTAGCAGAAACCTGTTTATAATTGAGTGGCGTATTGCCGTTTTGTTCAAATATATCAAGTACCATTTGGGTAAGTACCTGGTGTATAGAAGAGTTGTTTTTCTTACGTTTAGACATAGAATAGTATTTGCATCAAAGATACAGAATTTTGGGACCCTATCTTGGCCCAATAGTGATGGATAAAGCAGTTTTAATCAACCCGGTATTGAAGCGATCAGCCTTTTGGTGTATTCTTCTTTTGGGCGATAATAAATATCGTCGGGATAGCCGGTTTCCAGTATTTCGCCTTTGTTCATCACCATAATCCGGTCGGAGATATGTTTAATCACGGCCAAATCATGCGAAATAAAGATATAGGTCAATTTAAGTTCGTCTTGTAGTTCGCGGATGAGGTTTAATACCTGGGCCTGAACCGATACATCAAGCGCCGATACTGATTCATCGCAAATGATAAATTTAGGCTGGAGCGCCAAAGCCCGGGCAATAACAATCCGTTGCCGTTGTCCGCCCGAAAACTCATGCGGATAACGGTCAAAATGTGCGGGCAGCAGATTGACCCGTTCAAGCAATTCAAGTACCTTTTGTTTGCGGGTTGTATCGTTACTGTAAAACTGATGTACCTGCAATGGCTCCATAAGCGATTGCCCAACGGTAAGCTTAGGATTTAATGATGAGTATGGATCCTGAAAAATGATCTGGATATCTTTTCTGATCTGCCTCAACTCATTTTTTTTAAGTTCACGAAGATCAGTGCCGTCAAAAGAAACCTTGCCCGATGTTGGTTCTATCAACCTTAAAATGCTTCGCCCCAAAGTGGTTTTTCCACAGCCTGATTCGCCGACGAGGCCTAAGGTTTCGCCTGGATATACATCAAAGCTTACATTGTTCACTGCTTTTACAACATGATCTTTCCGTTTGAAAAATCCTGTATCGGTTGGAAACCAGGTGTTTAATTTATCTGCCTTTAACAAAGGCTGCTGTTCATATAGTTTACGCTTTCTCTCGGCGATTTCAGTGTCCGGGTAATGATATAATTCCCTGATGTTTTCTATAGTTACTGCGGGCCTGGCCCCATCCAGAAAATCGGCCACAACAGGGAGCTTTTTCAAATGCTGCTGCGGGGAAGGGCGGCAGGCCAGCAATCCTTTAGTATAAGGGTGCCGGGGATTTGCGAATAGATCTTTTACCGCGGCTTCCTCTATAATCTCGCCTTTGTACATCACCAAAACCCGGTCGGCAATTTCTTTGATCACGCCCAAATCATGCGATATAAAGATCAGGCTCATGTGCCGTTCGGCTTTCAGCTTGTGCAGCAGTTCAATGATGGTTTTTTGCACGGTAACGTCAAGTGCGGTGGTGGGCTCATCGGCAATCAAAATCTCCGGGTTGCAGGCCAAAGCCATCGCTATCATTACCCGTTGTTTTTGTCCGCCCGAAATTTGGTGAGGATAGCTGTTGAATATGGCTTCGGGCCGCGGTAATTGTACTTCTTTAAACAGCTCAATGGTTTTTTGTTTAGCCTCCGCTTTACTTGATCCTAAATGCAACCTGATAGCTTCCGTAAGCTGAAAGCCACAAGTAAGTACCGGGTTAAGCGAGGTCATGGGCTCCTGGAAAATCATGGCTACCTGGTTGCCGCGCACACGCCGCATTTCATCTTCCGATAATTTGCACAGGCATACACCATTTAAAAGTACAGAGCCATCTATTAGGGACTGATCTTCATTAAGCAAACGCATCAGGGCAAGGGAGGTAACAGATTTGCCCGAGCCGGATTCGCCGACAATGCCAATGGTTTCACCTTTGTTAAGTGTAAAAGAAATTCCCTTTACCGCTGTGAACTGGTTTTTACCATTCTTAAAACTAACCGACAGATCACTGACTTTAAGCATTATTAGCCTACAATGGTTATAAATTCGTCTGCTATCAGTTCTTCGCCGCGGTAACGTCTTAATAGTTGTGCTGTAGCTATCACATCTTTTTGGCAATAAGCGCAAATGCGCTCCAACTGGTTTTCATTCCAGTATACGCGGCCTACATCGCTGCCATCTATATCGTCTTTGGAGGTTGGGATATTAAAAATTGTGGTAAGCAGGTTTAAGGAAGTGTAGTGTTTGTGATCGCCAAACTTCCATAATTCCATGGTATCTAAATGGACAATCTCCCAGGGCTTTTTACCCGCTATTTGCAGCTGCGGCGGAATTGGTATGCCGTTTACCAGTAAACGGCGGCAGAGGTACGGGAAATCAAATTCCTTGCCATTATGGGCACATAAAATAAGGTTGGGTGGCTGACTGAACAACAGGTTGCAGAACTTGGTAAGCAGCTCTTTTTCATCATGTGATGCAAATGATTTTACCCTCAACCCAGTATTTTTCCCGGCAGTAAAGATCCCGGCCGAAATGCAAACTATTTTACCAAACTCGGCCCAGATGCCAGCGCGCTCATAATGAATGTCAGCAGGTTCATCTTTGCGTTGATGCCGGGTTTTTAGTTCCCATAAAACCTGCAGATTTTCGGGCAGTTGTTCGTGGGTGCTGTACTGCGGCACAGTTTCGATATCAATTACCAATAAATTATGCAGATCGTACTGTTCAAGCATCCGGTTAAAAATTATCGAGCCAATATAATGATAAAGTTAGTAGATGGTTGCTGCGGACATTTAGTTTACAGAAAAATTAAAATCGATAAGTTGTGTTTTTTATTTCTTCAATACTTCAAACGCTATGCTGATAGTATTGCCGTTGCCATCAACCAACGTAAGAATATGTTTGCCCGGAGGTGGGTTTAAAGCCACCTGGTGAAAATCTTTGGTCTCGCCAACGTACTGATCATCCAGGTGCCAAAAAATCTTCATACCTGGCTGGCGGTGTGCTGCGTTGCAAATCATGCGGCCACGGGTGCCGTCTGCTTCAAGGGGCACGTATATTTTAGCGCCGTTTTTAGGGTAGATGACTTCCATTGTATTTCCATTGTCGGCCTGGGTACAATCCGGGCGAAAGGGCGGGAGTACATGATATTGATAGTTTCTGGCTTTGTAATAATATTCCATAGATGGCGGCAACACAAACCAGCTTTTATTGAGGATGTTATCCGGCGGCTCACAATTACCGTTTACCTGCCATTTGGCATCGGCAGATAAATGCACCAATTGATGGTAAGGACAAACAGGGGCTTTCAGACCGCTTTTGGGTACATATTGCTCATCTGCATCCTGGCAGTATTGCCCGGCCCGGTAGCCGCTTTGTTTGCACACATTTATTTTCACCATTTCGCCCATGGGCATTTCAAACCAATCGCGCGATACGGGCAATAGCCTGAAGATTTCAAACAGGGCAGGTGCAGCTGTGTTAATGCCCGTTAAGCCCGGCCGGCCCTCGCCATCGGTATTGCCAACCCAAACGCCAACAACATATTTAGGAGTAACCCCAATTGCCCATCCATCGCGAAAGCCAAAGCTTGTACCGGTTTTCCAGGCCACCCGCTGGCTCGAGCTAAATTGCTGCCAAAGCATTTCCTCGCCCGGCCGCATCACTTCCTCCATGGCTTGGAAAGTGTAATAAATAGATGCTGCATCCAGCAGCCCGGACTTTTCAAGTTCAGGTTTGGCTGCAGGCTTCTTTTCATAAACAGGATTATGAAAATCGGCAGGGTTATACTTACCGCCGTTTTTGTTGTAATGATTAAGCACACGCGCCATATCAGCATAAGCACCGCTTAATTCCCAAAGTGTGTTTTCCCCCCCGCCCAATATTAACGACAGTCCATAGTGATCGGCAGGTTTGGTTAAAGTGGTGATGCCTGCTTTATGCAAAAAATCATAAAAGCGTTCGTATTTGTATTGCTGCAGCATTTTAACCGCCGGTACATTCAGCGAACGGGATAAGGCCCGCGATGCAGGAACGGCGCCGTCGTAACCCAAATCAAAGTTTTCGGGATGGTAACCCGCGATCATGGTAGGTACATCGGGCATCAGGCTATTGGGTAATATCAGCCCGTCGTGCAGCATTGCCGCGTATAACAGCGGCTTCAGGGTACTTCCGGGGCTTCGCGGGGCGTCTATCACATCAACATCGCTCTCCATTTGCGGGTCTTCCCGGTGGGATATGTTACCGGCATAGGCAAGTGTTGCACCTGTTTCAACATCAAGCACAATGGCGGCAATGTTATTGATATCGTTAGCCTTTAATAAACTATGATGCTGCTCCAGGATATCGTTTACCTGTTGCTGAAGCGACGATTTGATGCTGCCTGTAATGCGGGTATCTCCGTTGGGCTTAGCCTGATGATCGGCTTTAAAACGTTGCAGCAGGTGCGGAGCAAGTTGAGGAAGGGCCATCGGTCTGTCGGGCACAGGCTCGAGCCGGGCAAGGGCTGCGGTTGTACTATCAATGATACCTGCCTTATGCAATTTATCTAATAATGAATTCCGTTTGCGGAGCAGTATGGCCCTGTTCCTGCCGGGATGTACCAGGGATGGCGAGTTAGGCAAAACAGCCATAGCCGCCATTTCGCCCCAGGAAAGTTTATCAGGGCTGCGGCCAAAATATCGCCATGACGCTGCATCCAGCCCAATGACATTGGTGCCGAAGGGGGCGTTACTGGTATATAACGCTAAAATTTCGCTTTTGCTATGGGTTACTTCAAGGCGCATTGCCATGAAAATCTCTTTCAGTTTATTCCAGATATTGCGTTTATGCCTGGTAGCCAGCCTGATCACCTGCATAGTAAGGGTACTGCCACCGCTGCTTACCTTTTTCGAGCTCAGGTTTTGTTTGATGGCCCGGCTAAAAGCAACAATATCAAAGCCGGGGTGATGCTCAAAGCGTTTATCCTCAAAAGTGATAATACATTGTTTGAATTTTTCGGGTACTGTGGGATTATAAGGAAAGCGCCATTGGCCATCATTTGCTATGGATGCACCGAGTAACTGGCCCTGATCATCGTCAATTACGTAGGAGGTGGGACTATTAAATAAAGGATTGGGCAAACAAAACCAAAATATCAGGGTTAAAACAAACAAAAAGAAAAGCGATACTATAACTTTAGGCTTTTTTAAATAACTTTTAGCTCGTTTTAGCACAAATTGCATTACTAAATATAAAAATATTAAGCCAGTTCAGGTTTATACAACTATAATTGTGGCAAAAATCTACGAGGCAATAATACAATAAATGACGATACAAAAATTATCAATTATTATCCCGGCTTACAACGAAGGTAAAACCATACATTTAATTTTGGATAAAATTAAGGAGGTAAACCTTATCAACGATATTGAAAAAGAAGTGATCATTGTAAATGATTGCTCAACGGATGATACAGAAGCAGCTATTTATAAATATAAACTTGCCAACCCCGAAGTTAACATTCAGTACTTTAAGCATGAAGTAAACAAAGGTAAGGGAGCAGCTTTACATACAGGTATAGCAAAAGCTACAGGCGATTACCTGATCATCCAGGATGCCGACCTTGAATATGATCCCGCTGAATACAACGACCTGTTAAAACCCGTAGTAGCAGGTTTTGCCGATGTGGTTTATGGTTCCAGGTTTATGGGAAGTAACCCTCACCGTATCCTGTTTTTTTGGCATACCATTGGCAACAGATGGCTTACCTTTGCTTCAAACATGTTTTCCAATCTTAACCTTACTGATATGGAAACATGCTATAAATTGTTCAATACCAAAGTTATCCAATCCATAAAGCTCACTGAAAAGCGTTTTGGCTTTGAGCCTGAGGTTACCCAAAAGATCTCGAGGGTGCACCGGATCAGGATCTATGAGGTAGGTATTTCCTATTATGGCCGTACTTATGAAGAAGGCAAAAAGATAGGATGGAAGGATGGGGTTAGGGCCATTTACTGTATCCTTAAATATGGCTTGTTTAAATCAAAATAAGAGTTTTTCTGCCGGAGTAGCTTTCATAAACTGTATTTCTTCTTCACGGAAATTATCAGCAAGAACTTGAATGACGAAAGCCGCTTTTTAGAGTGGCCCAATCCATTTTAAATTGCGCACAGGAGATGCAATGTGACGCGTCTCAATATACAAATCAACGTGTTAAACAGGTTCTAAGATGTTTAACATTCAAAAAATAGCTGTCATTAAAACTTAAATCAATGTTTTACTGCTTTCGTTGCACCTTTTCCCAAACAGCGCTTTGCTTCGTGCTAAAATAACGGATGATACCGGCCAGTACCGCATAGTTCATAACACAAAAATAATAGGGAATGAAAAGAATTTTTATACGGAGCTGCCGCTTTTCCATTATCAGCCCGAGCAAAGCCAGCAAATAAAACAATACCTGCGTTAATAATAGTCCTTGCATAGCTGTTTCTCCAGGTTTAAAAGCCAGCACAATGTTTAAAATAAACGATAATATAAGCAGGAACGGTGTAATGGTCCATCTTAAAACCCGGTGACTGATATACTGAAACGATAAAATTGGGTAGGGGAAAGGATTGAATAATTTTTTTAGCCTTAAAATAGATTGTATTCCGCCGGCAGCTATCCTCACTTTTCGTTTTAACTCTTCCGACACATTTTCCGACGCCGTTTCGGTAGCGTATGCTTCAGGTTCATAAACAATGCGGTAGCCTTTGGCAGCTATCAGCATCGAGATCATAAAATCGTCAAGCACAGTATCCGCTTCAACAGGCTGATATAGCGAGCGGCGCACACTAAACAGTTCGCCTGCCGCACCAACAACCGAATATAGTTCCGAATCCCATTTTTTCAGGGCTGATTCATATTTCCAGTAGAACCCTTCACCAGCCGCACTGGCATCTGCGTTCTCGTCAATATGTACCCGTTTTTCGCCCGCAACGGCACCAACTGTTGCATCGCTGTAATGCCTGCAGATCTTGATCAATGCATCTTTATTTAAAAATGTATTGGCATCGGTAAATACAACAGCGTCGGTATTAACATAGTTCATGGCCCGATGCACCGCGGCTATTTTGCCGGCGCGCTGTGGCTGGTGCAGCAATTGTATCTGCGGGTACCTGGCAACAATATCGGGTGTTTTATCCGATGACCCGTCGGTCACAAAGAGCAGTTTTAGTTTTCCTTCGGGATAATTAAGCAGGAGGCTGTTGCTGATCTTTTGCTCAATAAAATATTCTTCGTTGTAAGCGGCTATCACCAAAGTACAGGTAGGAAGTTCATCCAGGTTTTCTGAAGGAAGAGTTTTCCGGCCTTTAAAAGCCCTTTTGATCCTGATGATCAGGTACAGAAAAATCCCATACCCGGCAAAAGTGTAAAAAACAATAAAAAGGCTTATGGCTAAAATTATTTTCATGCTATGATGTTAATGGGGTATCCTAAATTGCTGCTGTTTTTTGAGTGGGTAAAATTCCACCATACTGCTTTAAAAAGCATCGGAATAAAGTCGTATTGTTTTTCTTTGACGTAGTTAACCAGGTTACGGGGTACAACAATCAGTAAAAAATAAAAATAAAATAATACTTTTTTAAGCGGCGGGGCATTCCGGCGGATAAAAAGGATCCTGTTCCGGTTCATGAAGTATTCTTTTAGTTTGCTTTTTTTGCCCACCGAAACAGATTCTTTATGGTAAATAAGCGCATCGGTACAAACCCAGGCCTTAAAACCTGCTCTTATAATGTGCTCGCACCAGTCAACCTCTTCATAGTAAAGAAAAAAGTTTTCGCTCATCATGCCCGCCTTTTCAATAGCTTCTTTCCTGATCATCATGGCTGCTCCGTGGCAGTAGGCTGTAGGTGCAGTTATATGATCAAACTGACCTTCGTCCTTTTGCTTTAAGCCTATCACACTATTTCGGCAGGTGTAATAGTTCATAGGCGTGTAGCCCGCATATTGTATTAATTGTTTATCACTGAAATACTTGATCTTGGGCGACAGCATTCCTACGGCGGTGTTACTATCCATTACCTCAACCAGTTTTTCAACTAAACCCGGGGTAAACTCGGTATCATTGTTCACCATAAAAATATAATCGCCGGTAGCTACCGTAAGCCCGAGGTTATTTCCACCGGCAAAACCAAGGTTAACATCCGAGCGGATAAATATTATTTCGGGGTATTTTATTCTCCAGCCGGGAACCGGATCTACCTTACTTGCATTATCAACAACAATTATTTCTATATTACTATAAGTACTTGTATTTTTAATTGATAATAACATTTCCTCGGTAACGGATGGCTGATTAAAACTTACAGTAACAACAGAAACTTTTTTCATCTAAAAGGGGTTATTATCAATATTGCTTTTTACGGCTAATATTAGTAAAAGTTAACCAATTATATCACTATATTCCTTTGAATAATAACCAACCAAATAATGATGAGTCACTGCTTACCATAAAAGCAGATGAGCTTATACAATTGCTGAAAAAGGGGAATGTTGATAAAGAACTTGTTAAAGCCATACAGCAAAAAATAAATAATGCTATTGAAAGTAATTCGAACCAGCAAAAATTTGATGCCTTTAGCGGGTTAGACCAGGAGCAAAGCCGGCTTGATATGGTAACAAACCTGGAATTTTTACTTACCCAACACCAGGTTGATAGCCGGGAATCGAAGAAATACCTGCTGCATGAAAGGATAAAACATATAGTTTTGGTAGCAATTGCGGTTACCATGATCATACTTGGTTTAGCCATGATCATCATGCCTGCACCGCCATATTTTGAAATGTTTACCATTTTTTATTTTTCAAAAGACGACGGTATAACTTTAATGGATGTTATATCGGTGTTAATAGTATTATCGGGTGTATATTTGTTTATAAATGCCCTACTCCGAAAAATTAACGCCTGAACTCACTAATATGCCTAAACGTCCGAAAATACTCCTGGTTGATGATAGCCCGCTGATTTTGATGGTTATAGGGCAGGCTTTGGAAAAAGAGGGTTTTATTAGCCGCAAGGCAGGTAATGTAGAGGAAGCTATGAAGGCGCTTGAAAATGAGATCCCCGATTTGATTTTGTCCGATTATCAAATGCCCGGTACAGATGGTTTTGCATTCAGGCAGCATTTAATGACTGTACCTGAGTATAAAAATATCCCCTTTATGTTTTTAACATCAGTTACCGATCATGCTCACATGATAGCGGGGATCAGTCTTGATGCTATTGACTACATTGATAAGGATACACCCATTGTGGTCATTATCTCAAAGATCAATAATTTTTTGAACAGCATCCGCGAACGCCACGAACACACGATCAGGGAGCTGAGCAGCGCCGCAATAGCCTTAAATTTGTATTCTGTTCCGCAGGAAATGCCCCGTATTAATGGCTTTGAAATAGATTTCTGGCATAAATCGTTTGAGAATTACCCTGGCGGAGATTTTATTGATGTGTTAACTATAAATAACAGGTATACTTTTATTATCCTGGGCGATGTGATGGGCAAAAAATGGGGAGCGTGGTTTTTTTCATTCGGCTATCTGAGCTATATAAGGGCCGCTGTAAGGATATGTGTTTCGGAAGGGGACGTATCAACCAAAAGTATCATGCAAAAAATCAACTCGGTAATTTATCATGACCCGGTTGTGAGCGACGTGTTGTCGACGCTTTCACTTGTCAGGATCGATCCGGAGAATGAAACGCTAAGTTATACCGGCGCGGGCGACTTGCCGCTGTTGTATTTTAGCTCCAGGGAAAATAAACTTAACAGGATTAACTCATCAGGTTTGTTGCTGGGGATTAGTAAAGAGGGCGGCTTTGATGAACATTTATTTACCATGCAGCCTGGTGATCAATTGATCATGATAACAGATGGATTGATAGATAAAGAGACACCGGCAGGAAAGAAAACTGATCTGAACAGTTTTATTGATGAGATTGAAAAATATCTTGGTAAAACCAATTCATTTGCAACCTTAAAATACGATGGCTTTTTGAACGAAAAAGCGAGAGAACAAATTGATGACTGCAGTTTAATATTTATTCAAAAAAACAGCTAAATGATATTACGAACACATCTGCTTAATAATGCATTAATTGCGGATATTCAGCTTAAAGAGGCGAATTTGGCAAATGCTGAACAATTTAAGTCGGAACTGATGAGCCTGATCAATAAAGGAAATAAGTATGTTATTGTAAACTTTGAACAGGTAATATATGTTGACAGTTCTTTTTTAGGTGCATTGGTATCGGCTCTTAAACTGGCCATGAACAACGGGGGAGACATTGCCGTAGTTGGTTTAAATAATGATATCAGGTCCTTGTTTCAATTAGTGCGGCTTGATAAGGTGTTCAGGATCTATACAAATACACAGGAGGCTTTAACCGGGGCATAAACGAATTTACTACCTTGAAAAAATTTGTTTTTAACAATGAAACCGAAGGTATTTATCCTTTAACTGTCCAAATCATTAATTATATCCAAAACATAACAAAAGATATACTTGATGACGACGCCGGCTTCAGGATAAAAACCATCCTGATTGAACTGCTTACTAATTCGCTCAAGCACATGGGCGATGATGTTACCAGGATCGGGATCGATCTGAAAAATAACAAATTATATATAAGTAAACAGGATAAGGGAAGGCCGCTGCAAATTAATACCAGGCAGGCATTGTTAACCTGGCCGTTAACGCACAGCAAATTTACCCAAAACGAAATTGCTATTTACGGCGATGACTTCGGTACATTAAAAGGACGGGTAAAAAACAGTAATCAGTTAGAATTTTTTACAGAAGACCTCGATGTGCGGTATGTTAACAAGGAAACCATTATGGGGTTAAATGAACATTATGGCCTGATGATCATTGCACGTGCCAGCGATGCGTTTAACTACAAACATAAACCTGATACAGGCGTGAATACATTTACCTCGGTAATTGAACTTAAACAGCGTTAGGCATCATTGCATAATTTCTAAAGGCCTTTGTTAATGGGTTAGGGTATTCTATATAAGTGACCGAACTACAACCATCAGAGAAAAAACTTTCGGCAAAGTAATTATATTATTGGGCAATTAATTATCACACTCGTTTTCGCTATTTCACAGCTGTCTCTTCGTTTACCGGTTCTGCAGGAGCATTATCGTGCGGTGTATGAATAAACTTTTTGTTTGCCCCTTTTAACTTAAACAGAAGTAAAAACATGGTAAAAAATATAAGCGGCAGTTTAAGCATGGCTTCTAAAAGTTTTCTATTATAAAACGATGTTGGTATGGCAACTATGATGCCAAGGTAACAAGCCACTGTTGCCCCGAGCCACAAATGCCAGTGCGGGCCTATGCCCGGAGTAAAAAAAGAGATCAATAGCATAAAAGGCATCAGGCCAAGCATTAATACGCGCGGCAGGATAGCCATCTGATAAATCTCATTCACGTAGTCAAAATTGCCGCGGAAAAATTGGGCCGGCGCGGTTGCTCCATACTTTTTAAGCAAGTTAAACTGAGCCGAAAGCCAGCGCTTACGCTGCTTTTCAAACACTGCGGGATTACTCACTTTTTCATCGTAGATATACGCTTTTTCTGCATAAGCAACATGGATCTTATCACGGGTCAATAATAAGCCCATTTCCTTGTCAAACCCGCCCACGGCATCAATACGCGACATTACATTTACAAACAGGTTGTACTCCAAGGCCATACCCGAACCTATAATGGCTGCCGAAAAATTAAACAATTGCTGCGATTTTCTGAAAATGTGATTGTTAACTTCTTCGCTTACAGCATCAAGTATTGCTACCTGTGTGTTTGAGTTTTTTGCTACCCTATGGCCCTGCACCACCCGGTGACCTGCTTGTAAATAGTTGTTGATCTGGTATAGGTAATCGGATGCGGCAATGTTATCAATGTCAAAAACAACCGCGGCATCAAATCCAACCGCCGTGTTTTCAATGGCTTTGTTCAGCGCTTTTGATTTGGTGCTGGTTTCAAAAACCACCTCTACTACCTGCAAAGGCATCTGCTTTAATTTAACAATGGTTTCAGGTTTCATGGAGTCGGCTATCACACAAACCGTGAACATATCTTTAGGGTAATCGATAGTTAGTGCCGCCGCCGCCGAGTTTAAAATAATTTCATCTTCTTTATAAGCACAGATATAAACTATGAATTTACTGAGTGCGGTGGCTGTAGCAGGCGGTTTGATGGGGATTAATTTTCCGAATACCGAAAATACAAACAGGTACAGGCTATATACACCAAGGTATATAAACAGCAAAATGGCGATTAGGGATGCTATGAATTTAATGATTTCCATGTGTTTTATTGCTAAACCCTGTTTGTATTAATTAGCAGCAGGTTGTATTATTAAAAATTAACTTTTCGGTTTATTGTTCAAATTTGTTGCCAGCAAACTTTTGATCTCTGTTATACGGTGCTCCCATGTATTTTGTGCGGCTATTTTTAATCTTTTTTGTTGTAAAAAAGGAGTGTCGTTTAACGATAAATTAAGGGCAGCAGAAAATTCATCAACATTTTTGCAGATATATACGCTGTCGCCGGTAAACTCTTCTAAATCTTCGTTAAAATCAGTGATCACTACCGGCCGGCCCGAGCCCAGGTATTCAAATAACTTAAGCGGAAAAATGGAACTGCTTACGTCATCTTTTTTAAAGGGGATAATAGCCACATCAAATCCTTTAAGTACGGCAGGCAACTGCTCATAAAGTACTGCTCCTTTTTTGAAAATATTAGGCGCATTAAAAGCAGGGTTGTTTTCATAATCTTTACCAACCGGCCCTACAAATACAAAGTTTTTATCGGGATTTTGTTCGAGTAGCTGTGTTAGTAAATTATAATCAATACGTCGTTCAATATTGCCAAAATAACCGATTATCGGTTTAGGGATATCAAAAAGGATATCTGCTACAGGCAACGCCGGATCCAGCGCTTTTTGACTATGGCCGATGTCGGCTGCATTCGGTACGAAGTACGAGTTAGGATTAAGTTTTGCTTTTGCGTTGCGTAACTCTTTACTGGTGCTGATCACCAGATCCATATCTTTCACCAATATATCTTCGGATATAAGGCCGTGACGAATTTGGTATTCCTCAATAAGCGGATCAACGCAATGATAAACTTTTAATAATGGTTTCAATTTCAACAACCGGTGCATGGTTGGATAGTAAAACGCATAGGAGTTGATAAAGATGTAGTCCTTTATTTTAAGGCTCTTAATAATTTTATTGAGCCTCGCCGCTACAATTCGTTCGTTCACCTTTACGGCCAGCCGATAGACAGCTCCTTCGGGCAATGAATTGATCGACGGCACCGGAGGCGTAATAATAATCTTTAAATTAGGGATCTCTGTTTGGATAAAACTATTTTTGGGAGAAAAGAAGTGCGGTTTGCGTGCTTTATAGCCCGGCGTATTTTTAAACTGGATATAATCTTTCCAGGTATAGGGCCTGTCAACATAATACACGTAGTTATCTTTGGCCAAATGTTTGGCCATAGTATAGTTTGTTGATTCGAGGCGGCTATCAAACTGCATTTGCGAAAATATTACGATATGCCGGTTTTTAAGCTCCATATAACTTGCTTATTCAGTTAGTCGTTTTCCTTTTATTTTGCCCATCACAACACCTATAAGCTCTTTTAATTCGATGTAGCCTAAAACAAAGATGTCGGATATTTTAAACTGAAGATGTTTTTTTAATGCCCAGTAACCAAATATAGCACCGGTAGCAAAGGTAAAGATAGAAGCAACTGCTACCGCATACAAGTTGTGGAATATGAGAATTCCCGTAAAATCGCCTATTATGTTAACAGTTAGCATCAGGAACACTTTGATCATGTTAAGATGTGGTTTGTTGATGATATCAAGCGTTATCCCGAAAAACCTGTCGATAGGCAACAGCATTACATAACACATAAAAATCCTGAAGATATTGCCTGCATCAGAATGCTGGTATTTAGCTCCGAACAAGAGTCCGATAATAAGGTCGGCAGCAACAAAACATATCACAGCGATAGGGGTAAGCGCTATGGTCAGCATGCCTGCATATTTTTTCATGATATAGGTGACATATTTTTGATCGCCCCGCTGTACAGCTGCCGACATTACCGGCAATGCAGTAGAAATGAAAGCCCTTAGCGGGATTTCAAAAATCTCCATAAGTCGTTGCGGAATGTAATAAACAGCCAACAGATCAGGGCTGAACATAGGCTTTACGATAAACGTATCAGAGCTCCTGAGCAGGTATGAACTTATAGATGTGCCTACACTGTATTTACCAAAATGGGCCATTTGTTTTATTGTAGCCCAGTTTTTGTGTGCTATGGTTTTTACCTTAGCCCAGCCTGTAATAATGCAAATAACGCTGCTTAACAGGTTAGCTGTAAAGTAACAATATATAGTTATTTCAAAATTTGATTTGCCCGCAACGGCAACGCCAACCACCAGCGCCAGAAAACCTCCCTGGTTCATTAATTGCAAGGTGAACATTTTATCAAAGCGCTCTTCGGCCTGGAGCGTCCAAAGGCTCACCGCCGATGGGAGTGTGCATAAATAAATGATACTGAACCATTTAAGTGTAATTTCTATATCAGCATCCGGATTGGTGTAAATAAAATAGATCAGGAGATTTACGACGGCAAATACACAGGTGACCATAAAACCCAGGTACCAGGCGGATCCTGATATGTTTTTCATTCTTTCGGATGTGGAGCCCGAATAAAATTTAATGACCGATGTTTGCAGAAAACCCGTGCGAAAGGTATCGGCCAGTGTAAATACAATCTGGAAAAATACATAGTTGCCAAAGGCGGGTTTACTTAAGCGGCGGGCCAGCAGTGATAGTATTACCATTCCCAAAACCGGTAATACGGCGTTAGTCGCCAGTGAAAGCGTGTGTTTGTTTATTAATTTTTTAAATAAACTCATGTATCATGTTTTACGCTTTCTCCCACAATTGTGTTGTAAAATTATATTGTTTTATTACTTTGGCGGGGTTGCCCACTGCTACCGAATAAGGCGGGATATCCCTTGTAACCACACTGCCGGCCCCAATAACCGAATGTTTACCTATAGTTACACCGGCGGTTACCACACAATTAGCGCCTATCCACACATTATCATCAATAGTAATTAGTTGGGTGGTTACTTTTTGATGGCGGGGCGGTATACTTACGTCCTGATATCCATGATTAAGGCCGGATATTACAACATGCTGCGCGGTCATGCTGAAATTGCCTATTTTAACCGGGCCAATTACTACCGTACCGATGCCAACGCCTGATCCTTCGCCGATAAATACATCGCCAACGCCGTTATTGATCACAGCGAAGTCTTCCACAATACTTTTTGCGCCAAGGGAAAACTTGTTAAACGGAAAAAGGTCCATCCGTGCATTAAACCTTACTACACTGTTTTTACCCCGGTGATGGAAAAAGCGGTTAAGTATCAGCCTAACCCAAAGCCTTGGCCTCGACTGTCCGGGCGGAATAAGCATCCAGTGGACTAATTTTTTTAATTTGGGATTTGATTTTATGGATGATACAAATGACATCTGCTTAATTAATTAGTATTGTCCCTATACTATTTTTTTTAATTGCTCCTGCTCCTGGTTGTCAAGGCGCTTGCATACTACAAGGATGGATATGGCCAGGTAGAACAGGATGTTTGACGGGTATTGAACGATAGCCTGCTGCGGAAAGTTACCAATATTGAACGCGAACAAGATTAGCAACATAGCCAGGCAGTAGTTTTTAAGTTCGGGATTTTTGATACTAAAGTAAAAGTTTATCCCCGTTTTAAGCACTACAAAAAACAGTGTACAAAATAAGATGAGCCCGATCCAGCCCATTTCAACAGCTACGCGCACATAACCGCTGTCGGGCGGGAATTTGGCTAACATGGAGTTTGGTGAAAACTTACGGCCCCAAACGCCTACAGAACCTAAGCCGCCACCAATAGGGTGGGAAAGGATATAAGGCTTGATCCTCCTTTGATTTTCAGCACGGACGTTGTAAGATGCGTCATCGGATGGGTTAAAAGCTGTTTGAAACCGCTTGATCAATGGGTTGGAGGTCGGCATTACTATCAAAATGCCGAGCATGCCTCCTGCCACAAGTGTGAAAAATAAAACCCGTTTGTTGAAGTTTAAAACGGCCAGCATGGAAAGCGCTCCCGGTACCAATACATAGGCAGCCCTTGTACCGGAATAGAGCATAACATATAAGAAGAAAGCGGCGATAAAGCCCAGTAATATTTTGCGTTTGACAGGTAATTTGCCCATAATGAGTACAACACAGAGCAATGCGCCTATAACCATGTTGTATGAAAATGTAACAGGGTCAGAGAAGATGGCAAATTTACGCATATGACCGTTGATGAACAACAAGCTTACACGGGTAGGGTCAGAATACAGGTATCGGCGCTCGAATGAAAAAAAACCTATATTTTCTTGTTGAAAAGCAGAAATTCCCGCCAGTATATCCAGCAATAACCAAAGCTTTAAAAGCGTTTTTATAAACTTTACTGTGCGGATCTGGTAAACAAAAACAAAATACATCAGCATAATGAAACCCACAGTCCGAACGGTATAAATCCAGGCCAGCCGCGATGCGGCTGCAGGGTTTACAAACTCAAACATATTGTAAGCCAGCCATACCAATATCATGTAGCTGATAGGATTTTTAAAATAGGTCCAGTTTTGTTCGGTGCGCTGTTTTATAAAAAAACCAAGGATAAGCAGATAGGTGGTTACATCCATCAATGTACCGATGGGTACTCCGCTTGGTAATAATTCAGCAATGTAACTGATGAAAAATGCACCTATGATCAGCGCGCAAATTCCAAATTCGGGATAAACGGTAATGGCAAATACAATGGGTAAACCTATAGTTATCGCTAAAACAGCACCTACGCCTATAAATCCAAGCTTATAGGTTAAAAAACTTATCACAAGTGAGATAATCAGCAGAAAAAACAGGGCAAACGGATGCGAAAACTTTTGAATCAGAAGCGCTTTCCAAAAGTTTTGCTTAATTTCAGTATTACCTGTTGGTTCATTGCGCATGAAGTAGTAACTCTTTTTATAAATTTACAGGAACAAGATCTTCACAGCCCATACAAATACACTGATAAACGCAAATACTATAGCCGCTTTGCGTGTTTTTTTTTGAAGCGGACTTAAATCTCCAAACGGATCCTTTTTAGGTTTGGGAGGGTCAATTCTCATTTTAAGTAACGTTAAGTATATGAACCGGTGTTGCGCGCTTCGTTCAATTAGGAGCGTTTTTCTTTGTTCTGATTGTATTCGGTTTTATTGAGTACCCAGCCGGCAAACTTGTTTTCGAGCCCTTTTAAATAGGTTATGTGCTGTTTCTGAATATTGTTTATTTTCCTGTTGGCTTCAAATACAGCTATTGTTTTATTTGCAAACAATAACCATTCTTTGGATTTATTAAGCGCGGTAAGTGGGGCAGTATCAATGATTACTATATCGTATTTACTCCGCAGCTCGTCAAATTTGCTCTTAACGAAGGCTTCGCTGCCAATTTCAAGCAGGGTTACGTCACCTCCGCGATTGCCTAAAACAGTAGTGTTTAAGCTGCTGAGTTCGGGTTGGCCAAATTGGCTGTTTTTAAAATAATCTTCAAGGTATACCTGCGGCTGAGCGGTATTACTTATCGTGGCGTTATTGAAGTTGCCATCAATTAACAACACTCTTTTGTTAATCATGGAGTAAGAGTATGCCAGGCTTATCGCCAGCAGTGTTTTACCTTCGGCAGGCTCAATGCTTGTTATGGCTAAAATTTTTTCACCTTTTAATTCCTGATCGATCTCAAAGCGTATAGAGCGCAAGAGCTCCTTAAAGATCTTCATTTTTTCACGGTGCTCAACATCCCAAAGTTTGCGCAGATCGAGATTTTCGCCGCTGATCTTGTTTAGATAGCCTAATAATGGCAGCTGGGTTTTATTAACCAGTTCGGTAGGGCTTTTAATGGTATCATCGATGTAAAATAATATAAACAGCCAGAAGAGACAGGCAAATAAACTGCCCATGCCGCTTAATATAATAAGCAGCATTTTTTTTGAAGGTTGGGCCACGTCCGGCTGGGCCATCTCAATCTGCACCAGTTTTATTGAAATGCTTGAACGCAGGTTAGTTTCATTGTATTTGTTCAATACATCAAGGTATTCTTTACCTGCAATATCAATATCAAAATAAAGGGTTTTTACTTTCGCATCAAACGGAACCAGGCGGGAGAATTTAGCATTAAGGTTTGTGAGCTCGTCATTTATTGATTTAACGCTGTATTTAGCCAGATCGCGGGAAATCTCAAGACCAAGCTTTTGTTTAACCTGATCCTCTTTGCTCACAAGCGGATTGGTAATGTATTTATCAGATGTTAAATTTATCTGATTTGAGAGCTGTTGCTGTAACGAATCAAGAGATTCTTTATATTTATTATTAAACCCGCTGCGTACATACTGATCTTCGAGTATATGCAATTGGTCCTGAGTGGAAATGATAGCCTGGTTGTATTTGTTGGTTATCGACTCAACATATTTCCTTTCATCGGGTGAGAACTTTTGGACGATAGCATCAATGGCGCCCTGATTGGATATTACATCCTTTTCGGCCTGCAATTTTCTGTCATTGTAAGTCATGATCTGGCTAAAAATCGCTTTGGACTGCTCATCCAGGTTTAATACTCCGTTTTGAATTTTATACTGCTGTAATTCGCTGGTTTTTTCACTCAGCGCCTTACGTTTGGTATCTAACAGATTTGATAAAAAGTTTACTGCATTTGATTCATTTTGCTTTACGCTTTGGGTATAATAGTCGATAAACTGTTTGCATAATGTATTCACTACAAACGCCGAAAGCTGAGGGTTTTCTGAATTAAAACTTACAGAAATAAAATCGCTGCTTTCTTCACGGTAAATTAGCAGGTCTTTTACTATGTTACGTTCATCGTATTTCATTGACCTGAGCAAACCAATAAGTGAGTTCTCGGTTTTATCATAAACAGATAATGGTTGAAGGGTGGCAAATTTCTTTTTAAAAATCGCTAATACGTTATCCTTTTCATAAGGCCGCAATTCAAGTAATTCCTTACTTTGTTTACGAAAGGGGTAAGGATCGCTCAGGTCATGGATCATAAGCGAATAAGAAACCTGGTCAATAAGTTTCTTTAGCTTCATGATCGCCATGAGGTTACTGAATTCGCGGTAAACCTGTTGCTCTTGTACGTTAGTCGTCGGATCTTGATCAAGAAGATGGCTGGACGCGTCAACTATGCCGGTGGCTATTTCCGCGTGCGACTGGTAATTATCAGGTAAGTTTTTTACCAGGAAAAAAGAAGTGATTACTGCTACAAGCGGTATTATTATCAGTACAGTTCTGTATTTCTTTAGCAGATTGAAAAAATTGCCTATCTCCATCTTTTACTTAACGTCTTCTAATTTAGTACCCAATAATTCTTCAAGATTGGTTTTGGCTGTAAATGTCGATAATTCAGCTTGTACTTTAAAGGCGTTTTGGCTGTATAAGGTGGTAAGCTGTTCATTATAGATCTGAAAAGTTGTTTCGCCTTTTTGAAACGCGTATTTTAATTGCTTAACAGCACTTTCGGCATCAATTACGGCATTTGCCCGCAGCCTTAGTTCGGCCTGTGCTGCCAGATATGAAAAATAAAGACGTTTAACCTGGGCCTCAAGGCTTAACATATACTCGGCCTGTTGAAACTCTGCCGCTTTATAAATTTCTTTCGTTTGCCTGATAACTCCCGGCCTCGAAAACAGGTGTCCTAAGTTTAGCGAAAGGCTTATTTGGTAACCTTTAAATATTGTTGGCTGCGAAATGTTGATAGATGTTTGCGGGCTGTAAATGTAAGATGCAGTTAAACCATCGAGCCATGAAAACACGGCCGAGTTATAAACGGCTTTGGCTGCATTTACCTGACTTTGACGGGATTTTACTTCGGGGTAGTTTTTTTTAGCAGTTGCTATAAGTTTTTCAAGAAAAGGATAGTTAATGTCACTTACAAATGAAGTTTGCTGCGCATGTACGCGGGTGGTAAATAAAAGAGCAATTATAAAAATATAAATGGGCTTCAGTTTCAGGGGCATATAGTTATACTTTTTCTTTTTGGAATAATGCGGGTACTGTACCGGCAATAATTTTTAAATCTAACCAAATAGAATATTTCTGCGCATAAAAATTATCTAATTTTTTCCTTTCACGTTCAGACATGTCTTCCTTTCCTCGCTTGCTGATCTGCCATAAGCCCGTTAAACCGGCTGGGCCAAGAAAACGCATCGACCACTCGTTAGAAGTAAGCATCTCGGCCTCATATAAAGGCAATGGCCTGTTACCAACTACCGACATATCGCCCCGTAGTATATTGAATAATTGCGGTAATTCATCAAGACTTGAATTGCGTAAGAAATTGCCCAGCTTGGTAATACGCGGATCATTCTTGATTTTTACAAAGGCGACTTTATTGTCGCCTCCTTCGGCGGCATATTGATTATTTTCGGCAGATAACTTGGCCAGCAGTTGATCGGCGTCGGTACGCATCGACCTGAACTTATAAAAATCAAATACTTTATAACCTGTACCTACGCGTTTGCTTTTGTAAAATACCGGGCCTTTTGAATCCAGCTTAATTAAAATAGCAACTATCAGCATAACAGGGGATAATACAAACATCATACCGCCCGAAATTACCAGGTCGATGAGGCGCTTACCTGCCGGCATTTTATAAGTCGTATCAACTACTTTTGAAAGCTCAAGCAATTTTGGCTTTATCAGTTTAAAGCGTACTAAAAAGTTAAGCCTTTCGCGCAGGTCACTTATGGCAAACGGTTCGCCATAAAAGTCATGCACCTTTAATTTAATGGCTTTTTGCCTTAAAGTTTTATCATTTTGTGATGAAAGGAGCACAATAATTAAACCATTGAGAAGAAAGCTTTGCTTAACTTCTTCAACCATTTTAATCCATTTACCTTCAGCATCAACTTCAACCAAAATAATATCAGGAACGGATAAAATAGATTGCTCGCCTAAATAATCATTCAGTTGGTCAATAGAGTTGTTGTACGCAATTTTAAAGCCTTCATTTAGCCCAGCAGAAATCATTTCCTTAAACTCGGTGCCGGCGTAGGCTACCCTGATATTAGAACCTGAACTTTCGTTCCAATCAGATGTTTGGTGATTCATAAACTTGTAAAACTTGATTAATGGCTGTTTTTAATGCAGTTGGGTTAAACGGCTTGTGAATGTAGGCATCAACCTTAAAGGGCATGTTACTTACCTGGGCATCAAGATCATGGGCGGCCGATAGCAATATAACAGGAATTTCACGATAAAAGCCACTGATTTTTACGTTCTTAATAAAAGATTGGCCGTCAAAATAAGGCATCTGGAGGTCGGATATAATCAATTCGGGCATGTTGCCATCTTCGAGCCAGCTAAAAGCTTCGATGCCGTTATTTTTAACTACAATATCATATTCTTTTGATAGAATGAAGTTGAGCAGTTTTAGGATACTCAAGTCGTCATCAACTATAAGTAGCGTTCTTTTCATACTTAATTAATTGGGGTTGTTTATAAAAGAGAAGCAAGTATTTTATTAATCAGTTTGTTGTATGTTATTATTATTTATTGTAAATGCTGATATGTCAAAAAAAATATAAATTTAATAAATGTTATTAATGAAAAGGAAATGGTTTATTAGCCGTTTTTAACTAACAGCTAAGTATAAAATAAATAGCCTGACAATTAACACGTTTTGTTTTTCATTGTAATGGTATGCAAAAAACATTCCTCAAATAAAAAACAGCCGAAATCAAAGGCTTAGTGGGCTTTTATACGGTTAATATATAAAATGGTTGTGAAAAATTGCGAAATTAACGGAAAGTTAACAACCGTCGAGGAATTTATTCCCACAGCAGGTAGCTGTAATTCCCCAAAATGGGATTTAATTTTATATTGGGTATAGGTATTTATAGCGTTACTTTTCTATAACGGATAAAAAATTCCCAGCGGGGTCTTTAAACCAGGCTATTTTGGGGCCGCCGTCAAGAAACAGGCCTTTTTCGTTTGTCTTAAAATTCTCCTGGTTATAAATCTCAAACTTAACGCCGCGCGCGCTGAGTTCGTCAATTGTTTTTTCCACATCATCAACCGGGAAATTCAAAATGGTGAAGGTAGCCGGGGTATGGTTGGGCTTAGTGTATATTAATATTGGGGTACTGCCTGTAATATTAAGGTTAAGTAAACCTTGCATTTCGGGTACATCACTTACATCTAAACCAAGTACATCAGCATAAAACGCCCTGGCTTTAGCTGTATCATCTACCGAAAATCCGCTGAATGCTTTGCTGTCTTTTAACATGATAATTGGCTTTATGTTACTGATACTACCTTGCTTTTTAATAATTTGTTTTGTAAAAGTGAGTTTAGTCTTCCAAAACCTCGGCACGGCAACCTAATTCCTTTAAAAAATTAATGAGCAAATAGGCGCATAATGTACCGCTGTCGCACTGTACCCGCAAAATCCGGTCACAATCATCAAGATCGAAATTGGCTTTATGGTTGCCAAACGTGGTGTGGATGGCATTCAAAAGCATATTAGCCTGGCGGCGTTTATTTACATTGGTTTTAAAAACTTCTACTATCATAAGCCTGTTTTGGTTTGTGCCTAAAACCTTTGATTGAACAATAGAAATGTTTGATTTTTAGGGAACGGTGATTGGTTCATCCGCTCCCCTAAAAAATCAATAAATTATTTGGTGGCGTTAGGATTGTGTGTGATCATCCAGTTTATGCCAAACCTGTCGGTAAGGCAGCCAAAATAATCGCCCCAGAACTCATCATGCATAGGCGAAACAGCATTACCGCCTTCGGCTAAACCACTATACAGTTTGTCTGCCTCCTCTCTTGATTCGGCACTGATGGTAAGCGAAAAGTTATTACCCATGGTTACGAATGGCATGCCTCCTTCGCCAATTGCATCTGTGCCCATCAGCATGCTGCCATTGGCAAGGGGGAGTGCAATATGCATAAGCTTATCCTGGTCCTTTTCGGGCGTATTGGCAGCCGCAGGCGAATCTTTAAAGCGCATAATCATTGCAAACTCACCGCCGAATACTGACTTGTAATGGTTAAAAGCTTCTTCGGTATTACCGTTAAAGTTTAAATAAGGATTAATAGCTAACATGATGTGATTGTTTTTATAGATTTATAATTGAGTGATTTTGTGAAAGTAAAATTAAGTCTTGTACCCTAACATAGGAGGGGGCTATCAAGACATGTTAAGGGGTTAATTGCGACATTGTTTCATCGCAAAACACACAAATAGATCAATAAAGAAGGTATTGCCGGTTTTAGCTATTATCCGCCGGCACTCCGTCCGAAACAAATTTATATAGGTATGGTGCCTTATGCGCGCCGCCAGTCCATTTTTTTGCCACCCGCTCCAAAATACCCAGCCCCAGCATTTTACGCTGAAAAGCAGCGCGGATCAGTTTTTTGTTAAGTATAGTTTCGTAGAGCGATTGCAGGTCGCCCATGGTAAATTCCTCGGTCATGAGGTTAAAACCTATCAGCTTTTGGTCAAGCTCATTCTGCAGGGTTTCCAGCGCTTTGTTAATAATTTGCCGATGGTCCTGCATCAGCACGGGCAGTTCATTCAGACTGTACCAGTCGCAGCTATCAGATATTTCATCGGGTGTGGGGATAGCCCTGGTAAAATCGACAAGCGCATAGTATCCCACCGAAATAAAACGCTTTAATAACCAGTGATCAGCGGGTGGGTTATAGCCACGGGCCTGCATAATGGCCTTAAGCGGTCCGGGATCGTACCGGCTGTAATTGCCAAAAACATAAAACTGTTCAAGGTAGATGTTGGTTAAAGCCGTTCGGCTTTGAAGTACCCGCCGCGCCGCTTCGTTCACATCCTCATTATCATGAATAAAGCCGCCGGGAAGCGCATATAGCCCGGTATTTTTATAAGCCAGCAGCAATACCTTTAATTGGTTGTCATGAAAACCAAAAATAACTGTATCTATAGCAAGACCTGGTAGAAAACCCTCGCCCGCGATGTTATTTTCCAGTTGGTGAAACTCTTTATTCATGTATCGTAATAAAACAAAGGCACAAGTAAATAAAAAAAATTGACAGCCATCGAAAAATAATTTATTATTGTAACAAATTGATACAATAAGGGTCGAATCTCAAAAATATCCATCAATTAAACCAGACTAACCAAATACCAGTAATGAAGAAACCAATTTTAGTAATGCTGTTGCTTGCACAAGTTGCCTCGGTAAAGGTAATGGCGCAGCTATCGGTAAACAAAACCACCGTTGAGAACGGTGCGCTTGAGGGCACTCGCGAAGCATCAAACGTATTAAGTTTTAAAGGTATTCCTTTTGCACAGCCGCCCGTGGGCGATTTGCGCTGGAAAGAGCCTCAGCCCGCCAAAAACTGGGAGGGTACATTAAAGGCCGATCATTTTGCCCATAACCCCATGCAGAAGCCCATTTTTGGTGATATGGGCTTTCGTTCATCGGGTATGAGCGAAGATTGTTTATACCTAAACGTATGGACGCCGGCAAAATCATCCAAAGAAAAACTGCCTGTATTGGTTTATTTTTACGGTGGGGGCTTGATGGCCGGCGATGGTTCTGAATCGCGCTATGATGGTGAAAGCATGGCTAAAAAAGGTATTGTAGCTTTAACAGTTAATTACAGGCTTGGTGTATTTGGCTTTTTTTCGCATCCCGAATTAACTAAAGAATCACCTAACCATTCGTCGGGCAACTATGGGTACCTTGATCAGCACCTGGCTTTGCTTTGGGTACAAAAAAATATAGCTGCCTTTGGCGGCGATCCCAAACGTGTTACCATTGCGGGTGAATCGGCAGGGTCTATCTCCGTATCGGTACAAATGGCTTCACCTTTATCAAAAGACCTGATCGCGGGTGCTATCGGCGAGAGTGGCGCGGGTATCAAACCAACACTTTTCCCTATACCATTGGCTGACGCTGAACAAAACGGCCTCAAGTTTGCTGCTAACGAGAAAGCCAATACCCTGGCCGATCTCCGGGCCATACCCGCCGAACAATTATTGAACGATGCTTTTAAACCCGGTACGCCGCCAATGTCGGCCACCATTGATAATTACCTGCTGCCAAAATCGTTGCCTGAGATCTTTATGGGGGGCGAACAAGCCAAAGTTCCTTTGTTAGTGGGCTGGAACTCGGCCGAAGTACCATTCCAGTTCATGATGCGCGGCGATGCGCCAACCCTTGAGAATTATACCAAAACACTGAAACAATTATATGGCGACAGGGCAGAGGAAGCATTGAAACTATACCCGGCTGCTAATGACGGGGAGGTGATCAAAGTTGCAACGGACCTATCAAGCGACCGGTTTATCGTATACAGCACCTGGAAATGGGCCGACTTGCAGGTACAAACAGGAGGGAAGCCGGTTTATCGTTACCTGTTTTCACGGGTTCGCCCGGCCATGGTGGCTTCTATGGGGAATGCCACCCCGGGGCTTGCCGGCGGTGTGGTGAAGGGCGATGCCGCAAAACCGGCCCCGAAAATGCCGCCACCTGTGGGTGCTGCCCATGCTTCAGAAATTGAATATGCCATGGGAAACCTGGTAGGGAACAAAACCTATGCCTGGACACCCGATGATTTCAAAGTATCCGAAACCATGGAAAACTATTTTGCCAACTTTATAAAAACTGGCAACCCTAACGGCGCAGGCTTGCCAAAATGGTCGGCAATTAAGGATAACAATCATGTTAAATTTATGAATATTGACGTTAAAAGCGAGGAGATGCCGGAGGTTAACCGGGCGCGCTACCTGTTTTTGGATAAAGATTACATGAAATGAGAAATAAGATTTTTTCAGACCAATGGGCTGGCTCCTGTGATTTTTCGCAGGGGCCTTTTTTGTGGATCAATATCATTACATTTATATAATGAAATTTTGTCCGGTAAAAAGCGTGTTATCCAAATGGTTGTTAACTGCCATTATAATACCTGGCTTTTTTACTTTTTCAGGGCTTACTGCCCAAACTGCAGATAAGGTAGCTCTATCTGATACAACTTTAGTTGTCAGTTTTGTAAACAGGGTCTCAAAATCATTATCATATAAAGCTGCTCTTAAAACGGCTAAGCGGAATAATCGTTCAACTTTTATTTCCGGGGATAGCTGTCCTGCTGCGTTAAGCTTTTTGCATAGCCGGAAAGCTGATGTCAACATTAAACAAACTTCGAAATTGTTTATACCCGGCAGACTCAACAAACAGGCTCTTTTCAATAAAGATTTCAATCCGGATTTAGGCGATGCCGATAATTCCCTCATAGGATAATTCTTCCTTACTGATTACCCAATGTGGTAATCATTCCCATAAATTATTTAGGAACAAACCTAAAAGGATAATACCTGTCGTTTATTTTCTGAGATCGAAATGAAAAGACTTAAAAAGTTCATAAGGCTTTGCGGGCTTATATTGTTTATGGCATTGGCCACTGCCGGGATAGGTATATTGGGCGTAGCGCCCACTTTAACTAAAGACAGAAAGCTGTTTGTAGATATGCACCCCAAAACAGAATTGGTAGAAAAAGCCGAAACCGACCAACGCGTAGCAGATAACTTATTTTAACATGAAGTTGATAGCGGCATGGATAAATTGTTAATAGTTATCTTTGCCCTATGAACTATTTTGAATTTTATGGCATCCCCGAATCTTTTAAGGTTGATCAGGCGCTGCTTAAGAAAAAGTTTTACGAGCTGAGCAAGCTTTACCATCCCGATTTTTATGCCAATGAGGATGAAACCAGGCAACAGGAGATCCTGGAGCTATCTACCCTAAATAACAAGGCTTACCATGCGCTTGGTGACCCCGCAAAGCGCTTGGAATACATTTTAAAACTGCATGACCTGGTATCTGAAGGGGCAAAACCACAATTGCCTGCAGATTTTTTAATGGAAATGATGGATATTAATGAGCGCCTTATGGAAGTTGATGATGCAACGCACCTGGCTGCCATAACCGCAGAAACACTTGCTATTGAAGGTGATATGAATGACGAGCTGGCGAAGCTGACCGAAGATTATGAACACTTGGACGATACCGCGAAGGAAAGCCGCCTGATAGAAATTGCAAATATTTACTATAAACAAAAATATCTGTTGCGAATTAAGGAGAGTTTATCTACATTTGCAGCCCGCTTGTAAGGAAAGACACTTACAACATGCCCAGCTGGCGGAATTGGTAGACGCGCTGGTCTCAAACACCTGTGGGAAACCGTGCCGGTTCGACTCCGGCGCTGGGTACTTTATAAAGACATAAGCCCTTGTAACTTAATAAGTTACGGGGGTTTTGTTTTTTTGGTTTAAATTAGGTTTAAATAATTGTTTATTTAGCAAAAAAAATGCCATGAAATTTAGAGTTGGAGGGATTGGCAGACGAATGAGACTTATTTGAAGTTTCCGGCTTGCGTAGAAAGAATGTTGAGCTGTAACAGGGGGGGCGATATTATTACATGCCATTTTATTTTGACCCAGTCACGTCTTTTTCATGCTTAGACATGCTGTCTAAGTTGGGTACTTTATGAGGCATTGACGTTAAGGCATTTGACTAAATGCTTATAATAAGCTCCGAGTACTGGCCACGATTTATTGGATCACTTGCGATTACGCTACTTCGTTGTAAAGCGGTAATCTTAGAGTTGTTTGAATATAGTTCTCGTATGGACGCATGATCAGCATTGGACATTACAATGTGCGCGCCACGTTTTTGAGCTTCAAATAACGAAACTGATAGTCTTTCCTGATCTTGCCAAGTAAACATCTTTTCATTGTATTTGACAAAGCCATTATTGTTGTGTTTTACAGTATAAGGAGGGTCGACATAGATTAAATCCCCTGCCATGGCCTGGCCAATAATACATTCAAAATCACTATGCTTGATATCTGCGGATTTTAAACACCTTGATACCGATTCGAAATCATCGCTATCAAGTATGACATTGTTTTTTGAACCCCTTGGTACATTAAATTTTCCGTTTTTATTTACACGATATATGGCGTTAAAGCAGGTTCTATTTAAATAAATGAATCTCGCTGCTTGCTGAAATTGATCTGAATAATCTGTATCGCGGATCTCATAGTAATATTCATTACTATGACGCTCACTATGCTGTATTAACAAATTGTTCACCATCTTATAATCCTCCTTTATTGCATTGTAAGTTTTTATTAAAGGATGATTTACATCAGAAAGAACGGCTTGTTTCGGTTGAAGAGAGAAAAATACCGCACCGCTTCCTAAAAAAGGTTCAAAATATCGATTATAGGTGTTAGGCAAATATTGAAGTAAATTATTTGTCAACCATCGTTTTCCTCCTGCCCATTTTAAAAATGGTAATACTTTCTTTTCAATCATAAGCCTATGCCCCACAATGCGACCCGATTAATTTGTTTAAATCGTAAAATGTCTTCCGATGGTATTTTTTCAAAACTTTTTATATTAACTATATTCTCTGAAGCGCAAAATTGACGAATATTTTTCAAAGAATCTCGTAAATCAGCCCAAGCATCTTTTAAATCATCGGGAAAGTTGTTTTCAGACCAAAATCCATGTTTATTCCCATATTTTCCCCACCAAAATTCTAAATCATCCTTCTTGATATTGCTTTCTTTTAACATAGATTCGCAATTTCCAGATGCTAAACGCAAAAGCAAAAGAGCCCTGGAAATCATGGGAGTTGGCTGATAAGTATTAGTTGCTTTGTCAAAGTTGGGTTTCTTTGCTTCAAATAAAATTTGCGGATCTTCCGGCTCGTTGTTTCTTATTAAAAAGTCTTTCAAGAAACCAGTGTTGCTTTTTCCAAGATTTGATAGTAAAGGGTTGATGAATTTCTCAAAATCTTTTTTATATGCTTTGCTTTTTTTTACACGATTTCCATTAGATGATGAAGCGCCAAATGGTAATGAATCAAATACGGATTCTAATGAGATTCGTAATAAATGTTTATCCAATTCATAGAAACTATCAGAATTGGATGGCTCGCAACAATCAAGAAATGAGAGGACTTTTAAAATATTTTCTTTGTAGTCGAAGTTAAGTCTTTCAGGGCTCAATGTATTAGGGCGATAACTGACTTCATTTCTGGTGTTATGATCATTTGTAAGTAAGGTGACATCAACGCTCCATTTCTCAAGCCAATCTTTGGCGAGATAAGTTATCCTAAATGCTCTTCCTGATTTGGTTAACCAATCTTGAAGAGATGTATTGTCAACTCTAATCCAATTCAATAATTGGTTAGTGCGATTGTTGTCTTTGATCCATTCTTTCAATACTTCAAGTACCGCAGTGTGAGTGCCGTTAGTAGGACAGAATTTCTCAGCTTTTCCGTTTCGTTTGATATAGAGGTGTGGTTTATCTAATATACAAATTCCATTACCCGCAAACATCGACATTAACGCTCTTAATTCTGCATAGTAAGCAAAAAATACAGCAGAACCAATATCTCCCGCTAAGACAGAATCTACCGCACGAGCCAAAAAAGTCCACCCATCTGAATTGTGCAATACCATTGATGCAGCTGTATAATGCCGAAGGTTTTTGTAATAAAATCGAGGAACTAATGGGGCTTTTTTGCGAAATTCTACCTTTAGAACTTCTATGATGTCGTTTTTATAAACATTATTATTGGATAACCATTTTGAAAGCAAAAAATTATCCGATTTCAATTCTTCTAAGGCCTCAACAATTTTTGTGTGCGAAGCATTCCGGACTGCATTCAGTGGCATATCAATATTGTAATATTTGAAAAACCTCTGTTGCGGCAGTACTTATCTCACTCTCACTACTATTTTGTAATAAAACTAATAGTTGCCTCCGTAATTCTTTGTAGCCTCCACTGCCTTTAAAAAGCATTTGATTTTGCTTTTCAGCTTCTTGTAGATTTGGCGTGGCTGAGGTACTCCAATTAAACTTTATTACTTCCTTTGATAGCTTATTTATGAAGTTCTTTATTTTTCCGGTATTAAGTAGCGACAAGGCCTTGTTTACATCTTTGGTGTCTATGTAGTCCTCTTTTAATTCATCTTCCCAACGTATATCAAATAAACCTAATTCACTTGCTTGGCGATAACATAAATCGTTGTATATATGCAAAATACCTCGAACCCCTTGATCGGTTGAAAGTAGTGAAAAGCGGCTAATAAATGCTTCGTCATTCGTTTGGTCAGAGTTACTTGATATTTGTCGAAGATTTTCAGCCCACGCGATTTCAGAATTTTTTAATTCAGAAGTTATCGATTCCCAAATGTATATTAGAAAGGCAGCTTGTTGTGGTCTATTCCAAGGTAAAACCCAATTGTCATTCACTGTTGATATAATAGAACCATAAAGCCCTCCAAGTCCTTTGTTACTCAGACCTTTGATAAATGTTGCAATCAAAGACCTGATAAAGGCTGCTTGAGTAACAAGCCCGCTATTTGATTCTCCAAGCATATTAATTTTGTCATACCAAGGGCTTTTAGGGTTAGACCACAAGACTTCGGTAAGCTCCTGTGCACGTGTTTCTTTGTAAACCTGATTGCCTTCTGATGAAGCTTCTAACCATTGCTGAACTCGTAGTATGGGATATAAATCAAACGCTAAGCTTGCATTGATTTTTTTAGGCTTGATATTTATAGTATAAAACAGGTAAGCTTGCCACGCTATATCCAGATTATAAAATGCAATCACAGGAAACTCAAAATCCCCATCAAGAGCTTCGTCTTTTTCAAATGCCCATAAACGATGTTGACCGTCTATAATTTCAATTGGAGCTACTGTTGGATCCCAACTTGTTTCTAATACATTTTGCGGTAGTGTAATTGTGCATGTAGAATTAACATTATTTTTGATTATCACCGCATCGTTATCCGTCAAAGTGTGTTCACCTCTTTGAGTATTTGGTGCTAAAATATTTGCGATAATTGCCGTTGGCAGCCATCCTGGCATTTTCAAATTGTCATTATCAGGATTTAATTTCTGAGATTTACTTAATTCAGACCAAGGAAACCCTCCATGGACATATTTTTTTATATCGGCTGATCGGTCTGGGTCGTGACGTCGTTGAATGCCAGAATCATCTTTTCTGCCTTTTTCTGCTTTACGCGGATAAACCTTCGACAAGCGTTTTAGTACGTTCGATTTGATAGTGAAAATATAAAAATGGGGCTGCGGCTTTTCTCTGTTTACTCCACCGAAGTGAACATTATCCCATTCTGCAAGCCATTGCTTATTTATAAGTCCCGGCAATTCAAGTTTTTCCGTTATCATTTATGGATAAGGTTATTTTTAATAACATTTGTAATTGTCAATAATACGAAACTTGAAGCTAATTTTGCAATAGGAAGTTGCTTTGCGATAATATGATTAATTAGCTAAAAACGGGAGGTGTAATTTGAGTCTTGAATAGTATTTATCAACGGTTCACTTTTAACTAATTGCCTTCAAGCTAATAATTATTTTAATAAAGGGCTTTTTCTTATTAATTTCGTACGTGAAATAATTTATAAAGTAAAATACATAAGGCATTTGCGTTAAGCAAAACAATCCCACTACTGAAAGGTCGAAAATTCAAAATGGATGGGAAGTTTAGCATAGCGCTCACGGTTAAGCGTGGGCGTTGCTATTCTTTGTCCAAAAGGGATTCGACCCCCTCAGTAGCAAGGATGGTGACGTTACCACGCTTTGCTTTTTTAACCTTATTACATGAAAGCAAACCTATTCTTGCTGTTGTTAAGCCAATGTTTATTTGCATTTCTTTCATTACAACTTTTGAGCAGTTGCAATTCAAAAAGCAATAGCTCGTCTTTTGCGAAAATGGATTCAACGTTGATAGTCCAAAATCAATTTGAAGCAGATTTGGAAGACTTCGGTGATCAAGTCAATTATAACAAGCATTACAATCAAGGTGTAAGCGCAACGGTATTTGCATTGATGCAAAAAGTGTATCCCATGGATAGCTTTGCTGGCATAGAAGCAAAAATCAAGCTACTTTCAAGTGATAAAACAATTCAAGATGGTTTTTTGAACATTGTTTGTAACTCAAACAAAGGTGGCAAGAACCTACTTCAATTCACATTGTATTCCTTATGCCATAATGCACAAACTGCGTTGAGGGTGACTGATTACTGTTACCAAAGATTTCGTTTAACTGAATTGTACAATTCAAGAAATGTCATAGATCAACAAACCTCTTCTGTTGAAACTAATGTTATTGATCCCGCGGTAATCGATACTTCAGTAATTGACACAGCAAGCTCAAATGAAAATAGCTTCGCGAACTCAGCAGATTCAATACGTAAGAATTCTTATGTTGTTATTGTTGCTAAAAGTTATTTTCATTCCTCGGCGGAGAGAGGTTCTGTTAAGAGATCATATTTAATAAAGGGCAATATCGTTAGCCTCCGAAGCTCTCAGGGGAATTTTTGTTACGTGGAATTTATTGGTGCTAACCATAAAATTACGAGAGGTTGGATTTTGATTAGCGACCTCAAGAGAGAAATTTATCAATAAATTATTTGTTCAACTAAATTTTAACATTGTTATAAATGAAAAAGGAAGTAGTGTGCCCTAAATGTCATTCAGAGCAAATAACATCAGCAAAAAGGGGATTTACATTGGGGCGGATTGTAAAAAAAGGCTTGTTGTTTGGGGCTACAGATGCGAATGAAATTGAAATCACTTGTTTAATGTGCGGTTTGCAGTTTTTACCGGGGCATGGGGGCGTGAAGTTCACTGATGAAAACAACATAGTGTCTTACGATGCAGATGTTTTAAGGGATATGCCGCGTGAGGGCATAGTCGATTTTTATATTGTTGGGATAATTATTCTCTTGATTGTTGTAGTAATCATATTAACTAAAATTTAATTAGCTCGAAAATAAGCCCTCTAATCAATCGAAATACGTCGAGCGTATTAAGAGTTGGGTTGCTTGGTTTAATTGGTTTTACGGGCTTTTTTTTGATTATTTAAGCATCTTTGTTCAGTCGCAATCTGAAGCAAGGTCAGATTTTTTTGAATAACGGATTGTAAGCTTTTTAGCTAATTAGGATCCTCTATTAATAATATTTGGGGTGGCTTTTTGGGATTTGTTGATCTCAATCAATACTGAGCTTAGTTACTAAAAGGGAAGTTAAAGCATATAAAAGGATTAATATTTATATGCTTTATTGTATTAATAAAAAGAGTTAGTATCTGTCTTTAGCAATTTTTCTGATCATTGATAGTGATAAATCATAATGCGGCTTTGCCATCTCAAATAGCGTATCAAAAGATTTTTTGAATTGGCGTTTACGACCATCTCGATCATTTTTGTTCAATCGGCTTGAGTTTTCGATTGTATGCCAAATTAAATCATGTATATTTTCCTCCAAATTTTGGTTAGTAATCAGGTTCATCATCGCTATAATGCAAATGTTGAGTGAGTTTAAATGCTTTTTGTCGCAAGGATAACCGATTGGCGTATTAATTTTAATCCTTTTATAATTCTGGAATAGGTTTCGTCTGCAAAAGTTGATAAAAGGGCTTGAAATCAAATCTTCAATTGTTGCTACACAGCCGAATATTCTTTCAAGATTTTGGTAGTGATTTTCAATTCTGATATAACTTTTGTTAGAATCAAACCCTGCGGCTACCATAAGTGATTGCCGTTGCTTTATGGTTGTTTTATATCGGTAGTTTTTTTTGGCATTATACATTTTTAAATAATCAGAACCATTAGGAAAAAAGAATTTACACTCATCTTTAATGCTGGGTCGCTTCGATCCCAGTTTACTATGATTGGCAATTATTGTCCAAGGATTGTGGTCAACTTCGATTGTTTTTCCGTATTCAAAGCGTTTTACTATTGCTTTCTTTATATCAACACCAATCGTAGTGGAAATAAAATTTATGGCTTGAATAAACTCTCGTTTTGTCTGATGATAATTATGTCCATTCCAAAAATAGGGGATACTTCCTTCGAATTTCAAAATGCGAAGATCGTCGTTATACCTTATTTTCATAACGTTGAGAGATTTTAATTGATAATGTTGGTAGCCATAAGACAGGACGTCAATTTTGTTTACTTCTGAAGTACTGAAATTTTCAGAAGGGGAGAGCGTTACCTCTCCCTTAATGAAGTCGTACATGCTTATTTACGTTTTACTGAATGGTTCTCCAGGAAAATCTCCAGATCCGATACTTTTACCCGGATAATAGACCCGTATTGGGTAAATTTGATTTTACGTTCATCTCGCAACTTTTGCCAAGTCTTTGCACTACACCCAAGGTAGTTTGGAACATCTTTACTATCTATCCATTGTTCAGACAGTTGTTTTTGTTGGATGTTTTTAAGTTGGTCCTTAATGACCTCAAGTTCGTTGAATAGCTGATTAATTACAGCGACTTTAAGAAAGCAGAATTCGTATGCCATGTGTATATAATTTGATATACATCTACATAACTTCCGTGTGATTTGAAAAATGCTGTTTTTTCGTCATCTAATTGTCATTATTGAAAATAGTCTTTTATTACCCAAATAATTCGGAGAGTGATTTGTCTTGCGACTCCTGATCGAATGATGATAAATATGCTTCTGTGATAGTTAAACTGCTATGTCCAAGCATTTTGGAGATGTCATATGTGCTTATTCCCTTTTTTCTCGCGTAATCAGCGAATGAATGGCGGCTGATATGAAAAGTTATGGCCGATTTAATTTTTGCCGACTTTCCCAAAATTTTAAGGTTTTTATTGATTATGGTATTCCTTGAAGCAATGTGATTTTTTAAAGTTTTTTCATTGGTATAATCTGTATTATCATCTAATAGTGGGAAAATAAAAGACTCACTGTTCATTTTTTCATTCTCATAGTAAGTAAGTATTTCTTTGGCTTTAGGCAAAAGCAAATACTTTGACAAGTGGCCAGTTTTATTCATTTCGTATTTGAGGTATCCTTTTTCAATATTTGACCATCGAAGTTGGCAAACATCACTTATTCTCATGCCTGCATTATAAAACGAAAACATAAAATAGTTTCTTGCATGCCACACCGGAGTTTTTTCTTCAAGCTTTAAATTGATTATTTTATCAATTTCATCAACGGATAATTTAGTTTTGTTAGGTTTTTGATACTTGGCATCCTTAAATGTTAAAAAGGGGTTATCATTTGATGATATATGTTTTAACGTTACGGCTTTATTCATTAAGGCCTTTAAGTTTTTTAATTCTGACCAAATAGTATTATTTGATATGCCCGTACCCTGGAGAAAGACGTGGTATTTGTCTAAAAAAACCTCTGTAAAATCGCTGAATTTTAGGTCTTTCTTTTTTAATTGATCTTTAATATACGCTTTGAGCTTATTTACAGTCGACTTATAGTTTTTTAAAGTAATGGGACTGCCATGCAATTTTTTTGTTATTTCTTCGTCGGCAAACTCAATAAAGCTCATCGATGAGTCAGCATCTTTAAGCTTTCCTGCAACGAATTGAATAATGTTTTGAGAAGTTAACTCTTTTTTATGCACTTCAAGATATTTTATAGCTTCGTTGATACTATCGATTGTGTTTTCTATTCTTTGATTAATATGCTTTGCATTAGATAGCACTGCAGCTTTTAAATACTTAGCTTTTCGATCTGTCAACTCCTTAGGCTTAAGACTATCCTTTTCTTTTTGGCTTAGAGATGGTTTTTTTTCATACACTCGACATTTCTGTTCATCCCAGTTTTCGGCCTTAGCTGTATATGTTGTTGAAATATATTTAGGAATGCCTTCTTGAGTTAATCGAATCATTAAAGGGTGTTCCCCGTTTTTATATGTTTTTGAAGTAAATAATACAGGTTGAATTTTGGGTGCTTTCATTATCATGATTTATGATAAAGTTACGAAAAAGCTTTTGGTTTAAATATAGTTTAAATATTTTGTAGTTTTATTTACTATCGTCTCATGAGATAGGATATTCCCTTTTGAGTGTATTTAGCAATATTACGTGAGCTTTTGAAGGTAAATGAAGGTGTTTGAATTAATTTAAAGTACCCCGGCGCTGGGTACCGAGCCGGGATGAAAGCTTTTCGAAGTTTTTATCCCGGCTTTTTTCTTCCTAACTTATTGTTAGTATGGTGAATTAAAAATGCCGTCAAGTTAATTTGATCGGTTCTTACAGCTTTTTCTAAATCTTTCATTTTTCTGGAAATATCGAACCAATAATCGGCCTTTTTTCGTCAATTTTAGCCTTTCTATACGGTTTAAACAGCATATTTAGCCGCAACGATGCTCCGTCTATAATTTTAGCGTTATCTAACTGTTCGGCGTTATTTTCCCTTCAAAGATTTTAACTCCGCTTCAAATTAAGTTTCATTGGTTTTAAAATTCAGGTTGGAAACTGAATTTGATGCTGAAGATGCGTACGCCGGGATGGTCAAGATAATTGCAACGGCGAATAAGGTCGATCCGCAAAAATTTGAAAATATTGGCTATACCGGCCCCGACTTCAACATACGGTGCGCTGCCAAGGGTGTAAGTGCCGTTGGAACTTTTGGTTGCAGCAGGTAAGCGATAAAGGCCTGTGCTTTGCGCCGGATCGTTTTCGGCACGCAAGCCACCGTACAATATTTTAGCAGAGATGAATTCCCGCCATTTTAGATGCTTGATTAGCGGGACTTTGTTTAACAGGAATCCGTTAAAGGTGTGTGTAAGGTTAAGGCCAAGGTAGTGATCGCTCACAAATTCAAGATAGTTCATAGCATTATAAGCATCTCGCTTATAGGCGAGCGATTGATTGGCGGGGCTGATATTGAGCAAAGGAAAAGGCACTTTGCCCAGCACATAGCCGCCGAGCAGGGTAACATCGGTAAAGCCGGCCTGAGAGAGATAAAAGCGCTTATAAATGTTAATTCCAAAGTCGGTATATGCATACTTGCCACCAAGGCTACGGTTAATAAGAAGGTCATAAATAGGATAAGGGTTATGGATACTATGCCGCGTGCGGCTGCCTTGAATAAGCTCTTCGTGCGGCGCATAGCGTAAGTGAAGATTTAGCTCGCTGGTAGTTAAATTGTTCACCAAACTGCCATCATCATTTTTTTGATAAACCAGTGCTGCAGCCGGTGTTTGCTGCCAGTTTTTATAACCCAGAATGTACGAGAAATGATTTTCGAAATCACGGAAGTATTGTAGCTCAAATATTCTGCTATATAGCCAATAGTTAGTTTTTCCGGTTTGAAAAGATGAGAATGCTGTAGCACGGTTGGTTACCGAAAAAGTATGACCAGGTACATCTACATCATATAAATAGCTTACCTTAAAGTAATTATTAGGAAAACGATAGGGCGCTGTTTTATTTAAAGACAAATAAGCAATTGCATTCCCTTTTACCCGATGGTCTTTAGTGCCATAAGCACCGTATCCCTCAAAATAAAAGGTGCTATCCAGCAATGGAGTAGTTCGTCCGCCCAATTCCAAATGCAAGCCTTCCTGGCTATTGAAAGACAAAAAATGTGCAATTGGTCCGATTTGTACTGGGCCAGTATCGGCATAGCCCGCCGTAAGTGCAGACAACCACCACATTGTTCTTTTGTAAGACGGCATCTGTTCCAGTTTGTACAACTTTTCGTAAACCTGTGCCTGGCCTTTGCTAAGCGTATCAAAACCAGCTTTGCCCGTAGCCACCTGTAAAGTCTCACCCTGGTAAAATGCCGCAGTCTGCGGCGCGCCGATTTTGTAGTTACGATATATCACCTTACGCTCACCAAATATACCCCAACCTTTTTTAGTCAGCCCAAAATCTGCCTTAACCCTACTGCTGGCCAGTTCATACCGACCGCCGGTTTGCCGGGCAAAATCTAACAGTACATCAAAGCTTCTAACAAAATTTACATTGATCTTCCCATTTAGCCTTAATTCACAGGCGGTTACTGAAAAACGCCCGTCCAACGTCACAACCAACTTGCCCTCAAATAACAAATCTCCTTTTGTACGCGGCGTAAAAGCGAGCTCCACCTGTTTACCCATAGCTGTGCTAATGGTATCTGTAATAAAAAACTTATAATAATTTGGCGCATGATCCGCTATCGGGCTCAAAAACTGGTTAGCTATAATAAATAGGTTATTCTCATAAATATCCACCTGATGACCGTACAGTTGATTTACATAAAGTTTAACCCCCGCGGTATCAATAAACTGCAATATATTGACGCCTTTATAGGCTCTCTGTATCTGTATTTTCTTCTCCGGCTCCTTTCGAAAATAAATGTCCGACAGTTTTTCTTCCAGCAACACCGGCAAAAAAGTTTGCCCTTGTACCGTATCCAACATAAACTTATATTGGCTAAAAAATTTACTCTCAACCACTTTCTGCGGTAAATTAAAAAAAGACAGCCCCATTCTTTCATACTGCTCGTATTGCAAATAAGCTGCAGCCTCTGCCCGGTTCTCCTGCTTATGATCGATCACTTGCTGAATGAGCGCGACTGCCGGATTTCCTTTGTTGCGATAACGCTGCCCTCTCACCGAGGTTATCGTTACATTAGCCAGCTCATTGGCATCCCGTTCAAGCAATACTTG
Source organism: Mucilaginibacter sp. SG538B (assembly GCF_013376065.1). Taxonomy (NCBI): domain Bacteria; kingdom Pseudomonadati; phylum Bacteroidota; class Sphingobacteriia; order Sphingobacteriales; family Sphingobacteriaceae; genus Mucilaginibacter; species Mucilaginibacter sp. SG538B. The sequence goes on from NZ_JABMJI010000001.1 coordinate 1,798,587, forward strand.
TAATTTATTCGCTTGCCCGGGTACAATTACTTTGACGGTGGGTAAATAACCAACATGTGAAAATGCTACCTGTGTAAACGTTACTGCTCCGGCCAGCCGAAACCGTCCCAGCGAATCTGCCTGGGTGCCAATATTACTACCTGCAAAAGTCACTGAAACTGATGCGAGGGGCTCACCACTGGAGGCATCTACCACTTGCCCTGTTACTAACGTCTGCGCTGCGGCCCATAAGCCTGATATTGAAAAGCATATCAAAAAACAAAGACGCAAACGCATGATTAATTAACCATTTCTGTGAAAATATGTTTTTGTTTTAAAAAGCATTCAGATAGTCTTCACTTTCTTTTTCGACCTAACAACTCCTAAAAATAAATACAATCATGAACCTGTTTGGCATTTGGGCTATCGCTCGGTTGAATGGCTGTATTTTCAGACCGAAGAAGAAAATTACCTTTGAGAGTTTCCTCGTTTGTTGACCGATTTGCCGTATCGCATCATTCAAATATTATGGGTCAAGACTACGTAAATCGCCTATTTATCTATGCTCAGTAAAATTTCAGTCAATTCATCGGGGCGATGCTCCATAACATTATGTTCACAATCAATCACCTCCACTCGCCATTCCGGAGAATTTTTATGTAATTCATATAGTTGCCGGAAAGGAGTATTTTCCCAGCCGCTGAGATAGATAAAAGTAAGATGTTAAAGAAAAACAATCTTTTTCATACGATTTCATTCGCGTTGTTATTGGATCAAATACCCACGCACCATGCCACCCACCTGGTATAAATAAATAAGTTTTTTTAGTTCTTTCAATCATTGGTCGAAAGGTGTTAGTGAATATTGTGCTTTACTTCAAGTTTTTAGAAGACGAAAGCTAACGGTAATAAAACGACTGCGCTGTGAAAAAACAACGATCAACCCGAAAAGCTTTTGATTAAAAGAAGTTTATTTTTCATTGTGATACGTTAAATATTTATGAACAATCTAAGATTTTGCCGGGTCGAAGGGTTTTCAATTAACGTGCACTATAAATAGTCCTTTTCTACAAAAGCTTCTTCCCGGTTTTGTTCAATAGGAAAGGTTATCATTACGGTAACGCCATGGCCATTTTCAATTACAAATTTCCCTTTTAACTGTCTGCCGAGCGCTTTCATCATTTCCATCCCAAGGGAATTAGCTTCACTAAAGTCAAAGTCGGGAGGGAGGCCGCGACCGGTATCAGATACCTTTAAAATTGCGTTTTCATCGTCTGATGTTGACAGGCTCACCTTGATCTCGCCGCCCCTATGATCAAAAGCATATTTTATAGCGTTGGTGATAGCTTCGTTTAATATTAAACCGATGGGTACCGCCAGGGCCGGATCAAGGTTAAGAGGATTTAATACCTGGTTTATTTTGATCTGCCTGTAACCTGTATCGAATGAATCGCTCAGGTAATCGATCAATTCACCGATATAAGCGGGCATAGATACGAGGGCAGTGGTTGTACTGCTGTAGAGTTTCTGGTGTAAAAGTGCGATAGCATTTACCCGGTGCTGGCTGCCGCGAATTGCTTCAAGCGCGATATCGTTTTGTAAATAAGCCGATTGGGTGTTCAGAATGCTCATTACAATTTGCAGGTTGTTTTTTACACGGTGATGTACTTCTTTCAACAACCATTCCTTTTGCAGCAGCAGATCTTCCAGCAAAACGTTTTTGGAAGTGATCACCTCGTTGCTTTTTTGCTTGTGTACGTTTTGCCTGAATAATAAAGCCGCTATGACCAGCAATAAAAATATGGCGCCGATAGTAAGGTTTTTAACCAGGTTGGCCTGCTGTAAATTAGCCTGCTCAAGCTTGCTCTTTTGGTTTAAAAGTGTAATTTGTGCTTCTTTTTGCCGTGTTTCATATTCAATTTGCAGTTGTTCAATCTGTTTGCTTTTGGTGGTATTAAATATCGAGTCTTTGATGATATTGGCTGATATAAGATGATGAATAGCCGACTGATACTGCCTCCGGCTGGTATCCAGGCCAAACCAAAGAGTTTCATTGGTGCCAAGGTCATTGTCATTACCAATCTTCCTCAATAGGTCCTGGTTCATTTTGAGGTATTTTAACGCTTCGGCAAACCTTGCGGTTGCGGTGTAAAACTTAATGATCAGTTCATAATAGCTGGTCCGCGCATATAAATTGAGGTTGGGATTGTTGGTTTGTTGTATCAGTTTGTCGCAGTAAAGTTTAGCCGTATCATACCGTTTTAATGCCAGGTAAATTTTAAGATAGGTTTGACTTACCTCATCGCCTCCTTCATATAACTTACCGGAGGGATGCACAAATTTTTGAGTCACCTGTGTTAAAAAGGCTTTGGCTTTTTGGGGCTGATGCATCCGGAGGTAAACATCAACTATATTGCCTGCCAGCAGGTATATGGTTGCATTATCTTTCTCCGATTTTGCAATTTCCAAAGCACGTGAAAAATAATTGATGGCCTTTTGATTGTCGCCAAGCTTTACAAAATCATAGCCCAGGTTATTGTTGATCTGGCATATTAACCTCACATTATCCGCGTGGCTTGCGGTGGCAATTTTCAGGGCCTTTAGTTCATAGCTTATGGCTGTTTTATAGTCGCCCTGGGTATAATATAGCCTTCCTAATAACGCGTAAAGCCCCTGGGTTTCGGTGTAGTGAGCCTGGTCATAATAGGCTAATGCCTTTTTAGTTTCGGCAAAAGCAAGGGTATAATCATTCATCATCTGGTGCAGGTCGGCTAATAACCGGTAACACCTGGCAAGTTCAACCAGTTGGTTTGTACGTTCAAAAGCACCGACGGCCAGATTTAAATAGCGAATTCGGGAAACCATGGTTTGCTGCAAAAAATCCTGACTGTAATATTCAGATAACTCAAAATAAGCTTTACCAAGCAGCACCAAGTTATGTGTCTGCTTAATTTCCTGTATGGTTTGTTCAAGCAATGCGCGGCCGTTTTTGGATTGGCCTTTCGACTTGTAAAAAGCCGAACGGATCAAAGCAATGCGAAAGCTGGTTTCAGCCTGCGGAGAGCGGTAATTAAGCTGTTCGGCCTGGTTAATAAAGTGAGAAGCACTATCCAACTGTGCAGTGGAAGGGTGTCGCAGATGGGTGAAAAACTCCGCCAGTTGCAGCGCAACATGGATGCGGCTGGTGGCAGAACCCGGGAAGCTTTTTTGCGAAAGCAAAGAATCAACATGGCGCCTGGTAATTTCCTGCGCGTTTGCTGAAATGGCCAAAAGAAAGCACAGGATAATCAGTTTGCATTTTCGTATCGTGTCAGCTCGTTTCATCTTTGGTTGGGAGCCTGTCTGCATCAATCTTTTTTTTTAAATTTAGGTATATTCAAGTACATCTGCTAATTTAAAAGCTATACTTGTGTGATGTAATTTATTAGTATTCAGTGATTTTAAAGCTTTGTTAAAAGAAATGATTAACAACATCGAAAAAGAAATAGCATAAAAAAAACATTAGCAAGGCTATATCAGCATTCACGGGATCTTTTAATATATTTTATCCGGTATAAATATATCCGTATTTGATAGATCGTCATTGACCAGGATACTGCAGCTCAATACATTTCTTTTAATTGTTGAGTGATGGCCGGTAATTTGCACCAAACAGGTGCCGCAGCTCCCCATTCCGCAGCACAGCCCAAAGCCCGGAATTGCCAGCTTATCACATATGAGCGACATTAAACTGTCATATTGCCCGGGGAGTGTATGGATACGTTCGCTATTGCCCAGGTGATGCAATGTAAATAGAATGGTGTTTTTTTCGGGCATCGTATGCTTTTTTAAACTTTAACGGGTGCGATAGGTAAATTAATAAAAAATCCCCGGTTACCCGTAATGATGCCCGGTTTAAGCCAGCGGTAAACTGAAGTGAAAAACAGATCCTGTACCGCTTTCGCTTTCTGCCCAGATCTGTCCTTCGTGCCGGCGGACGATCTCGGCACTTAAATAAAGCCCTATACCAAAACCTGAAATATGACGGGTTTGGTTACTTTCAACCCGATAATAACGGTCAAAGATCCTCGGCAGGTCCTGGGCATTAACCCCCATCCCCTCATCTTTTATGCTAACCTGGGCAAAGCCATTGACCGGAGCGCATTTCACTTCAATCTTCCCGCGTTTGGGCGAGTATTTAACGGCGTTGCTAATCAGGTTGGAAATCACCGAGCCGATTTTTTCCCGGTCGGCATTAACCTGTACGTGATTACTGATATCAATGTGAATAATATGAGTGGAAACAGTGAGCCCGTATTCCTCTACAACCTCCCTGATCAGCAGGTTCAGATCAAATAATTCTTTATTAATGGCGATTTTACCCGATTCCAGGCGCGATATATTCAGGAAACCGTTGATCATGCTGCTCATTCTCTTCGCCTGGATCTCCGCCTTTTCCATAGCGCCCGCGAGAAAACTATCAGGATTATTTTTCAATTTGAGATTAGCTACCTGGATCAGCGCCATCAGCGACGTTAACGGGGTTTTAAGTTCATGGCTCACCATGCCTATAAAATCATTTTTTCGCAGCTCGTCCTGTTTCTGTTCCGAAATATCCCTGGCGATCTTGGAAACCCCGGTGATTTTTCCGTGTTTGTCGCGTATAGGCGAAATGGTTAGGGATACGTCCAGGACACGACCACCGTTCGCCAGCCTTTTTGTCTCAAAATGCTCCATGCGTTCCCCGTTTTTCAAGCGGGCTATGATCTGCGGTTCCTCATCCTGTCGGTCTTCCGGAACCAGCTTAAGAATAGACTGTCCTATCATTTCGGAGGCCGGATAACCAAAGATCCTTTCTGCCGATTTGTTCCAGCTGGTGACCGTTCCCTCCAGCGATTTGCCTATTATCGCATCATCTGATGATTCTACGATGGCGGCCAGTTTGGCACTGCGTTCCTCTGCTTTTTTCTGGTCGGATATGTCAAGCGCGATCACCAGTCCGGCATACACCATTTCCCGTTCATCTGTTAATGGTACAAAATCTACCTGCAGATCGTGGCCGCCGGTGCTTTTAAGTTCGGTCCTTATCTGCTCACCGTTCAACATCCGCTCATAATATTCCCTGGTTATGGCATATCGCTCCGGAGAGTTAAGTTCGGCCATATGTAAACCTGCATAACTATCTCCATTGTACCCTAATTTTTGCATCAGTTCACCTTCCATCGTTATCAGGTTATGTTCTCTGTCAATAACGAGGATCAGCGAGCGGGGAATATTGACGGCGATAGAACGGAATAACTGCTCCTTCTTTTGTATTTCGTCCCTGCTTTTTTGTAGTTCCTCATTACTTGCCAGCATTTCTTCGTTTGATGCCGCAAGTTCTTCGTTAATCGCGGTAAGCTCCTCATTAAGAGCTTGCGTTTCCTCTTCACTTTCTGCAAGGGATTTAGTGCGTGATGCTACCAGTTCCTCCAGCGATCCGTTCATCCGTGAAAGTGCCTGCTGTGCCTCCAAAAGCTCCCCATTGATTGAGAGGAGTTCCTCGTTTGTTGTGCTGATCTCTTCATTAGCCGCGGTAAGCTCCTCGTTAAAAGCCGCGGTCTCCTGTTCTTTCACCTCCAGTTCCTGCTGCAGGCGTTCTTTTACCTTTACATCCCGAATTGCACTAATATATGACAGAGAGGCGATCACAACGGCGAGTATGAGCATTGCGATTATGGCTGCAGGAGCAACAAAGGTATAACGTTCCAAAACCGCCCTGCGTTCGTCCAATAGTTTGCTTTCGGTATCTTCTGCATGGTCAACGGCAAGGCGCAATGCATCCATGGCAGATCTTCCTTCTTCCAGATCGGCTGTGGAAACAACCTGTTGATGTTGTTTTTTTGAAACAAGTTGTTCCAGGATGGCCATTCGCCGGGTTAGTATCGCTTGAATGCTTCCCAGGTTGGCTTGCTGCAGAGCGTTATCGGCGGTTAAGGCACTTACCTCACTAATCAGGCGCTGTGTTTTGAGATAGGCACCCTTATAAGGGCCTAAGAAGGCGGTTTTGCCGGTAAGCAGAAAGCCACGCTGCCCTGTTTCTGCATCTTTCATCGATGAAATAGCTTGTTCAAGCTTCTGGATCACCAGCGTGCTGTGGCCAACAGCGTTATTGCTATTTAGCAAATTATTAATCGTATTATAGGAAAAGAATCCGACGATCAGCAGGATCAATATCGAAAACCCGTAGCCGAGCTGTAAATTGCGGGTAAAGTTCAGTCGCATGGAGATACCGGGTATCAATGATGTTAAGTGGTATACAATAATTTATGTTTTTACGAAAAAAACCAAAGGGATGGTTTGGCGTTACCGGTAATAAATATCGAAGGTAACATAGATGTTACAATTATTTGGTGCTTGCTATTTATACAACGGTTTAATTTTAATTCAGGGGCTTAATTTTTTTAATTGGTAACTTACTAATTAACAATAACGTTTAACAACTTTATTGATTTTACTGACTATATATGAGAAAAGGGGCGTTCGGAATTGCCTTTGCTTATTTGTTGATTAGCCTGCTGTGGATCCTGTTCAGTGACCGGCTGTTGTTTTATTTCGAAGGAATACTTAGCCCCCACCAATACCTGTGGCTGAGTTTAGGAAAGGGGTGCCTGTTTGTGATGGTTACAGCAATTGCTCTTTACGTTTTGATCAGGTCAGAAGAACGAAGGTTGAAACAGAGCGAAAAGCAATACCGGAGCATGTATGAATCCAATCCAAACCCAATGTGGATTTACGAGCCGGGGACACTCCGTTTCATTTCGGTAAACGATGCCGCAATTGCGGTTTATGGCTACAGTGCGGAGGAGTTCAGGCAACGGACAATATTGGATATCAGGCCTTTGGAAGACCGGGAGAATGTGATTGCTTCGTCCGATCGGGTAGACAGTAAGCTCAATGATAGCGGTACCTGGCGTCACATTAAAAAGGACGGGCAACTGATTTATGTAAATATTACCTCGCATAAAATCTGGTTCAATAAAAAGCCCCATATCATGGTTATGGCTCGTGACATGACCGAACGGGTAGCATTTGAGCAAGCCCTTGAAAAAGTAAACCAGGAGCTTTTAGAAGAAAAACACAAGCTTAGTGAAACCCAGTTGTTGTCGCGGGTGGCCGGATGGGAATTCTACCCCCGTGAAAACAAGCTGATATGGTCAGACGAAGTTTATCGCATCGCAGGTTTGAAGCGGGATGGGCGCGAAGCATTCGATATTTATGTAAATCACATTTTTCCGGAAGACCGGCCGCTGATGATCAACGCTTTGCATGAGCTCATCAGTACCGGTAAACAACTTGACGTAACGCACCGCATCACTGCTCTGGATGGCACAACCCGTTATATCCGCCAGCTTGCCCGCGTGGAAAGCACCGGGGAGCAGGAACTTAAGATAGCAGGTTCGCTACAGGATATTACTGAGCTCAAGCAATTGGAAATGGAGCGTAATCGGTATCAGTATAGCTTTGAGCATACGCTGAACAGTATTACCGATTGCTTTTTTGAGCTCGACCGCCAAATGAAGATAACCCGGATAAACGACATCTTTCGGGAGATGGTTAAAACAGACAGAAGCCAGATTATTGGTGCAAGTATTTTTGAGTTTTTTCCTAAAGCCGAAAATAAGTTTTATCATGTTTACCATAAAGCGCTTGAAGAAAGGGTTATTGTAAGGCACGAAGATTATTCGGTTATCCTGCAGCGCTGGCTCAGGATGGCTGCTTATCCTACTGATGAAGGTGTTGCCGTATACTTCGCCGACATTACCGAAGACAGGCTTAAAGACGAACGGTTAAAAGAAGCAGTTGAACGTTACGAACTGGTGGCCCAGGCGACGAGGGATGTTGTTTATGACCTTAATATTGTTGAAAACAAACTGATATACAATACAAGCCTTACACATTTGGTGCAAATATCGCTCGACGAAATCAGTTATGAACTGGAATGGTGGCGGTCGCTGATCCATCCGGATGATATGGAAGAAGTAGTGAGCAGCCAGGAAAGGATCAGCCGTGCCGGTTTAACCAATTGGGAATGTGAATACCGACTCAATTGCGGTAAAGGTGAATATAAATACGTAATGGACCAGGGGTATTTTATATATAACGAACAGAAGCAACCGATACGACTGATAGGAGCGGTAAGAGATATTGATGCCCTTAAACGCAGCACCCAGGAAAATAAGCGGTTGGCAGGGATCATCAAACAGGTAAATAATATGGTGCTTATTACAGATGATCTGCGCAGGGTGCAATGGGTAAATAATGCCTTTGTAGAGCTGACCGGTTACGCCATGGAAGAGGTGGTAAATAAGATGCCGGGTGATTTTTTGACAGATCCCGATGACCCGGTGATTCAAACGTTATTAAGGAAACAGCAGGCCAGGGAAGCTTTTGGTATTGATACGATCATTTATACCAAAAACAGAACCCCGGTTTGGGTATCAGCCCAGTTAACCCCTGCATATGATGAAGATAACGCTTTTCAGGGCTACATCATCGTTTGTCAGGATATAACTTACCGTAAAGAAAAAGAAGAAGAGGTTAACAGGCAGAACCGTTTACTCCGTGAGATTGCTTGGATAAGCTCGCATGAGATCAGGCGGCCTGTGGCAACCATGCTCGGATTGGTAAACCTGCTGGATATGGCCGAAGATGAGAACGAGCGAAGAGAGATTTTTTCAAAACTCCGCGAATGCGCGCGGGAAATGGACAGCATGGTGCATGAGATCCATCGTCGCATTGAAGCGGAAAAAGTAATGCAAATTGCGCGCGATCTTTAAACAGGTAATTTAATGGTTAGCATAACGGCTTAGTAAAAATTTAACATTACGGCATTTATCGTTTTAGCGAAAACCTGCCAAATAAAATTAACGACAGGTCTTTTTTTAACTTCACCCCACTATACCGTAACCGGAATTTTCCGGTTATTCGCTTTTTAGGCTCTTTACCGGGCTTGTTAACGCTGCTTTTATCGTCTGTAGGCTAACCGTAAGCAGTGTGATGACAAGCGCTGTAAAACCGGTAATAATAAATATCCACGCCGATATACCCGCCCGGTAATCAAAATGCTGAAGCCAGTTGTGCATCAGGTAAAACGCTATCGGTGTAGCTAACAGTAATGAAAGCATGACCAGGCTAATGAAATCTGCAGATAATAACCGCCAAAGGTTGAAAACTGTTGCCCCCAGCACCTTGCGAACGCCGATTTCTTTAACACGTTGTTCGGCCATAAAGGAAGCCATGCCAAACAATCCCAGGCAACTGATAAAGATTGCCAGCCCGGCAAAGAATGCGGCCAGCCTGCCGATGCGCTGCTCGTTACCGAATTTCTGAGCATAGGCCCCGTCGACAAAAGTATATTGGAAGGGCTGCTCAGGATTAAAACGTTTAAATACCCTCTGGATATTTGCTATAGCAGTACCGGCGCTCACCTTTGGATTAATACGCAGCAGTACGGCGCCTCCGGCATCTTTATTAAAAAAGTAAACGCATGGCTTCACCTGTCCGTATGGCGAATCGACAATAATATCTTTGATCACGCCGATGATTTTAAAAGTGACGCCATAAAAAGTAATACTATTTCTTAAAGGGTCCTTCATCCCCATAAACTTCACGGCGGATTCGTTGATGACTACCGCTGTTGAATCAGTCAGAAAATCTTTAGAAAATTCCCGTCCCTCCTTGAATTGCCATCCGGCGGTTTTTCCGTAGCCGGCCGAAACGCCATTCTGCTGAAAATCTATGCTCAGGTTCGGATCTTTATCTTTCCATTCAATGGCACTGGTGCTGCCCGCGGTTTGTGTTGGGTTTACATCTCCCTCTGCTGCGGAAACCACCGTGCCGGTTTTGTAAAGTTCATCTTTTACGGCTTCAAAACTTTTATGGATTTGGTCTGTACCCGGGTTAACTGATAATAACCCGTCGCGGGTATAACCCACAGGCCTGTCTTTTGCAAATTGTATTTGCCTGAAAACAACAATGGTACCTATAATCAGCGTAACAGATACCGTGAATTGCAGCACTACCAATGCTTTGCGGGGGAGGGCAGCCATTTTTCCAACCCGGAAAGCCCCCTTCAGTACCTTTACAGGTTGAAAAGACGACAAATAAAAAGCAGGGTAGCTACCTGCCACTATGCCGGTAAACAAGGTAAAGCCTATTCCCATAAGCCAGAAAAAAGTGTTAGTCCAGGGGATACTTATTTGTTTGCCGGCTACTTCATTAAAAAAAGACAAACTCAATTGCACAAAAAGCAGCGCAAGTACAAAGGCAAAGGATACACATAATACTGATTCACTGAAGAATTGATAGATCAGCTGGCCCCGGGCCGAGCCGATAGCCTTGCGGATACCCACCTCGCGGGCACGCTTTTCAGACCGCGCAGTGCTCAGGTTCATGAAATTGATACAGGCCAGTAGCAACACAAATACGCCAATAATACCAAACATCCATACATACTGGATACGGCCGCCTGTATTTTTACCATCCTTAAATTCATCATAAAGATGCCATTTGCTCATGGGCTGCAGGAACAGCGCAGGTTTCTTTTTAGCGAGAACAGCGCTCACATTACGCAGCTTGGCATCTTTTATTGTTGATGAGATGACCGATAGGTCGGCGCCTTCGGCAGTTTGAACATATAGCGTACAGAAGTTTGGCCGCCATGGTTCACGCATCGATCTGATGTCATTGGCAGTAAACCCCATATCAAAGGGCGCGATAAAATTGAGGCCAGCAAATGTGGCATTTGAGGGCATGTCTTCAAACACGCCTCCAACTTTTGCATTGTAATGGTTATCAATCTTTAAAGTTTTGTTGATCGGATCACTGTCGCCAAAATAAGCTTTAGCCGTTGAAGCGGAGATCAGGATAGATGAAGGATCGATAAGCGCATTGCGGTTGCCTTTCAGCATTTGCAATGTAAACATTTCGGGGCCGTTAGGTTCCATGAACATGCCGGTACGGTTGAGTTTTTTGTTGTCAAGCGCCAGCATGTGATCGCCATAACCGGCGCTGTTCACCACTTGCTTAAAAAGGCTTCCGTAGTTTTTGCGCAGTTCCGCGGCCAGGGGCAGCGGAACTGATTGCCATGTTTGCACTTCCCCGTTATTGGTTACATTTTGAATTACCTGGGCAATAGTGTCTCGGTTTTTATGATTGCTATCAAAGGATAGCTCATCCCATATCCACAGGCCGATCAGCATAGCTACTGCCATACCAACAGATAGCCCGGCGATATTGATAACAGAGTGTACCTTGTTTTTGATAAGGTTACGCCATGCAATTATTAAATAATTTTTGATCATAAAATTGATTGTTTAATTGGCAGCCACCGATGCGCAGACAGGCCTGCTTCAAGAATATGTATTAAATGTGTGCCAAATGATTAATTTATTGTAAGTCAATTGAATGCGATGTGTGTGTGTCTTGGAATCGTTCGTTTTCGCACAGTGATTGTGCGGTTGCGGATGGTTGATTTCGGATCTGTTTCGGTGGAGTGTAACTTTTTTAATAAATGTTCTTTTATCTGGATACCGAAAATGCCTTTTAACGTTGAGTATCAATCTGAAATATAGGTGTCTTGTAGAAGATCATGCGTTGCCGCCGTTACGGTGCCATTATTTCGCTTTCCCCTGATTAACTATTTTTTACAAGTCTAACCTTAAGGGTTACCAACTATTGTTTGGTCAGCAAAGAAGAAGGCCGGCGGCTATCCTTCATAGGGTAGCCGCCGGCATATAATAATCTTTGAAAATAAAGGCGATTCCTGTTCGCCGGTCATCGGGCAATAAAGCCGAAATCTTTTCGCTGCTTATTTTCCTGCACGTCAATCGAATGATTAGTTTTTATATTATTTGAGCGTATGTTTAAGTGTTGATCGCGTGCTTATAATACTTTGTTCAAATAACTGATTTTCTGTAAATAACTAAACCAATTGATCTGGCTGGCCGTATAAAGGTTGAATATTATTAAGAATATTATTTAATAACGTTTTACCTGTGAATATGAGAGGGCGTCATGCTTACTTTTTACTATCGGTTGTTTTAATATTGCTGGGGAATAACATTTTTGCCGCTGTTCCCATCATTACCTATACTTCATCCAATGTTTATACAGTTGGCACAGCCATTACTACCTTGACCCCCTCAGTTACTAACGGCGTTAGCGCGATAGGCTATGGTACGCCGACAGCGCTTACGGGTGCTACCTTAAGCAACCCGCGCGGAATGGCTATCGACGCGGCCGGCAATATTTATGTAACTAATACAAGTAACAACACCATCAGCAGATATAATTCAAGCGGTACTTACCTGGGTACCTTTGGTACGGGTGCTACCATGTCGCTTCCTAAAGACCTGGTTTTTGATTCATCGGGCAACGCTTACGTGTTGAACCTGGGTGCTACCCCGGGCACAGGCAGTGTATATAAATATAATTCAAGTGGCGTATACCAGTCTACCATACTGAGCAGCTTAAATTATGCATTAGGAATTACCATCGACAATTCGGATAATATTTACATTGCCGATCAGGGCGCTGTTACGGTGCAAAAATACAATACCAGTGGTACACTGTTACTATCGCTGCCCACTACTAATTTAAGCACTCCACTTGGAGTAGCTGTGGACGCATCGGGTAACATTTACGTATTAAATAACGGCACCGGGAATGTAACAAAATACAATTCGGCCGGCACATTTCAATCTATTTTTCTTAGCGGGTATACATCAGCGCAAGCCATAACCATTGATGGTGCCGGCAATTTTTATGTAGGCGACAATGCAGCTACCAATATAGTTTATGTTTACAATCAAAGCGGTACGTTACTTACCAGTAAAGCCCTTACGGATCCTGAGGGGATAGCTGTTGACAGCAAGGGCGTCATATTTACCGCGGTCTATTATGCCAACCAAATAAACAAAACTACGCCAACCGGCGGCTTTTTTTTAAACAAGGCTTTACCTGCCGGATTAAGCTTTAACAGTTCAACAGGCAGCATCAGCGGTACCCCGACAGCAGCGATGGCAGCCACCAATTATATTGTTACGGGCTATAATGCCAGTGGTGCAGGTACCAGTAATACATTTTCTATTACGGTTAATCCTACAGCCCCTACAGGTACCGGCGGTTCAACGTGCGGTTCGGGCACTGTAACGCTTTCAGCTTCAGGAAGCTCCCCGTCGGGCGGGGTATATAACTGGTATGCAGCTCTTACCGGCGGCTCATCTTTAGGAACGGGAGCCACCTTTACTACGCCAACTATATCGGCAACTACTACTTATTATGTAAGCTATACTCAAAACGGGGCAACAAGCACGCCGCGCATCGCCGTAACGGCAACAGTAAATGCCAAACCCGTTATATCAACTGCGCCCACTACAGGCAGCTTATATCTTTCCTATCCGTTTACAGGTAACGCTAATGACGCCTCTGGTAATTTTAATAATGGAATACCTCAAAATGCTCCCACACTTACTACTGATCGTTATGGAGCAGCAAACAGTGCCTATAGTTTTAATGGTTCAAGTCAATACATGGCCACTTCCAGCCTGATACTAATTAGTCCGCAAACTTTTTCTATCAGTGTGTGGTTTAAAACAAGTTCGGCAGGAGGTAAGCTGGTCGGTTTCGGTTCGTCGCAAACCGGGTTAAGCTCAAGTGCTTTTGGTTATGACCGTCATATTTATATGAATAGCAGCGGACAACTATACTTTGGGGTTAAACCTGGCAGTACATATAACACAATAAACACTACTGCATCCTATGCTGATGGCGCATGGCACCATGCAGTTGTAACTATGTCATCTACAAATGGGGCCAACCTGTATGTAGATGGCGCACTGCAGGCCAGTGATCCTACGATGACATCAGCAGGAGCTTACACAGGTTATTGGCGGGTTGCTTATGACAATTTAGCAAGTTGGCCAGGTGCACCATCCAGTTATTATTTTAACGGCTCACTGGATGACATAGCTGTTTATCAAACCGAGTTAACTGCGGCTCAAGTGTATACGTTATACGGTGCAGGCAGTGCCCCGGTTTGCCCCGGCGGTACACTTGCTTTCCAGGCCAATACGGTAAGCGGCGCTACCTACTCATGGTCGGGGCCGGGCAGCTTTACATCTACCTCTCAAAATCCTACAATCAGCAATATTACATCAGCAAATGCAGGCACCTATGTACTTACTGTAACCGGTTCAAATGGCTGTACCTCGCAGTTAAATGTAACCGCAGTTGTAAATGCACTGCCTTCAACAACATTTACTGCAACGTCTTCGGTAAACATTAACTCAAACGCTACTGTCACTTATACAGGGACAGACCCCTCAACTTCAACTTATAGTTGGGATTTTAATGGAGGCACACCTTCAACCGGTACCGGGCAGGGACCGTTTTCGGTACAATGGGCAACGCCCGGAACAAAAACAATTACTTTGACTGTAACCAATGCTGCGGGCTGCTCGTCGTCATCAACACAAAATGTAACTGTAAACCTGGGTACCTATGGTAATTATGCTTTTGGTGAAACCATCACATTAAATACAACCTCGCTTGGCATTACATCAAACCTTACCAATTTCCCGGCATTACTCAGCATACAGGATAATAACCTGATCATTACAAATACATGTTCAGACAAAGTGCAAAATCCCAACGGCCCCAATTACGATTTTGCATTTGTAAGCGGCGGCAGCGAGTTATATTACCAGGTTGAAAGCTACAACCAAACCACGGGAACCCTGCTGGTCTGGGTACAAATCCCTACTTTAACTTATGCTACCAACAATATCATATCTTTTTATTACGGTTCAAAATCACCTACGGTAACACACAATACGGCATTTTTTGCGAATACCTGGGCAAGTAATTACCTGGCTGTATTCCATTTTAATGAATCGAGCTATACGGGTTCGGTTGCTGATGGTACCGCGGGAGGGCATACGGGCACTGCCAGCGGGATGACCTCGGCGGACCTTGTTACCGGTAAAATCGGCACGGCTTACAGCTTTAACGGATCGAGCAAAAAAATTACAACCAATGCCGTATCTGTTACAGGCCCCTTCACCTTATCTGCCTGGGTTAAATTAGGGGCTACAGGTCTTGATCAAAAAGTAATGACAAACCAGGATGCAACAGGAGGGTTTAGCGGCGGCTATAAAATGGGGATCTATACTAATGACATCCCTGAATCGGAATCGGGTATTGCCACAAACAGGCTTAGTATCCCTAATCCAACTGCTTTTACCAGCGGCGCATGGCATTATATACAAAGTGTTTATACAGGTACGACCCTCAGTACATATGTTGATGGAACACAATATAAAATATTACTATCGGTCGTCAATCCTGCTGCTAATACCAGCTTTTATATTGGAGTAGGAGAAGGGGGGAACAGCTATTATTTTAACGGGGTAATTGATGAACCGCGTGTTTCAAATGTTGCAAAAACGGCCGATTGGCTTAAGGCAGAATATGTAAATCAAAATAACCCGGCAACGTTTACTACTGTTGGTACAACCTCTGTTAATGTCACTAATGCGGCAAGTATACCGGGCGCACTAACCTATACTTATAAAGGCGTTACAGGAACTTATACCGATGCCAGCAACTGGGATAACACCACCGCTGGTACCACCAATCAGGCACCTGCTTTTGACGGTACAGCTACTTTAATTATTCCAACAGGCAAAAGTATTACAATTAATTCTGATGCTTCGGTATACGGGCTTACTTTAAGCGGTACGGCTTCAATAAGCCTTAAGGCAAATTTAAGTGTTGGGTGCAATATTTATAACCAGGGCACCGGAAAAATAGATTGGAATAATTTAAATACATCAAAGATAACCTGGAATGGGACCAGTGCCGCTCAAAGCTACAATGGTGCAGCCTCTACAGGGTATACACATGTGGGCACTATGGAAGTGAATAATTCGGCGGGTGGAACAATAACGGTTAATAGTGATACACTTGATATTTACAGCGAGCTCAAAATTACCAAGGGGAACCTGGCGGTTGCCTCCGGGGCTATTATGGTACTCAAAAGCAGTTTCTCTCAAACGGCCTCTGTCGATCCTATCCCATCAGGGTACAGCATTACAGGTACAGTATATGCAGAACGTTATTTCAAGGCCGGGACTATTGCTACCAATACCCGCAATTATCGGCTTCTGTCTTCCCCGGTAAATACCACTACAGGTGCTTATAACCTCAGTTATCTGAACGCCAATTCGGGGAATTTCTCCGGGGTTTTTGTTGCCGGACCAACAGGGACGACAGGTGGATTTACTGTCACCAACGCTGCCTCTACGGTTTATTTATACAAAGAGAACCTGCCTGCAAGCAGCACTACTTTTAATTCCGGAAATTTTAAAGGCTTAACAGACATTTCGGGTAATACAATATCTTATTATACCGGCACAGGCACCACCACTGCAACAACAACGCTTCCGGTAGGTAATGGCTACATGTTATATTATGCCGGAAATAATGTTAACAATGTCACCTCCACAACAGCACTGAATAAACAATACCGATTTGGCGGAAGTTATATTGACCCGGATGCTTCAACAATGGTAGCTGTTGGCACACTTAACCAGGGCAGCATCCCGGTAAAACTATGGTGGAACAGCAGCGCCACCACTTTAAGCAAAGCACAAACCGGTTATAATCTGGTAGGCAATCCATATGCGTCTTCTATTGATTGGGACACTTTTTCGCAAAGCAGTTCAACAAACGGTATTTACGGCCCCGGTGTATCTGCTACCATATATGTTTTTAATTACACCAATAAAAATTATGGTACTTATACCGCTTTGATCCCGGGGGGCATTGGCACCAATAATGCAACCCGTTACATTGCCAGCGGACAAGGCTTTTTTGTGCAGGCTACCACAACCTCGGCTTCATTGACTTTTAATGAAGTTGCCAAAACAACAGTGCAACCCAGTTCCCTGGGGAGTACCCTTTACATGTTGATGAGCAAAAAAGGCCAGGCATTAGCCAGGCCCCAGTTAATGCGGGTGAAACTCTCCTCTGATTCGGTTAATACGGATGAGATTATGGTATTATTTGATCCCGGATCCAAAAACGAATATGAGCCTTTTTATGATTCAGACCGGTTAAACGGCATCGGAAACGTTTCGACACTGGCCAGCTACGGATACAGGAGCCAAAATATGCTCGCCATTAACAGGATGAATGTTATCGATTCCACTACCCGGGTAAAGTTATTTGTGAATGTTAATAATTCGGCGACCACAGATACAATTTCCGGTTCGGGATTTGAATCACTTGATTCGAGATATGACATATATCTGCTTGATCATTATAAAAAGGATTCTTTGCTTTTCAGCCAGTATAAACGTTACCCGTTCAATATCGACAAAACAGATACAACCAGCTACGGCGCAAACAGGTTTGAGATCGTATTTCATAAAAAAAGTTCATTAAACTACCGGTTGCTGAGTTTTGAGGCAAGCCCGGTTAAAGACGGTATTCAGTTAACCTGGAAAACTGAGCATGAAGGAAACCTGTCGGGCTTTACACTGCAAAGGCAGGACGGCTCTAAGGAATTTGTTCTTTTAACATCAATGTTAAGCAATGGCAGCGGATCTTATACTTATATAGACAGGTTCCCGTCAACAGGAACCAATTACTATCGCTTGCAGCAAAATGATGCTTTTAATACGATCAGCTATAGCAAAATAGTAGCGGCAAGTTTCAATGCACCTGGTATTATTAATGAGCAAATTACACTTTATCCTAATCCAGTTAACAGCGAACTTTATATTAAGATCAATAGAAATGTACCGGACAGGGTGGTACTTAAGGTAACCGGCATAACCGGCCAGGTAATGTTTTACCGGGAAACGGATGGCAATAATATACAACAGAACGTAGGCAGTCTGCTGCCCGGAAACTACATTGTTGAGATTTCGGACAAGGCAACCAAAAGGCTGATTGGAATTAAAAAATTTAATAAAAAATGAAATTTTACCTCTGCAAAACAATCTATCGGGTCAGTAGGATATTATTGACTTTTTACCTGGTTATAAGCCCCATTTTGCTGTTTGCTGATGATCCGGGCGCACCGTGTGATGACAGCGACCCGCTGGATAATAATTGTCCGTTGGATACCTGGATTATTTATATATTCATATTAGTTCTTATTCTCACAGCTATCCGCCTGTACAAAAAGCAGCATGCCTTCGGTCGTTAACACGCGGGAGTGTTGAGCAGGCCTTAAAGTGTCAGGGAATAAAGGCATTATATAAACATTTAGAAAACATATCAATGTTCGGCTTGGCAACGATTCGCAAACTTCGTTTATATACGCTGTGTATTATCATGCATGGTATCCTGGCTTGTATTGGAAATATAATTATCAGTACTTCTGCATGTCGTGCCCAAACCAATAACATAAATACGCAAATAAAAAATCTCGATAAAGCAAAGCACGACACCGACCGGGTAAAGATCTATTACTCTATTTCAAGGTTGTATTGGAGCAGGAATGCCGACAGCGCGCTGCTGATGGCACAAAAATCCCTTGATCTTGCAAAAAAAATCCATTATGAAAAAGGTATTGCACTGGCATATCTCGCAGAAGGGGTAGCCTTCGGGTACAAAGGAAGATGGCCCGAAGCTCTTAACAGTCATTTACAGTGCCTGCGCATTAGTGAAAAACTGGGCATGGAAGGGTTAAGCGGAAATGAGTATAATAATATCGCCGGCCTGTACACCTCAATGGAAGATTATTCGAAAGCGCTTTATTACAGTCAGAAGGCTTATAAGATAGCTATGAAGCAAAACGACCCCGCGCATGAAGGAACGTTTAGCCCGTTGGTGAATATTGGCGAGATATTTAAGAAAAAAGGATTGTCAGACTCGGCAATTGCTTATAACTTAAAGGCTTTGGTTATAGCAAAAAAGGTAAAGGACCCGGTTTTTACTGCCGCCGCAATGTACAATATTGCCGAAAATTATATTACGAAGAAAGAATACCGGCTTGCCGAGGGTTATTTAAATAAGGCGCTTGATATTGCGCAAAATGCAGGCGACGACGAAGATGTTGCTTACTGCCATACCGGCCTGGCACTTACATCTTATTATACAGGTAAATACAATTCGAGTATGCTGTATGCACAAAAAGGGCTTGACGAAAGCAGGAGATCAGGTATTGTTGAACTCATTCAAACCGCCTATAACGTATTATACTTAACTCATCAGAAAATGGGTAATTACGAACAGGCCCTATATTACCGGAACCTTGAAGTTGCTTTGAACGATAGCTTGAAAACCGAACAAAGACTGAAAACTATCAGGAATATGCAGTCTGCTTACGAGCTGGAAAAAAAGGAACGGCAAATTGATTTGCTAAATAAAAATAAAATTATAGGTCAAAAAGAGCTGGAAAAAGTAAGTCTGAAGCGGGATATTTTAACTGCGGGCACCATACTTTTAGTATTGCTCGCTTTTATCCTGCTCAGAAATTACATGCAAAAAAAGAAGCTCAGTGAGCAACTGGCTCTGCAAAATAAAAACATATCTGAGCAAAATCTTCACCTCGAAGAACTTGTACACGTAAAGGACCGCCTGTTTTCAATTATCGGGCACGATTTAAGGGGACCGATCCATACCATCAGTCATATGATGGATATAGTAAAGGAAAAAAGCCTGTCGGAAGAAGAAAGCGATTATTGGATTGAAAAAATAGATGAGACCCTGATAATAACCTCAAGCTTAGTGGAAAACCTGCTATACTGGGCAAAAAGTCAGTTGGACGGAATCCAGCCCAATCCTGCCGGTTTTGATGTGCGAAAGTTAATTGATCAAAATGTTATGCTGCTGAAACAGCGGGCCGCTGAAAAGAAAGTGGTAGTAACAAGTGAGGAGATAGCTGAGCCCGTGATGGTATTCGGAGATGAAACTATGATTGATATTGTGATCAAGAACTTATTGGAGAATGCCGTAAAGTTTTCAAAAGCGGGTGATCATGTTACCGTAACCGCGGAAAAAAGCGAGGCCTTTGCGATACTGAAGGTTCGGGACAACGGGAAAGGTATTCCCGAAGAAGCGCAATCAAAAATATTTAACAAGTATACCTCATATACCACTTTTGGCACAGCCAGTGAAAAGGGGAGCGGTCTGGGGTTGTTATTATGTAAAGAGCTTGTGGAAAGAAACAATGGCACCATATGGTTTGAAAGTAAGGCCGGGATCGGAAGTACGTTCTATTTTACCGTGCCGATAGAAAACGAAGAGTTGGTGGCTGTTTAAAGCTGTTTTAAACAGGCCAGACGATGGGATGTTTACTTATTCTTCAATCATCCTCCGATATCAGGGCATGATGTTTGTGCAAAAAGAGCTATGTTAATATGTTAAAACGTAGCTTTTAGAACTATAATGATTGCCTCTTATCAGAAAAGAGTCCTGGTTGTTGATGATGATAAGGACATTCGTGAATTAATGCACCTGATCCTGGAAATGGAGGGATATGCGGTGACCGAACTGGATAACGGTCATGGCGTCCTTGAAGCGATACAGACCTTACGACCAGATGTTGTGTTGCTGGATGTTATGCTGGGCGATATGGATGGCCGCGATATTTGTAAACATTTGAAAAATGATCCGGGTATGCAGGATATACCTATAATCATTGTTTCGGCAAGTCACGGGTTGCATACGATGCACGAGAAACAATGCGGGGCCAATGATTATCTGGCTAAGCCTTTTGATGTGAATGAACTTGTTAATCATGTGCGTCATTTTGCCGCTTGATCGGTGCCATGCGGTAAATCTCCGGCTGTGCCATGGCCCTGCAGTTACCATAGCGGCTCAAATAATTCTTTTTTATATAGCAGCCAGCAGGTTAATTAAGGTTGAAATTTCGGGGAGGTTTTCGAGGTTACGAACGATGCCGATCAGTTGCTCCTGCATCTCTGCGGAAATAATATTGTTGCTCAGCCGCCGAAATTTTTCAATCGTATCATTCCATGTAAACGGACGGGTAAAAAAGCCATGGTAATCTTCCTGTTCCCTGGTTAGGGTTTGGCCGTTTTTCATGCTGATCTCCACCTTGGTTTTCATTTTATCGGGATATGCAACGGTATAAGGATCAAGGATACCGGCAACTACCAGCGGTTGATGCAGTGGGAAACCCGTACTTACTTTCACTTTCTTTAGCAATTGCTGTACATCGTTATTTTTAATTCTTTCCGGCTCATATTGTTCGGGATAAACTTCGCCATCGAGCAGGAGCACTGCGGCAGCATAAAATAAACTGTGATCAGCCTGTTCCTTTGTTTCCACAATTTGCCGGTTGCCGTAAGCACCGGATCCTATGATGTGATAGGCAGTTAAAAATGTGGTAAGTTCGACGCTTTCAATCTCTTCCGGATTAACCTGCTGCTGTTTGCGCAGCTGGTCAAGGGTTTCCAGTGTGGCTTGCGCATGTACTTCTACATTATATTTCTTCAGTACGCAGCGTGGTAGCAGTTCAAAGGTCTCACTATCCCAGTCATAATCCAGCTTCATGCCAAACACATCATCAAAGCCCTTAGGGCCTTCAAAAATGGCCACCGGGCCGGTCATCCCTTCTCGGGCCAGGAAACAGATGTTAACGCAGTTCAGCGCATCCAGGGAAGATGCAAACCCTTTCCACTCATAGGTATATGATGCCCGGCTGCTTACCATCGGGCTTATTGAAGTGCCGGTAATGCCCAGTGCATGAGCTGTTTGTTCTTCAGTCAGGTTTAACAGGCGGGCAATTCCGGCTGTCATCGAGTAGCCTAAAAGCAAGGTATGGTCGATACCTTCTTTCATGACCGGGATTTCCAGTACGAGGCGGCATTCTATCTGGTAAGCCACGGCCATAGCAGCAAGGAAATCCTTACCTGATACCGGCCCAAACTGTGCTACCGCCAGCAGCGGCCCAATATTATCACTGGGATGGCAGGTAGCTTCTTTGCCCATAAAATTATCCATAAAATCCGGATAACGGATAAGCGCTGTATACAATTGTGCCGCCCGGTCGTAGGGTAAGTTTTCAATAAGCGGCACTTTGCATTTGCCGCCTTCGCCCATAACCTGCAATTGCCTCAATAATTTTTGGATGGCACGTTTGTTACCGGCGTGGATCAGCGACCCCAAAGCGTCAAGCAGATGGCGTTTCAGTTGTTCGACGGAGGCTTCACCGATGTCATCATAGCGGGCATTAAGCGCGAAACGGGCGATCTTGAAATTCTGCAGCTCTTTTTCCATGATTTACCTGTTAATTGCTGCGGCCGCGAAACAATGAGATAACCCAGATGATGACCGCGATAACGACGATTACCGCGAAAATGCCCACGGCAGCACCGGCTTTAAAAATACCGACAATGGCATCACAGCTGCTCAATAACAGGCAAAGGCTTAAGAATAGTGGTGTAATTAACTTTTTCATAGACTGATAGTTTTATAATTAAAACTTAAAACAGCAAGCGATGTTTTAATTATCATTTAAAAGATATTTTTCAGCGATTTTTTTAATTGTTAATCGATTTAAACCTATGAACGCATCACCCTGGCTCAGGAATACCAAAGCCGCCCTGCATTTGCCTGACCTTATTCCGGTATATAAAACCACAGCAGGCAGTTATGATTTTAAAATATATGACCTTGGGGACAGCTGCTGGCTGGTGGCCGGATGGCCAAATAGCAGCCAGATTGCTTTCCGGTTGGCCTATTCACCAAACGACCGGTTACAGATCACACTAAAAGAAAGGAAAAACGACGTGCGATTGAAGATTGGCTCGTTACTGGGCGACTACGAAGTTGTTTTGACGCTACCCACAGAAAACCGGCCCGTACTTCATTACACCACCAGGTTAACGCCTGCCTCCACCTTATTGTTCCCTTACTGGCCGCGCGACATTGTACCGCTTGGCTCCGGGGGAAGTGAAAGCATGGCAGAAGGAGAAATACATACCAGGCAGGTGGGTACACGTTCGGGACAGCTCTATTTTAGCATGAACCGGCCAAAAGCGGGTTCAGTATTATACCTGCAAAACCTAACCGCGTTGGCCGGTTACAACCAGCAAACCGAAACCTCCGCGGCGGACAGTGTAGGCGGTGAATGGCCTGAAATTGGCTTTGCCCTGCCGCCCACCATTAAAAATAAACCGCTGGCAGCAGGTAAAAGCTATACTTTGAGTGATGCCTTTATTGTTTTTTCGGAAGAAGTGCCTGCTGATGAGGCGGCTATGGTTCGGCAATATCTCAACCTGCTGGCTGAAGTTTACCTGGCTTTACCCAAACCGGCAACGAATTATATCCATTGGCCCGACATACTTGGCAAAGGACTAAAGGACCTGATAGACAGCCCGGGCTGCTGGGTACAACTTGATGGTCATCATTATTTTAACGCCTATGTATCAGACTATGTCACTCCTCCCGAAATCATGGTGCAACTGGCGGTACTGCTTCCTTTACTTGATTATGTGGAATGGAGCGGCGCGGAACTGGAAGTAATGAAAAAAGTTAAAGCCGGCTTGCCATCATTCTATAGTGAAAAATACGGCACCATAATGCGCTGGCACCCAAAAGCAGCCGATACGTTGGAAGGTGAGGAGGAGCAAAAACAACCGCTGGTTATGGATTCCTGGTACCTGCACCACCCTTTGTTAAACCTGTCTCGCCTTGCGCTGAAAGGCGATAAGGTTGCCAGCAAACTCTTTTTAGATTCTTTGGAATTTTCGATACGGGTGGCGCATCATTTTAATTACAAATGGCCGGTTTTTTATAAAGTAGATACCCTTGAGGTAGTGAAAGCCGAAACGCAGCCAGGCAAAGGAGGTGAAAAGGATGTGCCCGGTTTATATGCCCATGTCATGCTGCAGGCCTGGGAGCTTACGGGCGAAAAACGCTATTTAACCGAAGCGGAAAAAGCCGCTATGCATTTGCGCGGCCAGGGTTTCGACCTGTTCTACCAGGCCAACAATACCGCCTTTTCAGCTGGTGCAATGCTGCGCTTATATAAAATCACCAGAAAAGAAATTTACCGCGAGCTTAGTTACCTGTGCCTGGCCGGTGTGTTTAACAACGTGAAGCTGTGGGACTGTGATTATGGCTATGGAAAAAACTTTCCGACATTTTTTGCATTGTTCCCGCTTAATGATGCTCCTTATACGGCAGTATACGAAGAGCAGGAAGTGTTCTGCGCGCTGCATGACTACCTCCGCCACGCCCAGGATATTGAGATTTTACCATCAGTACGCCTCCTGATAACCGAATATGTCCGTTACCTTGTAGACCGAGCCGCTTATTATTACCCAACAATGCTTCCAAAAGAAATGCTCCAGGAAAAGCCCAAAATAGGAGAGGTTGATCCGAACCTGTGGATCGCGCTTGAGGATTTACACGACGGCTGGGAAAAATCAGGGCAGGTAGGTCAGGAAGTATATGGGGCAGGCAACGCTTTCGGTATCTTGCCGCGCCACTATATCCGTATACCTGATCAGCCTTTCATGGTCTTCACTGATTATCCTGTTTACCGATTTACCACCAGGAAGCAAGATTATCTTCATGTCCGCATGGCGGGCGATAATCGCATCGACTGCCGCCTGATGGTGGTTAAGAGTGGTCCTGGCAAATTACCAGGGGTAGAAGTGCGTGTTAATCAGAAGCCTATCGACGGAAAAAAAATCAAAGGCGGCCACTTTGAATATTTAATACCCGGCAATGCCGAAATCACTATTAGCTGGAAATAACATGAAAAAGAAAATCAATTACTTTGAGCGGTTCTCTAACTGGGCTACCGCGGCAACCGGCAGTTCGGCCGCTTTTATTATAGCCGCGTCCACCATAGTGATATGGGCTGTTACCGGGCCGGTATTTCACTACTCGGAAACCTGGCAACTTATTATAAACACCGGCACAACCATCATTACTTTTTTAATGGTCTTCCTTATCCAGAAGGCGCAGAATAAGGATTCGAAAGCCGTCCATTTAAAACTGAATGAATTGCTGGCTTCTCATGAAGGTACCAGTAACAGGATGGTTAATATTGAGGACCTGAGTGAAGAGGAGCTGGATCACCTGTACAAATTTTATATCCGTTTGTCCGAACTGGCGCAAAAAGAAAGTGACCTTACCAAAACACATTCTATTGATGCCGCGCGGGTAAATCAACAAAATAAATCAAAACGTTATATCAGGAATAATAAGAATTCAGGGTAACCTAATGCCTGGAACCGGCTCATTAATTATTGAGATTATGATAAGTAAAATAAGATTTTTGATCATCATTGGGTTTGTTGCAGCGGGCATTTGGCTGGCGGTAAGGTATCGTTCGGCCCAAAACGTCAAGCCCGTAGTTGTTTGCAGCGGACCTTTAAAAAATTGAGTTATGGAAAAGTTATTGATCACTGTTTTTGGAGAGGGGAAGGACCTGAATGCGCTGCAAATGAGTAGCCGCGGCGTTGTTATCTTTTTTATCGCGCTTATGCTGATCCGCATTTCAGGACGTCGCTCTTTTGGGTTACGTACCCCGCTTGATAATATCGTCAGTATTTCGCTTGGGGCTGTTATGAGCAGGGCGGTGGTTGGTGCCTCGGCTTTTGTGCCGGTTATTGTTTGCTGCTTTGTGATCGTTCTGCTACACCGGCTGCTAGGCTGGCTTATTGCACGTAACAGTCCTTTAGTTAGTTGGGTAGAAGGGGAGAAGATCCCGCTTTTTCGTGGCGGCCGGTTTGATGAAGAGCGGATGAAACGGGCACTGGTTTGCCGTGAAGATGTCATGCAGGGTGTACGCAAATCTGCACTTACTGAAGATTTAGAAAAGATAGACAAGGTGTATATGGAACGGAATGGCGATATCAGCGCCATTAAAAAATGATATGTATGGATTGGCATATAGGATGTTCAGGGTTTTACTATCGTCACTGGAAAAATACTTTTTACCCGGAAGGGTTGGCGCAAAAACGCTGGTTTGAGTTTTACGCCGGGCAATTCCGTACCCTGGAATTAAATGTGACCTTTTACCGTTTTCCGCAATTATCTATGTTGCGTACCTGGTATGAAAAAGCGCCGGCTGAGTTTCGCTTCGCGGTGAAAGCCCCCAAGGCTATTACCCATTTTAAGCAGTTTCACGGAACCGTGGATATGATCACGAGTTTTTATGATACCATTCGCGATGGTTTACAGGAAAAGTTAGGGCCTGTATTGTTCCAGTTCCCGCCGCGTTTTCATTATGATGAAGAACGTTTGGCACGCGTGTTGGCGCAATTGGATCCCAGCTTTAGTAATGTATTGGAATTCAGGCACCCGGGCTGGTGGCAGGAAGATGTTTATTCACGGCTTAGGGAGCGTGGTGTTTCTTTTTGCGGTATGAGCCATCCCGAACTGCCGGATGAGCCTGTTGTAACCGGCCCTGTGGTATATTATCGTTTTCACGGTGTGCCGGATGTATACCGCTCATCTTATAGTGATGCTCAATTACGGAAATTTGCCGATGGGATTAATTCAAAACCGGAAGTCCGGGAAGCATGGTGTTATTTTAACAATGACGCGGCAGTGGCAGCTATTCCCAACGCAAAGTCCCTGCTGCAATTTTCGGTTAAGCACTAAAATAAAAGGTTAATAAATAGGGCGGCGAAAGCCGCCCTAACAATCGGTTTGTTTTATTCTGTTTCCGCTGCTGCGGCTTCATTTACATAGTTTTCAGCTACCTGGGTTAACAGTGCATCGGCATTTTTCTCCTCGGCCAGGGTTTCCTCAAGCAGGCTTTGCGCTTCGCTATAGCCTAATGTACCGGCCAGCGTGCGCAAGGTGCCGTATGACGCGATTTCATAATGCTCCACTTTCTGTGCCGCTGAAATGATCGCTACGTCGCGTACTTCGGTACCTTTGTCGGTATCTGACAGCAATTCTGTTGCTTCATTCAGCAAACCTTCCATGGCCAGGCATTTTTTAGCCGAAGCTTTCTCACCAATAGACTCGAATACGCTTTCCAGTCGCGTTACATGGTTTTTGGTTTCTTCCAGGTGGGTGGTGATGGTTTGCTTCAGATCTTCTGAGGTAGCTCCCTTGATCAATTTGGGCAGGGCGGTGGCCAAATGCTTCTCGGCCCAATAAAGGTCCTTGATCTCGTCGATGAATAGTTCTTTCAGCGCACTCTCGACTTCCGGACTGCGACTGGCCGCTGCTGCGGTCTTTTTGTTGTTTTTTGTTGCCATAGTAGATATATGTTGATGATAATTAAATTGAGTTAGCCCCCTGATCAGCATCTCCGCGGTAGCCTGGATGGTTTGCTGAATAATTTCTTCGCATGATCCCTGAAATACTTTTCGAAAACTGAGGTGCCTGTCATGGATCAGCGCATATACAAACATAGTTCCAACCGGTTTTTCCGGGGTTTCGCTGCCACCGGGTGTAGTGAGCCCGGTAACGGTTACCTGTATGTCGGATGGGATAAGATGTGCCAGGCGGTATGCCATTTCCCTCGTCACCTCCATCGACTCTGGTGTAAACTGATCAATCAATCCCTTCGGTACTCCTAACAGGGATACTTTGAGATCGGCATCATAGCAGGCGATCCCGCCCTTGAGCACCTGGCCGGATTCGTCGGTAAGTGCAAATTCCGAACAAAGCCAGCCGGCCGTAGCGCTTTCGGCAAAAGCAATGGTCATCCCCTGTTGAGCTATCAGTTTACTACATTCTTTAATCTTATTTTCTGCCATGATTAATTGGTCCAGGCCTGTCGATTACAGACTCTATAAAAACCTCCGGAAATACGGTTTTGTTTTGTTGTAATTTATTATTTTAATAATAAATTAAAGTTTGGAGAATGGCACCGATAAAGAAATGTGCGCCGCAAACAAACTCATCGGCTGCTCCATAATAGATGGTTAAACGGTCGCCATCGACAATATGGCCGTTAGTGAAAACAACATAACCGAAAAACCCGCTAAGCTCATAAGCCTCGGTTGGCACCATAATCGGGTCACCACTTCGGGCGATAACCTTTGATGGATTGTTAATATCCATTAAAAAAGCTCCAAGACAATAACGGTGTTCAGCATTTGCTCCATGATATATCTCCAGCCAGCCATGTTCCGTACGGATAGGTGCCGCGCCCGCGCCAACGCGACCGCTGTCCCACATTCCGGGCCGGGTTTTTATCAGGCATTGGTGATTGCCCCATTGCCGGCTGTCTGATGACTCTGCCAGCCAGATATAATTGCCGCCGATCTCTTTGCTGCTTGGCCGGTGTAAACAGTAATATTTTCCGCCGATCTTTTCCTCAAAAATTGCGCAATCCTTATTATGCGGAGGCAGGATCATTCCGCCGCTTTCAAAGTGCTGCCAATTGGTGGTTGTTAGCAGGCCTACACCTACGCCGCTGTCAGATACAGCGGTATAGGTGAGGTAATAAGTGTCATTTATCTGCGCAACCCGGCAATCCTCTATACCAAAACGTTCCAGGTATCCCTTTCCGAATAAGGGCGGATAGCCTTCCTGTTCAGTAAAACAGATCCCATCGTCACTGGCCAGTAAACGTAAATGCGAAACTGTAGTGAGATAATCCAACCCCTTGTAACTAATGACCCGGGCATCGGTAGCGATAAGGTCGGGGTCGTTAAGCGGTACCTTGATGATCTCGGTATTGCCCAGAGCATCAAGGGCAGGGAAAAATAAAACTCCTTCCTCCTGCATAACCCCTTCGGCTACCCTTACAATAAGCCAGGTTTTACCGCCATACCTAAAAACGCCGGGATTAAGCAGGCTGATGATTTGTAAACCCTCGCGGCTGGGAGCAAGATCTTTTGGCAGCAGCAAAGGGTTTTCGGGAAAGCGTTGTGCCAGGTCTTTCATATTTCTTCCCCGCTAACCCAGGCTTTGGCCTCTTCCAATTGATCGGGTGAAAAACCGCGCGACTTGCCCGGTATCATAAACCGGAAGAGGTCCGTAAACCATTCCACACCTTTCTGGTAGGTTACTACCGCAATGCGGTGCCAGTTTGTAAAGTTCGTTAGCCCAAGTTTGAGGTCGTCCCACCAGGCCGCCAGCGTGAAATTCTCCACGCCTGTTCCCAATACCAGCAAATAGTTAATTTCACCCTGGCGGTTTTTCAGCTCCTGTATCTTGGGTATCAGTATGGTCTCCATATCGTTGCGGGTTACTTCGCCGCTGGCATAAATCCCTACCACGTGCTGCGGGAGATTATTAATTATTTGTAGCATAGCTTGTTGTTTTTTGTGAGATGTGATAACCAATGCCGGCAAAAACTGCGAACACAATATGTGCTGGTATCAGTTGCAGATAGTATTTTTTAAAGTTGAGGGATGGGGGCAACGGGTGCATTTTAAAGGTCGTTTTCCAAACAGCTACAGCTAACAGCCCGCTTAGGCCACCCAACCAAAGATTTGTTTTAAGGTCAGGTTTTAATTTACCGCGGTGCCATAGTTCTACATAAACGAGCGTAAACAGCAGGCCTACGCCGTAATGCCCCAGCCAGCCTAACGCCTGGCTTTGCTGTTTATCTAATTTAGGGATCAGACGGCCGGTTAGCTGCCCCAGTCGCTCCGGTTCGCTAAAGTTTTCGCCATCGGCCAGCGAGACAAGATAGCTGAACAGCGTCATGAAGGTAGTGCCGGTGACTCCCGAAATTAAAATTTCTTTAGTTTTCATCATCGCTTATCCTGGTAAGGCCTTTGGTTGCGGGTCCGGTTAATACATTGCCATCAATATCGTAGCGTGCACCATGACAAGGGCAGTCCCAACTCTTTTCTTCGCTGTTCCAGCTAACAATGCAGGCGGCGTGAGTGCAAACGGGACTTAAGGCATGTATGGTGCCGTCGTCATCGCGGTAAGCGGCGATTTTGTTTCCGTCTACTTCAACCACTTTGCCGGTGCCAGGCTTTAACCTGTTCAGCGAATCGGTACTTTTAATATTCAGGCGATCAGCCACAAAGTGGTAGGCTACATCGGCGTTTTCTTTTACAAATTCGCTAAACCCGTCTATCGGTTTTATTCTGCCCGGATTAAACAGTTTTTCATATTTGCTGCCTTTGCCGCTTACCAGGTCGGCAAGGATTTGGGCGGCAACACTTCCAAGCATCATGCCGTTGCCATTATAACCGGTTGCGCAGTAAATACCATTGGCCGCTAAAGGCATGCGGCCGATATAAGGAAGGCCATCTACGGGTACATAATACTGGCTTGACCACCGGTATTTCACCGATGATACATTATAATACTTACGTGCATATTTTTCAAGGTCGTCAAAAGCTTTCTCCGGCTCTTCGTGCCCTGTCTTATGATCCAACCCGCCAATCAACAATAATTCCTGTCCGTCTATTACATGTGTCCGCACATAATGATATGGTTCCTGGCAGTCATAAATTAGTCCGTCAGGATATTTTCCGCTATGGAGTTTAACGGCCAATACGTAACTGCGGTAAGGTGCGCATTCGAAATTGAGTACATTGATATTCGGCGGCATGTGGGTGGCATAGATTACATTTTTTGCACGAATCTTATTTTCACCGGCCTGCACATTATGTATTTCATCTTCAGTGACTATTTTTTCAACAAGCGTATTTTCTAATAAGGTGCCGCCGGCTTCCAAATAAGCTTTTAGTAATCCTTTTAAATATTTTATGGGATGAAATTGTGCCTGGCCATCGAAAGCCAAAGCTTTTTGAAAAGGAATAGGTGTCGGTACTTCGTCAGTATATTTTACAGGAACGCCAACTTTGGTAGCACCCTGGTATATGTCATCCAGCATTTTCACTTCATCTTCATTTTCGGCATACAGGTAACCGGTTTTCGGTTCATAATCGCACTTGATGCCATAGATATCGACATTGGTCTTAATCAGTTCGAACCCCTCATTGATCGCGTCTGCAAAACCCTGTGCGCCTTCCTCGCCAAAAGCACTTTCAGCTTCGCTGTAAGTAGTATCAGCAAAAGTATTGATATGCGCGCTGGTGCCGCCGGTTGTGCCAAAACCGGTATTATGCGCTTCTGTAATAATCGTAACTTTACCTGCTTTTTGTAACAGCAGAGCCGTCGTCATACCGGTAATTCCTGCGCCAACAATGAGGCAATCATATATTTTATCTTCGGGCCTAACCCTGGCTGCCGGGCTGCTGAGAGACTGCCAGGGGCTATTCCTGGTACCATCTCGTTTAAGGTTCATAAATGTCATTGCATAGATTTTGTACCATTAAATACAGTGTAAATGCGTAATGGTTTCTTTCGAAGAATATTTTTAATTATTTAATTAAATTACAGGAGGAGAGGGGAGTTGAGATAATCA
This sequence comes from Mucilaginibacter sp. SG538B, assembly GCF_013376065.1. Classification (NCBI taxonomy): domain Bacteria; kingdom Pseudomonadati; phylum Bacteroidota; class Sphingobacteriia; order Sphingobacteriales; family Sphingobacteriaceae; genus Mucilaginibacter; species Mucilaginibacter sp. SG538B. The sequence goes on from NZ_JABMJI010000001.1 coordinate 1,829,886, forward strand.
ACTTTTTCGCGGTGACGTGCTGTTAGGGGAGTCCAAACGATTGGGGACGAATGGTTTGAACAGCTTTGTATAGCATATCACATTTATGCCAACCATTTAGGCAGATGTTTGTTAAGCCAATCATGCAACAAGAAACTACTAAAACACGGTACACTGATACCGAATTAAATGAATTCAAAACGTTGATCAAAGGAAAGATCGGCATGGCACGCGAAGAGCTGCAGGAACTGGTGGGTACGCTCAGCGCTTCAAATACCAACGGGGATGATGCCGCAATTGCGGGCAAGACGCTTGAAGATGGTTCGGCAACTTTTGAAAAGGAACAGATCAACCAGTTGGCCGCCCGCCAGAAAAAATTCATCGAGCAGCTTGAAGCCGCGCTAATGCGCATTGAAAACAGGACTTATGGCATTTGCCGTACTACCGGTAAACTGATACCAAAGGAACGCCTGCTTGCGGTTCCGCACACTACCCAAAGTATGGAAGCCAAACTGAAACAGGCATGAGTTCGGCATTTGTAAAAGAGGAGGAGGCCAGGCACCTTAAAGATGTTGCGCCGAACATAGGCGCACTGCTTTTTTTTCTGCGGGTGGAAAACAACGGGACTATTATCCGTGATGAGAAAATCTATTTTAGTCAAAAACATGGCCGTGATGTTTATGAAATGAGTGACGGCCTGGCCTATGCCCTTAACGATAACAATCATTGGTATATCATACTTGACCTATGAAAGGACTATTTTTTGGAGGTACCAGTGGCTTACAAATCGACAGGCCCAGGCGGGATTTTCCCCCTGAATACAGCCATTTGTCGCGGCTTGGTTATTATGCTTTGCAGGAAAACAGCATCGAGATCAACAGCTCTTTTTATAAAATCCCGCAGGCAAAAACCATAGCCCGGTGGGTAACGGAAGTAACCGAAGGTTTTCGTTTCACTTTCAAGCTGTGGCAGGGGATCACGCACCAAAAAAGTTTGTTTTTTAATGAGGAAGAGGTTACCCGTTTTATGCAGGCTATCCATTTGCCGGAAACTGAGCGGGGTTGCCTGCTTGTTCAGTTTCCGCCAAGCCTGCAGGCGGGTGCTCTTCCTCAATTAACGGAATTGCTGGAGGTCCTTAAACCTTATACCTGGCCTATGGCCGTCGAATTTCGTCACCCGTCCTGGTACAGGGATGAAGTTTTTGAACTTTTAAACTGGTACCAGGCAGCAATGGTACTGCAGGATATGCCCAAATCGGCCACGCCCATGGAGATCACCGCCGATGAACTAGTTTACCTGCGCTTTCATGGCCCATCTGGCAATTATAAAGGAAGTTATAGTGAAAGTTTCCTTTCTGAATACGCATCGTATATCAATGAATGGCAGCAGGAGGGCAAAACAGTTTATGTGTACTTCAACAATACCGCCGGAGCAGCGCTGGAAAATCTTCAGTCATTGAAACAGCTTCTCGTTTAAGCAAAGCCCATGGTAGCTAAATCTGCCCTGTACGAACGCTTTATTGGATCGCCGGTCTGCATGTGTTTATTAGTGTTATAAATACAATTAATTTTTTATTTCTGTTTTTCAATATAAATTATTTCTTATCTTGTCGTCGTTATAGCCTAAAAATAGTTACACCATGGCAAAATTGCTGCTTAGGATGTGATAAACGTAAACAACAATCTGAATTGGTTAATTTTATCTCGCTCAATTAAATGTATTTAGTACGCTTATAATTATGTACGTACGAAATGCCGGTAAGAATGATTTTATCTTAAATGAAAAATTTTTATGATCATACGGATGTTCAATTGACCAGGCTCTTTGAATCTGGAGATATTGATGCGTTTAAAGAAATCTACAACTGGTATTGGCTAAAGCTCGTAGGTTACTAATAAAAATAAATAAAGCGCGGGATGGTGGGTTGACCTGCACTGTTTTTTTGGACTAACATATCATCAGGATGAAAAAAAGATTACTTATTGCATTATCATTTTATTGCGGCATTGCTTACGCGCAAACTAAGGATTACCCCATTAAGCCGGTATCATTTACCAATGTGAAGCTTAACGATAAGTTTTGGACCCCGCGTATTGAAACCAACCGTACGGTCACCATCCCGGCATCATTTGCCCGTTGCGAGAATACCGGCAGGGTTAAAAATTTTGAAATGGCGGCTGCCCGCAGCGGTAAGTTTTGTACTAAGTTTCCTTTTGATGATACGGATATTTATAAAACCATTGAGGGCGCATCTTATTCTATGGCCGTTCATCCTGATGCAAAGCTGGATGCCTATGTCGATTCATTGATCACGATAGTAGGGAAAGCGCAGGAGCCGGACGGATATCTTTATACCGCCCGCACTATTGACCCATTGCACCCGCACGCATGGTCGGGCCCGGAGCGTTGGGTAAAAGAGAACGAGCTGAGCCACGAGCTGTATAACTCCGGCCACATGTTTGAGGCAGCGGCCGCACATTATCTGGCTACCAACAAGCGCAATTTTTTAGATATCGCCCTTAAAAATGCCGATCTGCTGGTTAAAACTTTTGGGCCGGGTAAAAGGCATGTAGCGCCCGGACATGAGATTGTGGAAATGGGCCTGGTACGCCTGTACCGTATCACCGGCAAAAAAGAATATCTCGATCTTGCTAAATTTTTTATTGACGAAAGAGGGCACCGCACCTATGATAAAACCAGTACCGACGAATGGAAGAACGGGATGTACTGGCAGGACAATGAACCTGTTATAGCACAGGAAGATGCCGAAGGTCATGCCGTAAGGGCAATGTACCTGTACTCGGGCATGGCCGATGTTGCCGCTTTAACCGGTGACAAGGAATACATTACCGCCATTGATAAGATCTGGAACAACATGGTTGGCAAAAAGATCTACGTGCAGGGGGGAATCGGCGCAGTGCCGGGCGGTGAACGTTTCGGAGCCGATTATGAGTTGCCAAATACTACCGCTTATAATGAAACCTGTGCGGCAATAGGTGATGTGTTCTGGAACCAGAGGATGTTCCTGCTGCACGGCGAGTCGAAATATATTGATGTGATGGAAAAGGTTTTATATAACGGGTTAATTTCGGGTGTTGGGCTGGATGGCAAGACATTCTTCTACACCAATGCCATGCAGGTAACCAATGGGGTTACACATCATGAACTTGAGCCCGAACGTTCCGGCTGGTTTGAGTGCTCATGCTGCCCAACCAATATGGCGCGTTTCCTGCCCTCATTGTCAGGCTATATGTATGCCCAAAAGGATAATAATGTATTTGTAAACCTGTTTATTGCCGGTATAGCCAATATGGAGGTAAGTAATAAAAAAGTGAGCATTGTTCAAAGCAATAATTACCCATGGAGTGGCGCCCTGTCGTTTGCCGTAACACCGGAGACGCCAACTAATTTTGCCATGCACATCCGGATCCCGGGCTGGGCAAGGGCAGAGGCGATCCCGTCTGATTTGTATGCTTTCCAAAATAAATCGACTGCAAAAATCAGCCTGAAACTAAACGGCAAAGCGGTTGCTTATAAAGTTGAAAATGGCTACGCTGTAATTAACAGGCAATGGACAAAAGGTGATAACATTCAATTAAACCTGCCGATGGAAGTTAAAAAGGTTATTTCCAATAAAGCATTGGTTGATGATAAAGGTAAAACAGCCCTTCAACGCGGCCCGATTATATACTGCGCCGAGTGGAAAGATAACGGCGGAACAGTGAGCAATTTAGCAATTCCTGCAAATGCAACTTTTAAATCTGTAGCCGAACCAAACCTCTTAAATGGCATAACTGTTTTAAAAGGAGAGATCCTGAGTAAAACAAAAGGCGAAGCTGCTAAAAAGGTAGAACTTACGGCCATTCCTTATTATTCATGGGCAAACCGTGGTAAAGGCGAAATGACCGTTTGGTTTCCCGAAGTAAATGCCGCTGCCAAATAAATAGTTAAAGCCTCAGCAACTCTCCCGCAAAAAATTAAGATGGTTTAGGGTAATTGCATTAGCATTCCCGTACTTGTTTTATTATTTGCCAAAGCATTGCTGAGGCTTTTCCACTACAGGCATGTGCCCGCCTGTTTAGCAAATGCCCCTGTGACCCTAACTATTGAGTGATCAGTAAATACGCGAAAAGTATTAATATATCCTACCAGCCCAACTGAGTTAACCCGCGAAGGAATTGGCAACTCATCGCAGCAAACTTCCGAAACCTATACGCCATCATTTAAGCTCCCCGGCGTGATCTGAAAACATTTATATATTTTTTTAAAATTGTCAGATATTAGGCTTAAAATTAAATAATCAAAATTTACAAGTCTTAACTACCTATACCTTAAGATTTACCGGCATATCTTTTTTCTGAAAATTTGAAATGTTTAATAAGCAATAATGAAAAATATTAAAGTGATCATCCTCGCAATCATAACTACCTTTTTTATGGCCGGGGCTTCGGTTAATGCGCAAAGCAGCAAATTAATTACCGCCGATGTTTGTGTATATGGCGGAACCTCCGCAGGGGTTATCGCTGCATATACGGCAAAAAAGATGGGGAAAACGGTGATGTTGATAGAGCCGGGAAAGCATTTAGGTGGCATGAGTTCGGGAGGTCTTGGCTATACGGATATTGGGAACAAATATGTGGTGACGGGCTTAGCACGGGATTTTTACCGCCGTATAGGAGCTCATTACGGAAAATTTGAACAATGGATATTTGAGCCAAAGGTAGCGGAGGGCATTTTTAACGATTATGTAAAAAGGGCTGGCTTTCCTGTTTTATTCCGGAACAGGCTTATAAAAGTGAAAAAGGAAGAAAATCAGCTAAAGGAAATTATAGTAGAGGACAGCTATAAACCCTCGACTGCTACCAATAAGACTATTCGCGCTAAGGTATTTATTGATTGTACTTACGAAGGGGACCTGATGGCCCGCTCGGGTGTTTTTTATACTGTAGGAAGAGAAGCTAACAGCCAGTATGATGAAACTATAAACGGAGTGGAGTTGCTGGATAAACACCAGTTTCCGGATAATATTGATCCCTATAAAGTGCCGGGCGACGCAAAAAGCGGTTTATTGTGGGGCATAAGTAATGAGGTATTACAAGTAAATGGTGCGGGCGATAAAAAAGTGCAGGCATACAATTTTCGTATCACGTTAACCAATGTGCCCGAAAACCGGATCCCAATTTCAAAACCCGACAACTATGATCCTAAAAAGTATGAGTTACTGCTGCGTTTAAAAGAGAAGCAACCCTGGAAATCAATTTCCGATGTTTTTATTATAAGTAAAATGCCCAATGGCAAAACGGATATCAATAATAACGGAGGTTTCTCTACGGATATGATCGGGATGAACTGGGAATATCCGGAGGCTGATTATAATACAAGGGCCAAAATATGGAAGGAGCATGAAGATTATACCAAAGGTTTCTTTTATTTTATCGGCAATGACACCCGCATACCCGGAAATATCAGGGACGAAATGAAACAATGGGGGTATCCCAAAGATGAATATACGGATAATGGGAACTGGACACCACAGCTTTATATCAGGGAAGCCCGACGAATGATTGGTGAACTGGTTATGACCCAGCATCATTGTCAGGGAAAAGAACAGGTAGAAGATGGAGTAGGAATGGCCGCATATGGTATGGATTCGCATAATTGCGAAAGGTTGGTAGTTAATGGCATGGTGAAAAATGAGGGGGATGTTCAGGTACATGGTTTTGCGCCATACGCTGTTTCGTACAGGGCAATAGTCCCAAAGCAAAAGGAAGCCGCTAATTTATTTGTCCCGGTATGCTTATCTGCAAGTCATATAGCTTACGGATCAATCAGGATGGAGCCGGTATTCATGGTATTAGGCCAATCTTCGGCTGTGGCGGCATGCCAGGCTATTGATAAAAGAATTGCGGTACAGCAGGTTAATGTAAAAGAAGTACAAAGCTTGCTCAGGGCAGACCCTCTTGCAGATGGTAGTATACCCGAAGTACTGGTTGATAATGAGGACAGTCACATAACAGGCGACTGGAAAACTGAAAAATCAGGCGGCTATGGGCCAACCTATCTCGCGGATGATTCAAAAGCAGAAACTGCAAAATCGGTAAGGTTTATTCCGGAAAAATTAAAAAAAGGTGCTTACCACGTTTATACCTATTTTCCTAAGGTTATGAATCCGGCAACAAAAACTTATATTGCTATTTATGATGGTGATAAGGCCACAGAAAAGATAATCAACCAGTCTGATTTGCAGGTAGAAGGCCAAACTTCAGGTGAGTGGCTTCCACTGGGGCTATATAACTTTTCAGGAGAAAAAAAGGCATATGTTGAAATTTTCAATAAAAACGCGGATGGCGTAATTGTGGCTGATGCAGTGCTTTTTGTACCTGTTAGGTAGTTTTATCGTTCATATGCGACGCTTAAATTGTTAAAATGGCTGTATTAAGTATAAATTTATTAGAGATGAAGTCTTCAAGTATCTGATAAGAATACCGGTGCTGCCGATAGCCCCAATATTTTAATTTAATAATATTTTATATTTTCATTGCTTATCACGGCTTTGATAAAATTAAACTATGTTTAAATCGCCGTTGTAAACCAATTAAACAAGCATAATGCAAACAAAGCAAAGAGCTAATTACGGGGTGAAATCCCTCGTACAGCAAATTGTCGGATCAATCAGTAAGAATATTGACAAAGGTGTTTACCGGAAAAATGAAAAGCTGCTGTCAATAAATACATACAGCAAGCAACACGGTGTAGCAAGAGACACCATTGAAAAGGCTTACACGATACTTAAGAGCAATGGCTATATCCGTTCGGTTTCCGGAAAGGGTTATTTTGTGGTCGGTAAGCCCGATGTGCGGATCAAGGTACTTTTGTTGTTTAATAAGTTAAGCTCTTATAAGAAAACAGTTTATGATACCATCGTACGCACCCTGGGTGATAAAGCCAGGGTCGATCTTCATATTCATCATTATAATCCCGCTTTGCTCGAGGAAAGTATAGATTCAAATTTGGGCAATTACCATTATTATGTGGTAATGCCGCATTTTTTTGATTATAGTAACGAGCATGAATATTTAACCATTTTAAAGAAGATTCCGGTTGATCAGTTGATATTGCTGGATAAAGATTTGCCCAAATTAGGCAGGCAGTCGGCTGTATTCCAGGATTTTCGCAATGATATCTATGGGGCATTAAACGTAGTCACCGACCTGATTGCCAAATACAAAAAATTAATTATCATATATCCCATAGACCGCCACCATCCGCCCGAAATTAAGGATGGAATAATGCAGTTTTGTGAAGAGAAAAACAAAAAGTTTGAAGTAATAGATGCTTTTAAAACAGACGATCTCAAAAAAAGCACCCTTTATATTGCATTGACCGAAAATGACCTGGCAGATTTGATTAAAGGCGCCAGAGCAAGTGGATATGAATTAGGGAAAGATATAGGGATCATATCTTTTAATGAAACCGTGTTTAAAGAATTATTGGATATTACCGTTATTACCAGTGATTTTGAAGAAATGGGCAGAAAAACAGCTGAGCTAATGTTGCAAAACAAAGCCGCGGTTATTAAAAACGCTTTTAAAATAATTATCCGAAAATCGCTATAGCGAAGCCCTGAGTGTAAGGTAAAAAGGCACCTCGTAACGGCCGGTAGAACCATTTTTAATAATCTCCGCGGTCATTTTTCCCATTTGTTCAAAATCTGTGGATATGGTGGTTAAGCCATTGAGGATGATTTTTTTTAGCGGGGTTTCATTGTATGATATTACGCCAACATCTTTACCTATCTTTAATTCCGTAGCCAGGATCCTTTCAATCAAGACCACAAGGTCGTTTTCCATCAGGTTAATGAATACATCTCCTTCATGTATGGGTTCGCCTTGTATGTCATGAACTACTTTGTAGGTAAATGCATATTGGATACAGAAACTGAAAAAGCCTTTCAAAATCTCGCCTGGAAAATAAGTGTATTCAGGAAATATAATCTTTAGGGTGTGATACTTCCTTAATTGCGGCAGGGCTTCCTCCAGGGCCTGGTAAATGTCTTTTTCAAAATTCTCGTACACGGCAGCAAAATCGCCTTTTATCCCTGGCACTAATTTATCAAGTATGATCAGTTTCTCTTTGGGTAGAGTATTAATAATATCGTGAACGTTTTCGCCGCCGTGCATAAAGTGCGGCAGGATCACATAATGAGTATAATCGTTGCTATTATTTTGAAGTAGTTTTTTAAAAAATTCGAAGTCGTTATTGTATATATAAAAGTCGATAGCTGCTTCATGCCCAAGGCCATCAATTATGGCATCATAAACCAGCTTTTTATGAGTGCTTAGCTTGTTAAATATTAAAAACACCTTAAACTGTTGCCCGGCTTCAGTGTTTTTAATGTAATACCCCTTACCAGGTACCGAGCCAAGCAAGCCGATTGATTTCAGGTGTTTATAAGCCTTTTCGGCGGTATCACGTGATATTTCAAAGTTGCAGTTTAATTCATTAATGGATGGCAGCGTTTCGTTAATGATTAATTTCCCTTCACGTACACTTTTGATGATTGAGTTGGCTAACTGGATGTATTTAGGGGTAGATGAATAATAATCAATATAGATGTATTCTAAAAAACGTGAAGATTTCATAACTATTGAACTGGCTACTGGCAAAAACTTAAAGTTAATCAAATTAGGTTTGATAAGACTCCCACCTTTGCGTGTGTAAGCAGGGGAAGCTTAATAAGCAGCCAAAATAAATAAAGTGATGAATTTGTTACAATAAGAGAGTCTTTAATCAGGATGGTGCAGGACGCTGTTAGTATAAACATGCTCTAACTTTATTTATTATAAACCTCGGCCCATATAAACCGGCCGGTAACCAGATAAATTATACTATAATGATCAAGCTGCCTTACAAGATCTTGCTGTGTTCTGTTTGCGTTTCGTTGCGGCTCATTTTACCCGTGCAGTTTTTACTTGTCCTTTCACTGGTTGCAGAGGCCCAGGAAGTAATGGAAACAGGAGGTGTCAAACCTATGCCCGCTCAATGGGTCGATAGCGAAACCGGTCATAAAGTAATCCGCCTGGTGAACCGCGAAAGTGACAACGGCAGTTTTTATTTCAACAATACGCCTTTTGTTCCTCAATTGAAGAATGAAGGCGATTTGATGGTGTTTTATGGTAAAACGGATAAGGGGGAACAGCTATTTACGGTTAATTTAAAAACGAAAAAAATAGAACAGCTAACAAACAGGACAAAAGTATCCGGCGAGATGGTTTGTGCCAAAACCCGTGAAGCCTTTTATCAAAGTGCCGACAGCATATTCGCTGTAAATGTTAACACCCACAAAACTAGATTTATCTACGCCTTTGCACCCGATTTTAAAGGCAGGGTCGGTACTGTAAATGCCGACGGAACTTATATGGCCTGTGTTAAGGCTACCGGTGAGCAGGAACGTAAGATCCTTGCAAAATATCCCGAAAAGCATGATTTTTTTAACCGGATCTATGATGCGCATATCCAGCATACCTTGTATGTGCTTGATGTTAAACATAAAACACTGAAACAAATACACCAGGAAAATGAGTGGACAAACCATCTGCTTTTTTCGCCTGCAGATCCTGATAACCTTTCATATTGCCATGAAGGCCCCTGGGAAAAGGTGGACCGGATCTGGAACATCAATATAAAAACCGGCGAAAACAAGCTGTTGCACAAGCGCACCATGGTCAATGAAATAGCCGGTCATGAGTTTTTTTCACCGTTGGGCAATACTGAGTGGTTTGATTTGCAGAAACCTAAAGGGCAAACTTTTTTTCTGGCAGGTATCAACATGAAAACAGGAAAAGAAGACCGTGTTTATCAAATGGACAGGAACGAATGGTCTATCCATTTTAATGTAACTAAAGATGAGCAAACCTTTGCCGGCGACGGTGGCAATTCCGGGCAGGTAGCCAAAGCACCCGATGGCATGTGGATCTATTTATTTAAGCCCAATGGTGATCATTTTAAATCAGAAAAACTGGTAAATATGAAACATCATAATTACCACCTGGAACCTAATGTGCATTTCTCGCCCGATGAAAAATGGGTTATCTTCAGGGCCAACTTTGAAGGTTACGAAGGTGTTTACGCTGTGGAAATCGCTAAACATCAATAATTTTAAACAGATGTCATTCATTAAAAATAATTTAAAAAAGGCTGTTGTAATTGCACTGTTAGCTGGCACTCAAATAGCATCTGCACAAGTTGGCTGGCCTGCAACTACTGAACAAACCAAACCCTGGGCCCGCTGGTGGTGGGAGGGCAGCGCTGTAAACAAAAAAGACCTTACCTGGAACATGGAAAGCTACCATAATGCAGGTTTGGGTGGTTTGGAAATAACGCCGATTTATGGTGTAAAAGGGCACGAAAATGAGTTTATAAAATACCTGTCGCCGCAATGGGTGGATATGTTGAAGTATACGCTCACAGAGGCGAAGCGGCTAAATATGGGTATCGATTTGGCTAATGCCACTGGCTGGCCTTTTGGTGGCCCTTGGGTTACCAATGAAGATGCCAGTAAGGAACTGTTCTGGAAAAATTACGATGTTAAAGGTGGCGAAAAACTAAGCGACGCCGTGGTATTTGTGCAGCAACCCTTAGTGAGGGCGGACGGCCAGGCTCCGAAGATCACCGACCTTGTTGAACCCATCAGCAGCAATAAAAATTTACAGTTGATGGCCCTTGACCAGGTCCGGTTTGAAAAACGGATCCCTTTAACTGTTTTAATGGCTTACAATGGTAAGGGGCAGGTGCTGAACCTTACCGATAAAGTTGATGCAGCCGGTAACCTTAACTGGACGGCTCCCGTAGGCGAATGGAAACTTTATGCACTTTTCCAGGGTTGGCATGGTAAAATGGTTGAGCGTGCTGCTCCAGGCGGCGAAGGTTATGTCATCGATCATTTTTCCAAACCGGCACTTGATCATTACCTTGCCCGGTTTGATCAGGCATTTAAAGGGCAGGATTTAAGCGGGATCAGGGCATATTTTAATGACTCGTACGAAGTGGATGATGCTCGCGGGCAATCGAACTTTACCCCGCAGTTTTTTGACGAATTTATTAAACGCCGCGGGTACGATCTGCGCGATCACTTGCCTGCTCTGTTTGGTAATGATAGCAAAGAAAACAATAGCCGTATCCTGTGTGACTACCGGGAAACTATATCCGACCTGTTGCTTGATGATTTTACCAAACCATGGCATGGCTGGGCTAAAACCAGGGGCGCTTTAATCCGCAATCAATCACACGGTTCCCCATCAAATATACTGGATCTGTATGCTGCTATTGATATTCCCGAAACAGAGGGCGATGATGTGCTGCGGTTTAAATTTGCCACATCGGCAGCACATGTAATGGGAAAACCTCTTGCATCGTCCGAGTCGGCGACATGGCTTAATGATCATTTTCTATCGTCGTTAGGAGATGTTAAACAGGCTATTGATAAATATTTTGTAGGAGGCGTAAACCATATTTTCTATCACGGAATCAGTTATTCGCCTCAAAATGCCCAATGGCCGGGGTGGTTATTTTATGCCGCGGTACATTTTAATCAAACCAATCCGTTCTGGAATGATTTTTCAACATTAAATAAATACATAACTAATTGTCAGTCGTTTTTGCAGCAAGGAAAGCCCAATAATGATATATTGGTTTATTACCCGTTATTTGATAGCTTTTCCGAGCCGGGGGATAGGGGCCTGCTTAAGCATTATGATGCCATGAAACCCGATTTTAAGGGGACAGGCTTTGAATCCTCTGCCGAAGAAATGCTTAAACAAGGCTACACGTTTGATTTTATATCAGATAAGCAAATAATGGATTTACAAACCTCCGGTGGTCATTTGCTTACCGGCGGTCTTAATTATAAGACTATCCTTTTGCCTGATAATAAATATATCCCGTTCGAAACCTTTAATAAAATGGTGGATTTGGCAAAGGCCGGGGCAACAATTGTGGTGTATAAAAATCTTCCATCGGGTGTTCCGGGATATTCCGGGTTGCAGGAACGCGAAAAAGCATTTAAAACAGTGCTTGCCGGGCTTAATTTTACTGCTGAAAATAATGGTGTTAAAATTGCCAAAGTTGGCAAAGGCAGTTTTTTAATAGCAGATGATATTGCTCCGTTGCTGGACGCGGCGGGAATAAACAGGGAACAAATGACCGATAAGGGGCTGCAATTTGTACGCCGTACTTATGAAAATGGGAACAGCTACTTTATAACAAATAGCGGCGGTAACCAGGTTAATGGTTGGGTTGATCTATCTGTTAATGCTGCATCAGTAGTAGTATTTGATCCGATGACAAAAAGTTACGGATTGGCTAAAAGCCGCAAGCAGGCCGATGATAAAACCAGCGTATACCTGCAATTATCGCCCGGACAAAGCTGTATTTTACAAACCCTGCCTGTAAAAACTCAAATAGCAGCATATCCTTATTATCAGGTTGCAGGTAATAAAGTGCCTGTTAACGGTACGTGGACACTGAGCTTTACCGAAGGTGGCCCAACATTACCTCAGCCAATAAAAACCGCAGCGCTCAAATCATGGACTGATTTAGGCGGTGATGATCTCAAGGCTTTTTCCGGAACGGGCAGTTATGCTATCTCCTTTAAAAAGCCGGTGCAAAATGCTGCTGTTTGGAAGCTTGATTTGGGGAAAGTTAATGAAAGTGCAGAGGTTTATTTAAACGGAAAAAAGCTGGCCACGCTCATCGGTCCGCAATATGTAGTTACTATGCCTTCAGCACAGTTAAGGACGGTCAATCAGTTGGAAGTAAGGGTAGCTAACCTCATGGTTAACCGGATCATTGATATGGATAAAAAGCATATATCATACCGTATATTTTATAATACCAATTTTCAATCACACAGTCCGGGTTCTAAAGGACCGGACGGACTTTTTACGGCTATAAACTGGGAACCGAAGCCTTCAGGTTTGATTGGTCCGGTAACACTTGAGCCGGTTAAGCCGTTGTTTGTTAAGTAATTATTTAAGGATTTATTTCAAAAAGGTGGTCATGTTGGCCGCCTTTTTTTGTGTTTTTAATGTATTGGAGCAGGATACTACAGGATGGTATTATTGAAATTAACTTTTATGTTCGTTTATACAATTATAACCCAAACTGTACCAAACAGTAAACCCCTTAATTTGATTTTATGAAAAGAATTTTTATTCATTCTTGTAAAATGCTATTGCTATTACTGCTCTTTTGCGTGGCGGGAGCAAACAGTGCATTGGCACAAAGGCTTAGCATTACGGGTACTATTACAGATAGTAAGCACCAACCGGTTTCGGCTGCTTCCGTGCAAATAAAAGGCACGAAATCGGGTACTACGTCCGATATAGATGGAAAATACGCCATTAAGGCCTCAACAGGAGAGGTATTAATATTTAAATCAATCGGTTTTGATGCTAAAGAAGTTACCGTAGGCACAAACAATACCATCAATGTTACCTTAACTGAAACCGAATCACAATTGAACGAAGTGGTGGTAATCGGCTACGGCGCTCAAAAACGGGCAAACGTTACCGGATCTCAGGCAACCTTCAAGGCCGATAACCTGAACGAGCGGGCTATAACCCGTGTTGACCAGGCCTTGGTAGGCCAAATGGCAGGTGTAACCGTTAAACAAACAACGGGTGTGCCGGGTAAAGCATTTAGTGTTAACGTGCGCGGCAGCGGCTCCATAAGTGCCGGTAATGAGCCCTTATATGTAATAGATGGCTTTCCTTTGTCTGTATCGGCGATAGGCAGCGGTGGTAGCTTTGGCTCAGGAAATCCGCTTGATAATATCAACCCAAATGATATTGAAGATATCCAGGTTTTAAAGGATGCAGCAGCGGCGGCTATCTACGGCTCAAGGGCGTCAAACGGCGTTGTATTGATCACCACTAAAAAAGGAAAATCGGGCAAGGCTAAAATTAGCTATAGTGCTTACTACGGTTACAATGCTGCCGCCAAATATTTGCCCATGCTTAACGGCGACCAATGGATTGACAGGGCTACCGAAATGATCAATGCTGCCTATGTGCTCAAATATGGCGCAAAAGGAGCAACTGCCAGTGACGATAATGCAACACGCCAGGCGATGAATGGCGGTGCCTTTAGCTCAGCCTATATGCTCGATCCGAGATGGGCTATGCCGGGCCATCCCGGGCTGCAGTATATAGACTGGCAGAAAGCGATTGAGCAGAAAGGAGCTATGCAAAACCAGGCATTAAACGCAAGCGGTGGCAATGAATTTGTAAATTATTTTATTTCGGGCAACTACGCCAACCAGGATGGTTTTGTGAAAGGCCTGGGTTATAAAGCCTACTCGGCCAGGGCCAATGTGGAAGCTCGTATTGCCAAAAACCTTAAATTAGGTTTAAACATTGCACCCACTTATTCAATTTCGCAGGACCCTGGTGTAGAAGGGAAAGACAATATTTTTCACCAGGCCATAAGCTATAGCCCTATTCAGGAAGATACGGTAGGTTTATATCCCAACGCGTTTAAGAACGGACAATATACCTGGGGCAACTCGGCAAACAGCCCTATCGCTAAATTGGAGAACAAGGTAGGGCAAACCAAAAAATACCGCACATTAGGTAGCATATTTGCCGAATACGAAATTTTAAAGGGGTTGACGTTAAGAAGCTCATTGAATCTTGATAATGTTGACAATGCCACTAATAGCTACACACCGTATATCATAGCCGGTAATCTTGCTGCCAGAACATTTGATGCTGCTAAAAATCCTAATTTAACAGCTAATACTTCAGGATCATACAGCACCTTTAAAAGGCAAACCTTTGTTAATGAAAACACGCTTACCTATAATACTACAATTCACGCAAATCATAGCTTGAGTATATTGTTAGGTCAGTCTTACAATACAGATCGTTTAGATCAGTCTTCATTATCATCAGTTGGCGGTTATACCAGCAGCGTTATCCAAACTTTAAATGCTGCCGCAGCGGTAACAGGCAGTACCTCCAGCACCAAAAGTGTGTTGGTATCCTACTTTAGCCGCGCGCAATATGCATATAAGAACAAGTATCTTTTATCCGCAAGCTTGCGTGAAGACGGTTCCTCAAGGTTTGGCGGCAATACCAAATACGGTATTTTCCCCTCAGCATCTGTAGGCTGGCGTATCATACAGGAAGATTTTATGAAAAGACTATCTGCGGTAAGCGACTTGAAACTACGCTTTAGTTATGGCGTAAATGGTAATAACAGCATTGCCGATTACGGAAGTATTTCACAAATAGGTCCATACGGATATGTTTTGGGTTCACCCCAGGCATTGGCTATTGGTCAGGCCCCAAGCAACTTGCCGAACCCTGATATCAAATGGGAAAAATCACAAACTTATGATGTGGGCCTCGACTTCGGTTTTTTCAGCAACCGTTTAACCGGTTCATTTGACTACTATAACAAACTAAACACCGACTTATTGCTGAATGTGCCCATCCTGCAATCTACCGGTTTCAGCAGCCAGCTGCGCAATGCAGGTTCAGTGCGTAACGTTGGTCAGGAGCTGGAATTGACAAGTCGTAATTTGGTTGACAAAGTTCAATGGAGCACATCAATTAATATCAGTCATTACAAAAATAAAATCGTAAGTCTTTACAGTAACCAGAAACAAATTATTATTCCAAACTCCTTTGATGTATCTGACGCTATTTTGCGCGTAGGCCAACCAATAAACAGTATCTATGTGGTAAGGCAAATCGGTTTCCTTACACAGGCCGATATTGATAACCATGTGGCAACCTACGGTACCGGTGAAACAGTTGGTGATCCGAAATACCAGGATCTAAACGGTGACGGCGTAATAACTGAAGCCGATAAACAGATTGTTGGCCACCCTAATCCTAATTATACCTGGGGGATTACCAATACCGTACGCTGGAAAGGTTTCGACCTTACTGTTTTAGTGCAGGGCCAAAATGGAGGATCTGTTTATTCCTTACTGGGCAGGGCTATAACCCGTACCGGCCAGGGCTTTACTGATAATGCTCCTGCATTTTATGATAACCGCTGGAGATCTCCTGAAAACCAGGGCGCCGGCCGCGTTAGCAAAGCCTATTCTACATTTGGTTTCGTAGCCAATACCGATTGGTTGTACTCTTCAGATTATGTGAGGGTTAGAAATATCACGTTAGGGTACGATCTTAAAAATGTCTTTAAAACCAAAGTTTTAGGAGCAGCACGCCTGTATGTTACCGCCGAAAACTTCTTCGGGCATGACAAATATTATGGAGGTTTCAACCCTGAGGCGCAAAACACAGCCATCAGTTCGGACAGTAACTACCCGGAAGCGGGTGATTACGGAGGCTTGCCGTTGGCTAAATCATTGATCTTTGGGTTAAATGTTACTTTTTAATTATTTCAACATTATCAAAATGAAAAAGATATTTTTTCTATCAACCATAACAGCTGCATTTTTAATGGCCTCCTGTAATAAGGATTTAAACCAGGTGCCTATATCCGCTTCAACAACAGCAACTTTTTACAAATCGCCAAGCGATTTTTTACAGGCTACCAATGCCATTTATGCCGATCTGCACAATTACCCGGTGCGGTTAGCTAATATGTCTGAAATTCGTTCGGATAATATTTATGGTGTTTCGGTCACCGTGCGCGACTGGGACCCCGTGAATGATTTTTCGCCATCATTAGCAGCAAACGCTTACGTTACCGAAGCCTGGGGCACCGACTTTAACGGTATTTTCAGGGCTAATACCCTGCTTGACCAGGTTGCCAAAAATGGCAGCTACATAGGTTCGGCTTCATTAGCAACCAGGTTACAGGCCGAAGCTAAGTTTCTGCGGGCGTTTTATTACTTCGATCTGCTTAGGTATTTTGGTAAGCTTCCAATCATTGACCGCCCGGTTACTGCGCCTGAAGCTAATTCAATCGCCCGCAGTTCTGTAGCTGATGTTTACAAATTGATTATAGCCGATCTGCAATCCGCCGTAGCTAACTTACCCACCACATATACCGGGGTAGACGTAGGCCGTGCCACCAAATATGCTGCAGAAGCTTTGCTGGCACAGGTGTATATGGCTAAATCGGCACCGAATTACGGTATTGAGGGGCCTGGAACGGGATCAAACGAATGGAATTTGGCTTTGCCATTATTGCAGGATATTATCAGCAGCGGCAAGTTTGCTTTTGAGCCTACTTACAGCAATGTGTTTTCATATGCCAATCAAAGTCCTGCAATTAACAAAGAGGCTATTTTTGATGTGATGTATACCAGTGCTATAAGCGGCATCAGCGACCTTTACGGAGCCTCATACCCATGGACACTTGCTCCCAATGCTTACTTTTTATCTATTAAGGATGCCAAATCAAACGGGAGCCTGGAAATCATCCCGGTATCAAATGATCTGGCCAACAGTTATGACGCTGCCGACGTAAGAAAGGCATTTACGATATATACCGCGGGTTACACCAATGCAGGGAGTACAGAAAATCGCCCTTTCTTTAAAAAATGGCTCGATATAACAAAAATCCCAACGGCCAGCCGCTTTGACTGGGGAATTAACTTTATTGCCATCAGGTATACCGATGTTTTGATGCTTAAAGCCGAATGTATTTTGAATGGCGCAACCGGCGGATCCCAGGCTGATGTTGACGCTATTGTCAACCAGGTACGTACAAGGGCCGGCTTACCGCCGGTAACAGGTGTAACGCTGGCACAGTTGTTTGATGAGCGCCGCAGGGAGTTTGCCGATGAAGGTTCGCGCTGGTTCGATCTGCAAAGAAGTGGTAACCTCTTAACTATTATGAATAGCTGGATTGCCAAAGAAGATGCTCAGAAAGCGATAAAGCCGGTTATTGCTAATTATGTTATTTACCCTGTACCACAAACACAATTGGATGCGGCGCCGGGGCTGTACTCACAAAATCCCGGGTATTGATCCGGAAAATGATGAACAAACTATTTTGATTGTCATAAGACTGGTTTATCCCCTGCTTGGGCATAGCCGTTAATTTAAGAGGGGGATTGAATAGAAGACTTGAAAATCCCCTCTTGAGAGGGGGCGCGGAGGGACGAGTGGTAGCAGGGGTGTGTTTCTACAGTAGGCTTATCAAAGCAGAGACACACCCCTCCACCCCTCTCAAGCGGGGAATCGCACGCTCCCCCGCTTTTTATTCCTTAAGTTGACGGTTATGTTTGCTTTTCGGGGAGATAAACCGTTTAAAGAATAAACTTACCTATGAAATTGTTACGTTATTCGGTTTTCCTGATAGTTATTGCTGCAAATGCCGTAAACGGGCAAACTAAGCTTGACTGGGCAAAAAAGGTTGGGGCCAGGCACGCGCCGCAAAAAACAATGGTGTGGTATGTAAATGATAATGGCGCGGTCAATGATGGAGTCACTTTAAATACAGCCGCCATACAAAAAACTATTGACCAATGCTCGGCTAAAGGAGGTGGTACAGTTTCATTTAAACCCGGTAAATATTTAACAGGCTCCATTTTTTTAAAGAATAATGTTTATCTGAATATTGATGAGGGAGTGGAGTTGTTGGGTAGCCAGGATTTAAAAGATTATCCCGAAATTGATACCCGCGTGGCAGGTATCGAAATGAAGTGGCCTGCCGCGTTGATCAACATAGCCGGGCAAACCAATGTGGCAATTACCGGGAAAGGATTGGTTAACGCACAGGGTAAGCCGTTTTGGGATCTCTACCGTAAAATGCGGGCTGAATATGACCCTAAAGGTTTGCGCTGGATAGTTGATTATGACGCCAGGCGCCCGCGTACGTTATTGGTTTCTAATTCGGCAGATGTTACCATTAAAAATATTACGCTGCAACAGGCCGGGTTCTGGACGGTGCAGTTGCTTTATTCAGATCATGTTACTGTTGATGGCATTACCATCCGCAACAACGTTGACGGGCATGGGCCTTCGACAGATGGTATAGACATAGATTCGTCAAGTTGGATCCTGGTGCAAAACTGTGATATTGACTGTAACGACGATGACTTTTGTCTTAAAGCCGGTAGGGATTGGGACGGCTTGCGGGTAAACAAACCAACCGAATATGTGGTGATCCGCAAATGTGTATCAAGGGCGGGGGCAGGGTTGCTTACCTGCGGCAGTGAAACATCGGGGGGGATCAGGCATGTGCTTGCCACCGATCTGATAGGTAACGGAACCAGTAATGGGTTAAATATTAAGTCGGCCATTACCCGGGGTGGTACGGTTGAGGACATCCACTTTACCAATATAATCATGAATGGCGTAGGCACGGCTTTTCAAATTACAATGAATTGGAACCCAACCTATAGTTATTCTAAACTGCCCGATGGTTACAATGAAGCAACGCTGCCCGACCATTGGAAAAAGATCCTGCATAAAGTGGAACCTGCCGAAAAAGGGATCCCGCATTTCAAAGATGTTTTTATTTCAAATATTAAAGTAACAGGTGCTAAAAAGGCCATTAACGCTATAGGTCTTAAAGAGTCTACGATGCAAAATTTCCATTTTGATGGGGTTAACATTGAGTCAGGCACGGCGGGCGATGTTCAGTTTGCAGAAGGATGGGAGTGGAAAAACTCACAGATCAATACTCAGGATAATACTAAACTTAATTTAACTGATGCCGGAGCTGGTCAATAATAAATACAAGCTTTTAAAGCGAATCCTTATTTGCGTGGGTACGGGTTTGGGAATGCTTTTTTGTGCATGGTCAGTCCCTCCGGCACAGAAAAATGGCAATGTTATTTCGCTGGCAGGTCGTTGGCAGTTTCAGATGGATCGCGCTGATAAGGGGATTGAAGAGAAATGGTTCTTAAAACCGCTGGCGGATACTATTCACTTGCCGGGTTCCATGGCCCAAAACCTAAAAGGTGATGATATCACCCTTAAAACAAAATGGACAGGAAGTATTTATGACAGTTCATGGTTTTATAACCCGCGTTTAGCTAAGTACCGGGTTCCCGGCAACCTCAAAATACCTTTCTGGCTTACACCGCCGAAACATTACACAGGAGCGGCATGGTATAAAAAAGAAGTAATTGTTCCTTCGGATTGGAAAAATAAACATCTGGTGCTTTTCCTCGAACGGGCCCATACCGAAACCAGATTATGGATTGACAGCACCGAAATTGGGATGCAAAACAGTCTGGTAGCTCCGCATCAGTATGATCTTGGAGAACATTTATCGGCCGGAAAACATCAAATCACACTTTGTATTGATAACCGCATTAAAGCGATCAACGTAGGACCCGATTCTCATAGCATTACAGATCATACGCAAGGCAACTGGAATGGGGTGATTGGTAAAATGGAGCTGAGGGCCGGAAGTAAAACATGGCTTGATGACATCCAGGTTTACCCTGATCTGAAACAAAAAACAGCCCATATCAAAATACGGGTAAAAACAGAACGGACATCTGTCGCCGGCACTATCACACTTTCGGCCAAAGCATTTAATACCCCGGTTTCGCAGCTTATACCAGCTGTTAGCAAACCTGTTAATATCACAGATAGCGTGGCGGAGTTAACATTTGATTTGCCAATGGGAGCTAAAATGCAGACATGGGATGAATTTAATCCGGTTTTATACCGGCTTACAGCTACGTTGCGCACTGTGGATGGATCAACAGATACCAGGAAACTGAGCTTCGGCATGCATGAGTTTAAGGCTGATGGAAAAACATTTACCATAAATGGCAAACCCGTTTTTCTGCGTGGTACGGTGAATAACTGTGAGTTCCCGCTTACGGGTTACCCGCCAACTACTGAAGCAGAATGGGACAGGATCTTTAAAATTTGCAGGGAGTACGGACTTAACCATATGCGTTTTCACTCCTGGTGCCCGCCGGAGGCTGCTTTCGATGCAGCTGATAAAGCCGGCTTCTACTTGCATGTGGAAGGGCCTTCGTGGGCAAATCATGGCAGTGGTTTGGGTTTGGGGCGGCCTATCGACCAGTATATTTATGACGAAACAAACCGTATGGTTAAGTGGTATGGTAATCACCCTTCATTTTGCATGATGGCTTATGGTAATGAGCCCAGCGGCAAACAGGTAGAATACCTTACCAAATTTGTTGACTACTGGAAAGCTAAAGATCCGCGCAGGCTTTATACAGCGGCGGCAGTAGGCGGCAGCTGGCCGGTGATCCCCAACAACGAATATATGGCCCGTGCCGGTGCGCGCGGCCTGGCCTGGAACCAGCGGCCCGAAAGTTACTCTGATTACAGCAAACAGATTGCCCAGTTTACTGTACCCTTTGTAGCCCACGAAATGGGACAGTATTGCGCCTTTCCCGATTTTAAGGAGATCAGGAAATATACCGGCCTTTATAAGGCAAAAAACTTTGAACTTTTTCAGGAAGACCTTAAAGATCATGGCATGGCCGATGAGGCCGAGAAGTTCCTGATGGCTTCGGGAAAATTACAGGCTTTATGCTACAAACATGAAATTGAAAAAGCCATGCGGACGCCCGGATATTCGGGGTTTCAGTTGCTTTCGTTAAATGACTATCCGGGTCAGGGTACTGCCTTGGTTGGTATACTCAATGCCTTTTGGGATAGTAAGGGATACATCACAGCAAAGCAGTTTGCCCGGTTTTGCAATTCCACCGTACCACTTATCTGTACCGAAAAGTTTGTTTATCAAAACAGCGAAACGCTAAAGGCGCAGGTTGAGCTGTTTAACTATAGCAAGCCTATGGCAACTACGCTTAACTGGAAATTAACCGATGCTCAGCATAAAGTGATCAGCGAGGGTGTGCTGGATAAAAAAAGCTATGTAATGGGGAACTGTCAGCAGGCAGGAGTGATCAATGTCGCTTTATCAAAAATAAAATCGCCGGTAAAACTGAACCTTGAAGTAGCCGTGCCTAATACCCAATATGTAAACGACTGGGATTTTTGGGTGTATCCCGCAAACTTGCCTGCTGTGAAAACCGATGTGTATTATACTACTTCGCTGGATGATAAGGCCAAAGAGGTACTCAATAATGGCGGCAAAGTATTTCTGAATGCCTCGGGTAAGGTAATAAAGGGCAAGGAAATTATACAATCATTTACTCCTGTTTTCTGGAATACCTCCTGGTTTAAAATGCGCCCTCCGCATACGCTTGGTTTTGTGTGCGATCCTAAGCATCCTGCGTTTAATGATTTCCCGACATCATCCTATAGTGAAATACAATGGTGGGATATCCTCTCGAATGCGCAGGTCATGCACCTGGAAGATTTTCCGGCGACATTCCGTCCGGTTATTCAGCCTATTGATACCTGGTTCATGAACCGCCGTTTAGCCTTATTATTTGAAGCAAAGGTAAGTAAGGGGAGTCTGATGGTGAGCAGTGCCGATCTTTCGCCAACAACCGGCGAAGACAGGCCGGCGGCAAAGCAATTATATTACAGCATTTTAAAATATATGTCGTCACCGCAGTTTAAACCTGCTGACAGCATTTCGATGGAAACTGTTGATGATCTTTTCAAAACTGCTTCAAAAGAGGTGTTTGTGTCCTATACTAACGGCGCACCGGACGAACTGAAGCCTAAAAACACAAAAAAATAATATGAAAGTATTGAAACCGGTTTTAGCTTTATTAATAATAGCCTTTGTGGGCCTGGCTTTTATCAATCAGCAAAAGCCAACCATTTATTTAATTGGCGATTCCACTACGCATAATAACGATAAGGAAACCTGGGGCTGGGGGAGCATTATCCCATACTATTTCGATCTGTCGAAGATCAATATTGAAAACCATGCCATGGCCGGTCGCAGTACACGCACTTTTATCAAAGAAAGCCGGTGGAACAAGGTTGATTCGCTTTTAAAGCCGGGCGATTATGTGATGATGGTATTCGGCCATAATGAAGGCAGTAAACCCGATACTACCAAAGCCGGGTATCGTGGGGTATTAAAAGGCACCGGTAATGAAACTGTAGAGCTTACCTGGCCTAACGGTACTAAAGAAACTGTACATACCTATGGCTGGTATCTTCACAAATTTATCAGGGATACCAAAGCTAAAGGTGCAACGCCTATTGTACTATCCATGATTCCACGGAATGAGTTTCGTGATGGCAAAGTTATTCGTGCCAATGATGATTACGGTAAATGGGCACAGGAAGTGGCACAGCAGGAAAGTGTCATCTTCATTGATATGAACCGTATCACAGCCGATAAATATGATCAATGGGGAGCCGATTCGGTTAAGAAATTTTTCCCCGGAGATCATACCCACACTAACAAAATGGGAGCTACCGTGAATGCAGAATCAGTAGTTGATGGCATCCGGGCCAATCCCGTAAACCCTCTGAATAAATACCTTAAAAACTAAAATTTCGGGCTGCTATGAAAAATATGATCCGTACAAATGCCGGCTTAGGCTTACTGCTTGTCCTGGTTATGCTGTTATCTTCTTTTATGTTGATGAAACCTGCCGATAAGCCAACCTTTTACCTGATAGGCGATTCGACTGTAAAGAATGGTAAAGGCAAAGGCGATGGTGGTTTATGGGGATGGGGGAATTACATAGCCCCTTATTTTGATACAACAAAAATATCGGTCGAAAATGATGCGCTTGGCGGCACCAGCAGCCGCACCTTCCAAACTATGGGCTTGTGGGATAAGGTACTGGTTAAAATCAAACCCGGCGATTTTGTGATTATGCAGTTTGGCCACAATGACGCCGGTGCGCTGGATGATACAGCCCGGGCCCGCGGAACTATCAAAGGTATTGGCGACGAACAACAGGAAATATATAACCCGATAAGGAAAGTAAAAGAGGTGGTACATACCTATGGCTGGTACATGCGCAAATTTATTGCGGATATTAAAGCGAAGGGGGCGACACCTATTATTTGCTCGCCTATACCCCGTAATGTTTGGAAAGATGGCAAATCCGCAGGGCGCAACAATGAAAACAGCTATGGGCAATGGGCGCGTGAGCTGGGCGAACAAACCGGGGCCTTTTTCATCGACTTAAACAAACTGATTGCTGATGATTACGATACGGAAGGTGAAGCAAAGGTTAAGTCAACCTATTTCGGTACCGATGCTACCCATACGCTTGAGCCGGGTGCGCAGTTAAATGCTAAATTGGTTATTCAGGGCATCCGGTCGCTCAATCGGTTGGGGCTCAATAAATATTTAAAGCAACAGGTTCAATAAAGATAGTGTTTGGATGATGAAAAGAAGAGATTTTATTGAACGGTTAAGCATGGCTTCGGCAATGGCGTTATTGCCGGGTTTGGCTTTTGGTAATTCAAATGATCATGTTTCGGCATTCGCTAAAAAACTGAAGCCTGTTGGCCGTGCGCTGGAAATGGAGGGTTATTACGTTTGGTGCAATAGTCCTATTGAGGGCCCCGATGGCAGGATCCACGTGTTTTTTTCGAGATGGATCGCCTCCAAAAAAATGAGTGGATGGATCAACGGATCTGAAATATGCCATGCTGTGGCAGATACGCCAGAAGGTGAGTTTAAGTTTTTAGAAACAATCCTCGCCCCGCGCGGTCCCGGTTATTGGGATGCTACTACCTGTCATAATCCGTCAATAAAACAGGTCGATGGTAAATATTGCCTGTTTTTTATGGGTAATTCCAACGGCAAAACCAATACAAAACGGATAGGGTTGGCCATGGCTGATTCTCTTGATGGCCCATGGACGCGGCCGGATGAACCACTGCTTTTGCCCGGTACCGAAGGGGCATGGGATGATCATTGTACCACCAATCCGGCATTTGTTAAACATCCCAACGGGCAATACTGGCTGTTTTATAAATCATGGAACACTAAGGAATATGAAGCATCAACCGACCCGCTGGTAAAAGGGAACCGCAAATACGGTTTAGCTATTTCCGATAAACTGGAAGGGCCTTATATCAGATATGACGGCAACCCGGTTATAGATTTTTCAGGACGGGGCAATAATGCCCAGTTGGAGGATGCTTTTGTTTGGCTTGATAGGGGCCGCTTTAAAATGCTTGCCCGGGACATGGGTGTATTTAATCACCAGTATGGTTTATACATGGAATCAAAAACCGGTAAAAAATGGAGCGAACCGGAGATTGGATATTTTAATGCCGAATATTACCATATCAATCAACCGCCGCCGCCAAAATACCTTAACAAATACGGCAGGTTTGAAAGGCCCCAGCTCTTATTTCAAAATGGTAAACCAACTTATATGTTTACTACCTCACAGGGCGGTAAATACATGACGGCATCGCCATTTATATTTAAAATAGAATCATAGCATCCTCAACATGAAGAAAATACTGCCCGTTTATTTTGCATTATTTGCTATTGTTTGGCCGGTTTTATTGAGGGCGCAAAATAAAATAGACCGTAAGGCTTTGGTGCAAAGGTACAATGTAATAAATAATAGCACCGATACGCTATCGTCACTATCTGTGGGCAATGGTCGTTTTGCTTTTACGGTTGATGCTACAGGTCTGCAAACCTTTCCTGAACATTATGATAAAGGCATTCCATTAGGCACACAATCGGAGTGGGGTTGGCACAGCTTTAAAGATACCGCAGGCTACAAGTTTGATGAAACATTAAAAACCTACACGCTCAATGGCCGCAATGTAAGTTATGCAGTGCAGTGGAACCAGCCTGGCCGTAACAGGAATGCTGCCAATTGGTTCAGGGAAAATGTACATCGCCTGCAATTGGGTAACCTTGGTTTCCTGTTATTGCATAAGGATGGGAGCGAGGCACAGATAACCGATATCCAAAATATCCGGCAGGAACTTAATTTGTGGACAGGATGCATTAGCAGCTCATTTACTTTTGATGGTGAGCCCGTAAAAGTTCAAACCTACGCGCACCAGGATCAGGACCTGGTAGCGGTGAAAGTCCAATCGCCATTGTTAGCGCAGGGCAGGCTTAAAGTAAGGCTGCGTTTTCCTTTCCCCTCCAATCAGTTTGCCGATTATGGCGACAATTGGAAAAATCCGCAAAAACACTATTCGGCAATTGTTGGTTCCGGTGCCAGCCAGGCAGCCATCATTCATCGTTTAGATACTAACCAGTATTTTGTACGCCTCGCCTGGGATGGGGAAGCATCGGTTAAAACTACCGCCGTTCATCAGTTTGTGTTATCTCCGCAAGGTAAAACAGGGGAATTAACATTTACCTGTTTGTTTAGCCCTAAGAAAACAACAACACTTTTACCCGGGTTTTCCCAAACGCAAACAAACAGCATTCAGCAATGGAAGGCCTTTTGGCAAAGCGGCGGTGCTGTTGATTTTAGCGGTAGCACCGATCCCCGGGCAAAAGAGCTGGAACGAAGGGTAGTACTGTCTCAATATCTTACTAAAATACAATGTTCAGGTCATCAGCCCCCGCAGGAAACTGGCTTAACGTATAACAGTTGGTACGGCAAGCCGCACCTCGAAATGCATTGGTGGCATGGGATCCATTTTGCACTATGGGGCAGAGAGAAATTGCTCGAAAACAGTTTGGACTGGTACCATCACGTAAAAGCTAATGCCAGGGCTATCGCCAAAAGACAAGGATATGATGGCATCCGCTGGCAAAAAATGACCGACCCTGATGGCAATGAAAGCCCATCTTCGGTAGGGGCATTCCTCATTTGGCAGCAGCCTCATTTTATTTATTTTGCTGAGCTGGACTACCGGGCCCACCCAAATAAGGAAACCCTCGACAAATATAAAGACCTTGTACTGGCCGATGCAGATTTTATGGCCTCGTTTCCCACTTATGATAAGGAGCATGACCGGTATAATTTAGGCAAGGGCATTATCCTGGCGCAGGAACGTTACAAGCCCGAAGAAACATATAATCCAACCTATGAGTTGCAATACTGGCGCTGGGCTTTAAATACCGCCCAGCAATGGCGCAAACGCCTGGGATTGCAGCCGGATAAAAAGTATGCCCAAATCCTGGATAAATTGGCCCAGTTACCCCAAAAGGATGGCGTTTACCTCGCTGCTGAAAGCTCGCCCGATGCCTATACTAATCCTAAATTAAAAACAGACCACCCGGCAGTATTAGCTGCCTACGGTATGCTGCCGTATAATGATAAACTGGATACTGTGGTAATGAAGAAAACCTTCAACCTGGTTTGGGATGTATGGGATTGGAAGGATACCTGGGGCTGGGATTTCCCGATGACTGCCATGACAGCAGCCCGTTTAAATATGCCTGATAAAGCTGTCGATGCTTTGTTTATGCCCATAAAAACCAATACTTACTTAGCCAACGGCCACAATTATCAGGACGGGCGATTACGCATGTACCTGCCTGGCAACGGTGGTTTACTGGCCGCTGTAGCCATGATGTGTGCCGGCTGGGATGGCTCAACCACTGTAAATCCCGGTTTCCCAAAAGATGGGAAGTGGAAAGTAAGGTGGGAAGGGCTCAGGAAAATGCCTTAATGTTTAACGTGTCTTTTTAGAATGGATATATAAACTCTACGATATGAATAAATTATTGCTTACAATAAAAACGGTATTAAGCGCATGCGCTGTTATGGGTATGATAGGTAGTGCATTTGCCCAACTGCCTGCAAAAACAGAGGTGTTGGCCGGTATGAACCTGGCCAATAATTATTTTATGCAGAAATGGCCGGATCCGGGAGCGTCTGTTACCGTAAAAAATGTCACCCGTACCAGCAATTTGTGGACGAGGGCTGTTTATTACGAAGGGCTGATGGCGATGTATAAAATCGATCCTCAAAAAAGGTACTATGATTATGCAGTTGATTGGGGCGAAAAACATCAGTGGAGCCCTCGTGGCGCTGTTGATACCCGTAATGCCGACAATCAATGCTGCGGGCAAACCTATATCGATCTTTACCTGATTGATAAAAAGCCCGAACGGATTGAAAAAATAAAGCAAAGCATCGACCTGATGGTGAACAGCGAAAAAAAGGACGACTGGAACTGGATAGATGCACTGCAAATGGCTATGCCGGTATATGCCAGGCTCGGTGCAGTGTATAACGACAATAAGTATTATGAAAAGATGTTCGACATCTACAATTACTCAAAAACCATTCACGGCGGTAAAGGATTGTACAATACAGCCGATCATCTTTGGTGGCGTGATAAAGACTTTGTACCTCCATATAAAGAACCTAACGGAGCGAATTGCTACTGGTCGCGCGGGAATGGTTGGGTATTGGCTGCCATGCTGCGCGTGTTAGAAGTTATGCCTAAAAATGCACCTCACCGCAACGAGTATCTATCGGTATATAAAGAAATGATTGAGGCTTTGGTTCCATTACAGCGTGTTGATGGCTACTGGAATGTGAGCCTGAAGGATTCAACCAATTTTGGCGGGAAGGAATTGTCTGGCACAGCCTTGTTTACTTATGGTATGGCCTGGGGAATTAACCATGGCATCCTGAAAAAGAAAACCTATTTGCCAATAGTTTTCAAAGCATGGAATGCCATGGCAAAAGAATGCCTGCATCCGGATGGCATGCTCGGCTTTGTGCAGGGCACAGGCAAGGAACCCAAGGATGGCCAGCCTGTTGGCTATAACAACGTGCCCGATTTTGAAGACTATGGTTTGGGATGTTTCCTGCTGGCTGGCAGCGAAGTTTATAAACTGAGCAAGTAATGAAAAAGGTATCCTTGTTTTTAGCCTTTGTTTTATTAATAGCGGTGGCTGCCTCTGCGCAAACGGGTATTGGCAGCAATAAGTCCGGCTATAAAAAGCAAGGCAATGCATTGTTGTTCAGTAATGCTAATGGCGATGTTAAAATTGAATTTTGCTCGCCCTCAATGTTCCGCGTAAGGGCGAGCTGGAGCCGTACATTTTCGCCCGATGAGCATTTAATGCAGGAGACTTATAAGTGGCCCGCTGTTGATTATAAAATAACTGATGCTAAATCGGCATACATAATCCAAACATCGGCGTTGATTATTACGGTGTTTAAATCGCCGTTTATAATCAATGTGGCTGATAGTAAGGGTGTGATGTTATCATCAGAGTATGTGCCTGATAGTAAGCAGAACGGCGGTTTGCATCACATGGGCGATACCGTGATGTGTACCAAAAACTTGTTACCCGATGAGCATTTCTTTGGCTTTGGTGAGCGTATGGATTTTACCGACCAGCGTAACAAACTGGTAAAGCTCAATGTAGGTAGGGGCAAAAGCAAAAACAACTTGCTTGGTGCCTATAACATCAACGAGGCCAATTATTGCCCTGTGCCATTTTTTATGAGCACCAAGGGATATGGCATATATCTGCACAATTCATCGGCTACCGAATGGGATATGGGTAGCAAAACTGATGATGAATACAGCTTTAAAGCGAATGATGGCGAATTGGATTATTACTTTATTTACGGTTCAACGTTCCCGGTTATTTTAAGCAGTTATTTAAGCATCACAGGTAAATCGCCATTGTTGCCAAGGTTTGCCTTCGGTTTGCATATGGGCACTTATAGCGGCGGCACCTGGGGGCATGAGGAACTTACTTCGGATAGGTATGTGATAGAACTGGCCCGTAAGATGCGCGAGATGGGCATCCCGGTTGATATTCTTTTTCTTGATTCCACCTGGCGCTTGTTTGGTAAAAAGGGGGGTAAGGGGGCCACGACCTTTGAATGGCGCGAAACATTTAAAGGCCCTAAAGCCATGTTTGATAGCCTGTATACCATGAACTTTAAAATGGTGGGGCTGCATATCCGCCCAAGGTTTGATAACGCTAAAAATCTGAACCTGCTTGATGAGGCACAGGCTAAAGGTTTTACTTATCCCGAAAATGGCAAACCAGGCGAATTTGTGAACTTTTTTGATCAGCAGGCTGCAAACTGGTGGTGGGATAACGGCGTGATGAAAGTAGCCTCAATTGGTGCTAAATTCCTGAAAACAGATGAAGGCAGTGCCTTTGGCTCATTAGCCAATGAAAGTGAAAAAGTTGGGCCTACTGGTAGAGAAGTGGCACAACTTCATAATGTATTCCCTATTGCATATGCTAAAGCACCATATTTGAAATTTCAGCAATACAATGGCATTCGTGGTTTAAACCAAACGCGCGAAGGTTATTCCGGCATCCAGCGTTACCCGTTCATTTTTGCAGGCGACTGGCCAAGCGAATGGCAATACTTTGCGCCGGTTATAAAAGGCGGATTAAATATTGGCATGTCGGGCGTTGGATATTGGGCACATTGCATGGGCGGTTTTGAACATGCGGCGGATCCGGAGTTGTATATGAGGTGGGTGCAGTTCGGTATGTTCAGTCCGGTGGCTATGGTTTTTGGCATGGACCATCCGGGTTATAAAGAACCCTGGAACTATGGGGCCGAGGCATTAGCCAACTTTAAAAAATACGACGATCTCCGTTACAGGCTGATCCCCTATATTTACAGCAACGCATATACACAATATCAAACCGGTATGCCACTCATGCGTGCTTTGGTGCTGGAATACCAGGACGATCCCAATACCTATAATGTAGCCGATCAATACCTGTTTGGTGATAATTTGATGGTTTGCCCGGTAACTGTAAAGGGCGCTCAAACACGTACTGTTTACTTACCAAAGGGGATTTGGTTTGATTATTGGACGGGCATAAAATATACCGGAAAGCAATATATCCATATCCTGACCCCTACAGATCATCTACCCATTTTTGTAAAAGCAGGAGGCATTATCCCAATGCAACCGGCCATGAAATACATGGATGAAAAACCGGTAGATTTGATAACGTTGGACGTGTTTTTGGGCCAGGCATCTGAGTTTAAGTTGTATGAAGATGATGGCATTACCTTAAAATATCAGCATGGGGATAAGGCAATCACTCATGTTACATTGGTAAATGGTGACGGTGGCTGGGAATTGCAGATTAAGAAACCATCCGGTAGTTTTATCCCCGCGCAGCATACCTATCTGGCCAAAATACATTGGGCCGGTGATAAGGAACCTTCTTCAATAACAGAAAATAATGAAACATTGAAAGCGGCTGATAATGTTGACGCATTAGACAAAACAGCTGGCTGGTATTATGATAAAATCAATCATTTGCTTTGGATAAAAACATCCCATAGTAACAGGGATGATATTACCCTTAATTTTAAATAGATTGCGATAATCGTCTCCTATGAAAAAGTTCCTTCAAACCATCTTTCTTTTTGCAGTAGCAAGCAGTTCAATATTTGCCCAGCATAAGCAACCGGCTAAGCGACCAAATATCATTATTATTTTGGCCGATGATATGGGCTACTCGGATATTGGCTGTTTCGGCTCTGAAACCCAAACGCCCAATCTTGATGCGATGGCCAAAGGCGGTTTGCGCATGACCCAGTTTTACAATGCGTCGCGCTGTTGCCCAACCCGGGCATCGTTACTCACCGGGCTTTATCAGCACCAGGCTGGGGTAGGTGATATGGTAAACCACCGGGATGTGCCTGCTTATCAGGGCTACCTGAACCAAAACTGCGTAACCATAGCCGAAGCGCTTAAAGATGGCGGCTATAATACGCTGATGGCAGGCAAATGGCATGTGGGTACAGACCTCTCGCGCTGGCCGGTTAAACGCGGGTTTGATCATTATTTTGGTTTAATAGATGGGGCAAGCAGTTATTTTAATCCAACAATGCCTTATCGCCCTAATCAAAAACTTACCATTGCGTTAGACGATAAGGAATACACACCAGGGCCAAACTGGTATTCAACCAATGCTTATGCCGATTATGCCCTTAAGTTTATTGAAGGTAATAAAGGCACGGGCAAGCCATTTTTCCTGTATATGGCTTTTACCAGTCCGCACTGGCCAATTCAGGCACTGCCCCAAGATATTGCTAAATACAAAGGCAAATACCTGAAAGGTTGGGATAAGCTCAGGCAGGAGCGGCTCGAACGTCAAAAGCAATTGGGGATCATTGCTAAGGATGAAAGACTTTCGCCGAGGGATAAGAGCGTACCGGAATGGGATAGCCTTACCCCGGAAGAAAAAGAGCAGTTTGATACCAAAATGGCTGTATATGCTGCAATGATCGACCGGATGGATCAGAACATAGGTCGCATCAGGAAAAAACTTAAAGAGCTGGGTGAGGATAAAAATACAGTGATCATGTTCTTGTCAGACAATGGCGCCAGTAATGAAACTATCTCGGGGCCGGGTTTTACCCCCGAGGTACTGGCTGCAAACAGTAAGCCTGCAAGTGACCCAACTTCTTTTACATCGTACGGGTCATTGGGGGCCAATGTAAGCGACACACCTTTCCGCTTATTTAAACACTGGGAATATGAAGGGGGGACAGCTACCCCTTTTATAGCTTATTACCCCGATGTGATTAAGCCAGGGTCAATAGTCAATAGGCCTGCCCACATTATTGATCTGATGGCTACCTGCCTTGATCTGGCCGGTGCAACTTATCCTAAAGTTTATCATGACAATAACATTACACCTACGGAGGGTATAAGTCTTGTCCCCGTATTCAAGGGGCAAAACTGGAAAGGACACAACGGGCTGTTTTTTGAACATGAAGGTAACCGTGCTGTAAGGCAGGGCGACTGGAAACTGGTATCGCAACGCCCCGAAAATAAATGGGAACTCTATAATATCAGCACCGACCGTTCCGAATTAAATGACCTGAGTGCCCGATATCCTCAAAAAGTAGCCGAGCTTGAAGCAATGTATAAGGCATGGGCCACCAGGGCAGGAGTGGTGGAGTTTGATAAATTAGCAAAAGCAAAAGGCGAATAATTAAATAGTATTAATCATTTGCTTATGCGGCAACAGAGCGATAGCGGCTATAAAATTAGCTGTAAACTTTGTGCATTAAGTGTCCAGCTTTATCAATAGCAATATTTCAGATCAGGTCCACATGAGCCGCGCAACGGATAACGCCAGGATTATTGATATTGGGTGGAATCGGTAGGGTTGGGCAGATGGAAGACTTACAAATTATCGGGTGATTCAGCCCGGGGAAGCGAAAAATAAAAAGTTGATCCCTTATCCAATTCACTTTCAGCCCAGATTTCACCGCCATGCCGTTTAATAATTTCGGCACTGAGATAAAGGCCGATCCCGAAACCGGAAATATGGCGTGTATGATTGGTTTCAACGCGGTAATACCGGTCGAAAATATAGCCGAGATCATCGGGCTTTATGCCCATGCCTTCATCTTTTACACTCACTATTACCATATTGCCATTGAGTTTGCAACCGATATCGATCTGGCGGCCTTTAGGCGAGTATTTTACGGCATTACTGATGAGATTGGAAATAACGGAAATGATCTTATCCCGATCGGCATTAACCGTGAGGTTACTACATTCTTTAAGACTGAAGACATGGCTCGTTACCGTTAGCTGGGTTTCCTCCAGTACTTCCTGCAGTAATTGCCCCAGATCGAACGGCTGCTTCTCAATTAATAATTTACCGGCTTCGAGGCGCGAAATATTAAGGAAACTGTTGATCATAGCAGCCATCCGCCTGGCTTGCTGATTTGCCTTCTCCATCGCGTCGGAGAGGAATTGATCTTCACTCTGCGCCAATTTCTTTTGCGCAACCTGTATGATCGCGGCTAATGAGGTCAGCGGCGTTTTCAGTTCATGGCTCACCATACCGATAAAGTCATTTTTGCGTTGTTCCTCCTGCTTTTTATCGGTGATATCGCGTGCGATCTTGGATAAGCCGATTATTTTCCCCTGCTTATCCATAATGGGAGAGATGGTTAGCGAAACATCCAGTAACCGCCCATCTTTGGTTAGTCTCCTGGTTTCAAAGTGATCAACTCGTTCGCCTGTGTTTAACCTGGAAAGAATGCGTGGTTCCTCGTTTTGCCGGTCTTCGGGAATGATCTTGTAAATTGTTTGCCCTATCATTTCCTCTGCTGTGTAGCCAAACATTCGTTCGGCCGCGGCATTCCAACTGGTGACCACACTTTCCAGCGTTTTGCTTACAATGGCGTCATCCGAAGTTTCGACGATCGCGGCAAGCTTTGCGCTTTTTTCTTCGGCCTGTTTAATCTCGGTAATATCCAGGGTTATGATAAGCCCGGATTCTACAATGTTGTCGTCATTTTTAAGCGGCACAAAATGGATAAGATAAAATTCTCCCGTTTCTGCCTTTCGCTCTATAGAAAACTTTTCGCCGGACAAAACCCTCTCATATAAATGCCTGGAAGCTTCGTAGCGTTCGGGCGAAATCTCTGACGGATGCTTGCCTTCATAATCGCGCCGGTCATAACCCATCCTTTCCATAATGTCGCCTTCAATGGCCATATACCGGTGGTTCCGGTCAACGACGAGGATCAGCGAACCTGGAATGTTCAGTGCAATGGAGCGGAAAAGTTTTTCACTCCGCCGGAGATTTTCCTGGGTTTCCAGCAACTCCTCGTTGGTTGCGGCCAGTTCTTCGTTGGCAGCTGCATACTCTTCATTGGTAGCGGCCAACTCTTCGTTAATGGCTGCCAGTTCCTCGTCCAGCACCTCTTTGGTGTTTTCTAATATCCATATGGCTATGTGAGTGACCTTGCCCTTATTGTTTTTTACGGGCTTATAAACAAAGGTAACGGGTACAATCTCTTTCTTCCCGTTAAGCATTTGTATCATCGTTCCTTTATCATCCTGGTGCTGCCTGCCTTCTACTGCCATTTTCAGTGCCGACTCATCACCGGGTTTTGCAAGGGTAAAGATTTCCCGGTAAGATTTCCCTGCCAGGTCTTCAGCCTGTTTATTGATCAGCTTTAACAAATGAATATTAGCTGCTTCAATGGTCATACTTTCCGCATGAAGTATACAAATGCCCACAGGTGCGTGGAGTATGATCGAATATAAATCTTCCTCGCCGGCTATCTGCATATAAGTAATAGGTAATTTCTTATGGATAAATATAAGTTAAATACAAATTAACGGGATTAAAAAAAATTAATTTACAGGTTATAAAAACTGCAGACAATAAGTATCGGGTTTCCTAACGCGAGGCAGTTTTACTGACAGTGCCTTATTTTTTAGGCAGCTGGCCGCTCGGCGGCACGTTGCCTTTCGATGTGGTATCTCCGCTTAAGGAATCCTGTAGATGTTGTTTCCTTGTACTGTTTATAGTGTTTGTGTCGGAAATGGATGGTCCGCCGCCCCTGTTTACACTGCTGCTATCGGTAGAGCCGCCTATTTTTCTATTTCGATCGGCAGGATTACAGCCGGTGCTGACGTAAAGCAACAGAGCGACCGCAATAATTAGATTTGTTGTTTTCATGGTGATGCTATTATAACGTTTAAAAAAAGGTGATTGTCTTTTACTGCTAAACAAGCCTGTCTGCCCGGAGGAAGATAACTGATGCCGCTCTTGGGTTTACTTTTATCAGATGTCACCTTATCCGTTTACTACTTCGCCGCCGTTAACATGGATTACCTGGCCTGTAATAAAGGAAGAGTCGTCTGAAGCCAGGAAAACATAGGCGGGTCCAAGCTCAGAAGGCTGTCCGGCACGTTTCATAGCCGTTTCACTGCCAAACTTTTTGATCTTTTCTTCGTCGAAGGTGGATACAATAAGCGGTGTCCAGACGGGTCCGGGCGCTACGGCGTTAACGCGGATCCCTTTTTCTGTCAGGTTGGTAGCCAGTGATCGCGTAAACGTGGTGATAGCGCCTTTGGTTGATGAGTAATCAATAAGCGAAGGCGAAGAGCGATAGGCCGTTACCGAGGTGGTATTGATAATGCAATCGCCTGCATGCATATGATCTAATGCAGCTTCTGCAAAATAAAAATAGGCAAATATATTGGTGCGGAAGGTAACATCCAGTTGCCCGGTGTCAATCGCCCTAACGTCTTTTTGCGGAAACTGCATACCTGCATTATTCACCAGGATATTCAGCTTGCCAAATTCTTTTATAGTTTGTTGTACCGCGTGTTTGCAAAAGGCGGGGTCTTTTACGTCTCCTTTAATGAGCAGGCATTGCTGACCTGTTAATTCAACCAGGTCCTTTGTTATTTTGGCATCTTCATCCTCATCCAGGTAAACAATGGCCACATTGGCACCTTCCTGCGCAAAATGTACACTTACCGCGCGGCCAATCCCACTGTCGCCTCCGGTAATCAGGGCTATTTTTCCCTGCAACTTGCCGGCAGCTTTATAGTTGTCTTTAATGTATTCCGGAGCCGGATGCATCTTTGCTTCAATGCCTGGCTGCCTGTCCTGTTTTTGCGGTGTTTCTTCTTTGGTTATCATAAATTCTTAAAAAAAAAATTTGTTGTTGAGTTGATTAAATAAAACGGAATGCCGACTCTTATTAGAAGTTGTTTAATTAAATAATGATTTTTTTTCTTAAATGTTTATAATATTGAAAAAATTAGAAAATGTTTTGTAAGCACGGGAGTGCAGATCTAATAAACTTTCTTTAAAATCGATCGATATAAAGCTCTCGAAAAGGGGGGGAAGTCAGCGGTATTAAAAACGCCTGGGCAACTGTTTAGTAAAAGCCGTCATCAGCAGGATGACGGCTGGTAGCATTGTTTTTTTTAGTATTTCAGACTCTGTTATTATTATCAGGATAAGTACTCCATTGCGCCACGCCTTCGGGTTCAGAGTCCTTTACTTCGGTGCTTTTTTCCTGGCTCATTTGCTTATTCAGCTTTTCGGCCTGTTTAAGTTCCCTCGCCTTATCGTCTTCCAGTTGGGTGAGGCCCTGTGTTTCCCTGACGTGCTTTACCGGGTCAGCTATGTAAATGAATTCTTTTTCCAAATCGGGCATTTCGCCTTCATTCCACGGGCCGTGAACGTCGGCACCATTAGACATATTGAAATACTGCTGGGTAAAGCGTGGATCGGCTGCCAGTACCCCTGGTGGAAAGTTTGGCTGGATATCGTTTAAAGCCGCTTCGAACATCTTGTAATGCGCCACTTCACGGGTCATCAGGAAGGACAGTGTTTCGTGGATGTAAGGATCATTGGTAAACTTCATCAGGTGTTCATAAACCAGTTTGGCGCGTGACTCTGAGGCAAGGTTACTGCGAAGATCGACGGTCAGGTCGCCATTTGAATGGATATAACTGGCACACCATGGTATACCCTGGCTGTTGCGGGGCGTAACACCGCCGCCCGTAATAACGCCAAACTGTGGATTGGCGAATACTGCCTGGTGAATAATATCTTCTTTGGCAGCTTTACCATTCAAAACCTGCATGATCTCGGAACTGTCGGCAGCATTCTTAAGCTCGCCATTAACGCCTTTGAGCAACATTTGAATAGTGGCGCCCACAATTTCAAGGTGACTGAATTCCTCGGTGGCGATATCCATCAACATATCATATTTGTCGGGGTATGGTACCTTGGCACCAAAGGCCTGCGTGAAGTATTGCATGGCTGCGGCCAATTCGCCATTCTCTCCGCCAAACTGCTCCAGTAATAAATTGGCAAACTGTGGGTCGGGGCGCGACACGCGCGCGTTAAATTGTAGTTCTTTTACATGGTGAAACATAACATTTGATTTTAGAGTAGATAGTGTTATGATACAACCATGGGTAATGTTTTATGTTTTATAATTTAATAAATTTATTTAATATGAAAATGTAAGCGATCTATTTTACAAATCGTTAATATGATTACTGTTTCAATAAACTACAAAATTTGAGCATCGACTGCGGAGTAATACTCCAGTTAGGGGCTTTAATATCACCCCAGGCTTTGGGGTTGTCATACAAATTAAAGTAACAAACGCCAAAAATATGAGGGTTTGCATTTATTGTTTCAGCGGCATCGACAAGCCATTTGTCCTGGAAGCTTTCTGATCCCTTTACACCAAATTCGGTTATGAATAAAGGCTTATCAAGAAACCTCATCCGAAAATATTTTCGGTTAAATATGGTGCTAAAGGCTTCCTGCTTATCCTGGTCGGTAATGTTTTTATCCGGCAAACCGTAAATGGCTATACTGATATAATCTACTACATCGCTTCCGGGCCAAAAATCTGCCGAGCCCCGGTCGCCGGCAGGTCCCCAAACCTTTCTGACATTTTTGCCCGGCCCTCCGTCAAACTGCATAAAATATCTGAAGGCGTTGATGTAGTTAACGGGATCCTGACTTTGCCACTTGTACCGGTGGATCGGGATCTCCATTTCATGCATCCATCTGAGATAAACGATATTCGGTGTGGCAGAAATTATATTAAATAATTTTTTGATTTGCTTGTTATAACGGCCGTTTAAAATACTTTCCGTGACAGCAGTATCCGGTATTCCGCTGGTGTCACGCCATGGTTCCATGGTTACAATAACGTCATGGTGACGGCTAATGACCTCGGAGAATTTTTTCTCAAAATCGCCTCTTTCAACTTCGCCCCAATCTGTAAAAAGATGTTCTACACTAATTCTCGGTTGATTGAGCAGTTTTTTATTTGGGTCAAATACCCCAATCTTGAGCGATGTCCTTACCGGCTTTTTAGCGGCACTATCCGCGTAGTTGTCGGCACTGTATACGGTATTCCGGTATTTTATAAAGTAGTCTTTTTGTTGGTTTAGCCAACTGTATTTAAAAGGTGTTTTTCCGGTATTATTATCTATGATCAATACCGGTTTGTCTATAAACCTTAAGCGATGGAGCTTATGTTTTAACATATCAGAAACCGTGCTGTCTTTTGGATAAAAGTGAGTGGTATCTTCTGATTTGCTTCCAAGTGTTATACTTACATAATCAACAGTCCTATTGCCGGGCCAGTATTCGGTATCACCGGGATAACCAGACGGCCCCCAGATGATTTGTGCCTTTGGGGCAATCATTTTAATTTTTTTTGAAAAATAATTAAATGAAGTAATATAGTCTTTAGGCGATTTATATTGCCAGGGAAATACACTGGCCGGTACTTCCATGTCAGGGTTCCAGCGGATAAAAACCTGATGGTGACTTTTTGCAGCCAAAACAGCCAGTTCATGGATCTGCTTATCAAAACTGCCGTTAAGCACTTCAGTTAAAACGTTGTTTTGATAATTTACGCCTTTAAGCCAGGTTTCCACGGTAATTAATACATCGTTATCAGCCAAAGCTGTTTCAACATTGCCCCGGCTTGACCTTATAGCTGTATTTTTAAACACTGCCGTGTAACAAATAATGGGTTTGGCCGGTAAGGTATCACTTAAATTCCTGCGGTTAAATATGCCAACCACCTGTTCGTTGCTGCGGTAGTAGTCATTTGTAAAATAATCACTGCGGAAAAGTTTAATGCCCCAAAAGGATATAACGAAGATTATAC
Source organism: Mucilaginibacter sp. SG538B (assembly GCF_013376065.1). Taxonomy (NCBI): domain Bacteria; kingdom Pseudomonadati; phylum Bacteroidota; class Sphingobacteriia; order Sphingobacteriales; family Sphingobacteriaceae; genus Mucilaginibacter; species Mucilaginibacter sp. SG538B. The sequence continues at coordinate 1,869,055 of NZ_JABMJI010000001.1, forward strand.
CTAAACTGATCGCTAAATAAATCTTTACGGACTTTTTTTTCATTGACGATTAATTTTGAAGAGGGGTATTTAATGTTGCGTAGTCAACAGTTACATTATCGCCATCGGTTGCCACAAGGTACAGCCTGTATCTGTCATCATTTTTTGGGATTGTGAGGTATACGTCCGGACCGCCTCCTACCTTTTTCATGCCGGTAGCATTACCCAAATTGTCTGTTTTGACAAGATACCATTCAAATTTCAATCCGGTTTTTAAATACGCGGCGATGTTCCAGTGACCGTAGGAAAATACCAGGGCGTTATAGCGCAGGGATGCTCCGGGAGTAGTTGTTAATGCAGGTTTTAATATTTTAATATCGGGCAAATTATAGACAGGTGTATTGCCATTCCAGTTCCTGCTTATTTTATAAAGGTAACGTTTATTTCTGCCCCATACATCTTTTAAACCGTCAAACGTGACAGCAGTGCCGCTTTGTTGATCCTGCCAGTTAGCGTAAAAAATTCCGCCGGAATGCTGGACACCTTCAAGTGCACCGGGATCAGTGCAACTGAAAAAATAAGGCGTTTTAAAATCACGGCTAACATATTTCAATGACAGTTTATTATCAATAATTACTCCGAAAGCATCAATTGCCGGTATTTGCCCCTTTAATATTTGCATAGCAGGGTTAAGTGTGGGAGAGGATAAAAGGTCGATGGTTAATGGCCTTGTTGGGTCTTCATGTTTAATTTCATTTACCAAACGTTTTAACAAATTGATATAATGCTGTTGGGCCTGGTACAACTGTGGCCCATGATAAAATTGAGATAGTTGCTGGTAGGTACTATTACCTAAGTTCCAGGCACTGATGTTAGGGTTTGATTTATTTTTATTTATGGTGTTAAGGATGATATTGAATTGCTCGTGCAGGTAGGTGGTATCATTAATGAAGCTTGATGGGGCAGGAACCCAGAAGCTATAATTAATTTTTAAGCCCTTTTGTGCCGCTGCTTCAAAAATTGAGTGGTCGTAAATATTAGGTCCATATATTTTTATGGTATTTATCCCCGCTTTTCTAATGTCTTCAAAATCATTAACTATGATTTTTTTGGTGAGCGGGGCTATGTTCTTGTACCAGTAGTTTCCTTTAGAGTAGATTACGCCTTTTACTGAAGAAAAAAATGGAGGGTTTACTGATAAACGTTTTTGACCGGTGACTGGATCTTGTTCAATAATATTTGTCGAAGTATCTGAAGACTTTCTCGAAGCGCTATTATAAAGTCGCGATTGCCTGATCAATTGGGATAACCCGGTGGTATCTGATGAGGAGATGAACTCGGCAAAAGACTTTTTGCTATTATCATTCTTTGCATCGAAACCACGCGCAACATTAAAACTTGTATCTTCATCCGTTTCCTGAGAAGCATATATGCAGATGCCAACCACTAATATGCTAAGTATCAGGCTAACTTTCCTTACACCGAAATATATCTTTCTTCTTAATAGCCAAAAAAATACTTTAACATGCTGTATTTTTGAAACAACTGTAAATAATGTTGCATGTTTATCCAGGTAGGCCTGAAACTTGAGTTCTGAACTCGCGATAAGCATAAATATCATGAACATACAATTCAGGCCAACGATGCCGGACATAAAAAGTGTATAGGGGTTCCAGTCGTTGTAAAGGCCGTAAATAATAGCCGCGATGGATACAACCAACACTACAATATTGGGTAAGTTGTTTTTTAAATTTTTTTCATCTTTGATATCCTTGGGGGTTGCTATGTAGGGAACGTTCTTCCTGATAATAGTATAGACAAAACCTAATATAAAAACCCACCATGTACCTATGAGCAGTAATCCCCCCACCACATGAAACCCCCGCTCATTATCCTCCATTACCCATTGCTGAACAAAATGCCTGATCAGAACCACTGAAGTTATAAAAGGAACACTGATAACTAAAAACTCAGAAAAGTCCATCCTTAACGGGAAAGCATCTGTGAACAGTGATATGACCGGAATTGAGAAATTAATAAGAAATACAAAACCAGATAAGTAAAATAGAGGTAAAAGACCGTAATGAAGTTTCTGCCGCCAGTTGAATTTTCTAAAAAGTTTAACGTAGGAAGTCACCAGAAGCTCAAAAACACCCCGCGACCATTTCAATTGTTGCTTATAATAAGCTGACAAAGTAGCCGGAACCAGGCCCCGGGTCAATACAGCGGGTACATAAACGGATTTCCAATTGCGTGCATGGAGCTGCATTGCCGTATGCATATCTTCAGCCAGCCCGGCAGCATGCCCGCCAATTGATTCCAAAGCTGTTCGCCTGAAAGTACAATTGGCGCCTATAGCCTGCACAGTGCCATAACTGTTCATGCACATCATCATGGGGCCGTAAAACTGATAGGTTTGTTGTGCCGCGCCTTTAGCTATCCATCCAATGTCATGATTGTAATAAGCCTGCACAATTTGCACATAACCAATTTCGGGGTTATCAAAATGAGCTATTATCGGATCCAGAAATTCGGGTACGGGTATATGGTCAGGATCAAGAATTACACATAGTTCGCCTGATGACTGGGCTAACGCGTTATTAATATTGCCGGCTTTGGCGTTGATCTTTTTAGTTCTTGTTATGTGATGAACACCCAGTTCTTTACAAACTGATTTCAGGTAAGGGTCATCGGCCTCGTCACATAAAAAGGTTTCGTGAGGATAACGTATAGCCTGAATTGCAGTAAGTGTTTCAACAATCATTTCATATGGTTCACCGGCGCAAAACGTGGTAAATATGTCTACCGTATATTGTTTCGTTATGGGTAAAACAGGCGGAACACTTATTGACCAATAATGATACCACTCATATATTACCTTAAAAAAGGTATAAACAAAGGTTGATATTAATAGCCAATACAGTGGCTGATAACCAATAACTGACTTTCTGAGCAGGCTATGTATTAAAAAAAACATACAAAGCAAACCGATGATAATCATCAGCCTTAAATAAAATAATTGCCGTTTGGAAGGTGGTTTTATAATATTGTTCATGGATTTTTTAATACATAAAAGGGAGTGTTTGAGGTAGCAAAAGAGCCCTTTTGATCATATACATAAACCAATAAGCGATAAGGGCCTTCTTGATCCGGTACTTTAAACTTCAAGTCCGGTCCGCAATGCCCGATTATTAAATTTTTAATCTCCTTTGGTTTCTTTTGGTTAAAAACGCCATTGGGTTTGAACCAATCCTCCGCAAATATTTGCCATTTAAATGTTAAGCCGGTAGTATCAGGATCTTCAAGATACACTTTGCTGTTTATTGTTATGCCGGGCTTAAACAAGATATTGTCCCTGGCACCTTTTCCATCTACCAGCATATATTTCAATGCAGGGGCCTTCTTAGACGCTTTTTGGCCCGTCCAGATATAATGCATCACCTGAACGGCCTCGGTTTCAGCGCCATTTTCATCAAACAGACTGAACCAGGTTGGCGTTAGCTCCTGTTTTTGACCCCAATAAAACACCATCGACCCCAGAAACCTGGAGTTATTAACCGGCATATACTTTTTATAGGTATAAAGATATTGCTCAGCCTTTTTGGTACTGGTATTTTCAATATAAGCCCCCCAGGCATTTTGATTGTCCGCGACCCAGGGCCCTTCAATTCCCCATTCTGTTATCAGGAACGGGCCATCCCAAAACCAATTGAATTTTTGAAGATCTTCATTTAATGTTTGTATCGAGCCAAAAACATTGAACGAGATGAAGTCAATATTCGTCCGTAGCTTAATATTGACAATGTTTTTCTTTTGAAAGGACATAATGGTTGTGGTAACCGGATGCTGCGGATCGTCCTGATGGATCATATCAACCACATCATTAAATATGGTATAAAACTGATTGTATTTCGGTTTGTAAGGGAATGCAAGCTCATTGCCCAGGCACCAACTCAAAAGCGCGGGGTGATGCTTAAACCTATTTACAATACCGGCAATAGTCTTCACATGGGCACTGGCTTTGGGTGTTTTATAAAAGTCATCTATACTTTCGCTTGGTGGCATTGGCAAACCTGCTATTACAGCTAAATGATGTGCCTGCGCCGAATCTAAAATACTTCCTAAATTTAAGGTGTCCCAAACCCTTATCGTATTGCCTCCAGCCTCGTTTAACTGTTTTAAATTTGTAAAACCGGAAGCTCCTTTTATGAAAAATGGCTCACCATTACGGTACAGCGAATATTTGCCATTTTCGTTTTTGATGTAAACTCCATTTTTATTGACATTGCGAGGCTGTGATCGATTACAAGACAAAAAAGAAAGGCAAAGTATCAGACAACTAATAATTAATCGTAAAAGAGGACATCTCATAAATAGTAGTTCGGTTCATTTAAAAATGCAAACGAAATTTTTGTAGCTACATATAAAACTCTTCGCCTTTTAATAAAAGGAAATTCCAACTGCAGGTTTTGGTTCATGTTGCGAATATTCAAAAAATCATGTAAATATTGACTGTATACGGAAAGTATAATTAATAGTTTATATGTAGATCAGGAATTAAGAGGAGGGGGCCAGATGTTAGCAGATACACCTTACTGCCGGCATGATTTGGGGGACATTTGCAGGATAAATTGCCCGAATTTATAGAACGTAAAGGTAAGGCGACAAGAAATGATGTGTATATTGTGCCTGATAACTTAAATCGTCAGTGCGCGTTTTACTAAGGCAAATTAGTAGCGGGCAAATCCAAAATACAGATACCTGTGAAACCGGAAAAGCATGATTATGACGCAGTAATAGTAGGCTCGGGGCCAAATGGCCTTGCGGCAGCCATATTGTTGCAACAAAACGGACTTTCGGTGTTACTGCTTGAAGGAAAAAGTACTATTGGCGGCGGTTTACGTACTGAAGAACTAACCCTGCCTGGTTATAAGCATGATGTTTGCTCAGCTATTCATCCGCTGGCAGTTGGTTCGCCATTTTTTGAAACACTGCCACTGCGTGAGCACGGCCTTGAATATATTTATCCCACAATATCTGCAGCGCATCCCTTTGATAATGGAACCGCCGCGGTACTTAAAAAAGCCATTGTTGAAACTGCCAATCTGTTAGGTGCCGACAGGGATACCTACATCAAACTGATGGCCCCCCTGGTAACTTCGTGGCCCGGTTTGGCGTCTGATGTTTTAGGTCCGCTTACTTTTCCCAAACATCCGGTCCACCTGGCTGCTTTTGGGCTGGATGCTTTAACTTCAGTAAACTATTTGGCCAAACGCTTTAAAACTGAGGAAGCCAAAGGGCTTTTAGCCGGGATGGCTGCTCATAGCATTCTGCCGCTAAAAAATCTTACCACATCTGCAATTGCTTTAGTATTGATGGTTAACGGGCATTTAAAAGGCTGGCCTGTGCCTAAAGGCGGCTCGGTAAAAATAGCGGAGGCACTGGCATCATACTTTACATCAATAGGGGGCAGGATAGAAACCAATACCTACATCAATAATTTTGATCAGCTGCCATCGGCAAAGACAATTTTGTTTGATGTTACGCCAAAACAACTGCTGCAAATTGCCGGACATAAATTTTCATCATTGTATAAATGGCAACTGGAACGTTATCGTTACGGGATGGGTGTTTTTAAAGTTGACTGGGCGCTTGATGATGTTATTCCGTTTAAAGCAGGAGAGGCCCGGCAAGCAGGAACGGTACATATTGGCGGTACGCTGAAGGAAATTGCTGTGGGTGAACAGCAAATCTGGGACGGTTTGCACCCCGAAAAACCATTTGTACTGCTGGCCCAGCAAAGCCTTTTTGACAATACCCGTGCGCCCCTGGGCAAGCATACCGCCTGGGCATACTGCCACGTTCCCAACGGATCAAACAAAGACATAACCGATATTATCGAAAAACAAGTGGAGCGTTTTGCCCCTGGTTTCCGCGAACGCATCATAGGCAGGCATACTTTTAATACAGGGCAACTGGAAAACTATAATCCCAATTATATCGGAGGTGATATTAACGGCGGGGTAATTGACATTGGCCAGTTGTTTACCCGGCCGGTATTGCGCCGCTCACCATACCGCACATCGGCAAAGGGGATTTATATCTGTTCATCATCCACACCGCCGGGAGGAGGGGTACATGGTATGTGCGGCTACCATTCGGCCAAACGTGCTTTAAAAGATGTGTTTAACATCAGCATTCAATCATAATTATTAATCAAAGCCCAGAAGTCCCAATAGCTCTTCATACCTAAAATGACAATAGGCTTCGAAAAGCCGTGCACCATCCCCCCCCGCATTATTTAAAAAACATATAGTACAGGCAAAGCATCATTGAAACTTGCTTGAAACAGCTCCTTAGGTGTTTCAATGCCACGGTTATCTGGTTTTCAACCGTTCGTTTGGATATTCCTAAGCGGGCGGCAATTTCCTGGTTACTCAGGTTTTCCATGCGGCTCATGTAAAATATTTCCTGGCAGCGCTTGGGCAACTTCTCCAGGTAATAACTCAGTTCCTGTAACAACTCCTGATTTTTGATCCGGAAATCACCCTGGTTGTAGTCGGGGAAATTGCCTGCTTCCAGATTATCTAATTCCAGGATGACCGGGCGCTTTGCCGCACGCATGCGATTATAAACCTGGTAGCGGATGGCCGAGAGCAGAAAATTGGGGACAGATTGTATGTCCAGTTGATACCGGCGATCCCAGATATTCAGGAAAACATCATGTACTGCTTCTTCACTATTTTCACGGTCTTTCAGATACCGGAGGGCAGTCTTATATAACCTTACCCAGTACCGGTCAAAAAGTAGGGCGAACGCGTGCTCATCGTCCTTACGTACGGCAAGCCACAGTTCCTGATCACTAATATGAGAATTGTACATACAATTGGTTGGATAAAATTAGGAAAAGCCGATCAAAATTATTTAACCTTTAAGCCTGGGCGTAAAAAAAAAATAAAAATGTATGTGTGTGCCGGCATAAAATTTACACTAACATCATATAAACCTGCAATTGCAACCTGATGATAACTAAGAACGAGTTCCTTGCGCTGTATGAAAAATATATGAGCGGCCAATGCACCGATGCTGAAAAACAGCTATTGGATACATATCGCGATGAAATGCAGTTAGCCGACGAGGTTTGGGATGATGAAGAGGTAAGTGAAGCCGATGTACATGCGCGGATTTGGAAAAAATTAACTGAAAGCAGACAAAAGGCTGTTGTCATAAAACCTCTTAAACAAACGAGCTACAAATGGTTATGGGCGGCTGCTTCATTAGTTGCTATAGCTGTATTGGCTGGCTTGCTGTTTATGCCTACAAAAAAGGATAATACCACAGGTACAATAGTTAAGAATACTAAAACAACCATATTACCCGGAAGCAACAAAGCATATCTCACTTTGGCCAATGGCAATAAAATAGTACTTGATGACGCCAAAAATGGTCAATTGGCAGCAGGGATGGGCGTAAAAGTAAGCAAAGCAGCCAACGGTTTAGTGGTTTATAAATTTGACAGGAAGCCAAACGAACAAGGGCAGGCAGGTATCCCACAAATCAATACCATCACCACACCGCGTGGCGGCCAATACCAGGTAGTATTGGAAGACGGCACCAAGGTGCAGCTTAATGCAGCATCGTCAATCAAATTCCCGGAGTTTTTTAGCGGCGCTACCCGCGAAATTGAATTGAACGGGGAGGCTTATTTCGAGGTAGCAAAAGATAAGGCCCATCCATTTATAGTTAAGGCTAATGGTACACAGGTGCAGGTATTCGGCACCCACTTTAACATTAACGCTTATAGCGATAACCCTGATATTACCACCACCCTGCTTGAAGGCTCGGTTAAAATGAGTAAAGGCACAGCCGCAATAATGCTTTTACCTGGCCAACAGGGAACTGTAAACCAAAATGGTTCATCAATAAAAGTACAAAAGGCCGATGTTGAAGCCAATATGGCCTGGATAAACGGCTTTTTTATATTTCATGATCAAAGCATTGTGAATATCATGAAGCAGGTGAGCCGCTGGTATGACGTGGATATTGAGTATCAGGATACGCAGGTTCAGGAAAATGAATTTGGCGGTACCATCTCAAAATATAAAGACATTAAAGAATTGCTTGATAATATCAAGCTTACCGGTAGTATTCACTATAAAATTGAAGGAAGGAGGGTTATCATTATGAAGTAACCTCATACTTATATAATGCTATCCCAAAAAGAAAGTAACCAGGAGCGTTCGCACCGCCCCTGGCTCAATGCTACGGATAGCAATCAGGTCAGTTAACGATCATTTTTTCTCACAACCAGTTATTTAACCTAACATTCAAATGTACAAAAATTCTACTGCATTAAAGCGCGGGCAGATACCCCGTGCCGTATCAAAAATATTTCTGATCATGAAATTGTCGTTCTTTTTGTGTCTGGTTTCGATACTTCAGGTAAGTGCCTCAACCACGTTTGCGCAAAGGATAAGTCTTAGTAAAAATAACGCTTCGCTTGTTGAAACGCTTAAAGACATCCACAGGCAAAGCGGATATAGCGTACTCTACAATTCCAAAATGTTAAAAAAGGCACTTCCTGTAAACGTCGACCTTAAAGATGCGGGATTGGAAGAAGCATTGCAGCAATGTTTCCGCGACCAGCCTTTTAGTTATGTAATTAATAACACTACTATTGTAGTTACCCCCAAACCCGCCGAAAAGAAACCGGCACAGGTAATAACGATTACCGGTACGGTAAAAGATCAGAAAGGCATGTCTTTACCGGGTGTTACAGTAAAGGTTAAAGGTACCAACACGGGTGTACAGACCAATATTGATGGCAATTATACTGTTACTGTGAATGACAATAGCGCAGTGTTGGTATTCAGCTTTGTGGGTTTTGTTACCCGGGAGGTACCTGTAGGCAATCAAACCAAAATTGATGTAACGCTTAAAGAGCAAACATCGGCACTAAACGAAATTGTAGTGGTTGGTTATGGTACGCAAAAGAAAGCAAACCTTACAGGTGCTGTATCATCGGTATCCGGCGAGACGTTGAATAAACGCCCTGTTGTTAACACTGCATCTATGCTTGAAGGTCTTGCACCAGGTGTGCAGATCAACACAGGCTCAGGCGAGCCTGGAAATGAGGCTGTATCTATCCGGATCCGCGGTAACAGCACATTCAGTGGCGCCGGTTCTGATCCGTTGGTATTGATAGATGGTGTTCCCGGTAACTTCAGCGATCTTAACCCAACCGATATCGACAATGTATCTGTTTTGAAAGACGCTGCATCTGCATCAATATACGGTTCAAGGGCTGCCAACGGCGTGGTGCTTGTAACAACCAAGCAAGGCAAGGCCGGACAAATGTCTGTTACTTACGATGGTAACTTAGGGTACAACAGCCCGACCAAGATGTTTAAACTGGTGACCAACTCTGCCCAATATATGGAGATGTTTAACCAGGCACGCATCAACAGCGGCACAACAGATCCTAACTCACTTTATCCGCAGGACCAGATCGATCTGTACCGTAATGCCACAGACAGAGTAAGGTATCCTAACACCGATTGGTTAAGCCTCATATTCAGAACAGCTGTAACACAAAACCATAACCTCACATTTAGTGGTGGTACAGAGAAAACTACTTATAACGTATCATTTGGCTATGTTAACCAGGATGGTATTGAAAGAGGCTTCGATTATAAACGATATAGCGGCCGTATCAACTTAACTTCAAAGATCAATGACCATATAAAATTTGGTACCAACGTATTGTTAAAATCAGGCACCAGGGGTGCTGTAGCCGGTAATCCTTCATCACCAAGTCAGTGGGATGGTTCTTCGATGGATCTTTTCCTTTCGGCCATGTCGCAGGCGCCTACTTATGGTCCATATTTAGCTGATGGTAGCGGGCGGTACACCTACAAAGCTTATGACTTTGAGTATAACAATAAAAACCCGATAGCTGTACTTGATCAAAACTTCAGAAGGATCACCAATGATTACGCTGTAAACGCCCAGGGCTGGTTTGAAGTGCAGTTTACTAAAGACATTTCCTGGTATACCAAAGGCGCGGTGAACTTTAATATGGATAAGTACAAGGACTTTAAAGCCACGCTGGATGAGTATAATTTCCGCACTAATCAACTGGCAACATCTCTTGACCTGGGTAAAGGTTTAACAGATCAGGACGAGCAAACCGTTTATACCAACCTGTTCAGTTACCTGAACTATGCGCACAATTTTCATGGGCATAATATTAAAGCACAATTTGGCTATAGCATTGAGCAAAGTAAATATCAGTACTTATCAGGTTACCGTAAAAACTTTGCCGATCTGGACCTGCAGGAGTTAAACGCAGGTGGTTCTGATATTCAAAACGCAAACGGAACCAGTAACCAATGGGCCTTAATGTCTTATTTCGGTCGTGTAAATTACGACTATAAAGGGCGTTACCTTTTAGAGGGCAACATTCGTGATGACGGAAGTTCAAAATTCGCCGGTAAAAACAAATGGGGTGTATTCCCATCGTTTTCAGCCGGCTGGAGGGTTACTGAAGAGCCTTTTGTAAAAGCCATGAATTTAACCTGGCTGGATAATTTCAAATTAAGAGGTTCATGGGGACAACTGGGTAATCAAAATATAGTAATGAACGGCTATGGTGCCAACTATCCATATCAGGCTTTATTGAACTTTACGGGCAATTATTCTTTTGATAATTCGACACTCTTAACTGGCGTAGCTCAGCAAAACCTCAACAATCCGGCCATTAAATGGGAAACCACTACTATGACCGATATTGGTTTGGACGTTACCATTTTCAAAAACTTTAATTTAACTGCCGATTGGTATAATAAAACAACGTCTGATATTTTGAGGCAGGCACAGGTTACCGCAGCTGTGGGCTTAAGTGCACCTACCATTAATGACGGATCGGTAAATAACAGGGGTGTTGAGCTTGGTATATCGTACAATAATGTAATAACTGATGGCGCTTTAAGGGGCTTAGCCTTTAATGTAGGTGCAAACGTTGATCATAACCGTAACAAACTGGTGAAATTTGGTCAAACAGAAATTGGAGATTATACCATCAACCAAAACGGGCAACCGTGGAACTCATTCTACATGCTGCAGGTTATCGGTATCTTCCAGTCGGCGCAAGAGGTAGCTAATTCTCCCAAACAGTTTTCTGATTCTACCTTACCGGGCGATTTAAAATATAGAGACGTAAATGGCGATGGTAAAATTGATCAAAATGACCGTACAATTATTGCTGGTGTTTATCCAAAATTAAACTACTCGTTTAACTTGTCGGCCAGCTTTAAAGGCTTTGACTTATCAGCCATGATGCAGGGCGTTTACGGTGTTAAATCTTATGTATCAGGTTGGGGCACTATACCATTTGTACAAGGTTCGTCACCAACTACCGATTGGTTAAATGCCTGGACGCCTGAGCACCCTTCAACCACTATGCCGCGTCTGTATTTCGGGCAAAGCGCACCTGATAAGATCGGCCGCAGGTCATCTTATTTCTTGCAGGACGCATCGTATCTGAGGCTTAAAAACCTGGTGTTTGGTTATACCCTGCCGTCACAGCTTACCAAAAAAGTGGGTATTAACCGGTTAAGGGTTTATTTCGCGGGCGATAACCTGTTAACCATAACCAAATTTAAAGGCCTTGATCCTGAGCGTTATGGCAGCGGAGACCAGGTGCAGTACCCGCAAAATAAAATCTACTCTTTTGGTTTGAACGTTTCCTTTTAATTAGCCCACATGAAAAATCGAATTATATTAACCATCATATTAATTACATCGCTGTTTTTAGGCGCATGTAAAAAGGCCCTTGATTTAAACCCCAACGATCAGATAGCCACTTCAACCTTCTATAAAACGAAAGCAGACTTTGACGCGGCTTTGGCAGCGGTTTATGCTTCCCTGCAACAAGAAGAATTTTCTTATGGCATGGGCTTCAGAGATGGCTTTACCGATAATGGATACAATCAGTTTAATTCGGGTGCCGCCAAGGATTTTGTACAGGGCAATTTTAACCCCACTACAGGTGGTTATGAAACTGCCATTTATAACGATAGTTATATAGGTATTACAAGGGTAAACCTGTTTCTCAAAAACTTAGGCACATATAAAGGTGCTGATATTTCTGATAGCCAGCGTAAAATTTATGAAGGCGAGGTAAGGTTTATCCGTGCCTTTCTTTACTTTCAGCTATACAGTATTTATGGCGACGTTCCGTTGGTTATACAACCACTTGATTTGAGTAATCAAAAGCAGCCTAAAGTGCCTGCGGCACAGGTGCTTGCTCAAATTACTGCCGATCTTGATTACGGCATTGCTAATTTGAGCACCAATGCTTATTACGCCAACGGTGGTCATGTGGCCGCGTCATCTGCAAAAGCATTTAAAGCAAGGATTTTATTATTTGCCGCATTTGGAAGCACAGGCACGCCTGATGCCGCCATGCTAACCCAGGTACGAAACCTTTGTTTGGACTTGATGGGACAATACAAACTGAGTACCAACTTTGAGGATATTTTCAGGGATGCAACCCAGAAAAATAATACCGAGATCATGTTTTCGGTTAACTTCCTTGCGCCAAACAATACAGCTCCGTGGGACATGTATTACGGCGACTGGGATGCCTGCGCGCCTATGCAAAATATGGTAGATGCCTACGAGTGTACTGACGGACAACCATATGGTATCTCGCCATTAACTGATACAAAAAATCAGTTCAAAAACCGCGACCCAAGGTTGGCCAAAACTGTATATGCCGATTCAGTATATTTTGGTCCGGGCAAGGTTCACCATCCTTCAAATCTGAGGCCTACAGGCTATGGGATTATAAAATTCCTCGAACCTAATAACATACCTTACGGCTTTTCAACGCTTAGCCAGCAGGATGCGGTTATACTGCGTTTAGGTGAGGTGATGCTGATGTATGCAGAAGCTCAAAATGAAATTGCCGGCCCTGATGCAACAGTTTATAAAGCTATGGCCGATTTGCGCGCACGGGTAAATATGCCGGCTTACCCGGCCGGGTATACCAAAGATCAGATGCGTGAACGGATAAGGCACGAACGCCGTGTGGAGCTCGCTTTCGAAGGTTTGCGCCACTACGATCTGTTAAGATGGCATATTGCCGGCCCGGTACTTAACGCGGTAAAAACCAGCCTTATCAATTATCATTTTGAGGATAAATTTTACCATTGGCCGCTGCCTCAAACAGAAATTGACAAGAGCGGAGGCGTACTTATACAAAATCCGGATTACAAATAGCAACCGGATCTTAAACGCCAGAGGCGGCCTGTCAAGAAGCGCATGCCAAAATCTGGACAACAGTCTTAATTAATCATGTGATGAGCCCGGTATTTTATCGGGCTCATTCTTTTTAGGTCGGGTTTCACCCATTCCAAAAGCCTTTGACCCTATAATGCCGTACTTTATATAAAAGCTAAAAGCAGAATGCACAAAGTCTAAAGATTAACGTGTTGATTATATTTATGCAGCTCAATGATGTTCAAACCTGCCGGTGACTTTGTCTATCCTGATCTTATAGACGATCAGGTCGATCTTGTCGCCAATATCATACTCATTTGCGGTTATACCATGGGAGGGATGGTCTGTAGCATGTTCCACCAGTGGCATAACCCGGTGGATCAGTAACTGCATTGTCTGCTCTTGTTCCGCTATGTCTGTAATTTCTTCAAATGTACCCCAGGCTATGACACTTTTCCAGCTAAAGATGTTTTTTATATCATCAACTTCAAAACAAACTTTAGGGTTTTTTCGCATCATTTCAATTTTCTTTCCCGGACCGGAATGCGCATAGATTACGCCGTTCTTGTATACATAGTTAACGGGTACGATATACGTGGTGCCCTGGGCATGACACCCTAAACGGCCGATTACCTGCCGGCTAAGCAACGCTTCAATTTCCGGTTGTTCCAATTTTCCTAACATAACGGCGAATATTAATTGACCAAAGCTAAGCTCATCACTGTTTAAACAAAATGCTGCCGGTCAGTTAAGGGCATGATCGCCGTCACATTTGTGTCAGTATCCCTTGGGCTGTTGATGTTGTGATACATGTTATGCATCCCGATCTGCCGGCTGTTGTACATCATCGCAATCACAGGGATATTTACCTGTGATTGTTTTTTATGTTGCTTTATTAATCAATTGGACCGGTTTCGGGTGTACAATCAATTGTATAAGTGACGGCCGTCACTATTTTAACCTGCCGAACATCGCAACTTTACCTCATAAAAATAATGTTATGAAAGTAGTTGAGGTAAGCTATGCCGCCAGTAAACGAACGGTCATTTCCCTGTTATACAATTTAAAGTTTTAAAAGCGTGAATAATAAGAGCAGCATAACTGGGATCGAAAATTTTTACGCGGTCGGAATTAATTATAAAAAATCGGACGCCCGGCTTAGAGGCCGTTTTGCAATTTCAAACGAGCAATATGAAGCCATATTGAAAGAGGCCGGTAATTATGGCGTTAGCTCATTATTTATCTTGTCGACATGTAACCGTACCGAAATCTACGGAGTAACCAATACGCCAAATGAACTGGTTAACCTGTTATGCAGTGTTACCAATGGCGAAATAAAAGAATTTAAGGGTTACTGCTATAAAAAGGAAGGCATTGGCGCGGTTGAACATATGTTTAACGTTGCAGCTGGTTTAGATTCACAGATACTTGGAGACTATGAAATTATCGGGCAGTTTAAACAGGCTGTAAGATTTGCGAAAGACCGCGGTTTTATCAATACCTTTTTAGAAAAGCTATATAATACTGTTTTGCAAGCCTCAAAGCAGATCAAAAATCAAACGGGCCTCAGCAAAGGAACTACTTCCGTATCATTTGCAGCTCTGCAATCCATTAAGCAATATCATGCTGATGCGACAAATATTTTGATTGTAGGGGCAGGTAAAATGGGGCAGCGTACATGTAAAAACATTAAAGATTACCTGGGACAAAAGGTTCGTATTACTTTGGTTAACAGGACTGTTGATAAGGCAGAGCGGCTTGCCGAAGAAATGGACGTTAGTTATGGCCATATAGCAGATTTGCCAACGCTCATTTCTCTTGCAGATGTTATTATTGTAACCACAGCTTGCGCTACGCCTGTAATTTTTAAAGCTGATCTTGAATATTGCAGTGAAAAACTGATCATAGATTTGGCAATACCCAACAATGTTGAACCCGCAGCGTCAAAATTACCGCACATTAAACTGGTTAATATTGACGAACTCTCGCTTGTTAACAGTGAAACTATTCAGAAAAGGCAAAGTCAGGTTATTGCCGCGCGAGAGATCAACAACCATTTCATCAACAGGTTTGTTGAATGGTGCGAACTGCGAAAAAGCTGCATAGTGGTGAATGCCATTAAAAAACAGTTAACCTCCATTTGTTTAAGCCAATCTAAATCCGCCGGCTGCGTTGCGGGCTTTGTATCTTCCACGGATGAACAAAGAATACAGCAAATATTAAACGGAACAGCGGGAAAAATAAAAGGCGTTAACAAAGCCGGCTGCCATTACCTGGAGGCTTTAAATGAATTTATGTCGCCCCCGGGTTTACCAACCAACATATTAAATCCTGAGCGAACGTTAATATAAATAACAATAGACAGCCAAGGCAGATGTTTGAGGTTATCGGATAAACGGAAGTAATATCAATTTTGCCTGAATATAACCGGGGCATGAAAGAGATTATTAAATAGCGAATAAGAAAAAGAGGATTTCCAGCGTTCAAAATATCATAGTACCTTTATTACTAAACATATTTTGCAGTATTGCCTGATACAGTACGATTTTTGTTAGTCATTGATCATCATCTTATCTGACTTCGCTATGGAAACCGCAAATCAACACCGCAGGGATTTTATTAAGACAGCCGCCATTGGGTCACTAACCGGGCTGACATTGTTATCAGCTTGTAATGACAACGATGATGAGGAGGATCAAAAAGTATCGCCACCCGAGGATCTTATGCAGGAGCACGGTTTACTGAACCGGGTGCTGCTCATTTATGACCATTGCAAAGGCCTCCTAATAGATAAGCAGGGTTTCCCGATGGAAGCATTGTTAAACTCGGCTGGCATTATTCGCACCTTTGTTGAGGATTACCATGAAAAGCAGGAAGAAAACTACCTGTTCCCACGTTTTCAAAAGGCCAACCAGTTAACTGATCTTGTACAAACGTTGCTGGCGCAGCATAAGGCTGGGCGTACTGTCACGGATGAGCTCATGCAATTAACTAAGTCTCAAAACCTGACCGATACGGAAAAACAGCAGCTTATTACCTTGTTGAATAATTTCAACAGGATGTACCGCCCGCATGAAACGCGCGAGGATACCATTTTATTCCCCGCCTTCCGCAAGATCGTATCCCATCATGAATATGACGCTCTGGGTGAGGAATTTGAAAATAACGAACATAAACTGTTTGGCAAAAACGGGTTTGAAGACATGGTTGAGAAAGTGGCCGGTATCGAAAAGTCTTTAGGTATTTATGAGCTGGCCCGGTTCACGCCAGGCACCTAACTGCAAATTGCCAACTATTTTTTGTTTCCTATCGATAACAGGCTGGCATTAATAGCCACCACTACCGTGCTCACTGTCATGAGTACCGCGCCAATTGCCGGGCTCACCATAATACCCTGGTTGTACAGAACGCCTGCTGCCAGTGGCAGGGTTATCACATTGTAACCTGTTGCCCAGGCCAGGTTCTGTGTCATTTTACGGTAGGTGGCTTTACCAAACAGGATCAGGTTAACGATGTCTTTAGGATTGCTGTTCACCAGCACAATGCCGGCGGTTTCGGCAGCAATGTCACTGCCCGAGCCAACAGCAATGCCAACGTCGGCCTGTGCAAGTGCGGGGGCGTCGTTTACACCATCACCTGTCATTGCTACAAACTCGCCCTGTTGCTGTAATTCTTTGATCTTTTCCAGTTTTTCATGCGGCAGTACTTCGGCAAAAAAACCATCCATTTTCAGCTGTGTGCTAACACTTTCGGCAACCTGCTTATTATCGCCGGTCAGGAGTATCGACTTGATACCGTTTTCGTGGAGGGTTGCTATCGCTCCCTTTGATTCCTCCCTGATGGCATCGCCAAGGGCAACAAACCCGGCAAGTTTTTCATCGATCAATACAAATACCACTGTTTCGTTACTGGACACCTTGAAATTTGCCGGAAGGCCGATACTATTTTCTTTCAGATAACCGGGACTGACCACTTTGATGTGCTTTTGCTCTGTAACCGCTTCAACGCCTTTACCAGTGATCGCTTTAAATTGTGTTACTTCGGGAAGGGTTAGTTTTCTTTTTTTAACTTCACTTAAAATGCCTGTGGCTATCGGATGTTCTGAATTGCTTTCCAATGCCCCCGCCAGCCTAAGTAATTCATCTTCGCTTTTCAATACTCCTCCGGTAAGCACCGTCCTGGATACCTCAAATTTTCCTTTAGTTAAGGTGCCGGTTTTATCAAAAACAATAGAAGTGATCTTTCGTGCATTTTCAAAAGCAGTCCTGTTTTTGATCAACAGGCCATGTTGCGCCGATAAGGATGTTGATTTAGCTACCACGAGGGGAACAGCCAGGCCGAGCGCATGCGGGCAACAGATCACAATAACGGTCACCATTCGCTCCATGGCAAAAGCCAGGTCGTGCCCCAGGCTAATCCATACCACGAATGTAGTTATACCGGCTAAGAGCGCAATGATAGTTAGCCAACGGGCCGCTTTATCTGCTAACAACTGCGTGTTTGATTTAGCGTTTTGCGCATCGCGGACAAGATCGATGACTTTGAACAAATAGGAATCTTTACCGCTATGTGTAACACGAACTTTTAATGAACCGTTACCGTTCACCGATCCGGCAATCACTTGCTGGCCTTTTGTTTTTTGCACCGGGGCAGATTCCCCTGTCAGCATGGACTCATTCAGGTAACTCTCGCCATCTTCCACCATACCGTCGGCGGGTACCTTTTCGCCTGGTTTAATTAAGATCAGGTCATTTTCTTTCAGGCTTTCCGTTTTCACGTCCTCTGTAATGTCTCCTTTAAATACGTGCGCGGCTGAAGGCATGAGCTGGACCAGCAATTCGAGCTCGCGCGAGGCGCCGGCTATCGATTTCATTTCGATCCAGTGTCCCAATAGCATAATGAGAATAAGCGTGTCCAGTTCCCAAAAGAAATCCATGCCATTAAGCCCGAATACGGTAGCCGCACTGTACAGGTAAGCAACGGATATGGCGAAACCGATCAGGGTCATCATTCCGGGGTTTTTCGCCTTTAGTTCCGAAAGCCACCCGGTCAGAAAAGGCCGGCCGCCATAAAGAAAAACTGCCGTCGACAGCGCAAAAAGTATATACCGGTCGCCCGGGAAACCAATTTGCAGGTGCAGCCAGTGTCGGATCATGGGCGATAGCGCCAATATAGGTAGGGTGAATGCCAGCACTACGTAAAAACGCTTACGGAAATCAGCCATCATGGCTCCGTGATCATGCCCGGCGTGGCCCATGTCTCCATGCCCCATACCATTCCTTTCCTGATGTTGTGGATGCTGGTGCCCTTTCATTTCAGGCATTTCGTGCTGGTGTTCATGATGCTGATGTTCCATAGTCGTTTGTATTAATTAGCTTTACTTACTGATAACTACTAATAGGTTAATGTTAATCCGGCGCCTAAGCCCATATCACTGTCATAGTGGCTGGAGAAAGAAAAATTCTTATTAACGATATAGCGCAGTCCGGTGCTATATTCTTTATCGGTATTGCCTGTTATAGAAAACCGGAGCCTGCTGGTCAATGCAATATCCTCCCGGCCAAGTTGAAACCTGAGTTTGCCATTGCCATCAATACGGGCATCGGCCACAAACAGTAATGGCAAAGTGTAGGCCAAACCTGCAACTACCGTATGCCGGTTGTTTTTATTGCTGAGCTGACCGAACAGGTTTTTTTCCTGTTCGTTTGTTTTTTTATAATGATAATCAAATCCTGCATAAGCATACAGCCATTGCATACGGCCAAAGTACCTTCCAAACATCGTTTCACTCTCATATCCCTTGGTATTGTTTATTCCAAGGTGCCACATGGTAGAAAATTTCCAGCGGGTATTTGCTAAAGCCGCGTTGCCATCGCTGCCGTTTGTTTCCAACCCCAGTTTGGCCGATGCATAGTATTTACGATCGTCGGCAGCTACTTTCTTAAATCCAGCTGCCGGGTCAGGCACTTCGGGGTTAGGCGGCGAGTTTTCGTAACTGAAGATCCGCCCCATACCGCTCATCATATGGTATAGGATATGACAATGGAAAAACCAGTCGCCGCTTTCGCTGGCACGGAATTCGATGGTGTCCCTTTCCATCGGCATAATATCCAGGGTGTTCTTCAGCGGCGAGTATTCTCCCTGTCCGCTTAATACCCTGAAATAATGCCCGTGAAGGTGCATAGGATGACGCATCATGGTATTGTTATAGAGAATGATACGAACATTTTCTCCCCGCTTAATCAGGATCTTGTCAGATTCAGAAACGGTTTTGTTGTTGATCGTCCAGACATAGCGGTTCATGTTACCGGTTAATTCAAAATTGAACACTTTGGTAGGGTCGGTTGGAAGCGTTGTCGGTTGAAGGGCTTTCAGCATACCATAGTTCAGGGTAATCGGCGGCTTGCCTTTGTCAAGTTCGGGATACATCACGGTGTTCATGTCCATTACCTGGGTAGTCATCTTCATTCCTTCCATTTCCTTCATGTTACCCTGCATATCCATCATATCATTCATCATTTTCATGCCCTCAAAGTATTTCAGCTTGGGCAGCTTTTTAACAGCATGTTTGATACCGCTGCCCAGCCAAAGCGATGTATATTTGGTGCGATCTTCGGGTGTCGCCAGGAACTCATAACTGCCATCGGCAGGGATAGTAACTATCAGGTCATACGTTTCTGCAACGCCTACGATCATCCGGTCCACCTCAACAGGCTGAACATCTTCGCCGTCATTGGCAACAACTTTTAGTTTGCCGCCCGCCCAGCCAAGCCAGAAATAGGTAGAAGAACTTCCGTTAATTACCCGCAGTTTCACCTTGTCGCCGGCTTTAAATTCGGGAGCTTGGTTTTCGGCCTTGCCATTGCTGAAAAAACGGTCGTAGTAAACATCGCTTACATCCATAGCCGTCATGCGTTTCCATTCATTGGCCAGCTTTGTTTTGAAATGTCCGGTTTGTATCGCCTGCAAATAATTCTGGGTACTGCCTTTACGGATGGCATACCAGTCTGTGGCATTATGGAGCCGGCGCTGTACCTGTTCCGGGTTTTCATCGGTCCAGTCGCTTAGCAGCAGGGTATATTCCTTTAAAGGGGATGGCTGTTTTTTATGAATGATAAATGCCCCGTACAGCCCGCTTTGTTCCTGCGTCATCGTATGGGAGTGGTACCAGTAGGTTCCGTGCTGCACCAGCGGAAATTTGAATAGGTGCGTTTCACCAGCCTTGATGGGCGTGGTAGTTAGATAGGAAACACCGTCATACCGGTTGGGCAGGATCAGCCCGTGCCAGTGGATAGAGGTTTCCATCATCATTTCATTGTGCACATAGATCTCGGCAGTATCGCCTTCGGTAAATTCCAGTTCGGGTGCAGGGATACTGCCATTTATAGCCATAGCCGGCCGCTGTTTGCCGGTATAGTTAACGGTGGTATCATTGATATATAAGTGGTAAATCTCCCGGTTACCTGTCTTGGTGAAAAACGGAAGATGCTTGCTCTGACCGGCAGACTCCATTTTCATCCCCGAATGTTGGGCAATGGAACTGACAACAGGCAGCAAAAAAAGGAACAATAAAATAAACTTCTTCATAGTATTAAAATATAAGGCCGGAGTATATGCCCCGGCCCTTTAATTACTTAGCTGCAGGTAAAGTTTCTTTTACAGCGCCACAGGTTAACATTTGATTGCCGTAGTAGGGATTTTGAATAGCGGCAGTTTCACTTAACCAATATGATTTTTTCATCGGACAATAGTCGCGGTAAACAGGGGCATTGTTCAGTTTGATTGCCTGTACGGTGGCGAACATGTTTTCTGAAAGGCTGGCAAAATGTTCACGCTGATGCGTGATATCATCGCTTTCCGAAATATGGCGGGCATCGAACTGCAACTTATCCGCATATTTTGTCCAGCTAGTTTTATCAGCTGCTGAAAGCTTGTCGACCGGAAATGAACTGATTGCAGCCAGCAACATTTTGGCTTTGGCATTGGTTGCAGACGCGTCGCCGCTGATCAGGGCGTTTTTTACGCCATAATAGGCCGAAAGTACATCCGCTTTGGATGAAGTGTTTTGTGCTTTAACCTGGTTAAAAGCAAATAGCATGATGATGGCGAAAACGAAAATTTGAATCTTTTTCATGATATAGAAATGATTAAGTAATGAATATCATTTCCCGCCGTAGCAGGAAACTATGAATTAAAGAAGTTTTAGGGTTGCAGGGTAGCCATAAAAAAGCTACCGGGCTTCGGATTGAAGCAAAAGGAAAATCAAATGCGGAATGTGCAGTTGCGTAAAAAAACAGGTAGGGTAGTGACAAGCGGCGGTGACTGGCCAACCGGATGACTAATTTTCAGCGGCAGGTAATTGTAAGGCACTAACCCGAAAAGCGGTATAACCAACAATGCGGGGCTTGTGCCCAGGCCAATCTGGCTGTACGTAAGTGAGCTGCTCTTTTCCGATTTCAGTTGCTGGTGTTTATCTGTACAGCATTTTTTTGCAGCCTTGCCATGGTAGTTCATACCGCAAGTATTGCATTTTTTGCCCTGCTCATCATGCCACAACGCAACTTTGACCAGCCTGCCCATGCAGTACTGATAATGCAATGTTGCACCCGAAGAAACCCCGAGGTACAGCACAGCTAAAAAAGTTACGAACAGTTTCTTCATCACGGTACAAATATGAGCAAATTAGTAAAGTGTTGTTTATAGAATTTCTTTTTCTTTTTATGTTTTTTTGGGATAGATCACCTTCCAAACATAGAATAAACCATCCTTGCAATAAATGATAACCATTACTTTTTTACATGCTGATGATCAATGATTTGCTTTTTTAAATGCCGGTACTTTGGAAAAAAAAACAATCATGAAAAAACTAATCACAGCTATTTTGTTTATTACAGCTGCGCTATTATGGAATAGCGTACCTGCATTTGCGCAAACAGAACCTAAGAGTGTTCCTGCCAGCGAAATTCATATTAATAAAAAAGGTGAAATCCATGATCACGGCGGTACGCTGCTCGGGTATATCAGCAAAGATGATATCGTAAAAGATGCCCAGGGCAACAAGGTTTATTTTATCGACCGGGACGGTAACGTGATCGATGCCAAGGGCAATAAATTGGGCAAAGCAAGGAAAGACGGTTTTTATTTTAATAATGAGGGTGAAACCGTACTTAAAGTTAAGGATAAGGACGCCGAAGAATGCGAAATCCTTGATCCCGCAGGACATAACCTTGGCACGACACACAAAAATTATAAACTGCATGCATGCGCCGCGCATTGTTTCTGGCTGAAAAAGAAAAATACGCCACACCCGGTGCATTAATTAAAGGGAGTATCACAACATACTCCCTTTTCTGTTTGCTAATTCAAAGCTGCTAATCAGCACTTTCATAGTTGTTGTTTTTAAGCGAGGGTTGTATCCCCACTATCCTGCTCAGCCCGTAGTTAAATATGACGGAGATCATTTTTGTTTTTGATTGTTTACCCTTATCAGATTTCATCCGGCAACGATATTTGTACTATAAAATATTCAAACGATGGAAGCACTTATCGAAGACACCGAACTGGAATTTGAACTTCAGGAAATTTACCTCACTGGTAAACAATGGCTGGCAGACCTGGCCTTCATGGATAATGAGCATGCCTTTTTAACAAAACTGCTGGCTGGCGAAAAAAGCCCGGCCAGGCATATGGAAGAAGGGCTGCACTCCGCTATGCTTGAGCAACATGACCTGCATAAAGATATTCTTCATTTCATAAACAAAATAGAACAATTGATCGTTGTTCCGGGAGCTGTGATCGGGTTATCGCTGATAGATGACTTTATCAGTTTACAGATCAGGGTAGGGGGTGCTTTATTGGCAATGAAGGACCTTAAATTAGCGTTTACAGGCATAAGGCGGGCTGCTTAGTTCCACAAGAAAACTTAATTTATAAAGGTTTTGACAAAAAGTATTTATATCACTTCGGCCGAACCCTATAGCGGCAAATCAGTTATTGTATTGGGCCTGGTGGCTATGCTGCTTGGCCGGGCACAAAAGATAGGTTATTTGAAACCCATTATACCGTTTGGCCCGGAAGAGCAGCCAGATACCCATATTGAAACGGTTTTGGCACATTTTCAACTACCGCAAACTTATCGGGATACCTATGTATTTACCCGGCAGGGGGCTATGCAGCAGATCAAAGATCAGCACCAGGGCGACATGATCGACGCGATTATCGCACGGTTTAAGGCCTTAGAAGCGACGTGCGATTTTACTGTAGTTGAAGGGAGTGATTTTGAAGGGCAGGGAACGGCATTTGAGTTTGAAACTAACCGGCTCATCGCCAAAAATCTGAACTCCCCCGTCTTACTCCTTGTATCGGGCGTGGGGAAAACCACTGCCGGAATTGTTCAGGATGCGCTGAATTTCAAGCAGGCTTACCAGGCGCAGGATATTCAGGTATTAGCGGTTGTTGTCAACAGGGTACAGGCCGATCAGGCTGCAGATGTACAACAATTGCTGCGTGCGCAATTGTCTGAAAATATACTTATCGCGGTTATACCCGCTGATCCGGGCCTGGAAAACCCAACTGTTCACGATATTTTTGAAAAGTTGGACGGCAGGTTGCTGTTTGGTAGTGAACACCTCGGAAACCAGGTTGATAACTTTGTGACCGGCGCCATGCAGGTGCCCAATTTTTTGAATTATCTGAAGGAGAATGTTTTGATCGTTACACCTGGCGACAGGGGAGATATTGTCATCAGCTCGTTGCAAGCCAATCAATCTGCCAGTTATCCCCGCGTGGCCGGCATTATACTTACGGCAGGCGCAATTCCGGAAGAACCGGTGATGAGGTTGATTGAAGGATTGCAGAACGTTGTCCCTATCCTCGCTGTCGGGTCAGGCACTTTTGAAACAACTAACCAGGTGGCAGCGGTTAAAGCCCGTATTACAGCGGATAATACTAAAAAAATACGGCTTGCTATAGAAACATTTAACCGTTATATAGATATCGCCGCCCTTGATAAAATGCTGGTAACATATCATTCCAATGTGATGACGCCGCACATGTTTCAATACCAGCTCACCCAATGGGCTAAGCGGCAGCGCAAAACTATTGTACTGCCCGAAGGGAATGACGACCGCATCCTGCAGGCGAGCGCAAGGCTGATTGCACAGCAGTTGGTTAACATTATCCTGCTTGGCGATCCTGCAGAAATAGCCGCTTCGGTGAAACGGTTGGGCATTGACCTTGATCTCAATAAGGTAACCGTTATACCCCCGGCCAGTTCGCCTCATTACGAAGATTATGTTCAAACACTGTATGAGCTGCGTAAAAGTAAAAACGTAACCCTCGAAATGGCGAGGGACCTCATGACGGATGTATCTTATTTTGGAACGATGATGGTTTATAAAGGGCATGCCGACGGAATGGTTTCCGGGGCCGTTCATACCACTCAGCATACCATACGCCCCGCTCTGCAGTTTATCAAAACAAAGCCCGGCATCTCTACGGTGTCATCTGTTTTTTTTATGTGCCTGGCCGACCGTGTTTCTGTATTTGGCGATTGCGCGGTAAATCCCGACCCTACTGCCGAAGAACTGGCCGAGATAGCTATCTCGTCGGCAGATAACAGCCTGCGTTTTGGCATTGAACCGCGTGTTGCAATGCTTTCATATTCATCGGGCACATCAGGTTCAGGGGCCGATGTGGAAAAGGTTAGGCGAGCTACCCAATTGGTGCGTGATAGACGGCCCGATATTAAAGTAGAAGGGCCTATACAATATGATGCCGCTGTAGATCCGGTAGTTGGCAGCCAGAAAATGCCCGGTTCGGAAGTTGCAGGCAAGGCAAGCGTATTGATTTTCCCTGATCTGAATACCGGGAATAACACTTATAAAGCGGTACAGCGGGAAACGGGAGCCCTGGCCATTGGGCCGATGCTGCAGGGGTTGAATAAACCGGTTAATGACCTTAGCCGCGGTTGCACTGTTGATGATGTTTTTAATACCGTTATTATCACTGCCATCCAAAGTCAGGATAGCCCGGCCTCACTATAATTTTACATATGGAAATATTTGTTATCAATTCGGGCAGCAGCTCTATCAAATACCAGTTGTTTTCTCAGGATTCAAGCAGCCCGCTTTGCAGTGGCCTGGTTGAACGCATCGGTCAGCCAGATGCGCTGATCACTCATAAATACAGGCAGCATGACGAGGAAAAAGTGTTGTACATTCAACAACAGGTACCCGATCACGAAGCCGGCATGCAGGCTGTGGGCGAACTGCTCACCAGGGATGGTATCGCGGTGATCCGCGATTCGGGACAAGTGGGCGCGGTTGGTCATCGTGTAGTTCATGGCGGCGAAAAACTTACCGGTACCACAGTCATTACGCCCGGGGTAAAAGACAAGATCAAAGCACTGTACCCACTGGCGCCTTTGCATAATCCGGGGCATATAAAGGGTATCGAAGTGTCAGAAAAGATTTTCCCCCAGGCTGTGCAGATTGCTGTATTTGATACCGCGTTTCATACATCGCTACCCGAAAAAGCTTTTAGGTATGCTATACCCGACTCTTTTTATAAAAACCATGGCATTCGTGTTTATGGCTTTCATGGCATAAGTCATCAGTACGTTAGTGGTGAAGCAATGAAATATCTTAATCATACAGACGCAAAACTTATTACCATTCACCTTGGTAATGGCTGTAGCATGGCCGCTGTTAACGGCGGAAAGAGCGTGGATACAAGTATGGGGCTTACCCCACTTGATGGGTTGATCATGGGAACAAGAAGCGGAAGCATTGATGCCTCGGTATTATTATACCTTTCAGAACAAGAAAATTACAGTACAGAACAACTTACTACCTTGTTAAACAAACAAAGCGGCATGCAGGGGCTTACCGGTCATAACGATATGCGGGATATCAGCGCGCTTTATAATAATGGGAACGCCCGGGCGGAGCTTGCTTATGAGATGTATGCCTACCGGATTAAAAAATTTATTGGCGCTTATGCCGCTGCAATGAACGGGCTTGATGCAATTGTGTTTACGGCTGGGGTTGGTGAAAATGATGCCCTGGCACGCGACCTCGTTTGCCGGAATATGGATTTTTTAGGCATTAAACTGGATAACGCAAAAAATTCAGAAAAAGGCAATGGGATTCGTGATCTTAGTGCACCGGCTGCCCGTGCCAGAATATTGGTGGTGCCCACCAATGAAGAATTGGAAATTGCCCGGCAGTGCAGGCAATTGCTCGGTGAAACCACCGGGCGGTAACTGGATCCCATGCAAATATTTTATAATTCTGGGGATCATTACTTAAGTTCATGAACTCATCGGAACAGCAAGTAACGGTATGTTCAGCCCGGTAGCCATTTGGCGGGTTTTACTTCGGTGAAGAAGTGAAGACCAGAAGCCGTGCTTTTTGGGGATCATGATCAACAACTCGGCGTCACAAGTAATAAGCTCTTTTTTTAATTCGGCAACGATTTTATTTGAATTAGTTTCTCTATAAACACAATCAATACCAGCTGCCTGGAAATTATGCGGTACTGTGCCCTGAACAGGTTTTATTTCAGCTGCTTCTTTATTAACATAAAAAACCTCCACCGGCGATTCGAAAGCAATAACTTCATTCCGAATCGTGGAAAGTAAGTGTACGGGCTGATCATTAGCCACATCACATGCCAGCATGATTTTCCTTAGCCCTTTGAACCGGGCGCCAATGGGGACGACCAGCACAGGGAAAGCCAAATTTTTGATGGCAGTTGTAGTTGTATTGCCCAAAATCCAGTCCTGGCTTTCAGGGGCCATGCCAAGCACTACCAGCGAAGCATTGTGCTTTTTTACCAGGTTTTGTAATTCATCTGTTACCGGCGTATAACTGGTTTCACAACTGACAGTGATGTCGTGAACCAATGCGGTTATTGCTGCTTGTTGTGCAAGCCGGTCTTGATTTTTTGCCTCCAGGTCGCTTACGGTTGAAGCTGGCAGGAGCGTATTCGATTCGTGCAGGGACAAGCTGAAGGCATTAAAAAGCAGGAGCCTGTAGTTGAAATGTTTGGCCAAAGCGGCGGCATAGGTTACCGCGTTTTCGGCAGCCGGCGAATAGTCTGTTGCAGCAATTATAGTTTTCATATGGGTGACTGGTTGTTTTGTTAATATTCATAAAACCATTAAATACGGGCTCGTAAAAGTAGAAGACCCTTTGTACAGTAAATAGCGCAGTTAAACAGTGCAACCTGTTCTGCTTTTTTATCGGCGGTTTCTTAAAAACAAAGATCAAGAATGGCTTTAAACTTCAACATGACGTTGATCAGCTTAAAAAATGATCACAATTACTAACAACTGCAGGGAAACCAGAAGGCAATCAGGGAGAAGATCAACTGCCATAGCGCCGGGCCATTTTGAAAAGTTTATTTTAGGAGATAGGGCTTTTTAAAAATAGCGTAGATAATGTCGGCAGAAAGAGAACAGGAAACCAATTGTTGGCAGCCATTTGATCGATGGGTGACTGACGCAAAAAATATCGCAGCAGGGTAAACGTAATCTTTACGTCACCTTTCTAAATAATAAAAGACAATTTTATCTTTTATTATTTACATTTGTCCATCAACTCATAAAAAAATGGAACCGTCAGAAATACACATTGTATTGAATGCTAATAGCCTAATAAGTGATCTGCTGAAGTATAACGAAGAGCTGATAATCCAAAAACTTACCGAACTCAATAAAAATTTTAACCGGCTGAAAAACCCTGTGCTCAGAAAGGTTTTAGCCAAACGGGTATCCGTTGCTCAGGCTTGCAGGATAGCAGGCTGCTCGCTGAATGAATTTTTTGACGTCCTTAAACCGCTTGGATTTAAAGCGGCGCACGAAGCTGTTGAAGTTGACAGGTTACCGCTTTCGCTTGCTGCTTCTTTTAATAAAATTATCGACCTCGATGTCAGACCGATTTTGGCGGCAGGAAATGACCCTTTAAAAATGATCCTTACTACGGCGGCCGGGCTTAAAAATGGCGAGGTGCTTAAAGTGATCAATACTTTTGAACCTGTGCCGTTAATCAACCTCCTGGAAAATAAGGGATACCGTTCGTTTATTGACATCGCGGGACCGGAACTTGTGAATACTTATTTCCTAAAGAAAGAGGCCCAACCTGATGAGCTTATAATGGATATATCGGAATTATCGGTTGAAGCAGATGGGCTCACGGAACTTATGAAAGCCTATCAATTGCACATTATGGATGTCAGGCCTTTCCAAATGCCTAAGCCTATGACTATGATCCTTGACAAGCTGGAAACGCTGAAGACCACTGAAGCCTTGTATGTCCGGCATCGAAAAGTCCCAGTTCATCTGCTCCCGGTATTAAAAGAAAGAGGTTTTGACTTTCGCGTCATGGAAACAGCGGAAGCAGTTATCCTGTTTATCTATAGGCCATGAATATGATCACTAAACAGCATCCCGAATTATACCCTATTGTAAGGGCTCACTACCTGGCTTCAGCGGTTTGTTTTGTGCTTATCGGCGTCTTGTTTTTCTTTGCGTCGGCAGACTTTGCCGGGCACTATTTTCAGCCGAAATTATTAGCCATTACCCATCTTGCCGCGTTGGGCTGGGTTACCATGGTTATTTTCGGTGCAGCGTATCAACTGGTACCGGTCATACTTGAAACAGGTTTGTCAGGCTATCGTTTGCCCTGGTTATCATTCGTCGCTTTTTTGAGCGGGCTTGTCCTGTTGGTTTGCTCTTTCTGGCGTTTTGAACCAGGTTTATGTATGCAGGGAGGGGCTCTGCTGCTGCTAACCGGCATGCTTGGCTTTACCACTGTTATTTTTCTAACAGGAAAAAGGTTAAAGAACAAAAAGGAGAACATTCATCAGGAAATGATCAATACTTCCTGTATCTGGTTGCTGGCCACCGGTGTTCTTGGGGTTCTGCTGGTGTTCAACCTCCGTTACGCCTTTCTGCCACAGGATCACCTTCAGTTTTTAAGGCTCCATGCGCATATGGGAATGGGAGGCTGGTTTTTATTGTTGGTGATAGGGGTAAGCAGTAAATTGGTACCGATGTTCCTGGTGTCCCGCAAACAGAATTTGCGGCTGCTTGATTGGGTTTATTATCTGCTGAATGGCGGCCTGCTTGCATTTGTGATCGATACGTACCTGGAAGGTATCAATAACCGGACCTATCTCATCGCACTGCTTCCAGCTGCAGCGTTTATCATATATTTCATTTATTTAATCCAATGTTACCGGTCAAGAATGAAAAGAAAGTTGGATTTGCCCATGATGTACACTATGTTGTCTTTTATATTGCTGCTGGCTGCATTGCTGATACAGCCGCTCATTATTAACGCGCATGTTCAAAATACCGCACAAGGCATTGCGCTTACTAAACTATACGGGCTATTGGTGCTAATGGGCTGGCTTTCTTTACTGATCCTGGGGCAGGCGTTTAAAACTTTGCCTTTCCTGGTTTGGCTAAAAATTTATGGCCCGGGCACCGGCAAAGAACCTACACCTTTACCTTCGGATCTATACAGTCAAAAATTACTGGTCATCCAGGGTATCGCCTTTATCGGTTTTATATTATCCATGATCACTATGGCGTTATCCGGCCTGGCTGCGCCTGCGCGTATTGCCTCAGGTTGCCTGCTGTTAACGGCGCTTTGCTATCTTTTAAATTTAACCAGGGTCCTTACCCACAAAAAAACAACCGGCCATGCATAGCTTTGACATTACCGATCCTGATACCTACATAGAAATGGAAGCATGGGAGCGCTTACGATCCATTATTGACCCTGAACTTCATGTCAATATCATTGATTTGGGACTTGTTTATACTATCAGGGCAAATAGCACAGTGAGGATGCTGGCGGTGGTAATGACCTTATCGTCACCCAGTTGCCCGGTGGGTGAAGCCATTTTGCAGGGGGTGGCCAATTGCCTTGAAGCCAGATTTGTGGACTACAAGACAGATGTGCAACTCACCTGGGAGCCAGCATGGGGCTTTGATAATATTACTGAAGAAGGCAAAAAACAGTTGTGGGGATAATGGACTGGATAAGTAAAGGCAGGTATCATTATTGGGCAGGAGGCAGCTTTGTGGTGCTTGCTGTTTTTGGCGTGTTGCTCAGGCTGATGCATATTGCCTTTGTGCCTCATTTAAACTATATTTTTTTACTGCATGCTCACTCGCATTTCGCTTTTGCGGGGTGGGCTTTTCTTGGATTGGCCATGTTATTGGCCGGACGGGTTTCGCCTGTTCAAAGACGCCGGAAGTTCCTGTATGCCCTTAATGTAACACTATTAAGTGCTTATGGCATGCTGGTTAGTTTCTCCTTTCAGGGCTACAAAACAGTCTCTATTATTTTTTCGACGTTTTTTATTTTAAGTACTTATTATTTTACCCGACAGTTCCTGAAAAGTTTAAAGGAAACACGGCAACTTTCAAAAGGCGCGCGCCAATTGACCCTTGGCGCTTTGTTTTTTCTCTGCTTTTCCTCACTGGGCCCTTTAGCCCTGGGGCCGCTTATGGTTATGGGATTAAAAGGCACGGCAGTGTACCAGGATGTAATTTATGTTTACCTGCATTTTCAGTTGAATGGCTGGATGCAGTTGGCGGCCATTGCGTTGGTTGAAATCACCTATTTTAATATGTGCCCAACCAATCCGCGGCGTTGGGTATATCAACTATTAATCTGGTCGAACCTGCCGCTGTATTTAATTTTTACCTTGTGGAGCAACCCTGCCGGTTGGGTTTTTCTGATAGCCGGAATTGCGGCTGCGGGTAATCTTACTGCGTGGTTTATGATATGGCAGGGTCGGAAAACGCGGCTGCTGAAACTGCCTTTGCTGTTAAAAGTTGCATTTTTGGCCATCACCTTAAAAACCGTTTTTCAAACCCTGGTATGTATTCCCGTCATTGGCAAATGGGCTTTCAGTGACCGTAATATCATCATTGGCTATATTCATTTGCTGACATTGGGCATCGTGACACCAGTCATACTCGATCAGTTTAAGCAAGCCGGCTTTTTCGGCGCCGGAAAAAAATTGCAGATCATAAACGGAAGTTATATAGTGTTGACTTTCGCATATCTCGTGATATTATTTGTTGAACCCGCCTTAAAACTTGTCGGAATAATAGTTCAGGATGTCGAGCCCCAATTATTGTTGCTATCCATACTGTTGCTGCTATGCGGGCTCGGCTATTTTGGGCTGCTAATTTTAGGTAGTTCAAAAAAAAGCGAGGCAGTTAGCGTGTAAAATCAGATTCAAATATTTATTTTTGGATTAACACGCCGGATATGAAAAACAAAGTTCTCCTAATCGAAGACAACCAGGACATTCGGGAAAACGCAGCAGAGCTGCTGGAGCTTTACGGTTTTGAAGTGCTGGTTGCCGACTGCGGCGAGGCAGGATTGGACCTAACTGATTTACACCCGGACTTGATTATTTCGGATGTAGTTATGCCGGGTATTAGTGGATACGATGTGTTCAATCAGCTTCAACAGGATTCCCTTAAAAAAAACATCCCCTTTATCTTTACCACTGCACTTTCCGAAAAGAGGGACCAGGACATAGCAAAAGTGATGGGAATACAAAACTATCTCATTAAACCATATGACGAAGCTGAGCTTATCAACTGTATCCGGAAGTGCCTGGACATAATCTGATTTCTCTTCGGTTGAACGCCCGGTAATTTGCCTCAAATATCGGGTTAACGTGCCATGACTATTTTTTACTGAAATTACGGCAATGCTTTTCAAAGTTTCAGCCGTAGCTAATGAGCGCGGTCACTTTTGCGCTTTAAAAATTGATTGTTATCACATTTACGAAAAAAGAACAGCCTAAAATATACAAGAACAATAATAAAGGATAAATTTGTCTTCTATTAAATTAATAACAAATGGAAACACAAATTTTGGATGTAACGGTCATTGAACCAAAACTAAAACATCCCACTATTTTTAAGAGATTCGATGAACTGACCGGCGGTGAGGAATTGATCATTCACAATGATCATGACCCCAAACCGCTTTATTATCAGTTGCTGGCAGAGCGCGGACAGATCTTTAACTGGGAATATCTGATGAGCGGCCCGGAGGTTTGGAGGGTTCTGATTGGTAAAAAGAACCCGCATAACCAGGAAGAGACAATTGGTGAGATTGTTGCTAAAGACTATAGGAAGGCGATGGTTTTCAAAAAACTCGGCATTGATTTCTGCTGCGGCGGCAAAAAAACATTAACAGAAGCCTGCGTGAAAAAAGGGCTTGCCGTTGAAGAAGTGAAGCTCGCACTGCAGTCGGCGGATAACGGAGAATATGTAAATGCGCATAATTTTCAGGACTGGGCTCTTGATTTTTTAAGTGACTACGTAGTAAATGTCCATCATAAATATGTACGTGACAATATTCCCTTTATTGGTGAACTTGCAACAAAAGTGGCGCGTGTACATGGGGACAAACACCCCGAACTGGTTAGGGTGGCTAACGTATTCGCTACGGTGGCACAGGAACTGAGCATGCACATGATTAAAGAGGAGCGCATCCTTTTTCCTTATATCAGGGATATGGTGACAGCCCGGGAATTAGGTACCGCTGTGTTGCCGGCGCCGTTTGGAGGGGTTATGAATCCCATTCAAATGATGGAGATGGAGCACGAAGGAGCGGGAGAAGAACTCGAAGAGATCAGGCAAATGACAAATAACTATACGCTTCCGGAAGATGCCTGTACCTCGTATCGTATCCTTTTCCAAAAGTTGCAGGAGTTTGAAAATGACCTGCACACACATGTACACCTCGAAAATAATATTTTGTTTCCGAAGTCGGTTCAACTCGAACAGCAGTTAAAAGATAATTCTCAATTATAGGTTTTAAGTTGAAAGGATAGTAGTGTTATTATCTAAATCATGTGAATATGCCATCAGGGCGGCAGTATATGTTGGTTATAAGACCTTGACCAAAGAAAAGACCGGCATCTCAGAGGTCGCTGAAGCGATAGGTGCACCTGTCCATTTCACTGCCAGGATCCTGCAGGGGTTATCCCGAAAGCGCGTCATTTCCTCCAGCAAAGGTCCGCACGGTGGTTTTTATATTGAAAACTACGCCAAGGTTTACCTGATTGATATTATCCGGGCTATTGAAGGGGACGGGCTATTCAATGCCTGCATACTTGGACTTAAAAGCTGTTCCGACACGAAGCCTTGTCCGGTGCATGACGAAATCAAGACGGTACGGACACAACTGCTCCTCGAATTTAACAAAAAATCCCTTCGAGACCTGGTAAGCGATTACCAGCAAAATAAGTTCGTTTTAAAATAAAAAAAAATTATTCAACAAACAGGAGGGGACAAGTTTAAAATAATAAAAGATAAAAATGTCTTTATTTATAGGGGTGCTTTGGGGCAGAAGCTATATAGATATATTATATATCATATAAAATGCTATTTAAATGAGATATATCACTAAAAAAACATGATTTGAATCATGAAATAGTCAAAATTAATAAAGCAATTTCGAAGTATTATAAATATGAAAATAATGAAAATTTCAACCAGCTTTATCCGGGCCGCCTTTATAGGAGGTATGGCCCTTTTGGCCGCTTGCGGCCCTTCCAATGGGGGTGATAAACAGGCAACGGAATCTGCTCCGGCTGCCAATGCCGAAAATAGTTCGGCCGCATCTTCAGCAGATGTTGACCCGGCCGCCAAAAGTGACAGCAAGGGCGTAGGTAAATTCACAAGCGTGGAGATCGGTACAATTGACAATGCAATGGCCGACAAAGGCAAAGGAGTTTTTACTGCCAAGTGCTCCGCCTGTCACCAGATCACCGATCAGAAGGTGGTTGGGCCCGGTCTGAAAGGGGTAACCAAACGCCGTACGCCGGAATGGATCATGAACCAGATCACCAATCCGGTAGAAATGGAACAAAAAGACCCCGTGGGTAAAGCACTTTTAGCAAAATATCTGACTCAGATGAGTTTTCAGAATGTAAGTGACGATGAAACCCGACAGATACTTGAGTATTTGAGAAAAAACGATCAATAACCTCTTTATATGTTTAAACCATGAAACGAATTACACAAACTACCCTGTTGTTAGCGGGACTGGGGGCGATTGCCATTGCCAGCGGTTGTAAAGCAGGTAAAACGGGGCAGGCGGCCACCGATGAAGATGCTGCCAAAAAAGTATACGTAGCGCCCGGCAAGCATGATGAATTGTACATGTTCGCTTCCGGTGGCTTCAGCGGCCAAATTGCAGCGTATGGCATTCCTTCCGGCAGGTTGCTTAAAGTGATACCTGTGTTTTCCCAGAACCCGGAAAATGGTTATGGCTACTCAGAAGAGACCAAACCAATGCTCAACACCTCGCACGGATTTGTGCCCTGGGACGACACGCACCATCCTGAATTTTCCAAAACCAATGGCGAAGATGATGGCCGCTGGCTTTTTATCAACGGTAATAACACGCCACGCATTGCCCGTCTCAACCTGGCAACTTTCAAAACGGAAGAAATTCTGGAGTTACCAAACGTTGCCGGTAACCACGCCTCGCCATTTTGTACAGAAAATACTGAGTATATAGTAGGTAACACTCGTTTTAGCGTACCGCTTGATGGGGATAAGGATGTATCGATAGGTGATTTCAAAAAGAAGTTCAAAGGTGCCGCCACTTTTATCAAAGTAGATAAGAACACGGGCCGCATGAACATTGCCTTTCAATTGATTGTTCCTGGCTTTAACTATGACCTGGCACATGCCGGCAAAGGCCCCTCACATGATTGGATTTTCTTTACCTGTTATAATACGGAGCAAGCCAATACCTTGCTTGAAGTTAATGCCAGTCAACGCGATAAGGACTTTATCATGGCGGTGAACTGGAAAAAAGCAGAAGAGTTGGTGACCCAGGGCAAGGGGCGTAAAGCGCCTGCTAAATACGCGCATAACCTCTATAACGAGCGCACCCACTCAGCTACTTCAGCCATGGAAAACGACGTGACCATGCTGGATGTAAAAGATTATCCGGGACTAATCTATTATATTCCCTGCCCGAAATCACCTCACGGTGTTGACGTGGAACCTAACGGCGAATACTTTGTAGCCAGCGGTAAACTGGCCGCGGTGATTCCTGTATTTTCGTTTAAGAAGATGCTTGGTGCTATTGACCAAAAACAATTTGAAGGGGACTTTGACGGTATTCCGGTATTGAAATATAATACTGTATTGGAAGGTGAAGTGCAAAAGCCGGGTTTAGGTCCGCTGCATACCGAATTTGACGGTAAAGGTTATGCTTATACGTCCATGTTCGTGTCTTCAGAGATTGTAAAATGGAAAGTGGACACACGCGAGATCATCGATCGTATTCCAACTTATTATTCTATTGGCCACCTTTCGGTACCGGGCGGCGATTCCAGGCATCCATATGGTAAATATGTGATTGCATTGAACAAGATCACCAAAGACCGTTATCTGCCCACCGGTCCCGAGCTAACGCAATCTGCCCAGTTGATTGACATTACCGGCAACAAGATGAAACTATTGCTTGACTTCCCGACCATTGGTGAGCCGCACTATGCACAGACCATACCGGCGGAGAAAATAGAGAAAAATTCTGTGAAGTTTTTTAAACTGGAAGAGAATGATAATCCATACGCTGCCAAATCAGAGAAAGAAGCCCGCGTAGTAAGAAAAGGCAACCGGGTGGATGTATACATGACTGCTATCCGGTCTCACCTGGCCCCGGACAATATAGAAGGCATAAATCAGGGTGATGATGTGTATGTGCATGTGACCAATCTGGAGCAGGACTGGGACGTTCCGCACGGCTTTGCCATCAAAGGTTCCAATAACTCAGAATTATTGATCATGCCAGGCGAGACCGCCACACTGAAATGGACACCTGACCGGACTGGTATTTTCCCATTCTATTGTACCGACTTCTGCTCTGCATTGCACCAGGAGATGTCTGGTTACTTTAGGGTATCGCCTAAAGGCTTAAACGTACCACTTACTTTCCACCTGGGAGAAAACCTGGCGGCAAGGTAATAGATCTTTTATTCAACGGGAGGGCCCTGTGACCTCCCATTAATACCAATAATATGAAAACCGGTTCAAGAATAGCAATAGCTGCAGCCATGGTGCTGCTGCTAACAGCGTATTTTCTTCCTTTATGGGAGATTACCTTGTCCGCACCACAATACCCTGAGGGCCTGAGTATGGATATATGGCTGAATGGTATCACAGGAAACGTGCTGCAGATCAATGGGCTTAACCATTATATCGGCATGCAGCATATCGACCCGCAGAACTTTGCCGAATTTAAGATTGCCCCCTATGTGTTCGGGTTACTAATCCTGATCGGGTCGATTGCTTCAGTAAAAGGCAGCAGAAAACTGCTGATTGGCTTGCTGGCGCTGATGATCGTTTTTGCCGCCGCCGGATTTATTGATTTTTACCTATGGGAATACAACTATGGGCACAATCTTGATCCTCATGCAGCCATTAAAGTTGAAGGCATGTATTATCAACCTCCGCTGATTGGGTATAAACAACTTCTGAACTTCCTGGCAGGGTCTTTTCCTGCTACGGGGGGGATGCTGATCGGCCTGGCCGGAATAATTACCGCCGCTACATTATACATCGAAATAAGAAATGGTAAAAGAAATGAAAAAGAGAGGAATGATCGTGCTGCTGGCACTTTGGATCACCGCCTGCAGTCAAAAGCCTGAGGCCCTGCAATATGGAAAAGATGCCTGCGTACACTGTATGATGACAATTATGGACCGTAAGTTCGGTGCAGAGATCGTAACTTCCAAAGGCAAGATTTATAAGTTCGATTCTGCAGAGTGTATGCTGGGTTACATCAGCGAAAAACGTGGGCAGTTTGGCGATGCAGATACTTACCTTGTTGTAAACTACAAGTCAGGCGGTACACTTATGGATGCCCGCAAATGCACCTATATACATGACCAAAAGATCAGTTCTCCGATGGGCGGTAACCTCGCTGCCCTTGCTTCCGAACAAGAGGCGAAAACCTTTCTTGGCAACGGAAACGGGAAACTACTGACCTGGAATGAACTTGTTAAATAAAAGATTGCATGAAAAGGATCTTGCTCATTTGTCTTTTTGCCGTGGCGGTAACTGTTGCTTCGCATGCACGTACACTTGTAGTGGCCGTGAATACTGCCCTGCCTGATTTAAAGGCAGCTGTTGCTGAGGCTGCCGATGGTGATACGATCAAGGTGAAGAAGGGGGATTATTATTCGTACAATACACTTATCAACAAAAGACTGACCATCATTGGCGATGGGTATCCTGTGCTGGACGCAAATTATAAAGAAGAAGTAGTGACTATCCTGGCGAATGGTGTTACGTTCAGCGGCTTTGTGCTCAAAAACTCTAGAACCGGTTCGATGCGCGACTATGCCGGTATCCGCCTGCATAAGGTACACAATGTTACAATCAGTAATAACAGGTTAATCAATAACTTTTTTGGGATTTACCTGTCCGATTGCGATCATGTGTCTGTTATTGGTAATACAACCAGTGGCACTGGTACCGAGCTTACGGCCGGTAACGGCATTCATGCCTGGCAATGTCATGATGTTATCATT
The DNA here is from genome assembly GCF_013376065.1 of Mucilaginibacter sp. SG538B. Classification (NCBI taxonomy): domain Bacteria; kingdom Pseudomonadati; phylum Bacteroidota; class Sphingobacteriia; order Sphingobacteriales; family Sphingobacteriaceae; genus Mucilaginibacter; species Mucilaginibacter sp. SG538B. The sequence continues at coordinate 1,906,921 of NZ_JABMJI010000001.1, forward strand.
ATGAATAATTATTCTACCCGCCACCGCGACGGTATCTACTTTGAATTTGTGAAAAAGAGCAGGATCATCAGTAATACCAGTGAACGGAACTTTAGGTATGGGCTGCACTTCATGTTTTCGGATGATGATCTGTATCAAAAAAACACTTTTCGCAATAACGGATCAGGTGTCGCGGTGATGTATTCCAAACGGATACGAATGTTTGATAATTTGTTTATTGAAAACTGGGGAAGCTCTATTTATGGTTTGCTGCTGAAAGATATTACCCGGTCCCAAATTGTTGGCAACCGTTTCGTTAGGAATACGACGGGTATTTACATGGAGGGTTGCAACCTCATGACGGCTAACAATAATACCTTTATCAATAACGGTTGGGCTATGCGTATACTGGCTAATTGTGAAAACGGCACGTTTGAGCAGAATAATTTCGAGTCGAACTCTTTTGATGTGACAACCAACGGGGTGCTCAACCTTAATAAATTTGATCAGAACTACTGGGACAAGTATGAAGGTTATGATTTGAATAGAGATGGCACCGGTGATGTACCCTACCGGCCGGTTAGCCTCTATGCGCAGATAATGGAGCAAATTCCGCAAAGCGTGATGTTGATGCGGAGTTTTATGGTCAATCTTTTAGACAAGGTTGAACGGGCTATCCCATCTCTTACCCCTGAATCTGTTAAAGATATAAACCCTAAAATGAAACCATGGACACGTTAATTGAACTAAGCCACATTAAAAAGGCATTCGGCAAATTACAGGTGCTAAAAGATATTAGTTGTCATTTTGAAAGCGGCAACATTGTGTCTGTTTTGGGGCCAAACGCCTCCGGAAAAACAACCATGATCAAAAGTATACTCGGTATGGTTATACCCGACGAAGGCGACATCCGGTTTCGAGGAGCCAGAGTCAACAAGACTTTTGATTACAAAAAATACATCGGCTATATGCCGCAGATCGGGCGTTACCCGGACAATATGAAGATTGGCCAGGTGTTTGACATGATGCTTGATATTCGTAACTGCAACAAAATACCTGATACAGACCTGATTGAGGCTTACCGGCTCAAAAGTATGTACCATAAGCCTATGAGGACACTTTCCGGAGGTACCAGGCAGAAAGTGAGCGCCGCCCTTGCTTTTATGTTTAATCCTGACGTGCTGATACTCGACGAACCCACAGCGGGCCTTGATCCCTTTGCCACCGAGATTTTAAAACAAAAGATCCTTGCCGAAAAAGCAAATAACAGGCTTGTGATCATTACCTCACATATCCTTTCAGAGTCGGAGGAGTTGGCCGATACCGTGATGTACCTTTATGAAGGCAAGATCAAATTTTATGAGCCGCTGGCTACGCTGCAAATGGAGACAGGTGAGCAGAGACTGGGTAAAATATTGACCCGATTATTAACTGAAGAACATGTTTAAGATAGCCAAATATATTATTCTCGACATCATACGCAGTAAGGTACTCATTGCCTACACGTTGTTGCTCGCTACCATTTGTACAGTGATCTTCCTGTCAGACAGCGATGTGATTAAAGGACTGGTAAGTATTACAACCATTGTGATGATCATTGTGCCGCTGGTCAGCATTATCTATGCAACCACCTATTATTTCAATGCAGCGGAGTTTACCGAATTGCTTGTTTCCCAGCCTATCAAACGCAGGGACATTTTATTGGGAGAATACCTCGGCATCAGCAGCTCTATCCTCGGGGCTTTTGTGCTCGGAGTTTGCCTGCCGGTTGCTTTGTTTGCACTCTCAGCTACGGGCATCACCTTAATGGTTGCCGGAGGTTTGGTAACCTTAAGTTTTACTTCACTCGCTTTCTGGGCTTCCACCAAAACCAGGGATAAATCAAAGGGGATTGGGCTTGCGCTAATGATTTGGTTCTATGCGGCCATTATTTATGATGCTTTGGTGCTGTTGTTCCTGTTCACCTTTAGCGATTATCCGTTGGAAAAAGCCATGATTGTGCTCACGGCCTTAAATCCCGTAGACCTGGCAAGGATCATGATCTTGTTAAAACTGGATATTTCTGCTCTGATGGGTTACACCGGCGCGCTTTACCGACAGTTTTTCGGAAGCGGTACAGGCATTGCCTTCAGTGTTTCGATGCTATTTATCTGGTCTGTTTTACCCGTACTACTGGCGCTTAAAATTTTCTCCAAAAAAGATCTGTAAGATGTTCCGCCGTTTCACCGCCATATTACTCCTGTTCTCGGTACTGGTTATGAACCTGAACTCGCTATGGCTTTATGCGGGGTTCCGGCTCAACCAGGATTATATCGCGGCAAAACTTTGCGCCAATAAGTCAAGGCCCATGCTACACTGCAACGGCAGGTGTTTCCTGAGCAAACAGCTTAAAAAGGCTAATAGTGAAGAGAAAAGCAACGAAAACCGAACCACTAAAGAAATCATTTTTGAGGCTTATTATCACGGCGTTAATCAATTTACTGTACACATCAAACTGCTGGCCATTTTTACCTCCCTGGTAAGCTTCGCCCTGCTGCTTCGCCCGCTCGGAGCTATCTTTCGGCCCCCCGCTACGTCTTCAGTTTACCGCTACATGCTCTCCTGAGCAAATTCAATTTTGGTTTAACAAGAAGATGTTTAAAAATGAAATACTTTATCGTGTTCTGCTTTGCTATTGCCTTTACTTTACAGGCATCAGCGCAAAAAATATGGGGTGTTGTTGTCGACGCCCAAACCCAGGCACCCGTTGTCGGTGCCAGTATCCGTGTCAAAGGAAGTAAGCTGGGTACCTCAACGGATTTATCAGGCAAATTTATATTGGCGCATACAAATAAAGCTGATTCCCTGATGGTTAGCTGTACTGGTTATGGTACTTGCTGTATCAGGTGCGATAGCTCGCTCTCAGTTCAACTAAAACCGGTGATTGCCGGCCTGGAGGAGGTGGTGGTAACGGCGGGCCGCCAGGAGCAGCCCCGCAAGGATATACCGGCCGCAATCAGCAAGATAAGTTCAAATACTATCCGCGAAGCGCATGCAACCGCTCCTTATCAATTGTTGAATAAAGTTGCGGGGGTATATATGGTGAACCTCGGTAATGAGCAGCATACCATGGCCATCCGCCAACCGATTACTTACAACGCGCTCTACCTTTACATGGAAGATGGTATCCCGATCCGACCGACGGGGATATTCAATCATAACGCTTTATATGAGATCAATACCGATGGTATCCGGGATATTGAGGTGATTAAGGGGCCAGCTTCGTCTTTATATGGCAGTAACTCAATAGGCGCGGCTGTTAACTTCAATACGGCAAAAGAGCCCGTAACCCCGGCAGGGCAAATCAATGTACAGGGAGATAAATACCATTACCTGCGGGCTGGTATTCAGGGAGGCCTCACGGCAGGAAAAGTTGGGTTTTATATGGCAGGTTATGCCACACACCAGGAAAAAGGCTGGCAGGATTATACTGATTTTGATAAGTATTCGCTTTCTGCTAAAGTTAGTTATCCGCTGGGGGCCGACAGTAAGCTAACAGTATATGGTACCTATAATTATCTTAACACACAAACACCTGGAAACCTTGACAGTGCACGTTTCTATAACCGATCTTACAGTAGTAATCAGCGTTTTGCCTACCGCAGGGTGAACGCATTCCGGGCCAGCAGTCGTCTTGACCATAATTGGAATGATGATAATCACACCTTTCTAACGCTTTTTTACAGAAACAATTCCACCGGGCAATTACCCAGCTATTACATTTCTGATGTCCGCAACAATAAGGGTCAATACATAAAGTCAACAGGTCAATTAAATGAGCTGAGTTTTTACAGCTTTGGCTTGCTTGCCCAGCATACCGTAAAGTTAAATTTTATGCACTCACAATTGATCGCAGGCATTTACCTGGATAATAGCCCAAGTTCGTTTTATGCTAACTTCCTGAATATTAAAAAAGATAATACCGCTCAGTATTATACCGGTTATATTAACACTGATTCGCTGATTGATAATTATAAGATTCATCTTTTTAATGCCGCATCCTATGTACAGTATATGGCAGAGCCGGTTAAGCGGATAAAAATTACTACCGGACTGCGTTATGACCTGCTCGTTTACAATTTTGACAACCAGCTGCCTCCTTTAAAAACCAAGTACAAACAACAGGAGCATAATCGATATGATGTATTGGCGCCCAAGCTTGGCGTAACTTATGACCTGCAGAAGGGGCGCGGCATTTATGCCAATTTCAGTATGGGCTTTCAGCCGCCTGAAACTAATACCCTTTACAATTCCAGGCAATTAACACCGCTTAAACAGGCCACTTATAACAATTATGAACTGGGCGGCTGGACATCATTGTTCTCCCAAAAGATCAGGTTTGAGCTAACTGCTTATTACCTGCAGGGGAAAGATGAGATCATCAGCTTGCTCCAGGCAGACAATACTACACAATATGCCAACGCTGCTGCTACTACCCACAAAGGCTTAGAGTATAACCTACTGGTTGGCTCCGTAAAAAGCCTTGCCTTTCGCATCGGTGGAACGTTTGCGTCCCATACCTTTAATAAATACAGTGAAATTAGTGGCGGAAAATCCATCGGCTATGACGGTCATCAAATGACCAATGCGCCAAAATGGATTGCTAATTCGGAGATTACCTGGAAACCCGCTTTTATCGCTGGCTTCAGAACTGGTGTTGAATGGCAACATTTGGGTAAATACTTTACAAATGCAGCTAATACCAAAACCTACAGTGGTTATGATCTTTTTAATTTACGCACTGCCTATCGCATCAGCAGCGGCAGCGCAAAGGGACTGGAAGTTTGGTTCAATGTAATGAACCTGACCAATAAGCTATATGCAACTACTGTTACTGGAAATAGCTATGGGGATACTTATACAGCGGCCCCTCCGCGCACCCTTTCATTAGGTATCAGTCATTCTATTTCAAAACTATGATCATGAAAAAAACATCCGTTGCGAATCCGGTTAGATTACGATATATCATTCATTATCGTGAAATCACGGTATATCAAAAAGCTTAAAAAAATATGTTAATTACAAATATTTGACTGTTAATTGCTTAACAAATGGCACGTGTTTGGTGTTATGGATAGTAAATTACCACATCACTAACGCTAAACAACCCAAACATGTCAAAAAAAGTAGCCGAGCAACTTGTAGAAATGTTGATACAGGCCGGCATCAAACGTATTTACGCCATTACCGGCGATAGTTTAAACGAACTTAATGATGCCGTACGCAGAACGCCCGAATTAAAATGGATCCACGTACGCAATGAAGAAGCAGGCGCTTTTGCAGCTTCGGCCGATGCGCAACTGAGCGGGCTTGCCTGTTGTGCAGGAAGCAGTGGTCCCGGGCATGTGCATCTGGTGAATGGCCTTTATGATGCTCACCGGTCAGGAGCACCTGTTTTAGCCATAGCATCTACCTGTGCTACTAAAGAGTTTGGCAGTAACTACTTCCAGGAAACCAATGTTATCAAGCTTTTTGATGACTGCAGTTACTATAACCAGGTGGCTGCCAACAACAAGCAAGTACCCCGTATGGCACAGGCGGCTATCCAAACCGCTATTCAGCGCAAAGGGGTTGGCGTATTGGGTTTACCGGGCGATGTGGCAGGGGAGGATGCTGTTGAAATCGATTCGTCGGTAAATAACTTTTTTTGCAAAGCCAACATTACCCCGGTATGGGAAGAGTTAGTAAAACTGGCCGATCTGATCAATCGCCACCCCAAAGTTTGCATTTTTGGCGGTATTGGTTGCGCCGACGCCCATGATGAGGTAGTTGAACTGGCGGCACTGATCAAGGCGCCGGTTGGTTATTCGTTCCGTGGTAAAATGTTTTTGGAGCATGATAACCCATACGAGGTAGGTATGACCGGCCTGCTTGGCTTGCCTGCTGCGTATCATAGCATGCATGAAAGCGATTTGGTTATCCTGCTTGGCACCGATTTTCCTTACACGCCTTTTTATCCCCAGGATAAAAAGATAGTGCAGATTGACATCAAGCCCGAAAATCTTGGTCGCCGCGCAAAACTAACGATGGGGCTTTACGGTGATATAAAATCTACAATTAAAGCGTTGATCCCTTTAATTAAAGAAAAAACCGACAGCAGCTTTTTAGATGCGCAACTTCATGTACATGCTAAAGTAAAAGAACAGCAGCAAGCTTACATTAAGGATTTTGGTGAACATGATGCTATTCATCCCGAAGCTTTAGCAGCTATCGTAGACGAATATGCATCTGCTGATGCCATTTTTACCTGCGATACCGGGATGTGTAATGTTTGGAGTGCCAGGCATATCAGCGCTAATGGGCGGCGTTCTATGATCGGCTCGTTTGTTCATGGATCTATGGCCAATGCTATGCCGCATGCTATCGGCGCGGCGCTGGCTTGCCCCGAAAGGCAGGTTGTGGCTATGTGCGGCGATGGCGGTATTTCTATGTTGTTGGGTGACTTAGCCACTATTAAACAATATGATCTGCCTATAAAGATCATTGTATTTAATAACAGGAGCCTTGGCATGGTAAAGCTGGAAATGGAAGTAATGGGCCTGCCCGATTTTGAAGTGGACATGCACAATCCTGATTTTACCATGGTCGCGGAGTCAATGGGTATAAAGGGGATCACTATTAATGACCCGCAGGACCTTGAACAGGGCATAGCCGAAGCTTTTGCACACACAGGACCAGTTTTAGTAAATGTTTATACCGACGGAACCGCCCTTGCCATGCCGCCGCATATCGAACTTAAAATGGTTAAAGGAATGGCCGTCTCCATGACCAAAATGATGCTTGGTGGTAAATTTGATGAGGTTTTGGCTACCGTAAAAGGTAACTATAAGCATCTGCCCGAAATATTTGATTAATGGTGGCAATACGTATAACCGGGAGATGTATGCTGTTTATATCTTCCGGTTTTTATATCGATGACTTGATAGGAAAGCCTTTTTGACAATACCCGTCATAAGGTTAGCTATAAAAAGCAATTGCGCAGTCAGCAATACGGTTGTTGCAATAGTAATTATAGCGTTAATGTTGACCGCTTCCCGGATCTGACCATCGGTATAGTATTTATGCGGGCCGCGGATGGATAGCTGTGCGGAAAAATAAGAAATTATAATTAACGCAATCAATGTAACCAGCACGTGTCCCCATTTTAACCAAACTACAGGCAATATCAGTTCGGTTATTGTATAAATAACCCATAAGATAAAAAATATTAAGCCTATTAAGCGGCATAAATGAACTGCTGATACTACGAAATAAGTGTCATGAAGATTGATATCTATTGTTGCGGCAGTCGTAAAAAATGAAAGTATAATTGATAACAATGCCACAATCGCGAATATGTGCTGGGACGGGTTCTGATGTTGAAGAAAGGATAAGGTTTCAAGGCGGTATATATGAATAAAAAGTGTTGACTTACAATTTCAAATGCGCAACAATGTTATTGTCCCTGATCTGTATAAAATTAATATGCTCATCAGCCGGATCGTAATCGATACTTAAAACAAGGTTATCTATTTTGTAATGGTCTACCAGGAAGGGTTTATCCAGTATCGGCGAATCTCCGTGTTTGGTTTGCGTAAGTTCTCCTGCTTTTTTGAAAACGTCTGCGCGGGTATCGTCAAATGAAATCTCAAATGGGAGTACAACTTGCATACCCGGTTTAGGGTAAATATTCAGATGAGAGAATATCGGCCGGCCAGGTTCTAAAATGATCAACTCATCTTCATCAATAACAGCATCCTCATTGGTGAACCCCAAATCGATACCCAATATTTCAGATCGCATGTAATCGCTTTTTAAAATATTGTATGAGCTAAGATCAGTAAATGTATCCGCTAAAAATGCCTGGAAATTGTCATCATAAAGATAGGAGCCGAATTGATTTGTAAAATGGAGGTAGGTGAACATGCTATAATCTTCTGTTCTTAAAGCTACAATAAATTTTATAATGATGTGTCCCTGATATGCAACTCAACCAAATTTCCCTACTTTTAAGCCCGTAATGGAAGCAAAAAATAACAAGAAAACCATTTGGGCCTGGTGCATGTTTGACTGGGCCAATCAGTCATATAACATCGTTATCACCTCTACTATTTTCCCGGCATACTTTGTGGAGGTTACCAAGTTCAATTCAAAAAATACCCAAATGGTAACCTTTTTGGGGCACAGGTATGTTAATACGGTTTTATCAAATTATATATTGGGTTTGTCATATCTTGTGGTGGCCGCCATCCTGCCTATCCTTACTTCCATAGCCGATTACCGGGGCAATAAAAAATCATACCTGCAATTATTTACTTGGTTGGGTAGCCTGGCCTGCGCCGGTTTGTTTTTCTTTAAGCCTGGCGGTGGATTGGAAATTCCGATGCTTTGCTTTGGATTGGCTTCTATAGGTTATTGCGGTGGCTTTGTATTTTATAACTCTTATCTCCCTCAAATAGCCACGCCCGATAAGCAGGACGCTGTAAGCGCCAAAGGGTTTATTTATGGTTATGTAGGCAGTATTGTAGTGCAGGTATTATGCTTTATCGTAGTGCTTGAACCTAATTGGTTTGGCATTACCGACGACTGGCTGCCAGCCCGGATCTCGTTCCTGATGGTTTTTGTATGGTGGATAGGTTTTTCCATTATCCCGTTCCGCATGTTGCCAAAAGGCCAACCTAACGCCGGTAAACATAATTATAATGTACTTACGGGAGGCTTTAAAGAACTTGCCAAAGTTTTTGGCAAAGTGCGTAACATGCCGCTGCTTAAACGCTTCCTGGTATCGTTTTTCCTTTACTCTGTCGGTGTACAAACCATTATGCTGGCTGCGGCTAACTTTGCTGCCAAAGAATTGCACATGCCCGATGCTGCCCTGATCTCTATTGTGCTCATCATCCAGGTGGTTGCTGTGCCGGGGGCATTGATCGCCTCCAAATCATCGGAGAAATTCGGGAATGTGCGTACGCTGGTAGGTTTGGTGGCAATCTGGTCGGCCATTTGTTTGTATGCTTACTTTATCACCAATTCTACCCAGTTTTATGTGGCCGCGGTGATCATTGGCATTGTAATGGGAGGGGTACAATCTTTGTCACGCTCAACCTACTCCAAATATTTACCCGAAAACATCCCGGATACGGCTTCATATTTCAGTTTTTATGATGTTACCGAAAAGCTGTCGATTGTGGTAGGCCTGTTTTGTTTTGGCTTTGTGGAAGCTGTGACTAATGAGATGCGCGACTCGACACTTGCCCTTGATGGTTTTTTTGTGTTGGGCCTTATTATGCTCATCGTGCTGATGTTTAAAGAAAATAAACTTCGCAAACAGCGTGTTGAAGTAGAGGCCTAAACAATTTGGCGGCAGGCTTGTACTATCAATAAATAAAAACATAAGCCATGATCCACACAGTTAACCACAACGTTACCGGCGATAACGGCACACAGAGAAATATCATTATTGAGCCGGTACTGCATCAATCAACAAATCATGAATTAAATGCCACCGGCTTGTACAAACTTTATAAAGGTGGGGCCGATGGGGAAGCTACACTTTTTGAAATTCAGGAGATAGCTCCCGAAATTGGTGAAAGCAAGCCGCTGCTGGATGATAACAAAAATCCGGATTATTTAGGACAGATCAGGTTTGAGGGTGATGTTACTTCTAAATGGCATTATTCGGAAGGCACTTTATCGAATTATGAACAGCAACAGGTGGTGGAGTTTATCCAAAATACAAATTAGTTAGTTTTTCTTTTTTCCTGCTGACATAGGGCTGTCACCATGGTGTGGTTACTTTGTATTGTAATCAAAAACAAAACTCAAAGCAATGGAAACTAACACAAATCAACAGTCAACAGAAACTGCAGCAGCATCTGTTTATACACCCGATCAACTTTTACAAAGCTGGCTTGGCCAGCGCCGGGTAACCCGCAGGGTTATAGACGCTTTTCCGGAGGAAGCCTTATTTAATTATTCGATAGGTGGTATGCGCCCCTTTGCCGATATGGTTAAAGAGTTTATTAGTATGGGCGGGCCTTGTGTAAGAGGTGTTGTAACAGATAACTGGACCCCAATTGCAGGTCTGGATCACCATACAGGTAAAATAGCAGCGGCTACAAAGGCGGAACTGTTGCAACTTTGGGATGAGGCCACTGAGGAAATAAAAACCTATTGGCCCCAGATTACGCCTGAGCGTTTCCAGGAAACAGTACTGGCATTTGGCCAATACGAAGGATTAGTCAATTATATTTTACAGTACGTTATTGATAACGAGATCCATCACCGCGGCCAGGGCTATGTTTACCTTCGCACTTTGGGTATTGAGCCACCCGCGTTTTATGACAGGAGCTAAACCCGTTTTATAAAAAATAATCAAGGCTTTCCGAAAGGGAGGCCTTTTTTTATAATTGCCCCGGGCCAATATTGGCGTTTTTATATCTTTAACGAAGTGGTTACTTCAAATTTTAATAATGGCAATTATCCGCTCTTTTGCTCTTTTTTTGCTGGCCGGTTTATTTGAAATAGGCGGCGGCTATTTGGTTTGGCTTTGGTTAAAAGAAGGTAAGCCGCTTTGGTTTGGTATAGCGGGCGGGGTGATCCTGGCGCTTTATGGTATAGTAGCAACGTGGCAAACCGCCAATTTCGGCAGGGTGTATGCGGCTTATGGCGGTATTTTTATTGTACTGGCATTAATCTGGGCCTGGAAGGTGGATGGATTTAAGCCCGACCGTTATGATATTATCGGTGCTTTGATTGCATTGGTAGGCGCTTGTATCATTGTTTATGCACCGCGAGGACATTGATAAGTACTATTGTCGGACTTTTTTGCAGTTTCTAAAATTTGCATACATTTAGTGAGCAAATGGAAAATAAAAACAACAAAAAAACCATCCGCGCCTGGGCTTTCTTTGATTGGGCCAACTCAGCGTATAACCTTGTCATCACTTCAACCATTTTTCCGGCTTATTATGTAGCTATAACTACCAATCATGCCAATGGCGACAGGGTTAACTTTTTTGGTAAAAGCTTTGTAAATACAGCACTTTCAGATTATGCTTTATCGGCCGCTTACCTGGTAATGGTATTGCTGCTGCCCATATTGTCATCAATAGCCGACTATAAAGGCAATAAGAAGATCTTCATGATGTTTTTTACCCTGCTTGGTTCGGCAGCCTGCTGCGCGTTGTTCAACTTTGACAAAGACCACCTGGAGTTAGGTATCATTTGCTTTGCGCTGGCGGCTATAGGTTATAGTGGTGGCTTTGTGTTTTACAATTCATACCTGCCCGAAATTGCCACTGTTGATATGCAGGATAATGTGAGTGCCAAAGGTTTCACCTATGGTTATATCGGCAGCGTACTGCTTCAGCTTATTTGCTTTTTATTTGTGCTGAAAGGGGAGTGGTTTGGTATTGTTGACAAAACCTTCGCGCCCCGATTGTCGTTTTTGCTGGTAGGCTTATGGTGGATAGGTTTTGCTATGATCCCCTTCAGCGTATTGCCTAAGGGCAGCCCAAATGCGCAAAGCCACAATCATCATATTATAAAAGGCGGTTTTATCGAATTAGGGCACGTTTGGAAAAAGGTTAAGGAAATGCCGTTGTTAAAAAGGTTTTTACCGTCATTCTTTTTTTATTCCATGGGAGTGCAAACCATTATGCTGGTGGCAACCGGTTTTGCTGCTAAAGAGCTTAAAATGGAAACTCCGCAGTTGATCACTATCATTTTAATTATTCAATTGGTAGCTATTTTGGGCGCTACGCTGATGTCGCGCCTGTCGGGTAAATATGGTAACGTAAGGATTTTAATTAGTGTGGTGATCCTGTGGATCGCGGTTTGTATAGCTGCTTACTTTACCTATACACAAACACAGTTTTACATCATAGCAGTGGTGGTTGGTTTGGTGATGGGCGGTATCCAGTCCATGTCGCGCTCAACGTATTCAAAATATCTGCCCGAAAATATCCCCGATACGGCATCTTTCTTTAGTTTTTATGATGTTACCGAAAAGCTGGCCATAGTAGGCGGGGTATTTAGCTTTGGTTTTTTTGAAGAAATAACCGGCAGTCCGCGAAACTCGGTTTTGGTACTGGGTGTATTTTTCATTGTTGGCTTAGTTTTGTTGTTTTCTTTGCTGAGGGCTGAACGAAACGTCAATAAAAATTTGGATTTTAGCGCCCGTTAACTAATTTGTGCCGATGAAGGTTGAATTGTTTATACCGTGTTTCATAGATCAGTTGTTTCCGGCAACTGCTTTTAATACTGTAAAATTGTTGGAGAAAGCAGGCTGCAAGGTTAGTTATAACCCGGCACAAACCTGCTGCGGTCAGCCGGCTTTTAATGCTGGTTTTTGGGATGATGCCAAAGAGGTGGGAAGCAAGTTTTTAAGCGATTTTTCGGAAGACAGCGTTATTGTTTCGCCCTCAGCTTCATGCACGGGCATGGTAAAAAATTATTATAACGATCTGTTTACCAACACGGCTGTACACAATAAATGCAGAGCTGTTCAAGGGAATATCTACGAGCTATCAGACTTTTTGGTGAATATCCTGGAGTTTGATTATTTCGGCGCCGAACTTGACGGTAAAGCCGTTTATCATGATAGCTGTGCCGGCCTGCGCGAGTGCAAAATAAAGGATGAGCCGCGCCAGCTGCTCTCCAAGGTACTTGGTCTCGAACTGCTTGACCTGAAAGACGGTGAAACCTGCTGCGGTTTCGGCGGTACATTTGCCGTTAAGTTTGATGGCATCTCAACCGCCATGGCGCAGCAAAAAGTTAATAATGCCCTTGATGTTGGTGCGGAATACATCATATCTACTGATGCCTCATGTTTAATGCACATGCAGGGGTACATCGATAAAAATAACCTGCCTATCCAAACCATGCACATTGCCGATGTTTTGGCTTTGGGCTGGGGGAACGTGTAAGAAGCAGTTTAAAAATATATAAAAGCCGTCATTGCGAGGCACGTAGCAATCTCCAAGAGGCAGATCCGCTAAGCAAATCCGCCCTGTACAGTCGGGGATTGCTTCGTGCCTACCCATGACAACTAAAAAAGGGGTGTCATACTGAGCCAGTCGAAGTATGGCGGGCAGGCCTCTGCGCACGAGTCTTCGACAGGCTCAGACTGACACGCCCTCTTTGTCATCTAACCTTCAGAGGCCCCGGGTTTAAATCACCCGCTATGACGTGGCGGATATAGTAGTATCATTTAATCGTTTTTAAACAGTTTCTAAGAAGCAGCTATTCTTTAACCAATTTCAACTTTAGGGTATCATCATACACTTTAGTATCCCATTGCATTTGCTTACCGTTGTAGTTGCTGATCTTTACCTTTGTTGTATCTCGTTTTGTACCTCCGTCAAAAACAATGTCGAACGTTTTTTTGCCTGTCAGATATATGTATTGACCAAACCATGCGCGGTTAGCCTCAAAAACATAAGGGTTGGCACAAAATGCAATCCGGCCGCCGTCTTCTATATAAACGTAGCACCAGTTTTGCGCACCGTTTATCCATTCGTTTTTACCCACGGGTTTGCCGTTCCTGATAAGCTCATCTATTTTCCATTTTCCTGCAAAGGCCGATGGGGGGACGGCTGCTACATAACGGTAAATACTATAAAACGCAAGACCGATTACTAAAAGTTTTAAAACTGGTTTTGCAAAACTTAGCCTTAAGGGCGGTATTGTTACGTCTTTAAATAAAACAGGTTTAATATCCGGCCATCGTAGTAGTAAAAGGTATAACAATCCGGTAGTTATAATGATTGAGTTCATAAATGCCCCCACGGCTATATTATAAAAAGCATTGATTAGTACAATGTTTAACATTATGGGTAATAATATGCAGGTGCCCAGCAAGGTAGTACGCCTGAATAAAAGCATGATGGCGCCACCAATCTGAAGTAAACCGAGTATGACCGCGAAAGTGTAAGAGTGGCCAAAATAATTCCAGGTGAGGTCGAAGCCGTTTAACTTGCCTACAGGCGTGTTATCCCTCATGTAAACGTGTCCAAACTGTGTTTTCAGGATCTTGGCAAAGCCATAAGCCGACACTTGGAAGGCAAGGAAGTACCGCATAACGCCCCGCAGAAACGCGTGCCTTATTCCTGAATTAAATCCTTCCTTTTTACTTTTTTGATGCCAATAAATGGAATAAATCACCGAAAGGATGCATATTCCAATAATGATCCAGGTGAAAGTCATCGCGAAGGACAGGTCACCAAAAGAACTAAACAGCTTATAAAGCAAAGTGCCCCACATTATCATTAAACAATCGTAGATAGCTACGAGCAGATACAGGCATTCAAGGAACTTGGCAAACCAATAGGAGCGGGGTGTGGTATTCATAGCTTATTTGCGTTCAATATCCAGGATAGATCCTTCTTTGGCCATCTCTACAAGAAATGGTTTGGCAATACCTTGCTGGGCGTTATCATAGGCGGTATCACCCTTTGCCGCGATATCATCAAGGCCCTCTTCACGGTCCGATTCATATTTGTTTAAGGCCAGGTAAACAGAATCGCCGGAAACCTTATTTACCCTGTAAAGGGTATAGTAATCGTTTTTAAGTTTGATATGAAATATATCGTTCTTTTGTGGCGATAAAACCCATTGGTTTACTTTTTTTGCTTTCTGCTTTTCGCTGATATAAAAAAATATCGAACCAATAACGATCAGGAAACAGCCTGCAAATGTCCACACAGGTATTGTAGTTTGAGATTTTATATTATCATAGCTTAATTTAAGCGAGGCGGGCATTTCCTTAAGCTTCAAAACCTGCCTGCAATGGAGGCATTGGGATACGCCTGTTTTACCTATCGGGAAAAACGGGATCCAGAAAATATGCGCCCAGCGTTGAAATACATTCATCTGGATACTGTTGGTTGTATTGCAGTTTGGGCAGATGTCGCTTGTTATTTCAGCTTTTAATAGTTTCGCTTTGGTGCCGTATATGATCATGGTATGGGTGGTTTAGGGTTTACGTTTATCCGCACTGAAAATAGGTAAATTACCAGGATTATGAAAATACCGGGACTATAAAGAGGCTCTTGTTTATAGAAAAACTAAAGCAACGATGGTGGCACTGTTTTGTCAGCGGGTATTGGCAATAGGCCCTGCAGGTTAAAAAAACTCAAAAAAACATCAAAAAAAAGCCGAAAATAAATGCACGTTCTTAAGTGTTGATTTCGTACTCCTTAAAGTTTTAATTGTTGATAATCAAATATTTATAGATGTTTCAGGTGAAATGTTAAAGCTTTGATTATCAATATGTTTCATAAAAAGCATGTTTTGCGTTTCAGTCTCAAAAAATGGGACATTTTAAAAAATCGGCAAAGACAAAACCAATTTTATTTGGGGAATCGCGATTTTGGGACACCCATAATTTTACAATTACTTTTTACCTTGAAGTGAAATTGCTGAAATAGGCATTTCTTTAAAAAACATTATCTTTGCCGATTGAAATGAACAAGAAAGTCGCTTTTTACACTTTAGGCTGCAAGCTGAATTATTCAGAGACCTCATCCATTGGTCGGCTGTTTAACCAGGCCGGTTATGATACGGTAAATTTTACCGAAACACCGGATGTTTTTGTGATCAATACCTGCTCGGTAACTGACAATGCCGATAAAAAGTGTAAGAAGATTGTTAAAGAGGCGCTTAAAATTTCGCCTAATGCCTACGTAACCATAGTAGGATGCTACGCGCAGCTAAAACCACAGGAAATTGCCGAAATTCCGGGTGTTGACATGGTGCTTGGCGCTGCCGAAAAATTTCAGATAGTTGACCATATTACCGACTTAACCAAAAGGCCAAAGGCGCTGGTGCTTAATCAGCCGGTTTCTGAAGCTAATGAGTTTGTTCCCGCATATTCTTTTGGCGACCGTACCCGTACTTTCCTGAAAGTGCAGGACGGTTGCGATTACTCTTGCACCTTTTGTACCATCCCTTTGGCCCGCGGCACAAGCAGGAGCGATACTATTGAAAACGTTGTTGCTCAGGCAAAACAAATTGCTGAGTCGGGCGTAAAAGAAATTGTGCTTACCGGCGTAAACCTTGGCGATTTCGGGATCCGGAACGGTAAACGCGAAGACAAGTTTTTTGATTTGGTTAAGGCCCTTGATGAGGTAGAAGGGATCGACCGTTTCAGGATCTCATCCATAGAACCTAACCTGCTTACCGACGAGATCATCGCTTTTCTAGTTGCTTCAAAACGTTTCGTACCGCATTTTCATATCCCGCTGCAATCGGGTTCGGATAAGATCCTGGGCTTGATGCGCCGCCGTTACAAACGCGATTTGTATGTTAACCGTGTTGCCAGGATAAAAGAGCTGATGCCCGATTGCTGCATTGGCGTGGATGTTATTGTTGGTTTCCCCGGCGAAACAAGGGAGGATTTTATCGATACCTATAACTTCCTCAACGAACTTAATATATCGTACCTGCACGTATTTACTTATTCGGAAAGGGAAAATACTTTGGCCGCTCAGATGACGGGCGCGGTACCCGGCTCGGCAAGGGGCGAGCGGAGTAAAATGTTGCATATCCTGTCGGATAAAAAACGCCGTGCTTTTTATGAAAGCCAACTCGGTAAAAACCAGGAAGTTTTGTTTGAGGGTGATATCAAAGATGGCTTCATGCACGGCTTTACCCGTAACTATGTAAAGGTACGTACCAAGTATGATCCTGTACTGGTTAACGAATTGAAAACGGTGCACCTAACAAATATTTCACCTGATGGTGATGTTGAAATAACAGAAGGCGAAGAAATATTAGTGCATTAAATTCTATATTCGCCTTAAAATATAACCTATGTTTCCAACGCTTACATCGTTACTGAAATACCTTTTTGGTTTTAATCTTCCTTTGCCTATACAAACCTTCGGCTTTTTTGTGGCGATAGCTTTTGTTGGCGCTTATTGGGCATTTGGCCAGGAGTTTAAACGTAAAGAAGCGTTAGGCGTAATCCATACTTTTAAAAAACGTGTTACTATCGGGTTGCCGGCTTCAAATGCCGAGCTTGCGGGAAATGGTGTTTTTGGCTTCATATTAGGCTATAAAATTGTTGACTGTATCCTTAATTACCAGGCTCTTATAGATAACCCGCAGGAGTTTTTGTTATCCCTGCGAGGCAACTGGATAGGTGGGATCCTTGGGGCTGCAGCATTTGCGTACTGGGCGTGGCAAGAGGCTCAAAAACAAAAGTTAGACAAACCGGTAACCAAAGATGTTGATGTGCACCCAAACGAATTGATGGGGAGTATATTATTATGGGCTGCGGTGTTTGGCTTTGCGGGTGCTAAGCTGTTTAATGCATTGGAAAACTGGGGCGACTTTATGAAAGACCCGGTTGGCATGCTGATAGGCTTTAGTGGTTTAACCTTTTATGGCGGTCTGATCTGCGGTGGCGCGGCAGTACTCTATATTGCTAACAAACACGGCATTAAACCGCTGGATATGCTTGATATCGGTGGTCCGGGCATGATGCTCGCTTATGCTTTAGGCCGTATCGGATGCCAGATGAGCGGCGATGGTGATTGGGGTATAGTTAACCTGGCGCCGAAGCCTCATTGGTTAAGCTGGGCACCTGATTGGATGTGGAGCTTCAAATTTCCGCACAACGTGAACGACGAAGGTGTGCAGATGATGGATTGCGTGGGTAAATTTTGCCATGAACTTCAATATCCGGTTTATCCAACCTCGTTTTACGAATCTGTAATTTGTTTATTACTGTTCTTTGTATTGTGGAAAATAAGGCACATTTTTAAAGCTCCGGGCGTTTTGTTTGGTATATACATGATATTAGCAGGCGTTGAGCGTTTCTTTATTGAGCTCATCAGGGTTAATACAAAGTATGTTGTTGCGGGTGTTTCATTTACCCAGGCCGAAATGATCTCTGTGATCATGGTTTTAGGTGGTATTACACTTATTGTAACCGGATTAAACAAAGAAAAGAAAGCGCTGGGCACAACAAATGGCTGATAACAAATCAAAAGGCAGTTTAATCCATAACCAGGTATTCAGATTTGTAGTTTCGGCCGGTGCCGGCTTTTTGGTGGATGTTTCGGCGTTTTATCTTTTTTACCACAACCTGTTAATACAGCATACTTATAGGATATTCGGGCTTACCGTTCGTAACTATACCGTATCATTGGCATTATCGTTTTTTATGGGCGTGGTAGTTAATTTTTTAATTACCCGTTACATGGTGTTCAATGAATCTAAATCCGCGCCGCGCAAGCAGTTTTTTCGCTTTGTCACGGTGGCTATAATCGGTTTCTTCGCCAACTTATCAGTTGTAAAAATATTGATCCAAACTTGCAGCTTTAACCCTACAGTAGCACGGATCTCAGCTGCATTAAGCTTGTTCTTCGCCAGCTTTTTTATCCATAAAGTTTTTTCATTTAGCTTATCATTAAAACGTAACCATGCAAACAGCGAACATCATAAACCAGGTAATTGAAGTTTCAAAACAGGCGGGTGATTTCATCAGGCAGGAACGTAAAGCATTTGATCCTGATAAGATAGAATATAAAGGCCTTAACGATATGGTGTCCTACGTTGATAAAACCGCCGAAGAAACTATAGTAAAAGGCCTGAGCAAAATTTTGCCTGAAGCAGGGTTCATCACCGAAGAAAAGACAACAACCAAAATAGGCGAGCGTTACAACTGGATCATTGACCCTCTGGATGGTACTACCAATTTCATTCATGGAGTACCCGCTTTTTCAGTAAGTATCGCGTTGAAAGAATATGATGAACTGATAGCCGGTGTTATATATGAAATAAACCTTGATGAATGCTTTTACGCCTGGAAAGATGCGCCCGCATACCTGAACGGCAAAGAAATCAGTGTAAGTAAAAACAAAACAATAGGCACCAGCTTATTGGCAACCGGTTTCCCATATTACGATTTTACAAAGCAGGCAGCCTATATCGAATTATTTACCGAGCTGATGCGCAGCAGTCATGGCTTGCGCCGTTTAGGTTCTGCAGCTGTTGACCTCGCTTATACTGCCTGCGGTCGTTTTGATGCTTTTTACGAGTATAACCTTAACGCCTGGGATGTGGCCGCCGGTATTGTGATTGTAAAACAAGCAGGAGGCGAAGTGGTGAACTTTAAAGGCGGTTCTGAGGTATTGGATACCCGGGAACTGTTAGCTACCAATGGGAAGATCACGGGGGAGATGTTGGGGGCGATACAGAAGTATTTCAGGTAATACTTTTACACCTTTATTCCTTAGCATATCCCAAAAGCAATCCTTTATAAAGTTGCAATTGCCTCTTAAGCGCATCTTGCTGATCTTTTGGTAATATTATTTGATCGTGGCCTTTGTTACCGTTAAAACGAACAATGACCTTATCTGCTGTTACAAGTTTTAATAATATTGAGATTTTGTCGTCGTAAATCGTCTCCTCGCTGTATTCGTTTATCCAATGCTGTAAAGAGTCTGTTGCAAAATCGGATTTGTACCGGAGACGTTTACCATTTATAACAAATGTCAAACTCTGTAATCCTAAAGGTTTTTTATTTATATGTTGACAACCAAAATAAATGTTGCAGCCTGCTATGTCATAACAATTTATATAAGCGTATAAACCGGTGACTGGCTTACCGACTATTGAATTTTTATCTCTGAAATACGTTGCCTGAACCGCAGATTCTGTTGTGATATTGCTTGAATCTTTAATTAACTTTTTAAAGAGTTTCTTATCCACAATGATTGCGGCTAATTTTTTGAGACTCGCTTGCGCTGTTTCTGACAGTTCAACAGGCTGGGGTTGTGTGTTTAACATTGAGGTGTCAATAGCTATGCTACCACTATAAGTAGTCTTCTGCTCCGATCCAATGATTTTAGCTATGAATATTACCATCATGATGACGACCGAAGCTATTAGAGCGATACTACATCCAAGATTTGTATTTTGCTTGTCAGTAGGAAAATTATCTGATTGGAGTGTTTCATTGGCATCACTATTTTCCACGTTTTCCAGTTGGTGTTGTACTCCTTCCGTTGTAATTTCTGTAGACGATATTGTATGATCTGTCTGCGGTTTTGGATGATAAATTGTTCCGCAATAGTCGCATTTAATTGTTTGATTCTCGCTTGCAGTTAATATTGCACCGCAATTCTTACAATTTAGTAATTCATTAACTTCCATAGCTTAGAAAGTTGGAGTAAACAAAGTATCATCAACTGAAATTAAAATGTGGCAGTTGGGAATATCAATCAAATTAGGCATTGTGATAACGTTTAAAGATTGGGTAGCTAAAATAAAAACTTATAGACAGATAACCTCATTTAATTATAAACAGGATTAGGGGTAAAAAAGCAAAAAGCCTCTCATTTTCATGAAAGGCTTTCGCGTAAATGATGGGGTTCGGCCCCAAAATCAATAATATTATAACGCTTCAGAAACTACCTCGGTAACTTCAGGAACCATACGTTTAAGCAGGTTTTCGATACCGGCTTTAAGGGTTACGGTTGATGACGGGCAGCCGCTGCATGAACCGCGAAGCTCAACAGTTACAACACCCTCGTTAAATGAGCGGTAAGAGATAGCGCCGCCGTCCTGCTCTACAGCCGGGCGAACGTAGTCATGCAGGATCTGCTGAATTTTAACTTCAGTTTCAGTGCCTTCAAAGTTTCCGGCTTCGGCTTCTTCCTCTAACTGGATCTTTAATTCTGATTCGATTGCGCCTTTAACAAACTCTTTCATTATCGGCTCAACATCTGCCCATTCGCTGCCTTCAACTTTGGTGATAGTCACAAAATTGCTGGCAAAGAAAACGCCGTTTACAAACGAAAACTTATACAGTTCTTTTGCAAAAGGTGAATGTTCGGCACTTTCCTTAGTAGGAAAATCAACACTGCCATTAATAAGCAGTTTATTAACTATGAATTTCATAGTTGCCGGGTTAGGCGTTAATTCGGTATATACGTTGATATTCATCGTTTCGTGTTTTTATTCAATCTAATTAACAAATTTAACTACCTTTTTTATTAAAAGCTACCCTAAACTTTGTTATGACATGCGGATGATTTTCGATTTCAGATGTGCAGATTTTAGATGTGCAAATTCATAAACAATTAAAGCAGCAATAATTTAAAAATCATTTGCACATCTGCACATTTGAAATTCGCACATCTAACTCAAATCCCTGTATAGTTCAACGGCGTTATCTTTTTAATCTCTTCTTTAATGGCCGCACTTACATTTAACGTATCAACAAACTCGGCTATTGTGTTGGCGTTGATTTGGTGGTTGGTTCGGGTAAGGTCTTTCAGGGCTTCGTAAGGATTAGGGTAAGCTTCACGCCTTAAAATGGTTTGGATAGCTTCTGCAACAACAGGCCAGTTAGCTTCTAAATCAGCATTGATAGCATCAGTGTTTAGCAATAGTTTGTTTAATCCCCTTACGGTTGATTTAATGGCGATCAATGTATGTGCAAAAGGTACACCGATGTTCCTTAATACGGTCGAGTCGGTAAGGTCGCGCTGTAACCTTGAAATCGGCAGTTTGGCTGCAAGATGCTCAAATAAAGCATTAGCGATACCCAGGTTGCCTTCCGAATTTTCAAAATCGATAGGGTTAACCTTATGCGGCATGGCCGATGAACCAACTTCGCCGGCTTTGATCTTTTGTTTGAAGTAATTCATGGATATGTAAGTCCACATATCACGGTCAAGATCAATCAGGATATTGTTAATGCGTTTCAAAGCATCACATTGTGCGGCAAAATTATCGTAGTGCTCAATTTGGGTAGTAAACTGCGAGCGTTTTAAACCCAATATTTCGTTCACAAAATGATTACCGAATGATTTCCAGTCCTTATCAGGATAGGCGATAAAGTGAGCGTTAAAATTACCGGTAGCGCCACCAAACTTGGCTGAATTTGGAATAGGTTTTAGCAACTCAAGCTGGGCTTCCAAACGTTCAACAAATACCAGGATCTCTTTGCCTAACCGGGTTGGAGAAGCTGGCTGGCCATGCGTATGCGCCAATAACGGAACATTTTCCCACTCGGCAGCAAATGCTTTCAGGATACTAATCAGGTTATTAATGGCAGGGTAGTAGCTGTTATTCAGAGCAAGCTTAAAGGTATATGGAATAGCAGTGTTGTTGATATCCTGAGAAGTAAGGCCAAAGTGGATAAACTCTTTGTAGGGCTCCAAACCTAATTTATCAAACTCTTTTTTAATGAAATATTCAACCGCTTTAACATCGTGATTTGTCGTTTTTTCAATCACTTTAATGCTTTCAGCGTCATCTTCCGAAAAATTCCTGTAAATATCGCGTAACTTTTCTGATAGATTTTTATCAAATGATTGTAACTGAGGTAGTGGATATTCGGCAAGTGCTATAAAATATTCTATCTCAACAAATACGCGGTACTTGATAAGGGCATATTCTGAAAAGTACGCGGCAAGTTCGGCGGTGGTGTTTCTATAACGGCCATCAATAGGCGAGATCGCTGAAAGTGGAGTAAGCGTCATATTAAAAGAGTGGTATAATTTTTTGCAAAGGTAATCATTTTTGATGTGCCATCGGCAGATTAAAAGCTTTGCAAATAAGCCACTACAACAAACAATAACTAACTGATGTAAAAAAAAGCAAATAAGTATTTGTAATGAAAAAGTAAAAATGAATGGAAACTTTTTATTCAAAAAATGTTTCCTTAGTTTTGACCCGGAAAGTCAATGAGTCAAACAGAAAGAATTATAAAAGGTGCTGAAGACCTGTTTTTAACGGCGGGGATTAAAAGTATCACGATGGATGATATAGCCAGGCACCTTGGCATGTCAAAAAAAACGATCTATCAATTTTTCAAGGACAAAAACGAATTAGTTGTTGCCCTTACAAAAAAGAAATTGAAGGAAGATGAGGATCAAATGAATGAGATTATCAGTAAATCAGCTAATGTGATTGAGGAGATGATCAACATGACCAAATGCTCAGAAGAGATATTTTCAAGGATCAACCCGATTGTTATTCATGATTTGCAAAAATATCATGCTGAAGCCTGGGAAGACTTTCAAAGATTCAAGGCCGGGGTACTGATCCAAAAAATGGAAGAACTTTTAACTAAAGGCATGGGTCAGGGTTACATTCGTAAGGATATTGACGTAAAGATAATGGCACGGATGCGGGTTAACCAGGTGGAGTTGGGTTTTAACACTTCAATATTCCCGGTAACTGAATTTAGCCCCTGGAAGGTACAAGTTCAGTTTTTAGATCATTTTAACTATGGCATTTGTACGCTTGAGGGCTACAAGCTGCTTAACGAATATAAAAATATTAATAATGAATAACCGGCTGCTGACACAAGGTTGTCAATAGCTAAAAGAAATTTGTATCAGTTTAAGTAAATCACTCAACCACAATATATATAATGAAATATCTATTTTTTACGGCAACTGTATTTTGTGCCATAGCCTTTAAAAGCTACGCGCAGGAGGCAACGCCAAATGGACAAACCTATAACTTTACAGTTCAGGATTGTGTCAATTATGCTTACGAGCACCAAAGCGCAGTTGTGAACTCGGGTCTCGATATCAAAAGTGCGGAGTATAAGGTTAAAGAAACAACCGGCATTGGCTTACCCCAAATCAGCGGCTCAGCCTCATTCCAGGATTATCTTAAAATACCAACCACGTTATTACCGGGTGAGTTTTTTGGAGCCCCTGGTACCTTTGTGCCGGTTAAATTTGGTGTAAAGTACCAATCAAACCTTGGTGTTAGTTTAAACCAGATCCTTTTTAACGGGAGTTATCTTGTTGGTTTAAAGGCTTCAAGAACATATCGTGAGCTTTCACAGCGTAATTATACCCGCTCAAAAATTGAAGCGAACGTTGCTGTCACCAAAGCATATTATCAGGTTTTGGTTAGCGACGAACAAATTAAACTATACGATGCTAATATAACCCAGTTAAAACAGCAGGTTGACCAAACCGTAGCACAAAATAAGCAAGGCTTTGTTGAAAAAATTGATGTAGACCGCATTACTGTGCAATACAATAATTTAATAACTAACCGCGAAAACGTTGTACGTTCATTGGCTTTGAACTATCAAATGCTGAAGTTTCAGATGGGAATGCCTGTTGATGAAAACCTTGTGTTGAAAGATAAGCTAAGCGACGTTAGCCTTGATAATAACGTTGCAGAAATGTCGGTAGATACAGGCTTTTACCATAATCGTATAGAGTACTCCTTGCAGGAAACTCAGAAAAAACTAAATGAGCTTGATCTGCAAAACAAAAAAACAACTTATTTGCCAACATTAAGCGCGAATGGCAGCTATGCGGCATCATATCAGAATAATAATTTTAGTAAGCTTTACAGCCAGGTTTTTCCTTCAAGTTATATCGGTTTAACGCTCAACGTTCCTATTTTCAGTGGCGGGCAAAGACTAAACCAGGTAAGACAGGCAAAAATTGAGGTGCAAAAATCAACAAACGACCTCGTAAACCTTAAAAATACGATAAATCTTGATGCAAAGGTGGCAACTGTGTCATACATTAATGGCTTACAATCACTTAATAATCAAAAACGTAACCAGGAGCTTGCACAGGAAGTACTGCGTGTATCAAAAGTAAAATATCAGCAGGGGGTAGGCTCAAGCATTGAGGTTACACAGGCTCAAACATCTCTTGAAGATGCCGATAACAAATATATACAAGGTCTTTATGATGCCCTGGTTAGTAAAGTTGACCTTGACAAAGCTTACGGACGAATTAAATAACAACACTAAACTCACTATATAACAATGAAAATGAAAAAACTCATATACATACCTTTCCTGGTTTTACTGGCTGCATGCTCAAGTAAGCCCAAAGATAAAAAGGCCGAACTGGCCGATCTGCAAAAGCAACAATCGGATATCAATTCAAAAATAGCGAAGCTGCAGGCTGAAATGGGTACTACCGATTCGGCTAAAACAACTGATGTAAGTGTTACAGAAGTGAAAAATGGCAGTTTTACTAACTATGTACAGATCCAGGGTAAAATAGATGCGCAGGATAACGTTACTGCCTATCCGCAGGCATCGGCTGTTATTACTGCTATTTACGTAAAACCAGGCCAGCATGTAACTAAAGGCCAGGTGTTAGCACAACTGGATAATAGTGTTATGCAACAAAATATAGCACAAGCCGAAGCACAGGTTAGCTTAAGCCAACAGTTGTTTGATCGTCAAAAAAACCTTTGGGATCAGAAAATTGGCACTGAAGTACAATATCTGCAAGCTCAAACCGCATTGCAAAGCAATCAGAAAGCTTTGGCTTCCTTAAAAAGGCAATCGGGTTTATACCGCATCATATCGCCAATTTCTGGTACCGTAGATCAAATGGACCTGAAATTGGGGCAGGGTGCTACGCCGGGGCAAACAGGGATCCGTATTGTGAATGCCGATGTTTTAAAAGTTAAGGCCGATGTCCCTGAATCATATGCAAGTAGCGTAAATACCGGTAACGATGTCAAAATATTAATTCCGGATGCTAAGGACTCGTTGGTTACTAAAGTTACTTTTGCGGCCAAAGCCATCGACCTAACATCGCGTAGTTTCGGTGTGGAGGTCAAATTACCTCAACGCAGCACACTTCGCCCTAATATGACTGCAATTTTAAAAATTGCTGATTATTCAAAAACAAATACCATAGCGGTACCGGTTAAAGCTATACAGAAATCAGAGAATGGCGACCATGTTTTTGTTAATCAGAATGGTATTGCCAAGCAGGTAAATGTAAAATCGGGTGTTACCTATGGTGGCCAAACAGAGATATTATCAGGCTTAAAAGCCGGCGACCAGCTGGTTGTTGAAGGTGCAACTGAAATAGAAGACGGCGATAAGATCAAAGTTGTTCAGTCGGCCAATTAGTTATTAACCAATTGATCTGTTCATTATGAAAGATGTAAAAAAAGAATTTGGCCCTTCAAGCTGGGCCATTGATAACAAAACAGCCATTTATGTGCTCATGTTCCTGATCACTGCACTTGGCCTGATAAGTTATAATCGCCTGCCTAAGGAAAACTTTCCGGATATAGCGCAATCAAAGGTGTTTGTCACAACACAGTTTCTGGGGCAATCACCGCAGAACATTGAAAATTTGGTAACCAGGCAAATCGAAAAACGCCTGAAATCATTAAAAGGTTTAAAAAAGGTAACATCTAATTCAATTCAAAACGCTTCGGTAATTACTGCGGAGTTCAATGCTGATATTGATATAAAAGATGCGAAAACAGATGTTAAGGAAGCTGTTGATAAAGCGAAGCAGGATCTTCCGCAGGGGGATCCAAATCTTAAGGAATCGACCATTTCAGATATTAATGTGGCTGATATCCCTATCCTTTATATAAATATATCGGGTAATTACGACCTCAAAAAGCTTAAAGAATATGCAGATGCGTTAAAAGATGAAATAGAAGGATTTAAAGAAATCTCTAAAGTAGACGAGGTGGGCGCATTGACTCCAGAAATTCAAATAAATGTCGATATCAATAAAATGGCTGCGGCGCAGCTTACCTTTAATGATATTACTACAGCTGTAGGAAACGAAAATATATTAGCCTCTACGGGCACAGTGAAAACAGATGGAGTACGACGTACCATTGATATCAAACAGGATTTTAAAAATGCTGATGAAGTAAAAGCAATGGTAATCAGGAACCCTAAAGGACAGCCAATATATCTTAGGGATATTGCGGAAGTGAAGGATTCATTTCTTGAGCAGGAAAGCTATGCTCGTTTGAAAACTAATGCCAACCCTAATTTTAAAAATGTAATTACTCTTAATGTAAGTAAAAGGGCGGGTGAAAACTTGATAGAAGCCTCAGACAAAATCAACGACCTGATCAAACTTAAGCAGAAGACAGTATTTCCCAAAGGATTAGATATTACAGTAACCGGGGATCAATCTGACAAAACCCGCACAACGTTAAACGACTTAATCAACACGATTGTTATTGGTTTTTTGCTGGTTACCGTTATCCTGATGTTTTTCATGGGCACAACCAATGCTATTTTCGTTGCGCTCTCGGTTCCGTTGTCATGCTTTATAGCCTTTTTGGTGATGCCTGCTATTGGCTTTACGCTCAATATGATCGTGTTGTTCTCGTTTTTGCTGGCGCTGGGTATTGTGGTAGATGATGCTATTGTGGTGATAGAAAATACACACCGTATTTTTGCTAACGGAAAGGTTCCGATTAAGGAGGCCGCAAAAATGGCTGCAGGCGAGGTTTTCTTGCCAGTGTTTTCAGGGACCATGACCACTTTGGCTCCATTTATACCATTGGCATTCTGGAATAGTTTGATTGGCCATTTCATGTTTT
This sequence comes from Mucilaginibacter sp. SG538B, assembly GCF_013376065.1. NCBI lineage: Bacteria > Pseudomonadati > Bacteroidota > Sphingobacteriia > Sphingobacteriales > Sphingobacteriaceae > Mucilaginibacter > Mucilaginibacter sp. SG538B. The sequence goes on from NZ_JABMJI010000001.1 coordinate 1,934,248, forward strand.
TCTTGCCTATAACACTGATCATTACTTTGTTGGCATCGTTGGTGGTAGCCTATATCTTTAACCCTGTATTTGCGGTTGATTTTATGAAACCTCATCATGATGGTGAGCATGATAACCCTAAGTTTGACAGGCCTACAAAAAGGGCTATGATATTTTTGGCCATCGCTGCGGTAATCGGTTACTTGATCAATATTGGTTTTGGCAACCTGATGGTGCTGATCATGGTATTATATCTGATCAATCATTTCCTCCTGCTGCGGATTATTGACAGATTTCAGAAAAACGCCTGGCCCAAATTTCAAAATTGGTATGCCAAATGGCTTGAACGCGCTGTGCGCAGACCTGTAACCGTTTTGGTAGGAACCATTGGCTTATTTGGTTTTGCTATTTTCCTGATGGCAGTACGAGGAAAGACTCCGGAGTTTTTTCCTTCCGGCGACCCTAACTTTGCATACGTCTATATTACTTTGCCTATCGGTACTGATCAAGCTTATACTAATGAAGTAACCAGGCAGATAGAAAAAAAGGTTGCAACAGTTGTTGAGCCCGATAAGGATATTGTGTCGTCAGTTATTTCAAATGTTACAAAGGGAGTAAATGATCCCACAGATGAAGACCAAAGTGACTACCAGAATAAAGGCAAAATAACAGTTGCTTTTGTTGAGTTTGGTAAGCGAAACGGAAAAGATACTAAAGCAATACTCAAACGTATACGTGAAGCTGTACAAGGTGTCCCTGGCGCTAAAATATCAGTAACCCAAGAAAATAGTGGCCCGCCTGTACAAAAGGATATAAGTATTGAAATTGTTGGTGATAATTTAGATACTTTGGTAGCGACAGGCACGCGACTGAAAAATTATTTAGCAAAACAGAATATTGCTGGTATCGAAAATCTTATTGCCGACGTGCAAAGTGATAAGCCTGAAATAGTATTTGATGTTGACCGTGAGCGTGCCAACAGGGAAGGAATATCGTCCGGGCAGATTACTGATAATTTGGCAACCGCTATTTTTGGAAAAAAAGCAGCTGATTTTAGAAATACTAAAGAGGATGATTATCAAATAAAAGTAAGAGCGCTCGAAGATCAGCGAGGCAGTATTGATGAGATCAAAAACTTAAAAATAACCTATCGCGATATGGCAATGAATGGAACAATACGCCAGGTGCCAATATCAGCTTTCACTGATGTACGTTATACAACTACGTACAGCAATATCAGGCGTAAACAGCAACGCAGGGTTTTAACACTTGGCTCAAATGTTATTAAGCCTAACAACCCTAATGATGTTAACGCCAATATTTTAAAAGCTATTAATAACTTCAAAAAGCCGGATAACGTTATCATACGCCAGGGTGGTGGCCAGGAAGACCAAATGGAAGCCATGACATTCCTGCTTTCTGCCCTTGGTGTGTCATTTGGACTTATTCTTGTTATTTTAATGATCCAGTTTAACTCTATTGGCAAAACGCTTATTATTATCAGCGAGATCCTCTTTAGTATTATTGGTGTGTTGCTGGGGGTTAGCGTATTTGGCATGACCATGTCTATCGTAATGACAGGTATTGGTATCATCGCGCTGGCAGGTGTGGTTGTTCGTAACGGGATCTTATTGGTTGAGTTTACCGATATGCTGTTGGAGCAGGGGGTAAGCATCCACGATGCGGTGGTTGAAGCCGGCCATACCCGTATGACGCCTGTATTGTTAACTGCAACTGCAGCTATTTTGGGTTTGATACCTTTGGCCGTTGGTTTTAATATTGATTTCGTGGGCTTGTTTACCCATTTTGCACCGCATATCCATTTTGGTGGTGATAACGTTGCATTCTGGGGCCCGCTGGCCTGGACAATGATCTTTGGTTTAGGTTTTGCCACTATTATTACATTGATCCTTGTACCGTGTTTATACCTCATCCGCTATAATCTTAAAGCAAGGCTGTTCGGTAAAAAATCGGTTGAAACTAAACATGTGGAGGTATTGGAAACAGAAGCAGTTTAAAATAAAGAGCCATTAGTAACACAAACAGCCGCTGTCGAAAGATTGCGGCTGTTTTGTTTTATGACAGTTTTTAAATAAAACATAATAATATATTTATGGTTCTTTATGCAAACGTTTATCACAGCCATGAAACTTGAAATATCAAAACCGCTTTGGCCGGTAATAGGCCTTGGTACATTAGCCGGTATGCGTACCTTATCTGCCCCTGTTGTAACTACGCATGTATTAAGTCATCATCCATCAAAGCAACTTGAAAAATCACCGCTAAGGTTCATGCAATCAACAACCGTGGCTGCTGTTTTAAAGATCTTATCTGTTACTGAAGTTATTGCGGATAAATTACCTTCAACTCCAAACCGTATAGAACCCACCGGGTTAGCGGCAAGGGGGCTATCAGGTGCTTTGGCCGGTGCAAGTATTTATAAAGCTGTTGGCGGTAAAGCATTAACCGGAGCACTGATAGGAGGGGCAGTGGCAATAGCAGCCACCTACGGAAGCTACTTCCTGCGAAAAAACACAGTTAAGGCAAATCATATTGCCGACCCATTAATTGGCGCGATTGAAGATGCTTTGGTAATAGGATCGGGTTTTGGCTTAAGCAAGCTGATTTATGCCCCGGTTGCAGGCTGAACATATTTTTCAAGCTCTCCCAGGTTACTGATCTCGTTACGCGAGCGGGGCAGGCTGCCGGGATAATTCTTTTGAATAAAGGTTACCAGGTTTTCGCGGATATAGCAACGCAGGTCAAAAGCATCTGATGAGGTACGGGAACTCATTAGTACCCTGATCTCGATAGTGTGTTCTTTAACATCAGTTACCTGTACTACTTTAACCCGTTTATCCCATAAGTTTGATTTAACTATCAGGCGTTCAAATTCTTCGCGTATAGCATCAACCGGGACTGTGTGGTCCATGTACAAAAACACGGTACCCAGGATATCTGCCGACGTACGTGTCCAATTTTGGAAGGGCTTTTGAATAAAATAATTAATGGGCAGTATCAACCTCCGCTCGTCCCAGATCTTTAAAACCACGTAAGTGAGCGTGATCTCTTCCACGCGTCCCCATTCGCCCTCCACAACCAAAACATCATCAATACGGATTGGCTGAGTAAAAGCTATTTGGAAGCCTGCGAGTAAATTACCCAACGAGGTTTGCGCGGCAAAACCAACTATGATACCACCAATGCCAACGCCGGTAAGCAAACCCGTACCTATCTTGCGCATACTTTCAAAACTAAGCAGGATAATGGCTATAGTTAAAAAGATGATGGTTACTACAATGATCTTACGGATAAACTGGATCTGTGTCCGCACCTTACGTTCTTTAAGGTTATCTACTTTATTAAGATCATAAGCGTGATAAATATAATCTTCCAGGATCCGTACAGAACGTACAAGCAAGCCTGCAAATGATATGGTAAGCAAAATCTCGATAGTTTTATCGAAGGGCTGATAATAGAGTTTGTTCATCCTCATTAACGGCGAAAACAGGTTGAGTATGAATAAGGGTATAAAATAAGCCACCGCCGGTCCCAGGTTTACAATTATTGATCGCAGGATAGAATAATCAGTATCCTTTCGCCGGGCATACACTTTAAATAACCTGGTTATGATAAATTTGGTAAAAAGGCCTATGAGTATCGCCGAAACGATAATGATCAGATTCCAGACAACAGAGGGGATCTGTTGTGAAAACTCAAGCAAATCGGGCGGCAGTCTGGTTTCTATATCCATAATCACATGCTTCTTTCCCGTATAAAATAGTTGGAATGTAAAATTGTTTTAGCAAACGACCTGTGAGCGGGTGTTGCTACATTTATTTAATGAATTTTTGATAGTTTTGTTAAAAAAGTCAGGAAATCGATTGTATTGACTTGTTTGTTTACCTGTTTAAATAAAACTTAACGAGCACATGGCAGCAGTGAATGACCAGCAGGATATTAAAAGAGAGAAAATTTTAGAAGCCTCGCACCAGCGCTTTTTACATTACGGTTATTCAAAAACTACCATGAACGAAATAGCCGGCGACCTCTCTATGTCAAAGGCCCTGCTTTATTATTATTTCCCGGATAAAAGCCAGTTGTACATTGCTGTAATGCGTAAGCTTGCTACTGACTATCTTAAAACACTTGAAAACAGGCTAAATACATTTACCAATTTAAAAGAAGCTTTCACCTTCCAGGTAAATACCCATCACGAGTTTATAGTAAACAATTATAACTTTTTTGATTTTTTCAGGCTTAACGAACAAAACCTCCCCGAAACCATTTGGCAAATAGTTAGCGAAGTTCACAGTGCCGAGCTAAACTTGTTAAGCAATGCTATTAAATCGGAAGTTGAAAAAGGAGCCATTAAGCCTGTAGAAAATCCTGACGAAGTTGTTGATGTATTGATGGACGCTTTGCACGGCATCAGGGTGGGGGCGATATCTCAAAAGAAAACTAACTTTCCGCGCAAGGAACACCTGGAAGAAATTCATCATAAAAAACTACTCCTGCTTGATATTTTTATCAAAGGATTGATGTACTAAAGTCATCTTAAGGTATAAATACTCCATACTGTCAGTTAGCCGTCAAATGAATTGGCTGTTAAATATTATGGCTATTATTTATGGGTACATTTGTACTTACAAATAATTTAATAGCCAGGTATTACCTCCCTGTTTAGTTATTATAAAATACTTCTTTTTTAAGAGGTGATTGTTTTAGAGTGATTTAGCCCGCATAGCTTTTTGCCGTGCGGGCTTTTTTATGGGTTGATATTTGTACGGATAGCAATATTGCCGGTCAATATTTTATGTACCGGGCATGCATTTGCTATTTTCAATAACCGGTCTCTTTGTTCGTCATTTACTTCACCTTTAAAGCTAATTTTAGTTTCAATGCGTGTACCACTTAAAGTCTTAAACATTTCAACATCGGCTTTAATTTCCTCTATAGGCCACATTTTACGGTTAATGTACATGCGTAGGGTGATTGCAGTGCAGCTTGCGAGGCTCGCCAGTAACAAACTAAATGGGTTCATGCCTGTATTGCTGCCTTCGGCCTCAAGGGGTTCATCGGTTATAAGGCCATGCCCACCGCTGTTAACTACTGTTTGATATTGAGTGAGTCCTATAAGTGCAGTAGCTGTTTCTATCAACTCAATTCCGGTTTCTTCCATAAGGCGTTTAAATAGAGTATTGTTATTAATAAATTAAGCTTAGTCCTTAGTCCTAAGGCATGAGTTCTAAGTATAGAAAAGCAAAAAAACAGATTGGCGACTTCCGACTCAATATTATCGACTTAATTTTCTTTATTCGGGTGTTTCATTAATATCAACCAGGTTCCAGTTCTTTTTCAGAAATTTGGGGCCGCCATTATATTTCAGTATCACTTCAAAATTGGTACGGTTTGTTTCACCCTGGCTATCTGTTGAAAGAACATACGATTTGATAATAAAAACAGAGTCGGCCTTTTTGCCAAATTGATATCTGTCGTCAGGAAAAGAGATATTTCCCGAACGTATGGTTGGGATTACAAATTCCTTCGCAATTTTATAAGCATCATCGGCATTAGGCATTTTGCTAAATGAAAGCACCTCCGTAACATCACCGGATATGGCAAACTTTACCATAATAAAAATAAATACTACACCAGCGATGATAATAGCGTAGACGCCTTTCATAGCGCGCTTTTTTTTTAGCTGCTTTTCTTTAAGATAAGTTTGAGTCATTAGTTTATAAAGGGTGCGATAAAATTAGCAATTAATTTGATGAATAAACACCCCTTTGTTAAGCGGTAATTATGGCTGATGGCCGAAGAACAAATAAGCAATAAAAATAGCCGCAATAACGCCGGCCAAATCGGCAATAAGTCCTGCCGGAATAGCATAACGCGATTTTTTAATACCCACCGAACCAAAGTATAAAGCAACGATGTAAAAAGTAGTATCGGCCGAACCGTTAAAGATCCCGGCAAGCCGCCCCGCAAATTTATCGACACCAAAATTTTGCATTACCGTTATCATCATACCTTTTGAGCCCGAACCGCTAAGTGGTTTTAAGTAAGCCACGGGCATAGCATCTACAAAGCGTGTATCTAAATTAAACTGAACACAAACCCAGCGTAAGCCTTCATTCATATAATCCAACGCGCCGCAATTCCTGAACACGCTGATCCCAACCAGCATAGCTACCAGATAGGGAATTATCTTTACTGAGGTTTCAAAGCCGCCTTTAGCGCCCTCTACAAAAACTTCAAATACGTTTACCTTTTTTATAAGGCCGCCCACGATAAATATTACCGGTATGGTAAACAACATCACATTGCTTATAACTGATGATACCGTACTGATCTGCTCTTTGGTTAGCTGCGTGGTAAAGTACCATACCACCAATGTAATGAAAGCGGTAACGCCGCCAAGCCAGCCAATAATAACCCTGTCAAAAAGATTGATTTTTTGCTTAATGGCCACTGCTATTAAGCCAACTACCGTGGCTACATAGGTAGCAATGATACAAGGTAAAAATACTTCGGCCGGATCTTTTGAATTAAGGATGGCCCTTTGTGCGATGATGGTAACGGGTAATAACTGCAAGCCGGATGTATGCAGCACCAGGAACATGATCTGGGCATTTGAAGCTGTTTCTTTATCTGGATTCAGCTCCTGCAGGCTGCCCATCGCTTTTAAGCCAAGCGGTGTAGCTGCGTTATCGAGGCCCATTAAATTGGCCGAAAAGTTCATCATCATCTGGCCCGTAGCGGGGTGATCTTTAGGTACATCGGGAAACAATCGGCTAAAGAAAGGTCTTACTATCCGTGATAAAAAATTAATAGCTCCAGCTTTTTCGCCAATGTTCAGAATGCCTAGCCAGAATGCCATAGAGCCAATCAGCGGCAAAGCGATATCCATTACCGACGATTTTGACGAATTAAATAATCCTTCAACCAATAATTTGAAAGCTTCTGTATCGCCAAAAAAAACTAATTTTATGAGTGAAACTACAAATGCAATTACAAAAAAAGCTATCCAGATATAGTTAAGCGCCATAGTAATGTTTAAGGCTTTGAAGTTAGTGCTTTTGCTGTTTAATATGAAATACTGATACTTTTATACTACCGATAAACCAATAAATGAACGACACTATCCATAAACTCAACGGAATTATAGATAATGTAAGGCAACTTAAAAGCTATGACATTGACTGGGCCTATAAGGCATCGCCCGCTAAATGGTCAAAAAAAGAAGTGATTGGCCATTTGATTGACAGTGCTCAAATTAACCTGCAGCGTTTTGTGCGTTGCACCTATGAAGAAAACTTCAGACTTACCTACCAACAGGTAGAATGGGTTGCTGCCGCACGTTACCAGGATGCTGACATTAACGAATTGATTGAACTTTGGGCCTTGCTGAACCTGCAGATTGTACGGGTGTTAGAGAATTACCCTGCCGACAGATGGAGTGCCCGCTGTGACAACAGCAAACACGAACCAAACCTGCAAACTGTAGAATGGCTTGCCGCCGACTATGTTGATCATATGCTGCATCATCTAAAAGATATATTGTAATGGCTGGCTATTCGGGTACACCACTGGCAAAGAAACTGGGCATAAAAGCAGGCGGGAAGCTGTTGCTTGTTAATGCCCCTGACCATTACCTTGATCTGTTTAGCGACATGCCTCCTGATGTTTATTTTACAGATGATATTTCATTTGAAATTGATGTGATCCATTTCTTTAGCAAAAGTGCGGATGAATATCGGGTTAAGCTGCCTGAACTGATAAAGCAAATTAAACAGAACGGCATGATTTGGGTATCCTGGCCCAAAAAGGCTTCAAAAGTAGTTACTGATATTACAGAAGATTTGATCAGGAACTTTGCTTTGCAAATGGGGTTGGTTGATATCAAGGTTTGCGCGGTTGATGAAGTGTGGTCGGGTTTAAAGCTGGTGATCCCCGTTAAAAACAGGAAATATGTGGTATAGGTCATTTTTGGTTAAAACCAGTTAAACAAACGGCACTGCGTTTTAGCATAAGCACTTAATTGTATAACTTAGCGCAATAATACCCGATAATATGGCTCAGATTGAATTAAAACGTGTACATGGCGATTTTGGCTTTGAAGCTGTTGACGCTAACGGTCACACCGTAAAAATGGACAGCAGTCCGGAAAGTGGCGGCCAGGATTTTGGCATCCGCCCAATGCAAATGCTTTTAATGGGCCTGGCTGGTTGCTCGGCAATTGATGTGATCAGTATCCTGAAAAAACAGCGCCAGGAAATTACCGACTATAAAATGGTGGTTAATGGCGAGCGGGAAGCCGGTAAAGAACCTTCATTATGGGAGGATGTGGATATTGAATTTCATATTTATGGCAATGTTGATGAGGATAAAGCTGTACGGGCTGCCGAGCTTTCTATTAATAAATACTGCTCAGTTGCTGCAACACTTGCAAAAGCCGGTGCTGAAATTAACTGGAAAGTAATTGTTCACCCTGCTCAATAACATAGTTATTACTCGTTGAAAATACCAGATGGCGGAACAGGAAGTACCTATTAAAACAGTTCACCTGTTCCCCCTGTTGGACCAAAAGCTAATAGAACTGCTTAGATCCTTATCGACCGACGACTGGAACAGGCCTACATTAGCAAAGCTTTGGACTGTAAAGGATATTGCCGCTCATTTACTTGATGGTAACATGCGCGTCATTTCTTCCGCTCACCAGTTTGCCGGCGACCCTCCTTCAAATCCCATTAATAACTATAGTGATTTAGTTGTTTTTTTGAACGGATTAAACGCTACCTGGGTAAACGCTATGAAGCGTGTAAGCCCACAGTTGCTTACCGATCTTTTAGAAACTACAGGCAAACAATACAGCGAAATAATGACTGCTGCTGATTTGTTTGCGCCTGCACCATTTTCAGTAGCCTGGGCAGGTGAAGATGAATCTGTTAACTGGTTTCACATAGCCCGCGAATACACCGAAAAGTTTCATCACCAACAACAGATCCGCGAAGCCGTTGGCAAACAAGGTATCCTTACTGTTGAATTGTTTTATCCCTGTATCGACACCTTTATGTGCGGATTGCCGCATGCATATCGTACGGTCAACGCAAATGCCGGTACGCTAATTCAAATTACTGTAACTGGCGAAGCCGGAGGTAACTGGTACCTGCTTAAAATGGCTGAGGGCTGGACACTCATCAAAAATGCCGGGTCTGTGCCGGATACTATAGTAACTTTATCGCCTGATATTGCCTGGAAGGCGTTCACCAAAGGCATCGATCCGCAAACAGCATTGGAGGCATCTAATATCAGCGGCAATATTAACCTTGGCGAAAATCTGTTTAATATGGTTGCCGTAATGGCGTAACAACTATTTTGCTTATTTACTCCTTATTTGTACAAAACTGTATTCTTTTTTACTCATTAACCATTCGGTACAAAAAGTTAAAAGCAGGCCGTTCATTACTACTCAAAAAGGAGCTTAACCATATCATAAAAAATCGGGCGATTTACTTAGTTAGTCAGCGGTTTATATCAAATTTCTGTTTTTTTTTTCGATTTGTTTTTGACTTGTCTAATATTGGGTATTGGGGTTGCAAAATGCCGATGGCATCAATGTTGGATTACCCGGTGTACGTTTTACTTGAATGTTAAACGTATAATTAAATATATAGATATGAAAACAAATTTAAAAAAAGCCTCATTGCTTCTTACAGGAGTTATGATTGGCAGTAAATTATTCGCTCAGTCGACAGATACCTCAGCTACAGCAAAAGATTACGTGAGGCCCTTTTCGGGTGGTGGTGAACTGCGCACATGGTCAATAGGTGTACATGGTGGTTTGTTAACCCCTTTTACCATATTTGGACGCAATAACAGGCAGGATTTTACCAGCCCAACCGAACAGTTTGGTTACGGCGGATACATTAAAAAACAAATATTGCCATCCTTGGGCTTACAGGCCGACTTCCTTCGCGGTAAATTAACTTCATCAAACAGTCAACCTAACGCAGCAGGTACTTCTCCCTATGATTCATACTCTACTAAATTAAACTGGTCGGCAGCTTTAAGTGCTAATATTACGCTGGCTAACATCAATTGGCGCCATGAAAAGCCGTTTATTCAGCCTTATTTAACCGCAGGTGTTGGTAATTTGAACTACACACCAAGGATTACCCCGGTTGGCGGGCAACAGGAAAACTTTAAGAAAACCGATAACGGCCATATCAACGAATTGTTTATCCCGGTTGGCTTAGGTTTGAAATTTGACCTTGTACCAGGTATAAACCTTGATTTAGGTTACCAGGTTAACTTTGTACAGGCCGATAACCTTGACGGATATAAGTATGGGGCGGGTGATGACAGGTTTTCATACGCGCATATTGGTTTAGAGTTTGCCCTTGGTAATAAGAAAAAACACCAGATGGCAACTCATAATCCCGTATCGTCAATGCGTACAGAGTACCAATGGGAAAACCAGCGTACCCGCGCCGAACTACAGCAACAGATTGATGCTGAAAAAGCAAAAAATGCGCAGCTGGCCAGCGACCTTGCAACAACCAATGCCAATCTTGCCAAATTAACTACCGACAGCGACGGTGACGGTGTTGTGGACGTAAACGATAAATGCCCTAACACACCAGCCGGCCAAAAAGTTGATGGCTCAGGTTGTCCTTTGGCTAAACCGGTAGTTTATGTTACTGAAGAAGATAAAAAAGTGGTTAAAGACGCTATCAAAAACCTTGAGTTTGATTTGGGTAAAGCTACCATTCGTGCGCATTCATATCCAAGTTTGGATAGGGTAGCACAGTTATTAGTTGATAAAAACTTTAGCCTGAAACTTGCTGGCCATACTGACAATACAGGTTCGGCTGATTTAAACATGCGTTTATCAAAAGATCGTGCTGAATCGGTTAAATCATACCTCGCAAGCAAAGGTGCAAATCCATCGCGTATTGAAGCAACCGGCTATGGTCAAACACAGCCAATAGCTACAAACAAAACAGCTGCAGGCCGTCAGGCTAACCGCAGGGTTGAATTTACCTTGTATTAACAAAGGTTGTTAAACCTTAAATAAGTAAAAAGCTGCTCAATTGAGTGGCTTTTTTGCTTTCATATTTAGCAACCAAACCAGGGATTGGTTGAATAGGCAGGATTTTAATCGATTCGCCAATACCATCATCCCGTGTAATTTCTTGTAGCAGGAGCGGGTAACGGTTGTGATACGAGGGAATCGTTAACAGCGATCAAGTGTTGAGTATGTGCGCTCAATTTTGTTGTAAATTGATCTGTATTTATTTATCCGTGACATTTATAAGCAACGTTATTTAATATCAGTGTAAATTAAAACAAAGTCATTTTAAAGATTACTCAACATAACCGTTTATTGCAGCGGGTGGTGAATAATATCCGCTTTTTAGTTAAGGTTAAAGGTTATATGCTGCCGGTAACTCTTGAGCGTATCAAACTGACTTTTTTATGACTTTTTTAATTACAAATTAAGAAACAGCTCTTGTTATCACTTGTTCAAATCATACATCTCATTATTATAAATTAGCTATGAAAGCAATCCTGGTAGTTCACAATCTCAAAAAAGAAAGCAATTATGCACTTACTTACGCCGGTAATTTAGGTGATAAATTAAAAACCAAAGTAATTGTTATGAACACGGTACCGGAGCCGATGAGTGTTCAGTTATCTGATACTACCAAGCAGGATATATTTGATAATGAGGAATTCAGTTTTAAAGATCAAAATAAAGGCATCGAAAAGATAGTTTTCCTTAACTATCTGGATACTTTGGGGATGTCGCTCCACGCAATTATAGCTAAATATGATATAGGTTTAATTATCAAAGGGGTTGACGGAACTGCAAAAGAAATTAATGAACAGCTTGTGCCTGTTTTAAATCATTCATGCTGCCCCTTACTGGCCGTTCCGGAAGGTGCCTCATTCAATATTACGAATATGGGATACCTTGCCGATCTTCGTTATGCCAAAAAGGATATCGTAAGCCTTTTAAGTAAAATGAGTGAAGCAATGGATGTAAAGGCATCACTTTTTAATATAACTGAATCGGGATTACCCCATATGCATAATGATTATGCTGATGCTGTGTTCAGGCAATTGTTCTCCGGTTCAAGGCTGAACCTGGTGAATATCAAGGAGCGGGATATCATGAAAACCGTTGATGTACTGGCCAATATAATGCGGGTTGATTTTTTTGTATTGAGCAACCGCAGCTCACAATTAAATGGGTTATGGGATTGGGAGAATATGGAGAATGAAGAACATGCCCATCTACCGGCGCTTATCTTTCCATGCTGAAAATAGCGTAAATATAAAGGGAAGATACTGTGATCGATCTTCCCTTTATATATTCAATTTGGTCTTTTATAAAACGTAAACACCATTTGCTTTCAGAACTTTGCTGAAAAACAACAAATGCCCCGGCAAGGCGTTTTGCCAAAACTCCCAGGTATGGCCTCCTGGTTGTTCGGAATAATCATGTGGAGTATGGTTATAAACCAATCTGCGGTGTAATTCACGGTTGGGCTCAAGCAAAAAGTCATCAACTCCTATATTAATAACCAATGGCAGCCCGTTTTTACGGATCTGATCTGCCATGTTCACAACAGAATATTGCAGATAAGTATCGGGCGTCATAGGCCCCCAAATCTTATCAAGCATTTTGCTAAGCATCTCAAACCTGTCGGGCGGAAGTTTCCAGGTTGTCATGTTGGGGTCAAGGGCTCCGCTCATGCTCCCTGCTGCTGCGAAAAGGTCAGGATGTTTGGTCGAGAGATACAACGAACCAAAGCCCCCCATGGATAAACCTGTGATAAGCCTGCCTTTTTTATCATTGATAGTGCGGTATTTGCTATCGATAAAAGGGATCACCTCTTTAATAATATAAGTTTCAAACTTGCTGTTAGGATCAATCGGGCTATCAACATAGTAGCTGAAGATTTCACCTTCCGGCATTACAATAATGATATTATACTGATCGGAGAGATCTTTCACCAGTGATTTATCCGGTGTTTTCGACAGCCAGTCGTCAAAATGGCCGTAGCCGCCATGCAGAAGATAGAGTACCGGGAAACTGGCTTTACTTTTTGCATATGCCTTCGGAAAGACAATCGCCGCTTTGTAAGTTTTGTTCATAGCTGCGCTGGGGATTTGTACCGTGTCAACTTTGGCAGCAAATACCCATACGCAGCAAAACAACAGCGTAAATGTTAGAACTATTCTTTTCATATACTTAGGGTTTAGGGGCAGCTGCTACTATTTTTAATAATTCATCATCAGGGTGGTTTTTAACTACGCATTGGTTGTCCAATATCATTGTTGCACCATTTTCGGCAGTATATGCCGGCCAGTTAGGTAATGATGGCGTATTCGGGTTGCCGGTTTTGGCAAAATTTATCCATGCGCTGCTTATTTTATCGGCAAGGGCATATGCTTCCTTACCGCCGCCGGTCATTTCCTGGCAACGGGCTATGTTATTAAACTGAAAAGCAATATCCATACAGTGCATGGCTTTATACATACCTCCATTTACGGGCGATTGCCAGGTAAACAGGTACATATACACCGGGGCCGCGCCACTAACAGCCTTTTCATTGGCCTGTTTAATGGCTAATGAGCGGAAGTTAAATTCAATGTCGGTATATTCTGATGGTTTTGAGATTGTTGGATACGCTTTTTGAGCAGCAGCGATATAAGCGTCGGTTTTATCGCCGTATTTCTTTTGCAGGGCAGTCTTTAACTCATCCATTGTTTGGCTTTTGGGGCCGGGAACAAATGGAGCAAACTCGTTTTTGGTAGTGCCTACCAGCAGCGGAACATTTTTAGACAATGCCTTGGCGGCAGCATCAGAGGGCTGATAAGGCAGAAAATCGCCGTCTAAAGCAGGACCCCAGCCGTTCATGGTTCTGCCTTCTTTCTTTAAATCGGCTGAAACCTTGCGCATTGCTTTTTTACCCGCTTCGTTCAGTACATCATAAGGCAGTTTTTGAAGAGAATCAACCTGTGAAGGCTGCAGGTGAAGTTCTTCCAATAATGCAGCGGCAATTTTTTGGGTAACCGGTTTTTCATTAAAATTGGTGATATAGCTGCCGCTTTCAACAATGGCATTTTTAAATAAACCTTTTACTGATGGCGCGTTCATTAAACAGGTAACCTTGCCGCCGCCGCCCGACTGCCCAAAGATGGTCACATTATCAGGATCGCCGCCAAACTGGGTTATATTTTGTTTTACCCATTCCAGGGCCAATTTCAAATCGAGCAGGCCCGCGTTTGCAGAGCCCTTATATTTATCACCATAGGCTGAAAGATCAAGAAAGCCCAAAATGTTTAACCGGTGATTTACCGACACCAGTACCACATCTCCCTTTTTAGCCAGGTTTTCACCATCATACGATGGAAGCTCAATTGATGAACCGGCAGTAAAGCCGCCACCATGCAGCCAAACCATTACCGGGCGTTTTTTGCCATCGTTCAGTTTCTGTGTCCATACATTGAGCGACTGGCAGTGTTCATTTGAATAACCCAGATCATGCTGAAAGGCAAATTCAAATTCGTCGTTAACAGTTGTAGTTGGATCGGTAGGACAAACCGGACCGTAAGTTTTTGAACTGCGTACATCTGTCCATGGCGCAGGTTTTTCGGGCGCCATAAACCGGTCGGCTTTGGCGTAGGGGATACCTTTAAATGTAAAAATGCCATTGTGAAGATAGCCTTTTACTTTTCCGCTTTCGGTTGATGTTACAGCCACATCGTTCCCGGCGACAACTGGTTCGTTGCTGCTTTGGCAAAACGCCGTTACGGGTAAAAAGCAAATGAGTAAAAGCAGCATGAGGGTACTGTTTTTTTTCATGATTGTATTTGGTTAAATTGGTTTAAACTTCGTGATCCGAAACTGGCTTCCGGAATTGAAAGATAGCTAATTACCAATAATTGGCGAGGATCTTTATCCACTGGTAATAGCTATTGTGTAAATATAACACAATGGATTAGCCAAATACAACTATATCATACTTTTTACTTTAAAAAAATTTCAGCTGAAAACGTAGTTAATTTAATATAATTATAATCCATAGCTATCCTTATACCGCTGCATCGAAGTTTCAAATATTTCCATCGCGTTGCCCTCGATATCCTGGTTTTCAAATGCTCCATACACAGTATCAAAATTAAGCATGGATGCTTTTTGATATGCTTTGACAAATTCTTCCTTGGCGAGTAATATAATATTAGGATAGCTGTACATAATAGCCATATGCCGTTTGCTTCTGGCTATATTAAATGTATCACCACAAAGCATAGTTCCATTAGGTGTAAAGCCTGCAATGTGCAACACACAGCTGCCCGCAAAATGACCGCCGATATGTACTACGCTTATGCCATCCCAAAGTTGTGTGGTGTTACCACCCCATAAGTAGATATACGGAGAATTAAAAGGTATCCATTCGGCGTCATTTTGGTGTATATAGATTGGGCAGCCAAATTCGGCGGCCCAGTCATTCATATTACTATAATAATGCGGATGTGAAAACGCGATAGCTTTTAATCCGCCTTTAGCCCGGATAAATTCAATTGTAGCATCATCCAGGTACGGAATACAATCCCACAAAATGTTACCTCCCGGAGAGATAAGGAGCAGGGCCCTTTGGGCAATTGCAAAGTCTGGTTGTATTTTGAGTGCATACAGATGTTTATTTAACTGTGTTATTTTGATGGTGCGGTTCTTAAGTTCGGCTGGCGTATTCCATTGCTGTCCACTCTCCGGAACGTATTGTCGATCATCGGTACAAATTGGACAAAATTGGGGTGTTACCGGCCCGGCTAAAAGCTGGGTGCCGCATGTGCTACATATGATGGTTTTATTCATTGTTTTATAAAGTGTTATTTAGGGAGATGATTTTAGATCCGGTAAGCTATTTTAGCCAATGCTTTGATCTGTTCCAAATCGGAAGCAGGGTTGAGGTGGTTGCAGTTACCTGTTTGTTCAACTGTTTCGGTCACAGGTTTTTTAAACGTAAGCTTCCCATACTTTGAAAGATTTACAAGCAATACGCTGAGCAAGATCACAATTAACCCCAAAAACTGCATTAACGAAATACTTTCATGTGCAAAGCAAACCCCAAGTAATACGGCGATAACCGGATTTACATACGAATGGGTGCTCACCTGCGTTGCAGGCCTTACCTGCAGCAGCCATACATAAGCGCTGAATGCCCCAATTGATCCGAATATGATAAGGTAAACGATAGCCATCCATGACTGAGCCGGAACAGTAGCGAGATCAAATCCGTTAAACTCCTGGTGAATAATGGCAGCCGGTACAAAAGCCAAACCGGCAATGATCATTTGCCAGGAAGTATTTACCCTTGCCGGAGCTGTACCGCCCCGCTTTTTTGAATATAATGATCCTGCCGACCATGCGACAGGACCAGCCAGTAACAATAGTAATCCTGTTAATTTTGCATGGTCCATAGTACTGGTGACTGATTTTAGGAAGGCTTCACCAAAAAGGAGCAGGATTCCTGCAAAGCCGATGATGAGGCCGAATATGGTCGATTTATTTTTTAGGTTTACCCGCCAGTTAGCTTTATCTAATATGATGAACCATATCGGGTTCACGGAAACCATAATGGCAACCATGGCACTGGGGATATTGCGCTCGACCCAGATCACTATACCTGTAGCTATGAATAGGGTAAGCAGCCCGCAGATACCGGAGGTAATGATATCGCGCTTAACAAATATGTTGTCGCCCTTAATGTAGCACCAGCCAAGTAATAAAATACCCGCGGTAAAAAAACGAAATGCACCCATCAGCATGGGAGGGAAGCCCTGAATTGCCATTTGTATAAAGAAATAGGTTGACCCCCATACTATATAAACAGTAGCAAAGGCTATGATCACTAAAAGGGGGGATGCTTTTGTATTTGCTGTAATTGCCATGATTATTTTATTGGTTAGAGATGTTTGCTGATTTTAATTGGTTTGCAATGATTGGTAAGCCGTAAGCTTTTTGTTCACAATACGTGAGGCGAACCATTTATCCAAGCTCCATGAATATTGGGACGTCCCGGCCAGCAGAAAACTTGCGGCGCTCAAAGTAAACACTGAGTAACCTAAAGGCGATTCGACGCCGAAGGAAATTGCCATCGCGATAGCAAAACATAAACTAAGGATACCGCTGCCGATAGCTGCCACGCGGGTAAATAAGCCAAGGATGAGTAATATGCCAAAACCGCCTTCGCCAATGGTTGCAATAGTTGCCAGCGGATTTATGATGCCATTGGGCAGGAAACTCATTACCTGTTTGGCATAGGCAATAAAATGTTTCCAGTCGCCCCAGCTAACGTGTGCGTGACCGTTTGGGCCAAATAAGCCGAGGCGGTCGGCTACTTCCCACAGGTAGCTTACTCCAATGGCTAACCTCAGGTATATGGACGATATTTTTTGATTGAGTTGCATAAGTATTATTTTTTGATGATCAAAAATACCATGCTTTTGGACTATACTTGTAGTCCAGAAAACAGATTAAAGATAGTCCAGAATGATGCTCATTGAAAGTTTATTAAGTGTAGATAAAAGCAGCCAGGTGCCCGTGTATTTGCAAATAAGCAACGGCATTATCAATTATATCAGGCAGGGGACCTTAAAACCAGGCTCTGCGCTTCCTGCCAGTCGTGCATTGGCGGCATCGTTAAACGTACATCGTAAAACAGTAGTAGCAGCTTACGACGAACTTTATGCGCAAAGCTGGGTTGATGTTATAGCGCGTAAGGGGATTTACGTAGCTAAAAACCTGCCCGATGTTACACCCCGGCCTATTGAAAAAGCTGTTCTGAAACATAGCCTGGCAAATGAAACTTCGTTCAATGTTGATGATAACAGGATCAACCCTCAGCGTATGTTTGTGGATATGCCTGATGGCAATATTACGTTTACCGAAGGGTTTCCAGATACCCGCATTGCGCCTGTCGACCTGATGGTGCGCGAATACAGACGGATGGCAGGTTATCATTTTACGCATAAATACCTGATGTATGGGCTGGAGCAGGGTTCCGAAAATTTAAGGAACGAACTTGCCCGTTTTTTGGGTGAAACCCGTGGCTTGCATGTAACACCTAATGATATTTTAATAACCAAAGGCGTTCAAATGGCACTTTACCTGTGCGCACAGGTACTGATTAATAAAAATGATATTGTAATTGTAGGTAACCCAGGCTACAGTGGTGCAAATGAGGTGTTTGAGCAAGCGGGCGCCAGGTTGGAATTTGTTCCTGTGGATGACTACGGTATTGATATCAATGCTGTTGACGCTATTTGTAAAGCACAAAAAGTACGTATGCTGTACGTGGTGCCGCATCATCATCAGCCTACTACGGTGACGCTGAGCTCGGAGAGGCGTATGCATTTACTCGAACTGGCAGCAAAATATCAGTTTGCCATTATTGAAGATGATTACGACTTTGACTTTCATTATACAAGCGGCCCTATTTTACCGCTGGCCAGTGCCGATTATTATGGCAATGTAATATATGTGGGTTCATTTTGCAAAACCATCGCGCCGGGCATTCGCATTGGCTTTATGGTTGCGCCGGCTAATTTTTTATTACAAGCCACCCGCTTACGCAGGCTGATTGACCGCCAGGGGGAGCACCTGTTGGAAGAAGCTATGGCAAGTTTATTAAAGAACGGAGACATTGGCAGGCACCTGAAAAAAGCCAATAAACTGTATCACGAACGACGGGATGTCCTTTGCAAATTACTGCAGGAGCAATTGGGCGATTATATTTCCTTTAAAATACCGTGTGGCGGTTTTGCCATATGGGTTAAATACCTCCATGATCTGGACACTGCTGTTGTTTCAGAAAAAGCTAATGAACTGGGGCTGTCTATAGGTGCGGGGCATGATTATTATTATGATAAAACATTTAAACACAGTTTTGTACGGATAGGGTTTGCGTCATTAAACGAAAAGGAAATGCATGAAGCAGTAAATATCTGGAAAAAGGCCATTCTTAAATGTCTTCCAAAATTTAAAAGTTTGGCATAGGGGATTAAACGCCATAATAGGATGAATTTGTTAATATCGTGTCATGCTATGGCAGTTGTTGTCATGCTTTTAAGTTAGAGATTTTCTGCCAAAATTTACGTTTGTCATGCCAGTGACAAATTGTCGGTTAATTTTTTTTAAAATGCTAAGACCTCTAATATGTAAAAATCAGGGAATAGTTTTTTTACAAAAAAAAGTTTGGCGATGAGTTTTTGTAGCCGCAAAGCAGGCTAAGAAATTAATGAGCGAAATAATTTTCTCCAAAAATAAATTTGTGCTTGTTTGCCCGCTTTTTTTTAAATAATTCGGCAAAAAATAATTTTTCGGCTTTTTTTACCCCGATTTAAGCCTGTTTTTTTTCGTTAAGCGCAAAACTCTGGGTTAAATTTAATAAACACCAGTTTTTGAAGGTAGTTTCAAAGAAAAAATCCATTTTGAAAATGACGTTTTTGGGCTTAAAGTATTGATTTATAGGGCTGATTTTTTAATGGCATGTTTTTAGCCGAACCGGTGACAGGAATGATACAATTGTTCTTGCATCCCTGCCACAGCATGCCTGTAGGAACGGTTGTATTTCCTGAAAACATTGTTAGTTCAGTAATCAAAACATTAAAAAAATTAAAGTTATGTTAACCGTATTAGAAGTTGCCCTTTTCTTAGCTGTTATTATCGTTCCATTAATCCCTGCAAGAAAAACTGCAAAATAATTGGACAATTAAAACCAGTTAATGAATGGGCGGCCTTTGGTTGCCCATTTTCGTTTTTATAACATTTGTGATCAGTCGTACTCATTGCTAACCAATCCGCTCCGCGTTTTTTCCGTCGCTTCCAAAACCCCCTTCTTTCCCAATTGCTGAATTTTTTATTTATATATAATGTTACCTGTGGTAGTAGTGATGTAGTGCTGTAATAAAAGCATCAGATCATGCTATCGGATAGATTTGTGCATTAATGATCCATTGGATTTATACCAGTGCCTTATAAACGAGGTTGGCATTTGGCATGTACGGCGATAATATTTTATATATCGCAAGCCATAATTCACTATTTTCCGTAAAAATTAAATGAAAACCCTCATATAAAATATGCAGCAATTACCCAAACGCCTTTTATCAATAGATGTATTGCGTGCGATTACTATGCTCCTGATGATATTTGTTAACGATGCGGGCGGTGTACAGCATATTCCCGAATGGATAGACCACGCCAAAGGTCTTGAAGACAGGATGGGTTTTGCTGATACTATTTTCCCGGCGTTTTTGTTCATTGTGGGCTTGTCGTTACCATTTGCCATTAATAACAGGATCAAAAAGAGTGATAGTACGAGACAGGTGTTATTTTATATCCTGGTGCGCAGTGCGGCGCTGCTCATTATGGGTTTTTACCATGTAAACCTTGAAGAATATAATTCATCGGCGGCATTAATTCCGAAGGCTGCATGGGCACTGGTTATTACTATGGCATTCTTCCTAATCTGGCTTGACTATCCGGAAACTATGGCAAAGACTAAAAGATATGCCTTGCAGACATTGGGAATTGCTATGCTGATAGGCATGGCGGTGATTTATAAAGGTGGCGAAGATGGCGAGGTACGGGGTATGGAGCCTTCATGGTGGGGGATATTGGGTTTGATAGGATGGGCATATTTGGTTTGTGCTTTGATATTTTTCGCAGTTAAAGGCAAATTGAATAGCCTTATCGTAGCATGGATAATGTTTGCCGCCATTAATATTTTGGCACACTCTATATTAAAGATAGAGGTGTTGCACGACGAAACGATGGTAGCCATCGCAGGAAAAGATGTTACAGGCAGTTTCCTCGGCAATGCTATTATCTTTTTAAAACCGTTTTGGATAATCAACGACGCGTCAACAATGACTTTAACTATGGGAGGCGCGGTAATATCGGGGATCTACGCCAAATTGGTTGAGCAGGGTAAAACGCAACATATTTGGGGCACACTGATTGTCGTCGTTATTTTATTCCTGATAGCAGGTTTTGCTTTAAGGCCTTATACCGAAGGTGTTTCCAAGATCCGTTCAACACCTGCATGGGTATTCATTTGTTCCGGAATTACCACGTTAGTTTTTTTGATGCTGATATATATGGTAGATGTTAAAGGAAAAATAGATGCCTTTAACTGGATCAAACCGGCAGGTACCAGCACACTAACCTGCTACCTGATCCCGTATTTTCAGGTGTTTACACTGGAACTGTTCCAAATTAACTATCCCGGCGTTATCAATAACGGATTTCCGGGACTATTGCGCTCTTTTCTGACGGCTGTGATCATCGTTTTATTTGTTGGATTACTTGAAAAGAAAAGATTGCGCTTAAAAATTTAATTATTATACATACCTAAAATGTCATGGCAACAATTTCATCATTATTGTAACCATGGCTAGTGAAATATGCCGGGAGATGTTGGTGAAAAAATGAGCGCTTACTCGATGCGGCTATCAGACACTTGGATTAAAAGAACTTTAAAAGCATCTTCAAAAGAGGCCCCCGGAAATCAAGCGGCCTCTTTTAGGTTTAGGTTGATTATAATAAAAGCTACTAATTATAATTGCGTTCTTTGGCATAATCGGCAATCAATGCGCCCGCATTGGCGTCAGGCAAAACCTCGCAATTAGGATGTAGCTATACTAATGACGTAGGGATGTCCGTACTTACACGGCCTGGAATAGCCTGTTTAACAATTTTAACTTTACGGCAGTCTCGTAGACTATATTTCATGTTGGATTTATATAAGAGATGAAATTTTATATTCTGCAATTATCAGCCAAACTTTACTCAATTGCTATTTTGAAGCCACTACAATATCACTACTATTATGTTATCGATAAAGTGCTACGTGGTCATTAGCCCAAAGTCGTAGTTTCTAAGCACAGAATTTTAAAAACGACTTTTCACACCCCACTTAGCACTTGCCGGGTAATCGGCGAAGGTAAGTTTGTAACAAATTGAGGTGTTTAATCGCGGTAGTGCTAATGTAGTGGCACAAAAATATCCAGCCGAAACTTAATCTTTTAGCTTTGACCAACATTGCAAAACCATCATGCTTAAACCGCAGGGCAATTTCTTAACTTTATATATGAGTCTGAAAAAACACATCAATGTCCTGTTTAAGGCCACTGCCTTGTTTTGGTTCGGTCTGCCGATTTTTGTACAGGCACAAAATATTAAAGTGGTAACCAATCACGTTGGTTATGAAGATAACAAGGCAAAACATGCCGTTATAGTTGCCGACAACCGTCTTACATTTACATCATTTAACCTCATTGATGCAGATAAGGGTAAAGCTGTATTTACCGGAAAGATCTCTTACAGCGGCCCGGTTGGCAAATGGAAAAAATTTGAGTTTTGGACGCTTGATTTCAGCAGTTTTACCGTGCCGGGGACTTATAAAATTCAATTCGCTTCACCTAAAGGAATAATTTCATCATACCCTTTTACCATTGGCAAAAATGTGCTTGAAAAAGCAACTATATCCGATGTAGTATATTATTTTAAAGGGCAGCGCAGTTCGGGCCTGCTGGATAAGGCCGATCATCATCTGGTATTACCGGGCACAACGGATACTATTGACGCGCACGGTGGCTGGTATGATGCCACCGGCGATTATGGCAAGCATTTGTCGCATTTATCATTTTCCAATTATTTTAACCCGCAGCAGATCTGTTTAACAGCCTTTAGCCTGTTTAAAACATATGAGCTGCTAAACGCCCGCCCGGGAACTGATTTCCGCCAGTTTAACCGCAGGATTTTAGACGAAGCCATGTATGGCGCTGATTATTTAGTGCGGATGCAGGCTAAAAATGGCTCATTTTATCGCTCTGTGTCATCGCCCGGCCCCGGGAAATTGCCTAAGGATAGGGTGATCCAGGCAGATGAAGGCAATTACCGGATTAAACAAACCAAAGACCAGTCGTTTACCAAAACCACCGGGGGCAAAAACTGGCGTGCTTATCAGGTCAGTTACCGATCGGGCGGGGGGATTGCTATTGCGGCGCTGGCTATGGCTTCGGCTTATCAAGCGTCGGGTGAGTTTAGTAACGCCGATTATCTGAAAGCTGCCGAAAATGCCTTTGCTTTTCTGGAAAAGGAAAACCCGCAAATGGACTATGATAAAAAAGAAAATATCCTTGATGATTATTGTGCGCTGAGTGCCGCTACCGAATTATACAAAGCAACTCACAAGGATATATATAAAGCTGCTACAGAAAAGCGTGCTAACAACCTGCTTAACCGCCTAACCTCATGGAATAAATACCAAAATTTTTGGCGCGCCGATGATAAGGACAGGCCTTTTTTTCATTCATCAGATGGCGGCTTGCCTGTAGTAAGCCTGCTGTATTACTATCCTTATGCGTCCACAGATCTGCAGGCAAAGATCAAAACAGCGGTAAGAAAATCAATGGAATTTGAATTGGCTATTACCCACGAAGTGAACAATCCCTTTGGTTACAGCCGCGAACTGGTGCAGGATACATTGGGCAACCGGCACAGCGCTTTCTTTTTTCCGCATGGCAGCGATGCTTCGCCCTGGTGGCAGGGCGAAAACGCGAGATTAGGTTCAGTAGCCACTGCTGCACGAATGGCTGCCAGCCTGTTTAAAGATGATAAGACTTTCCATGACCAGCTCTCCGGCTTTGCGATAGATCAGTTGAACTGGATCCTGGGCCTGAACCCCTTTGATGCCAGTATGCTGCAGGGCACAGGACATAACAATCCGGCGTATGGCTTTTTTGGCACGTTTGAATATACCAACGCGCCGGGCGGCATTGTGAATGGCATTACTTCAGGGTTTGATAATGAGGATGATATTGATTTCAATATCCCTTATGCAGTGTCAGGTAAAGATTCCGACTGGCGCTGGGCCGAGCAATGGCTTCCACACACGGCCTGGTACCTGCTGGCAGTATCAACGAGTGATTAATTGTAAACCATATCTACTATGAAGGAGTTTAAGATCAGTTTGTGTTTCATCTTCGGGTTACTGTTGGTTTTGCCGATGTTTTCTTTTGCCTTTGATGAACATAAAACACTGGCGATAGGAGCAGCGGCGCCCGATTTTAGTCTGCCCGGTATTGATGGCAAAACTTACACTTTGCAATCGTTCAGAAATGCTAAAGTGTTAGTTGTGGTTTTTATGTGCAACCATTGCCCTACCTCGCAGGCTTATGAAGACAAGGTAATAAAACTAACCAGCGACTATGCACCAAAGGGAGTTGGTGTGGTAGCAATCAATCCTAATAATCCTGCCTCATTGCGCTATGATGAATTGGGCTACAGTGATTTAGGCGATTCATTTGAAGAGATGAAAATACGTGCGAAAGATAAAGGCTTTAACTTCCCATACCTGTATGATGGCGAAACCGAAGTAGCTTCCAATAAATATGGCCCGGTTGCTACCCCTCATATTTTTGTTTTTGATAAAGACAGAAAGCTGCGTTACAATGGCCGAATAGATGATGTGGAAAACCCTGCCAAAACACCCAAATCATTGGATGCTCGTAATGCTATTGATGCGGTACTTGGAGGCAAAGAAATAGCAGTACCGGTTACCAAAACCTTTGGCTGCTCGGTTAAATGGGCCGAAAAAAAGGACTGGATAGATAAGGCGCAAATTCAATGGGCAAAGGAGGCGGTAAAACTTGATACCATTAACGCCAGCGGAATTGCAACAGTGGTAAAAAATCATTCGGATAGGTTAAGGCTTATCAACCTTTGGGCTACCTGGTGCGGCCCCTGCGTTGCGGAGTTTGACGATCTGGTTACCCTAAACAGGCTTTACCGCGACAGGGGACTGGAATTTGTAAGCATCAGCGCTGATGACCCGGCTAATAAAGATAAAGCTCTGAAGTTTTTACAACGCAAGCAGTCATCAGGTATCAACTACATTTATACAGGCGATGACAAATATAAAATGATAGAGGCAGTAGATCCTAAATGGGATGGAGCTTTACCTTATACCATGCTGATTGACCCGGATGGGAAGGTTGTATACAGCCATCAGGGCGCTATCGATCTGGAGGAAGTTAAGAAAGTGATCTGGAATAACCCGATGATGGGCAGGATCTATAAATAAATCATCAATGCAGAAATTATCGATATGAAAAAAATAGCCCTGATCTTCAATTTTTGCCTGTTAACCGTTATCAGCGCGTGGGCACAAAAGGCCCCGCGTTTTAAAGTAATAGCCCTGTATGAAAACGGGGGACATCATATTAAGTATTCAAAAGTGGCAAAAGTATGGCTGGATAAGCTGGCTGCTGACAGTAATTTTTCTGTCGATTATATTCAAAGTACTGATAGAATTGATGATGCTTTTTTATCTAATTATCAGTTAATTATCCAGTTGGACTACCCGCCATATGCCTGGAAAAAAAAAGCCGTAAAAGCCTTTGAAAAATACATTGATGAAGGCAAGGGAGGCTGGATAGGTTTTCACCACGCAACCCTGCTGGGCGAGTTTGATGGCTACCCGATGTGGAACTGGTTCTGGAATTTTATGGGGGGGATCCGCTATAAAAACTACATAGCTACATTTGCCAAAGGTACTGTCAATATTGAAGATCAAAACCATCCGGTAATGAGGGGTGTATCACCAGCTTTCCTGGTTCAGAAGGAAGAGTGGTACACTTATGACAAAGATCCAAGGCCTAATGTACATGTGCTGGCCTCGGTAGATGAATCAACCTATGAACCTAAAGACGGTATTACCATGGGTGACCATCCTGTTGTGTGGACTAACCTCAGGAAAAAAGCCCGTAACGTTTACATCTTTATGGGACACTCGCCTGTGCTTTTTGATAGTAGGGATTATACCAGGCTTTTCAGCAATGCGATATTCTGGGCCGCCGGAAAATAAATACGGAGTTAACCGGAATTGAGTAAAAACATTTTTAAAACAAGAAATGCCTATGAAAAACGGCACTTTGATGTTTGATAGTAGCTGGAAAATAATAAGATCAGGAAGCAGTTTTAGCCGGATTGTTTAGTAACCTCCATCAAAAAATCATACAGATTGGTTTCGGTAGCTAATTGCAGTTTTTTGCGCACGCGGTAACGGCTGATTTCCACGCCTTTCAGCGAGATGTTAAGCATCTGCGCTATCTCCTTTGATGACAGGTTTAACCGTAGGTAAGCACACAGTTTCAAATCGGTTGAGCTTAAACCGGGGAATTTGGCTTTCATGGTGGTTAAAAAGTTATTATGCACCTGGTCAAAATACATGGAAAAGTTGTCCCAGTCATCATCACTTTTCCCGGTATCGTTTAATAATTTAAACACACTCCTGAACTGGTATGATGCATCAGGGATATTAAGTTTTTTGATCAATATCATCACCTCGTCCTTAATATTGAGCAATAGTTTTCCCCTGTCAACCATTTGCATGGTTAAGGTAGCCAGCTCCTTATTTTTATGAGATAGTTCGGCTTCAAGTTTTTCGTTTTTAAGAGCTATGATCTCTTTATCATTCCTGTCAAGTTCAAGACTATGGAGGTAGCTGAGCCTTTTCTGTTCATCTGCATGGCGTTGTTGATACAGCTCGAAACGTTTTTGCTGTGCCTTTATGCCGATATAAACAATGCAGGCAATGATCAGGAAATAAGCCAGGTAAGCCCAAATAGTTTGGTACCAGGCCGGCTCAACAATAAAAGTATAATTGACAGCAGCAGATGCAGTGCCCAAATTATTACGGGCCTTTACCGAAAACGTGTATTTGCCATAAGGAAGGTTGGTGTAATCCTTCTCTGTTTTAACCGACCATTGTGACCAGTCTTTATCAAAACCTATCAATTTATAGCTAAACTCTTCATTGCTTTTTTGTGCGAACAGGGTAGATGTATATTCAAAATGAAAGGAATTCCAGTGGTTGGACAGCGAGGCAATAAGTTGCGTGTTTTGTGCTGATGCGATCCGGTTGTTTTTAACAAAATATCCTCCAAAAATCAGGCTGTCTTTTTCAGCTATAGCTTTTACTGTAGTAAGCAATACCTTGAGTTTGTTGTTGGAAGATACATACTGTCGGTAATTTAAATGAAATACGCCATTGTTTGAGCCGATAAAGATGTTCTCCATGTCGTACGGATAAATATACTCTGCCCCCTTTACTGTTTGCCCGGCCAGTTCAGGGAAATAGATCACCTTATAAGATACGTTAGATGATCTTTTGCCAAAATCAATTACGCCAACCCGCTGGTTGCTGATAAACCAGATATTACCCTTACCGTCTTCTGTAAGGAACTCGATTTTTGCTTTGCCAAATATAGGTTTGTAAAAAACAGACCGAGCAAAGTCACCCTCGGTGACATTATACTCATAAGCACCTTTTTCGGTGACAGCGATTACTTTGTTTTTAATAAAATACACATGATTATTCAGCGCCGATGGTAAGCCGCTTTTTTCGGTATATTGTGTATAGCCAACTACCTTTTTCCTGTCGGCGGATAGCTGCACTTTAAAAATGCCCCTGTAGGGGTGCGTTGCCCACACGAAGTTGCCCTTATCCACCGCGAGGTTTCCTAACGATTCATAAATACCATTTATTTTTCCTTCAAAGGTAAATCCGGCACCATTGTATTTTAAGAGTTGAAAGCCGGTGTAAGTCCCTGCTATCACATCTTGAGTAGCAGGGAAAGCTTTCACCATCCACGCCCCCGGGCCGGGAGTAATCAGTTTAGCCTGGTTATCGTCTACCTGTAAAACACCATCCTGATGACCGGCCAATAAATGCCCGTTAATTTGCGTAAGGCTTAAAACCTGTCCTTTAGTGTTTGGCACTTCTGCAAAAGCACCTGTGGCCGTGCTGATATCTTTTTGCTGCGCGCCTATCGGTACAGCATATAAGCCGTTCGATGTTCCGATGAACAGTTTATTGTTGAAGATACTTACCGCATTGCTTTTTACCAGGTTTTCGCGATTGGGATAAATATTTTTAACTGAAGTGTTATAACTGATAAAATCGAGCCCATTTTCCAGTCCGAGCCATAAATTACGATCTCTGTCTAACAATATACCATGCACATTATTGTTTTGTAACCCCTGATTGTTGGAGAACTGGTCTATCGGCTTGCCTTTGCCATCAATAATAATCAGCCCTTTTGCTGATGTACCAATGGCGTACCTGTCGGTGCCAATTTTTTGAATGAAGTTTATAAGATCAGTAAGCAGGATTCCATCAATAGCCGTGTTTTTTTTAACCAGTGACGAGCCAGCGACGATAAAGAGGCCATTTTTGCGGGTACTTACCAGTAAGGTGTCTTTATTAAACTCAGTGATGCCGGTGATGCTCAGCGCCGTTGTGGGTTGTTGAACGGAGGCTTGCCAGCGCGAATCTTTAAAAATAACCAGTCCAATAGCTTTATCATAAGCAAACAATTTACCGCCGGCCTGGTTTAGCAGCATCCAGCCACCGGGTGCATCAAAGGTGTGCATGGTATTGTTCTTCAGCTCAAAGATACACTCTATGGTCCTGAAGAACACCTCATTATTATGGATAACGATATCCCAGATATCGGCAAACTGCCTTGCTTTTTTGGGCAGGAGTTGTTTAAGCGAATGAAATTTGAGGATGCCTGCATTGTCAGGAAAAAAATAGCCTACTTCATCCTGTCCGCCAACATAAATACGTCCCCAGGCATCAATAGCTACAGATTTTATGGCGCTTTTATTAGGAAGCGGATATGTTTTCCAATAACTCCCGTCGAATGTCAGCAGGCCTTCATCATTGGCAAAATAAAGAATCCCATTCTTATCTTGTTTAATATTCCAAATCTCGCTCCCTGCATTATATTCATTATGCGTGTAGCTTTTGATAGCGGGTGTCCCAATGGTTGTTTGAGCAGAAGATGCGCAGATCGACATGCGCAGAACAATAACAAATAGCATGCTTTTTTTCATTAACTGTTTTCCTGGCGAGGGTTAAAACCCATTGATAATTAGTATTGCCCGGCAAATGCGAGCCTAATTAATAGCCGTAAATTAATCAACATTTTACATATAATATGTAGTTCGCTAATATTGCTAAGCGAAAAAAACGCATATGTGGTAAACCTGCAATAGATTGCGTAGTGGTATTGTAGAGGCATAGACTATCTATAAAACCAAAATAGCAATGCTCCATTGTGTGGCTGTCAAACATCTGCAGCGGCATAGAATAGCATGACCTAAGCTAAATGCATAACTGCATACAATGCTGCCCCTGATATCGCAATCCAAAGCGCTACTCCCTGCAGAAGTGGCTTCAACCCAACCGATGCCAATACCATGCGTGAAAGGCCCGCACCTATTAAAAACAAGGTAAGTGTTAAACCAGCCTTTGCTATGTTGATTATAAACGGGCTTACCAATTTTATAACAGGCACGTAAGTATTAGCAATCATTGCCAATATAAACAAACCGATAAAATAGGGGATACTCACTTTTTTTGATTTGTTTTTGAACAGAATGGTAGATAGAAATGCTACCGGGATGATCCACAGGGCCCGGGCCAGCTTGACAGTAGTTGCTACTTCCAACGCATGAGCACCATATTTACTTGCTGCACCCACTACTGAGCTGGTATCATGTACGGCAATCGCACACCATAAACCAAATTGCGTTTGTGATAAATTAAAATAACTACCAATCACTGGGAAAACGAATAAGGCTATTGAATTGAGAATGAATACGCAACCTAACGCTACGGAGATCTGCTTTTCTTCAGCTTTGATAACCGGTGATATGGCTGCAATTGCGCTTCCTCCACAAATAGCAGTTCCTGATGAGATCAAAAATGAAGTCTTTTTTTCGATGCTCAACCATCTGCCCATCAGCGTGCCAAATAGCAGTGTTCCGGTGATGGAAGCAATGGTAAACAGGACACCTTCTTTGCCGGCTTGCAATGCGCTGTGCACATTCATGCCAAAGCCTAAGCCTACCACTGAAACTTGTAATAAAATATGGGTTGCCCTGTGATTAAGGTGCAGATAGGGATGACCGGAACATTGCGCTACTATTAAGCCTAATAATAAGGCAACGGCCGGGCTCATGAAGGGCATTAAACATAGCACTATACAAATTGCGAATATAACCTTGCGGGCGTTTTCATTGATGTTTAATAAAAGGCCGCCGGTATTGTTTAGTTGATGTTGGGTATTCATTTTTCCTTTGTTTTAATGATACAAAGGTGTGAGGAATTACCGCTGGTTTTTTATCATAAAACGCAATCTGTGATAACTAAAAGTTATTATGAACTCTTAATAATTTAATGTGCCAAATACGCCGTTTTGATAATCGGATAATGCCTGCTCAATTTCTTCGGGTGTGTTCATTACAAAATTATCCTTAGCTGATACGGGTTCGTCAATAGGTTCTGCTGAGAGGAATAATACCTGCGAATCTTCGGTAGCCATCACTGAAATCTCTTCGTTATTTTTTTCAAATACGATTAGATTATATTGGTTGATGGTTTGTTCATTTACATTAACACAGCCATTTATAATATAAAGTAATGCCCAGTAGCCGGGTATGGCTTCAAAGTTTGCCTTTTTACCTTCGGCTATTTTTCCAACTATAGAAATAACCGGGGTGAAGTTTTTGATAGGTCCGGTTTTGCCCTCATAATCTCCGCTGGCCAAACTGAAGTCGAGGCCTTCACCAATAAGTACTTTCGGTAGTTCGCTTGCTTTGGCCGACTGGTAAAAAGGCTCATCCCACTTTTTACTTTTAGGCGCATTGATCCAAAGTTGAATAAGTTCCTGAACGCCACCCTGCTGCAGTAATTCGGCAGTGGGGCCCTCGCTGTGCATAATACCTTTGCCTGCAAACATCCATTGTACATCGCCGGCTTTGATGATCTCATCGTTACCCGCATTGTCTTTATGGTAACCTTCGCCCTGCAGCATAATAGTGTAAGGGCTAAAGCCTCGATGCGGGTGTGGATGGATGCGCAAGGTTTGACCGGGCGTTATTATCTCCGGCCCCATGTGATGTAATACAATGAACGGGTTTGCAAACCTAAAATCTTTATGGGGCAACGGTTGACGAACGGTTTCTTCGGCAGTAATTTTCTTTTCGCGACCGGCGAGAATATGAGTGATGACTTTTTTCATTAGGATGATGTTATCGGAATAAAAATAGTTTATTCAGCACATAATACAGCCTGCCAACAAGAAAATTACTGTTGTTTTACTTGCTCAATGTTAACCGCACCAGATACTGCTTAAATTCATCCTCCAATAACACCTCCATATCAAATCCTGCTTCTGCAACGATGGGCTCAAGTGTTTTTTCATCAACATATAACCAATGGAACCAGTCAGTTTTTTGGCGATTGTATTCATATTGATAAAGTAGCTCACCGTAATAACCTTTTTCCGGCAGGCCATCTTCATATAAATAAGTGATATCTGATGAATCAAATAAGATTTGCCCGCCTGGCTTGAGCAGCAGTTTAATGTGTTGTAAAAACACCTTTAGGTTTGCAAGCGTTCCGGTAAGGCCAATCCCGTTCATGAGCAAAAGCAGGGTATCGTATTTACATTCGTCATAAACAAAAATGTTACCTTTGATTACTTTGTTTACTTTGCGCAGTTTCATTACATCACAGGCTAACGGGGAAATATCAAGCGCGGTGCAATCAAAGCCACGTTGCTGCAATACTAAAGCATGACTGCCTGCTCCTGCGCCAATATCCAGCACGCTTCCGCGGCATTCGTTCATGGCCAGCCATTCTATATCCGGCATGTCATCCTCATCCCTGAAGTAAACATCAATGGGCATCTCCTCTTTAGGTCCATATTGATTATTGATCCAAAGTTTATGGTTAGCTGATTTATGATAATGATCATGTATGGCCTGGCCCAGTATATCTTTCATGTGCCCAAAAGTATGAATTGAAAGTTTAATTTAGCGCCACATTAATCCCTTTGATCGACTATGTGGTTAAGTTATGGTTTGCTGGCACTTATTTTAGTAGCTGGTGTAGCATACAGTATATCGGCCCGTAAGCTAACTGTTATAGCAGCATTAACCGGTGCCGCTGTTGCCATCCTGGTATTTGCCGGTGCCTGCTTTACAGGTTTAGCCATGATGACCACCTTTTTTATCTTAGGCTCGGCGGCTACCTCAGTGCAAAGCAAAGTTAAGCAGGATTTAAATGCGGCGGAAAAAGGTGGAAGAACAGCCGGACAGGTTTTGGCCAATGCAGGTACCGCTGCCTTATGCGGAATTTTGATCTTCGTTTTTCCGGCCCAAACTCAAGTTTTACAATTGATGATTGCCGCCATCTTCGCTTCGGCAACAGCCGACACATTGTCATCGGAGTTAGGGACGGTTTACGGAAAACGTTTCTTCAATATTATAACCCTAAAGCCGGATTTACGCGGACTTGATGGGGTGATCAGCTTAGAGGGTACTTTAATTGGCGTAATTGGCTCAGTTATCATTGCTGTTGTTTATGCCATAGGAATGGGTTGGACAGCGGACCTCATCTTGATAGTTGTTGCCGGCATATTGGGGAATGTAGCCGACTCTGTGTTAGGTGCTGTATTAGAAAGAAAAAATCTGATCAACAACAATACCGTTAATTTTTTAAATACCCTGATAGCCGCTTTGTTTATGTTGTTGTTGTACTTTGTTTTATAATTTAATCTGTAAATAAAAATGGTTCCTATCCTGATATTGATCGTTGTTGCGTTGGTGGTGTTCGTTTTCCTCAATAAAAAGAAAATGGTAAATGAAACGCCTGCTGCCACATTGAATTATAAAGCGCTTTTAGAATTGCACATTCCATATTATCAGCACCTTGATGCTGATCGAAAACTGTTGTTTGAGAGAAAGGTTGCCGGACTTTTAGCGGATATTACTATCGAGGGTGTTGGTACAACGGTAAGCGATGCTGATAAAGTAATGATAGCTGCCAGTGCCGTGATCCCGATATTTGGCTTTAACGATTGGAAATACCGTAACCTCACCAACGTGATCCTTTACCCAGATACTTTCGACAGCGAGTTTCAGTTTGAAGGAGAAAACAGGAACATTTTAGGAATGGTAGGCTCAGGATATATGAACGGGCAAATGATCCTGTCGAGAGCGGCGTTGACAAAAGGTTTTAGTAAATCGGCAGGGAAAGGGAACACGGCTATTCATGAGTTTGTACACCTGCTTGATAAATCGGACGGGGCTACTGACGGTGTGCCCGAAAATCTGCTTGCTCATGAATATGTAATGCCGTGGCTGAAGATGATTCACCAGGAAATTCACAAAATAGAAGCGGGTCGTTCTGATATTAATCCATATGCAATAACCAATGAAGCCGAGTTTTTAGCCGTTGTTTCCGAGTACTTTTTTCAAAAGCCAAACGAGTTGAAACATAAACACCCCGAACTGTATGATATGCTAAGCACCATCTTCTTGCAGGATCTGGCTGATAATGATGTTGCCTGATCAAAAGCTCAGGCCAAGCTGCCCTAACGACTCATGCTGAACAACCGTATTGCTGATATAATAAACCGGCGTTTCCTCGTGCCTCGAAGCTACGATGATATTGATACCATCGGCACAATTGGTAAACAAATCTTTCACCAGTTTAGGGTCGTTGTTATTTTTAGATAGGTGTGAAAGCAGCAAGTGGGTCATGTGCGGTGGGCGGTGTGTTGTAAATAACCCCAGGGCCTGCTTGTTTGATAAATGTCCTTTTCCCCCGCAGATGCGTTGTTTTAAATAATAAGGGTAACCGCCTTTATCAAGCATGTCATCATCGTAATTGGCTTCCAAAAAAGCGGCGTGGCACTGGCTAAAGTAGCGGATCAGTTGGTCGCACACTATTCCCAGGTCGGTAAACACGCCTACCTTAACATTGCGACAGCTTACAATAAAGCTATGCGGCTCAGACGCATCATGCATTTTGGGGAAGGATGTTACTTCGAGGTCACCAATAACAATTGTTTGAAATGCGGTAAGGTGATGGACCTTAAAATGATCAACACCGCTAAGGTGCATCAACGTGCCGGGGGTGATGTAAACCGGCAGCTGATATTTTTTGGCTAATACCGGTATACCACGAATATGATCAGAATGTTCATGCGATACAAAAATGGCTTTTACCTTTTGCATGGACAAGCCCAGCCGGGTCATGCGTTTTTCAGTCTCGCGGCATGAAATGCCCACATCAACCAATATAGCCTCCTGATCGTTCCCTACGTAATAGCAATTGCCATTACTTCCCGAATTTAATGATGTAATGAATAAAGACATTGCAATGCAAAGTAAACTATTTTGGTGTTATTATTTTAATCCTAATGATTTTAGCATTCAGAAAATCAGCATTTTTTTTTGACGCTATAAAAACCTGCTTATATTTAGCCATGGATTCACCGCAAACTTTACCCGTACTTGATGCAGAAGAACTACGTGTGCTTGGTACTTTAATGGAAAAGGCCAAAACCACGCCCGATTATTATCCTATGACCCTTAACGGATTGGTGGCCGCCTGTAACCAGAAAACATCGCGCAAACCTGTTGTTAATTATGACGATGATACTGTTATCAATGCGCTAAACTCATTAAAACGACGGGGGTTGACATCTACCGCTACCGGTGGTTCTATTCGCAATATTAAATACAAACACAATTTTGCGATAGTTTTCCCGGTGATCCCGTCAGAAGTAGCACTGATTTGCCTGTTGATCCTTCGCGGTCCTCAAACACCCGGTGAATTGAATACCAACAGCGGCCGCATGTACGAGTTTGAATCGATAGAAGAGGTGCAGGAAATCCTGGATAAACTGGCCGGAGGTGAAATGCCTTATATAGTACAGTTGCCAAAACGCCCCGGCCAAAAAGAAGTTAGATATGCCCATCTATTAAGCGGAACACCCGAAATTAACGATGATGATTTTGCAGATGAGCCAAGTGGTCGCCCATCTTCATCAGTAATGGAGGCCCGTTTAACAAAAGCCGAACAGGAAATTGCCGAATTGAAAGAAACCGTGGGCAGGTTGATGAGGGAATTGGGAGTGGAGTAAAAATTATGGTCTATGGAACTTGTTTCAACACCTCATTTGCTAAGCCGCCTGCTAATCTGGGCGTCTGCCTGTCCTGTGGGGTGCTGAAATAAATTCAGCATATGGTGCAGTTTTTTCATGGCTATATTTCTTTTAAAAATACTTCCATTACATCCCGCAAAGCCCTCTCCGTTTGCTCATCTGTAATATTCCCATTCACATCTATTTTACTCCTGATAAAAGGAATAAGCAAAGTTGCTCCTGCTATTACTTTTGCTGAAAGCGCCCCAAGTGTCAGCAGCAATGCAGCGTGAGCATGACTGCCAACTGATGACGCGGTAACTAAAGCTACAGGTTTATCAACCAACGAACCGCTCGAGACCATCCAATCCAACATGTTTTTAAGCTGACCGGGAACTCCAAATGCATACTCAGGTGTACAAATGATAATGCCTGATGCATTTTTAATTAATTCTCGCAATTCTGCAATTGCTTCTGGTGGATGTTCATGATCCAATCCCGGATCAAATGGCGGGATATCTGCCAGTTTGCCGTACACAAAAAAGCTTATATCAGTTGGAACCAATCCGCTTAAAAATTGAAGGATTTTATGATTAGATGATCCCGACCTTAAACTGCCGGAAATGGCGAGGATATTACCTTTATAATTCATGAAGCAGACGTTATTAAACCAAACTTACGAAGTTTTGGAAACTTCGTAAGTTTTCGGAATGTCATATAAAGGATGCTAATCAAAAGCTCCCCTTCAGGGGGCTGGGGGGTTATACGAATGACAAAATAAACGCCGAACCTTTACCTTCGGTTGATTGTACCTGGATATTGCCCTTGTGCAACAGCATGATCTGTTTACACAGGCTTAGGCCAATACCGCTGCCTGTTTTACGGGTACTGAAGAAAGGGATAAAGATTTTGTCGAGCAGTTCGGGTGGCATGCCTAATCCGTTATCGATAACTTTTACAAAGGTTTTTCCACCCTGAATCTCAGCTGTAAGCGTTATGCGCGGTGTTTCGCGGTCTTTTACAGCTTCAATAGCGTTGACCAGCAAATTGATCATCACCTGTTCGATGAGGTTAATATCGGCTTCAATGGCAAGTGTCGGATCGCGCAGGATGATCTCCAGTTCTATCTTCTTTTTCTCCAGTGTAGGCGTCATCAAGCTGTTGAGGTTTTCAAAGATATTACGCACCATGATCTTGTTCAGATCAAGTTTGGTGATCTTATTGAGGCTGCGGTAGCTTTCGGTAAACTTAAGCAGGCCTTCGCTGCGGCGCTTGATGGTATCGATACCGAGCTCAATATCTTCCAAATCGCTATGAGGCAGACTTTCGGCAATATCAGGGCTTTGCAGGCGGTTCTTGAGCGTATCCGCCAGTGAGGAAATAGGAGCTACGGAGTTCATGATCTCATGCGTCATTACATTAAGCAATTTCGACCACGCTTTCGACTCCGTTTCATCCAAGGCTTCGTTTACGTTTTGAAAAGCGATGAGTTTGTATAGTTTATCATCGCTGCGCATCAGGCTGGCGTTCACCAGTATTTTAACCTGTTGCTGGTTACGGGTAACAGTGATAATCTTACTATCTCCGGGTTTGAGTTTAATAAGTTCAGCATACAATGATGGCTCACGCTTTTCAAGTGAGTGCACAGTCTTAAGATAAGGTACGCCTATAATGGTTTTAAAAGCTTCATTGATCCAGCCGGTTTCGCCGGTTTCTTCTTCGTAAGATAAAATGCCGGTATCAACCAGCTCAAGGATTTTTTGCAGGTAATGATATTGTGTTTCGCGTTCGCGGCTTATCAGTTTAAATGTGGTATTGATATCGTTAAAACCTTTACGCAGGGGCTTAAGCTCATTGGGGGCCTTGCGTACATCAAAATGGCGGGAAAAATCACGGTAATGGATCGACTCTACAAATTGATTTACTTCGTCCTGTGCTTTTTTCTGAAAACGGATCATATCCACCACCGAGTAGGCAACCAGCGGCAACAGGATCACGAGATACAACAGCTGATTAAGGCTTACTATGACAAAAGCCGTGACGGTAAGTACAATCAGCAATAAAAATACACGCAGCAAAAGCCGCCACTCGTAACGGTTAAATATCATATTTACTTAGTCTTCGGTATAAGGCGGTGCGGGTGAGGCCAAGTTCTTTGGCTGCGCGGGTAATATTGCCATTGTGTTTTTCAATAACCCTTAATATAGCGTTCTTTTCAAGGGCGCTTAACGGAATATTGTCGGCATCAACCACGCTCTCTGTTGATGTTTCCAGTATTGAAAAGATCAGGTCGTCGGGCCTTAAGGTATTGTCGTCGGCCATAATCACTGCACGTTCAATAGTATATTGTAATTCACGAACATTGCCCGGAAAATTGTATGATTTAAGCTTGTTAATAGCTGCCGTATCAAAGTCCATTGATGGCTTAAGATATTTACTCGCGTACAATTTCGCAAAATGGCGAGCCAATATTACAATATCCTCATTACGACGGCGTAGCGGTGGCATATTGATCTCGACAGTATTGATACGATAGATCAAATCCTTACGGAACTTGTTTTCGTTTGCCAGTTCGCTCAAAGGCACATTGGTAGCGCAAATGAGCCTGATATCCACATCAACAGGTTTGTTGGTGCCCAAACGGGTTACCTGGCGGTTTTGTAAAATGGTAAGCAGCTTGGCCTGTTGCTGCAAACTGATGTTGCCAATTTCATCTAAAAATAAAGTACCGCCCTGGGCTTCTTCAAAACGCCCCATACGGTCTTCCCGGGCATCGGTAAAGGCGCCTTTTTTGTGGCCGAAGAGCTCACTTTCAAACAGGGTATCTGTTAACGCGCCAACATCTACTTTAATAAAAGGTTTATCAGCGCGGAGCGAACGTTCGTGGATAGCCTTTGCCATAAGATCTTTACCGGTACCGTTCTCTCCAAGGATCAGGATATTGGCATCGGTAGGGGCTATCTTGTTCACCTTATAAAAAATATCCTGCATCACGTCCGATTCACCAAGGATAGAAGTGTCTCCCGCGGTGCTTTTTACAGGGGTTTTGGTGGTTTTTGTTCCACCTTCTTTTTTATCCAAAAGATCTTTTATCGTATTTATGAGCTTTTCGTTGTGCCATGGCTTTACCACAAAGTCATTTGCTCCTTCTTTAAGCGAACGGACAGCCAGGTCAATATCACCATAAGCTGTTATCATAATTACGCAAACATCAGGCTTCCATTCTTTTACCTTGCGCAGCCAGTAAAGCCCCTCATTGCCCGTGTTAATTGCGCTGTTGAAGTTCATGTCAAGCAAAATCAGATCAACCTCGTTACGTTGCAGCAGCCAGTTCAGGTTTTCGGGGTTCTTTTCGGTGATGATTTCACGGGCTTCGGGTTTTAGCAAAAGTTTAACCGCGGTAAGTACGTCCGGATCGTCATCAACAATTAAAACGGTGGCTTTTTTTAGTATCATTTATTTTTAGTTAATAGTTCATAGATAATTGTTCATGGTCTTCAAAACGATGCCACTTGATCATTTAAGTTCAAAATAAAAATAGCATCTTATTTATTGAGGGTGTCAATTTAATAAAAGTTATAAATTTAAATTAAATTGTATCTCTTTACCGAAGCTGCCTAAATAAACTTTTAGCATTGTTGCCATCAACTATGAACTATACGCTAAAACCATTTAACTATGAACAATAAATTAAAGACTCGCTAATTATGCCACATGTTACAATTTTTGTGCTAAATACCCGCACTTTATGCAGTATATGATATAAATACTTCACAATGAAGTGCTAACCTGTATTTGCCTATAACAGGCTATTAATACGTAAAAAAACATTGTATCAATACCGTACACCTGATGTAACAGAAGCGTACGCTCAAATATGGTGTTTTGTGTTTAAGTTATTGAAAAACAGTATCTTAATTTGTGGCATATCTTTTTGTTATAACATTCAAAATATTATAGAAATACAGTGGACAGAAAAATTGAGAAAAAGACCTGGAACAGCAAAAAGATACTTACCATTGCAGGTATTACAGGCATTATTTTACTAATAGGCGGCAGTATTTATCTTACATCGGGTAAAAGCAAGCTTGATGTTGATACTGAACGCTTAACTATAAGTACTATTACTAAAGGTCCTTTCCAGGAGTTTATACCGGTTAACGGCGTGGTTATGCCGCTAACTACCATATTTCTTGATGCATCTGAAGGCGGTGTTGTTGAAGAAAAATACGTTGAAGACGGAGCTAACCTTAAAAAAGGCGATCGGATTTTGAGAATGTCTAATACCGATCTTGAGCTTACTTTAGCTAACCAGGAAACCGCGGTTTATGCCGAGCAAACCCAAATGCAGATCTCCCATAACAATGCACAGCAAAACACCATCAGCAAGCTAAATACTATGGCCGATGTAGAGAATGCATATAAAGAGGCTGAAAGGATTTACAAGTTGGACAAACATTTATATGATCAGAAAGCCATCGGCCTGCAGGAATATCAATCAGCTAAAAATACTTATGATTATCAGGTAAATCGTTACAAATTGGCTAAACAGATTCTTAGGCAGGATACAGCGTTGGTTAAGCAACAGGCTTCACAATCACAGGAACAATACGCCCACATGAAAACTACGCTTGAACTGATGCGAAAAAAAGTGGCCGGTTTAGTATTGGTGGCGCCTACCGATGGCCAGTTAACCTCAATGGATGCCGAAGTAGGTCAGAGCAAAAATAAGGGCGAGCATTTGGGGCAGATAGACGTACAATCGGGCTTTAAGGTTAGGGTTGATATCGATGAGCATTACCTGTCACGTATTTACACCGGCCTGAAAGGCGATTTTCAGTTTGCCGATCAAACATATAACCTGGTCATAAAAAAGGTATATACCCAGGTTAAAACAACAGGTAGTTTCCAGGTTGATATGCAATTTGTTGGTAAAGTGCCTACAGGGATCCGTAAAGGGCAAACACTGCAGGTGAGGTTGGCGTTGAGTGATCAGATGCAGGCGGTATTGGTGCCTAAAGGTGGTTTCTTCCAGCAAACAGGCGGCAATTGGATCTTTAAGGTAAGTGAAGATGGTTCAAAAGCATACAGGGTAAACATCCAGCTTGGACGCCAGAGCCCTGATTACTTCGTGGTAACAGAAGGCTTAAATCCGGGCGATAAGGTTATTACCTCAAGTTATGAAACCTATGGTGATATTCAGGAGCTTGTGCTAAAAAAATAACGTAACCAGGCTGCAACGCCTGGCACTGTTTAAGCGTCATATATAATATATAACAGAGCTAATTAATAAATTAAAATAAACAAAAAATAAAATCATATCGCCATAAAGGCGGGATGAATAACGGAGGCACCAATGATAAAAATTTCTAATCTTGAGAAATTCTACCGTACCGAAGAGGTAGAAACCATCGCATTAAACAAGCTATCTATGGAAGTGGCTACAGGTGAGTTTGTAGCCATTATGGGCCCATCGGGCTGCGGTAAATCAACCCTGCTTAATATTTTAGGAATGCTTGATGACCCGGATGCCGGCAGCTATGTTTTTAATGAAATTGAAGTAGCGCATTTTAATGAGCGTAAACGCGCCGATCTGCGTAAACACAACATCGGTTTCGTGTTCCAGAGCTTTAACCTTATTGATGAACTTACTGTGTTTGAAAACGTTGAATTGCCGTTGATTTACACAGGAGTGGCTGCTTCAGAGCGTGTTAAAAGGGTGGAAGAGGTGTTAGACAAAATGCAGATCATGCACCGTCGCAACCACTATCCGCAGCAGTTATCAGGTGGTCAGCAACAGCGTGTGGCCATTGCCCGTGCAGTTGTTAATAAACCCAAACTGATCCTTGCGGATGAGCCTACCGGTAACCTGGACAGCAGCAATGGTAACGATGTGATGGAACTGCTTACCGACCTGAACGAACAGGGAACTACCATTATCATGGTTACCCACTCTGAACATGACGCCCGTTACAGTCACCGCATTATACGCCTGCTTGACGGACAAACGGTTATGGAAAATATCATGGTGTAGTTTGTTGAGTTCATAGCTGATGGTTTTATAGCTCTCTTGGTAAGAAAAGAACTTCCGGTTTAAAACTGACGATTTTGACTTAGACCAACGCCCCCGAAATCAGTTTATAGATAAGTTAATAATTGCCTCTGCTGCCCTTCTCTGCATTTGTGAGAAGGGCATGTTAGAGAATTTTACTATTTAAGAGCTATTCCTATGTTTAAAAACTACCTGAAAACCGCATGGCGAAACTTAGTTAATACGAAGTTTACAGCGCTTTAAATATTGTTGGCCTAACCGTTATCATAGCTTTTTTTTATCATCAGCTGCCAGGCCATTAAAGCAGCGTTGACCTGGTGAAGAGTCTACGTTCTGAATGGCGATGTCACTTGTTCATGAGTGAAGGTGAGTAAACCCGATGAATCAATTGCATAAGCAAACAAGCGCCAATGAATGATTAAACTAATGAACTAACCCAATGATAAGAAACTACATCAAAATTGCATGCAGGAGCCTATGGCGGCATAAAGGATTTTCGATAATTAATATTATTGGGCTGGCAATAGGTTTGGCAGCCTGTTTTCTAATCTACATAAATATAAAGTTCGAACTCAGTTATGATACGTTTAACGAAAAGTTCGATCGCATTTATCGTGTCGCAGTTGATGTAGTACATCCTAATTCAACTATTAAAACATCGGCAGCATTTGTACAAATTGGTCCATCCTTACAAGAAGATTTCCCCGAAGTACAAGAAAATGCCAGGATACTCGGGGCAAGATTTTTGGTACAATATGGCGGCGCAAAATTTCAGGAAGAAAACCTCATATATGCAGATCCTTCATTGTTCACGGTATTTACTTTACCGGTCATCAAAGGCGATGTGAAAAAAGGATTTGAGGCACCGTTCAGGGTTGTAATGACACAAACTATGGCCAGAAAATATTTTGGCGATGTTGACCCTGTTGGTAAGACCCTAACACTTGATGGCAAATATCCAGCTTTGGTTACAGCAGTTATAAAAGATGTACCTGCAAACTCACATTTTAAATTTGATATGGCTGTTTCTTACGCCACCTTTTTAAAATTTCGTCCAGATGTATTGGCGAATTGGGCCGCTATTTGTGGACGCACCTATGTGGTATTGCCCAAAGGGTATAATTCGCAAAGGTTAGAGAGCCAAATGACGGCTTTTGCAAATAGACATTATACCGCAGCTGATAAAAAGGAAGGTGTAAATTACGATTATCACTTTGTACCTTTGAAAGATATTTACATGGATACCACCAGGGGAGGTCCGGAATTTGGTGATTTGCATAATATGCGAATTTTTTCGGCCATTGCTGTTGTTATTCTTCTTATTGCATGTATTAACTTTATAAATTTAACCACAGCAAGGGCAGCAGAACGGGCAAAAGAAGTTGGGATTCGCAAGGTAATTGGAGCAGCGAGAAAGCAGTTGATTATCCAGTTCTTATCCGAAACGGTTATTATATGCCTATTTGCCTTTTTATTTACGATATTGCTAAGTAATTTGTTATTGCCGTTTTATAATCAGTTATCGGGCAAAATAACAAATACCACCATTTTTGTTCATGGTTATGTGTTCGATCTCTTTTTGTTGTCATTAAGCATCGGTGCTGTAGCTGGTTTGTATCCCGCCTTTGTTCTTTCCGGTTTTAAACCAATAGCTACATTAAGTGGCAGGATTAGTAAATCTTTTAAAGGAATTATAATACGAAAATCACTTGTAGTCGTACAGTTTACGGTATCCATAATTCTCATTGTTGGCACCATTGTAGTTTATACGCAACTAAATTATATGCGTAATCAGCCACTTGGTTTTCAAAAAAACCAAATGATGACCATTGATTTTTTCTCAGATACCGCTGTACAGCATCGAGTTGAATTAATAAAGAATGAATTAAAAAAAATTCCCAATGTAATTTCTGTAACGGCGTCCAGAAGTTTGCCCGGTTTTGGTAACGGAAATAGCGATTCGGAGATAGAGAACCACACAGGTGTTATGCAGCAAATGCTTATTGATGCGTACTATGTTGACTATGATTTTATTCCACAGTTTGAAGTGAAAGTAGCGGCTGGCAGAATATTTTCGAAATCGTTCGGCACTGATACCTCTAAAGCTTTTTTAATTAATGAAGCAGCAGCCAAAAGCCTTGGCTACAGTAGTCCCTCCGAAGCGATAGGACGTAAGCTTTCACAATGGGGGCGAACCGGAAAGATCATCGGCGTTTTAAAAGATTTTCATTTTCAATCGCTGCAAGAGCCTGTTAAGCCGTTAAGTATAAGTGTCGATCCTGATTTTAACAGGATGCTCACGCTCAAAATCGCAGCAAAAAATATTCCTGCAACGATAGCTGCTATTCAAAACAGATGGAAAACCCTTGTGCCCGAACGACAATTCAATTACGCTTTTGTTGACGAAACTTTTAATGCTCAATATGCAGAACAAGTAAATTTTGGTAAACTGTTCATGTATTTTGCTGTGTTGGCTATACTTATTTCCTGTATGGGCTTATTTGGTTTAGCATCATACAGCACCATACAGCGTACCCGCGAAATAGGTATCCGTAAAGTATTAGGGGCTTCTGTATCGGGTATAGTAAATATGCTGTCAGCAGAGTTTTTGAAGCTTGTTATACTATCGTCATTAATTGCATTTCCGCTGGCATGGTTAACCATGCACAGATGGCTGCAGGATTTTGCTTATCGTATTGCGATAGGCTGGTGGGTTTTTGCGTTAGCAGGGATGGTAGCGCTTGTTATAGCCTTCGCTACGGTAAGTTTCCAGGCATTGAAGGCGGCGTTGACTAACCCGGTGAAGAGTTTACGATCTGAATAATTATTATTAAGTCATTAGCTACGCGTCATAAAGTCATTTTGATTGGCTAATTGCGCAAGTGACAGGTAATGACTTAATGGCCAATGACTAATGAAATAAAACATATGTTTAAGAACTATTTAAAAATCGCGTGGCGGAGTTTGATTAAAAACAAACTTTATTCGACCATCAATATTGGAGGTTTGGGTGTAGGCATGGCAGTGAGCTTTATGTTGCTGTTATATGTTTATAATGAATTTACTTACGATGGGTTTCATGAAAATAAAGACAGGTTGTATAAGGTAATGCGTAACCAGCCTTCAAATGGCGAAATAAACACGGGGGATGCCACGCCCGTGCAGATTGCTGCCGCGCTGCAAAAAGACTATCCGGAGGTTGAGTATGCAGCCCGTGCAAACTGGTCATATGATCAACTGTTTAATTACAACAACAAACCGTTAAAAGTTAATACA
Source organism: Mucilaginibacter sp. SG538B (assembly GCF_013376065.1). Lineage (NCBI taxonomy): Bacteria > Pseudomonadati > Bacteroidota > Sphingobacteriia > Sphingobacteriales > Sphingobacteriaceae > Mucilaginibacter > Mucilaginibacter sp. SG538B. The sequence continues at coordinate 1,978,655 of NZ_JABMJI010000001.1, forward strand.
ATTGCGACCGACGAGTCATTTCTGAACATGTTTACACTTGATTTTGTGAAGGGTAACAAAAAAGATGCTTTTAGGGATATGTCGTCAGTTATCATGTCCGAATCGGCAGTAAAGGCCGTTTTTGGCGATGTCGATCCTATAGGTAAAACTGTTAAGTTAAATGGTTCGCGGCTGGTAAAAGTGAGTGCTGTTTACAAAGATCTGCCCCGGAATTCTACGTTCAGGTTTAATGCACTAATTCCATGGAAACTTTATGAAGCTGATAATGGCTGGGTGAAAACATCGGGTTGGGGTAACTATTCGTTTAAAACTTATGTTATGCTTAAGCCTGGTGTTAATGTAGATAAGCTTAATCTGGAAATCAAAAAGTTAATTGGTCGCTATGACGATCATAATAAAGAAAATCAGTTGTTCTTGTTTCCATTTGCCAAATGGCACCTGCACAGCGAGTTCAAAAATGGAGTGAATACAGGTGGCGCAATCGAATACGTGCGTTTATTCCTTTTTCTGGCAATAGGTATTTTGCTTATTGCGTGTATCAACTTTATGAACCTTTCTACTGCGCGGTCTGAGCGCCGCTCCCGTGAAGTTGGGATCCGTAAAGTTGTGGGTGCACGGAGAATAGCCATTGTTCAGCAGTTTTTAGGCGAATCAATCCTAACCGCTATAATTTCGCTTGTTGTTGCACTGGTAATAATAGCATCAACGCTTGGTTATTTTAACGAAATCATACATAAGCAACTAACAATTCCTTATAGAAATGCGTGGGCATGGGGTGCCGCTATATTAGTAACGCTGATAACAGGTTTATTGGCAGGTAGTTACCCGGCTTTGTTTTTATCGTCGTTTAAACCGGTAAAAGTTTTAAAGGGCACTAACAAAACTGGTAGAAAAACGCTGCACTCAAGACAGGTATTGGTTATTGTGCAATTTGTATTTGCTACATGTCTTATACTTTCAAGTATCCTGATTTATAAACAGATCAACTACATTAAAGACCGCCCGGTAGGTTATTCACAAAATGGACTTATCGAAATCTCATTAGATGGAAATTTATATAAAGAGTACGAAAACTTCAGAACGGATATAATTAATGCAGGAGCCGCTGTTGATGCTGCAGAGACATCGGGCAGTATAGCCAGTAACGGCAGCAGCAGTTGGGGCATCAACTGGCCCGGACAGCTACCTGGCGAGGATAAAATACCTATCGACCAGATTGTTACTTCATTTCATTTTATTTCAACTTATAAGCTTGAATTGATAAAAGGCCGTGATTACATACCTGGTCGTATGGCCGATTCACTGTCGCTCATTATGAACGAATCGGCTGTTAAACTGATGCGGTTAAAAGATCCGCTTGGGCAGATAGTGAAATGGCAGGGCCGTAATTGTACCGTGGTTGGTATTGTTAAAGATTTTGTTTGGGGATCGCCATATGAGCCTGTCAAGCCTGCCATTATTGGTTTTGATAAAGGTTGGGCAGGTCAGCTTGGTATTCGTTTAAATCCGAACGCTTCGGTATCAAAGAGCCTTGCTACAATTGGCAATATTTATAAAAAATATAACCCCGAATACCCATTTGAATACAAGTTTGTTGACGAAAACTTCAGCGGCAAATTTGAGAATGAAAAGCTGTTGGGTACGTTGTCGAGTTCGTTTACGGTGTTGGCCATTATTATATCCTGCCTCGGCTTGTTTGGTTTAGCTTCGTTCTCGGCCGAGCAGCGTAAAAAGGAAATCAGTATCCGTAAAGTATTAGGCGCAAGCATCAGTAGTTTGTGGTTCAACCTGTCGAAAGAGTTTTTAATACTCGTGGTTATTTCATTTATTATTGGTTCGGCCCTGAGCTGGTACAACATGAGCAAATGGTTACAGCATTATACCTACCGTACAGATATAAGCGCCTGGGTATTTATTGCCACTATAGGGATCAGTATGGTAGTTTGCCTGCTTACGGTAAGCTGGCAGGCTATCAAAGCGGCGTTGAGCAATCCGGTTAAGAGTTTGAAAAACGAATAGATCGGTCTACGCTCCGGCAACCGCTCAATACTTGCGCCAGAAAAGTGTGATTTAAGAGGTCAAAGGCGAAAGGAAGAACAAAATGGATTAAAATCCCAATTTCAAAGCCTTTTGCCTTTAACCTTAAACAATCGTTCACAAACGCACTACATGTGTTCCATTATCGTACGGTTTTAAATTGATGTTTTTTGTATAAATATCTGATTTTTAATTAATTGTATATTTGGTACGGGTTTTAATACTTTAGTGGTATAAACCATTTACCAATGTTGCGTAACTACATTAAAATAGCCTGGAGAAACCTCCTCAAACATAAAGTATTTTCATTTATCAATATTTTAGGGCTGGCTATTGGTGTTGCTGCCTTTTGGCTCATTGCCCTATATGTTATCGACGAATGGAGCTATGACCGGTACAATGAAAAGGCCGGCAGGATTTTCAGGGTTGTACAACACGGGGCATGGAACGGCGGCAAGTTTAACCTTGCAGTGACATCGGCCCCATATGCCCCCGCTTTAAAAAACGACTATCCTGAAGTTGAAGATGCTGTCCGCATAGATGCTGAAGGAGGTGGTAAAATAAGCTATGGTGAAAAGCAGATCAATGAAGGCGCCATGCTTTTTACTGATAAGGGCTTCTTTAATATCTTTACCCATCACTTTTTATCCGGCGACGCTGCCACTGCCTTAAGCAAACCTAACAGCATTGTAATTACCAAAACACTGGCCAAAAAACTGTTTGGCAACACTGCCGATGCTTTGGATAAAACGGTGCTTATCGAAAATAATCCCAATACCGTTACCGCCGTAGTAGATGATGTGCCGGTAAATTCGCAATTCAGTTTTGAGGCGCTGCGCTCGTTTCCTGATGGTTATACTGATAAATGGGGCAATGCAGGTATTTATACCTACTTACTGCTCAAAAATCCGGGCGATTATAAAAAGATAGAAGCGAGCTCGGATGCTTTCTTCAATAAATATATAAAAGGCGAACTTGGCCCAATGCAATTTACGATGGAACTGCAACCGCTTACTTCCATCCACCTGCATTCAAACCTTGATTATGAGCTTGGGAGCGTTGGTAACATCACCTATATCTATGTGTTTGGTGTAGTGGCCTTGCTAATCCTGGCAATCGCGGTTATTAATTACGTAAACCTAACTACCGCACGTTCATCGGTAAGGATCAAAGAGATCGGCGTACGCAAGGTGATCGGATCAAGCAAAAAACAACTAATAACCATGTTCTTTGCCGAATCGGTATTACTAACCGGCGTTGCTACCCTGATAGCTGCGGTAATGGTACAGTCTTTACTACCTTATTTTAACCAGCTATCGGGCAAAGATTTGATTCTATTTCAATTCGGCATTAGTAAAACGGTTATTATATCTACACTGTTTGCTTTTATTACGGGTATTTTGAGTGGCTTATACCCGGCCTTATTCCTTTCGGGTTTTCAAACCATCACTGCTATGAAAGGGCAACTGGGCAGCCAGGCTTCTACTTTAATTTTCAGAAAGGCATTAGTGGTGTTTCAGTTTGTGATTACCATTGTGATGATAGCCGGTTCATGCATTATTTACCGGCAGCTGCATTATGTAATGAACAAGGATCTCGGCTTTAACAAGGCGCAAACGCTTACTTTTCATATTCATGATAAATCGGCCCGAACTAAAATAGCAGCTATTAAAACTCAGCTGTTGCAAAACCCTGCCGTTGAGGCTGTGGGTATAGCCGGTAACCCGATAGGCAATAATGATATTGGTACAGTGAAATTCAATATCGGTGCTTATGGTAAAAACAACGCTGATTCAAAGGTGGTGGAAAGCCTGGTTGTTGATGAAAATTTTATACCAACCTTACAAATCGGGCTGGCTAAAGGACGGAATTTTTCAGCCTCGATGGCGACTGATCAGAAAGAGTCCATCATCGTCAATCAAACGCTTGTGAATGAAATGGGATGGAAAGATGCTGTTGGAAAATCGGTACGTACCGGGGTGGATGAAAACGGTAATGTAATTACACAAAAGATCATTGGTGTAGTTAAGGATTTCAATACCTATTCGCTCCAGCATAAAGTATCGCCTATGGTACTGCACCTGCCGGCTACTACTAATGATGAGGATAATATGTACGTGCGCATAGGCAAAAATAACATCCAGGCCACGCTTAATTATATCGGTAAAGTGTATGGCAGGTTTGATATTGAAAACAAGGCAGAGTTTCATTTTCTTGATCAGAATTTTGCCAAACAATATCAGTCAGAGCAAAAGCAAGGTAGCATCCTGTTCATATTCACCGTGTTGGCCATCAGTATTGCTTGTCTTGGGCTTTTCGGCCTGGTAACCTTTACCGCAGAGCAAAGGGTAAAGGAAATTGGCATCAGGAAAGTTTTGGGTGCAAGTGTAACCTCTATAGTTACCCTGTTGTCAAAAGATTTGATGAAACTGGTGTTGATTGCCACACTGATAGCGTCGCCGCTGGCCTGGTATGGCATGAGCAAATGGCTACAAAGTTTCGCATACCGCGTTGATATTAACTGGTGGATCTTCGCGGTAGCGGGTATCCTGGCTGTGATCATTGCTTTTGTAACAGTGAGTGTACAATCGGTGAGGGCAGCAAATGCTAACCCTGCTAAAAGTTTAAAAAACGAATAAACCTCACCCAACCCTCTCCAAAGGAGAGGGCTTAAAGTGTGGCTATGATATAAAATAATTAATTAAAATTCCTCCCCTTGGGGAGGTTAGGAGGGGTTTATGTTTAAAAATTACTTAAAAACAGCATTCCGTACCCTGCGTAAAAACGTGGGGTTTACGGTTATAAATATATTGGGGCTGGCCCTTGGCCTGGCTACCTGCCTTATGATTGTGCTATATGTAGCTGATGAACTGAGCTATGATCGTTTTAATGACAAAGCCAATCGCACGTACCGCGTTAATGAAGACCTTAAATTTGGTAATAATAATGTACTTTATGCCGTTGCAATGCCGCCGTTGGCTCAGGCTTTAAAAACGGATCTCCCTGAGGTGGAAGAAGCAACCCGGCTTAAAGCAGCGGGAGGGTTTCATGTTAAAAAAGGTAATGAAAGCATCCTTGAGTACGGTACCGTTTTTGCCGACCCATCGGTGTTTAATGTGTTTACGTTGCCCATGATTAATGGTAACCCGGCTACGGCTTTGAAAGAGCCAAATACAGTAGTAATAACTGAAGCTACAGCTAAAAAGTACTTTAACAGTACCAATGTTGTAGGACGAACACTTACCATCGATAACAATCAACTATTAAAGGTTACAGGGGTGATCAGGGATTTACCGAAGCAATCGCACTTTCGTTTTGATTTTTTAATGTCGATGATAAGCTGGCCTGATAGCAAATCTTCTGAATGGTTGAGAAGTGATTATAATACTTACGTGGTGTTGAAACCGGGCACAGATTACAAGTTATTTGAGAAGAAATTAACTGCCCTCCTAAAAAAATACAGCGAAGGGCAAATGCAAACGGCCTTACACGTCAACATTGCCGATTTTGAAAAAAGCGGCAGTTATTTCAGGCTTAACCTAACTCCGTTAACCGATATCCATTTACACTCAAACCGTACCGGCGAGTTAAGCAGCAACAGTTCGGTGCAGTATGTTTATATATTTTCGGCCATTGCCATATTTATATTACTTATAGCAGGCATCAACTTTATGAACCTGTCAACAGCACGTTCGGCCAACAGGGCAAGAGAGGTAGGAGTACGTAAAGTTTTAGGTTCCCCGCGTAAATATTTAATAGCCCAGTTTTTAACAGAATCGGTATTGGTGACCCTGGCATCAGCGGTTATCGCTTTTTTTGCCGTTTTACTTTTATTGCCGCTATTTAATCAAGTGTCCGGAAAAGAATTGGTTGTAGGTTCGCAAACCTTAACCTGGTTGTTGCCGGCCTTACTATTAATTGTACTGGTGGTAGGTTTTGCTGCCGGATCATATCCTGCTTTTTTTCTTTCAGCATTTCAGCCAATTAATGTGCTTAGCGGTAAACTGGCCGGTGGTTTCAAAGGCAGCTGGCTCAGGAGTGTGCTGGTTGTCTTCCAGTTTTCTATTTCAATATTCCTCATCATTGGCACCATTGTTATTTATAATCAGCTCAATTATATTCAAACCAAAAACCTGGGTTATAACCGTAACCAGGTGCTTATTATTAATAATGCGTTTGAGTTGGGCAGCCATGCCAAAACCTTTAAAAATGAGGTGAAGCAATTACAAGGCGTGGTTAACGCTACATTGACGGGTTATTTACCAACCGGTAAAAACAGGGGAACGTCCATTTTTTACAAAGAAGCGGCGGCCGATCAAAAAACTGCTTTGTTTCCACAAAGCTGGCGGGTAGACGCAGATTACATCAATACCCTGGGTATGAAGATCTCAGCCGGGCGCGATTTTTCCGCAGGCATGCCAACGGATTCCACCGGATTAGTGATAAACGAAACAGCGGCCAAGTTTTTAGGTTTTACTAATCCCGTTAATAAAATCCTGTACCGCAATATGGATGGTAACCGTGATCATGTAAAAGCTTATCACATCATTGGCGTGGTTAAGGATTTTAATTTCAATTCGCTGAGAGAAAATATCAGTCCGATGATTTTTTTAATGGACGAAGACAGTGGAAATCTGAGTATCAGGGTAAATACAACTAATTTACCGGCTCTCGTCGATCAGATAAAAAGCAAATGGCAGGGCATGACCCAAAGCCAGTTTAGCTACTCTTTTATGGATCAGGACTTTGACGCTAACTATCGGGCCGAGCAGCGTACCGGCACCATATCTATCATATTTACCGTATTAGCCATCTCCATTGCCTGCCTTGGCCTATTTGGCTTAGCTGCGTATGCCGCCGAGCAACGTACCAAAGAAATCGGGATCCGTAAAGTACTCGGTGCAAGTGTATCTGCCATAGTAAATACCTTATCCAAAGATTTTATAAAGCTGGTATTGATCTCCATAGCCATTACAACCCCTTTAGCCTGGTATTTAATGAACAAATGGCTGCAGGATTTCGCTTACCGCATCAGTATACAATGGTGGGTGCTGGTGCTGGCAGGTGCAGGCGCCATGTTAATAGCTATTGTGACAGTAAGTTTCCAATCTATAAAAGCAGCATTGGCAAACCCGGTTAACAGCCTTAAAAATGAGTAGGCAGTTTGTAGTGGCAGTTAGCAGTTATGTAACAGGAGGATACCAATGAACTAACGAACAATTGAACCAATGAACCATGTTTAGAAATTACCTTAAAACTGCATTTCGCACATTGAAAAAAAATGTGGGTTTCACCGCAATTAATGTATTTGGTTTGTCCCTTGGGCTGGCCACATGTTTACTCATTATATTTTATGTGGTTGATGAGCTAAGTTATGACAAGTTCAATGTTAAGGCCGACAGGATCTATCGCGCCAATATGCAGATTAAATTTGGCGGTATCGATCAAAGCTATGCATCGTCTCCGGCGCCGCTGGGGGCTGTATTTCAAAACGATTATCCCGAGGTTGAACGTGCCTGCCGTTTGTTGCAACGCGGCGGTTATAACGTGAAAAAAGGTAACCAAACCATTCACGAAAACAGAATGGTACTTGCAGATTCGACATTGTTTGATGTATTCACTCTGCCTATGATAGCCGGCGATCCCAAAAAGGCGCTGGTTGAACCGAATACCGTGGTTATCACTGAAAGTACGGCCAAACGTTATTTTAACAACACGCAGGTAGTGGGCAAAACCTTTACGTTTGATGAAAAGCTGCTTTATAAGGTTACGGGTGTAATTAAAGACCTGCCCAGGCAATCGCATTTTCGTTATGATTTTTTCCTGTCGATGGCATCAAATGCCGAAAGCAAAGATGGGGCATGGTTTAGCAATAATTTCAATACCTATGTGCTGCTAAAACCTGGTGTGGATGCCAAAAAATTTGAAGCAAAGTTTCCTGCATTGATGCACAAATATGCGGGTCCGCAATTGCAGAGTATCTTACATCTTACTTTTGATTCGTTTGAAGGTTCCGGCAACAAATACCAATTGAGCCTTATGTCATTGAAGAATATCCACCTTAAATCAAACCTCGTGTCGGAGCTCGACCATAACGGGAATATCCAGTATGTGTACATTTTTGGCGCGGTGGCAATTTTTATCTTATTGATAGCCTGTGTAAACTTCATGAACCTTTCAACCGCCCGTTCTGCAAACCGTGCCCGGGAGGTAGGGGTACGCAAGGTGCTTGGTTCAAGGCGTCGGTCGCTCATTGCCCAGTTCCTGTCCGAATCTATCATAGTAACATTTATTGCTACGGTGATAGCTATGCTGATGGCATATTTTCTGCTGCCGGTATTCAATAATATTGCGGGTAAAACCATGGAGCTTAATATGGGGTCATTGGTTTGGCTGATTCCCGCTTTGCTTGTTATAGTTTTGGTGATCGGCTTCATGGCCGGTTCGTATCCTGCATTTTTTCTTTCGGCATTTCAGCCAATTGATGTTTTGAAAGGCAAGCTTTCCTCTGGCTTTAAGGGTGGTATGTTAAGGAGCTCGTTAGTGGTGTTCCAGTTTTTTATATCGATTGTGCTCATCATTGGTACGCTGGTGATTTATAATCAGCTTAAATATATTCAGAATAAAGACCTTGGTTATAACCGCAGCCAGGTATTGGTGATTCATGGCGTGTATGACCTTGGCGACAAGAGCAAAGTGTTAAGAGATGAAGTAAAGCAGTTGCCCGGCGTAATAGGTGTAACCATGACAGGCTTTTTGCCAACTTCTGATTACCGGAACAGCAGCAGCGTTTTCCAGGAACGCGGGCTCGACCCCAAAAAAGCAGTGCTTGCACAAACCTGGGTAGTTGACGACAACTACCTGCCAACCCTCGGCATAAAACTGACCAAAGGCCGTAATTTCTCAAACCAGATGCCCACCGATTCGGCGGCTATGATCATTAACGAAACGGCGGCGAAACTGATGGGCGTACGTGACCCGCTTAACAAATCCATGTTTTTACCTATGGACAATATGGCCAAAACGTTTAAAGAATATCATATAGTAGGCGTTATTAAGGATTTTAATTTCGCTTCGTTGCGTAATAATGTAAGCCCGGTGATATTGATGTACGGGCAGGATACCGGCGCCTTAAGTGTAAAAGTAAATACCGCTAATATCACTGCACTTATGGCAATGATCAGCGACAAATGGAAATCCATAAAGCCGGGTAAGGAGTTTGAATATTCATTTATGGATGATGATTTTGATTCATCATACCGTGCGGAACAGCGGATGGGTACCATATTCATCATATTTACAAGTTTAACAATTGTAATAGCCTGTTTAGGTTTGTTTGGCCTTGCAGCATATGCCGCTGAACAGCGCACTAAGGAGATAGGCATCCGTAAAGTACTTGGCGCTAATGTAGGCGCTATAGTAGGTATGCTGTCAAAAGATTTTATCAAACTGGTAATGATAGCAATAGTAATAGCCATTCCGGTTGCCTGGGTCGCCATGCAGCAATGGTTACAGGGGTTTGCGTACCGGCAAAACATACAATTGTGGGTGGTAGTATTGGCTGCGGTTTTGGCCGTGTTGATCGCTTTTGTAACCATCAGCTTTCAATCCATCAAGGCGGCACTGGCCAACCCGGTTAGGAGTTTGAAAAATGAATAATTGTCATTAGGTCTTTAGCTTCGCCTCATTAGGTCATTAAAAAGAAAATGACAAAAGTGGCCAAATGACTTAATGACTATGCAGTAATGACACAATGATATAAATATGATACGTAACTACATAAAAACAGCATGGCGAAACCTTTATCGGAATAAGGGATTTTCGCTGATCCACATTTTGGGGTTAACCATGGGGATAACCGTTTGCCTCATGATATTCCTGTACATTATGAATGAGTTTAGCGTGGATAATTTTCATAAGCAGGGCAAAAATATTTACAGGGTAATGCGCGGTTTTGATAAGTCGAAAGCGCCTACATCTTACCTCTCGGGGCCTTACGGTCCTGCCATGCTGAATGATTATCCGCAGGATATCAAGATGGCAGTGCGGGTTTCTCCGCGAAATAACCTGGTTTCTTTTGGCGAAAAATCGTTCAATGAGAAAAAGGTTTACGCGGTTGACTCCAACTTTTTTAGCCTCTTTACCTTCCCGTTGCTGAGAGGGGATGCTACTTCGGCGCTAAACCATCCGGGCAGCGTGGTGCTAACTGAAACCACCGCCAAAAAATATTTCGGCAATATTGATAATGCCTTGGGCAAAGTGGTGCAGATGGATAAACGCCTGCAGTTAAAGGTAACCGGTATTGCCAAAGATGTACCTTCCAACTCGCATCTTGATTTTGATTTGGTGATGCCAATAGCCAATTACACCCGCGACCAGGGTTTTAATGTATGGATTAACAATAGCCTGTTTGTTTACCTGTTGTTGAATGAGCATAGCAACCCTGCTGCATTGGAAAGCCGCTTTCCGCAATTTATGGATAAATACATGGGCAAGGATATGCAGCGTTTTGGTACTAAATTTAACCTGAGTTTAAGACCGTTAAAGGATATCTATTTTGAAAATGCTTCGTCGTTTGATAATGTAAAACATGGGGATAAAACCGTGGTATTCATCTTTATTTCGATAGCAGTGCTCATCATGATCATTGCCTGTATCAATTTTATGAATCTGGCCACTATCCGCGCTGTCGAACGTTCAAAAGAAGTAGGGATGCGCAAGGTTTTAGGCGCGTTAAGAAACCATTTGGTATGGCAATTCATAGGCGAATCTATTTTGCTGGCGCTAATTTCATGTGCGCTTTCTATTGGTTTGTTACTCCTGCTGATGCCATCATACAACAGCCTGCTGGGGTATGAACTCACTGTATCATGGAACAGTGTACCGATTTACCTGTTTCTTTTAGGAGTTATTTTATTTGTGGGTTTCCTTGCCGGAAGCTATCCGGCTATATTCATGTCAGCCTTTTCGCCTATTGAGGCGTTAAAGGGTAAGCTTAAATTAGGCAAAGGCGGGTCATTTTTCAGGCAATCGCTGGTGGTGTTCCAGTTCAGTATTTCGGTGTTGCTTATTATTGGCACTATCGTGATAGTTAACCAGATGCGGTATGTCAAAAACAAATCATTAGGTTATGACAAAGAGCAAACGGTTATTGTGCAGATTGATAATAACGATATCTATGACCACAGGCAAACATTTAAACATCAGCTGCAAAATTCGGACTATGTGAAGTCGGTATCTCTGATGTCGGGCGAGCCGGGCGGCTTTTTTGATATGCAGGGCTTTGAGGTTGAAGGCCAGCATGAAACGTTCAAATCCAGGTCGGAATTTGCCGACTTTGAATATGTAAAAACATTTGGCCTGAAAATTATTGCCGGCAGGGATTTTTCATCACAGTTTGCTACTGATACTACGAACTCGGTATTGATCAACCGTACAGCGTCTAAAGAACTGGGCTTTACGCCGCAGCAGGCTATCGGTAAATGGATTAAAAATACGGTGCGTGATAGTAGTCGCCGCACTATCATTGGTGTAGTTGAAGATTTTAACTTCCTTTCACTTAAAGAAAACATGGATGCCCTGGTGATATCGCCAAGCGAAGACAGGCGTGTAGCCGTAATCAAATTAAAATCCGGGAATATCCAGGCTGGTTTGGCGGCTATCAAAAACATTTATGCCGAAGTTGCGCCCGTTTATCCGTTTGAATACAGCTTTCTTGATCAGCAGTTTGATACTACCTATCGCAACGATATCAGGCAGCAAACCATGTTAAGTATATTTTCAGGCTTGGCAATCTTTATAGCCTGTTTGGGCTTGTTCGGTTTAGCCTCATTTACCGCGGCGAAACGTACCAAGGAGATCGGGGTCCGTAAAGTATTGGGTTCATCGGTACAAAATATCCTTATCCTGATATCAAAAGATCTACTTAAACCGGTGTTATTAGCTACAGTGATTGCTATCCCCCTGGGTTATTACAGCATGGATAAATGGTTGCAAAGTTTCGCTTACAAAACACCTTTGCATTGGTGGATCTTTGCTTTGGCGGCTTTGCTTACATTTGTTATAGCAGTGGTTACCATTAGCTTTCAATCGTTAAAGGCGGCACTTGCAAATCCTATCCGGAGTTTGAGAAGCGAATGAGATCAGTTTGCAGATAGCAGTGGCAGTTTGCAGTAGCAGTTGAAGAAATAGGATATACCCTGAGCCCGTGTCCCCACGGGCTTTTTTATGACGTTCTGTCATTATTAGGCAGCCTGAATTTATTTTCAGCACCATGCAACGTATTTGCTAAACGCCTGGTCTTATTATATATAAACCAAAGATCATTATTATGAAAAAGTATTTACTTGTGTTATTTGTTGCCTGTGCAGGCAGCGCTTTTGCACAAAATAATCAGAAAACACCATACCTCACCAAATCATTGTCAGGACAGGCTGTGAAAAATGTATTTGTTAATACATCGGGCGGCAGTATTACTGTTAGCGGCGCATCGGGCGAAGAACCGAGAGTTGAGGTTTTTATACAAGGTAATAATGGTAATAATGACCTTTCCAAAGAAGAGATCAAAAAGCGCCTCGACGAAAATTACGACCTGAGCATTGATGTTAACGGCGGGGAGCTGCATGCCAAGGCTAAAAGCAAGCACGATGGCAACTGGGACTGGAAAAAATCGTTAAGTATCTCGTTCCGTGTGTATGTACCCGGCAGTGTGGCAACTAATCTAAATACTAGCGGAGGCAGTATCCATTTGGATAATCTAACAGGTGCACAGCAATTTGAAACCAGCGGCGGCAGTTTACATCTTGATAAAATTACTGGTATAATTAAAGGCCGTACTTCTGGCGGCAGCATTCATGTAAGCGATTCAAAAGAAAATATCGATCTGCAAACCTCAGGCGGCAGTATTGAAGCCCGTAATTGCATGGGGCATATCAGACTTGAAACATCTGGCGGTTCGTTGCATCTCGATGGTTTAAAGGGAGATATCAAAGCTACAACCAGCGGCGGCAGTATCAGCGGCAGTAAAATTGATGGCGATTTCATTACCGGCACATCAGGTGGTAGCATTAACCTTACTGATTTGTCGTGCAGCCTCGATGCTTCAACAAGTGCCGGCAGCTTTCATGCGCAATTTGTAAGCGTTGGTAAATCTGTTAAAATTGATGTAAGCTCGGGTCATATCGATCTGCAGTTACCGTCAAAACAAGGTCTTAACCTCGATTTGCGCGCCAACAAAATAGAAAGTAACCTTGCAGATAACTTCTCTGGTAACAAGGATAAAGAAAGGGTAGAAGGCAAACTTAACGGCGGCGGATCCCCCGTTGAAGTACGTGGTAATGGGCGAGTTAATCTTACCGTCAATTAATATAAGTGTAAGGAATATTACAAAGGCCTGTTGCTCAAATAGTGACAGGCCTTTTGTGTTGCCTGGGGTGTATCATAACCGAACACATGGTGTTACGTCTTCGTACAGTTTTTATATGAAATAAATCGTAATTGATTGATAATTAGAGATTTGATTTATTGGTATGGCTTTTAAACCTGTATTAAGGTTAATCGTACACTCATGTTCAGAAACTACATCAAAACCGCCTGGCGAAACTTAAGGCGGAACAAAATATTCTCTTTTATTAATGTGTTTGGCCTGTCTGTAGGCTTAGCATGCTGTATGCTCATTTGTGCTTATGTATATAGTGAATTAAATTATGATCAATATCCGGCACAGGCCAAACAAATGTATCGTGTTGGTTTACGTTCCATTGAAAATAATGGCGTAAGCGAATACCCGATGGTTGACATCGCGGTAGGACAGGGGATTAAAAATATGTTTCCCGAAGTGCTTGAAACTACAAGGCTTGCCCGTCGTGGTCCGGTTTTTATAAAATATAACGACAGGCAGTTTAAGGAAGAGCATGTGCAGATGATAGATGCCAATTTCTTTCGCCTGTTTTCGATACCATTGGTTGATGGTGATAATAAAACCTGCTTTACTGAGCCTAACAGCATGGTAATCACGAGGGCCATGGCTACCAAATATTTTGGCAACCAGGAAGCTGTAGGAAAAGCTGTTACAATAGACGGGAAGCCTTATAAAGTAACAGGAGTAATTGACAAAATACCCGATGATTCGCACTTTCATGGCGATGCATTTTTAAATATGGCCCCTTTTGTTGAAAAAGCAAAGCAAAGCTGGAGCAATATTGGTTATTTTACTTATGTGGTATTAAATAAAAATGCCGACGCAAAAAAACTGGAAGCTGCTTTCCCTGAAATGGTGCGGAAATTTGTTGTGCCCGAAATTGCCCATGATATGGGTACGAGTTTGGCACAGGCAAGCAAATCGGTGAACACTTTCCTGTTTTTCCTGCAGCCTTTAAGCGATATCCACCTGCACTCGGCAACCAAATACGAATTGGAGCCCAATGGCGATATTCATTATGTATATATATTTGGTGCATTGGCCGCTTTTATATTGATATTGGCCTGCATTAATTTTACTAATCTTTCAACGGCAAGTTCGGCCAAGCGCTCAAAAGAAGTGGGCATCCGTAAGGTGCTTGGTTCTGAAAAGAGCGGACTGGTTTCCCAGTTCCTCACCGAATCGGTTATGCTAACCTTAGGGGCTTTATTATTGGCATTAGGTATTGTATATCTGCTGTTACCGCTGTTCAATAACTTGGCAGGGAAACATATCGAACTTAGGTTTTTCCTGAGCCCTATGGCTTTGCTTATCGAACTGTTTACAGCTTTTGGCGTTGGAATTCTCGCAGGTATTTATCCGGCATTCTTCTTGTCCTCGTTCCAGATCATCGCTGTGTTAAAAGGCAACAGCGCTACCAAAGCAGAAGGAAAAGGGATTTTACGCAGCGGATTAATCATTTTTCAGTTTGCGGTATCTACAGCACTTATTATATCAACTTTTGTAGTGTACCAGCAATTACACTATATGCAGAACAAAAAGTTGGGTTATGATAAAGACCAGGTATTGATAATTAATGATGCCTATACCTTAGGCCATAATGCAGATGCTTTCAAAAATCAACTTCTGCGCAACCCGCAGGTGTTGAATGCTACTATATCCAGCAGTGTGCCAGGTATGTTAGCCGGTGTTGATGGTACCCAAATTGCTGCTAAAGAATTTGATGACAAGGGTGGTCATGCCGAGATCCATACCAATATTTACCATGTGGATGAAAGTTATGTGCCTACTTTAGGTTTACAGGTCATCAACGGGCGCAATTTTTATCAATCCTTTCCCGCCGATTCGATGTCGGTTGTAGTGAACGAAGCTTTAGTAAAAGGTTTGGGATGGGGTAACACCAACCCGATAGGTAAAACTATAGTGCGTTCAGCCCGTACCCAATACAAAGTTGTAGGTGTGGTTAAAGATTTTCACTATGCTTCGGCCAGGCAAAAAATTGCACCATTAATGCTTTTATCGGGGCATAGTACAGGTACATTAATTTTGAAGGCTAAAACCGCCGATATAAAATTGCTGATTGCGAGCCTTAAAACCGAATGGGACAATCTCAGACCGGAAGCTCCTTTCAGTTATTCGTTCCTTGACGAGCAGTACGCGTCACTTTATGCCTCTGAGCAACAAACCGGCAAAATATTTACGGTATTCTCCTGTGTGGCTCTGATCATCGCCAGCTTAGGTTTATTCGGCCTGGCAGCTTTCATGATCAGGCTTAGGGTTAAAGAGATCGGTATTCGCAAAGTGCTGGGCGCATCAACCGCGAATATAACAGTCATGTTATCGAAGGAGTTTTTGAGGTTGATCGTCATTGCTTCTGTTATATCGTTCCCGGTAACATGGTTTGCCATGAACAAATGGCTGCAGGATTTTGCATATCGCATCAGCATCCAATGGTGGGTATTTTTACTCGCGGGCACTATTGCGCTGGTAGTTGCCGCTGTTACTATAAGCTTTCAATCAGTTAAGGCAGCTTTGGCTAATCCGGTGAAAAGTTTACGTTCAGAATAGGTCATTGGGGCATTTGCTTCGCGTCATTAAGTCATTGAAAAGTTCAAAATGATTTAATGACCCAATGCCCCGATGAGCAAAAAAATGACTTAATGACTCAATGACAAAATGAAATAACATGATAAAGAATTATTTACGGAGTGCCCTGCGCAATATTGCCCGGCACAAATTTATTTCGTTCATCAACATATTTGGCTTAACCATAGGGTTAACCTGTTGCCTGCTTATCTTAACTTACATAGTTAAAGAACTCAGTTATGATAAGTTTAACCATAATGCCCCCAATATTTATAGGGTGAGCCGGAGTTTTAATACGGCCGATGGTATCGTCAACCTGCATTTGGGAGCCGTGGCGCCCCCTTTTGGCCCATTGTTAAAAAATGAATTTCCAGACATAAAAAAGGTAACACGCTTGTTCCCGAACGGCGATGTGGTTTTGCGCTATAAGGAAAAATTGCTCGTTGAAAAGGGCTCTTATTTTGCTGATGAAAACTTCCTTAGTTTCTTTGATCTTAAAACAGTAGCAGGTGACCCTAAAACTGCCCTTAGTGAGCCGTATACAGTGATGATGACCGAAGATATGGCGCGCAAGTACTTTGGTAACGAAGATCCTATAAACAAAGAAATCAGGCTTGATAATACAGCCAATTTTAAAGTTACAGGTATTTTTAAGCCATTTCCGGCTAACTCGCAGATGCACCCTCAAATGTTGCTGTCATTCAATACACTGAACGATGACAAGGTTTACGGACGTAATCAACTGGCAACCAATTGGGGGAACAACTCATTTTTTACCTACCTGCTATTGCCCGATCATTATAATATTGATCAAATCAGCTCACAGTTTCCGGCTTTTATAGATAAATACATGAATTCTCCCGGGCAACCCCGGCAGTCAAAATTTACCCAGCTGCATATTCAAAGATTCCTGGATATTCACCTGCATTCACATCTTGATGATGAAGTAGAGCAAAATGGCGATATTAAAAGGGTTTACATTTTTTCGGCTATCGCCCTGTTTATTTTGCTGATCGCCTGTATCAATTACATGAACCTATCTACTGCCCGCTCAACGCTTAGGGCTAAAGAGATCGGTATCCGCAAGGTGATCGGCGCACAACAAAAAGAGATTATTACCCAATTTTTAAGCGAATCTGTGTTGATCACTTATTTTTCGCTTGTACTGGCCTTGACTTTGACGTGGTTGCTGCTGCCACTTATTAACCGGCTTTCAGAACTTAGTCTTTCTATCAATAGTTTATTTCAACCGATAATTTTAATATCGGTGTTATTGCTGCCGCTGATTATCGGACTTATCAGTGGTATTTATCCGGCTATTTTTATGTCGTCATTTAAACCGATAAAAGTTTTAAAAGGTATTCTTAAAGTTGGATCTGGAAATATCTCGTTCCGTAAGGTATTGGTGGTGGTGCAGTTCTCCATCTCCATCATCCTGATTGTTGCTACGACGATAGTTTTTCAGCAATTGAGGTATATTCAAACCAAATCACTTGGCTTTAATAAAGATCATTTAGTAACATTGGGCGGTATCCCTGCTAACCAGTTTGAAGCTTTCAGGGCAGAGGTATTACGGGATCCTGCTGTAAAAGATATCGGCCGTTCATCGCGGATTCCGTCGGGGCGGCTACTGGATGATCAGGGCGTTTCTGTTTTTGACGGGGATAAACCGCTGCCGGTTAAAGCAGATATCAAATGCATCAATGCCGATTATGGCTTTATTCCAACCTACGGTATAAAAATGGCAGCTGGCAGAAATTTTAGTCGCGAGTTCGCCACCGACAGTAATAATTTTGTGATCAACGCATCGGCAGTAAGTGCATTAGGATGGAAATCGCCTGAAAACGCTATAGGCAAGGATATGAGCTATGGTGGCGTTAAAGGAAAAGTGATAGGGGTGGTTAATGACTTTCATTTCGAGTCATTACATCAAAATATCATCCCGCTTTTAATGGAGATGCCCTCATTCGTCAACAATAGTTATAGAAGAATAACGGTTAAGATCGATGGTAATCGCATCAATTCGGCATTGGCAACCCTTGGGCAAACCTGGAAAAAATATCAACCCGAAACACCTTTTGAGTACAGCTTTTTAGATGAACGCTTCCAAAAGCTATATAATAGTGAGCAGGAGCAGGGCAACCTGTTTACTATATTTTCGTGTCTTGCCATATTCATAGCTTGCCTTGGCCTGTTTGGACTTTCAGCTTTTACCATATCGCAAAGAGTAAAAGAAATAGGTGTGCGCAAAGTACTTGGCGCAAGCATACCGCAAATTGTTACCGAACTATCAAAAGACTTTTTGAAGCTGGTGATCATAGCATCGGTAATTGCTTTACCAATAGCGTGGTACGCAATGAGTAAATGGCTGCTTGATTTTGCCTTCAGAATTAACATACAATGGTGGGTTTTTGTGATGGCCGGCGTAATAGCGCTGATCATCGCTTTTGCAACCATAAGCTATCAATCAATAAAAGCAGCTATGGCTAACCCGGTGAAGAGTTTACGTTCTGAATAAATTCGTCATTATGTCATTTTGCTTCGCGTCATAAAGCCATTTTTTGATTAGCGCGAGGCAAAAATGACTTAATGACCTAATGATGACTTGACAATGTTTAAAAACTATTTCAAAATCGCGCTGCGTAATTTTTGGCGGCATAAATTTTTTACATTCATCAATGTAATCGGTTTATCTATAGGGATCAGTTCGGCGCTGGTTATTTACCTGATAGTTCATTTTGATTTTACTTTTAATCAAAACTTTGATAACGGCGACCGCATTTACCGGGTAGTATCAAACTATACCTTTTCCGGCGAAGAAGCGCATAACCGCGGCGTATCAGGCCCGGTGCCCGAAGCTGTAAGAAATGGCGTGAGTGGCGTGGAACTTACCGTGCCATTTTTCTTGTTGAATCAGCCTAATGTGTTTATTCCCGAAAAAGGGCGCGTTCCTGTTAAGTTTAAACTACAGGATAATGTGATCCTCGCTGATGGCAGGTATTTCAGCATGTTTAAATATAACTGGCTTGCGGGCTCGGCCAACACTGCTTTGAATTCTCCCAATCAAACGGTGCTCACTTCAGATCAGGCAAAAAAATATTTCCCTCAGCTGTCATATAGCCAGATGATGGGCCGGGTAATCACTTATGATACTATTAGTGTGGCCGTTAGTGGCATTGTTGAACCATTAAAGGAGAATAACGATTTTACTTTTCACGATTTTATCTCTTATTCAACGGCAAAAGCTAATAAAGCGCTGTCTGACGAACTAAGCCTTACCAGTTGGGGAGGTACTACTTCATCATCTATACTTTTTGTTAAGCTGGCGCCCAATGCCACTGCAGCTAATTTTGAAAAGCAACTAAATATTATTCTTAAAAAGAATGATCCTCCAAAACCCGAAAACAAGGGCAACACACGTGATTTTGCCTTACAGCCTTTGAGCGATCTGCATTTTAACAGTATATACGGAACATTTGATTCCGGTAATCCGGCTAATAAAACAACACTTTACGGTTTACTGGTTATAGCTGCCTTCCTGTTGTTATTAGGCTGTATCAATTTTGTTAATTTAACTACCGCGCAGGCTACCCAAAGAGCCAAGGAAATTGGCGTACGTAAAACAATGGGAAGTAGCCGTACCCAGCTTATTACGCAGTTTCTGAGCGAAACATTCATCATAACCCTTTTGGCAGTTATCATTTCGGTGGCGTTGGCACCCGCTATATTAAAGCTGTTTAAAGATTTTATATCCGCAGGTATTAAACTTGACCTGCTGCAACAGCCCCATCTTTTTGTGTTCCTGTTTTTATTGATAATAGTGGTAAGCTTATTGTCGGGCTTTTACCCCGCAGCTTTGCTATCAGGCTACAAACCTGTTTTAGTGCTTAAAAATCAGGCATCGTCAAACACGGGTAAAACACGTAATGCGTGGCTACGTAAATCATTAACAGTAACTCAATTTGTTATTGCCCAGTTTTTTATAATGGCTACTGTGCTGGTAGGCAAACAGATTCATTATGCGCTCACAAAAGACCTGGGTTTTAAAAAGGATGCCATCCTGATCATTAACTCACCCTGGAAAAATAGAACGCTTAGTAAGAACCAGGTATTTATGGACAAACTCAAGGCAATACCACAGGTTGAGTTGGTAAGTGCAGGTAAGGCCGCTCCATCATCAACCAGTACCAATTCAACGGAAGCTACGTATATCGATGGCAAAAAGGAAATAAAGATTGAGTTGTACGAAAAGTACGGCGACCCTAATTATATTAATGTATACAAGCTTAAACTTTTGGCCGGACGTAATATACAATATGGCGATAGTACCAGGGCATTTTTAATTAATAATACTTACGCAAAACTAATGGGGTTTAAAAATCCGGCTGATGCTGTAGGTAAATACATTGATAAATTTAATGGCGATAAAAGAATGCAGATCATAGGTGTAGTGGCCGACTTTTATTCTGAATCATTGCATTCGGCAATTAAACCTACCTGCATTCATATCAGTAACAGTTATTACAACAACGGTACCTTTCATATAGCGCTTAAGCCGCAAACTGCCGGAGGCAACGAATGGAAAAAAGCTATCGCATCAATGGAAAAGGCGTGGAAAGAGATTTATCCTGAAGACGATTTTGAATATAGCTTTTTTGATGAAAGCATCGCCAAATTTTATGATTCCGAGCAACATACATCAACGCTGTTAACATGGGCAACGGGCTTATCCATATTTATCAGCTGCCTTGGTTTGTTAGGCTTGGCCATTTACAATACCAATCAGCGTACTAAGGAGATAGGCATACGGAAAGTACTTGGTGCTACGGTAACGCAGATAGTAACCCTGCTTTCAACTGAGCTGGTAATGCTCATTGTGCTGGCCTTTGTACTGGTAACCCCACTGGCCTGGTATGCAATGAACAAATGGATGGAGAGCTTTGCCGACCGTACAACAATAAGTTGGTGGATATTTGTAGTAAGCGGCGGCGGAATGTTATTGACGGCGTTGATCACCTCAAGTTTTCAAACTGTTAAAGCTGCGTTGGCTAATCCAACCAAAAGTTTGCGCTCTGAATAATTGGTCATTGAATCATTTGCTTCACATCATTAAGTCATTTTGATTGATGATTTAGAAAAGCAAAATGACTTAATGACTATGCAATAATGACTCAATGACTAATTAATATGCTCAGAAATTATTTTAAAATAGCATTCCGTAATTTAGGTAAGCACCGCACTATCAGTCTCATTAATATTGCCGGACTTACTATTGGCATTACCGCATCGGTATTTATAATGTTGTGGGTACAAAATGAGTTTAGCTTTGACAATTACCACCCTGATGTTGATAATATCTACAGGGTAAAAACCAAACTAAGCCTGACTAAAGACGAAGTGTGGGACTGGGAATCATCTCCTTATATGTTAGGCCCGGTTGCCAGGCAGGAAATACCGGGTTTAAAGAATTATACGTTTTTGTGGCCGGGTTATATGATGACGGTGCATCATAATAACCAACTGATATCGGAAAAAAAGTATGCATATATAGATGCTAATTGGTTCAAAGTATTCCATTACGATTTTATCGACGGAAGCGCCGATAGTTTTTCGAAAAATCCATTTAGTTTAATCCTGACAGAATCAACAGCAAAGAAATATTTTGGTAATGGCGAAGCTGTCGGCAAAATGCTGAAAGTTGACTCCATGAACTACCAGGTGCAGGCAGTAGTTAAGGATAATCCTGCAAATTCAAGCTTTCAGTACGATATATTGATGCCAGTAGAGGCTAAACTAAGCAATGCACATGAAAAAGAACAGGCGAGCAATTGGGGTAATTACAGCGGCCTCACATTTTTAAAGCTGCAGCCGGGCGTAAATATTAAAGAGGTAGGCCAAAAGCTAACCCAAATTATCAGGAAAAATAACAAGGGCAGCGAAAACACAACCATGAGTGTGATAAGCCTTAAGGATATCCATTTTGAAAGTGGCTTGCTAAGTACTTCATTTGAAAACGGCAACCGAAAGTTGGTTAACATCTTCCTGATACTGGCTTTTTTACTTTTATCAACGGCATGCATTAATTATGTAAACTTAACTACGGCAAGGGCAAGCGTGCGTTCAAAAGAGGTGAGCGTACGTAAAATTGTTGGTGCCGGCAGGAGGCAGCTTTTCGCCCAGTTTATGTCCGAATCATTGGTTGTTAGTTTCTTATCATTATTATTTGCCATTTTATTTATCCAGATTTGCCTGCCCTGGTTTAATCAGGTTACCGAAAAGCATTTTGTACAACCACTAACATCCGGTATTACATGGTTGATATTGTTGGGTACACTGATAGTTTGCTTTATTTTTAATGGCTTATATCCCGCTGTGTTATTGTCGTCATTTAAGCCATTAAGCGTGTTTAAAGGTAGGGCACTATTGAATTTTAAGGATGGCGGCATCCGTAAAACGCTGGTTGTTTTGCAATTTGGTATCTCGGTGATGCTTATCATTAGTACAATGATCATTTACCGTCAGCTTAATTTTATGAAAAATGCTGATTTGGGGTATAAGCGCGAACACGTTTTTGTAATGACTATACCATGGCAGGTGCTTGGCTTAGACGATAAGACAAGAGAGTCGAAATTAAAAAGTATCGCCAGCGAGTTAACCCAGCAAAGCGCGATAGCTGAGATCTCTCAATCGGCCAACGATGCCTTTTTTAATAACAGTAACAAGGTGTCAGGATCAATGGATTGGGAAGGCCGGCCACTGGATTATAAACCTTCGGTTTCCACCATATCGGCCGACGAAAAATTTCAACATATACTAAGCCTTAAAATGGCCGACGGGCATTGGTTTGATAAAAATGGCTCCGATCAGCATAATGTAGTTTTGAATGAAACCGCAGTAAAACAGCTTGGTATCCATAGGCCTGTTATAGGGCAGCGGTTTAAGTTTAACGGGGATTCGGGCGTTGTTGCCGGTGTGGTGAAAGATTTTAACTTCAGGAGCCTGCATGAAAAGATAGGTCCTATGGTTATAAATAATCATACTGATTGGGCGCGTAGTTTTTATATCAAAACTGCTCCCGGCAATACGGCGGCAGCCATCAGGATAGCCCAAAATGTATGGAATGAATTTGTTCCCGACCAGCCGTTTGATTATAGTTTTATTGATGACGGTTATAATAAACTTTACCATGCCGAACAGCGTTCGTCAACATTGATAGCCGCTTTCGCCATTATAGCCATTGCAATATCGGCCATGGGTTTACTCGGCCTGGCCGCCTTTGCCGCCGAACAGCGGGTAAAAGAAATAGGTATTCGTAAAGTGCTTGGCGCCAGTGTCCAAAATATAATAGGATTGCTATCTGCCGAGTTTTTAAAAACAGTTGTCATAGCCAACGTCGTTGCTTTCCCGGTGGCTTGGTACATGATGAACAAATGGCTGCAGGATTTCGCATACCGTACAAATATCACATGGTGGATCTTTGCTGTTGCCGCGTGCATAGCACTTTTAATAGCATTGATAACCGTAAGCATCCAATCTATTAAAGCTGCACTGGCCAACCCGGTAAATAGCTTAAGGAGCGAATAGATTTTTGAGGCGAAAGGTTAAAGGCGAAAGCTAAAAGGTAGTTGTCCGATGTTAGAGACTTCCGCCTTTCGCTTTTCACCTTTCACCTTTAACATATTTTAACTACTCATTTAAAGGGTTTTGCGTATCATCGTATAAAGTATTTGATATGATAAAAAACTACTTTAAGATAGCCTGGCGTAACCTTTGGAAGCATAAGTTTTACACCTTTATCAATATGTTTGGCCTGGCGCTGAGCATAGGCTGCAGTATTATACTTTTTCAGTTTATTACCTATCATTTGAGTTTTGATACTTATCACCATGATGCCAAACAGGTATATAGGGTTGTTCACCAGCTTACTTTTGATGATGGCATGCCGTTATATGACCAGGGAGCGCCTTTGGCTTTGGCAAGAGATGTGAAAGCGAACAATCCGCAGGTGAAAGATGTAGGTGTGTTATTACGAATGCATGATATCAATGTCAGCATTCCTCAAAATGATGGGGCTGGTAAAAAAATGTTTGCCGAGCATGAAAATATCAGCATAACCGATGGCCATTTTTTTAATTTATTTGATTACGGGTGGGAGCAAGGCAATCAGAATACCGCTCTTACCGAACCTAATACCGTAGTTTTAAGTCACTATCTTGCCGAAAAGTATTTTGGCAGCCAGGAGGTTATCGGAAAAACTATCAGGGTTGATAATAAGAATACTTTCAGGGTAACAGGTGTTGTTAAAGATCACCCGGCTAATACTGATATCAAAGCAGATCTGTTTCTTTCTCTCGCCACATTAAAAAATATCTATCCCGATGTTGCCAATGGCCTTCAAAATGACTGGGGCTTTATCAATTCAACTAACTCAATTTATTTAGAACTTAAGGATGGGGCAAATCCGCAATCGGTAGAAAAAGATATCAATCGGTTGAATGTGAAATTACATGGTGCGGAAGCCGCAAAACCATACCATTTTATGATGCTTCCGCTAAGCGAAGTGCATTTCGACGGTCGCTTTGCGGGTGTTATCCAACGCTCTTTATTGGTAACCCTTGGTATAATTGGTTTACTGCTCATTATTATTGCTTGCGTTAACTTCATCAATATGGCTACAGCCCAAAGCTTTAAGCGGGCCGAGGAGATAGGTACCCGCAAAGTTTTAGGCAGCTCACCGCGGGCAATATTCATTCAGTTTATTTCTGAAACATCATATATCGTAGTTTTTGCGGCATTGTTATCATTTGTAATGGTGATTACAGCCATCCCGGTGTTGAATAATTGGCTGCAAACTCAACTGAGCTTTAAGCTTTTTAATGACTATCGCCTTGCTGGTTTTACTGTAGTTGTTTTAGTCATTATCATAATAGCTGCCGGTTCATATCCCGCACTGATATTAAGCAGGTTAAAGCCTGTAAACGCTTTGAAAAACCAGCTTGGCGGTAAAACGCACGCTCCTGGTTTTACCCGTAAAGGTTTAATTGTGGTTCAAAACATAATAGCCCAGGTGCTTATCATTAGCACGATATTGATAACCATGCAGGTTAAATATCTTAAAACTGCTGACCTCGGTTTTAATAAAAATGCCGTTGTAATGATTCCGGTGCCAGATAATGATAAAAGTAAAACCAATTATTTGCGTAACCAGTTGCTGGCTGATCCAGCGATAAAAAGTATTTCATTTTGTTATCGCGCGCCATCTTCTACAGCTGATAAAGGCGGATCAATTAAATTTGATACCCGCGACTGGGAAAAATTTGTTGGGTATACTCAGATAGGTGATGCCGACTATGTTAAAACTTTTGGAATGCAGTTAATTGCGGGCCGCAATATTGTTGAAGCCGATACCGCCCGTGAATACCTGGTTAACGAAGTGTTGATACATAAATTAGGTTTAAAAGACCCGAAACAAGCTATCGGCAGGTTTTTTACCGCCGGGGATTTATCCAACAATCCGGGAATTATAGTAGGTGTGGTTAAAGACTTTCATGCCAAATCATTATATACAGCTATAGCACCTGAATATATTTCCACCTTCAGAAAAGGATATCAATATGCAGGCGTAAAAATCGGTTCGAATAACCCTTCAGCTGTTATCGACCGTATTAAGAAAGAGTGGCAGGAGATTTATCCGGATAATGTATTTGAATACCGCTTTCTCGACCAGCAAATAGCCGACTTTTATCAAAAGGAAGATTTGTTAAATAAGCTGATCACCTCAAGCGCGATAATCGCCATTTTTATCAGCTGCCTCGGTTTGCTTGGCCTGATATCGCTGTTAACGCTTCAGCGTACCAAAGAGATTGGCATCCGTAAAGTGCTTGGTGCATCGGTAACCAATATAACAGGTTTGCTTTCTGTTGATTTTCTGAAATTGGTACTGATTGCTGTTATTGTGGCATCGCCTATTGCCTGGCTTATGATGAGCAAATACCTTCAAAATTTTGCTTACCGCATAGATATTCAATGGTGGGTATTTGTGCTGGCGGCTTTTGTAGCGCTGCTGATAGCATTTGTCACAGTAAGTTTTCAATCCATTAAGGCAGCGATGGCAAACCCGGTTGAAAGTTTGAGGAGTAGAGATTAGAGATTAGTTTATGATGATATATGAATAAACTAATAATGTGTTGAAGGCACAAGTGAGCCTTACAATTGCTCACACACAACACTTGCGCCTGCCGGGCGCAGGAAACAAACTTCTAAATCCGAAATCGAACTTCCGAAATTCGAGTTATAACTAATCTCTAACCTCAAACCACTAATCTCCAAAACCACTGTATCAATACCGTACACAAGGTGTTACACTTACGAACAGTTGATGTTTTTTATTTGATTTAAATAATTGATATTCAGTTGATTTTGGTTTTGGTATAGCTTTTACATCAATTTCGAAAATTACTGTACGATATGCTTAAAAATTACTTCAAAATAGCCTGGCGCAATATCGTGCGTCATAAAGGCTATTCTGCTATAAATGTTGCGGGTTTAACAGTTGGCCTGGCTGCCTGCCTGCTCATTTTTGTGATTATTCAGTTTGAACTTAGTTTTGATACTTTCAACCCTAATTATAAAAGCATTTATCGTATAGTTACCCAGGAAAAGCACGAATCGGAAACTACCACCAATCCCGGAGTTGCTGTTCCTGCTACAGATGCCCTTCGTTTAGACATACCTCAGGCTAAAGTGGCAGCTTTGAACAGCAGCTATGGCAGTCAGATCACAGTGCCGCAAACTGCAGGAAGTAATGGCAGCGATAAGAAATTTACTGAAAATATTGGCGTGCTATTTATTCAGCCTCAATTCTTCGATATTTTTAGCTACAAATGGCTGGCTGGTAACCCTGCTGTACTGGCCAGTCCGGATATGGTCGTGTTGGATAAAAACTCGGCCATTAAGTATTTTGGCGACTGGACAAATGCTGTAGGCAAAACTCTTAAAATGGATAATGTTTTAACGCTGAAAGTATCCGGCATTGTAGAAGATGCCCCGGTTAACAGCGATTTTCCGTTTAAGGTAATGGTATCGTTTGATACCTGGAAACAGCATCCTAAAGATTACAACTACAGCGCCGAATGGGGATCAACCAGCAGCAGCCATGAGGTGTTTATGTTGTTCCCGGCAAGCATGTCAAAAAGCAGTATCGACGCACAGTTAAAAGCATTTTCGACCAAGCATTTTAAAAAGGGATCGGCACAAACTACGCTGTTACCACAGCCGCTTGCTGATATGCATTTTGATACGCAAATAGGTAATCCCCTGGGCGATCACAGTACCAGCAGGGCTACCTTGAGTACCTTGTCGTTCATTGCATTGCTAATCATTATTATGGCGTCTATTAACTTTATCAACCTCTCGACAGCGCAATCTGTGGGACGGTCAAAAGAGGTTGGCATCCGGAAAGTGTTAGGCAGCACCCGCCCGCAACTGATTTTTCAGGTAATTGGTGAAACAACTATCATTGTTATTGCTTCGGCCCTGATTGCTTTAGCAGTTGCCAGGCTGGCCATGCCTCAATTAAAAAATATAGCCAATGTGCCAGATAGTATCAGCTTATTTACTACGGGCAGCTTGTTGTTTTTAGCAGCAAGTACAGTAACTATAGTTTTATTATCGGGTATTTATCCTGCATTAGTAGTATCAGGTTTTAAGCCAGTACTTGCACTTAAAAATAAAATAACGGCAGCTTCTATCGGTGGCATCCCGCTTCGCCGCGGACTGGTGATTGCCCAGTTTGCCATATCACAATTGCTTATTATCGGTACTATCGTAGCCGTAAACCAGATGGACTACGTTAATAAGGCAGATCTTGGTTTCAATAAAAACGCTTTGTTGATCATTCCGGGTTACACCGATAGCCTGAGCCTTAATAAAATGGAATCATTCAAGCTGCAGGTTTTGCAAAACCCGAATGTCAAAGCCGTCAGTTTTTCCTCGGATGTGCCATCGTCCGAAAACAATTGGGGCACTAATTTCGATTTCAATAACTCAACCAAAGATGTTGGCTTTAATACTTATCTCAAATTTGGAGATGTTGATTACTTTAAAACTTATGGTCTGAAGTTTGCCGCTGGTAAAGGATATGATGTAAGCGATACTGCAAAGCAATATGTAGTTAACGAAACCTTTATCCATAAATTAGGCATCCAAAATGCTAATGATGCCATTGGTAAAACATTACGTTTAGGTCGCGGTAAATGGCTGCCGATAGTAGGGGTAGTTAAGGATTTTAAAACCAACTCTCTTCGCGAAGCCATTAAGCCGATAGTAATATCACCGGCAAAGAAATTTGAAGGCCAGATAGGTATAAAAATCCAAACCTCCGATCTAAGCAAAACCGTATTCCAACTGCAAAAACTGTGGGAGGATACTTATCCCGAATATGCTTATAACGGTTATTTCCTGGATGATAATATTGCAAAATTTTACGAGCAGGAAAATAAAATGGCAACAGTTTACAAAGTTTTTGCGGGGATAGCGATTTTTATATCATGCCTTGGTTTATACGGCCTGGTGTCGTTCATGGCAGTTCAGCGCACAAAAGAAGTCGGGATTCGCAAGGTATTGGGGGCGTCGGTAAGCAGTATAGTATTCCTGTTTTCAAAAGAGTTTATGGTACTTATAGGTATCTCATTCCTGATAGCCATGCCTGCCGCATGGTATATCATGAACGGCTGGCTGCAAAACTTTGTTTACCGTATTTCAATGGGCGCCTGGATTTTTTTACTGGCAATAGTATCATCGCTGGTGATAGCTTGGGTAACAGTAGGGTACAAGGCTGTTAAAGCAGCACTTGTTAACCCGGTTAAAAGCCTACGATCGGAATAATCATTATTTCATTCGCTTCGCGTCATTAAGTCATTGACAAAAATGCAAGGCAAAGAATGACTAAATGAGCCAATGACGTGCAGCAAATGACACAACGTAAATGACCTAATGACCAAA
This sequence comes from Mucilaginibacter sp. SG538B, assembly GCF_013376065.1. Lineage (NCBI taxonomy): Bacteria > Pseudomonadati > Bacteroidota > Sphingobacteriia > Sphingobacteriales > Sphingobacteriaceae > Mucilaginibacter > Mucilaginibacter sp. SG538B. The sequence goes on from NZ_JABMJI010000001.1 coordinate 2,007,699, forward strand.
CCATGATAGGAAATTACATTAAAACCACGGTACGTGGCCTGACGAAAAACCGGGCTTACAGCGTTTTGAACATCGCCGGCCTGGCTATTGGAGTGGCCTGTTCATCTATGATATTTTTATGGGTGCAGGACGAGCTTACGTTTAACCACAATTTTGTAAAGCGGGATAACCTGTACACGGTTCGTGAAAATCAAACCTATGATGGTAAAACCTCCACATTCCGCGCCACCCCGGGGCCTATGGCTGCGTCGCTTAAGAATGATATCCCCGGTATAAGAAATGCTGCCCGTATGGCCGGCTCCGATAATATTGTATTTGCGCTCGGTGATAAAGCGATCAACGAAGATGGTTCTTATACGGACGCGGAGATCTTCCCGATGCTGAAACTCCCATTTATACACGGTAATGAAACGAATGTTTTTCATGACCTGCATTCGGTAGTGATTAGCACTACCATGGCTAAAAAGTTCTTTGGTGAAACCAACCCGCTGGGCAAGGCTCTGAAGATGAACAATGAGCAGGATTTTACAGTTACTGGCGTGTTTAAAGATTTTCCTAAAAATTCAACTTTCCAAATGCAGTGGTTCGCGCCCTTAAAAAATATCGAGCATACGCAACCATGGATGCAGGATTGGGGGGCCAATTGGGCCCATACCTATGTGGAGCTTGAACCATCTGCAGATGTTAATGCAATTAACAAAAAATTGGCTAACTATATCGGCACTAAGAAAAACGGCAATAATACCGCGTCGTTTCTTTTTGGGATGAACGACTGGAACCTGCGTGATAAATTTACCGATGGCAAAATGGATGGTGGAAGGATTGAGTACGTCCGCCTGTTTTCGGCGATTGCTTTTATCATCCTTATCATAGCCTGTATTAATTTCATGAACCTATCAACCGCCCGTTCCGAAAAGCGGGCTAAAGAAGTTGGCGTTCGTAAAGTAATGGGCGCCGGTAGAGGCAAGCTTGTTGCTCAATTTATAGGTGAGGCTTTGATCATGGCATTCATTGCCGTTATTATCGCGGTACTTTTAGTTTACGCTGTTTTGCCATCGTTCAACAACATGGTTCAAAAAGAACTTAATATTAATTTGCTGCAGCCCCTGCATTTAACTTATCTATTGTTGATGGGGGTGGTTACCGGTTTGTTAGCCGGCAGTTATCCTGCGTTCTACCTGTCATCATTTAACCCTATAGCGATATTAAAGAATATCAAATTGCCATCTGCAACAGGCGCGGGTTTCATCAGACAAAGTCTGGTGGTGATCCAGTTTTCGGTATCGATAATATTTATCATCGGTACGGTGATCATATATCAACAAATTCAACATGTTAAAAACAGGGAACTGGGTTATGAAAAAGATAACCTCGTTTACATTGATACCAAGGGCAAAATAACCGACCATTTTGCCGCGATAAATAGCGAACTGAAGCAAACCGGCGTTATAGCCGATGCGTCATTAAGCGAATACCCTGTTTTACAGATCTGGAGCAATACCGATAATTTTTCATGGGATGGTAAGGACGCGTCAAAAAATCCACTGATTACCATTGAAAGCGTAAGCCCTCAATTTGTATCAACCATGAATATGAAGCTGCTTGCAGGCAGGGATTTTTATGCCAATGCCAGGCTTGATAGTAGCAATGTGATCATCAACGAAGCCTTTGCCAAACAAATGGGTAAGGCCGGTCATGTGGGGGGGATTATCAGGGATGGCGGCGGTAAGCCTTATCAAATTGCGGGGATTATTAAAGATTTCCTTTATAATGATATGTATGTTTCGGGTGCTCCGCTGATGTTGTTTAGCCGCCCACAAAACAACAATATTTTAACCATTCGCTTTAAACAAGGCGTAAATTTAACCGAAGCGCTGGCCAAAACAGGCGAGGTTTATAAACGTGCTAACCCGGGCTATCCTTTCGAATACAAATTTGTCGACTCGGATTTTGATGAGTTGTTTAAAACAGAAGCCCTTACCGGCAAACTGGCGGGTGTGTTTGCCTCATTGGCTATAGTGATATCCTGTCTCGGTCTGTTTGGCTTAGCCGCCTATACGGCCGAAAGAAGGATCAAAGAAATTGGTATCCGAAAGGTACTTGGCGCATCAGTAGCCGGTTTAACCGGCCTGCTATCGCGTGATTTTTTAAAACTGGTTACAGTTTCTTGCCTGATTGCTTTTCCGGTTGCATGGTATGCTACCAATAACTGGTTGCAAGGTTACCAATATAGGATAACCGTACAATGGTGGGTGTTTGCCGCCGCCGGTATAGCAGCGATTTTTATAGCGCTGGCAACGGTAAGTTTCCAGGCTGTTAAAGCGGCGCTGAGCAACCCGGTTAAAAGTTTGAGGTCGGAGTAACCTCACCCAACCCTCTCCAAAGGAGAGGGCTTTAAATGAAACTGAAAGTAATAATATAAAAGATTCCTCCCCTTTGGGGAGGTTAGGAGGGGTTTATGATTCGTAATTATATAACAATCGCCTGGCGCAATATCCTTAAAAATAAGGTTTACAGCGCTATTAATATACTGGGCCTTGCCGCGGGGATGGCGGTTGCGCTGATGATTGGTCTTTGGGTAGTTAACGAGTATTCGTATGACAGGTTTTTGCCTAATTATGAGCAGCTGTACCAGGTTGAACAGCATTTTAGTACCCAGCACGATGGCGAGCATACGCAAACGGCGGTTTCACTACCGTTAGCCGAAGTGTTACGTAAAGAGATTCCGGGGGTAAAGCGTGTAGCCGAAACCGATTGGGTTGGCATGCAATGGCATGATTTGCTGGTGGGTAATAAAAAGCTTTACCTTGCCGGGGGCGCAGCTAATCCCGATTTCTTACAGATCTTTAAATATACTTTTGTAAAAGGTAATGCTAAAGACGTATTTACCCAGCCAAATTCCGTCATCCTGAATGAATCGACCGCTATAGCTCTTTTTGGCAATGCTGATCCAATCAATAAAGTTGTTCGTTATGACAACAGCCAAAATTTAAAGGTTACCGGTATTATCAAAGATATTCCCAAAAACGCTACAATACAATTTAGCTTTTTAACTCCTTTTAGTTTCAAGGAAGCAACCGAGGGCTGGATGAAAGGTGCCCGCACGATGTGGACAAACAACTCGTTCAATATGTTCCTGGAGTTGCAGCCCGGTGTAACTATGGAGCAGATAGCGCCTAAAATTAAAAACATTGTATATGATCATAGTGAACAAATGCGGCCTGGCAAGCCTGAAGTGATCATTCATCCCCTAAAAAAATGGCATCTGTATAATGATTTCAAAAACGGGAAAGCTGTTGGTGGGTTTATTGATTATGTGCGCATGTTTAGTGTGATAGGCATTTTGGTGCTGCTGATAGCCTGTATCAATTTCATGAACCTTTCAACTGCCCGGTCCGAAAAGCGGGCTCGTGAAGTAGGCGTACGCAAAGCCATCGGATCTCAACGAAGCGATTTGATAGCCCAGTTCCTTGCCGAATCTGTAATGATCACTTTCATTTCATTTTTGTTGTCCATAGTGATGGTGCAGCTGGCTATTCCTTCGTTTAATGCTATCGTAGGCAGTGCCATTAGTATCCCATATACCAATATTTTGTTTTGGACTATGATGATAGCCTACGTGTTATTAACCGGCTTATTGGCAGGTAGCCGCCCTGCATTTTACTTATCGTCATTTAATCCCGTACAGGTATTAAAGGGTACTATCAAGGTTGGTAAGTCGGCTTCATTGCCGCGCAAGGTTTTGGTGGTAATGCAATTTAGTTGTTCGGTTGCTTTGATTATCAGTACTATCATCGTTTATCAGCAAATTCAATATGCAAAAAACAGGCCTACCGGTTATAGTTCAACCCGGTTAATGATGACCGACATGAGCGGCGATCTGGAAAAAAACTACAGCGCCCTTAAAAATGATCTATTGGCAAGCGGTATGGTAGAAAGTGTTGCTTCAGCATCAAGCCCGGTTACCAATATTTATAGTCATACAGGTATCGATAACTGGCCGGGAAAAGCCGGTGGAGAAACAGGCATAAATGTTGGTTCGATATCAGTATCGCCCAATTATTTTAAAACATTGGGTATGAGCCTCAAGGATGGCCGTGATTTTTCAAGCGATTGGGTTTCGGATACTTTGAATGTGATAGTAAATGAAGCGGCAGTAAGAAGGATGGGGCTTAAAAATCCAATTAATCAATTAATTAGCTATTCGGGCGGCAATAAGCCCGTGCGTATCATAGGTGTGGTTAAAGATGCTTTAATGGAATCGCCCTTTACGCCTGTGCAGCCAGCTGTATTTAATCACGGTCGCGGCGGCAACAATATCATGTATCGCCTGGCTGCTAATGTAAATATGCAGGATGCAATTAAAAAGATAGAAAAGATCTTCGATACTTACAACCCGGCATATCCTTATATCTATCAGTTTGTTGATGAAGAATACAACCACAAATTTAGCCTGGAAGCATTGGTTGGCAAGCTGGCCGGTGTGTTTGCCGGGTTAGCGATTTTTATATCATGCCTCGGTTTGTTTGGGTTAGCCGCTTATGTGGCCGAACAACGCACTAAAGAGATAGGTATCCGTAAAGTACTGGGTGCTTCCATAGCACAGGTATGGCTGCTGCTGTCGAAAGAATTTATTTTATTGGTGATGTTAAGCTGCATAATAGCAACACCTATAGCCTTTTACTTTTTGAAGGATTGGTTGCAGAAATATGATTACAGTATAACCATCGGTCCGGGAGTATTCATGCTTTCGGCAGTAGCTGCGATAATTATCACCCTGATCACGATAAGTTTCCAGGCTATAAAAGCAGCGTTGACAAATCCGGTTAAGAGTTTGCGAAGTGAGTAACCTCACCCAAACCCTCTCCTTTGGAGAGGGCTTTAAGAAGATTAAAATAGATAAATAATAACTAAATATATCACAAGTACAATTCCTCCCCTTTGGGGAGGTTAGGAGGGGTTTATGATTAAAAACTATATAAAAATTGCCTGGCGAAATTTGGTTCGTAACAAGGCTTATGCAACCATCAGTGTTATTGGTTTGGCTTTGGGGATAGCCTGCGGCGTATTGATTTTTACGCTGATCAGCTACCACCTGAGCTTTGATACATTTCATAAAGATAAAGACAGGATCTACCGTTTCTATACCGAGTTTCACGATCAGGGTGTAGACCGGGTAGGAGCTATTCCGCAGCCTATGGCCAAAGGATATCGTAATGACTTTGCTTTTAGCGAAAAAACGGCAAGGTATATCAGCTTTAACAAAACGCTGATCACTATTACGAAGGGAAATGAAGTTAAGAAATTTGGCGAAGACGACGGTGTTGCTTTTGTTGAGCCTGATTATTTCCAGATCCTCAATTTTCCATTGCTTAAAGGGGATAAGAAAACCATCCTCGCGAACCCAAATGAAGCTTTGGTAACCGAGAAAATGGCTCATAAATACTTTGGTAACGATAACCCGATAGGCAAAGTTTTTAAGCTCGATAATAATATCAGCGTAACCATAACCGGTGTACTACAGGATTTGCCAAATAATACTGATCAAAAACAACAGATCTTTATTTCGTACGCAAGTATGGATGCCTACGGAGGCAAAGATCGTGAAAATAACTGGGGAGGTGTTTACAGCGGCAGTCAGGGCTTTACCCGTTTAAAACCAGGCGTAACCAAAGCACAGGTTGAAACTGCCATGCTGCAATTGGTTAAGAAAAATTATACAGGGCGGGATCTGCAGGTATGGCGCTTTAAGTTACAACCTATTGCCGAAATGCACTTTGACCGTGAACTCGGCGGCTACGCTGATAAGAGCTATTTATGGGCACTGTTCTTTATCGGCGTGTTCCTGATCATTACTGCTTCGGTGAACTTTATAAACCTAGCTACGGCTCAGGCACTAAATCGCTCAAAAGAGGTGGGTATCCGTAAAGTATTGGGCAGCCAGCCTTTTCAATTATTTTGGCAGTTTATTGCCGAAACAGCCATTATCAGTATTATAGCCGTTGGGGTGGCCATTGGGTTGTCGGAAATTGCCTTGCCTGCATTGAATAAACTCTTTCACGCAAGGATGACCTTTAACTGGTCGGAACTTAGTGCTTTTATCGTGTTGATTACTATTATTGTAGTATTCCTTTCGGGCTCGTATCCTGGTTTGGTACTGGCACGGTTTCAACCTATCAAGGCGCTCAAAAGCAAGCTGTCACAAAAAGACGTCGGCGGGTTTTCGTTGCGCAGGGTTTTGGTGGTTACTCAATTTACTATATCGCAGGTTTTGATCATCGGCACCATTATCGTGGTATCGCAATTACACTATTCACAAACTGCGGATCTTGGTTTTAATAAAAATGCCATAGTATTGGTGCCGCTCCCTCAAAACGATAAGATGAAAATGAGCACGATGCGTAATCGCCTCAGCGAAATTAAGGGAGTTGAAAACGTATCTTACTGTGCTAATGCACCTGCATCCCGTTCAAATAGTAATACCGGTATTCAATATGATAACCGTGCCGAAGACGAGCATTGGAGCATCAATACCAAACAGGCCGACGAAAATTACATTTCAACCTTTGGCATTAAACTGATTGCCGGTAGAAATTTCTTTAAAGGCGACTCGGTAAAAGAGTTTTTGGTTAATGAAACCTTTGTTAAAAAACTGCACCTTAAGCCGCAGGATGTAATTGGAAAGCAGATGGCAATTAATGGCCGCGACTATAAAGGCACCATTGTAGGGGTGATGAAAGATTTTTATAATTACTCTTTCCATTCGGAAATTTCCCCATTGTGTGTGATGCCTAATTACCAGGATTTGGGTACCGTTGCTGTGAAAATAGATATGCGTAATGCTAAGGCTACATTAGCTGCAATTGACAAGATCTGGAACCAAACCTTTCCGGAAGAATTATATTCATACCAGTTTTTGGACGATACTATTGCCCATTTTTACGAAATGGATAATATCCTGTTAACATTGGTTGAAGCGTTTGCCGGTATAGCGATCATCATAGGTTGCCTCGGTTTATACGGCCTGGTATCGTTTATGGCCGTGCGTAAAACCAAGGAGATTGGTGTGCGCAAAGTATTGGGAGCAAATATCAGCAGTATTCTTTGGTTGTTCGGTAAAGAGTTCAGCATATTGTTGCTTGTTGCATTTGTAATTGCCTCTCCGCTGGCCTGGTGGGCAATGCACAATTACTTAAAGGATTTTCAATACCGAATCAGTATCGGCCCGCAAATATTTGTGATATCGATTTTGTCAAGCCTCATAATAGCCTGGATTACGGTAGGTTACCGCGCTGCAATGGCGGCGCTCGCCAACCCGGTTAAAAGTTTGCGTTCCGAATAAATAGTCATTGAGTCATTTGCTTCGTGTCATTAAGTCATTGAAGAATGAGCAAAGCAAAAAATGACCTAATGACGCATTGACCTAATGATATAGAATATGATTAGAAATTATCTGAAAATAGCCTGGCGAAATATCGCAAACAACAAAGCTTATACAGCTATCAACGTTTTAGGATTGGCAGCTGGGATGGCTGTTGCCTTGATGATAGCGCTTTGGGTTGCCCATGAATATTCATATGACAGATTTTTGCCCGATGCCAACAGGGTATACCAGGTTCGCCGTAATTTTAATAGTAATGGCGAAACATTAACGTTTAGTTCAACCTCGCTAAAACTGGCAGATGTGTTGAAAACTATGCCCGAAATAGAATATGTAGCACCCACAGATTGGGGGGGCACACATGGGTTAATGGTAGGCGATAAGAAGCTATCTATTGATGGCGTGCAGGCAGGTAGTGATTTCCTGAAAATTTTTCAATACAATTTTTTACAGGGGAGCCGTACCACCGCTTTGAATGATCCATATTCAATTGTATTGACCAAAGCTACTGCTCTCGCTTTATTTGGCGCGGGGAATGTGATCAATAAGGTAGTTAAGGTTGATAATAACTACAATTTAAAAGTTACCGGCGTGATTCAGGATGTACCATTGAATTCGTCGCTTCAATTTAAATATGTTATTCCATTCAGTTTGATGGAGCAACAGCCTTACATGAAAGACGCCCACGATAGCTTTGGTAACAATAGCTTCGAGCTATTTGCAAAGCTAAAACCAGGTGTAACGTACGCACAACTGGCCCCAAAGATCCTTCATATCGAAAAAGGCGAAAAAAATATAAATGCCGAAAACTCTGACGTAATTATGCAGCCGATGGTCGACTGGCATCTATTGTCCGATTATAAAAATGGAGTTGCTGCAGGTGGTTTTATTGATTATGTACGCACCTTTAGTATTGTTGGTGTACTGGTACTACTGATAGCTTGTGTGAATTTCATCAACCTCACAACTGCCCGGTCTGAGAAACGCGCGCGCGAGGTAGGTATCCGTAAAGCTATCGGATCACAACGTCAGCATCTGATATTCCAGTTCTTGACAGAATCTACATTGATCACACTGATCTCCTTTATATGCTCAATGCTTTTTGTTCAAATAGCGCTCGGGCCGTTTAACTCGCTCACCGGTACTACTATTGCCATCCCTTTTAACAGCGCAATTTTTTGGCTGATTGCCATAGGGTGCGTATTACTTACAGCCTTGGTAGCCGGTAGTCGTCCTGCATTTTATCTTTCGTCATTTAATCCGGTTAAGGTATTAAAAGGTACTATTCAGGTTGGCCGCTCAGCATCGTATTCGCGTAAAGTTTTAGTAGTGATGCAGTTTAGCTGTTCAATAGCCTTGATCATAAGCACAGTTGTTATTTACAGGCAAATTCAATATGCAAAAAACCGCCCGCCGGGATACGATATTAATAGGTTAATAGCCACTAATGCCAATGAAGATTTGGGTAAGCACTATTCCGCTTTTAAAAATGAATTATTGCAAAGCGGCGTGATTGAAAGTATCTCCACAGCATCAAGCACCATTACAGATATTAACATGCACAACAACCTTGACCAATGGCCTGGTAAATTTGCCGGCGAAACCGTTGAAATGGGCGTAATAGCTGTAGCTAATGATTATTTCAAGACGGTGGGCATGAAAATGCTTGCCGGCAGGGATTATAATAACGTTGTGTCCGATTCATTGAATATCATTTTTAATGAAGCGGGGGTTAAGCGCCTGCGCCTTAAAGGTGATCCGATAAGCCAGGTAATAACTTATGGAGGTAAGCAGCGCAAGATAATTGGTGTAGTTAAAAACGCGCTGATGTTATCGCCGTTTGCACAGGCCGACCCAACCATGTTTGTGTATAATAATGATCCGCATCAAAACATGATTTACCGCCTCTCGCCCAAAGTGAACCCGCATGATGCTATTGATAAAATTGGGCAGGTGTTTTCAAAATATAGTCCGGCCTATCCCTATACCTATCGTTTTGTAGATGATGATTATAACCGCAAGTTTGGTCAGGAAGTGTTGGTGGGTAAGTTGTCAGGCATATTTGCCGGTTTGGCTATTTTTATATCCTGCCTCGGTCTCTTTGGCTTGGCTGCATATATCGCCGAACAACGCACCAAAGAAATTGGTGTGCGCAAGGTATTGGGTGCAACTGTAAGTCAGCTATGGTTTTTACTGTCGAAGGATTTTGTGCTGCTGGTGCTCATCAGTTGCGTGATAGCATCACCTATAGCATTTTACTTTTTGCAGGGATGGCTACAAAAATATGATTACAGGGTAACCGTAGAGCCAGGTGTGTTTATTATATCGGCAATAGCGGCTATTTTGATCACACTGTTAACTATCAGTTTTCAGGCTATTAAAGCTGCAATTGCTAACCCTGTTAAAAGTTTAAGAAGCGAATGACCTCACCCAACCCTCTCCAAAGGAGAGGGCTCTAAGTGATACTAAATAATATTAATAATTCCTCCCCTTTGGGGAGGTTAGGAGGGGTAAATGATAAAGAATTACTTCAAAACCGCCTGGCGGAATATCCGGAAAAGCAAGGTTTTTTCGGCTATCAACATTTTTGGGTTGGCCGTTGGTATGGCAGCCTGCATCGTAATCACGCTTTTTGTTTATTACGAAAAAAGCTTTGATAACCTGCATACTAAAAATATCTATCGCTTAAACGAGGTGCAAAAGTTTGAGGGAATGGGAGCCACGCAAAAAGTTGCCTTATCTATGTTCCCAATGGGGCCAACACTTAAAGCCGATTTTCCGGAAATAAAAAACTTTACACGTGTTCGCTGGCAGCAAAAGTTTCCGCTCAATAACGGACTTAAACGTGTGTACATGCCACAGGTATTCTTTGTGGATTCGGTTTTTTTGAAAATGTTTGATTTCAAACTGCTAAGGGGCGACAGGGCAACTGCCTTATTAAAACCGCGCAGCGTTTTATTGACGGAAGATGCCGCAAAACGTATGTTTGGCAATGATGACCCGATTGGTAAAACGGTTACCAATTACGGGCAGGATACCATCACCTATTCGGTTACCGGCATATTGGCTAATGTGCCCAAAAACTCACAATTGCAGTTTGATTGCCTGTTTTCGTTCAGCAGTATTTATAAGAAATGGATGTTTACCAACTGGGGCGGCAACTGGTTAAATACCTATCTTGAACTGGCCCCTGGTACCAACGTAGCGGCGCTTGAAAAGAAGTTTCCAGCCTATCTTCAAAAATATAAAGGTAAAGACGGCCCTAAAAATTATGAGCTATTCTTGTTATCCCTGAAAGATGTTCACGCTAACTCGGCTGATATAGGGCTGGATTATATCAACTATCAAAAATTTGATAAACATATCACCAACCTGTTTACAGTTATAGGGATCATTGTTTTGGTAATAGCCTGTATTAATTTCATTAACCTTTCAACCGCGCGGTCATCGGAGCGGGCAAAAGAAGTTGGCGTACGCAAGTCTATTGGCGCAGGGCGTATTCAGCTGGCCATGCAGTTTTTGGGCGAAACGGTGTTACTTTCCCTGATAGCTTTAGTTTTTGCATGTGTTTTGGTGACCCTTGCCATTCCGTTTATCAATAGTTTGAGCCAGCGCGATATCAGTTTGCCGCTGCATGATAACAAAATGCTTATCGGAGTGGTGTTTATAAGCACAGTGCTTGTCGGTATTATATCCGGTATATATCCTGCACTCTTTCTGTCGTCATTTCAGCCGGTCAAGGTATTAAAAGGGGCTTTAACTTCAGCAGGAGGTAATAAGGTGCCACTGCGTAATATTTTGGTTGTTGGCCAGTTTACGAGTGCTGTAATCTTAATGATAGCTACGGTTTTGGTTATCAGGCAACTTAAGTTTATGCAGAAAAAAGATCCCGGTTTTAATCGCGATCAGATTGTTAATGTTCCTTTGGGTTTGATCCCGCAAAACAAATATGATTTGTTTAAACAGGAGTTGCTTTCCAACTCGATGGTGCAGGGAGTTACTGCATCGCAGGATATTTTGGGTAGCCACCTTGACCAAACAGGTATCTCATTTAAACTTGGTGATTCGCCGTTGCGCCAGCTTACTTCAACATTGCTGGTGGTTGATAATAACTACCTTGATCTGTATAAGATCAAACTGCTGATGGGTAAAAATTTTTCTACCGATACTTCTGCGGTTTGGAAACAATATATCATCAATGAAGCGCTGGCTAAGGAGTTGTTGAAAGATCATAAAGGGAAAAATATGGAATCCTTATTGGGGCAAAGATTTGGTTTTGATTCGTTGGGCGTGATTACCGGAATAGCCAAGGATTTCAATTTCAATTCCCTGCATTATAAAATTGAAACGCTGTTCCTGGTAAATGGTAAAGGGTTTAACCAAATGTCAGTTAAGATCAACGGCGGCAGAGCTAAGGAAGCGGTAGCATTCATCCAGTCAACCTGGAATAAAGAGTTTCCGGGTGTGCCTTTTGAATACCAATTCCTTGATGATCATTTTAAAGAAGTTTACAGCGTTGACAACCAGATAAGTACCGTAGTAAGTATCTTAGCTGGACTTATCATTATCATATCCTGTTTGGGGCTGTTCGGCCTTGCATCTTACTCAGCCGAAAAACGAATCAAAGAAATCGGAGTACGCAAAGTATTGGGGGCATCGGTACAAAACATTGTGATGCTGCTTTCGGGCCATTTTGTAAAACTAGTGTTGATTGCCAATGTCATTGCCTGGCCTATCGCATTTTATGTCATGAGCAAGTGGCTGCAGGACTTTGCCTATCGTATTGATATCAGTTGGTGGATATTTGGTATTGCCGGGCTTACTTCGCTGGTTATTGCCTTTGCAACGGTAAGTTTCCAGGCTATAAAAGCGGCGGTGGCTAACCCGGTTAAAAGTTTACGTTCCGAATAATTTGTCATTGAGTCATTTTGCTTGCGCGTCATTAAGTCATTGATAGACACGCTAAGCAAAAAATGACCTAATGACTTAATGACCAAATGAATGAAATAAAGGAAATGATTAAAAACTATATAAAAACAGCATGGCGTAACCTGGTTATCAACAAGGTTACTTCACTCATAAGTATTGCGGGATTGGCAGTTGGAATAGGCTGCTTTATATTATTAGCAACCTATTTGTTAAATGAGCTGCGGTACGATAGGTTTCACGTAAAAGCCGATAGGATAGTCCGTATGGTTTATAATTATAAATCATCAGACGATGCTGAAGCTAAGTCAGTATCGGTAACGCCAACTGCGCCTGTGCCCGTATTTAAACAGCAATTACAGGAAATTGAGGATGGTGTACGGATTTACCGGTATAACAACCCGGTGCAATACCAGGACAAATTATTTAACGAAAAACGGTTCTTTTTAGCTGATGAGCCTTTCTTTAAGATCTTCAGCTTTAAGTTTTTGAAAGGTAATGCCGCTACCGCGCTTAGAGACCCGTCGGCTGTGGTGATCACCGCTTCTACGGCAAAAAAATATTTCGGCAACGAGGATGCCGTAGGCAAGGTTTTGAAGGTTAATAACAAGCAAAACATGATGGTTAGCGGTGTGGTGGAAGATGTGCCCGAATACTCGCAGATCAAATTTGATATGATTGGCTCGTATGCCGGCTCGGAACATGCTAAAACACGCAAATGGGATTCGGCTAATGATTATTCGTACCTGCTGTTAAAACCGGGTGTTAATATGGCCTCGGTTGAGCAAAAAATGAACAGCTACGTAGCCGAGATGTTTAAAGATGATTTTAGGCAGGGGCATAAAATGTGGTTCAAGTTGGAACCTTTAACTGATGTTCACTTGAAATCGGCAGCTACATACCCGCTAACACCATCCGGCAATGTCAAATATATTTACATTTTAGGTGCGGTTGCTGTTATTTTATTGCTGCTTGCATGTGTTAATTTCTTAAACCTGGTAACGGCGAAATCCATTGAGCGCGGTCACGAAATAGGGGTAAGAAAGGTAATGGGTGCAGCCCGTACCCAGCTTTTTGTTCAGTTCATTATCGAGTCGGCGATGATTACGCTTGTATCGCTGTTAGGTGGTTTGTTTTTGGCCAATATAAGTTTTAAATGGTTCAGCGATTTTTCGGGCCAGCAGTTAGGCTTTCAAACCTGGAATACCTCCTGGTTGATCATAGCGTTACTGGGTTTATCTGTATCGGTAACATTTTTAGCCGGGACATATCCATCGCTATATTTATCCTCATTTAACCCCATTGTTACTTTAAAGGGAAAGCTTACAAATACTACAGGTGGTAAATCTTTACGCAGATCGTTGGTTATAGTTCAGTTTGTTGTATCTGTGTTCTTTATGATCTGTACGGTTATAGCCGGCAGCCAGCTGCGATACATTCAGCATTTGAATATTGGTATCGACCGGTCGCAGGTAATGGTACTGGATCTTGGTGGCGAATCGTTAAAAGAGGTCCAATCATTTAATAATGCGGTAACTCAATTGCCGGGAGTGCTTGGTGCTACCGCGTCGTATGACTCGCCGGTTGATGTTCACGGCGGATATAGTATTAACAAGGCCGATGGCAAAAACAGCGACTATAATCTTTCGGTAACCGCGTTGCCGGTAGAAAAGAATTTCTTGAAAACACTCGGCATCAAACTGGTTCAAGGCATAGATTTTACTAATGCCGATGAAACACGCGCTACCGATCCCGATCAAAACAAGCGCTATTATGGTTTTATCATCAATGAAAAGGCTGCTGAAGCTTTGGGCTGGAAAGCCGAAGAAGCGATAGGCAAACACATTGGGCTAAACGGCCGTACTGGCGAAGTCAGGGGCGTTGCACAAAATTTCAACTTTGCATCCCTGCATCAGGAAGTTACCCCAATTGTAATGTTTACTGAAGATTATTTTGGTAAAATACTCGTCAAAACCTCTGGAAATAATATTGGTAAAACCCTAGCTGCAGTAAAAGAGAAATGGGCCGCCTTTAACCCGGCCACACCGTTTGAATATCACTTCCTCGACCAGGAATTTGATGACATGTATAAGGTTGAGCAGCGCATAGGTTCAATACTAACTGCGTTTACTTTGGTTACAATTTTTATTTCCTGTTTGGGTTTATTTGGCCTGGCGGTATTTTCAACCAGGCAAAGGGTAAAAGAAGTTGGGGTACGTAAGGTTTTAGGTGCAAGCGTTTTCAGTATAGTGAAACTTGTTTCAGGCGATTTTTTGAAACTGGTAATTATATCGGTTATCATCGCCTCACCAATAGCCTGGTATGTCATGCACAAGTGGCTGCAGGACTTTGCTTATAAGATCAGCATACAAATATGGGTATTCATAGCTGCAGGCACAGTGGCCATACTTATCGCCTTTATTACCGTGAGTGTGCAATCACTTAAGGCCGCGCTTGCTAACCCGGTTAACAGTTTGCGGTCTGGAGATTGATTATTTAGGTGAAAGGTAATAGGCGAAAGCTGAAAGGTTTATTAGCGTTGATGTAATGTTAAATATACCTTTCAGCTTTTTGTTTTACTTAAGCTCTGTAGAGCACCGAAGTTTTGGATCCCGCCGCCACTACCTGTTTGCGAAAAAAAATACCTTTCACCTTTTGCCTTTTACCTTTCTCTTCAAAAAACACTGTATCATAACCGTACGCATCTTGTTACATAAGCGTACAGTGAAGTTTTGATAGGATGGTTTAATTTGTTGATAATTAGTTAGATATAACTTTGGTATGTTATTGATATGTTAATCGCAAAATGATGAGTATTATTGTTTAACTCATTTATTTACTAACAAACTAATTCAATAATTAAAAATGTTATCACTGCAGCATATTTCAAAGTATTTCCAGGTAGGGGGCAACAGAAACATCATTCTTAATGATCTTAGCCTTGAGGTTGACGAGGGTGAATTTATTTCGATCATGGGCCCTTCAGGTTCGGGCAAATCAACATTACTTAATATCATAGGTATGCTCGACGAACCATCAGACGGTTACCATTATTTTGAAGGTCATGCGGTGCATCAGCTTAAAGAAAAACAACGCTCGGCTTTATACAAGCAATATATTGGTTTCGTTTTCCAGGCTTACCATTTAATTGACGAGCTTACCGTTTATGAAAACATTGAAACCCCACTTATTTACCAGGATTTTAAAAGCGCTGAGCGTAAAGCCATGGTTGCCGATATGCTCGACCGCTTTAACATTGTTGGCAAAAAAGATCTTTTCCCGGCACAGTTATCGGGCGGACAGCAGCAGCTTGTGGGCATAGCGCGCGCGCTTATTGCAAAACCAAAATTGTTATTAGCCGATGAACCAACCGGTAACCTCAACTCAAAACAAGGGGAGGAGATTATGGAACTATTCCGTAAGCTGAATAAGGAAGATGGTGTGACCATTATACAAGTTACCCACTCCGAAAAAAATGCCGAATACGGTTCGCGCATTATCGATCTGCTGGACGGTAGGATCGATTCATCAAGAAAACTCTGAACTCAATAATAAAATGCGATACTATAAATTACTATTTCTCGGTCTTGTTACGTTGTCGTCGGCAAAAGCGTTTGCCCAATCTGATACATCACTTTCGTTGCAGAAATGCATTGATATTGCTATAAAAAATAACCTTGATGTAAAGCAAAGTGAATTAAAGGCTCAAAGTGCCCGTATTGATTTTATGCAGGCCAAAGAAAACATGCTGCCAACTTTAAATGCTAATATAAACCACGGTATAAACCAGGGGCGTAATATTAACCCCTTTACAAATACCTATGTAAATCAATCATTAACTTACGGCAACTACAGTCTCGAGTCGAATCTTACGCTTTTTGGCGGTTTGCAAAACGTAAATGCTATCAAGCAAACTTCGCTGGCTTACCAGGCCGGTAAAATGGATTTGCAGCAGGCTAAAGATCTGGTTACTATTAATGTGATTACTGCCTATTTGCTTGTACTGGATAATACGGAGTTGTTGGCACAGGTTAAAAACCAGGTTGATGTTTCGGCAAAGCAGGTTGAAAGGCTAACTGTTTTAGAAAAGGACGGTGCTAATAAATTGCCGTCCGATCTTTACGATCTGCAGGGTACGCTGGGCGATAATAAGCTGAATGTTGTTGCAGCCAACAGTGCGCTGGAAAGTGCCAAATTAAGTTTACTGCAAATACTTAATATCCCATACAATAAAAATATCGTATTGCAGCCAATTAACGCACAGGACGTTTCAAATCAAACTGCGCTCACGTCCGATCAGGTTTACGATACAGCGTTGCAGCAACTGGCCTTAGTTAAAGCCGCCACGCTTCGCCGTCAAAGTGCCGAAAAAGCAGTCAGCGTAGCTAAAGGGGCTTTGCTGCCAAATGTTTCGTTATATGGCGGTCTGTACACCAATTATTCAAGTGCTGCGCAGACCTCGGTGTTCACCGACTCATCCACCGTAAATACCGGCAACTTTATAAATACGCCAGGTGGTAAGCAACCAGTTTTAACTACGCAGGCCAATTATATAAATAAAGATATCGGCTACTATGACCAGTTTAAAAATAATTACAGTACACAGTTTGGTGTAAGTCTAAAGATCCCGATCTTAAATTATTTCCAAAATCACAATAAAGTGGCCAAAGCCAAGATCGATTTACTCAATTATAAATACATAGAGGAAAATACTAAAATTAAGCTGAAACAGGATGTTGAACAGGCTTATCTTAACATGACATCGGCCTATAACAGGTATACTGTGCTCCTTGAGCAGGTTAAAGCCTACGCCGAATCATTTCGTACTGCCGAAATACGGTTCAATGCAGGTGTTTTAACTTCCGTAGATTACGTAGTAGCAAAAAATAACCTTGATAAATCAAAGATAAACATGATCAACGCCCGCTATGACTGTTACATTTACAACAAAATCCTTGATTATTACCAGGGAAAATTAGCGTTGTAAATGCGACAAGACTAACAAAGCCTATACTTTTATTAAAAATTATAAGTTAAATATCCGGTTAAACTTTACTGAATTATCAGTTGGGTTTAGCCGGATATTTCTAATTTAGCAGCGGTTTTGCAAACAATAAGGTTTGCCAAGACTTAATACATCATTCAAATACCTAAAAAAAATGAAAAAAGCAATTTTACTTTCCTTATCTATTTTTTTACTGTCAGTTGGCGTTTCAAAAGCCCAGGTAATCCCGAGCTTTTCTTTCGGCCTTAAAGGCGGTTTAAACTATTCAACGTTTCCCTCAAACGGCGTTTTTAACAACGATAATAAAGCAGGTTACCAGGCTGGTGCATGGGCACGGATAGGTGGCCTGGGCTTAATTTTTCAACCCGAACTTTATTATACCAATAAAAGCGTAACTGTAAATAATGGAGGTGTTTCAAATAAACAAAGCTTTAAAAGTTTTGATGTTCCATTACTTGTAGGTGCCAAAGTTGGTGCTTTAGGTTTAGGTGGAAGGTTTTATGGTGGGCCGGTGCTTTCATTTACAACCGGAAGAGATAGGGACGCATTTAATGATGCAACAGCTTTAAGGTATAAAGACGCGAACTACGCAATACAGGTAGGCGCAGGTGTTGATATCAGTAGCCTGTCTATCGATCTTCGTTACGAAGGTGGTTTAAATAAAATAGCTTATGGCAACGATAATTCACACACACGTGTTAGCTTGTTTAGCCTTGCTGTTGCTTATAAATTGTTCTCGTTATAATTTCCCAGTCCCTCAAAAAATACTGAAAGATCCTCCGGTAACGGCGGGTCTTTTTTGCGTTAGATCGGAGTGTAAACTTTCTTATTGTTTAGTTACGCAATCGATTGTATATATAGTATTATATTTTAGCTTTTATTTGATAGAATAGTATTATACTTATTGTACAATATACACCTATATTTATCTACCATTTATGCGCCAGTTACCTGGTTAAACGCGGGTTTCGGACGTTTCCTAAAATTCAGGGCAGATGAAAAAATACCTTTCAATCTCATTTTACAAATTTTTGTTTGCGCTATCGCTGATAGGAAACAATGCTTCTGCTCAAACCGATACAAGTTCGAGGCCGATCCGCCTCAATCAAATCGGCTTTTACCCTGCCGCCATTAAAAAGGCCATTGTTTTAAGTGACAGAGGAGGAAAGTTTTTTATCCAAACCATTAAAAAGCAAACAGTATTTACCGGTAAGCTTAAACCATCGCTTAAACCAAACTTTGCCGGTCATATTGTTCAATTTGCTGACTTTACCACGTTCGGCAAGCCCGGCAGGTATGTATTTTATGTCCCATCTGCAGGTTATTCTTATCCCTTTGAGGTTAAAGCCTCGATTCATAAAGCTGTGGCAGCCGCTGCTATCAAAGCCTATTATTTTATGCGCTCGGGTACACCCTTACCCGAAAAGTATGCCGGCAAATGGCACCGGGCCGCAGGTCATCCTGATATGGTTGTACTAATCCATCCATCTGCCGAAAGTGAAGGGCGGAAGGCTGGCTCAATAATCTCATCACCGCGCGGTTGGTATGATGCCGGCGATTATAACAAGTATATTGTGAACAGTGGCATTACAACAAGTACGTTGCTTTCTTTATATGAGGATTTTCCCGCTTACATGAAAACAGTTAAGCTTAATATCCCCGAAAGCAGCAATAAAATTCCGGACGTTTTAGATGAGGTGCTTTGGAACCTGCGTTGGATGCTGACTATGCAGGATCCCGCCGATGGCGGCGTATACCATAAGCTTACCAATGCTGCTTTTGATAAGTTTGAAATGCCCGATAAAGACACATCGCCACGTTATGTGGTACAAAAAGGTACTGCGGCCACGCTTGATTTTGCCGCTGTTATGGCGCAAGCTTCCCGCGTTTTTAAACAGTATCCTAACGAGCTACCGGGCTTAGCCGATTCATGTATCAATGCTGCTCAAAAAGCCTGGAGTTGGGCTGGTAAAAATCCGATGGTCGCCTACCGGCAGGATGAAATGAACCAAAAGTTTGAACCGAAGATCACTACAGGCGGTTATGGCGATAATAACTTTACCGACGAGTTTATCTGGGCGGCATCCGAGCTGACAGTCAGCACCGGTGAGGTTGACTATCTTAAAAATATTAATCTTTTGCCTGATAGCCGGATGCCGGTAGCTACATGGTCGCAGGTTAGGCTGTTGGGGTATTATACGCTGATCAAAAATTATATAACAGGGAAAACCGTCCCCGCGTTACCGGAAATAAGGAAGCGGCTTATCAACACGGCCGATGATATGATTAATGGGGTTGATTCAAACGCTTATCAGACAGTGATGACTAAATCCGCCAGGCATTTTGGCTGGGGCAGCACATCCGAGGCCGCAAACGAGGGAGTTCTGCTTATCCAGGCTTACAAGTTATCGGGCGATAAAAAATACCTGGATTATGCTTTAGCAAATCTTGACTACCTGCTTGGCCGTAACGGCACGGGTTATTCCTTTGTAACAGGGTATGGTACTAAAACGCCAATGCATCCGCACCACAGGCCTTCTGCAACTGACGGTATAGTTGACCCAATACCAGGCCTGCTTGTTGGCGGCCCCAATCCTGGTATGCAGGATGGTGTCAAAGTGCCGTCAAAAGTGCCCGATGAGGCTTATATTGATGATGAGCACGCTTACGCCGCCAATGAAATAGCCATAAACTGGAATGCGCCGCTGGCTTATCTGGCTAATGCGTTAGAGGCTTTGCAACAAAAGTTAGCAAGCCAACCTTAGAGATAATGAAACATTAGCCCATATCTGTAAAAAGAAAGCGCTTCCAGAATTAAATAGAAGCGCTTTTTGTTTTTTAAGAACTTACGAGGTCTCTAAAACTTCATAAGTCTGAATTTATCGTTACTTCACCACCTCAACCCATTGTCCTTTCAATAAGCTGCTGATTTGGTTATTATACATCGCCTCGCAATAAACAGCTGGTAAATAATATTTACCGGTGTATGCTGCATTAAGCATTACATAATAGGTTGATTCCTGCCCTTCGTATAAACTGAAATATGTGTTCACCCTGTCATCACGGATGTCGCGGTAATCAGATGGTGATGATTTAAACGCTTCGTCGCCAAGCAGCCGGGTATTCAGGATCTCCCAGCCCGACGGAAAAAT
The DNA here is from genome assembly GCF_013376065.1 of Mucilaginibacter sp. SG538B. Lineage (NCBI taxonomy): Bacteria > Pseudomonadati > Bacteroidota > Sphingobacteriia > Sphingobacteriales > Sphingobacteriaceae > Mucilaginibacter > Mucilaginibacter sp. SG538B. Next base: position 2,028,163 of record NZ_JABMJI010000001.1, read on the forward strand.
CTGGGTGAGGGCCAGGTTATCGTACCTGCCGCGTTTACCGGGGTTTTTGATGTTTACCTGTGCTACAAAATCGGTCCCTTGTTTTAATGATGATGGGTCAATAGGCTTACCTTTAAGCGAGAAATAACCGACACGCATCTGTAATACATCCAGGTTAAGGATTGATTTGGTATCCTGCCCTGATGATGGCTGTCCTTTTTGTATCAGCCTAATGTACAGTTTATTATTGCTGTTATTCTTAAGGTATACTTTACCGCCATTGCCAGCCAGCGCCCCTTGCCATAAATATGAACTTGTACTAATGGTGGCTTTGGCGCTTCCTGCTGCATAGTTAAATTCAAGTTTGCCTGCAGGTTTGTTTTGCCCGTAAAACTGGGCCAATGCTATCAGCGAGTATGCTGTAGTTTGGGTGCTGTACCAATCATCCTGTGACAAACGCGCAGCAACGGTGTGCACCAATCCGGCCGCTTTTTGTTTTTGGCCTAACAGGGTAAGGGTTTCCAGTATCATTGCCTCATCCCTTAAATCAGATCCATAAGTGCCATAAAGACTATTGTATGGTTTAACGGTAGTTGATAATCTCGCAATCATTCTTAAACCAACTTCGGGCTGTCCTGCAAGCTTATAAGCCGCTGCAAGTCGCCAGGCCGCTGCATCACTCAGCAACGCAAACTCACGCAGTCGGTTCATTGCGCCCATTTCGGGCGAGCGGGCCAGTGCCAGCAGATATAAGCGGTAGGCTTGGGTAAGGTCATCCTCGTAATAATATGGTTGCTTGCGTGGCGCCCAGCTAAGGGCCTTTTCTTTCTGGTATTTCTTCCAGCGGTCAATAAAGCTTATCGGCATGCTGAAGCCTTTTGCCTGTGCCGCTAACATGAAATGCCCCGCATAATTGGTTCCCCACTCATCGGCTTCGCCGCCGTAAGGCCAGTAGCTTAAACCACCACCCTGTACCTGGAAGCCATTGAGCCTGTTAATGGTGGATTTAATATTCCGGTCGGTTTCGGCCCTTTGTTTTGGTGAAAGGTCAAGCAACTGGTTCAGGTATAACTGGGGGAATGCCGATGATGTGGTTTGTTCCACACAGCCATGCGGATATTCAATCAGGTACTCCAAACGTTTTGAAAGGTTCAATGGCGGGATGTAAGCTACTTCAAGCGTGGCTTTATTAGTACCGTTGATGCCAACCGGCTGATAATCGGTATTCCATACTTCGCCCGGCGCAAGCTCTTTCTGAATAATGCGGGTAACCGGCGGATTAGGGTTGCGAACGTTAAGATCAACATCATAAGCAGCTGTTTCCGAAGCGCTTTTGGCAATTATTTTTACTTTACCTACGCCAACAAAATCCTTAACATTTAAATCAAAAGTTACCATTTGGTCACCGGGCTTGTCAAAAGTGAGAGTCTTTTGATTATTACCGCCCAAATTGCTGAAGGCATTACTTTGCACCTGTATGTTAACGGTTTTAATATTGTTTTCCATTGCAAATACAGTAACAGGCAGTTGAATGCTTTCGGAAGGGCCAAGTACGCGCGGTAGGGTAGCCAGGATCATCAAAGGTTTTTTCACGGCTACGGCCTTTTCGGCAATGCCATAAGCGCCATTGTGACCTGCTATTATCATAGCCTTAACAGAACCAACGTATTGCGGCAGTATAAAGCGTTGTGTTTGCTTTTCGCCGGCATCGAGGTGGAAAGGTCCAAGAAATTTCACAACGGGTTTAAAGCGGTTTACAGATACGTTTTTGTTGTTGCCAAGGTTTCCGTCACCACCGATGCTTAAAATCCGTTCCAGTCCGCCGCCAAACGCGCCTATTACATAGTCGAACAGGTCCCAGGTTTTTACGCCTAATGCTTCGTGGGCATAAAAGGTATCATGCGGATCGGGCAGTTTATAGTTGGTAATATCTAACAAGCCTTCATCAACAATAGCGATGGTGTAGGTCATTTCCTTGCCCGATGCCTCTGATACAGTAATGGCCGATTGTGTTTCGGGCCTGATCTTATCAGGCATGCTGATAATTGGTTTCAGGATAGTTTCGGGGTTTTCGACCTGCAGCGGAATAGCACCATACATGCGGATGGGCAGGTCATTAACCGTTTGCGAATGTTTTTGAAGCAAGGTAACGTTAACAAAAACGTTCGGTGCCATTGTTCCATCAACAGTAAATGTATATCGGGTTTGTCCCTTTTTCGTATCTATCCAGGTTGTTTTTAAAACCTTGCTGCCGTTTTCAAAACTAATCAGTGCTCGACCAGCTTCTCCTGTTGGAATAGTCAAAGTTGCCTCATCGCCAACCTTATAAGTCTGTTTATCTGAAGTGAAAGATAACATTGCTGCTTCGGTAGGATTTGTTGATTGTAACCTTTCCGACCAGTTTGGCCAGTCGACATAAATGATCTTACCTGTTGAGTGGCCTGTTTGCTCATCTTTTACTTTAATGAGGTAACGGCCCCAGTCGGCTTTGTTGATGTGCAGCTTCCATTTCCCTGCGCCACCCGTAAGCCTTACGGTTTCAGTTTTGATGAGTTTATTATACTTATCCTGGGTAAAGTTGCTCATTTCATTGCCGGTTTGATCCCACCACCAACGCCATTGCACTTTATATAGTTCAACCTGCACATCACGGCTGCCCGGCAGGGCGTTTCCATTTACGTCCACATCGGCTATGTCAATTAAATGGTCTTTATCAGTAACCAACATACCCGACAGGTCGCTGCCTTCCGGCGTTTTAATACCCACGTAGCCGGGATAAACGTTGTACGGCAGGCTAACCTGGTTTATGCTGAAGTTGCCGCCCGGTTCAAATACCTTAACCAGGAAGTTTGCACGAAGCTGCCCTGGGGCTTGTTTTTCTACATTAACGTTAGCATTAACGTCGGCTGTGCCTGTTTCGCTCAGTTTGCCATCAAAAACGGTTTGCACCTGGGTATTGAAGGCCTGTGTAGGATCATCAAAAACATAATCTTTATATTTTTTGAAGCTGGTGTTTTGTGCCGATAAATAAGCGTCAACTTTTGCTTTTAGGTTTTGCGCCGCACCACCAAACAGCCATTGAGCACTCAGCTTACCATTGGCATTGTTTCCCTTGGTTAATTCAGATGCCTCTCCGAAAGACAAGCTAAGCTTAAGCCGGTTAGGCATTATGGTTTCAACTTTTATTTTTTTCTCAAAAGTAGCGCCTCCAACTTTAACCTTAGCTGTCCAGTTACCGGTAGGGGACGAGGTTTCCGTCGCTGTATGGAAACTGTAAAATCCATCTAAGCTTTTGGTTTGGGTGATGCGCCTGTAAAGCTTATCACTTGGGTCATATAATTCAAACTCAACAGGGTGATCGGCAGGAAGAGTTTTTAATTTATCCTCCAGAATAAAGGATGTATAAATAGAATCACCAGGGCGCCAAACGCCGCGTTCGCCATAAATAAATCCTTTGAGGCCATTCTGCACTTCTTCACCGCCAACGTTAAATCTTGACAGAGGTAAAGAGCTTCCGTCATCCAGCTTTAGGTAACCGCGCTGTATGCCTTTTTTGGCTACCAACAGGTACGGTTTACGCTTCAGGTCGAATTTGGCAAGCCCATCGCCGTCGCTGGTTGTTTTGTAAATCACCTGTTTTTGGTAGTCAAGTAATTCCAAATCCACGTTATTCATCGGCTGGGCACTAAGTATATCAGTAACAGCTATCAGCATACTGTTATCATTGCCACGTTTGGCAATAAGACCAATGTTTGAGGATATGATGTTTCGGGTAGCCCAGCGTTGCTTACTATAATACGAATCTGTGCACGCATCGTCGCGTTCCTGCCAGTTATACCCTTCGGGATAGTAATTGTCGTAGCGTTTCCAGAAGTCGTCGTCCTCGTCGCTTACTTTTGATGAATTGTCGCTGTATTCACCGCCATAGTATTCGCCTTCGTCACTATCACCGTTATCTTTTTGAACTTTACCGCTATAAACCTTGCAGTTGAACAACGAGTACGATCGCCTGAAACCGATTACCACGCGATAGATAGCGCCGGGTTCAGTTCGGATCATCTGGTCAAGATCAAGCATAAAGCGGTTTTTCTTGTGCAGGTTAAGACCTTTATCATTATCCAGGCGGATAGTTTTTTGCACTATGGGCTTACCAACCTGCCTTAATTCGGCACTGCCGTCAAAACCATTGCTTTGAAAGTATTGAGGTACGTTGTTTTCGTAGATCTTGATGATGGTGACATCAACCGCGTTCAGGTTAATTGCTTCAAACGGCATCATAATGCGGCCCGAATCGGGGAGGATCACACCCTTGCCGGGGATAGTAACTGCAGGCAAACGATTTTCAAAGAATAAATTAGCGGTATAACCCTTCGTGATCCTTTTAAGGAGCGTGTTTTTAATGCCTTCGTTCACAGATATGGTGTAATCCCCCTGCAGACGATCAGGTGCGTAAACTTTGACCAGGCTGCCATCTATGCTATAAGCAGGATCAGTTATATTATTGATTGTGATAAGCCCGTTAAGCTCCTGGCCAACCAAAATATTATCCGAAAATTGTACTTCAACATACTGATCATTGTCCTGCACAGCGCGGATATTCAGTACCTTAAAATCGCCAATGGCGGGCACTTCAAAATTCTGGTTACCTTTTTTATCTACGCCAATGCTGCTGCCATCCCATTTAATAGTAAGTGGATTGGCTTTGCCTGCAATACGGGTTAAGCCGGCTATGGTAAAATGATGGTTTTTGTGGGCAGCGTCATGCTCCCAGTTTATTTTTACCGGAGATGCGTAGTTGGGTGTGAGGATCTTATCAACAGCCGATGGATCTTCTGCATCGGCTGTTTGAACATCGCCAGTCAGTTTCATTTCGGTGTTTGAAGTGCTGCTTGCAGTTTGCATGCCAACAAATGAAACCGTAAAATCGGGCTGAATAACCTGGAAATTAAATTTAAAGTGCTCAAAATGATCCGACACTTCAATAAGCTTGCCCAATTTAAAATCGGCAGTATAGTTTTTACCGGGGTCGAGCTTTTCATCGGGCCTGAACTCGATGGTTCGTGCATCCGTCCAAATAGCCTTTCCTTTTATAGCCGGTGAAAAGTTGAAAAGATCTTCGGTTATTTCCTCATTTTGTTGGTGCGTTACCTGCACGTCATTGGCCAGCCTGATACGAATGGGGCTCTGTTTGGAAATAACACCAGTTGTATACGACTCGATATACTTGCTGAAAGCAGGATCAACTATTGTTTTTTTATGGCCATGAGCTACCAGGTATACGATGAGTAATGCAAGAGCAATGGTAGTGACAACAGTGATTAAGGTTCGGCGTTTGCGGAATTGATTGTATCCGTTTTCCATGAATAGGTTTATTTATTATCAGGTAAATTATGAAATTTATGACAATAAATAATTTAAAGCGAAAATTATTTTATCATAACCCCGGGCTTATTTAAAACCGGGATCTTGATAAAATTCATCTCCACAATACTTTCAGGAAGGAATATAAATTTCTTGTCGAAAATGTCTTTGCCTATATAATAGCTGAGCCAATATTCGTTATTAAGGCCGAAGGTTTGCTCATCAATAGGCTCGATAAGCTTATATGCTTTGCTGTCAACAACAGGGATCATATGCCTCAGGGTGGAGGTTTTTACCTGTTCACCGTCCTTTTCCCCATAGCCTTTTGAGGTTATGAGCACGTTTTCGATCGGCTCGTTTTTAAGGTTAATGAGATATACATACCATACCTTACTTTCCACGCTCTCGCTCTCTAATGCTACCGCGATAGCAATATCCTTTACATTATTTTCGGGCAGGTCTTTTTTCATTCTTTTGGTTGATTGGGTTAATTAGGCTGATTAGGTGAGTGGTTTAGTAAAGATGCGATTAGAACCATTTCCCTAATCAACCCAATTAACTATTCACTACTTCTTCTTAGTTGCCGCCTTTTTCCTGGCCGGTGCTTTAGTTGCAGTAGGTTTAGCTGAGGCAGCAGCTTTACCAAAGCGGCCTTTTTTTGCATCCTTCGGTGTTGCATCGGCGAGTGCCTTGCATTCCTCGTAGGTCAGGGTCAAAGGATCTTTATCTTTAGGGATCTTAACGTTCAGTTTGCCGAATTCAATATAGGGCCCCCACCGGCCGTTCAATACTTTTACATCCGGATCTTCATCAAAAGCTTTGATTAACTTTTCAGCATCTTTTTTTCGCTTAAGGTTAATGAGCTCAATGGCTTGTTCTTCGGTAACATCATGCGGGTCGATCTCTTTAGGTAAAGATACAAAAGCGCTGTTGTGGCTGATGTAAGGCCCGAAACGGCCGATGGCCACTTTCATTACCTTGCCTTCATACTCGCCCACAACTTTGGGAAGCTTGAATAGCTCAAGTGCTTCTTCAAGGCTGATGGTCTCGATACTCTGTCCGCTCCGAAGACTTGCATAGAGGGGTTTCTCTTCGTTTTCGTCTGTAGCGCTCTCTCCAACCTGTACAAATGGCCCGAAACGGCCTATCCGAACAGAGACTTTTTTTCCGCTTTCCGGGTGGATGCCTAATTCGCGTTCGCCGGTTGCTTTGTCGGCCTTTTCGATGGTGCTTTCAACTTCTTTATGGAATGGATTATAAAAATCATGGAGCATTGCAGTCCACTCTTTCATTCCTTGCGCTATCTCGTCAAATTGTTTTTCAACGCTGGCGGTAAAGTTAAAATCAACAATATCCTTGAAGTATTGTACCAGGAAGTCGTTAACAACTGCACCAATATCAGTAGGGAACAGTTTGCCACGTTCGGCTCCGGTGTTCTCTGTTTTTTCCTCTTTGGTGATGCTGCCCGCCTTCAATGTTAACACCCGGAAATTACGCTGTTTACCTTCGCGTTCTTCCTTAACCACATAACCACGGTTTTGAATGGTTGAGATAGTTGGAGCGTAGGTTGACGGACGCCCGATACCAAGCTCTTCCAACTTTTTCACTAAGCTCGCCTCAGTGTAGCGTGCCGCCGGACGTGAAAAACGCTCTGTAGCCGACATTTCCTGTAATGCTAAACGCTGACCCTTGGCTAAAGGAGGCAGTATGGCATTTTCACCGTCCTGTTGTGGTTCGTCTTCCTCATCTTTCGATTCGAGGTAAACTTTCAGGAAGCCATCAAATTTCATTACCTCGCCGTTTGCCATTAAATCTTCATTACGGGTTGAGATGCTGATTTTTGCTGTGGTTTTCTCAAACTGGGCTTCGCTCATTTGCGAGGCGATGGCGCGTTTCCAGATTAGCTCATATAAGCGCTTTTCTGCCGATTCACCATCGATAGAATGATTATTGAAATATGTTGGCCTGATCGCTTCGTGCGCTTCCTGTGCACTGGCATTTTTGGTTTTATATCTTCTTTGCTGATGGTATTTTTCGCCATAGGCCGATACGATTTCGCTTGCAGCCGAATTTAAAGCCAGTTCAGACAGGTTTACCGAATCGGTACGCATGTAGGTAATGTAACCAGATTCGTATAGCCTTTGTGCAACCTGCATAGTCCGCGCTACTGAGTAACCAAGTTTACGGCTTGCTTCCTGTTGAAGGGTAGAGGTAGTGAACGGCGCAGCTGGCGAACGCTTTGTTGGGCGGGTATCTAACGATTTTACATCGAAATCGGCCGCAATACAATCCTGTAAAAACTTTTCAGCATCTTCCTGTTTTGCAAAGCGCTCTGGCAATTCGGCTTTAAATGCTTCTTTGCCTTTACCAAATATGGCTACAATTTTAAATGATGCTTCTGATTTAAATTTATTGATTTCACGTTCACGATCAACAATAAGCCTTACCGCAACTGATTGTACGCGACCCGCTGAAAGCGACGGTTTTACCTTTTTCCATAAAACCGGGGAAAGCTCAAAACCTACAAGCCTGTCCAAAACACGGCGTGCTTGCTGGGCATTAACCAGGTTATAATCAATTTTACGTGGTGTATCTATTGCTTTTAAAATGGCCGGCTTGGTAATCTCATGGAATACGATGCGTTTGGTATGCGCATCTTTTAGGTCCAGCGTTTCAAACAAGTGCCAGGATATTGCTTCACCCTCGCGGTCCTCGTCCGATGCGAGCCAAACCATTTCGGCTTCCTTAGCTAACTTCTTTAATTCGCTAACTACCTGCTTTTTATCTGCGGGTACCTCGTATTTTTGTTTAAAGTTATTAGCTATATCAATTGCATCTTCCGACTTAACCAGATCACGGATATGCCCATAGCTGGACTTTACGGTAAAGTCCTTACCAAGGTATCCCTCAATGGTCTTAGCTTTCGCTGGTGATTCAACTATCAGTAAGTTTTTGGCCATCTAATCAGTTTTAGTTTTTGCAAATAAAACATAAAGTAAGCGAAACACCAATTAGTTTTTGGTAAAAGGTGTAAAAGTTGAAGGCAAAATATGTTTTAAGTTGAGAATTTTATGAAAAAATGTCTTTGGAAATTATATTCTTGCAAAATAACTAAACTCATTTTAACAAAATGATAACAAGCCGCTAAGGCGGTTCATGTTGTTAAGTTCAAAAGATTGCAGGAAAAGGGCTCTTTACATCAGGAAACCGCCGCCAACAAGGTCATCCCCTTCATAAAATACAGCTGATTGGCCCGGCGCTATGCCTGATACATTATGATGAAAATCAACTTTCATATGTTCGCCCATTTGAAGAATGGTGCTTTGCGCTCCGGCATCTTTATAACGGATTTTGGTAATGGCTTCGAGCGGCTCATTTATATTTTCATATTTAATAAGGTTGAGGTTTTTTACCCAGGCTTGTTTGCGTTCAAGCTCGTCGGCGGTGCCTAAAACAACTGTGTTGGTAGCCGGATCGATTTTTGTAACAAACATAGGATGACCTAATGCCACGCCCAAGCCTTTACGCTGGCCAATGGTATAAAAAGGATAACCCTGGTGTTTGCCTACTACGGTGCCGTTGGTAAGTACAAAATTACCCGGACCTATGCGCTCGTCAAGGTCTTCTACTTTATGGCGCAGAAATGAGCGGTAGTCATTATCGGGTACAAAACAGATCTCGTAGCTTTCACTTTTGCCGGCAAGCTCTATTTGCCCCATATCAAGTGCCATTTGCCTGATCTCGGGCTTTGAAAAACTACCCAACGGGAATTTAGTACGTGCAAGATTTTTTTGAGACACCCCCCACAATACATACGATTGATCTTTATTGGTATCCTTACCTTTTGATATCACGTAACGGCCGTTATCCTGCAAACGGATATTGGCATAGTGACCGGTAGCAATAAATTCACAATCGAGTTTATCAGCACGTTTTAGCAATGCTTCCCATTTAATATGGGTATTGCACAAAACGCATGGGTTAGGGGTGCGGCCGGCTAAATATTCATCAACAAAGTTATCGATCACAAAATCGCCAAACTCATTACGGATATCTAATATATAATGAGGGAAACCGTAACCAACAGCAAGGGCACGCGCGTCATTGATGCTATCTAAACTACAACAGCCGGTTTCTTTTGAGCTGCCGCCCGATGAGGCATAGTCCCAGGTTTTCATGGTTAAACCAATAACTTCATAGCCCTGTTCATGCAGCATCACTGCCGCCACCGAACTATCAACCCCGCCGCTCATTGCCACTAATATCCTGCCATGCTTACTCATAATGCTGCAAAGATACCTATTTGATTTTTATGTTAACACAAGCTTGGTCAGTATAGGGTAAAATGTGTTGAGATAACTATTGCTTTGTATTAATTAATAGTTAATTAATGCTGTATTCCAGTATTTTATAAAGATTATATTAAGCAAAAGTGATGATCATATTCAAAACAAATTCTGGATAAATACAGCTCATAAATCCTGATTGCGTCGTCTTTAGTTTTATTGTTTCTTTAATATAAGTTAAAATACCCCAATAGCTATTTCCTTAACATACTATTAATATTGTATAATAATTGATAAAATTTAATCTACTTGGTGTAAAAAGGGCTGATTAAAAAAAGGAATTAAACGCGCGCTCCGGGAGTTCATTTCGTTGTAAAAAGTGTGTTTGTAACAGGTGTAGGTGATACACTAATTTCAACATTAAAAGACATTTGTTGCTAAAATTTTAAATAATAAATGTAGAGTTGACTATTATAAAAACAAGCAACATTATTTATTAAAAATAACGTAAAAGTGATGCTGCCTATTGTAACGGACCTATTACATTATAAATTTGCTATATCCTAATTAATAAAACAATGTTAACTCAATTGACTTTAGAACAAAAATTACAGGGCGTAATTTTAGTGATTATTTGCTTTATTGCAGCAGCCAACTACTTAATAAAGTAACGCTTAACAATACGAATAAACACGTTGAGGTGCTTACTACACAGAGTAAGCACCTTTTTTATGCATATGGTTTTACAGGATGTCTTACGGATTACGTGTTTGTCCGTTGCCTTTAACTATCCACTTGTAACTGGTAAGTTCTTCCAGGCCCATAGGACCGCGGGCATGAAGTTTTTGAGTGCTGATGCCAATCTCGGCGCCAAGACCAAATTGGGCGCCATCAGTGAACGCTGTTGATACGTTTGCATAAACAGCTGCAGCATCCACATCATTTAAAAATTTAGCAATGTTTTCTGCATTTTCAGAGATAATGGCTTCACTATGTTTTGAACTGTTTACAGCGATATATTCTAACGCTTCAATAAATGAACTTACCGTTTTAATAGCCATCTTCATCGAAAGAAATTCGGTACCAAAGTGTTCTGGGCTGGCTTTATGCAAAAGGTTGGAAGGATAATTACTTCTTAGTGCTTCAAAGGCCCGTTCATCGGCAAAGATCTCTACTTCTTTTTCCTTTAGGATGTGTGCCAGTTGCGGCAAGTCATTTAAGCGTGCCGAATGGACTATCAAACAATCCAAGGCGTTGCAAACACTTACCCGGCGGGTTTTTGCGTTGGCAATAATTTCAGCACCTCTCTCTACGTTGCCCGATTCATCAAAATAAGTATGCACAATACCGGCACCTGTTTCAATAACCGGTACCTTGCTATTATCCCGCACAAAATCAATCAGCGACTGGCTTCCCCTTGGGATGAGCACATCGATATAACCAATAGCTGTCAATAAGGCGGTAGTGGCTTCACGGTCGGCAGGGAGCAGGGTAACTACATTAACATCAACGCCATGCTTTATCAATACCTTATGGATAACGGAGATAATGGCCCGGTTGGAGAAATCGGCATCACTACCACCTTTTAATACACTGATGTTACCTGTTTTAAAGCAAAGAGCAAAAACATCAAAAGTAACATTGGGGCGGGCTTCATATATAACACCAACAACGCCAAGCGGTACGCGTATCTTTGATATCGATAAGCCATTAGGCATTTCGGTAGCCGAAAGTTGTTTTCCAAGCGGACTATCCAATTTTGCGACGCTTATCATATCGCTTGCAATACCTTTTATCCTATCGGCGGTAAGTTTCAGGCGATCATATTTAGGATCAGCCGGATCCATTCGGTCAAGATCTTTCTGGTTTTCGGCCAGGATATATTCGGTTTGAGCTATCGCCTCGCCAGCAACATCCTCCAAAATTCCGTTGATTGCGGAAGGGGCGAGGGAGGCTTTGCGGCTTGCTTCACGTGCTTTATCAAAATAGCTGTTATAATTCATGGTGTTTAGCCTTGTAAGTAAAGATAATCATAATGTACCAGTGCCTTTTGGTTTTTTTGGCCTACACGTTCGCGGGCCTTATCGGCACCATATTCGGCAATGCCTAAACCAATAAGCTTATCGGTATCATCTATCAGTTTAATAATATCGCCTTTTTTAAAGTCGGTTATTACTCCCACTATGCCAACCGGCAATAAGCTGGTTGCCTTGTTTGAGATGAGCGCGGCTTTTGCGCCGGCGTTAATGAGTACACTGCCCGTTGCTGATTTTTCGGAATGGGCAATCCACTTCTTTTTGCCTGATGCTGTTTTATTGGGAATGAAGCGGGTATGTGTAACCTGGTTTTCCAAAACATCGGTTAAAATCTGGTCCCGTTTGCCATTGGCGATGTGCACCGAAATACCAAGCTGGGCGGTTTTTTGCGCCATGGTTGACTTCGTGATCATGCCACCTCTGCCAAATTGCGAACGTCCCGATGATACAAAGCTTGAAAAATCGAGTTCATTACCGCTAACCTCGTCTATTACTGCCGAACCTGCTGCTTTGGGATCGCCATTGTAAATACCATCAACGTTGGTGAGGATGATGAGCGCATTAGCGTTTAGCATAGATGCTATAAGGCCTGCCAATTCATCATTATCGGTAAACATAAGCTCGGTTACCGATACCACGTCGTTTTCGTTTACCACAGGGATCACCTCATATTGCAGCAACGCCTCAAGGCAGTTTTTCATATTGAGGTAATGCATCCTGTCCCTGAAATCCTCGCGGGTAACCAAAACCTGCGAACATAATATCTGAAACTGCTCAAACAAATGTGAATAGGTATTGATCAATTTTACCTGCCCAATGGAGGCCAATACCTGCCGGGCCGCAACAGCATCTGATTTTTCGGCAACCGTAATTAGGCTGCGACCGGATGCTACAGCGCCTGATGAAACTAGTATCACTTCAATGCCTTGCTTTTTTATCGCAGCTATCTGGTCAACCAAATGGGTTATTCGCGGAAGGTCGGGGAGCCCGTTTTCCTGGGTAATAACATTTGAGCCGATTTTGATAACGATGCGTTGATAATTGAAAGCCATTAGTGCAGTACAGATTGAGGCTTCAATATTACAAATTTGGGAGAAATTAGGCGTTGTTTATTTTGAAATATCCAGTAAAGTGATGGATTTTATAGTGAAATGATGCGAAAGCCATCAAAAATTTAAAAAAACAGACAGAAAAGCTTGACAGTTAGTATTAAATTTATATTTTTGTCGACTAATTCTATAGACAATGTATCATTTTAGTGCCGCTCTGTCCAAGTTAAAAATGCAGCTCCTAACTGCAATGTGTTGTTGTTGAGCCATAACCTCCATCAACGATAATACACAACCCAAAATCACAATTTTAATTACCACCACCACAAATTACTTCATGAAAATTTTTACAAACTTAGTTAGAATACTTGTGCTCTTCCTGGTACTATTGCCGGGTATAAGTTATGCACAGCTTAACGGCTCATATATATTGAGCGGAAAAGTGAACGACGATCAGGGTAAGCCGCTGATAGGGGCAACCGTATCTATTAAAGGCACAACCAATAAAACATCAACAGATACTACCGGTAAGTTTTCATTAACTACCAGTGTCAAATTGCCCTATACACTTGTTTTTACCGCGATCGGTTATCAGCCGCAGGAGTTTTACATTAAAAATGCCAATAGTGCCGTAAATATTACGCTTACTACGCAATCATTGTTGGTTAATGAGGTGGTAGTAACGGCATCCCGTAAGGAGGAAAAATTGCTTCGCTCGCCCGTAGCTATCGAAAAATTGAGTATCACGGCGTTAAAACAATCGCCCGGCCCAAGTTTTTATGATGCTTTGGAGAACGTGAAAGGCGTACAGATGACAACCACCAGTATCACCCTCAAAGTGCCTAATACCCGTGGCTTCAACAGTCCCAACAACTTCAGGTTTATGCAACTGGTTGATGGTGTTGATATGCAGTCGGCTACATTAGGTGTACCGCTTGGCAATGCCATTGGGCCGACTGAACTGGATATTGCCAGTGTGGAGATCACCCCGGGCGCTGCTGCTGCCCTTTATGGTACCAACGCTATCAATGGTTTATCAAATCTGTTTACTAAAGATCCATTCAAATACCAGGGCTTAAGCTTTTACCATCGCCAGGGTTTAAACCATGTTGGTAAAGACCGCTTAGGGGCAAGTTCACTTACCGAGGATGCTTTGCGCTATGCCAAAGCTTTTAACGATAAGTTTGCGGTGAAAGTAAACTTTAGCTATATGCAAGGTCAGGACTGGCAATCAGATACCCGTAATGATCAAAACCCAACCAACCTTAAATCAGCTAATCCTGCTTATCCTGAATTAACCGGTACCAGTAACGCTGCTTATGATGGCTGGAACAAATATGGTGATGATGCCCTTGCAGGTAGTAATACCGTATCAATAAAAGGTATCACCGTTGATGGTAAAGCCCGCCCTAATCTTACCGTTGCCCGTACAGGCTACAATGAAGTTGACCTGGTTGACCCACACGTGAAAAACTTAAAATTGGATGGAACTTTATCTTATAAATTATCGCCAAACACCATCTTGTCGTATACTTATCGCTATGGCAGACTTGATGGCGTGTTTCAGCGCGGTAACAAAATCTCGTTACAAGGCGCAACAGTTCAGAATCATAAAATTGAGTTAAAAGGAAAAGATTTCCTGGTTCGTGGTTATGAATCAATAGAAAATACCGGCAACTCATTTAACGTAAAACCGCTTGCTGATAACCTTGATCTTAAACATGCAAGTAACTCGGCCTGGGCCACTCTATATGGTAATGCTTTAAAAGCCTACAATGGCGGTGTGCTTACTTCCGCAAATCTTGCTGCGGCAGAACAAGCTGCACGTGCTGCCGCCGATAAAGGCCGGGTTGAACCAGGCACTCCTGAGTTTGACGCGTTACGCAAAACCATCATTGGTATCAATAACTGGGATATTAAGTCGAGCCTGATCCCCAACGCCCCGGAAACAGGCGGTGCAGCTCTATGGCAAAAAAGCCATATGTACAACGGCGAGGCCCAGTGGGACCTGAGCAGGAAGGTTAAATTTGTTGACCTGTTGGTTGGTGCTGATGTACGTGTGTACAGTATTACACCTGATGGCAATAACTTCGTTGATTTCAGCCGTCCTATTGCAGACAGGAATACCCCATTGGCTGATGGCTCTTTCGGTAAAGACGTTATCTATAAAAAATACGGTGCATTTACCCAGATTACCAAAACCTTTTTTGACGAAAAACTGAAAGTATTCGGCTCTATCCGTTGGGACCGCAATCCATACTTCGATCCTAAGTTTACACCGCGTTTAGCTGCTGTTTACACCGTTAATCAAAACCATAACTTCAGGTTTACATTCCAGAATGGTTATCGTTTCCCTTCATTGTTTGAGGCTTTATCATATGTAAATAACGGTCGCGTAAAACGTGTGGGTAGTTTACCATTCATTAACGAAGGCTTAGGATACCTTGGTAATAGCTATACCCAAACATCTGTAGTGGCATTCAATGCCGCAGTAAACGCTGCAGGCGGCTCAGACCAGGCAGCTTTGGCTAACCGCAACCTGTTAAAAGTAGCGGACCTGCCACCTGCCCGCCCGGAGCAAATTACTTCTTTCGAGGTAGGTTATAAAGGTATCGTAGCCGACAATAAAGTGTTCATCGATATTGACGCTTACACCAACCGTTATGATGGTTTCCTTGGCCAGGTACAAGTTTTTGTGCCAAACGGTGCTACCGTAGGTTCAGACGCAGCTGTATTAGCCATGCTTGACATTAACCGTGATCCCACGACAGGCACATCAAGTAACGCAGCCAGCCAGGGGCAAAGCAGATACCGCGTTTATACCAATGCTAAAAACATCTATCATAATTATGGTTCTTCGGCAGGTATCACTTACAATTTCTACCAGCACTATACAGTATCAGGTAACGTGAGCTTCAATAAGCTGAAAGCCCAAACAGCTTCAGATATTTTTGTTACAGGCTTCAATACCCCTGAGTGGTCGGGCAATGTATCATTCGGTAACCGTGAGGTGGTTAAAAACTTCGGCTTCAACGTGGTTTACAAATGGCAGCAGTCATACCTGTGGGAGAGTCCGCTGGTTACAGGTACCGTGCCTTCAATTAAAACAGTTGATGCACAGGTTACTTACCGCGTACCTTCATACTACGCAACCTTTAAATTAGGTGCTACCGATATCTTTAATAAAAGGTATTACCAATACGCCGGCGGGCCAACCATCGGTGGCTTGTATTATGTATCGGTAACGCTTGATGGATTACTTGCTGGCAATAATAATAACAAATAAGCGCTTTTATTACCTTTTATATTAGTTTGTGAACGGGTGGGGAACTTCTTCACCCGTTTTGCGTTGGTTTTACATTTACATTCCAATCTTCTGATGTTAGCTCAATTGTTTCCATAGCCTGATAACATAGGCGTTGAATACTTTGGGCCGATAAATTCACTTCAATGAAATACTCATTTTCGAGTTTTCTGATTGCTCTAAATCTACTCTTGTCTTTGCCAATGTATCGTGGAAAATTATAGGCCAATACTTCAAATTTGGCAGGTTCAAGATCGGCCACGACGTTTAAAGTTTTTTCCATTACGTCCCTCCAGCTTTCCACCGGAATTTGTTGACCGAGAATAGTTAACGAAATTGGGCTTGTTCCCGTAACTTCTGTTAAATCAGTGGGTGAAGAATTGTCACTTCCAAAGAAACCCCAAATGGTTAAAGCTCTTTGTGTTAAAACTTCAGCTCTTTCTTCGATATCCTTCCTCGTCCAAGTCAAATTATTCTCGAAATATTTATTTAATTCAAGATGACTTTCAGTTAGAGTTTGCTTTTTTGTTGTGAATGACTCGTTTGACAGCTCTGAATTATACCCGGTTAATGTTAAATTTCCAATAGTGTGTAAATATAAATCGTGTGTTTCTTGCCAATCGTCACCAAGGGCATTTTGCCACCACTCAGAAATTGTCTGAGGCATTATATGCTCAATTGATAGATTGTTGAAAGGAATTACTTCTTTATGGCCGAAACCTTCTTCGAAGGTTTCTAATATCAATTTCGTTTTTATCTGCCTATCACCTGCTCCATAGAATTTTGCATCTTTGAATCTCAAAGAAAACTCATTATCTTTTGGATATCCTCTACCTTGCAAAACTGTTTTAAGTCCTTCAACGATGTTTTCTGAATATTTAGGTATAACTTGTGGGTATATTGACGGAAAGATTTTATTTAATTGATTAGAGGGAACATTACAAACAAATCGTCTGATCAAATAATTTTCAAGAATTTTTAAAATATCTACAAATTCGCCTCTTGATATTATTTTCTTTTCATAATCGTCATAAAAATTTAGAAGTAATGGATATGCGGTAGTTACTTCAATTCTATTTAACCTTTTGAAATATTTTTTTAAATTATTTTCTGGCTCTTCATCCGGTTCTATGAGACGTTTGTAATAAACAGAAAACTTTTTTAGCTCTCGTAAATAATCTATCGCATTCGAGACAGAAACACTTTCTTTTAAAGAGTAATAGACATCTCCCAGTTTTATTGTATTTCCATTTCGCATTAAAAAGTGTCTGATAAATTCGGTTAAGTTATCATCTAAAGATTTTTGCATTGGAAGCCAATAGGTGTTGTATATTTCTTCTTGGCTATCGATATGGATTCTCATGAAAAAATAATTTCTTATTAGATCCGACTGAGATAATGCGCGTCCTTTAGCATTTAAACTTTCAAATACCAAGTACGGATTATCATCAGAGTCAAGCACGATACTTACGACGGAAAAATAAGTTGTAATTATTTTTTTTAATTTATCCGATTCTATTTCTTGTTGGCGAAATTTTTTGTCAAAGAATACATACGCTTTTGTTAGTTGATTATCAATCTCGTTTGGACTCCCATTGATTAAATTTTGAAAAGCTGTTCTATCAACCTGGGTTGGCAGTAGCTTAAAATAGTCTACTCCATCTTTATACTGATTTACTAAAAGAGTGTTGTTTATCTCATCAGCGAATCTATTATTTTGATTCTCCCGTGCCTTATTTCTTAAAAGAATAAGCAATATAAATATGGTTGTTATTCTTTGTTGACCATCAATAAGCAGATATTTCGCAACTCCTTCTGGTACGGAGGTTGTAGGCATATTAACAATAGAGCCAATAAAGTGAGTCCTTGGAGTTTCTAACTCATTAATTTCTAATAAGTCTTTCCATAATGTATCCCATTCTTTAATTGTCCAACTATAAGTACGTTGAAATAATGGAATTACATACTGTTTAGTGCCTTCTATAATGTCTTGGAGTTTAGTTTCTTTTGCTTGCATGAAATAAGAGATTAGGTTAATCTTAATCTAAGATAGTGCGTTTAATTTATTAAATAAAAAAGGCCAACTGATTTTTCAACCAATTGACCTACGTATAAAAAAAGCGTCTTGAACCTTGATTTGCCTGATTAGAGGATTTTCATGAATTGGTTGATTACTTCAACTTGCATAGTTTTCAAGGCAATCTTTTAATCCTAAAATCAAAGTTTTGCTGTCTCATGCAAACCACATTCTTTTTTGGATTGATCTTCCCACCACCAGCGGCCTGCACGAAAATCTTCACCTTCGGCTACGGCACGGGTACATGGCATACAGCCGATGCTTGGGAAGCCTTTATCATGCAGTGAATTATATGGAATATTGTATTGTTTAATGTAAGCTTTCACTTCGTCAAGCGTCCAGCTAAAAATAGGGTGGAACTTTACCAGTTGGTTTTGCTCGTCCCATTCCAGGTCGTGCATATCGTGGCGGTTAACCGACTGCTCTGCGCGAATGCCGGTAATCCAAATTTTGTTGCCTTTTAAAGCGCGTTTAAGCGGTTCTATTTTACGGATCCCGCAGCATTCCTTACGGTTTTCAACCGACTCGTAAAAGCTGTTTGGGCCTTTTTTGCTTACCATCTCTTCCAATAGTTCATTATTCGGATAGTAGGCATGTATAGGCTTTTGGTACCGGTTCATTGTGGCCGCCCAAACCGAATACGTTTCGCGGAAAAGCCTGCCGGTTTCAAGAGTAAATACTTTTATAGGCAGGTTATTGGCAAATATCATGTGACTGATCACCTGGTCTTCCCAACCAAAGCTGGTTGAAAATACAACTTCGCCGGGGAAAAGCTCTGCCAGTTTAGTCAGGGCTTCAACGGGCGAGAGTCCGGTGGTTACACCTTGTAGTTGTTGTAATGCGGTGCTCATTTTATATAACCTTAGTAATAAACATTATAATAGAACGGATACTGATGAGGATAACGATTACCGATACCGCCACCATGATAGTTTTTGCTGAGATCTTGTTAGAGATCTTAGCCGCAATTGGTGAAGCAAGCGCACTGCCTAAGATAAGCCCTCCGACAGCCTGCCAGTGATCGCTGCTTACCATGGCTATGAAGGTTATTGAGCCCATCATTGCCACAAAAAAACGTGAAAGCTTAACAGTGCCTAACGAAAAACGTGGGCTCCGGCCACCGGCTATCAGGGTTGATAGCACGATTGATCCCCAGCCACCGCCGCCAACAGCGTCAATGAAGCCACCGCCTAAACCAAGCAGCGAAATGCGTTTTACCTTATCTGCCGATTTTTTCTTTTGTGTGTTAAATGCTTTTCTGAAGATCACTATACCTAATATTAGCGTATAAACCGACACAACAGGCTTGGTATACATGCTATAATGCTCAAGTGATGATAACAAATACGCTCCGGTAACCGCGCCTAAAATACCCGGAATAACCAGTAATTTAAATAATCTCCAATTGATGTTTCCCATTCGGTAATGCATCCAACCGGCTATACCGCAACTCATGATCTCGGAAAGATGTACGCCCATGCTGGCCGAGGCCGGAGGGATACCCATAGAAAGAGAGAATGTGGTTGAAGTAACTCCGTATGACATACCAATGGCGCCGTCGATCATTGCAAATACAAACCCGGCACCTAAAAAATAATAAAAGATAGGATCGATGCCGGTTACGAAGTGCTTAAAGTTCGGCTCCTTGAAATAAAGTGCCGTTATACCAATGGCCAGCGATATGATAATGGTTGACCAAATTAGCCAAATGAAATTTTTCCGGTTAACAGGTTTTGGTTCAACCAATACGGAGGTTACGCTATTTAGTTTTTTTACCTTGTCGGCAAAATCGCCTTCAAGGGTATTTCTTAGTTCGCTCATTTGCTGCAAAGTAATGTCGAGTTCAGCAGGGAGGCTTTCATTTAATACTTCTTTTAATCGTTTTGCCACAGTGGGTGATTTTCCATTGGTAGATATGGCTAATTTCAGGTCACCCTTTTGCACTATCGATCCCAGGTAAAAATCACATAATGCAGGCTTATCGGCTACATTGATCAGTAGCTTTCGGTCGTGAGCTGCGCTGCGGACATAGCTGTTAAGCTCACTATCATTAGTAGCAGCGATAACAATATCGGCGTCGTTCAGGTCGTCGTCGGTAAATGATTTTTGTATAATGCGGATGCCCGGATATTGCGATGCAAGTGTGTGTACCTCGGGCAAAAACTCGCGCGAAATAACGGTTACCCTCGCGCTGTTGCTGTTATTAAGCACAGCGGTAAGTTTTTCCAAACCAACATTACCGCCGCCTATAAGCACAGTATGCAAGTCATTCAGTTTTAAAAAAACAGGGAAAAGCTGATTGCCTTCCTGTTTCATATCCTGAATATTGGTTAAACTCCTATCCCCGGGCAACAACGTCATAAACTTCTTGTATCAGTTGGAATTTTGGATGAAGCGACACTACCTCGCCTAAAACAATAATTGCGGGCGATGAGATCTTGCTTTCTTCAACAGCATTAACAATTGTATCTACTGTAGCAACAGCTATTTTTTCATCATCTGTCGATCCGCTTTGGATAACGGCTACAGGTAGTTTGTTCCTGCCTTGCAGCTTAAATATTTCAGCGATCTCGGCCAGCTTATGGATCCCCATCAATACAACCACTGTAGCATTTGAGCGTGAAGCATCAATAAGATCGTTAGAGATCTTGCCGTTTGCAGTAGTGCCTGTAACAACCCAGAAACTTTCGCTTAAACCACGATGCGTAACAGAGATCTGCTGTAATTCGGGCACGGCTATCGAGCTTGAGATGCCAGGAATAACTGAAGCCGGTATCTTATGCGCTGCAGCAATAATGAGTTCCTCGTATCCGCGACCGAATACAAATGGATCGCCGCCTTTTAACCTAACCACATGGCCATAGTTTTTGGCATAATCAACCATAAGGTTGTTAATAGCTTCCTGCGAAAAGGTGTGATCGCCTGAACGTTTGCCAACGTAAACTTTTGTTGATGTTTCGGGAGCGTATTCAAGCAGTTCTTCATTAACCAACGCATCGTATAAAACAACATCAGCTGTTTTTAAAGCTTTGATGGCTTTCACGGTTATCAGGTCGGCGTCGCCGGGACCGGCACCCACCAGTGTGATGCGTGGTTCTTTTATATTTTTATTAGTTTCAGTCATTATTGTACAAGCGCCTCTCTCTTATCCTTGCTTCTGCTTAAAAATTCTGTAGCCTGTGCTAAATATGTTGTGGCAAATTCTTGCGACGGCTCATTTTGGTTGAGTTGTAATACCAGATCATTAAAGCTCCCGTTCAATTCAAACTCGCCTTTTTCAACGTATTGCGCATCAAACTCGCGGATCACGCCAATTTGCGTACTGCTGTTAACGGCTTTGTCAAGCAATAGCGCTTTTGCTGAGCTAACAAAGACATTATAAGCATGATAAATAGCGTCAGCCCAGCGGCCATCAGCATAAGCTTCGTTAGCCCAGCCTAATTTTTCTTCCGATTCAAACAGGAGGGTAGCTACCAGGTCGATGATCACACCGGCGCATTCACCTACGCCTATAGCGGTAACAAATGTTTCCTGGTGCCCCCAGTCAATATATTCGTCATCGGTAAGAGTAGTTAAATCGGCAAGTGGTTTCAGCAAACGGTAAAAATAATCTTTACCCTGTCTGTCATAATATTCATGGTAAGTTTCACCCTCGGGCGAAAACTCTTTATAGTCGTTCAATAACCACCTTAGCACATCGGTAGCACGTTTGGTAGGTACTTTGATCACCCTTTCGGCAGCGCGGCCAACGCCGTCGCCAACGGTACCGCCGCCTAACATTACCTGTACAGAAGGTAATACTTTAGCACCCGCTTTAAGCGAACTGCCGTGAAAACCAATGTGGGCCAAACCATGCTGGCCACATGAATTCATACAACCGCTTATTTTGATTTTGATTTCGCGGTTATAAATAAAGTCTTCGTATTCGTTATAGATCAGATCTTCCAGTACGCGGGCCATGGTCATGCTGTTGGAGATACCAAGGTTGCAGGTGTCTGTACCCGGGCAGGTAGTAACATCAGCAATGCTATCAAAGCCCGGCGCAGCCAGTTCAAGCTTAGCCAGGCCTTCATATAAAGCAGGCAATGCTTCCTTTTGAACATATTTTAAAAGCAATCCCTGGTTTTGAGTAATGCGGATCTCGTGACCAACCAATGGTTCTAATGTTTTAACCAGTGCACGGGCAGTATCCGATGAGATATCACCTACAGGCACTTTAATATACACGCCGTAAAAACCTTTTTGTTTTTGCTCAAAAACGTTGGTAGCCAGCCATTGCTCATAGCGCAAAGGGTTACTGATGGTTACCTCAGGATAGCTGTCAGTTGGTGGTAAAGCCGGGACATCAACAGCATCCAAGTTGATAGGGTATGATTTTACTTTGTTGGCGGTGCGCTCGATTTTGGTTAAACGCAATACCTCATCCAAACCTAATTTTTGGATAAGGTATTTCATACGGGCTTTGTTGCGGTTATTGCGTTCGCCGTAACGGTCAAAAACACGGATTACTGATTCGATATAAGGGATCAGCTGATCTTCTGGTAAAAATTCTTCAACAATACTGGCTAAAATTGGCTGTGCACCTAAACCGCCGCCAAGCATGATCTTAAACCCACGTTCGCCATTGGCGTTTATTTTAGGGATAGCACCGATATCATGAATGTATGAAAACGCTGTGTCCTCATCGCTTGACGAGAAAGATATTTTGAATTTGCGGCCCATTTCCTGGCATATCGGGTTACGCAGAAAATAATCAAACGTAGCATATGCGTAAGGGGAAACGTCAAATGGTTCTTTTGGGTCGATACCTGCAGTAGGAGAGGCTGTAACATTACGCACGGTATTACCACATGCTTCGCGCAGGGTGATGTCATCCTGTGCAAGCTTAGCCCAAAGCTGGGGTGTACGGTCAAGACTTACATAGTGGATCTGGATGTCCTGGCGGGTGGTAAGGTGGAGATTACTGCTCCCAAACTCGTCAGAAATCTCGGCAATCTTCAATAGTTGCTTAAAGCTAACTTTACCAAAAGGTAGTTTAATACGTACCATTTGCACGCCTGGCTGACGCTGGCCATAAACACCGCGCGCCAAGCGCAAGCTTCTGAATTTTTCATCATGAATTTTACCTTCACGAAAAGCATGGATCTTTTTTTCAAGATCTATAATATCCTTCTCAACAATAGGGTTCTCCAGTTCCGTTCTGAAGCTCTGCATATTCTATGTATTAATCTTTTATAAAAAAGCCCCTTTGGCTGTGGCTAAAGAGGCATATATGGTTAAATATTACGTTTACAGCCTCGTTTTCTCATTGCACATATAGCAATAAGTCAGCTGGTTAAGACAAGTAATATTAATGCTCTCACGATTCATTTCCCAAATATATATATAGTATACGGAAAAAGTAGCATTTAATTTAAAAAAACTGTGTTATGACAGTTTTATGAAGTTTTAAAATTAAACGCTGATGAGGGTGGTTTCGCGTTTGATGATATCGGCGATGCTGGTTTCGCTTAATATTTTAAGTGTGGCATCTCTTACATCAACAAATACATCCCTTATGCCGCAAGTGCTTTCCTGGTGGCATTCATCGCATTTGTGGTAAAAGTTTAAGCTGGCGCAGGGCACCATGGCAATAGGTCCGTCGGTTATACGCATGATACTTACCAGGAATATTTCTTTGGGATCGCGGTTAAGGCTGTAGCCACCACCTGCTCCTTTTTTGCTGTAAAGAAACCCCGCATTGCGCAGATCAAGCAGTATCTGCTCAAGAAACTTTTTAGGGATTCGTTCAATTTCGGCAATCTTCGAAATTTGCATAGGCGGCTGGTCCATGTTCTTGCCAAGAACCACAAGTGCCTTTATAGCATACTTAGTTTTTTTTGAAAGCATTTTCTAAAATAAAACTCACAAAGGTAAATAAAGATATTCTCTAAATTAACTATTTTTTCGAGTAATATTATAGATTATATAGAAAGGATATTTTATACAGACATTGTTATATAAAAGTTACAACTGATGCCTGTCTGAATGACCGAGGCTTTTACCCGGGTTAACTTTATCACGAACGGCCTGTTTTAACTCTTTGATTTCTGGGAAATGGCCATCAAGCTTGCGGTCAAACAGCGTTTCTTCATCAATGCTTATCGTATATCTGCCGCTCACTTCGCTTGGTTTTAAGGTAACCCCATTTAGGTCATCGGTAAAGGTTGTAAGCAGTTCCTGGGCCATATAAGCGGCACGCATCATCCAGTTGCATTTTGGGCAATATTCAATAATTATAGTTGGTTTCATGCTGTTGTGATTGGTTGCTTTGCTACAATAAATCTATCCTCAGTATGGGTACTTAAAACCTTAAGTTCGTCACCCACAGAAATTATGCCTGTATTTTCATGTACCAGGTTTTGTCCAAACATGATCTTATTGTTTTTCATACGGTAAGAAGCCAGGGTTTTTAGAGGCTCCTTAGCTTTCAGGGCTGTTTGCTGATCGATGGTGGTTAACACACAACGTGCGCAAAGTTTTGCCCCGTAGAAGGTTATCCCTGCTATTGTTATCTGGTTCATCAGGTCCTCGCTATAAGCATCACCGCCGGTAAAAACTATATTGGGACGAAAGCGGTTCATTGGCAAAGGCAATGGCATTCGTTTGTTAAGGTCATTAAGCGAAGCCTGCCCAATAAGCAGGAAAGGATAGGCATCTGCAAATGAAGTGATAATGCCGGGTTTGGCGTAGCGCTGGTCAACTTCGCGTTCACTGTCATCGGGCATGTAAACGAGGCGGCATTTCATATTGAGTGCTTCGCTGAACCACTGGTCAAATCCATTATTTATGTATTGTCCCATGCAGGTGTCGTCCCATACAGTAAATTGTTGTAAGGGGTTTCTTTCGCCATTAAATGGAATTAATAATGACCCGCCCGAATGATGATGTACAGCTACACCATCAGTTTCTACTGTCGTTTTGATCAGTGCCATTTGCGGAAACTCCCGTTGGGTTATAAAGTGCCCGTGTTCATTAACCAGCATCCAACGCCTGTCGTGTTGTAAACCGCGACGGGTAACCTCCGCATTTTGTACCGCAACGCCGCCCAATGATTTAATAGGGTAGATGTATAATTCGCTTACTTGTAGCATGGGGTAAAAATAAATAAAAGAACCATGATTTTCAGGATTAGAGGATTTCATGATGGCTGAATAAAACTTATTATCAAGGTAATCCATCAATCCCATAAATCGTGGTTCACACTTTTCTTCACAATCGATTGCTATATCGATTTTTAATTAATATAATTGTTTTATCCAATCTCAAAACCAATTTATAAACTATGCCATTAAGTAATATAAACGGCAAGGCTAAGGCTAATAATACCTATGATGCCATTGTAATAGGGTCAGGCATCAGCGGTGGCTGGGCAGCAAAAGAGTTATCCGAACTTGGCTTGAAAACCATTATGCTTGAACGGGGCCGAAACTTTGAGCACATTAAAGATTATAAAACTGCTAATCAGGACCCCTGGGACCGACATCATGCCGGAAAGCCAACGCAAGCCCAACGTAAACAACGCCCCGTAATTTCACGTAATTGGGGAGCTTCCGAACCTATTATGGATTACTGGACCGACGAGCAAGCCGCTCCGTATACCGAGATCAAACCCTTTAACTGGTGGCGTTCATATCAGCTTGGCGGTCGCTCCATTTTATGGGGAAGGCAAAGCTATCGCTGGAGCGATTTTGATTTTGAAGCAAATGCTAAGGACGGCTGGGCTATTGATTGGCCTATCCGCTATAAAGATCTTGCACCCTGGTATGATCATGTAGAGAAATTTGCAGGTATAAGCGGCTCATTGGAAGGCTTACCACAACTGCCCGACGGTCATTATTTGCCCCCGATGGATATGAATTGGGTGGAAAAAGATGTAGCTGCCCGCATCAAGAAAAATTACAACGGCACCAGGCATATGATCATTGGTCGCTCGGCCAATTTAACTGCTGCTATTCCGGGACGTACGGCTTGCCAGTTCAGGAACAGGTGCTGGGAGGGTTGCCCTTTTGGCGGATACTTCAGCACGCAATCGTCAACATTGCCAGCGGCTTTGGCTACAGGCAATCTAACCGTGAGGCCATATTCTATCGTCACTAAAATATTGTATGATAAAGATACTAAAAAGGCCAGAGGGGTGGAAGTGCTTGATGCCGAAACCAACCAAACTTATGAGTATTATTCAAAGATCGTTTTTGTAAACGCCTCTGCTTTGAACAGCGCCTGGGTATTGATGAATTCGGCTACCGAAATTTGGCCTGATGGTTTGGGCAGCAGCAGCGGAGAGTTAGGCCATAACATTATGGATCATCATTACAATCTCGGCGCAAGCGGATTGGTTGAAGGTTTTGAAGATAAATATTATTACGGTCGCCGGGCCAACGGTATTTATGTTGTGCGTTTTGCCAACCTGTTTGGTGATAAACGCGATTACCTGCGTGGTTTCGGTTACCAGGGCGCGGCAAGCCGTATGGGATGGAGCCGTGAGATTGCTGAATTGAACATTGGAGCCGACTATAAAGACGCACTTACAGAGCCAGGTCCGTGGACTATAGGCTTAAGCGGTTTTGGTGAATTGCTGCCTTATCACGAAAATAAAATTACCCTTGATAAAACCCGCAAGGACAAATGGGGGTTGCCTATTTTAGCGATGGATGCTGAGATCAAAGAAAACGAAAAGAAAATGCGCTTTGATATTGTAAGAGAAGCCAAAGCGATGCTTGAAAGTGCTGGTGTAAAAAACATTGAAACCCACGACCGCGGCCACAACGTTGGCGATGGAATTCACGAAATGGGTACTGCAAGGATGGGACGCGACCCCAAAACATCAGTATTGAATGGCAACAACCAGGTATGGGACGCCAAAAACGTCTTTGTTACCGATGGCGCAGCTATGACCTCATCAGCGTGTCAAAACCCATCATTAACGTACATGGCAATGACGGCCCGCGCCGCTCATTTTGCTGTAGATGAATTGAAGAAAGGGAATTTATAATTTAGTGATTAGTGAGTGGTTAATTAGGTGAATGGTTTGGCACGAATTGTCAAGTTTTAATTAACCACTCACTTGATCAACCATTCATCAAACATAAAACTCAATACTCACTTAATCAATATATCAACCACTCACCAACTATGAAAAAACTACTTACCATTTGCCTTTTAATAGGCGCACTAATAAGCCAGGTACTTGCTAAAGATAAGGTACTGATATTTTGTAAAACCGCAGGGTTTCATCATAATTCCATAGCGGTAGGTGTGCCTGCAATAATTAAACTCGGGCAGGAGAATAATTTTGATGTAGACAGCACCACCAATGCCGCAAAGTTTACTACCGATAATTTAAAACAATATAAGGCGGTAATATTTTTAAACACCACCGGCGATGTTTTAAATGATGCCCAACAAACTGCATTTGAGCAATATATTAAGGCCGGCGGCGGTTTTGTTGGTGTTCATTCCGCAACAGACACCGAGTATGAGTGGCCATGGTATGGTAAACTGGTAGGGGCTTATTTTAAAAGTCATCCAAAACAACAGGAAGCAACATTACATGTGGTCGACCGTAATTTTATTGCCACTAAACATCTGCCCGAAACCTGGAAGCGATGGGACGAATGGTATAACTATAAATGGATAGGCGATGATCTGCACGTACTGATTAAAATTGATGAGAAAAGTTACACCGGCGGCGAAAATGGTGACAATCACCCAATGGCATGGTATCATAACTTCGATGGCGGCAGGGCTTTTTATACCGAATTAGGTCATACTGATGAATCATATGCTGATCCATTATATTTGAACCATCTGTTAGGTGGTATCAAATATGCAATGGGTTGGAAATGAACCATGATTTTAGGATTTAAGGATTTCTTGATCCTATTATATTATAAAAAGAGAAGGCCTGCGAATTCGCGGGCCTTCTCTTTTGTACTATCATGGCAATCCCCAAATTATGGTTCCTAGGCATGTTGTATCGCTTCAACGAGTGCCTTATTGTGCTTATATCTGAATACGAAAGGGAAAACAATTGCAATTACAAGAGCATACCCGGCAAACGTAAGCCAGATCCCATGCCAATCTTTACCACCGCCCGGCAGCAAAAAGAAATGATCGATAATAAGGCCGCTTGCGATGCTTCCGAAGAATGCCCCGAAACCGTTTACCATCATCATAAACAGGCCTTGTGCACTTGCCCTGATATCAGGAGTAGCCTGTGTTTCAACAAACAGCGAGCCCGATATATTGAAGAAGTCGAAAGCCATGCCGTAAACGATGCATGATAAAACAATCATCCATAAACCACCTGCCGGATCGCCAAAGGCAAAAAGGCCAAAACGCAGCACCCAGGCCAGCATGCTGAACAGCATTACATACTTAATACCAAACTTACGCAGGAAGAATGGGATCAGTAAAATGAAAAACGTTTCAGAAAACTGGGAGATGGACATGATAATGGCCGGATATTTTACGCCGACCGAATCTTTATAAATGGCTATATTTTTAAAGTCTTGTATAAAGGTATCACCGTACGCATTGGTAAGTTGCAGTGCTGCGCCCAAAAGCATCGAAAATGCAAAGAAAATAGCAAACTTTGGATCTTTGAATAGTTTAAAGGCATTTAGCCCCAATGAATCAACAAACGATTTGTTATTTGCTTTGGCCGAAAGTGGCGGGCATTTAGGAAGACTAAAAGAATAAATGCCAAGTGCAAGAGCTACGGCCGATGCAATATAAAACTGGTTGGGAGAGGTTTCGTTATGTGTGAGGCTCACTGTCCATAATGCGGCTATAAACCCGATAGTTCCCCAAATCCTGATAGGGGGATAATCTTTAACTACATCTTTGTTGTTACTTTTTAACGCCGAATATGCCACTGTTATTGATAATGAAAGGGTTGGCATATAAAAGATCATGTTGATCAGCATTACCCAGAAAAAGGCGGAAGGACTGGTAATTAAAGGCAAGGTAAATAAGGATGCCGCCCCTAAAATATGCATGATACCGTAAAGCTTTTCAGCATTGATAAACCTATCGGCTATGATACCGGTAAGGGCAGGCATAAATATTGCCGAAATACCCATGGTACTGAAGATTGCCCCAAATTGTGCGCCCGACCAATGTTTATCCTGGAACCAGTATGCACCAATGGTAAGCAACCAGGCACCCCAGATAAAAAATTGCATAAAATTCATCAGTATTAAGCGGAACTTAATATTCATATGGTACCGGGTTTAAATAATTTTAGTCAGTGTTAAATTAAAAGCGGAAAGTAGTGAAATAAATGTAAATCAGAAAGCTACAAGTGTAGAAATTACGATTGTTAAACAGAAATCCGGGGTTGGATTTCTGTTTAATATTATTATTTGTGATAAATTATCTTTTGGCAAATCCGAAATCGAAAATCCGAAATCATTAGGATGCTTTACGCTTGTTCAGTTCATCGCGGATCTTGGCGGCTTTTTCGTATGATTCTTCGGCCAGGGCTTCCTGGAGTTTGGTTTTCAGCTCCTCGGTACTGATAGAAGCATAACCGCTCACTGATGCGCTCACCGATTTTTCTTCGGGCGTTTCGTTGATATTTTCCAGGTAAACAAAATCGTTGCCTTCTATAACAATGCCCGCAGTTGAAAGAATAAATTCATAAGTGAAGATAGGACAGTCAAAGCGTACAGCTACTGCAATAGCGTCAGAAGTGCGGGCATCTATTTCTACAGAACGCTTTCCGTCGCTGCAAACCAGTTTGGCATAAAATATCCCATCAACCAAATTATAGATGATCACTTCCTGAACTTCAATCTGGTAAGCCTGGGCGAAGCTTTTGAACAGGTCGTGCGTAAGCGGGCGGCTTGGGGTCATTTTTTCTATTTCGATAGCGATAGCCTGAGCTTCAAAGCTTCCGATGATAATAGGTAAGCGACGACGGCCGCTAACTTCACCCAAAACAAGTGCATAGGCGCCCGATTGAGTTTGACTGTACGATAAGCCGACAATATCAAGCTTTATTTTTTTCATGTTATTCCCCATCACACCTGTATTTATGCTGAAGCTTTATATTCTTTAACGGCTGCTATTAATTTAGGGAGTACTTCAAACGCGTCGCCCACAATTCCGTAATCTGCTACCTTAAAAAACGGTGCTTCGGGATCTTTGTTTATGACTACAATAATTTTTGATGAACTTACCCCGGCCAGGTGTTGAATTGCACCTGAAATACCGACTGCAATATACAAATTTGGACTGACAGCTATACCGGTTTGTCCAACGTGTTCGCTATGCGTCCTCCAGCCAGCATCTGATACAGGTTTTGAACATGCAGTAGCTGCGCCTAAAAGTTCGGCAAGTTCTTCTATCATGCCCCAGTTTTCGGGGCCTTTTAAACCGCGACCGCCCGAAACAACGATTTCAGCATCAGGCAATGAAACTTTATCCGTTGAACGAACGATTTCTTTAATCATCGCCTTAAAGTCTGAAGCTTTAGTTTCAACACTAAAGTCCTCAACCTGGGCAGTACCGCCAGTTTCAACAACTTTATAAGAGTTGGGCACAAGCGCAATAACTTTTATGGCGGAGGTAAGCTCGACAGTTGCGAAAGCTTTACCTGAAAATGCTGTCTTTTTTACTTTAAACGAGCCGCCTGTCTGTTCAGGTAAAGCAACCGCTCCGTCGGCAACACCGGCTTCCAGTTTAACACCTATCCGGGGCGCTAAACCACGACCCGAAAATGTGTTTGATAGTACCACAACAGCCGAACCTTCTTTTTTGGCCGCCTCGGCTATGACAGAGGCGTAGGCCTGGTTTACAAATTCCTTCAATTTATCTCCTGATACATTAAGCACTTTATCTACACCGTATTTACTTAATAAAGCTAATTCGGTGGCGTCAACGTTGCCTATTGAAACAGCGGTAAGGGAAGTATTATTTTGATCGGCAATGGCGCTTGCATAAGAAACGGCTTCAAAAACTGATTTCTTGAATTTGCCCCCGGTATTTTCCGCATATATTAAAACTGACATATTTATCTGTTAATGATTTAGATCATAATTTATATAACACGCGCTTCGGTATGCAGCAGCTCAACCAGTTTAGCAGTATCATCAGCAGGTATAAGCTTCACCTGGCCGCGTGGAGCAGGTGTTTCATAACTAATGATCTCCGAAAATGTTTTTATCTCAACCGGTTCAACAACTGTAAGTGGCTTGGTTCGGGCAGACATAATGCCGCGCATATTGGGTATTTTGGGTTCGGCCACACCTTCGGCCGTACCGGCTACAAAAGGATAGGGAATAGTTAAAACCTCTTTACCACCTTCAATCTCACGCTCAACGGTTGCTTCTGTGTCAGCGGCATCTAATTTTTTAATGATGGATACCGATGGCAGATCAAGCAGTTCGCCAAGCATACCAGCAACTTTTGATCCATTATAATCAATAGATTCACGACCTGTCAGGATCAGATCAAAAGGATTTGATTTTACATATTGCGCAATCTGATATGCTACATACCAGGCATCGTGCGGTTTAGCGTTTATTCGTATCGCATCGGTAGCGCCAATGGCCAGGGCTTTACGTATAGTGGCTTCTGTATTTGCTTCCCCAACATTTATTACAGTTACTGTACCTTTACCGCCGTCTGTTAGTTCAATGGCGCGGGCAAGTGCAATTTCATCATAAGGGTTAAGTATAAACTGAACGCCGTTTGTATTAAATTGCGTGTTATTATCAGTAAAAGTTATTTTTGTGGTGGTATCAGGAACATTACTTATACATACCAGAATCTTCATATCAATAGGTTTTTGCAAATTTAGTTAAAAAAGATAGAGTTTAAAATGGAGTTAAGCAGATTGAATAAGCTGTTGGAATTTATAAAAAATGAACCGGATGATGAGTTTCTGAAATATGCCTTGGCAACAGAATATCTGCGTCTGAATGAGACAGATAAGGCTCTTGCTTATTATGAAGACCTGGTAAATAACCACCCCGGCTATACAGGTACCTATTATCATTTGGGTAAGCTTTATGAAGCGCTAAACCGAAAGGATGACGCCATTAAAACTTATGAAGCCGGTATGAAAGTGACAAAAGAAAAGCGCGATAACCATGCTTTTTCTGAATTGCAGGCAGTATATAGGCAGGCAATGGGTTTTGAAGAAGACGATGACGATTATTAGTAGTTCATAGTTAATGGTTAATAGTTCATGGTAGCTCCGCAGTATTGGCTCGTCCATTTTTCGTGAACATATCTATGATCTGCCTGCTATGAACCATGATCTATGAACTATCTGCAAAAAACTATCTGCGAATATACAAATGAAGAAACGGCAACTATTATTTCTGCGGGATGTGCTAATTTATACTTTTACCGCTTTTGGCGGACCGCAGGCCCACATTGCTGTTTTGCTGCGCGAATTTGTTGAAAAACGAAAATATATTACCGAAGATGAGTTGATGGAGCTTAACGCCTTATCGCAGGTATTGCCCGGCCCTTCGTCAACCCAAACACTGGTTGGGATAGCCTGGAAAGTGGGTGGACTTAGGCTGGCTATTATTACATTTTTAATTTGGATCCTACCCTCGGCCACTATTATGTGTATGGCGGCTATCAGCTACAGTATGGTTGCTAATAAGGCCAAATTTGCTCATGTAATCAGTTATGTACAGCCTATAGCGGTAGGCATAGTTGCTTATGCCACTTATACATTTGCCAACAAATTTTTAAAAACCAGGATCAGCACCATGCTGGCAATTGGTTCACTGATTGTGACACTCATCCTTCAAAATGCTTATGCCTTTCCGATACTCATATTGCTTGGCGGCATTATATCGTCGGCCATGGAAACCCAGCAGCATGAAAACGAATTGAGGGTAAAACTATATTCAAATGTAAATCCTAATAAAGTAGCATACTTTATAGGGATTCTGCTTTTTTTCGCTGCTTTAGGTGCGGTTGTAAATCAAACGTCCCCATTAAGTTTACCAATCCGTTTATTTGAAAACTTTTACCGCAACGGCATCCTTATTTTTGGAGGGGGACAAGTGCTGGTACCACTCATGTATACCGAATTTGTTGAGGTTAAGCATTACTTAAGCCGGTCGGAGTTTTTGTCGGGATATGCTTTGCAGCAGGCTTTGCCGGGGCCTACATTTTCATTTACTTCGTTTTTGGGCGGCATAACGCTTGGCAACAAAGGAAACAGCATTTGGGGGCAGGTAATTGGGAGCCTGGTTGCTGTTATTGGCATCAATACACCAGGCCTTATCCTGATCCTCTTTATTGTGCCGTTTTGGGAGGATCTGAAGAAGATTACACGTATAAAAAACTCACTGAGCGGTATAAATGCAGTAGCTGTAGGTTTTATGGCTACTGCGCTGATTTTACTGGTAAGGCCTTTTGGCTTAAATTGGACAGCCTATGCCTTAATGGTCGGTACGTTCCTGGTGCTGCATTTTACCAAAATAAAAACACCGATAGTGATCATTATCGGCGTGGTTTTAGGAATAATATTTTAGCCTCCTGGCCCCCTAAAGGGGAGGTTAGGGAACCCAGGGATTACTTTTAACGGCATCATATTCCACAATCAGCAATTGAGAATTACCTTTAATCCTTTCTCCAACTGTTTTATCAATTTTGGTTTATCAGCTACAAAATGCAGTGAATTTGCCATAAGCACCCCATTCAGCAACCTAACGCCGATCTGCTCATTTACAAAATCGACTTTTCTGAAATCTATTTTGACGTCATCACTAAACGCAGGAAAATGTTGTTGTGTTTTGTTGATGGCTGTAATATAACTTTCCGGAGGCAGCAAGCTTGCAAGGGCAAACCTAAATATGCCGTTTTCGTAACCCGGATCTGCACAGCATTGTGGATGTTCACTTGTTATTCCTTTTTTATAAGCGCTATAGCTCCGGGCTGTTGCAGGCCTGAAATGAGGATCTAAAACTCTTCGGCCGTGCTACGGCTGTCAATAAAGGGCGAACTACAAAGATTTATAATTAAAAGCTTGTAATCAACGATGAAAGTCCATTCTGATGTTTGATTTTTTTTATGGGTAACCAGGTCTTCGCAGCCGAACGCATAGTCGATATCTAATACTATCCGGAAACTTCCCTGGCCTGTGTTCTCATCAAATTTGATCCTGTCGAAATTTAAACGGGTTACTTCCGGCGAACCTTCCGGCCTGAATTCGCGCTCAAGCGCATGTTTAAGCTGTTCGTAGTTTGCTGAAAGAGGCTTAAATATAACATTCAGAAAACTTAACAAGCTGGCAGGTTCATCCTTTAGCTCATCGAGCTGCCCTTTGTGAAGTTTAATTTGCAAGCTGTTTATCATCAAAACAAAATTAAAAACAAAGCCGGATTAAATGAAATGCGAAATAGAACGAGTGTTTTTGCGCATTTTGTAAAAAAAAGAGCCGGATAAATTTTGATGCCGAACTGGATATCCTAAGTTAAAAAGAATTAAAAGAGGAATGCCTTATTTTTATTTTTTAATTGTTTTTATTACAATAATTACTAAATGAAATCGATTGCTTTTGAATATTTTTCAAAACCAAAGTATGTCCCGTTTCTTAGGATGTATCAAGAATGTCTCCGCTATAAATCTTAACTTTTAAATGGCCCGTTTAGTAAAAAAGGCTTGTTAGAGATCCTGGTTTTGAGTAAAGTGATGATTTTTTAATATTTTTTTAATAATTGTTGTTTTGACAATAAAAGTTTTTACATTTAGCTTTCTATAGTAGCCCAACCTATTTAATTATAAACCAGTTAAGACCAATTCATGGAGATTTTGAACGATGCTCATATTATTGAGCAATTAAAATTGGGGAACAAGGAAGCCTTTGAAGCAGTATTTAAAAAATACTATAAGCTGCTTAATGT
This sequence comes from Mucilaginibacter sp. SG538B, assembly GCF_013376065.1. Lineage (NCBI taxonomy): Bacteria > Pseudomonadati > Bacteroidota > Sphingobacteriia > Sphingobacteriales > Sphingobacteriaceae > Mucilaginibacter > Mucilaginibacter sp. SG538B. The sequence goes on from NZ_JABMJI010000001.1 coordinate 2,063,177, forward strand.
ATCGGCCTTTTATATTTTACGGGATGAAATGGAAGCTGAAGATACCGTTCAGGGTTTTTTTGTTGATCTTTGGGAAAGACAATTATATACCAATATTAATTCGTCATTAAAAGCTTATTTAACTACAGCAATCCGTAACAGATGCCTCAAAAAAGTTGAAAGCGAAACACGAACGCAAAAAAAATTGGTAGATTACAAATATACACTTACCGAAATAGAGGAGGAAGAAACACCTGTACCGGAAATTTATCCTGAAAAAGTGCTGGCCGATTTGTCGATACAGCGGATGCAGGCTTTTACGCTGGTGCATTATGAGCATAAAAAGTATAAAGATGCGGCCCTTGAAATGGGCATTAGCATAAATTCTTTGAAAACTCATTTAAAACTGGCAATAAAAACTTTAAAAGAAGGGTTAAAGAGTGCCAAATAAGTTCACCCTTTTTATCCATAATGAGGTCTTATAAATAATGACATACAATAAAGCGTATTTTCAGGAACTGATAATTGAGCAAATTACAGGCGTAATAAGTGAGGAAGACAGTCATTTGCTTGAACAGGCTATACAAAATGATCCCCGGATTAAACAACTGTGGGATGAAATGCAACAGGTACTTACTTCAAATAAAGCTCAAACCTTCTTTAATAATATTGATGAAAATAAAGCCTGGGATACAATCCAGGCCGAAATAAAGCCGGTGCGATCGATCAGGCCTGGCTGGGCAGGCGCAGTAAAATGGCTTTCTGTAGCAGCTTTATTATGCATCGCGTTTACCGCAGGATATTATTGGCGGCAAATGCCTGTTAATGCTCTTGTTGCTGCAAAAAAGAATCTTAAAACACCGGCCATTGAGCTACGATTGGCAAACGGGCAGCATATCAACCTGTCTGATACCAGCAAAAAGGTGATCAATATGTCGTTTGCTCATTTAAAGAAAAGTGTTAACGGTTTAAGTTACCAGGTGGATAATAGTAAAAGTGAAGAGTGGAGCACACTCGTTATTCCTTCAAAATTAAACTACCGGATAGTACTTTCAGACGGTACACAGGTTTGGTTAAATTCTGTATCGAGCCTGCGCTTCCCGTTTTCATTTTTAGGCAAAACCAGGGAAGTGTACTTAACAGGCGAAGCTTTTTTTAAAGTTGCAAAAAATGCTGCCCACCCGTTTATAGTTCATACAGGCCAAACTGATGTAAAAGTTTTAGGTACTGAGTTTAACGTAAATACTTATCATGCCGGTGAAACAGTAACTTCGTTGGTTGAAGGCTCGGTATCAACAAGCGGTCAGGATAAACAAAAAATGCTTTTACAACCTGGCTACCAAGCTGTTTATACATCGGGGGCTGGGTTTCGGACCCAACCATTTGATTCTGCTGTTGAACTGGCCTGGATGAATGATATTTATTATTTCCATAACATTAAACTTCACGATATAAGCGATGTGCTGCTCCGCTGGTTTGATGTAAAAGTGGTTTTTGACGATCCAGCGAAAGCCGACGAAGCATTTAGTGGTGCTATTCAAAAAAACAAACCAATTGAAGTTTTCATTCAAAATATTAAAGCATCTGCAGGAGTTTCGGCCCTTTTAAAGGAAGGGGTTTTACACATCAGGTAAGAAAGCGCCACGGTTAAACCACAACCTGTTTCCCGGTTATTTAATGCCTGGCCCTTAAGCGCCATGGGAATCATTTGCCCTTGTTTGTCAAATGGGTAGCATTAGTAATGCATTGAAATAGTGTTGATTAACAATGTTTGTTTTTCATTGTAATAAAAAAAATACAATTTTTCTTGTTTCCGTTCACCCGTTTTAGCAGGAACAGGTCTTAGAGAAAACCAATCGTAAACCCAATAAATATGGAGAGAATTCTATTCAGCCGGCGGCTTATACTGCCCTTTATTTTTCTTTTATTGGTAACCCGGTATAGCGCTGTACAAGCGCAGGGTACTGGACCAATAACACTTAAAAAGGCTAACATCAGTTTGGCCGATGTATTTAAATCAATCAAAAAGCAAACGGGCCTAACCGTTTTTTACAGTAACACTCTTTTGAATGACAAAGAATTGGTTACTGTTGATTTTAAAAACGCTGAACTGAAAGAAGTGTTCGGCGTTCTTTTGAAAGGAAAAAACCTGAATTATGTAGTGCGTGACCAACTCGTTGTTATTGAAAAGAGCGAACCCGCGTCCGTTGTAAACCCTCCCAAAAAAGAACCTGCAGGAGCCGTCGTTCCTAAAAAAGTGCAGGGGATTGTTTCTGACGACAAAGGCCTTACTTTACCAGGTGTAAGTGTTAAGGTTAAGGGAACCATGAACGGCACACAGTCAGACATGGATGGAAAGTACACTCTTAATTTAAAGGAAGGCGGAGGTTCAATTATTGTATTTTCATTTGTGGGATCAAAATCGCAGGAATTTGATCTTGCAAACTATTCTCCATCAGCCGGCGGCGTTTATAAAATTAATGTGCAAATGGGCGCTGATAAAAATGGCCTTGAAGAAGTTACCGTAGTTGCCTACGGTACGCAAAAAAAGGCGAGCCTTGTTAGTTCGATTACCTCTATAAACCCTAAACAGCTCAAGGGGCCGTCAAGTAACCTTACCACCATGTTGGCAGGCGTTGTACCGGGGATGATCTCTTACCAAAGAAGCGGTGAACCGGGTGCTGATAATGCCCAGTTCTTTATCAGGGGCGTGGGTACGTTTGGAGCTGGTAAGGTTGATCCGCTGATATTGATCGATGGTATTGAAATGGGCACCACCGATCTGGCAAGGCTTCAACCGGATGACATATCGGGCTTTTCGGTGCTGAAGGACGCTACAGCCTCATCACTATATGGTGCAAGGGGGGCAAACGGTGTAATATTGGTTACAACTAAGCGTGGTGAGACGGGGGCTGTAAAATTCAATATCCGCGGTGAAAATTCAACATCATCAAACGTTAAGAATATTGATCTGGCCGATAATATTAGTTACATGACATTGGCTAATGAAGCGGTACTTACCCGTAATCCGCTGGGCATCTTGCCTTATTCGCAAAATAAAATAGACCATACTGCAAAAGGTGATGACCCGCTGTTATATCCCAGTAATAATTGGATCAAGCAGTTGATCAAAACCAAAACCAATAACCAACGGTTTAATATGAACGCCAGCGGCGGGTCAGAAAAAGCTAAGTACTATCTGGCCATGACCTATAATATTGATAATGGCAACCTGGCCGAGAACAGCCTTAACAATTTCAGCAACAACATTAAGCTGCAATCATATTCTCTTTTATCAAATACAACTTTAAACCTTACTAAAACCACTGAGGCGGTGGTGAGCTTAAAAGGCCAGTTTGATAGTTATCATGGCCCTATCGGCGGTGGTGGTTACACTTTTTTAAACGCCCTTTGGAGTAACCCTGTAGCTTTTCCGGCAATTTATCCGGGTAATTTGCTGCCATATGTAAATCACCCGCTTTTCGGTAATGCCATTATACCTGGTGGCGGTTTGTATATGAATCCTTATGCGCAATCCCTGTCTGGTTTCCAAAGCTCAAATACCAGCACACTGACAGCGCAATTAAGCTTAAGTCAAAAGCTTGATTTTATAACGCAGGGTTTATCGGCAAGGGCAATGGCGTATACTACGCGTTATTCATACTTCACTGTTTCACGTCAGTATAGTCCTTATTATTACCAATCAGATGTAGTTAACGGAACGTTTAATGGCTTAACGCTACTTAATAACGGTTTGGCAGGCAGCAGCATTGGCAATACGCCAACCGAATATTTGACTTATAATCAAGATCCGGCGTTAAATGTTTCTAATTCCATAGCTTACATTGAAACGGCGGTAACCTATAACCGCACCTTTGCTCAAAAACATGCTGTTAGCGGGTTACTGATCGGGACTATGCGTAACTATCTTACAGGTAATGCCAAAACATTACAATTATCATTGCCGTCACGTAATCAAGGGGTATCGGGCAGGTTTACCTATGGTTATGATAACCGGTATCTGTTTGAGTTTAACTTTGGTTACAATGGGTCTGAGCGTTTTGCAAGTAATCATCGTTTTGGTTTTTTCCCGTCTGTAGGTGCGGGTTGGGTAGTGTCGAACGAGAAGTTTTTTGAGCCATTGCTTTCAACTATTGATAATCTTAAATTCAGGGTTACCTATGGTTTAGTAGGTAATGATCAGATCGGAAAGCCGGAAGATCGGTTTTTCTATTTGTCTGACGTTAGTTTAAATAATGGCGCCTATGGCCAGTTTGGTACCAACTACCTATATAGCAGGCCGGGCGTAGCTACCAGACGTTATGAAAATCAGAATATTACCTGGGAGCAATCAAGGCAAACTAACCTCGGTATGGATTTAACTGTGGCCAAAAACTTCACCTTAACAGTTGATGCCTACCAACAAAAACGTGACAATATTTTAATGGTACGCAGCACCATCCCAACCTCTATGGGTTTGCAAGCTGATATATCTTCAAACGCAGGTAAATCATCCAGTAAAGGTGTGGACATTGCTATGGATTACAAGAAAAACTTTAACAACTCTTTCTGGATCCAATCGCGCGGTACGCTTACTTATGCTAAGAGCAAGCTGTTGAAAAATGAAGAACCTGTTTATCCAAATAACCTTCAATACCTGAGCAAAGTAGGTAATTCCTTAAGCCAGATATATGGCCTTATAGCCGAGCGGTTATTTATTGACAATGTAGAGGTAGCCAACTCGCCCGTCCAAAGCTTTGGCGACTATAAAGCCGGCGATATTAAATACCGTGATATGAACGGCGATGGAAAAATAACCAGTTCGGATATAGTGCCGATAGGGTATCCGCAAGTGCCGGAAATTATCTACGGTTTCGGTTTTTCTGTTGGGTATAAAAACTTTGATATCAGCGCGTTTTTCCAGGGCTCGGCAAGGTCTTCTTTTGTCATCAATTCAGCAGATATTTCTCCGTTTTATTTAGTGAGCGGCCTGCAGAACAACGGCCTTAATACAGGTAACCAAAGCGGTCTGTTAAAATCAATTGCCGATGATCACTGGTCTGAGGATAATCGTAACCCTTACGCGTTTTGGCCACGCTTAAGTAATACCATACAAGCCAACAACAGCGCTACACCAAATTCTCCAACATCAACATGGTGGTTAAGAAATGGCTCGTTCCTGCGCCTGAAGTCGGCAGAACTTGGATACAATTTCAATAAGAGTCAACTCAAGTTTATCCATTTGAATAGCGCACGTATCTATCTAAACGGCTTAAACCTGTTAACCTTCAGTAGCTTCAAGCTTTGGGATCCCGAAATGGGAACCTCAGGATTGGGTTACCCGATTCAAAAAGTATTTAACGTGGGCCTGCGGGTAGAATTTTAAAAGCTTTCAAATTAATTATATGAAAAGTAATTTTATACAAAAAATTAAGCAATCGGTATTAAGTCAAACACCAAAGAGGAATATCTCCCTGGTAATAATGACCTTAATAATGATTGTACCGGTAACATCTTGTAAAAAATCATTTTTGGATGTTGTTCCTGATAACGTATCAACAATAGCCAACGCCTTTGTTTCACAAACCGAGGCAGAGAAGTATTTGTTTACCTGCTACTCATACCTGCCAACGGAAACAGATCCCACTTATAATGTTGGGCTTACCGCCAGTGATGAAGTTTGGGTGGAAGACCCTGCAAATCACATACGGTCAACAAACGTACTGCAACTGCCCAGAGGATTCCAAAACTCGTCTGACCCTATAGCCAATTATATGAATGGTACCAGGGACGCGGCTGCGAATTATAAGGCTATACGGGATTGTAATGTCTTTATTGAAAATGTCAGCGACAAAAGCAAAGTGCTGGACTTGGATATTGACACACGTGAGCGCTGGATAGCAGAAGCCCAATTTTTAAAGGCTTTTTATCATTTTCAACTTTTCAGAGCGTATGGGCCAATACCCATTATCGATAAAAATCTGCCTATTGACGCGTCCATTGACGATATACGGGTAAAACGCCGGCCGGTTGATGAAGTAGTAAATTATATAGCCGGGTTATATGATCAGGCTGCCGCAAAATTACCCTTAACAATCAGGAATGAAGGAAGTGAACTGGGGCGTGTTACCAAGGCGGCTGCTTTGAGTATGAAAGCCAAATTGTTAGTAACGGCGGCGAGCCCGTTGTTTAATGGCAACCCGGATTATAATTCATTCAAGAATAAGGATGGCGAGCAGTTGTTTAACCCCACTTTTAGTGCCGAAAAATGGCAGCGCGCTGCCGATGCCTGCAAAGCAGCCATTGATTTTTGCGAGTCGCAAAATATACGCCTTTATACGTTTCCTACACCTACTAATCCACTTAGTCAAACTACTATGACTCAAATGGGTATAAGAAACGCGATGAGCGAAAAGTGGAATGAAGAGCTGATATGGGGGCTAACTGCCAATAATAACATCAACTATAATTCATTCTTCCAGTCGATGTGCGCCGGGCAATACGATTTTAACAATGCCGATGCCGCAAAGTCAGCCAATCGCCCGTTACTTGGCCCTACCTTAAAAATGGCTAAGATGTTCTACACTAAAAACGGGGTGCCGATTAACGAAGATAAAACGCTTGACTTTAGTGATATAGCTCAGCTAAGGGTTGGTACACATGACGAGCGTTTTAACATCAAAGAAGGGGAAACAACTGCAAGGCTTAATTTTGACCGGGAGCCACGTTATTATGCCGACCTTGGATTTGACCGCGGTGTTTGGTATATGGCCAACAGCCCAACTAAAACCGATGAAGATACCTGGTGGATGAAGGCCCGCGGTGCCGAAGTTGGGCAATCGTCACCTATACCAATTGCTGGTTTTTATATGAAAAAAGCCCTTAACTGGCACTACGAATGGGCAACGGTTACCTATATCAATTACCCTTGGCCCGAAATGCGTTTGTCTGATCTGTATTTGCTTTATTCAGAGGCATTAAATGAAGCTCAGGGGCCTGTAGCTGATGTATATACCTACGTAAACCGCGTGAGAGCGCGGGCCGGCCTGCCTACGGTTCAGGATGCCTGGACTAATTACAGTATTAATCCAACTAAATATACTACGAAAGAGGGAATGCGGGCAATCATTCAGCGCGAGCGTAGCCTTGAGCTTTGTTTTGAAGGTCACCGGTTTTGGGATCTTTTGCGCTGGAAAACAGCCGGTATTGAACTTAACGGAAACGTAACAGGATGGACAATAAGCGAAAATTCACCTCAGTTATATTACCGCGAACGGTTGATTTTTTCGCGGCATTTTGTGATTCCGCGCGATTACTTATGGCCAATAAAAGAAAGCGATTTACTGGTTAACCAAAACCTGGTTCAAAACCCTAACTGGTAGATATAGCGATAATATGTTTAACAATAAAAACATTCACATGGAAACAATAAAATTACGTGCTGCTTTCTGGATCGGGTTGTTAGCGACAATAATAACAGGCTGTAAGCAGGAAACACTTAATAAACCTACTATAACTAATAACAACCCGCCTGGAGTTGTTACCAACGTGCAGGTACAAAACGAAAACGGTAAAGCCAGTTTAACTTATACGTTACCCGGAGATAATGACCTGTTTTACGTAAAAGCAGTTTACGAAACCTCTCCGGGTAAAACACGCGAGGTAATTGCATCACGCTACACCAATACATTAACTGTTGATGGCTTTGGCGATACCCTGGCACATGTGATAAAACTTTACGCGGTAAATTCAAGCGAAAAGGTTTCGGCACCTGTTAGTGTCACAGCAAACCCTTTAACGCCACCGTATCTTCTTGCTTACCGGTCACTTAAAATAACTGCTACTTTCGGTGGTTTTAACATTGCTTGTGATAACCTTACCCAAGATAACCTGGTTATTGTACCAATGGTTGATACCGCTAACAATGGTTTATATGTGCAGCCAAAGGGTATGGATAATGTTTACAGTAACAGCATCTCAATAAAAGCTGCTGTAAGAGGTCAGCCGGCTATTGAGCGTAAGTACGCATTCTTTGTAAGGGATAGATTTTTAAATAAATCCGATACTTTATTTTTAAATCTTACACCTTTTTATGAGGAGCAGTTTTCAAAATCGGATTGGTCGGTTTACAAGCTGCCAGGCGACGCAACCAACTTGTATTCATATACCGATGTAACCAAAATTTTTGATGGAAACTTTACCGGCGGTTGGCCAAATTGCCTCTTTACGGTTGAAAGTGCCGGAAGCCCGCAAATGGTAACAATCGATCTTGGTAAACAAAGGGTATTCAGCCGCTTTATTCTCAATCCATTCATCGAGATCGGTAATGTATATTATGTAAGGGGTAATTTGCGTGATTTTGAAATATGGGGATCAAATTCGCCAAATGTGAATGGCGCGCTGGATGCTTCATGGACGAAATTGTTAACCTGTAACATAGTAAAACCATCTGGTTCACCTTCAGGTACGGAAACAGCCGCTGATTATAAATACGCACACGATGGATGGGGCTTTGATTTTCCGGCCGGATTAAGTGCTTACAGATACATCAGGATCAGGAGCTTGCGTAACTGGACAGGATCGTACTTTATGAGTATCAGTGAATTTACCATGTTTGGAAAGTAACAAGGCCGATGCATTTATCAATTTAATTACAATTATGAAACTATATAAAATAACATCATGCTATCTTTTAGTGCTGGCTGCTTTCACTATGAGCGCCTGTACAAAAATGGATGATTATAAAAAGAAATATGAGCCCAATGGGGCAATAATATATCCGGGCAAACTGGATTCCGTTCAGGTGTTTTCTGGCAAGAACCGTGTTTTGCTAACTGGTCTGTTTACATCTGATCCTAAAATTGTGAAATACCGGGTATACTGGAACAGTAAACAAGATTCGATAGAAACGCCTGTAACCCGTACATCAGGGGTTGACACGGCTAAATTGGTCATACCTAATTTACCTGAAGGTACAATGACCTTCGAGGTCCGCACTTTTGATAACGGGGGCCATATTTCCGTTCCGGTTACATTGGCTGCTAATGTATATGGTACTCTTTACCAAAGTTCACTTATCAACAGAGGTATAATCGCGGTCAAATTACAAACAGATGGCTCCGCGTTAATTAACTGGGCTGACGTTAATGCTGATGACGGATTGGTTTCAATGGAACTAAAATACACAGATGCTGCCAATAAACAACGCGATACAGTAATTGTATCACAGCCAACTGGTTTAAGCACCTCTCTGCCTAAATTTAATGCCGGAAAAACGCTTAGTTACCGCACAGGTTTTAAACCAAATAAAACGGCCATCGATACTTTTTATGCAGATTACGTAGATCAGAAAGTAATCGATGTAACTAATGCGTACCTTTTAAACACAGGGCCTTTTCAAAGAAACACCTTTGATGGCCGTTGGGGAACCCTCGCTGCGCCCTGGGTAACTAATGCGGCGGCCAAAAATAAAGATGGCGGTACCAATGGGGGCTATAGTTCTGATGGCGGCGGTACTATTAACTGGGAAACATGGAACAATACACCTGTTGTAAACGGTATAGTATATCAGGCTACGTCTTCGCAGCTATCGGCAGGAAGTTATACTGTGTCATTTGATGCCTATTCGGAAGTGCAATCAAATTCATCGGTTTACTGTGTGGCAGCCGCCGGAGGGAACGGCATCCCGATACTCGCAGACCTTTCAACAGCGCTGGGATCTGTAAAGATGTATAACGGCGCAAAGGCTGGTACAACCAGTCCGAGTTCAAGGGATGTGAAAACTTTTACTTTTACACTTTCTTCACCGCAGGTTGTGTCCATAGGATTTCTGGGTAACCTGGTTGGTAATGGAAACCCAGGCAATTATTTTACGGTGTTTAATATTAAACTGTTTAAAAATTAAAAATGATAAAAAGTCCCCGGTGTAAGCCAGGGACTTTTTACTTTAATTTAGCTATCGTTTACAATTGAGCTTATTCATAAATGGCTACCTGTACAGGTTCGTCCTCAGGTATTTCCTTAATTTGAGCTGATATTGATTTTTTTATTGCATTTGAGGTAATAAAACTCATGCCAAATGCAAGTAAAAGCAGTGGTACTGTCATCCAGATTACCTGGTGGATACCATAATGGGCAATCACAAAACCACCCAGTAAAGTACCCAATGTAATACCGGCGTTAAAGAAGGAGGGAAGCAGGCTGTTTACAAAGTCAAGCGCTGGTTCCTGAATGCCATGGGTAAGCTGTATATTTGCCGCTAAAAATCCTCCGGTGTGTATAAATCCCCAAACTGAAAGAATAATAACCATTGGAATAAAATGTCCGCCAAACATATAGGCCAATACATGGGTTGCAACTAAAGACAGCAAAAACAGCCGCGTTGTAAACGTTACATTTTTACTAAGCGCTATACCCATAAGCCAGTTGCCGGCTATCCCTGTACCTCCAAATACCAGCAACATGATGCTAATTTGAGCTCCGCTCATACGCGAAACTTTATCCAGGTATTCGGCAAGATAACCATAGGTGGCAAACATGCCTGCCAGGATAATGGTTGAAGCCAGTAGCTTAATCCATAAGTGTACACTCCGCAGCAGCTTTACCTGGCTTTTGGGACTTGCCTGTTCCTCATTAACCGGCATTGAAGGTGCAAATAGCGTCAACGCGCCAAAGGCTAATAAGTTAATAACGGCTGATAAGATAAAAGATGCCCTCCAACTAAAAAGATCTGCCATGTAGGTGGTGAGAGGCACCCCCAATACGGTAGCAACGCTAAGCCCGGCCATTATTATAGAGATGGCTTTGGGCGCATCTTTTGGCCCCGCTTGTTTTGCAGCCGCAGTCATGGATACTGCCCAGAACACCGGGTGCAAAAATGCCGGTAGTATACGGGCAATTATAAGTACGGTGAAGTTCGGCGCTATTGCCGATAACAGGTTAGAAATAACAAATATCCCTAATACCAGGCACATCACAAATTTGCGGTTAAGACGTGCTGTTAGCATATTGGTAAACGGTCCTGCAAGCGCCACCGTTAACGCGAAGGCACTAAGCAGCCAGCCTGCCGTATCAATGGAAATATGAAATTCTTTCACCAGGTCGGGAAGGATACCGATAACCCCGAACTCCGTGGTTATGATACCGAAGGCACCAAGGGCCATAATGTAGATTAATCTATTCATGAGTAGATATATTTAAATATTTGAATGTTTCGATGTTTTCGCATTGAAATAGCAGGTTAAATCAGAAGATATTAATACTTAACTTTTCAATTCGTTCAGGCAGGCAATGTATTCATCAAGTACCTGCTGGTTCAATACATATTTAAGGTTGCGGCCTTCTTTTTGTGATAACAATAAATCGGCATCAACCAGCTGTTTAAGATGGTGTGATACGGAAGGTTGGGTAAGGTCAAGGAGGTCGTTTACCTCTGCACAGTAAAGGCAATCTTTCCTTTTTTTAAACTGTTGTAAAATAGCTATCCGGTTTGCATCGCTCAGCGCCCTGGATATTTTCTCTATTTTTTTGTTGTCCATTTTTTTTGCCGTCAATTATATGTAATCAACGTTATAATGTAAAGGTAAAATAATATTAACATATAGAAATGTTTCTATGTATTTAAAGCATATAAATGACAATAAAAGGATATATGGGCAGGCCTTATGGAGGAGAGATGCTTCTCCGATGCTTCATTTTGTCACAAATACCCCCGTTTGTTGGCACTTTTGCCTGTTTAATAGTGATCGTGCTGATCTTAATTTTATGGTATGAAAGTAGTAAGAGTACAATACACCACACGCGCGGAGTTTGCGGCCACCAATCAGCGGAACATCGCTGCCATTGTTGAAGAGTTGAAAATTTTAAATCATCCCGGTATTAAATATACAGCATGGCTATTGCCCGACGGTAAAACATTTATGCATTTCGATCAGCTCGAAAATGAAGAAGCCCACCTGGTATTACAAGGGCTGGCTTCGTTCCATAAGTTTGCTGACGAACTTGAAGCCAGTGATTTAGAAGTCGAACCCAAGCTTGAGCTGCTTTCGCTTGTGGCGTCTACGGAGACCTATTTTTAATGCACTAAAACTACTGTTTGCCGATTGGTAAAGCCGTTTCTGTTTTCGCAGCTTTCATCACGAGTTTGGTTTCTACTTTACCAATTGCAACGACCGCGAAAAGCCGGTTCATCAAAAAATCATAGTACTCTTTGCGGTCTTTTACGGTTACCTTAAGTATAAAGTCAAAATCGCCGGTGAGGTGATAGCATTCCAGTACTTCCGGAAGTTTAATGATCTCACTTTCAAAATGACTTAAACTGTGCTGACTGTGATCTTTCAGTTGCACATGCGTAAAGGTCATGAAATCCAGCTCGAGCTTTTCATGATCAAGCACCGCAACGTATTTTTTAATATAGCCTCGCTCCTGGAGCGAACGGATCCTGTTATTGATAGGAGTAGTGGTTTTGTTAAGCTTAAGGCCTATCTCCTGGCCGGTAAGGCGCGCATTTTCCTGTAAAAGCTGGAGTATGCGGATATCTGTTTCATCGAGTTGGTTGAGCATGAGAGTTATAAAAACTAAAATATAAGCTTTAAATATTTATCAAAAGTTTTAAAACCTGTTTTTAAGAAGATTTTTAGTCTTAAAAACCAAATTTTAAGTGCTGTGTGGATTATGAGATTGTGAATATACAATTTTACATCGTAATACTATGAAGCACGACAAAAAACAACTATCGCCGGTAATCCTTGTTACGGGCGCCCGGGGGCAGATCGGTACCGAACTGGTTGCCGCTTTAAGAAATGTTTATGGCAGGGAACAAGTAATTGCCACCGACTTACATGATGCTATGGCAACCCCGGATTTAGAGGGGCCATATCATCAGTTAAATGTATTAGATAAAGATGAGCTGGAAAACCTGGTTGCTACGTGTAGAGTAACTCAAATTTATCACCTTGCAGCTACTTTATCTGCCAAAGGAGAAGAGGCCCCGCTAAAAGCATGGCACCTGAACATGCAAAGCCTGCTTAATATATTGGAAGCAGCCAAAGATCATAAATTGGATAAAGTGTTTTGGCCGAGCAGTATCGCTGTATTCGGGCCTTCAACAGCACGTAAGATCAGTCCCCAGAATGCTTTGCTTGATCCGCAAACGGTCTACGGTATCAGCAAGGAAGCTGGTGAACAATGGTGCGCCTATTACAGGGAGCATTATGGAGTGGATGTACGCAGCTTGCGTTATCCAGGATTGATCAGCTACAGCGCCCCGGCTGGCGGGGGGACTACAGACTACGCAGTAGCTATATTTCACGAAGCTTTGCAGAATGGACGTTACGAATGCTACCTAAGCCCCAACACCGCATTACCTATGATGTATATGGATGACGCGGTAAGGGCTACACTTCAACTGATGAACGCGCCCGTGGAAGCACTCAAAGAACGCGGAGCATATAATATCGGTGCTTTAAGTTTTACACCTGCTCAGCTTGCCGTAGAGTTGAAAAATCACTTGCCCGATTTTACCATTAGTTATAACACCGACAAGCGCCAGTCCATTGCGAACTCATGGCCCGCCGGTGTTGAGGATGCTGAAGCAAGGCGCGACTGGAACTGGCGTCCTGAATATGATCTTGTTACTATGACTGCAGATATGCTCGGTCATCTTACACCTGTTTATAAAAATAACAGCAATACTGCCGCAGTGAGTTAAATAAGGGTTTAATGAGAGACCTGAACATTACCCAATCGATCACAGCCCGGGATGCCGCTTCGCTGGAGAAGTATTTTAGTGATATTGCCCGCGAGCCAACTATCAATACGGAAGAAGAAGTTCTGTTAGCTCGGAAGATCCGGCAGGGAGATCTGTCGGCTTTGCATAGGTTGGTAAAGGCCAATCTGCGTTTTGTGGTTTCCGTGGCAAAAAAGTATCAGCACCAGGGCATGCCCATGGGCGACCTGATAAGCGAAGGTAATTTGGGTTTGCTTGAAGCCGCGAAACGGTTTGACGAAACCCGCGGCTTCAAGTTTATATCTTATGCAGTTTGGTGGATCAGGCAGCGAATCATGGAAGCACTGTTAGATAAAACGCGGATGATCCGCCTGCCTGCCAACCAGGTAGATATGATTGTTCATGTTAACAGGGCTACAGGGGTTCTGGAACAACGACTTGAGCGACTGCCCGTTCAGGATGAAATAGCGGCATTCCTGGAAACTGCTGAATGGAAAGTGAAAGAAGCTTTGCATGCGGCGCCTTTTACACATTCGTATGATAAAGCCGGTACACCCGGCAATGACGGATACAGCCTGCTTGATCGTTTACATACAGATGAACCCGGAATAGAAGGCCTTTTGGAAGCTTACCAACTTAAACAACAGCTTGATGATTTGCTTAATAAGCTAAACGATGCTGAACGATCTGTTGTGTTTTATCATTATGGTCTGGACGGGCACAGTGAACTCTCGGCTCCCGAAATCGGTAACCGGCTTGGTATTAGCGCAGAAAGGGTGAGGCAGCTAAGAAACCGGGCTATTGACAAGCTTAGGGAAAGTGCTAATTTGCAAAAACTTGAAATTTAAGATAAGGGGTAGGGATTTTATTTTCTGTGTCTTAATTTATTTCGGTGCTTTATCCTTTGTTGGTTAACTTCACCAGCCCATTATTCAGGGCTAATTTGCGACTAAAATGAGTTCCGGAACCATTTATCTTGCATTCGCTGAATTAAGCAAACGTTTGCGCTAAATTAAGATCGCAGGAAATTAGGCATTCCTATTTAACCTTTATAATTTAGGAACTTAAAAACATCATGGTCGGTATACTTAATATACGGTCAATCATGTTCAACCCTACAAATGCAAATGAAAAAAATGCTCCTCTCTTTATTATTGCTAACCCTCATAATTTCACAGGTTTTTAGCCAGGCGAAACATAGTTTTAAAATTGCTGATGGCAATTTTATTTATGATGGAAAACCCATCCAAATCCACTCGGGCGAAATGCATTTTGCAAGAATCCCTAAAGCTTACTGGAAGCAGCGCCTGCAAATGCTCAGGGCAATGGGTATGAATGCGGTTGCCACTTACGTTTTCTGGAACCATCATGAGGTTAGTCCGGGTGTATGGGACTTTAAAACCGATAATCGTGATATCCGCGAGTTTGTAAAAACCGCACAGCAGGAGGGCTTAATGGTAATATTAAGGCCGGGGCCCTACGCTTGTGCCGAATGGGAATTTGGCGGCTATCCGTGGTGGCTCCAAAATGATAAACAATTGGTTATCCGCAGTAAAAACGAACGCTTCCTTGATTCATGCAAAACTTATATTAACCAGTTGATGGGGCAGGTTAAAGACCTGCAAATAACCCATGGCGGGCCAATAATCATGGTTCAGGCCGAAAATGAATTTGGATCATATGTAGCCCAGCGTAAGGATGTGCCGCTTGCCGATCATAAAATTTACAGCGCAGCTATAAAAGATCTGCTTTTAAAAGCGGGCGTTGATGTGCCATTGTTTACTTCTGATGGCGACTGGTTGTTTGAAGGCGGCGTAATTAAAGGGGCATTGCCAACTGCCAATGGCGAAGGTGATACCAAAAATTTGAAGAAGCTCATTAACCAATATAACGGAGGAAAAGGCCCTTATATGGTGGCCGAATATTATCCTGGCTGGCTTGACCATTGGGGCGAGAAATTTGAAAAAGTATCAGAAACCTCGGTAATTAAAGACCTGGAGAAGTATTTGAAAGATACCGTATCGTTTAATATATACATGGCACATGGTGGCACCAATTTTGGTTTCACAAGCGGTGCTAATTATGACAAGGAACATCAAATTCAGCCGGATATTACCAGCTATGATTATGACGCCCCTATCAGCGAGGCAGGATGGGTAACTCCCAAGTTTACAGCTATCCGCAACCTGATGAAAAAGTATGCAGCTTATGCTGTTCCTGAAGTGCCCGCGCAGCTTCCGGTGATCCGCATTCCGGCTATTAAGCTTACCAAAACGGCCGATTTGCTGGAGATGGCGAAAGACCAGCCCGCTGTAGAAAGCGATACCCCGCAAACATTTGAAACGCTTAAGCAAGGTCATGGCTATGTATTATACAGCCGTAAATTTACCCAACCTGTCAGCGGCACTTTAAACTTGGAAGGCCTGCGGGATTATGCGACCATATATGTAAATGGCGAAAAAGTTGCAGAGCTTAACAGGCAAAGTAATAAATTTAGCTGCCCTATAAATATTCCTTTTAATGCGCGTTTGGATATTTTGGTTGAAAACCTTGGCAGGATCAATTACGGGGCCGAGATCATTCACAATCTTAAAGGAATCATTAGCCCGGTGAAGGTTGATGATCATGAAATTACAGGCAACTGGCAAATGTATAAGCTACCTATGGATAAAGTACCGACGCTCGGGGCAGGCACAACAAACACCACCGGCCATCCAGCACTTTACCAGGGGACATTTGACCTGAATAAAGTGGGAGATACTTTTTTAGACATGAAGAATTGGGGTAAAGGTATAGTATTCATAAACGGGATCAACATTGGTCGCTATTGGAAAATTGGCCCGCAGCAAACGCTTTATTTGCCAGGCTGCTGGCTTAAAAAAGGTACAAACAGCATCGTTGTACTTGATCAGTTGAATGATATCCAGCAAACAGAGATCGCTACGGTAACCGTGCCGGTATTAGATGGCCTGGTAAGTAAATAATATAATTTAACTTAATGAATGACGGCAGGAGACTATCCTGTCGTTTTTTTATGGCTGTTATTTAACAGGATTGGGTTTTAATATTTAACTATTACTATTTAAAAATAAGAAGTAATTTAACCTATTGTTTATATCAATAGATAAGCCTTAATAATAGTTCTAAATATTCGTACGGGTTGGTATATTCACACTTAATTATGAAATCCTTAAGTTAGATTAAGGAAGATAAATCCTGTTTCTTATTCCCGAACGAAACAATTTGTAAGCTTTTGGTTTGATAATAAGTGCCGTAAATCGATGAAGATCAGTAAGGTTCTATATGTTATATTTATATTATTGATCGGAACCATAGCGAGGGTATCTGCCCAAAATACCTATGTAGCCGCGGTGCACGGCGTACTCGATCTTCGTAATCAGCCTGTCAATGATAAAATTGAACTGACCGGAAACTGGCTGTTTTATTGGAACCAATTAATAAATCCCAATGACACTACTGCTATTAAGGACAGGCTTTTGGTTGAGTTTCCATTTAAATGGAGTGGATATGCCTGGCGGGGCAAAAAGCTACCTGCGTTTGGCTATGGTACATACCGGCTTAAAATTTTACTTCCCCAAAAACATGGCGAATTAAAGCTGGGCATGCCTGATGTTTACAGCGCGTACAGGCTGTATATTAACAAAAAGTTAGTATCATCAAACGGGAAGGTAACTACTTCCGGAAAGGGATTTGAAGCACATTGGGAATATCATGCTGTTGCCCTGCCCAACAGTGATACCATCAATATTACATTACAAATTTCCAATTTTATACACAGTAAAGGAGGAATCAGTAAACCCATTTTCATAGGGCCTGCGGAAAGAATTGACCTGGCCCGGCATCGCGCCGAAGGTATTGATCTGATGCTGACGGGCTGTTTACTGATGGGGGGATTATTTTTTCTTGGTTTATATCTGCTGGGCAGCCGTGATAAAGCCATTTTACTTTTTGCCTTGTTCTCGATAGTTTATAGTTACCGGATCATAGGTACAGATAACTATGTGCTGCACACCTTATTGCCTGATATTAACTGGTACATAACGGCCCGGTTGGAATATATGAGCTTATTTTCGGGGATAGGTCTGTTTGGGCTTTACACGTTATACTTATATCCGGCAGATGTAAATCGGCGGGTTGTAAATATTATTAATGGCATTTGCTTTTCGTTCACTTTAATGACATTATTTAGTCCTCCGTGGATTTTTACCCAGCTCGTGAACCCATTTTTAGCAGTGATGCTGTTTTGCCTCGTTTATATTCCATATGTATACTCAAAAGCCTGGCGCAATAACAGGCCTGGATCTGTTTATGCTTTAATGAGCGCGTTTGCTTTAATGTCGGTATTTGCGATATCGCTTTTTCATTACTGGGCATTAATACCTCCGTTGCAGCTGGTTAGTTTTTTAGGATATATCGCTTTTTTCTTTTTGCAGTCGCTTGTGTTAGCGCACCGGGTATCATTTGTATTGAAAAAGGCGAGGGCTGAAGCCGAACAGGGTTTAAAGGTTAAAAGTGAATTTTTGAGCACGATGAGCCACGAAATCCGGACACCGCTTAATTCGGTAATAGGGATGAGCCATCTGCTGCTTAAGAACGAGCCACGCAAGGATCAGATCGAACATCTCAACGTCATGCTTTTTTCGGCTAATAACCTTTTGGCAATAGTGAATGATGTACTGGATTATAACAAGATAGAAGCCGGGAAGATAACTTTTGAAAGCATTGAAATGGACCTGGCTGCACTTGCCCGTAATGTAGTAGGTGGTTTGCAAACAGTAGCACATGATAAGGATATAACCCTACGCCTTGATTTTGATAAGAAATTGCAGCATAAACTGCTTGGCGATCCCACCCGCTTATCGCAGGTAATTACTAACCTGGTTCATAATGCTATAAAGTTTACCCCAAGCGGGGAGGTTGTGTTAGGGATTGAGGTGAAAGAACAAACCGAAACTACGGCCACATTAATGGTGTTTGTTAAAGATACCGGTATCGGTATCCCCCGTGGCAAACAAAAACTCATATTTGAACGCTTTACCCAGGCCGATTCGTCCATATCACGCAGTTTTGGTGGGACAGGTTTAGGTCTCGCAATCAGTAAAAAAATATTGGAGTTACAAGAATCGTCCTTGCAGTTGATTAGTGAGGAAGGAGTAGGCTCGGTATTTTATTTTATTAAAACCTTTGAAAAAGCTGGTAAAATATCAGAGGCGGTTAATGTTAACGTTAAACCCGATGCAAATGATAAGCTTCTGAACGGGATCTCTATCTTGCTGGTTGATGATAACCCGATGAATGTGCTGGTGGCGCAAACTTATTTAAAACGCTGGGGGGCTGCTACCGATGTGGCAACCAACGGACAGGAAGCACTTGACAAGCTGGATACGTCAAAACATCGTCTTGTGTTGATGGATTTGCAAATGCCTGTGATGGATGGGTATGAATCCACAAAAAAAATGAGATTGAACGGTATAAATATCCCCATTATAGCGCTTACCGCCAATCTTCCCAAAGATGTAGAGGACGAAGCTTATAAAACAGGTTTTGACGATATTGTGATGAAACCTTTTTTACCCGATGAACTGCATAGTAAAGTATTGCACCACGTTTTTAAGCAGGAGCATGTGTAAGATGTTCCTGAATCAAACTTCCTGTTTATTTTCTGAATAAAAATTTCATTTACTCATAGGGGTAAAATGATCCTGGCGTGTTTCAGGATAAATTTCACTAAAATGAACAGATTAGCTTCCTTATTACTTCTTATTACTTTTATTTACCCTCCCGATAATAATCGGGCCAGCCGGATGATTGAGGAAAATAAATGGATAAACATCCTTACAACCATTAATTACCGCGTTAAGATTTAATTGAATGTTAACCCAAACTGATGATATTTTGGATATAAATAGCGAACAATTGATCCCGCTGTTGCTCTCGGGCGATGAAGCGACCTTTGAAAAGGTATATAAGCACTTCATCAGGCCGTTGCATGTGTACGCTATCTCTATTTTAAGAGATGAAGATACAGCGAAGGGGATGGTACAAAACGTTTTTATGCGGCTGTGGGAACGAAAGGAACGGCTGAATTTTACCGGCTCGATAAAGGCCTACTTGTATGGCGCGGTTTATAACGAATGCCTTAACAACCTCAGGCACCAGAAAGTAAAGGTTAATCACCAGCAGCACGTACTGTATATGACAAAGGATAAAGTTGATGGGGGCGCCGGTATGGAACTGCTTGACCTCAAGGAAAAATTACAACAGGCATTGAATGACCTCCCCGAAAAATGCCGCACAGTGTTTCAGCTGAGCAGGTTTGAGGATTTAAAATACCAGGAAATTGCTGATGAATTAGGCATCTCCATAAAAACAGTAGAAAACCAGATGGGCAAGGCCCTGAAAACATTACGGCTCAAATTAGTTGATTACCTGCCGTTGATCATTTGGGTTATCAGCCGGGCTTTTAATATTATTTAACATGATGGACGATTTATTAACCAAATACATGCTGAACGAGACCACGCCGGTTGAGAATGAAACCATCAACCGCTGGCTTGGCGAAAATGACGATAACCGGAAATATTTCGATCATTTTAAACTGATCTGGGATACCAGCCGCGAACTTAAAATAGAAAGTAAGCTTGATCCCGATACTTCATGGACCGAATTTAAACAGCTGGCACAAAACAGGGGTGAAGCACCGGCTAAAATTAAATCTTTAAAGCCGGTAAACCGCTGGCTTAAAATGGCTGTTATGTGGCTGGTGATATTAGGCACTGCCAGTATCTTATACACCCTGCTCAAGCCGGTAAAAGTTAATATGCTTGCACTGCAAAGCGGTAATATAGTACGCAAGGTTACCTTATCAGATGGGTCATCGATCACCATGAATAAAAACTCGGTATTGAATTACCCGGACAGATTTACCGGCGGTACCAGGGAGATATCATTAAAGGGGGAAGCCTTTTTTGATGTGGCTCATGACAAATCAAAACCATTTATGATCCACGTAAATGACCTGGTTGTGAAGGTGGTAGGTACATCGTTCAATATTAAAACTACCGGCCCCAATACCGAGGTTATTGTTGAAACCGGCGTTGTGCAGGTAATTCAGCAGGAGATAGTGGTGAAACTAAAACCTAAGGAGAAAGCATCGGTACAAAGTGGCCGCCTGCAGAAAGGCAGCAGCCAGGATGAGCTATATAATTATTATCGTACTCAAAAGTTCGTAGCCAATAAAACACCACTGTGGCGGCTTGTGGATGTGCTTAATGAAGCCTATCACGCAAATATTGTGATAGATAATAAAAAACTGGCTAACAGGACTATAACAACCACATTTAAAGCAGATTCACTTGATGGGATATTAGAGGTCATAAGCAAAACCCTGGGCGATGTTAAAGTGGTCAAAAAACCTCATCTCATCATAATCAAAAACTGATGGAAAAGAAACTAAGCATATTATTTTATATAATGCTCGTGTTGGCGGGCTGCCTGCTCATTACCAATGCGCTGGCGCAGGATAACCTGAACCGTACTGTAGCGCTCAATGTTAAACAAAAAAAGATAGCCGAGATCCTCACCATTATCGGCGAAAAAGGGAAGTTTTATTTTTCGTACAGCAATGATGTCATCAAAACCGATAGCGTGGTGAGCATAGTATCATCCGGGCAAACGATCAAAAACTTACTTGATGAGCTGTTTCATGGCAGGGTTGATTATAAGGAGTCGCCGGGATATATTATACTCCAGCCTACCCCGTACAGGTTAACCCTTGTGCCTGATACCCTGGCCGGGCCAGGCAATGTTTATTACATCAGCGGTTACGTGTATGATGATATCACCGGCAAAAAACTTTACAATGCCAGTGTTTATGAAAAAAATTCGCTGGAATCAACCCTTACCGATCAGAACGGTTACTTCCAGCTCAAGATAAAAGCCAATGGTATGATTACACTTAATGTAAGTAAGGAGCTATATCGTGATACCAGTATCAATTTTTTAAATAATGTAAACGTATCCATAAAGTCACGCGAATATTATTACAGCGCCGATGCCGCGAATTCAAAATCAGACAGGAGCTGGCTGGGCAGAATGTTCCTTTCATCCGGCCAGAAAATACAGAACCTTAATTTAGGTGGATATCTTTCAACGGTTCCGGTACAAACCTCGCTTTTACCAAGTTTAGGAAGCCATGGTATGATGAGCGGGCAAATAGTCAATAACTTTTCGCTCAATATTTTAGGGGGATATAACGGTGGCGTTAATGGCGTTGAACTTGGCGGACTATTTAATATCAACAAACAGGAAGTTAAATATGTACAGGCCGCCGGGCTCTTTAATATTGTTGGGGGTAACAGCAAAGGCATTCAACTGGCCGGCATTAATAATAACGACCAGAAAAACATAGAAGGTATCCAGGCGGCTGGTATATATAATATGGTAAAAGACAGTCTTAAAGGCGTTCAGCTTGCCGGGATCTTTAACCACGTGAGCAATAGCAAAGGCATCCAGGCGGCAGGTATTTACAATTACACCCGGAAAAACAACAAAGGTTTTAGTATTGCGGGGATAGCCAATGTTACAGGCAACGAAGCAAGCGGAATACAGGTAGCAGGAATTTTTAATAAAGCCCGGGTGATAAAAGGCGTGTCATTTGCTATGGTAAATATTGCCGATACGCTTGATGGTTATGGCATCGGCTTATTGAATATTTCGCGTAATGGATATGCTAAAATTGAAGTGTACAGTAACGAGATCACTACAACAAACATCGCCTTTAAATCGGGGAATGCCAAACTGTATTCCATCATATCAGGCGGCGTTAATTTTACAGATAAGCATGTTTATTATAGCACAGGTTTTGGCTTAGGTCACGATTTTATCTTCAATAACAATATGTCACTGTCAGCTGAAGGTTCGACTCACTTACTATTGGCAAAAGGATGGAAAAACCAAAATCAGATAAACCGGGTAAGCGCGTTGCTCAATTTCAGGGCAGGTTCAAAAGTTAGCTTCTTTGCAGGGCCGTCGTTTAATGTTTACACTAATTATGGCAATCATCCCGGAGACAGCGATATTCAGCAGATCATAAAAAACAAACCTGGTTTGATTGATTGGGGTAACCGCACAAAAGGTTGGATCGGTTGGTCGGCCGGTATCACGATATTGTAAGTGTGCTTTAATATGTCCAAATTTGTACAAATCACTAATCACCTGATGAAAAAACTCCTTTATCTCATTTTGTTCTGCGCACCGTCAGCTTGTTTTGCCCAGGATTCGAATAAAGACGTAACTTTCTTAAACCCATCTACAGTTGGTAAGCCATTTGGCTATTCTCACGCTGTAATTGTTGATCTGGGTAAAAATAAAATGGTGATCATGTCGGGTCAGGTTGGTTTGGATCAGGCCGGTAAGCTTGCCGGCAAAGGTGATCTCGCGAGCCAAACTGAACAGGTTTTTGCCAATATCAAGAACATTGTTGAGGCTGCAGGCGGGACCATGAATGATCTGGTTGAGTTGAACTACTATATCATAGACGCATCGCAGGTGCAGGTAGTTCGTAATATAAGGGATAGATATGTGAATACAAAGCAACCACCGGCAAGTACACTGGTGCAGGTAAGCAAGCTTTTCAGGGATGATATTTTAATTGAGATAAAAGCGACGGCTGTTATCAAAAAGAAGTGAGGTTAATATTAAGCCTACGAAGTTTTAAAAACTTCGCAGGCTGATTTACGTGTTACCATTTTTTATTGACGACCCTTGCTGCCTTTACCTGTGCAGTAGTTACCGTATTTGCCTTATTGCCAAAGGCCATTAATTTAAAAAAAACCGACGACAGGTTTCCTTGTCGCCGGTTTTTATGCCTTGTTTATGCCTGTGAGGCAATACTTGTAAGTGAGATTATGAATAATAAAATGAGAGCTTTTTTCAGTCTGTTATTATTTTTTATAGGTGATTTTATAAATATTTCCAGCTACATCATCGGTAACGTAAAGTGAGCCATCCGGGCCTTGCGCCAAGCCGCATGGACGGTGGGCCGCAGCACCTGAAGCAGTATTAGCAGCAGAGCCAGAAAAACCATCAGCAAAAACTTCCCATTGCCCATCGGGTTTGCCATCTTTAAACGGTTGAAATACCACGAAGTAACCAGCCTGCGGTTCAGGAGCGCGGTTCCATGAACCATGAAAAGCTATGAATGCACCATTTTTATATTTCACCGGAAACTGATCGCCGGTATAAAATAACAGGCCGTTAGGGGCAAGATGGCCCGGATAAGCAGCAACAGGGTCGATAGCATCTTTTCCGCCTTCAATCTTACCGTCGCCTCCATATTCAGGCATAAGCATTTTTTTATGTTGTTCCTGGTCGTAATACATATAAGGCCAGCCTGCATTATCTCCTTTTTTAAGCGCATACATACACTCGGCAGGTAATATGGCCGATTGTTTAGCAGTGAAATATTGTGGATAGAATTCAAAAAGCTGATCGCGGCCGTGCTGCATTACAAAAAGCTGGTTGTTTTGCTGGTTCCAGGTGATACCTACAACATTACGCAGACCGGTAGCATAACGTACACCATCGCCATAATGCTGATTCAATTTATCAGCCTTAAACTGCCAGATGCCTCCGGCCGAATCTAAAATAGGGCAGCCCTTTTGGCCCGGGGAACCCTTTTTTCGGTCTTCAACCTGGCAGGCATTTGAGTAAGCGCCAATGTTTACGTAAATGTTGCCATCGTTATCAAGCGTTATGGCCTTAGCTTCGTGCTCGTGGCGGCTGATAAGCCCTGTAACGATTTTCTCGGGCTGATCAGGATTGATAACCTCGCTTTTGTCGTTGAGTTTATAACGAAAAACCTCTTCGTCTGAAGATGCATACAGGTACCCATTTTTAATCGACATGCCTGTACCGCTATAAGCACCAAAGCTGTTCTTTACGGTAGCCTTGCCGCCATCTTCGTGAAGCATTAATATCCCCTTGTTGTTTTTGACGTTAGTAAGTTTTACGTAGATGTCGCCCTGTGGAGTGATGGCAATATGGCGGGTGCCCCCAAGTTTTTCAGCAATAATACTGGCGCTAAAGCCTTCTGGAGTTTTAAGACCTGCATTTTCTGTTGATGGAGCAGGAGAGGAAGTGCTATCAGCAGTTTTCTTCGAGTCGTTATTACTTTTGCAGGCTGTAATAAACATAATACCTGCCATAGCGACTACGGGCAGTATGGAACGTAATAATTTGCGGTTTTTCATGGTAAAGATTAATGGTTATCAAATTAAGTAAATATACCTATAATCCTAAAATCTGTTTTGTAGTAATCGAGTGACATTGTTGTTTTTTTATCTAAGCATATCAATTAATAAAATTTGGCAACAATAGATTGCGGCCTTAATTGTTTGAAATAAAATTGGGTTAAATGGCTTGCGGGTGAAACATAGTATCAATCAACTAATGTTGTGGCATATAATGCTGTGTTTGATTAAACCATTGCTGATAGATATCGTCCTAACTGTATAAAATTTACAATTATGAAGAAGTTAGCCATATTATCAGCAATAGCAGCCGGAAGCTTATTTATCAGTAAAGCCAACGCACAGGTATCTATACAATTTGGTATCAATATCCCCGCTCATCGCGTTTACGTACCTGTCCCTCCTCCGCCGGTAGTAGAAGAAGAGCCTGTTTATGATGATAACGTAAATGTTAGTGACGACGATGATTATTACTATTTACCGGAAGTAGAAGCTTACTATAATGTAGGTGCAGGATGCTACTACTACAATGACGGCAGCCGCTGGGTAAGCTGTGCTTATCTGCCAGGCGCTTACCGTGACTATAACTGGCGTACTGCTGTACGATACGAGGTAAGAGCGCCACGACCATACTTGCGTCACGATTTTTACAGGCAAAGGTGGGGCGGTTACATGGGCGACCGTGGTAACTGGGGTCACCGTTTTGACAGAAGGCCTGCAGGCGACTATGCTTATCGCCCGGGTTGGGGTGGTGACCGTGGAAGCTGGGGCAGAAGACCTAATCCGTATGATAACCGTGGTAACTGGGGAAATGGTAGAGATAATCATAACTGGGGCAACGGTAATCATGACCGTGGTAACTGGGGTAATGGAAACCAATCTGACAATGACAACCATGGTAACCATGGCGGATGGGGTAACGGACAGCCTAACAATGGCAACAATGATAACCATGGCGGTCATGACAATCGCGGCAATTGGGGTGGCCGACCATCAAACGGCGGCGGTTATGACAGGGGCAATGGTGGTGAGCGTTTTTCTCAAAATGGAAATTACGGCCGGGGCATGCGCAGGTTTTAATATTCTAACTCCCTATATATTAACTGAAAGGTCGCCTGTTATGGGCGATCTTTTTTGTTTTATATATTGTTGTGCATTTTTGAGTTATCCTGCATGCATTAATTAATAAGTAATATAAACCATTTATTATCTACTAAACCTGTTTAGCATTACCATTTATATTATATATTTGGTTTTAAAATACTAAATCCTTGAAGAAGAAATTATCTATAGTTGACATTGCCAATAGCCTGAATATATCTAAAACTACGGTATCTTTTATCCTTAATGGTCGCGCGCAGGAAAAACGCATCAGCGATGAGTTGGTGAAGCGCGTACTTCAATATGTGAAAGAGGTTGGTTATAAACCCAATTCGTTAGCCAAAAGTTTACGCACCGGCAAATCAAATATCATCGGCTTGCTGGTGCAGGATATTTCCAATCATTTTTTTGCCACAATAGCCCGCCGCATAGAGGACCTTGCTTACCAAAACGGTTATAAGATCATTTACAGCAGTACAGATAACGATACGCAAAAAACGCGCGAACTGATAGCTATGTTTCGCGACAGGCATGTTGATGGGTACATTATTACCCCGCCCGATAATATTGAAGAGGATATCAGCGATTTGATCAAAGATGGTTTCCCTGTGGTACTTTTTGACCGCTACCTGCCTAAAGTAGCTACCGACTATGTAGTGGTTGATAACCTGTTCAGCACCTTTAACGCCACACAGTACCTTATTGATAAAGGACATAAAAATATAGCTTTTATAACTTACAGCTCTATCCAAACTCAAATGATAGAAAGGCTTGAAGGTTATGAAAAAGCCATGCACCAAAGCAAATTAAAACCCAATATAACCGAGGTCGATTTTCACACTACTGTTCAGGAACTGCTTAAGTTAATGACAAACTTCCTGGAAAAAAATAAAGATGTCGATGCCATTCTGTTCGCCAATAATCATTTGGGCAAATGCGGCTTGAAGGCCATCCGTAAGGCAGGTAAAAATATACCGGGTGATATTGCTTTGATCGCGTTTGACGATTACGAACTTTTTGAATTGTATACCCCAGCTGTTACCGCTATAGCTCAGCCAATTGACGAAATAGCCGACAACGTGATCAAGCTGCTGATGGAAAGGCTTAACGCTGCTGTCCCCGAAGAAAAAAATCAACACATAACATTAGCAACCGAACTAATTATCAGGGATTCATCAAACTAATGAACTATTTTGCAGAATGAATTCAGGGTGATGATGCACCACGTCCTGAACGATTGATTATTTCAATTCATCTTTCAATATAGCCCAAACATTATTGGCTACAATCTTTGCACCCTGAGCGGTAGGGTGGATGCCATCGCCCTGGTTAAGTGAGGGTACGCCTCCAACGCCTTGCAATAAAAAGGGGACAAGGGCCATATTGTTTTTTTTAGCCAGATGGGGAAAAACGTTTTTAAACTTAGCGGTATAATCGGCGCCCATGTTCGGCGGTACCTGCATGCCCAGCAAAACAAGTTTAGCATCAGGATATTTGGCTTTTACCTTATCTACTATGGACTGAAGATTTTTGGCGGTTTCGCTTACCGGGATGCCACGAAGGCCATCGTTGGCGCCAAGCTCTAATACAAAAACGTCTACTTTTTGCTTTAACAGCCAGTCTATGCGGCCATTGCCGCCTGCGGTAGTTTCGCCGCTTAGTCCGGCATTTATTACTTTATACGGTAATTTTAATGAATCAACCCGGCGACTGATAACGCCGGGAAATGCATCTGCAGGATCATCGAGGCCGTACCCGGCAGTGAGGCTATCACCAAAAAACAAAACAATTTTCTTTGATGCCGAATCGGTTTTGACATTTTCTGTGGCAGCTTGCGCCTGATCATTGTTTGATGATTTAGCACCATCGCCGCAACCTGCCATTGTGAGGGCCGCAAGCAAGATACCGCTTAATGTAACTTTGTTCATATAAAATAAATACAATGCGCTCAGGCGTTTGTTCTTAAAATCTCAAGCGGCGGTTTGTTTAATACCCCACGGCTATTCAGTAAGCCAATAACAACCGTCAGCAAACTTACTATTAAAAATAGCACAAGTGCTGGTAATATATTCACACTGTATGGTATTTCAAAACTATATTTTGCCAGGAAATAAGTACCCGCAAAAGCTATCAGGATTCCGGTTAAGGCCGACAGGCTGCCCAAAAACCAATACTCCAACGCTGTTATAGTGAATATTTGTTTACGGCTTGCACCAAGCGTACGCAATAAAACACTTTCCTGGATGCGCTGATATTTGCTGATCCGCACAGATGCTATTAGTACCACAATACCTGTTATAATACTGAACGCGCTCATGAAACGTATAACGTAGCTGATTTTACTTAACAGCTCATCAACAACACTTAAAATTAGCCCCAGATCAATTATCGAAACGTTAGGATAAGCCCTTACTACAACCTGCTGAAAAGCTGCTGATACCTTGTTTGATGGCACGTGTGTCATCAACACATGAAATTGCGGTGCACCCTCAAGTATTCCCTTCGGAAAAACCACCTGAAAATTGGTTTGTACCTTACCCCAGTTAACCTTGCGGATACTGGCAACATATGCCGGCATTTGTACGCCCTGCACATTAAATACTATTTTGTCGCCAATTTTAAGGTTGCCCCGTTTAGAGAGGTTTTCTTCAACAGATACCGGGATTTCTTTTGAAGGATCGGCTTTGCCAATCCATTTGCCATCCAGCAATTTCTCTGATGATGTTAACGAATCTCTGAACGTTACACGGTACTCCCAGGTAAACACACCATGCTGTATTTTAATAGTAGTGTCTTTTGCAAGGTCGGCGGCCGTTTTACCGTTGATTTGTTCAATACGCATCGTAACAATAGGCACTTGTTGCAGCACAGGAAGTCCCTGTTGCTTTGTTAACTGAACAACCCCTTTTTCCTGGCTGCTCTGAATATCAAACAATATCATGTTTGATTGATTGCCGCTTGTAGAAAGATTGACTTGCTGTACCAATAATGTCTGCACAAAATAAAGTGTACAAATAAACATGGTACTTAAACCAATGGATACGATAAGAATAATGGTTTGATTATTGGGGCGGTATAAATTCGCAAATCCCTGTCTCCATAAGTAGCTCCATGAGCCTTTTACTATTGCTTTTGTGATACGCATTAATAGCCAGGCTGTTGCCGTAAGGATCATAAAGGCAATCAGGATTCCTAACGTAAACAGGATACTGCCAATGATGCTGTCTAATTGTAAATATGTAAATGCTATCACAAATACCAGTATCAGCAAATACACGAGCCAACGCAAAGGATCACGCCTGTTGCCACTTTCATCAAACGAGATACGAAGCGTATTGAGCGGCGAGATATTGCGAACGGAGATTAAAGGTAGTAAAGCAAATAGTATAGAGATAATCACACCCAGTAAAATACCCTGGCCAATAGCCATCCACGAAATTTGTACGGAAATGGTAAACGGTAAAAAGTCCTTAAATACAATGGGGAGTAAATGTTGAACAGCGGTACCCAATATAGCCCCGGTAACAGAACCGATAATCCCGATGCCTACAATTTGTATCAGGTAAATCAAAAATGCTTCGGATGATTTAACACCAAGACAACGCATAATAGCTATCGATGCAATTTTTTCTTTTACATAAATATGGATTGCGCTGGCTACACCAACGCAACCTAATAATAAGGCTACAAAACCAACCAGCGATAAAAAACGGCTTAGATCACCGAAGGCTCGCCCCGTATTGTCTTTTTTTGTTTCGATGGTTTCAAAGCGCATCCCTGCCTTGTCAAGCATAGGATCGATCTTTTTCCCGATCTTATCTACATTAACCGACGAATTAAACTTATAATAAAAACTATAATTAACCCGGCTGCCAATTTTTACAAGCCCGGTTTGCTCCAGGTATTGCATGGGGATATAAACTACGGGGGCAATACCCGCCATTACACCGCTTTGGCCTGGTGCTTTATTCAGGATACCGGCAATCTGGAAGTTGAGGTTACCTACTTTCACAGAATCACCCACTTTAGCATTAAACTGTAGCATCAGGGTTTTATCAACCAACGCCATTCTGCCTTTCTTGAAGGTAAGTCCGGCTACCTCGGGTGTGGTTTCTAAAGTGCCGTAGTAGGGGAAATCTCCGTGTAAAGCCCTGATCTGCACCAACCGGGTACCATTGGTGCGCGGAAAATAAGCCATGGACGCAAAGCTTCGTTCCTGTGAGCGGTCGTCGCCTAATGAATCGAGCATATGCTTTAATTTATCGTCGACCGGTTTGTTGCCGGAAATAGATAAGTCGGCACCAATCAGCGTAGCGGCCTGATCGTTCACATCATTCTGTACATTGTATTTGAACGAATAAATAGCCACCAGCGCAGCAATCCCAAATACGATGGCCGATATAAAAAGGAACAGCCTTGACCGGTTGCGCCGGCTATCGCGCCAGGCCATCCGAAACAGCCAGGGGATATTTATTTTTCTTTTGAAATCAATAGCAGTATTATCCATTAGCTTATCCGTTAATGGTTTTTTCGTCGGCAATCAGTTTGCCGCCTTTGATCCTGATGATGCGCTGGGTTTTGGCTGCCAACTCAAGATCATGGGTCACCACTACAAGTGTAGTACCCGCTTCCTTATTCAGGTCGAAAATGAGTTTGATCACCTTGTCACTGGTTTCTGCATCGAGGTTTCCCGTAGGCTCGTCGGCAAAGAGGATCCGGGGGGCATTTGAAAAAGCACGAGCCAATGATACACGTTGCTGTTCACCACCCGAAAGCTGGAGCGGGTAATGATGTCCGCGCTCTGATAAGCCCACTTTATCTAAAAGATCCCAAGCCCTTGCTTTGATGTTTTTTTCGCCTCTAAGCTCAAGTGGCACCATGACGTTTTCGAGCGCAGTAAGTGTAGGTAGCAACTGGAAATTCTGGAATATGAAACCTACATGCTGATTCCGCACTTGTGCACGCTGATCTTCAGTAAGCTTATTAAGGTTAATACCATTAAGCTCAACAGTGCCTGAAGTTGAGCGGTCGAGCCCGGCACAAAGGCCAAGCAGGGTGGTTTTTCCGCTGCCTGATGGCCCAACTATAGCATTGGTTGAACCTGCCGCCACCGAAAAATTTATTTGATCGAGCACGGTGAGCGTACGACCGGCACTTTGGTATGTTTTACTTAAATCAGAGATATTGAGGATATTGTCCACAGATGTTTTTTTATGGTATAGATACAAAAAAGCCGGGGTTGTTACCACGCCCGGCCATTGAATGTCCAAGTATTATGCCATCTTTACTTTTAGCTGACATTGAGTTTAAAGGCGGCTTTTCAAGCTGTCTCTTAGTTTATTTTCCCATTCGTCTTTTAAAATACTCAGCACAATCGAGTCACGGCGGCTGCCATTGGCAAGAGGCGTATGATTTCGCAAAACGCCTTCAACTGTACAACCAATGCTTTTCATGGCAGCTATGCTTCGCTCGTTTCGAGCATCGGCCCTGAATTCCACACGCTCTATTCCCAGTTGGTCAAAAGCCAATTGAAGCAGCAAAAATTTATAATGTTTATTAAGTCCCGTACCCCTGAACTTTTCGCCATACCAGGTATAGCCTAACTGTAAGGTTTGATAGGCAGGCTGAATATCATAGAAACGGGTACTGCCTGCATACCCGCCGCTTGCTTTATCAAAAATTATAAAAGGATATTCCCTACCTGTAGTGCGGCCATTAGCAGCTGCTTTAATATAAGCTCGCATGCCATCCTCGCCGGCAGCACTTGTGAGTGAGTAATTCCAGGTGTCGGGTTCATTGATGGCAAAAGGGAGCAGGTGGTCAAGGTCAGTTTCCTGCAAGGGGCGTAATAGTACCCTGTCGTCTTCTAAAACATAGGTTGCTTCGGGGTGGAATGCAGTGCTCATCGTCAATTGTTGTTACTGGTACTGAAGTTAAGCTTTATCTGCCATTGCAAGCTCATACATCTGGTCAAAAGGTTTATTTTTTAGTTCGATGGCAACAGCCGAGTTCCGCTGCTCACAATATTTTAGCATTTCATAGCAATCGGTTAAAATATCATCATCGATACCTTTAAAAGTCATTTCCACCACTTTTCCAGAGATCTTATAATATTCGTCAAGAGCCGCAATACCCTTCTCGGTTATTTTGATCAGCTTAGCCCGTTTGTCATCGGGGGAGGTTCGTTCATCTATCTTGTTTTCCCGGATGAGCCGGTTAATGACTTCCATGCCGGTTGTTGTTTCGGCAAACATATAGTTGATCAGGTCGCTTTTTCTTACCTCCCCAAGGTGAAGTAAACCATTTAGGTAATAGAAACTTTCGGCAGGAGGGATGCCGATGTGGTTAACTGCCGACCGGAAATAAAGTGAATAAGCGCTCAGGATGCGGCCGAGGGTTTTAAGCAAGTATGCGCCGTTCATGATGCGCTCACCTTTTTTGCCGGCTTGTTTAGGCTTTGGGCGTTGCTTTTGCAGGTAGTATCTGCAAAATGCTTCTACAGTAGGTTGTTCGCTTACTTCTTCAAAAGCAGTCCATTCCTCAACTAATTGCACTATTGGTTTCATTTTATTCCGGTTTAGGTGTAAAATTATAAATTTATTTCTAAAATGTTTTAATTATTCCCAAATAGAAATATATTTGTCAAACTATATCGAAATAGAAATATATGGAAAATGAGAATGGCTTACCGTTCCGTTCTGATTTATTTCGATAATTTTAGATTGAAATAAAAATGTTTTGCAGGTTCAGTCGTCAACTATAATAAAAGCGCGATTTGATACCCGCAAAAGAGAATTATAAATCAAGATCACTATGCAACCTGATCCTACAAAAAAAACAAACAATAAACCTCCCGGCGTATTTAGTTTGCTGAAACCATATAAAGGGCTTGTGGCGCTGTTACTGTTATTTGCTTTACTGGGCAACGCCATGAACCTTTGGCTGCCTAAAATTATAGCTAACGGTATTGATGCCTACTCCAATCATCATTTTGTGATAAACGAGGTTATGGCCAAATTTCTGACGGCGACAATTGTGGTATTTTTGTTTGCAGGCTTACAGGCAATTGTGCAAATATATGCATCTGAAAAAGTAGCGCGTGATCTCAGGCAGCAACTGGCTGATAAAATATCCCGCCAAACCCATGCTTTTATCGAGCAGGCAAACCCTTCAAAACTGTTAACTAACCTTACTTCGGATATCGATTCGATCAAACTATTCGTATCGCAGGCTTTGGTTTCTATTGTATCGTCGCTATTTATCATTATTGGCTGCAGTGTTATGCTGCTCACCATTAACTGGAAACTTGCGCTGGTTGTGATCACTATTATTCCCATCATTGGCGGTACTTTTTTTTACGTTTTGAAAAACGTGCGCGCGTTGTTTATGAAAAGCCGCGGCGTTATCGACCAGCTTAATAAGGTAATTAACGAGAGCATACTCGGCGCAGCACTCATCAGGGTGATCAACTCGCAGCAGTTGGAATACAATAAATTCCTCGCCGCCAATACCGAAGCAAAGGATTACGGTTTAAAGATCCTTGGTTTTTTTGCCGGGCTCATTCCCATTGTAACGTTTACCGCTAACATGGCAGCATTTACTATTTTGGTAATGGGCGGGCATTTCGTAATCAGCGGCAGCATGACCCTGGGTAGTTTCGCGGCTTTCAACAGCTACCTGTCGTTATTGATATTTCCGATATTCATTTTAGGTTTCATGAGCAACCTGATAGCCCAGGCTACGGCTTCATTTACGAGGATCAGCATGGTTTTGAATGCGCCGGATGTTACCGACGGTGGCCCGTTGAAGGATACTTTGCGCGGCGATGTGGAACTGAGGAACGTTACAATAAGCTACGGCCAAAAATCGGCGCTGAAAAACATCTCATTTAAAGTTAAGGCAGGTTCAAAGATCGCCATCATCGGGCCTACATCTGCCGGTAAAACGCAATTATTGTACCTGCTCACCGGCTTGATCAATGCTACCGAAGGTGAAGTGTTGTTTGACGGCAAAGCCCTTGCCGAATATGACAGTGAAACCTTTCACCGGCAGGTTGGCTTTGTTTTTCAGGATAGCATTATCTTTAATATGAGCATTCGTGAAAATATCGCTTTCAGCGATACGGTGACTGATGAATCGCTTCAAAAAGCGATTGAAACAGCCGAGTTAAGTACGTTTATCGATAACCTGCCCGACAAATTGAGCACTATTGTTTCTGAACGGGGCTCAAGCCTTTCGGGCGGACAAAAGCAACGCATTATGCTTGCCCGGGCACTTGCAGTTAATCCAAAGGTTTTGCTGCTTGATGATTTTACTGCCAGGGTTGATAACAATACCGAAAGGAAGATCCTGGCAAATATTCAAAAGAACTATCCAGGTTTAACACTGATATCGGTAACCCAAAAGATTGCCTCTGTTGAACATTACGACCAGATCATTTTGCTGATGCAAGGCGAAATAGTAGCCAGCGGCGTGCATGATGAGCTGATGAAAACCAGTCCGGATTATGTACAGATCTTTAATTCACAGCAAAGCACCAGCAATTACGAACAGGGTGTTAGCCATTAAACATAAAGTTAGCGCCTGAAAAATATTGATTATAATGAACTACGATCTTAACCAATTAGGTAAAAATCAGCCAAAAACTTCTACGCTGGCCGGGTTAAAAAAGCTGCTGCAGCTGATAGCTCATGAAAAGCGTACGCTCATCATTGCTTTTTTTGCCATCCTTGTTAACTCCACACTTAACCTGCTTGGGCCGCTTATTATCGGTCATACCATTGACAAATATGTGCAGCACAAGGATTTTAGCGGGGTTTTACATAATGCGGCTATTTTATTTTGTATGTACCTGGTAGCTTTATTTACCAGCTATAAGCAAACCACGCTGATGGGAGGGGTGGGGCAAAGGATGTTGTTTACCTTGCGCAATTCTATCTTTAATAAGTTACAGCAATTGCCGGTAGCCTTTTTTAATCAGAACAAGGCCGGCGACCTGATATCGAGGGTTAACAACGATACCGATAAGCTTAATCAATTCTTTTCCCAGTCATTGATGCAGTTTATCGGCAATATCTCTATTATGATCGGCGCCGGTATTTTTTTGCTGGCTATCAATATTGAGCTGGGAGCGGCTGCTTTATCTCCGGCCTTGGTCATTCTGTTTTTAACGCTGGTATTATCACCATGGATAAAAAGGAAAAATGCAGCAAATTTGAAAAGTACAGGTGCATTGAGCGGTGAGATCCAGGAGAGCATTAATAATTTTAAAGTGATCATCGCTTTTAACCGGCGCGATTATTTCAGGAAGCGTTTTGACATAGCTAACAATCAAAACTATAAAACAGCTATCGGATCGGGCCTGGCTAACAACGTGTTTGTGCCGGTATATGGTTTATTTGCCAGTATGGCCCAGCTTACCGTCCTGTGCTTTGGTATCTACCTGATCAGTAAAGGTATGTTCTCTATCGGGTTGCTGGTGAGCTACTTATCATATGCTACCAATTTTTATAACCCGTTAAGGCAATTAGCTGCTTTATGGACAAACTTTCAGCTGGCGATGGCGGGCTGGGACAGGATCTCGCAGATCTTATCCCTTGAAACCGATTTACCCGTGCTGCAGGCAGGCATTAACGAACCAGATGCTGCTTTATTAGAGTTCAGACATGTGCACTTTAGTTATGATGAAAGCCGGGAGATCCTCCATAATATCTGCTTTAAATTAGAGCGTGGCAAAACCTATGCCTTGGTTGGCCCCACAGGTGGCGGCAAAACAACAACGGCTTCATTAATAGCACGTTTGTATGACCCTACTAAAGGGTTGGTGTTACTTGGCGGGAAAGATATCAGGAGTTTTACGGCCGAGGAACGCAGCCGAAAAATAGGCTTTATTTTACAGGAGCCGTTCCTGTTTACAGGCACGGTAAGAGATAATATCCTTTATGGCAACGAGCTTTTTCAAGATCATACCAACGAAGAAATGGAACAGGTGATCAGGGATGCCAACCTGGGCAGCCTGCTGGCAATTTTTGAAGAAGGGTTGGACACCAAAGTTCTATCAGGCGGCGACAGCATTAGCTTGGGCCAGAAGCAGCTTATTGCCTTTATGCGGGCTGTTTTACGCAACCCGGAAATTTTGATACTGGATGAGGCAACAGCCAACATTGATACCATTACCGAAAAATTGCTGAGCGACATTTTGGATAACCTGCCAAAAACTACTACAAGGGTAATAATAGCACATCGTTTAAATACGATTGAAAATGCTGATGAGATCTTTTTTGTAAACTCGGGTGAGGTGATCAGGGCTGGATCATTTGATGACGCTATGGATTTATTGTTGCAAGGAAAGAGGGTAAGCTGATCTTTCTTGGGATATGGATATGCGGTATCATGGTTTTGCCTTGTTTTTTATCCGGACTTGATAAATCGTTTTAAATTTTGGAGATAAATTGCCGGTATATAAAATAGTTGTCCGATCAACACTAAATAATTGCTAAATTATTTTTACAATTGCATATAAACTTAACCTAAGTTATGCATAAGTACAGCGGCGAAACGCGCATTTTAGTTGCAACAGATTGTATCATATTTGGATTCGACGGGGCAAATATTAAGTTATTGCTTGTTCAGCGTGGCCTTGAGCCCGAAAAACACAAGTGGAGCCTGATAGGTGGTTTTATAAAACCAACCGAATCACCCGAAGACGCTGCAAACCGTGTGCTTGAATTGCGCACCGGGCTTAAGAATGTGTATATGGAGCAGTTCCAGGTATTCGGTAAACCGGAACGTGACCCGGTAGAAAGGACCCTTTCCGTTGCTTATTTCGCGCTTATCGACATCCATAAATATGAGGCCCAACTAAGTGAAGAATATCACCCCGAATGGTTTTTACTGGATGAGATGCCCGATTTGATCTTTGACCATAATGAAATGGTGCGCCTCGCTAAAAGACAACTGCGCTATAAAGCCGCGCTTCACCCGATTTTATTTCAATTGCTTCCGGAAAAGTTCACCATTCCGCAATTACAGGCCCTTTATGAAGGAGTTTATCAAACCAAGTTTGATGACAGGAACTTTAGCCGTAAGCTGCTTTCAACAGGTTTGCTTGTAAAGCTCCCTGAAAAGGATAAGCTTTCATCAAAAAAAGGTGCATTTTACTACAAACTTGATCAGTCACATTACGAGGAAAATTTTGAAAAGTTCCTGAACCTGGTGCCCAACCCTGATAAGTTTTTTTAACATGCAGGACAAATGCGTTTTAATATTTTAGTGACAACGCCTTGTTGTTTATATAGCTGACGAGATGATGTCGGTTAGCTATTAGCATCAAATGACCCTTGTTTTATGACCTGATGCGGGTTAAATTCGTCGGGGTCTTATCAGCATGCTTTTACCAATGGCAGGCAACATTCGAATGTATGGGACTACTCAGAAAATCTGTTTAGTGTTAACCCTGTAAAATATAAATAATTGATTATTAGGTATTTGAATGCTTGGTATTTAAAATGTGTTAAGTCGTGTTAACCCCTGTTAGTTGCGTGTGTCCGGTTTTAACATGTGTTTTTTATTATCATCCGGACCTGCTGGTGGGGTTTTATAGATAGCCATGTTGCTGACACTGTTAACACGGAGATAGTTCCCAAAACCATTGCCAAACGATGGCAACACGACGATCAGAAATACACCATCCAAAATGCTCTTGAAGTTTATGATCCGCGGAAAAGCAACTTGAGCTTAGTTATAAATTAAACGCAGCTAATTATAAAATTGACCGGGCAAATAACGGCATGGTTATTTTATATAATCATATACCGTATCAATTAAAGGTTTTTGTATTTTTAAAGGGTTAGTTTAATACTATCAAACCAATTCAACTAAACACTTTTGAGCAAGATAATTTTTTTGCGGTCGTTAAGCCTCTCTTTTATTTTCATATGCATTGCTATTTGCACTAACGCGCAAGGTTCAAACCAGGGTACGGAGTTTTATACTGCATATATTGATCACGTTGATGGTGCAGCAGGCAGTCCTACCGCGTTGGGCAGGGGTAGTCAGATGGACCTTTACATAACTGCCGACGTAAATACCACTGTAACAGTTGAAGTTGCAGATGGTAGCTTTTCAAGTACCTACCAGGTTAAGGCGAAGGATATATTAACGGTAGCTATTCCCCCCGAAGCCTTTGTAGGAAACCAGGGGCAGTTTTTAAAGGGGATTCATATCAAGTCGTTAAAACCTATTGCAGTTTACGCGCATATTTTTGCAGAGAATGTATCGGGCGCAACGCTTCTGCTGCCCGTCAATACGCTCGGTAAAGATTACCTCTCCATTAACTATAAACAAATATCAAACTCAAACAACGGTACGAAAAATACTGAAGGCGTACCCTCATATTCAACCTTTGCGGTAATAGCTACAGAAGATAATACCACGGTTGAAATAACACCCTCGCAACCACTGCTAAACGGGATCCCTGCAAACCAACCATTTACCGTAAATTTAAAAAAAGGCGAAGTATACCAGGGATTATCAGCTACTGACCTTACCGGTACCCGCATCCACTCAATTGTGAGCGCTGCCGGGGCCTGTAAAAAAATCGCTGTTTTCTCAGGCAGCTCAAAAATAAGCATAGGGTGCCAGGGCGATAAGGGATCATCAGATAACCTCTTTCAGCAGGTTTATCCTTTAGCAGTTTGGGGTAAGAACTATGTGACCGCACCTTTAAAAGGGCGCTATTATGATATCTTAAGAATAGTGCTTAGTTCGCCCGATACAAAAGTTACAGTAAACGGTGCCGCGCCAACGGGAGGGCTAAACAATGGTTTGTATTACGAGTTTACATCAACTACGACTAATGTTATCACTGCCGATAAACCAATCCAGGTAGCGCAATATGCGGTAACCCAGGGCGAAGGTTTAAATTGCCAGTTTATTCAAGGTGATACAGGAGATCCTGAAATGATCTATCTGACCCCGATTGAACAAACACTCGATCACGTTACGCTAAACTCAACCGGAAACTATCGGATCCTGGATAATTTTATTAATGTTATTATTAAAACAACTGCAGTGCCAACGTTTTCACTCGATGGAGAACCTTATACCCAGTTTTCTCCTGTGCCGAACAGTATTTACTCCTATGCACAAATCAGTGTAAACGCAGGCGTGCACAATATCAAAGCTTCAGACGGGTTCAACGCAATTGCCTATGGGTTTGGCAAAACGGAATCATACGGTTATGCTGCAGGCACCAACCTTAAAAACCTGAATGAGTTCATTGCCTTATTAAATCTTTCGGATAAGTCGGTACAGGCCAATGGCTGCGTCGATACTCATTATAAACTGCAGCTTACGCTGCCATTTCAAACCAATAAAATAAGCTGGGATTTTAAGGATGGCAGTGCTGCTGTTGTTGTAGACAACCCAATACCAACCGGTTCAATCATAAAGGATTCGAAGGTGCTTTATACTTATGAATGTCCGGTAGATAAAACCTATATCGATGGGGATTATAGTGTAGTGGCGACTGTATTTAACCCTATTGCAGATGAATGCGGATCGAACGAAGATATAGAGTTTGATTTTAATATATCATTGCCACCGGTTGTAAAGTTCAATTTTGCAAATACCTGTTTTGGCAGCGATGTTCAATTCACCGACCAGTCAACCTCAGGTACACGGCAAATTAAAACATGGCGATGGGACTTTGGCGATGGGTTAACTGATGTTGTGCAAAACCCTGTACACAAATATGCCCAACCCGGTTATTACCTGGTTAAACTTTTTGTTACCAATGAAAATGGATGCGGCGCTGCATCTGATCCAATAAAGATCCATATATCAAAACCACCTCTTGCATCTTTTAGCTATTCGTCGCCAAGCTGTACAGGTCAGGATGTTACATTTACGGATAAGTCCACATCTGCCGAAGGAAGTATCATTAGCTGGCAATGGGACTTTGGTGATGGCACACCGGTTGAAATTCTTAAAAGCAAGAACCCATTTAACCATACATTTAGTGAACCGGGAGATTATTTAGTTAAGCTAACCGTCACAAATGATAATGGTTGTACAAATAATATAGCCCCGCTGCCTGTTAAAGTTTATCCTGTGCCGGTAGTGGATTTTTTATTGCCCGATGCCTGTGAAGATGACTTTGTTCAGTTTACTGATCGAAGCACAATTGCTGATGCCACAGAAGCTGACTTTACCTACGATTGGAATTTTGGTGACCCTAATGCAACACCAGCTAACCCGAATATTTCCCACGGGAAAAACCCGAAGCACAAGTTTTTAGCCGGCAACTATCAGGTTACACTTAAGGTTACTTCAAAAAATGGATGCTCTTTTACATCGGCTTCAAAGTCATTAACAATTAACGGTAGCAAACCAAAAGCTAAAGTAATTATTAAGGATCCGGCTGGTTTGTGCAGCGCTCAGGAAGTATTTTTTGAAAACCAATCCTCGGTTAATTTCGGCGAGATTACCCGGCTGGAGGTTACTTATGACATCAACGACCAATCAACTACGATAGTTTATGACCATCCGGTATATGGAATGCAACTCAGGCATAAATACCCTTTATTTACATCAGGATCGCGGCAGGTTACCTTGCGAGTAATTGCATATTCGGGTACATCATGCTCTGATGTCGCAGAAATCCCGGTTAATTTAAAAGCATCGCCTGTCGTCATCTTTGATCAGGCGCCGGTTTTTTGTATCGAATCGGAGCCCAAAAAATTGTTGCCAAAACCTCAGGGCCCTGTTGGCTCCGGTGTGTTTTCAGGAACAGGGATTAGTACAGATGGTGTGTTTAACTCTGCTGTTTCGGGTGTCGGCGAATTTGATATCATGTACATTTATACCACCCGGGACGCGTGCGCTGATACAGTTATGCAGCAGGTTAAGGTAGATGCATCGCCTGTTGTAACGTTGGGGCCGGATTTTACTATGCTTGAAGGCACAAAGCGTGTTTTAAAACCCATAGTAAACGATAATAACTTAAGTTATAAATGGACACCAGCAACAGGCCTTGATCATGATGGCGTGGCTAATCCTGTTGCAAGTCCGTCGCAGGATATTACCTATCAGGTAGTGGTTACATCGGCACATGGATGCCAGGCCATGGCCAGTGTATCGGTAAAGGTTTTAAAGTTTTTAGTCGTTCCCAATGTGTTTACGCCTAATGGAGATGGGGTAAATGACATTTGGAATGTTAAATATTTAGAAAGTTATCCAAATAATAAGGTTGACGTATACAACCGATTCGGAGAAAAGGTATATTCGTCAATTGGTTATAGTATACCCTGGGATGGGAAATACAAAGGCTCATATTTGCCTCCCGGGACTTATTATTATATTATTGATCCGAAAAATGGCCGGGAGGTTATTGCAGGTAATGTGACCATTATCAGATAAAATGAAGCGAATTTTATATACTCTACTTATTATTGCCGTAACAATTCAATTAGCAAAAGCACAGCAACGGCCGCAGTACACTCAATACGTATTCAATAATTACCTTTTGAACCCTGCGTTAAGCGGTATTGAAAACTATACCGATGTAAAACTGGGTTATCGCAGCCAATGGACAGGGCTTGAAGGCGCGCCGGTAACATCCTATTTTTCAGTAAACGCGCCTATAGGTAACCGGTTTTTACAGGGCGATGCTACTGCATTTCCTGCGGGTGGAGGTTTAAACCCATCAAGCAGGTCATATACACAAAATTACATGGCTGCGGAGCCGCATCATGGCGTGGGCTTAATGGTGGTGTCTGATAAAACAGGCCCGATAACACAAACCAATATTGACGCTACTTACGCTTATCACCTCGGCCTCACCGAAACATTGAATGTAGCGGTAGGGGTGTCTGCCGGGGTAAGTCATAATATTATTGACAAAAGTAAACTCACTTATGTTGATCAAAACGACCCAACCATTAATAGCATCGCGGGCGCGCAGTGGAAACCTGATTTGGGAGTAGGCGTATGGGCTTATTCATCTAATTATTTTTTTGGTGCGTCGGTACAGCAAATCCTTCCGCAAAATTTATATGTAACTACTTCGACAACTGCTGTACAAAACAAAACGGTACCCCATTATTTTGTGACCGGCGGCGTTAAGCTTTTCGTATCTGATGATATTACGCTTATGCCTTCAGCCTTGTTGAAATTTATAGCACCGGTTCCGGTAACTTTTGATGTGAACATGAAAATGTCATTTAAAGACAGGTTCTGGATTGGTGGTTCATACCGCCGCAATGATTCATACGCGGCATTGGTTGGATTTAACCTGAGTTCGCTTATTAATGTTGGCTACTCATACGATTTTACAACATCTGCCCTAAATACGGTGAGTCATGGTTCGCATGAAATTGTGTTAGGCATCCTGCTTAATAATCGATATAAAGTAACTTGCCCTCAGCATACTTTTTAATTTTAAAAAGCGTTTTTAATATACTGGCGGATAAACTGCCGTATCGTTCGAGATTAGTCCGAATCAAGCTCTGTAATCCGGTTCGGCTCGCGAAGGCGCAATTATGCCATGCTGCATAACATTTATAAACTATTTTGAAGCTTCCTAATAATTACAACTATAATAGTTTTAATTTACGATATTTAATTTCTTAAAAGGATAAAAAATAAAACAATACAATTGTTTCGTAGGTTTATTAAATAACAACTAAAATTAAAACCTATGAATACCAATAATGAAAACTGGGGAAACCAGGATAATGATCGTAATGATTTTGAAAACAACACCAACTCATTTTCTGTGAATGGTGATGAAGCCTATCCAAACCGTGATCTTGAAAACGATGATGATGATCTGGATGAGGTAGACGATATAGTAGACTATGATGAACAGCCTGAAGTAGAAAAACCCGAAGACGAACAGGTGGGTACCCATAGTCAATCGGAGATTGACCAGCCCAACAGAAGCGCCGACACCTCATTTAGCGAGCAAACAGATGTTACACCGCCGAATAAAAAGGAATTTCCATCGGTAGGCCCCGCTAAAACTGATTTTGAGAGCCGCCCGCAAGGACGCACCACCGGCAGGATGGTTGGTCATGAACCAGGAACTGAAGGAATTTAGTAAAAGGAGGGTATAATCATGAATGATTATAAAAATGACTATCCTGCTTCCCGGCAGGGTAATATTAAGGAGACCAGGGAAAGTAACATTAAAGACAGCTATAACTATGCTGCCCGAAACAACCCCTGTCTTGAAACAAAAGGTCCTCAAAGAAAACACTTTAAAGTTTTACATGAGGATGGGAGCCTGGCTGATCTTCCGGATCCAAATGTTGAAGGAGCAGGCGTCGGAGATGGCACCATAGGCCGTTAAGCAAAAAAGGTGACCGAAATGGCCACCTTTTTTATGCTGTTATGATTAGATTTACAATTACGTGGTATAACCCAGAATTTTCAATACTTGCTTGCTGTTTTGCTCTTCTCCAAACACCTCAAAGTTAAACGTTTCGTCCCTGTTACGGCGAATGATCACATGCTTGGGTGATGGCAGTAGGCAGTGGTGGATACCGCCGTAGCCACTTAATACTTCCTGGTAGGCGCCGGTATTAAAGAAGCCTAAATATTGCACCTTACGGGTTTTAGGCATAAATACGCTGTTCATATGCGCTTCCTGGTTGTAATAATCCTGCCCGTCGCAGGTGATACCCCCAAGGTTTACACGTTCGTATTCCGAATCCCAGTTGTTAACCGGCAACAGGATGTACTTTTGGTTCAGCGCCCAGACGTCAGGCAGATTGGTAATGAACGAGCCATCAAGCATCAGCCAGCGTTCGCGGTCGTTTTGTTGTTTACGGCCTAATACCTTGTATAAAATACCTGAAGCTTCGGCTACAGTATACTTGCCGAATTCGGTAATGATATCCGGTTCCATGGTGTCATGCTCAGCACATATCTCTTTGATCCGGCTTACTATTTCGTTGATCATGTATTCATAATCAAAATCGAAAACCAGTGAATCTTTAAATGGCATACCACCGCCAATATCAAGCGTATCCAGATGCGGGTTTACTTTTTTGAATTTGCAGTAAAGAGTTACATATTTTTCAAGCTCGTTCCAGTAGTATGGTGTATCGGATATACCGGAGTTGATGAAGAAATGTAACAGCTTAACCTGGAAGTTAGGGTTATCCTCAATTTTGTTATGATAAAAATCAATAACATCTTCCATACGCACACCCAAACGTGAAGTATAAAACTGAGAATCAGGCTGTTCTTCAGCTGCGATCCGGATGCCCAGGTTGCAAGGGGTGTCCATCTCAATTTCGTCGTCGTAAAGGTTAAATTCTTCTTTATTATCTAATACCGGAATGATGTTTTTAAAGCCATCATGCAGCATATCAATAATATATGTTTTGTACTGGAAGGTTTTAAAGCCGTTGCATATTACGGTTATATCCTTTGTTACAGTACCTTTTTTCTCCAACGCATCAATCATCGGCATATCAAAGGCTGATGATGTTTCCAGGTGGATCTCGTTTTTCAGGGCTTCTTCAACAATGTGCTTGAAATGCGAGCTCTTGGTACAATAGCAGTATTTATAACTGCCGCGATAGTTGTTTTTGATGATGGCCTGTTGAAACAGCAGTTTAGCTTGCTGGATCTTTTTGGATATCATAGGCAGATAAGTAAAGCGTAAGGGAGTACCGTACGTTTCAATCATCTCCATCAAATTTAGGTCCTGAAAGTATAGTTCATCGTCGATGATCTCAAAACCATCCTGTGGAAAGCCTACACTTAAGTCAAGAAATTCCTGATAACTCTGCATCCTT
This sequence comes from Mucilaginibacter sp. SG538B, assembly GCF_013376065.1. NCBI lineage: Bacteria > Pseudomonadati > Bacteroidota > Sphingobacteriia > Sphingobacteriales > Sphingobacteriaceae > Mucilaginibacter > Mucilaginibacter sp. SG538B. Next base: position 2,108,065 of record NZ_JABMJI010000001.1, read on the forward strand.
AAAAATTTTGGGGCAAAAATGTAATTTTTAAACGGAATATTTGGCTATTTGTTAGGATTAATTTTATTGACAGAATGTAATGTTTTTGAGGTAGAAGCCGGATTGGCCAGTACTTACTGCAATACAGCAGGTTCCGGTTGATAATCAATAGATATTTTCGATAATAACAAACCTGGAGTATAGGTGACCGAGGGTTAGCAGAAATTCAAAATTCTGATGGACATACCTATGCTACAGCCGCTTCTTTGTTATATTTATTACGGTAATCAATTGGCGAGAGCCCGGTGATCTTTTTAAAAACTGTACGAAATGCTTTGGCATCGGTATACCCAACATCATACATTACCTCATTGATGTTTTTGGGGGTACTTTCCAATTGTTTTTTGGCTGCTTCAATTTTTACGCGCTGTATATATTCAACCGGGGTATTATTGGTGGCTTTTTTAAACCGTCGTTCAAAATGCCTGCGGCCAATAGCATACATTGATGATAAATCTTCAACTGAGATTTTTTCGGTAACGTTATTTTCTATGTATTCCTGGGCTTGCTTTATAGGATTGTCTTCATGTTTTTTTTGCCCGGTGAACATCGCAAATGGGGACTGACTTTTCCGGTCGATCTCCAGGGCGTAGATCTTGGCAGCCATGATGGCTATATCCCGGCCGGCATACTTTTCAATCAATAACAGTAATAAGCTCCAGTAAGAGGTAGCGCCGCCGCTTGAATATAAACCCTGCTGTTCGGTAACAATACGCCCGTCAACCAGCTTCACTTCCGGGAACATATTTCTGAAAGCATCGGCTGTGATCCAATGGCTGGAACACTCTTTACCGTTCAATAACCCTGTAGAGGCCAATATGAATGAGCCGATACAAAGACTTGCTATTTCTGCACCATTATTGTACTGGCTGATGATCCAGGGTACAAAATCCCGATTTACGTTTACCGCGTTTTGAAGATCGCCGCTTATGGCAGGAATGATCACCATATCGCTTTTTTGCAGATCGCTTAACAAAATATCCGTATGAACCGAAAACATGCCGCCATGCACCTTAACTTCTTTAGAAAGCCCAACCATCTGTACGTCAAAAACAGGTTGCCTCCCCATGGATTGTAAAAAATCGTTGGCGCCTGTAAAAATGGTTCGGGCGTCAACGATGCTGGCTAAAACTGCTTCGTTGGGTATCAGGATGGCAACATGTTTCATTTTATTATTGTATAACTGGTTATCTGGGATAAAGATAGTGAACACTAAAGTCGCAAACAACCCCTTAACAAGTCCTTTTTACGTGCTACACAACTTTATCGCTCCAGATAACTTTGTATTGTTAACAAACATTCAATCACACAAAATAAATGTCATCATGAAACCCAAAACAATTAAAACCCTGTACTGGATCTTTACCGTCCTTTTTTTATTAGCTATGCTCGGCGATGCTTATGGGGGAATCACTATGCAGCAGGCGGGCAAAGATTCATTAGCTAAACTTGGTTACCCTTTTTACCTCATGGTTATTATGGGGTGGGCAAAAATAGCAGGTGTACTGGCCATAGCTCAAACCAAGTACCAGGTTATTAAAGAATGGGCTTATTCAGGCTTTACCATCAGCTTTATCGGTGCATTTTTATCATGGCTTGCTATTGGAGCCGGGGCTGCCATGCTCATTCCGCCGGTAGTTATGCTGCTTGTTATGTTCCTTACCTACTATTTATGGAAAAGGTATGAGCAGGTAAAAGAACTGGGCTTAACCAACACTAAACTTGCCGGAAATACCGAACTGGCTTAATGTTATTAGTTTAATTATAAATTCCGGATTTATCAATAAACCCGGTTTGCTTGTTTATCACCATGCGCAAACTGATCGTATCCTTAAACATTACGCTGGATGGTTTTGTAGCGGCGGAGGATGAGGGCCTGGATTGGCACTATCAATACTGGACGGATGAAATAGCCGAGACAACAACAGAACTGCTTAGCCGGGCCGATACTATTTTATTAGGCAAAAACACCTATCAGGCTATGGCTGCCTATTGGCCCTTTCAAGCTAAGTGCATGAACTTTCCCCGTACGGATATTGCCTATGCAGATATGATGAACAATTACCAAAAAGTGGTTATGTCCTCAACAATGACCTCCGCGTTGTGGAACAATTCATTATTGATCAAAGGAAATCTGAAGAAAGCTGTTGAGCATTTAAAAAAGCAGCATGGCCGTGACATCCTTACTTACGGAAGCATCAGTGTGGTTAAAAAACTGGTGACCGCGAATTTAGTTGATGAGTACCAGCTTTGGATCCACCCAGTAATTTTAGGCAATGGTAAAGCACTTTTCAAGGGATTAAAAAATAACTTGCCTTTAAAACCGGTTTTAAAGAAAGTTTTTTCATCGGGTGTTATATTGATGGTTTATCAATCACATAATTAACTTAGGTAACAGAATCAAACCGACCGGGTTAAAACGCGTCTTTACTGCTGACACACTGTTGTCAACAGCGAGTTACATCTTTGTATAATAAAAATGTGATCCGTTATGAACAGAGCCGACAGGTTGCTCAGAGTATTGGTGTTGCTGCAAACCAGGGATGTGGTTTCTATCGACCTGCTGAAATCACATTTTCATATCAGTACCCGTACAGCCTATCAGGACCTTGAGTGCCTGAAGCAATTAAAAATAACAGTGACCTTTGAAGCTGAAAAGGGGTGTTTGGTTTTAGTCGCAAGCTGCCCTTCACCCGATAGAAAAAATGACATCATTTCTCAGCCTATGCTGGTTATTCCGGCGGCCATAAAAAATGAAATGTTATCAATTATCCCGCGTGTGGTAAATAATGATCCTCAAAACTCATCGTCGTAGTTTACCTTTCCATTTTTTAACCGCACATAATCTACCGATCCTGTACCCTGGAACCGGAAAACAATCCCGATTATTTTAGCCCGACTGATTCCTTTATTCACTGTGTAAATAGGTTTGTTATCAATGAAAATCAGTGCCTTTCCATTGTGTGATTCAATTTTAAGCGATACATATTTTTCAAAATCTACCCCAAAGGCTGATAGATCATGTTTTTTACCGGATGCCTCATAACCTGCAAAATACATGTCGAGATCAGATACACAGCCTTTAGTACTTAGTGGAATCCAGATAGCAGTGCCTTTACACAGTATATAAACAGTACTTAGACGGCAAGCAGCCGCGCCCTCGTTATAGTTGTTTTTTACGAATGTTTCAAATGTGAAATCATCGCTGTAAATCTCGCCGTAATCGCTTACATTGGTATAAACCACAAAAGGAGGGGCAGGTTGCAGGGCAATATTTCGCTCTTTGATCTTTTCGGGCGATAGGGAAAGCTTACCATCGCCTAACGCATCCCTTATTTCATAATAAACGGGAACAGGCTGCTTTTCAACTACGGGTAACCATCCGTTCGATTCAACAAACAACTCATGCTGTTTTACAATTTTTCCACCGACAATAAGCTTGGCGTAATAAAAATCGGGAAAATAATAAATGGACGTATGCTGGCGGTCGTTTTTGGAAACGTTAACCCGTAAATGCCGGTCCCATGATTGCTGAATAGCTACCGAATCATATGGAGATTTACTTGCATCAAAATCAAACACAACTGAATTAGGTAATCCTGATGTGATCACCTTTTTACTGCTGAAAGTATAATCCTTAGGGTTGATAGCCGGTGTTGTTTTCGAATGTTCGGTACGTGAAGCCATTATCACAACCAATAAAATACCCGTCAGCGTTAAAGCGCCCAAAGCATAGGGCATTGATCTGAACTGTTTTTTTACAGGCCGGGGTTTCGGTTGAGGGAGATTGACCGGTATATCAGCAGGAACAAACCGCATACTGAATACCCTGAAGTTTTCATAACCTAAAAACTGAGCCAGCGTATCCATGGTATAGGTATTGGGCAGGCTGTCATATTTAACTTTGCCCCAGATGCGCTTCAGCGTAACGTGGCTAATAGAAGCGCCGGTCTTCTCCCTTATCTTTTCGCTAAGGTTTATAAAATCCTGGTTCTTCCAGTTACTACTGTCGCCCCAGCCGGTGAAGGCCTCGTATTGTTTTATCAGTTCGGTAATAAGCAACGCTTGTGCAGGCATATCCATTGGTCAAAAATAGCCGGTAAATCAGTTCAAATATTATTTGTACGGGCTTGTACCAACTTGTACAGGCTGTGAATTGCAATAGCCTGGCGGGCAAACTAATTTTATCAGCAATTCGAAATTAAGCCTAAATATACCATAACCTAACCAACAATGAAACAAATACTAAGCAGGATCAGTGCATACATTTATGCCACAGTAATGTTCATATTCGGTATCCAGCATTTTATGTATGCCGATTTTGTAGCAACGCTTGTACCCGGCTGGATCCCATTCCATCTATTTTGGGTATATCTTACGGCGGTTGCACTTATAGCCGCTGCAATTAGTATCTATGTTAATCTGTATGCCCAATGGGGATGTTTTTTATTAGGATGTATGATATGGGTGTTTATTTTAACGATCCATATCCCGCTGCTGATCGACAGTCATTTTGATGCGGGTAAAATTACTAATGCCCTTAAAGATACCGGTCTTGCATCATGTGCCTTTATACTTGCGGCTATCTACGATCGGCAGGGGTAAAATTAATATCCTATCGTATGTAATATGAATGCGTTTGTTGTATGAACGAAACCAACTCTTATCTCATGAACAAAAAAAACGGCCGATACAGTTGCTGTTTGAATAAAGTAGATAACCCTAAAAAGATCATAACTGAACTGGATAAATAGGGAAGCCGAATTGTGCAAACACTTACCAACAATTATATATATCCACCTGTTAGCCGGCTTGCACAAGCAAGCCGGCTAACGGTCATTAAAAGCATAAATTATCCAGCCTCACACCACCTGTCTGGTACAAGTTTAAAACGAGGGAACCTCTGGTTTTTGCGCAAAATTACGTATGAAAATACCGTATTTTAACGGATTGATATCTGGCCGATTGCTTTGTAAATTGGGAAACATTTTTATGTCTGTTAAACCCGCAACCTTATGTTTAATTCCCCAATTATCGATCTTGCGCTCACGCTGTCGTTCACCTATTTTTCGCTCAGTCTAACTGTTAGCACAATTCATGAGTATCTATCCGCTCTGCTTAATAAGCGGGGAGAGTATCTGAAAAATGCTATTGACTGTTTACTTTTTGACCAGGACTGGAAAAAAATAGCTGAAAAGCTTTATAACAATCCGAACATTACATCTTTAAAAAAGGATTTAAACAGTTTGCCATCATATATCCCAGCGGGCAATTTTGCCGCGGCTTTAATGGATCAGTTTAAAGACGATAAAAATATTATCCTTGATATGAATAAGATCAGGGACGTTTTAACAGATGATGGAATAGCGGCACAGGTTGGTATCTCTGCCGGGATCAGGAAACTTCTTCTTAATTTTTATGAACGCGCCCAGGGCGATCTTCAGAGTTTTCAAAAACAGATCGAAACATTTTATAATTCGGCCATGGACAGGGCCTCGGGAGTTTATAAACGATCGTCTCAGCTTATTGTATTTATTATTTCGGTGGTAATCTGTGCCTCCTTGAATGTTGATACCATAAATATTGTGAACAAGCTTTGGGGTAACCAGGAAGCACTGAAACATACAGCCGATAATTTACAAACCGTAGTTAAACAAGTAAACGAAAAAGGATATAATCCTAAAACTGATACGATAAAGTTTGAAGCCAGCAAAGTAACGGTTATTAAAAACATACCTGCCGATACGAGTAAAAACGCACCTAACGGGAAAAAAGTCGCCCAACAAATCAGCACAGTTAGTACGTTTCTGGTAAGCTCTGGTATCCCTGTTGGTTGGACGGCACAAAACACGCCAGATTTGAAGGGTAAAACATTTTGTCAAAGCCTTTTGTCGCTTTTAATCAAGATAACGGGTTTATTATTAACAGCTATCGCTTTAATGTTAGGCGCTCCCTTTTGGTTCGATTTGATCAATAAAATTGTAAGTTTACGGGCGGCAGGCAAAAAGCCTGAAGAAGAAGCAACCACACCAACTAAGAATACCACCGTAACCGTAAAACCAGTAGGCTAATGCGTATTAAAGTAACCAAGCTGCTCAATACCAGGGTAGGAGGCGCTCATACAACCTATCAAACCGGTGCTGTAAGAGAGCCGGGTGACGAGATAGAAGTAACGGGTACTGTGCAGGGAGAGGAACTTGATGGAAACAATACCTGGTATAAAGTGGGTGACGATGCTAATAGTCATTATTGGAGCGGCGGGGCCGAACAAATAGATGGCGTTGGGAGCAATTATCAGCAATGGATGATTGACTTGAACCTGCCGGAGATTTGGGGCCGGTATGCAGGTACAGGCGTTGGTGTTGCTGTGGTTGACACCGGTATTGCGCCAGGCATAACAGACCTGTTTTATAATCAGAGTAAGTATTATGTTTATGGCGATAATGTTGAGATAAAAGACAACGCCGGTCATGGTACATTTTGTGCTTCCCTTGTTGGGCTACGGAATACCAGCGGCAACTATGTCGGTGTGGCTCCGGGATGTAATTTATTCGCCTGTAAAATATCCGAAAAAAGAACATTTGAAAACACGGAGAGAGATGCCCAAAGATATGCTGACGCGATTAATTGGTGTGCAAAAAAAACTGATATTCATATAGTGTCAATAAGTTGGTCGTCAAGTATAAGTAATGCGGCTACTCTAAGTTTAATTCAGGAGGCTATAAACAATGCCGTAGCTAACAATAAAATAGTTGTTTGTTCTATCGGAAATTCGATAGTATACGGTGATACAAGAAAATATTATCCGGCCTGTTTAAAAAATACAATCGGAGTAGGCATGGTTCCGGATAAAGAGAATGGCGATCCTTGTATAAATGAGTTCCTATCGGTGGTGACCAATGGCTCGCAAATAAAATCATATAATCAGAATAACGAATTGATAGCTGATAGCGGGAGTAGTTTTGCGACGGCTATTACATCGGGCATAATTGCGCTGATGATTCAAAAAATGAATTTTAGTTATTCATTTGCTGCGATCACTGAAAAATTGGCGGCTATGACGCAGAAAACAACTTTCATTATAACCGAAGATGGAAGCTCGCAAGTATCCTTCGATCTCCCATTGCTAAAACCCGAACTTTTGTTGAATTTTTTTAACGATGTTGTATGAAATATAAATACGCCTCCCTTTTTTTGTTCTTGCTTCTATCCTGCAAAACGTTTGCGCAACAACCCGAAAGGCGCGTTTTTTATGATGTGTTATATTTAAAAAGCCTTTACGATAAAGATGGTAAAATAAGGATCAGCCCACAAAATAAGCCGCTGTTTGCTTATTATTTTAATCTTAAAAATACCACCAATGTAGATACTGTTATTCAGAAAAATCCTTTTTTTAGCCTGAACGGGATTTATGAAGCTGGCGGTGCAAGCGGAGGGACAATACCCAGCCCATCCGGATTACTACAATCCATCGGCTCTCTTGATGTTACCAATCTTGCCGACGGTCTTGCAAAGTTTTTGGTGGAACGAACAAAGCAGGAACTTTCCACTGCCTTTTTTTCACGATTTAAAAAGGAGCTGGACAGTACCAGGCAGTTGCAGTTATTATTCCCGGTTACTTACAAATCACTTACAGCTATAGATGTTGAGATCTATAATTACGCCGCCTATACGGATTTGCTGCGGGAGTCATTTCAGAAAGACCTGGCACTATTACTTCCCAATGTTTCCAATTTGATTGACGACCCGTGCATGGATCAATTGTTTGCTGCCATGCCCCACGTCAGGATAATCTTCATCGATGCCTTGTATATAGCCAACGAGTTTCATGAGGGTTCCCATCCCGGGGATATTTTTCATACCTATCTGGTTAATAAAGCAGGCAATGGCACCTTAAAGCTTGTAAATGAAAATGTATATCCGGCATTGCAAGCTTTTGATCTTTTTTCACAATCATTACGGTCAAATCAGAGAGATAAATACTGGGTCGATGCCGATTCGGCGAAGATGCTGTTTAGTAACCCTGTAACTTTCCAAATCTACCTCGGTTTGCTTTATCAGCAATTGGAAAAAAAAGACATTAATTTTAAAGAGGGGTCAATGAAGCAGTTTCTGAAAGATCGTAGTGGTGACTTTTTAAAGTTTGAGGAAATTTATCAGAGTTATAACATTGAATTTATCCAAAAAGCAACAATAGTAAACAGGTATTTCATTAATTTAAAGCAACTTCAGCAAAAAGGTGAAAATACTTTTAATTATCAGGATTATTACGCGCTTTATAATTCATCACTAAACCTTTTTGAGCAATTATTGAAATCACCATTGCTTTTAAATGTCGACCCGGCCAATATTACTATACCAATGATTGACCGGAAAGACACAAAGATTGATCAGTACCTGTCATCAGCCAGGAGTCTTGGCAACGTTTACATTGATGTTTACGAAAAACAGTACCCATCGGCCATAGTTGAGCTTAGTGGCGTTTACGATAACCTGTTTATTAATAAAGTCGTTACTAACCCAATAAAACAGGATTTAGTTAGAAATCTTGCAGACAAAAAAGCAGAATATGATAAACTGCAGGATGCAGTCGTCAAGACTGCCATAAAGAAAGAAATAAATGAACTTGAAGCGAAAATTGCAGCGTTCACCGAGTGGCCGGCAATAAATAAAATGTTTATTAAATATGCCAATTTTGCCGCTGAGGTATCAAAAGCGAAAAACAGCGACGAAGTAAAAAATGCTATTGAAGCAATTGCTTTACCGGTAGGCAGCTCAACCGTTAAACGCGAGGCTATTTTTAATGTCGCTCTAAACGCCTATGTTGGCCCTTATGTAGGTAAAGAAAAAGTGCACGGCATTGATGAAAAGTATAAAGGCACATACGGGCTCTCAGCACCGGTAGGAATTTCATTTAGCTGGGGGCACCGTTTATTATTTGTTCCTACTGGCGATAAAAAATGGTCGACTTCTGTTTTTGTTTCTTTAATTGATATCGGCGCACTTGCTTCATACCGTTTTACATCCGGAAGTACCCCGGTAGCAAAAGATACCAGCGCCACTGTAGCGCAGGTGCCTAAAATTGAGCTGAAGAATATCATAAGCCCAGGTTTGTTTTTATCTGTAGGCATACCATCCACGCCAATCTCAATTTCGGGTGGTTTCCAGGTTGCGCCAAATTTGCGTAGCGTTAGTTTAACAGGAGCCAATAAAGATGTGATAACTAACACTTACGGCGATAATAAGTTATATACACGTTGGTCGGTGGGGGTTTTAGTTGATATACCGATACTCAATTTGTTTACTAAAGGACGTTAACAGATTTGATCAACGGTTCGTCGGCCAACGATAAATCGAGGGCGAAGGATGGCAGCGCCATTTATAGCTTGAAATTGATAAAACTTTTACTGGAGTATCTTGTTCAGATAACGGTTCGGCGGCCGCCGCTCTTGCCGTGCATTATATTTAAAAGTTATTGCATATTGGGCTGGCATAATTAAAAAGATGATTTAACTTTAAGGCGTTCTGTTTTGATTATTTATTATCATATTTAAAACAAAACCGAATCTGATAAATTGAAAATATACAACCACTTATGCAGGAATTAGACCCCACCATTCTTCAAAAAGCAAACTCATGGCTTCAAGGAAATTATGATGCTGATGTAAAGCAGGAAATTCAAAAATTAATTGACGATAAGGCATATACCGAACTGACGGATTCATTTTATCGTGATCTGGAGTTTGGTACCGGTGGCCTTCGCGGTATTATGGGGCCGGGTTCAAACCGTATCAATAAGTATACTATAGGCGCCGCCACACAGGGATTAGCTAATTATCTGAAAAAAACCTACCCCGGCGAAAAAATCAAAGTAGCTATTGCTCATGACAGCCGTAACAATGCCGATTTCTTTTCGACTATTACGGCCGAAGTTTTTTCAGCTAATGACATTTATGTTTACTTCTTTAAGGCATTGCGTCCTACACCCGAGCTTTCATTTGCCGTGCGCCATTTAGGTTGCAAAAGCGGCGTAATGCTTACAGCATCGCACAACCCAAAAGAGTATAACGGTTACAAAGCTTATGGGGCCGATGGTGGGCAATTTGTTTCTCCGCACGATAAGGCCGTAATGGACGAGGTTGCTGCAATCAGCAGCATTGATGACATCAAATTTAACCGCGTTGATGCTAATATCGAAGAAATAGGGGAGGACATTGACGAGCTTTACCTGAGCAAGATCACTGAGCTTTCTGTTTCGCCTGATGCTATTGAACGTCAAAAAGATCTTAAAATAGTTTATTCGCCCATCCATGGTACAGGCATCACGTTGGTACCCCAAGCCCTGAAACGGTTTGGTTTTGAGAATGTGATCCTGGTTGACGAGCAAATAACTCCCGATGGAAATTTCCCAACAGTAGTTTACCCTAACCCCGAAGAAAAAGAAGCGCTTACACTTGCTCTTAAAAAAGCCCAGGATACTGATGCCGATCTGGTATTGGCAACGGATCCGGACGCAGACCGTGTGGGTATTGCTGTGAAAAATACCGATGGCGAGTTTATTCTGCTCAATGGTAACCAAACCGGCGCTATGCTGATCAATTATTTATTAAGCGCATGGGAAGAAAAAGGCAAGCTTACCGGTAAAGAATACATTGTTAAAACCATTGTTACCACAAATCTTATCGAACGCATAGCCGAAGCCAAGAATGTTACTTACTATAACACCCTTACCGGCTTCAAATATATTGGCGAGTTAATGACCCATTTTGAGGGTAAACAAACTTTTATAGGTGGCGGTGAAGAAAGCTATGGTTATTTGATAGGCGAACTGGTAAGGGATAAGGACGCTGTAGTTTCAAGCGCATTCATTGCAGAAATGACCGCTTATTACAAAGACAAAGGAAGCAGCCTTTTTGAAGCATTGATTGATACTTACGTGCAATATGGGTTTTATAAGGAAAAGCTGATCTCCCTGACTAAAAAAGGTAAAACCGGTGCGGAAGAAATTAAGGAAATGATGGAGAAATTCCGTACCAATCCTCCGGCCACCTTAGGCGGATCAAAAGTAAGCACGCTTAAGGATTATGAAAAACGTATTGAAACTGATTTAGCAACCAATACAAGCAAACCAATTGAATTGCCTGTATCTGATGTTTTACAATTCATTACCGAGGACGGCAGTATCATCTCGGCCCGTCCGTCAGGCACGGAGCCTAAAATTAAGTTTTATTGCAGTGTGAACGGCAAACTTGAAAGTAAAGAAACATACAGTGAAACAGACAAACAACTTGACGCTAAGATTGCCTCAATTATGCAGGACCTCGGTGTTTAACTACGGATAATGATGTTTGAAAAAATCCCGGCCGATTGAGATCTGGCCGGGATTTTTTTTAGTATGACCTATCAGTGGTTTGTTACATCGTTTTTCTGGGGCGCCTTGGTCTGTCACCTCCAGGTGACTGATCATTATTGCTCCGGTAATTGCTTGGGCTATTATAGCTTCGGGTATTGTTAGTTCTGTCACCGGTGCCTCTATTATTGTTGTTGCCGTATCCAAATGACTTACGTGGCGGAGGAGTTTTCTTAACAAAGTCGTCGTTTATTTTTACACTTAATACCCGATCGGCAATGGGCGTACCGTCTAAGGCAATCACCGCGTTCTCGGCCCCGGTGCGGTCCTTCATTTCAAGAAATGCATATCCTTTGCATATCCTTGTTTTTTTGTCGCGTACAATTTTAATCGTTTCCACATCGCCATGTGGACCTATCATTTTAACAAGTTCCAGCTCTGTCATTTCCAGAGGAAAGCCGCCTACAAATAATTTGACCATTTATAAATTGAGATTAAGATGATAGATAACCACCGTACACAAATTTCGTTTGATTTTTTTTAAATAAAGGATGTTTTCGCGTTAAAACCAAAGTTTATTTAATAATTCGTTGTTTTCAAGTCAGTAATGGTCCTGAAGAGGCATTTTGTGACCCTTAATAATAGAACGTCATCAATACAAAACAGAAAACGACTGATATGCATCTTTAAGGAGTACTGAAGGCCGGTTGGCTGTAATTTCGTTTTCAAGGTTTTTATTGCTAAATATAGCTACCCCCATCTCGGTTTTTACCTGGTATCTCAATGACAAATTCAGTGCGGTTGTATCCCAGTTATAAATATCAGCATAAGCGTTCGGGCGCCCTGTAAATGGCCCATATGCTTTTAAGAAATAGTCCAGTATTTTATAAGCGTCAGTCATCTTAAAGAAAAGATAAATGTTCACTATTTTGTTTTTGTAAACGCGGAAACCTATTGCATCTAATAACAAACTATCTCCCTGTATCAATGAGCTACTGTCTTTATATTGATAACGGATACAGCTGTCTGCATCGGGTTTAGCGTCATTATCTAAATAGGTAAACTTACGGGCCGGAATTTGGCTAATGTCCTCACCAAGTGTCAGTCCGCCAATTCCATTGCAAAATTTTAAATACTCAACCGATCCTGGTGTTTTAGACTGTGAGAAAACCAGCGATGGTAAAAGGCAGACTGTTGCAATCAATAGGGTTTTGATGCCTGTTGTTAGAGATTCATAATAGGCTTTCATAAGTCAGGTTTTACAATAATAAAAACAAGGGAGATGCCATCTTCGCCCTAAAAATTAGTTTGTATTAATTTTTACTTAAATTTTGAAAATTTGAGTTTATATAATTGAATTTATTGCAATACTTTAATTAGTTACGCACTTCTTGTATAGAAAAGAACGCAGTAATTGAAAATACTGTCTGCTTTTGTTAACTATAGATTAAAAACAAAGCCCGTCGTTTGAGTGGCATAGTCTCAATCTTTTTTCGGTTCGGACAGTGTAATCTCTGTTGACCAAAAAACAAAACTAAAACGCATTAGCAATGCCGTAAATCCATATATTTGAGAATATAAACCGGGGATAGGTGTGCAATTTATCTCCTAAAATGATAGCCTTGTTGGTTGCAGTTTAATTAATTTATTGCCGCATTTGATTTGCAGAAATTGTGTGTTTGATTAATCATCGGATCGGTATGCTATTTAAAAACCGTTATAACAAAAATGAAATATATCTTCTGTTTGTTTTTTTCATTAATTATTCTTTCGGCAAATGCATTCACTGATCCTAATACCTTACTCGAAGAATTAAAAACTGAAATCGCAAAAAAAAATATATATGATAGCAGTAAAGAAGCAAGGATCCGAAAATTAAAGGCATATCAATCAAATCTTTCGCAAACCAATTATGATGCGCGGTTTGATACCTGGGACAAGCTTTACACCGAATACAAATCATATCAGTTTGATTCAGCGTATGTTTATGTCGATAAAATGATATCGCTAAGCAAGGTAACAGGTAATAAACCAAAGGAGTATTATAGTTATGTAAGGATGGCTTTTATTCTCCTGTCGTCGGGGATGTTTAACGAAACCTTTGACTATTTACGAAAAGTAAATGTAAAAGCCCTAAGCAATACCGATAAAGTTGATTACTATTTCTTTTTAGGCAGGTGCAATTATGACCTGGCGAATTACAGTAATGACAAATATTTTAGCCCCGATTATATTAAGGCCGGCAATAAATACATTGATTCGGCGGTCTCGTTTTGCGGCAACGACCATATAATGCATACTTATTTACTTGGTTTGAAGGATTACCAGGAAAAGAATTACGGAGAAGGACGCTTACGGTTTAAAAAATTACTGGAGAAAGATATGCCAATTTCCATGCACTTGCGGGCAATGGTCTCATGCTCGTTAGGAGCAATCTGTCTTGAAGATAACGAAAGGCAGGAAGGCCTTAATTTGATGATGAGGGCTGCCATAGCCGATATCAAATCATCAACCCGTGAAACGGTTGCGCTTTATACGCTGGCAGAACTGTTGTATAAACAGGGCAATATCAAAGATGCTTACAGTTTCATTCAATTGGCAAAAGCTGATGCCGACTTTTACGGAGCCCGGCAGCGTAAAATACAAATTGCTTCAATTTTACCATTAATAGCAGCAGCCGAGCTTAATAATACCGAGCATCAAAAAAACCGCTTCCTGGTGTTCCTGTTAATTATTACTGCGCTTGCATTGCTGGTTGTCTTTTTTCTATTGATGATCATTAACCAATTAAAAAAGTTGAAGGTTAAAGAAGCAATAATTGAAGGGAAAAATGTGCAATTAAACCACATAAATGCGAAACTAATTGAAGATGCAAAAATTAAAGAGGAATATATCGGGCAGTTTTTTAAAGCCATTTCGGGATATATCGTTAAGCTTGAAAATTTAAAAATCTCTATTGATGCCAAGCTCTCGATGAAGAAGTATGACGCCATTCATACTTTTGTAAATAATATTGATATTAAAAAAGAAAGGGAGAGCTTGTATTACAGCTTTGATCATATTTTTTTAAAGATCTTCCCTAACTTTATTACGGTGTTCAATAGCTTGTTTGCCGAGAAAGATCAGATCTGGCCTGATGAGGACGAAGTATTAAATACCGACCTTCGCATATTCGCGCTTATAAGGATGGGTATTACTGATAATGAAACTATTGCCAAAATATTGGAATATTCTGTCAATACAATCTATGTTTACAAAATGAGGATCAAAGCCAAATCGTTGCACCCTGATCAATTCGAACAACGGATTATGGATATTAAGGCTTTTGATTACGAGTGATTTTTTTTGAAGATACATGCTAAAAAACCTGTAAAGTAGCCAAACCTTACAGGGTTTTTAGCAAAAAAAGTATTATAAATGATTAAAAAAACATTATATTTTTTGTCGCCATTTTTTATATAAATATCTGTTTTTCAATATTTTAAATTTAAAAAACATCGAAAAAAATTATAAAATTATTAAAATAAGCCCTTTTCGCGTTTACCGCAACGCATAAGTCTTTTTCTGAGTTTATTTATAAGTAAATTGCATCAGAATTTAACCTGTAATAATTGTAAACCATTACATTTTTAAACGATCGGTCATTGTTAACCTTTTCCTGTGCTCACCTGCTAACCTATCGGTACGGGCGATGTTTGCATGGCCATTATGCGTATACTTCGGGTATTATTTATTATGATAACCCGAAACCATATCAGCATGACTTCGTATAAAATGTTGGGGATCTCTTTTACGGATTGAAAACTAAACCCAAACAACAACCAATTTCAACTAAATCTCAAGTTTTATGCAAATTAAACATTTACTCAACGTATGTTTCTTTGCTGTTTTTCTCTTTTTGATGGAGCCTGCTATGGCCCAAAATAAGATAATAACAGGTAAAGTAACCGACAAAAAAGATGGCTCCCCTTTAATAGGAGTATCGGTAGTAACTGCTGTAGGTGCCCAGGGTGGCGCTATAACAGCAACAGACGGATCATACAAAATTTCCGTTCCGGCAAATACCGCGAGCCTTACTTTTACTTATGTTGGTTTCCTCAACGCAACTGTTCCATTAAACGGTCGGACTTCTGTTGATGTGCAGATGGAAGAAGCGAATCGTGCACTGAACGAAGTTGTAGTGATAGGTTACGGTACACAGAAAGTTAAAGATGCTACCGGTTCGGTTGCTACTTTAGGTACAAAAGATTTTAACAAAGGTGTTATTTCAACCCCTGATCAATTGTTACAGGGACGTATCTCTGGTGTGCAGGTAACCCCTTCCAGCGGTGAGCCTGGTGCAGGTGCGGCAATTGCTATACGTGGTGCCGGGTCTATCCGCTCTGGCGACGGGCCTTTGTATGTTATCGACGGTATTCCGATCGATAATAGCGGCGGTACAAGCGGCAGCTATGGCGTAGGTGCCGGTAGCTCGTCTGCACGTAACCCCTTAGCTTTTTTAAACCCGGCTGATATCGAAAATATCTCGGTCTTGAAAGATGCGTCTTCTGCCGCTATTTACGGTGCACGTGGTGCAAATGGTGTAATTTTAATTACCACACGTAAAGGTCGGAAAGGGCAGGGGATTCAATTCTCGTCAAATACAAGTGTTTCAACTCCGGCAAAACGCTATGATGTGCTTGGCCGCGACGCATTTTTAAAAGCGGTGGCCGCAGTTGGTGCCAACGCTGGTCCGGTTGCCGATGGCGGTGTTGATTATGGTGGTAATACCAATTGGCAGGATCAGATTTTCCGCAGCCCGGTGTCACAAAACTATAATCTTAGCTTTGGCGGGGCCAGTAAAGATAATACTGGTACTTTTCGTGCTTCTTTGGGTTATGATGATCAACAAGGTATAGTAAGAAAATCAGGTTTGAAGCGTTTAAACGCACGTATCAATGCTTCGCAATCCTTCCTTAACGACAGGCTCAAGTTCGATCTGCAATCTACGTATTCAAACGTAAAAAATCAGTATGCGCCGGTTACCAACAACGCGGGTTTTAACGGAAGCTTAATTGGTGCCGCAATACAGTTAAACCCAACTGCGCCGGTGTTTGATTCACAAGGCAGATATTTTGACTTAAATGGTTATAACGATGCAGGTTACCCAAATGGCAACAGCTTCAGGAACCCTGTTTCATTATTAAATCAAATAGATGACCGCGATAATATTAACAGGTACCTGAACAACCTTACACTTACCTTAAAATTATTTGCAGGTATCTCATACAAAGGTAATTTCGGTGCGGATATATCAAGAGGTGTTAGGAAAACTTTTTATGATCCTAAAATTGTTGGCTTTACCGATGCAATCGGTATCAGACAAACAAATTTCCCTTCACCAACTGGCAATGGTACAGCTATCATCACTCATAACGAGGTGTCGAATTACACCACTGAGCATACCTTAAATTATGATAAAAAGTGGAAAGACGGTAGTTCTATAACCGGCTTGGTTGGTTACTCATATCAAACGTTTAAAAACTTTGCCCGTAACGAATTTGGATTCGGAACGTCAACCCCGGGTGTGCTGGTTAAAAATTATAATGATTTTAAGACACACCTGCCATATCCGGTTGGGGATAGCTCGAGCTATAAACTACAATCGTACTTTGCACGTGTAAACTACTCTTATAAGGACCGTTATATCTTAACCGGTACAATCAGGAGGGACGGTTCATCGCGCTTTGGAGACAAACACAAATATGGTAATTTCCCGGCAGTAGCCGCAAAATGGCGTATCACCAACGAGGAATTTATGCCTAAAGGTGGGTTCTTTGATGATTTGAGCCTAAGGTTAAACTACGGCAAAACCGGTAACCAGGAAATCCCTGTTTTAGGTTCAGAATACCTTTGGCAGATATTAAATTTCTCCGGCAGTGCAACCGGCCCCCTGCACCAAAACAACCCCGACTTGAAATGGCAAACCAATATCACTTATGGAGCCGGATTGGATTTCTCCATTATCAAAGGGCGTTTGAATGGTTCGGTAGATTATTTTAATAAATCTATCAGAGATCTGTTGTTCCTCCAGGATCTTCCCCAACCTACTGCGGCACCGCAACTTTACAGAAACCTTGATGGTGATGTTATAAATAAGGGCGTTGAAGTTGGTTTAAATTTCGCCGCCGTACAAGGCAAGGATTTTAGCTGGGATGTAGCCTACAACATGACCTTTATTAGCAATACGCTTAAAAACTTTAAAAACTACATTGTTACCGGTAATATTGACGGGCAGGGCCTTTCAGGTGCCTATGCACAGCTTATTACCAATGGTGTGCCTTTGTTTACTTTCAATATGCCAAACTATGCCGGCTTAGATAAAAATGGCTTCGGCATTTATCCTCAGGGTATAGATTCATTTTCGCTGCAAGGCAGTCCTAATCCTAAATTTACCGCCAGCTTAACCAATAATTTTGGCTATAAAAACTGGACTCTTAGCTTTTTCCTTAACGCTGCGACAGGCTTTTACATTTATAACAACACCGCCAATGCATTTTTCTACAAAGGCAATCTGCTTAGTGGTCGTAACGTAACTAAAGATGTAGCTGCAACCAACGAAAGTCCGCTTAATTCAGGCGAAGTATCAACACGTTTCCTTGAAAAAGGCGATTTTTTAAGGTTAAGCAATGCTACTTTAGGTTATACCTTCCCAATTAAATCGAACGCGATTAAAACTTTAAGAGTATCATTTACAGGACAGAATTTATTCCTGATCACAAATTATTCAGGTTTGGATCCTGAAGTTAACACAGATAAACAACGAAACGATGTGGCATCCAAGGGTATTGATTATACTTCGTATCCTAAGGCCCGCATATTTACTTTAGGTGTAAACGCAAGTTTTTAACAACATGAAAATGAAAAATATTACATCACAGGCTGCAATTTGTTGCCTGGCTTTGATGATCGCAAGCGGTTGCGCAAAACTGGATGAGAAAACTTACGGATCAAAATACGTAAACAATAATCCTACGGGTTCAACAGCCGAACTAAACGGGGTTTACTCACAATTATACGGGCAAACAGACCAGGCAAATACTTACGCTTTACAAGAGCATCCTACAGACGAAATGATGGGGCCAACCCGCGGTACTGACTGGGGCGATTTTGGTACATGGCGCAAATTGCACACGCATACCTGGACACCTATTCATAACCAGGTTAACGATACCTGGGATCAGTTAAATATCGGTGTGTTCCGTGCAACACAGGTTATAAAAAAGGCTACTGATAATAATATCAAAGCACAGGCAAGTTTCCTGAGGGCGTATTTTATGTTCCAGATAGTTGACTTGTACGGCCAACAGCCGATGCGCGATCCGGATGCGCCAACCTCGTCTATACCAACAGTTATGAAGCGCCCGGAGGCTACAGATTTCATGATCAAAGACCTGGAATTTGCTGAAGCAAATCTTGCTGCCACAACCGCCAACATTGGGATAGCTAATAAAGCGGCAGCCGAGGCGCTATTAGCCAAAATTTACCTTAATAAGGCTGTTTATACTGCCACCTCGGTTGGTGGACCATTTACATTTGCCAAAGCCGATATGGATAAGGTAATTGAGTATGCTGATAAGGTAACTGCGGCAGGATACACTTTAGAGCCAGCCGGTAAGTATTTTCAGGATTTTGCCTGGGATAACTCAGAAAAATCGCATGGAAATATTTTTGGTTTTTACAACACCGAAACTTCAGCCCCTGCATCGGCCAAAAACCGTTGGAGGATGGGTCTGCACTATAATCAGACCCCTGACGGTTGGAACGGTTTTACAACACTCGCCGACTTTTATAACTCGTTTGAGAATACCGACGAGCGCCGGGGGGTAGATTATCCTGGACTTACAGACAGGGTTGGTTTAAGGGCAGGTTTTGCCGTTGGGCAGCAATACGGGCCTGGTCATAAAGCCTTAACCCAGCGTAGTGGTAAACCGCTGATTTTTACTCCTGATGTAAATCTTAACTTCTCTACCGAAGCTCAAGGTATAAGGGTTTTCAAATACTTCCCTCAGCCTAAAGCCGACAATACCGTAAATGACGACAACTCATCAAACGATTATGTTATTTTACGTTATGCCGACGTAGTACTTGAAAAGGCGGAGGCTATTTTACGTGGTGGTACGCCTACAGGTGGTCAAACCGCGTTACAACTTGTTAATCAGATCCGTGTGCCTCGTGGCGCTTCGGCTTTAACCTCAGTAGATTTAACCGTCATGCTTGCCGAAAGAGGCCGTGAGCTTTATTGGGAAGGCTGGAGAAGGAATGACCTGATCCGTTTTGAGAAATTTAATGATCCGGTTGATCAGCGTCCGGCTAAAACAGATAAAACCAAAACTGTGTATCCTATACCGCAACGCGCTATTGATACCAATCCTAACCTTAAACAAAACGCAGGTTATTAATATTTGAGATTTATTTGATTGAAAGGAACGTAGCGGAAATTTCCGCTACGTTTGTTTTTTCGTAAAGTATATGCAACCAAAAATACCCCTGTTTCTGCTTATCTTAACCCTTACTATTTTTTGCGCCTGTAATGGGGGGAATAAACAAACCCTGTTTACCGAGCAAAATAATGAAGCCATCGGCATCAATTTCGCTAATCAGCTCAATGACCAGGACCGTACCAATGTGTTTACCTTTCGTAATTATTACAATGGAGGCGGGGTTGCCATTGGCGATGTAAATAATGATGGGTTAAATGATGTTTACCTGACATCAAACATGGGCGGCAATCAACTCTATATCAACAAGGGAAATTGGAAATTTGAAAACATAACTGACAAAGCGGGGGTGAAGGGAACTAAATACTGGAGCACCGGAGCTACCATGGTTGATATCAATGGCGACGGCTGGCTTGATATTTACGTTTGCCACAGTGGTAATGCCCGCGGCAACGAAAAGGGTAATGAACTGTTTATTAATCAGCACGATGGTACGTTTAAGGAAGAAGCCCAAAAGTATGGCCTGGTAGATAATGGGTTATCCACCCAGGCCATTTTTTTCGACTATGATAATGATGGCGATCTGGACTGCTTTGTACTAAATAATTCTTTCAGGCCTATAGAGTCGTTTGATTTTAGTAAAAATCTGCGTGCTGTTGTTGATGAGTTGGGTGGTGCCCGTCTTTATCGTAATGATGGCGGCCATTTTACAAATGTAACCAAAGAAGCAGGAATATATTCAAGTGATATAGGTTTTGGTTTAGGCGTTTCTGTCGCCGATATCAACCAGGATGGATATCCTGATATCTATGTCTCCAATGATTTTTTTGAGCGCGATTATCTTTATATCAACCAAAAAAACGGAACTTTTAAAGAGGATATTCAAAATGAAACGGGGCACCTGAGCCTGGCCTCAATGGGATCAGATATTGCCGATATCAATAACGATGGGCAGTATGATATTTTTACTACAGAGATGCTGCCTGAAGGCGATCGGCGTTTAAAAAAAATGACCTCGTTTGAATCATACGATGTGATCAAAGCCAAGCAGCGCGACGGCTATTATAACCAATACATGCAAAACTGCCTGCAGGTGCGTAATAGCGATGGTACGTTCTCCGAAACGGCCTTCTATTCGGGCGTAGCAGCAACCGACTGGAGCTGGGGAGCGCTGATGTTTGATATGGATAACGATGGTTGGAAAGATATTTTTGTATCAAACGGTATTTATAAAGACCTGACCGATCAGGATTACATTGAATTTTTAGGCAATCGTGATAATATGGCCAAAATAGCCGAAGGCCGGAAAAAATTTGATTATAAAGATTTTACTGATAAAATGGCTTCATCGCCTTTGTCTAATTATGCCTATCTGAATAATCACAACCTTACTTTCACCAATAAATCAACTGATTTTGGTTTGGATAAGCCGGGGTTTAGTAACGGTTCGTCATATGCCGATCTGGATAATGATGGGGACAATGACCTCATCGTAAATAACGAAAATGCCCAGGTGTCGATCTTTAAAAACAACGCCGAAAAAAACGGGAACCATCATATCCAAATAAAATTAAAAGGAACAGGTCTGAATACTTTTGGAATAGGTACTACGGTAAAAGTGTTTATGAAGGGCAGTTCGCTAATTTACTATAATCAGCCTACACGTGGTTTTCAAAGTTGCACATCGCCCAATTTACTTACAATAGGTATAGGTAAATACAAATCTATTGATTCGGTCCAGGTGATTTGGCCGGGTAATACTTATCAGTTGCTAAAAAACGTAAGCGCGGATAAAGTTTACACAGTTAAGCAAACCGATGCCGCCTTGAAATATAACTGGACAAAGCCTGCTGTTAAAACACTATTCGCCGATGTTACCAAATCAATATTTGACAGCATTCCTAAGCATAAGGAGGATGATTTTATCGATTTCGACAACGAGCGCCTGATGCTCCAGATGTTATCGACAGAAAATCCTTATATGGCTACCGGTGACGTTAATGGCGACGGGCTGACTGATTTTTATTTCGGAAGTTCAAAAAACAGCTTTGCCAGCATCTATATCCAGCAAAAGAACGGTAAGTTTAAACAAACTATTCCCGAAGATTTTAAAAAGCAGGAATACCTGGAAAATGCCGGGGCTGTTTTTGGCGATTTTGATGGCGATGGCGACCAGGACCTGATTATAGGAGTAGGAGGTAATGCCGATGAAGCCGAAACACCAGTCTATAATCCCCGCTTTTTTGTGAACGATGGTAAAGGGAATTTTCATAGGGACCCTGAGAGAACACTCCATGCAGCTGTTAATGCCTCGATCATTATTTCGGCTGATTATGATGGCGATGGCAAGCCCGACCTTTTTATTGGGGGCAGAAGTATGCCCGGGCTTTACGGATGTTCGCCGCAATCATTTGTTTTTCATAATGAAGGCAACGGGCATTTTACCGATGTATCAAAATTAGTATTGGGCACGGATACAAGGCTCGGTATGGTAACAGCAGCCAAATGGGCTGATATTGACCATAACGGCTCGCCCGATTTGATAGTTGCCGGTGATTGGATGGGGATTAAGATTTTCAAAAACAACAAAGGAAAATTTGCTGAAGATAAACAATTGGCTAATTACAAAGGCTGGTGGAGCAGTCTTGAAATTGCTGATGTGGATGGCGATGGCGCACTTGATATTATTGGCGGTAACATCGGGCTTAACTCAAAATTCAGGGCTTCGTTTGAGCAACCAATGGAAATTTTTGTAAAGGATTTCGATAATAACGGTACAAAAGAATGTGTAACTTCCATGTATAAAAGTGATGGGGTAAACTATGTTTTTCATATGAAACCTGATTTAGTGGGCCAGATGCCAATCTTCAAAAAACGTTTTCTGCGCTATATTGACTATGCGGGCAAACCATTTGACGAGGTATTTCCTGCTGAGATGCTTGATGGCGCCGAAAAGCACCAAATGAATTTCCTGGCTTCGGCGGTATTTTTTAATAAACGCGGAAAATTTATTTGTAAACCACTGCCTGCCGATGCACAGTTATCTATGATAAATACTATTTTGTGTGCAGATTTTGATAATACCGGAGCTGTGAAGATCATATTAGGAGGTAACTTTTATGGCTTTAAACCCGAAATCGGCCGGCTTGATGCCAATCGGGGGCTTGTTTATCAATATACAAAAAATGGGTTTGCTTATTTTCCGGCTGCCAAAACGGGCCTCAATTTAAACGGACAGGTACGCTCATCGTTAGGTATAAGAAATGCATCCGGTAAAAATTATTACCTGTTTGGCATTAATGATGAACCGCTTAAAGCTTATGAACTACGTTAACATCAATTTAATGCTGTTTGCCAAATATATTCTGAGATACTTCTTTATCCTTCTTTGTATTGGTGTGGTCGGCCTGTCTTCTTGTAAACCCCAAAAGGCCGGAGAAGGTGTATTTAAATTACTCCCAGCTAATGAAACGGGGGTGACCTTCGAAAACAGGAACGTAGTATCCGATTCGGTCAATGTTTTAGATTATTTGTATTTCTACAACGGTGCCGGCATAGCTACCGCTGATTTTAATAACGACGGCTTGCCCGATCTTTATTTCGTATCAAACCAGGGTTCTAACAAGCTTTACCTTAATAAGGGAGGGATGAAGTTTGAAGACATCACCGATAGAGCGGGTGTTGCAGGTACCGGGAATTGGAAAACCGGCGTAACTGTAGTTGATATCAATGGCGATGGATTTAAAGATATCTACGTAAGCGTGGTGTCAGGTTATAAAACCTTTAAAGGTAAAAATCAGCTTTACATTAATAACGGTAATTTAACTTTTACAGAAAGCGCGGCCAAATACGGGCTCGATTTTGCAGGACTTTCTACCCAGGCTTCTTTTTTTGATTATGATAAGGACGGTGACCTGGATATGTTCCTGCTTACCTCATCAGTTCATAGCAATGATACCTATGGCGATTCAACCCAAAGGTTTAAATACAGCCATGATGCCGGCGATCATCTTTTCAGGAATGACAATGGGCACTTTACAGATGTAACGGCGGGTTCAGGCATTTTTTCAGCGCCGATTGGTTACGGCTTAGGTGTAAGTGTAGGTGATTTGAATAACGATGGCTGGGATGATCTTTATGTAAGTAACGACTTTTTTGAGCAGGACTATTACTATGTCAACCAGCATAACGGCACATTTAAGGAAGAGTTGAAAAGTGCGTTCGGACATACCAGTCTTTTTTCAATGGGGAATACTATCAGTGATATCAACCAGGATGGCCATTTGGATGTGCTTAGCACCGACATGCTTCCGGAAGAAATGAAGGTGTTACGATCGACCATCAACGACGAACCTTTGGATATTTATAATCAGGAAGTTAATGCCGGGTATTACTATCAATATTCAAAAAATTGTATGCAATTGAACGTAGGCAACGGCAATAAGTTTGTCGACCTGAGTTTGTACAGCGGGAACTCTGCTACGGATTGGACATGGTCGCCACTGGTACAGGATTTTGATATGGACGGAATGAAAGATATGTTCTTCTCCAACGGTATCAAACGCCGTCTCAATGATATGGACTACCTGAAATATCTTGGTGACCCCATGGTTATGCAGGCATATAAACAAAATCGCGTTTTTGATAAGGACAAGATCAACAGAATGCCCGAAGGCGGCGTGCATAATTACTTTTATCACGGTGAGGATAAATTGAAATTTACAGATGTTTCTAACGGCAACGATATGCAGCAAGCATCTATATCGGCAGGATCTGTTGCCGTTGATTTAGATAATGATGGCGATCTCGATATTGTGACCAACAATATGGATGAACCGGCATATATCTATAACAATACCACAATGGAGAACCGCAAAGAAAGCAAGCCGGGCTATCTTAAATACACTGTAAAATATAACCTTTTAAACCGTGATGGCATCGGTACTAAATTTTTCCTTAAGTCAAAGCATCATCTCGATCACCAGGAAATACAAACCAGCAATGCGTACGAAAGTAATTTGAATAACGAGCTGCTTTTTACATTTGCCCCTGACGATAAACCAGAATCGTTGTTAGTGGTTTGGCCTGACAATAGCTACGAAGTGGTGAATGATTTTAGGCTCGGTCAGAAAACCACTTTAAGATATAACCCTCAAGCAGTTGAAAATAGTAAACCTATAGCTAAGGTTATCGAAGCTTTCATCAGCGATAAAAAACAGTTTGACAGCAAATTTATACAAGCAAAGCTTTTGACCACCGTTAAAACTTTTGATACTCCCGACTTTAATTATTATTCGCTTTTACCGCACACTTATTTGCAGCACACTCCCGCAGTTGCCGTAGCTGATGCCAATAATGATGGCATTGATGATATTTACGTAGGAGGCATAACCGACGAAGAAAAATACATACTTGCAGGTGATAAATCGGGAGGATTTACCAAAGTTAAAGTGTCATTATTTGACCGGGATAAATATATTGCGGATGAGCAGGCTACATGGGCTGATGTAAATAACGATGGTAAGCCCGATTTGATCGTGATCAGCGCTAACCATCCTTTTCAGGAAACCGAGAAATTGATACAGCCTCGGTTATATATCAATAAAGGCAATTTTCAGTTTGAAGATCAACATTTGCCAAAACTCAATTACCAGGCATCAAAAATTACGTTGTTTGATTTTAATGGAGATGGGCTGAACGATATTTTATTTACCAGCGCCGTTTCATTTAAGGATTATACAGCTACTATTCCTTCCTCAATACTCATTAATAAAGGCAATGGAAAGTTTGAAATAAGTCACGACAAGGCATATAATCAAATCACGGACCTGCAATATGTCACCAGTATAACAACTGCCGATATCGACCACAATGGCAAGCCCGATCTGCTGATAACGGCCGAGTGGCAGCCCGTTTACATTTTCCTGAATGATGGAAAAAAATTAAATCGTTTCTCATCACCGGTTTTGGATAAGGAAAAGGGCTGGTGGCAGTCGGCTATAATAAGCGATATAGATGGCGACGGCAAGGCCGACCTTATTGCCGGCAATTGGGGGTTGAACAATAAATATAATGTTACTGCCGATCAGCCGCTTTATGCCTATAATACCGATTTGGACAAGGATGGCAAAAACGATTTGATATTATCATATTTTTATAAAGGCCTCTATTACCCGTTTCGTCCTAAAAATGATTTGGAGCAGGAACTGCCATATCTTAAAAAAGAATGGCTTAGCTATCAAAAAATGGCCGATAAAACCACCACTGAGGTATTTAAGGACAAACTGGATGATAATGACAGGTTAAGCGTGAACCAATTCAATAGCGTTTTTGTAAGTGATGTATTGCATGCTACTTCGGTTACTGCACTGCCATATCTTTATCAGCAAGCCCCTATCAAATCGATGTTAAAATATGATAATGGTGATATATTGCTGAACGGAAACTTTTGGGGTGTTGTGCCCTATGAAGGAAAGTACGATGCACTCGGCCTGGCCGGCTTACACTACAACAAACAGCAAAAACAATTTGATACGCCGACATACTATGTTAACGGTGCAATCAACTCACAGGAAATCACTTATCTGGCGCCAGTGAAAACGGCAACCAATCTGAATAATTATCTTGCGGTTACCTATGATGGCCGGGTAATGTTATTAAGCAGATAACGTAATATCACAATATTGGATAATATATTTTGGTAATCCATTTTGAGGTATCCTTTTGTGCCAGCCTATCGGTAACAAGCGATTGAAAAGGCATGGCAGGTGATACCAGCCTGTGATCTGTCATGTATATTTTCATTTGTACCAATGCATTGTTGACTGTGTTTTGGCCGCCACGTACATCAGCCACCAATAAATTGCCTCCCTTTGGTATATTATTTAAACTTGTTTTTTGAAACGGAATTATCCTTTTGTTAATCGGTAAGGCGACATTTACCTGGTATTCGTGCTCATCTGTTTGGGTGACGTTAAGCATAGGGAAATTTGTTTGTTTGGCCCCCTGGCTGCCAGCTTGGTGTTGGAGGGTTTTAATGGTGTTATAAATTGCTTGTAATGAAGGATATATCGGATAGGTGTTAGCTGAAACGAGCAAAACTGTGTCTTTAGCATGATTTAAGTATATTCTATAGCCATATGCGTTTCTTTCATCCTCAAGAAAATGTTTAAGGGTTAGTAAAATTTCGCCAACCAGTTTTTCTGCATCTTTGGTTTTGAAATAATTAGTTATCCGTGATAAAAATTGGGTGTTATTCTCATCAACAGCATCCCATTTAAATTTGACAGAACCTTCGGCGTCGGCAAAATAGCTTATTTTGCCGCTAAAGGTCAGGTTATCTTTTTTCAATTTAAGATAGGTACTGCTATTGGTCATTTTATCGATACCGATCTTTGTACCTTTAAAATTGTATTGCCTGTACCCGGTTTTGGTGCCGGGCCACCATTTATTCCATCCACTTTCTGTGGTCAGGAATTTTCCGGCAATAACATCGGAGGTATCAATTGACAGGTCCTGGGTTATAACAGGTTTTTCGGGGAGCAAAATATAAGCCGCTGCAATAATTACAATAATGGTAAGTATAATAAAAAAGATCTTCTTCATTTAGTTTATAAAAGACGGATACCCGGGGTGATAAATTTAATAATATCGGGTGGATTAACAGGTGTATATTGTTATAAAATATGTTGCCTTTTTATTAAATAAAAAAAGTGCCTCATCGGGTTAAAAAACTAATGTAAATATGCTGTAGCGTACAAAAAAAAGCCTATATTGGCTGTTGATCAATCAAAAAACCAGCAGATTTTCTCCTTGTGTATCTGTCCGGTTTTTAACCTATTTTATAACTTATGAGATCCTTTTTATTTTGCCTTGCCGGTGTATTACTTTTATTCACCTCCTGTAAAAAGCCCTACTATGAAAAAGTACTCCACGATCCCGAACTTTATCGTATAACCGTTAAAAAACTTAATGATATTGTATTGGAAAATAACTTTCCGCCGGTTACAGCTTCCCGTAATTATGTATATGCCAATATAGCCGCCTATGAAGTTATAGCTTCCGGAGATCCTGAGCATTTTAGATCATTAGCCGGGCAAATTAAACACTTACCGGCCGTACCCAAAGCGTCAAAAGATACTGCTGTTGATTACCAATTTGCTTCGTTGCTTGCCTTTTGCACAGTTGGCAATGCGGTAACGTTTCCGGAAGGTAGTATGGATCAATATGTTGATGAGCTTAAAAAGAAGGCCAAAGATGCAGGTATGCCGTCGGTTTTGTTTGAAGGTTCCGTAAACTACGCTGATAAAGTCGCTAAATTTATATTGAAGTGGAGCAAAGGCGATCACTATGCACAAACACGGTCGGCAAGTAAATACACGGTAAAACAGCAGGATGGCCGTTGGATCCCCACGCCGCCCATGTACGCGCAGGCCCTTGAGGCCCATTGGGGTGAGATCAGGCCCATGGTGCTGGATTCCACAGCTCAATTTATTCCACCCGATCCGCCGGCTTTCAATGTTAAAGACCATAACAGTCCTTTTTACAAACAGGCGCTTGAAGTAAAGCAAATAGTTGACAGCCTAACCAAAGAAGAGAAACATCAGGCCGATTTTTGGGATGATAATGCCTTTAAACTCAACGTCGTAGGCCATGCATCGTTCGCGACCAAGAAGTTTTCGCCGGGAGGGCACTGGATGAATATTACCGCAATTGGCACAAGAATTAAAAAGTTTGATTTTGGAACCACAGTAAGCGTTTATACCGAAACGGCGATCGCTCTGTTTGATGGCTTTATCAATTGCTGGTACCTTAAATACCGCTCAAATTACGTTCGCCCCGAAACCATAATTACCAAATATATGGATGCCGAATGGCGCCCATATATTCAAACGCCCCCCTTTCCGGAGTATAGTAGCGGCCATGCCGTAATTTCGGCAGCCGCGGCCGAAGTACTTACCAATAGGATCGGTGATAATTTTGCATATACAGATTCATCAGAAATGGAGTTTGGGATCGATCCGCTTTCTTTTAAATCATTCCGGGCGGCCGCGAAATCAGCAGGGATGTCAAGGGTAATGGGAGGAATCCATTTTAAGAATGCCTGTATTGTGGGCAATAAACAAGGCGCCGAGATTGGGCAACTGGTGGTGAAAAAGCTACAATTAAAAATTAAGTAGTATTTTATTTATTTTAATTAAATAATTGATTTTGAACAGGATATTTAAATTGAGCTTGTTTTTCGCTTTGCTAACACCTGCTGTGTCTGAGGCGCAAAGCATCGATCCATGGAAAATTAAAGCCGACAAAATTGATCCCGCAAACTATTACGGAATTACCGTAGCCAACGGGATGATTGGAATAGTATCAGCACCGGAGCCTTTCAAGGTTAAAAATGTAGTACTGGCCGGCGCCTATGATCTATATGGCAGGGGGCGGGTAAGCAATTTCCTGAACAGCTTTAACCTGCTTAATATGTACTTTGAAATAGATGGCAGACGGATCGATGCTAAAAGTATTAACAATTTTAAGCAGGAACTGGATATGCAACACGCCGCCTTCACTACTACCTTTGATTATGCCGATAAAGCGACCATAAAATATACTTATTACTCGCTGCGGCAACTGCCCTTTACCGTTTTGATGGATGTTTCGGTAACAGCAAAACAGGCCATCAACATTACATCGGCCAGTGTAATGGAAGCGCCCGATGCGCTCAAAGAAGTGCAGAATTATTATAACGAAATCGACAGACCGCATGTAACCATTAGTTTGCTTACTTCAACAGCAAAGAGCCCTACAGGTAAAATGCAGTTATGTGCATCTACTTCGTTCTTATTCAATGAACCGCATGGACAAGAGCCGCGCATTATTCATGAAATGTGGGACAATAACATGCACCTTATGAAGTTTAGCAAGTCAATAGCTGCGGGGCAAACTTATAATTATGCGGTAACTGGTTCATCCATAACTTCAGCACACCATGCCGACCCACTGAATGAAGCCGAACGCCTCACCATTTTTGCCAAATTGGAAGGTCGGGACAGGCTAATTAAATTTCATAACAAGGCCTGGAGTGAGCTGTGGACAAGCGATATCCAAATAGAAGGCGACGATCAATCGCAGCAGGATATTCACAGCATGTTATATCATTTATATTCATTCTCGAGGGCTGGCACAGCATACTCACCTTCACCCATGGGACTTTCGGGGTTGGGTTACAATGGCCACGTTTTTTGGGATTGTGATGTTTGGATGTATCCGGCTATGCTGGTTTTACACCCCGACATTGCCAAATCTATGGTTGAATACAGGTTTGAACGATTGGATGCCGCGCGTAAAAATGCTTTTTCGCATGGGTATAAAGGAGCGATGTTCCCCTGGGAAAGCGCTGACAGCGGGGTAGAGGAAACACCGGTTTGGGCTTTGAGCGGTCCGTTTGAGCACCATATTACTGCGGATGTAGCGCTGGCCGCATGGAATTACTATTGGGTAACCCAGGATAAACAATGGCTAAAAGAAAAAGGTTGGCCAATACTTTCAGCCACTGCCGATTTTTGGGCAAGCAGAGTTGAACGCAATGGACCCGGTCATTACGATATTAAAAACGTAGTTGCTGCAGATGAATGGGCCGAAAACATTGACAACAATGCTTTCACCAATGCCGCAGCGAAAGCTAACTTGCTAAATGCTACCGCTGCTGCCAAAATCCTGGGAGAAAAGGCCGATGCCGATTGGGTAAATGTTGCTCAAAACATCCCGATCCTGAAGCTGGATAATGGCGTTACCAGCGAACATGCTTCTTATAAAGGCGAAGGAATTAAACAGGCTGATGTTAACCTGTTAGCTTATCCGCTTAAGACAATAACCGATCCGGCACAAATAAAAAAAGATCTTGAATATTATGAAACCCGTGTACCTAACGAAGGTACGCCTGCCATGACCCAGGCTGTTTTTGCTTTATTATACTCGCGGTTGGGCAATGGCGAAAAGGCATTTCACTTTTTTAAGGATGCTTACGAACCTAACCTCAACCCGCCATTCAGGGTAATTGCCGAAACAAAAGGTGGAACCAATCCGTATTTTGCTACAGGCGCAGGTGGTATTATTCAAAGCTTACTGATGGGTTTTGGGGGTTTGGATATTACACCAACCGGTATAGTACAAGTTAAAAGCAAGTTGCCTGCTAACTGGAAATCATTGAAAATTACAGGCGTGGGAATGGATAAGGCTACTTATACAATAAAGTAACTGTTTTATAACTTTATACATTATGCCCTTTAAAATCTCCTGCGTTTGACAGAGAGAGAACTGGCGAATGGAAGACTGACGAAGTTTTAAAAAGTTCGTCAGTCTGGCTTCTGAAACTTGCTTTACCAGGTACTTAGTTCTGAACTTCTGCCGGAGCCCTTTCTAATTGCTGGGTATCAATATGATACCTGTTTACTAAGTGCAGTAATACCCCATTTGTCCAGCCGAAACCATCTTGTAGGGGGTATTCACCACCGCCGGCAGTTAATTGGGTATCAACCACATTATACTTTTCAAGCAATTTGCCCGTTTGTTTAAACACCCGGATGTTAAGTTTAAGCCAGCGGGTGGCTATTTCTTTGGCAAGTGTATTGTAATTGTACTTTTCAAGCCCGTCTATAGCTATGTATTGCAGCGGGGCCCAGCCATTGGGTGCATCCCACTGCTGGCCGGAAAAGTTGAGGGTAGTAACCAGTCCGCCGGGTTTCAGGAAATTATTTTTAAGCCCGTCGGCCACAAGGCGGGCTTGCTCATCGCTGGCAATTTTAAATTCGAGAGGGAACTCACCTGCAAGTGTTTCCACGGCAGATAGTTGTTTCAGCTGCCAGTTGTAATCATCAAACCAGCCTGTTTTTTGGTTCCAGCAATATTTCAGGATAGCATTTTTGCGGCTGTTTGCCCTATATCTATACATTTTGGCAAGCTTTGCATTTGAAAGTTGGTTTAAACTTCGTGCAATAGTCATTTCCAGGTTATATAATAGGCAATTCAAATCAACCGGTATAATATCGGTGGTTTGTATAGTTGGCAACTTACCCGATTCATCAAACCAGCGCGTACTGAAATCCCAACCCGAAGCCGCCGCTGCCCGCACGTTGCGGTAAAATTGTGCTGCCGGTTGTTTGCTTTCTTTGGCGGCATTAACATCTTTTATATATGATTCTTCGCGGGGTTCATCACTTTCGTCCCAATAACGGTTCATTATCTGCCCATCCGGCATTCGTACAACCCGGTGTGCAGCCTGATTGGCTTGTACAGCTTCCCATCCATGCATCCAATATTCATATTCTTTGATCAATTGCGGCCTGAAATGTACCAATACTTTCTCTCCCTCAATTTTGGCCAACAGGTTTACCATCATAGCAAAAAATGGCGGCTGCGAACGGGTAAGATAATAACTTCGATTGCCGTTGGGTATAAAGCCATATTTATCAATGAGGTAAGCAAAGTTTTCGACCATGTTGCGGATCACTTTAACCTGATGGCTTTCCTGTAAGCCTAACATCGTAAAATATGAGTCCCAATAGTAAATTTCCCTGAACCTGCCGCCAGGTACAATGTAAGGGTTAGGCAGCGCCAGGGTTGATGAAAAAGGTTTTGCTTCATCCGGACGGCGTTGTAACACCTGCCACAAAGTATCAATATGTTTGCGGATACCGGCAGATATATCCGTTTGAAAATTGTTGTGCGATACAGGTACATTAAAATTGGCCAATACAAATGCCTGCAGGTTAAACCCGGGTTGATCTTTCTGTTCGTTATAAGCCTTCATGATCAGCGCTGGATTCTGGTTGGGCACAGCGTCAACAAAAGTTTTGTTATCCGGGAAAATGGTTGAAGTTTGAACCGCCTCAAACAATCCCGGGAATTGTTGCCGGGGCGTAAGCGTTTGCGATTTTGCGTTAAATACAAAGAATAAAAATGCGAGTAAAAAAAGTTTTCTCATCAGCCTAAAATTATACCCTGCTGCAGGATGGGTAATTGGTTTATAACAGGTTATAAATTTACTATTTTTGGAACGAATATAACTGATATCTGATTTGTTTTCAGGGGTTTTGTGCGATATTATCGCAGGGAAATAATAGATATCAAGGTGTGGGCCAATTAAAAAAAACAAATACATAAGCCATTTATTATGATAAACTTTTTACGGAAGGGAAATATTATATTTTCGTTGTTACTTACCCAGCTATGCTATGGCCAGTCGCGGGTTAATACCCTGCCTTCCTGGGCCTTTGGCGGCTTTGTGCGGCCGGTAAATATCAATCCTATTATCTCACCAGATACGGTTTCCCGGTTCCTTGATCCGATGAGTAGAAAGCAGGTGCAATGGGAAGCCAATGATACTTTTAACCCTGCCGCGACCATAAAAAATAATAAAATAGTAGTACTATACCGGGCTGAGGACCTGTACGGGATCGGTATTGGCTTCCGTACTTCCCGTGTTGGATATGCCGAAAGTGCTGATGGAATTCGGTTTAGCAGAAGGAAAACCCCGGTACTATATCCTGATAATGATATCGCTAAAAAGTACGAATGGCCCGGAGGCTGTGAAGACCCCCGCGTAGCCGTTACGCCCGGTGGCACCTATGTTGTTTTTTACACAGAATGGAACCGCGATTTGCCAAGATTAGGTGTGGCCACATCAAAGGATCTTATCCATTGGAAAAAACACGGGCCGATATTTGAAACAGCTTATCATGGCAAATTTTTTAATATCGCCAGTAAATCAGCTTCTATATTAACCCGGGTGGTTAATGGTATACAAGTGATTATTAAAGCAAATGGAAAATATTGGCTGTACTGGGGCGAACATCATGTATACGCGGCAACATCGATAAACCTGGTAGACTGGGCCCCGGTGGTTGACAATAAAGGAGAGTTGAAAGAACTCATGTCCCCGCGTGATGGTTATTTCGACAGTGACTTAACTGAGTGCGGCCCGCCTGCTTTGATGACCAAAAACGGTGTAATCCTATTTTACAACGGCAAAAACAAACCCGCCGAAGGCAGGGACACCCGGTTTAACGCTAATTCATACTGTGCAGGGCAAGCCTTGTTTGATGCAAAAGATCCTTCTAAATTCAAAACACGCCTTGATATTCCTTTTTTAAGGCCAATGGAACCTTTTGAGAAAAGTGGTCAATATATTAACGGAACAGTTTTTATTGAAGGAATGGTTTATTTTAAAAGGAAATGGTTCCTTTACTATGGTTGTGCAGATTCGCGGGTAGCCGTAGCTGTATATGATCCATCGAAACCGGCGCCTCCTGATCCGGTTGAATAGTATTTGACATTTGTTTATTGTTAAAGATAAAAATACAACGTAAAACTTTTGGTTGTGACGGCTAAAGTTTTATCTTCAAGTTAAAAATCTTTATCATGCTTTATATCTTAATCTCAGTGGCAATTATTCTTTTTATTGCTCACGTTATTTTGTTATTTACTTCGTTTTCAAATGCTGGCATTATTCCATCACGCTATTTTTACTCGCATCTAACGCTTTGGCTTACCGGCTTATCTGTGTTTGCTTTAGCTGCCTTGTATAGTGGTACAAACCGCTCAGCCTTCCTTGATTATTTTGATACCTGGATGAGGAGATCATACATCTTGCTGTTTACTTTTGGCCTGTCCTTAGTTGCTCATGCTATTGTTACTTTTTTAGTTCTCGCATTATTACGAAAATCTAAAACGCAATAATGATGAGTAGCTTGAAGGCCCAATAAGGATTAACTAACTCAATAAATCAAGCAGGTCATCTTTTGACAATGAACTTGCAAAAGCGCTGTCGGGCTTGATCAGGGTTTTGGCGATATCCTTTTTTGATTGCTGCATCACCATGATCTTCTCTTCGATAGTGCCGGGGCAAATAAGCCTTACCGCCACAATTTTTTTGTCCTGGCCGATGCGGTGACAACGATCTATGGCCTGGTTTTCGACAGCCGGGTTCCACCACGGGTCGACGAGGTAAACATAATCTGCTGCTGTTAAATTAAGACCGGTGCCACCAGCTTTTAGGCTAATGAGGAACACCCTGATGCCGGGATCGTTTTGAAATTCATTAACCACCTGCTCCCGTTTGCGGGTTTGACCGGTGAGATATGAGAAGCGAATCTCGCGGGATATCAATTCGTTGCGGATAAGATCAAGCATGGAAACAAACTGCGAAAATATGAGGATTTTGTGCTGGTGCTTTTTGTTTTCTATTTCCTCAATCAGCGTTTCCAATTTGGCCGATGCATCACCGGGCATTTTTTCGCCTTTTATGAGCATCGGCGAGTCGCAGATCTGCCTCAATTTGTTTAACCCTTTTAATACGTTCATCGAGCTCTTTTTTAGCTCTTCGTTTGTTGTGGCCGAAATGTACTCTCTGAATTCTTTTTCATATGAGTCGTAAATATGACGCTGCTCCTGCTTCATTTCGCAATACAGCACCATTTCGGTTTTTTCAGGCAGTTCTGTTGCAACCTGCTGTTTAGTACGACGAAGTATAAAAGGCCTTACTTTTTCCTGTAGTTCGGCCGCGCGTTTGCTGCCCTTAAATTTATCGATAGGAACAGCATAAATATCCTTGAAATATTGCTTGCTTCCCAGCAAACCGGGGCAGGCAAATGATAGCTGGCCATACAAATCGAACGTATTATTTTCTATCGGAGTGCCCGTTATCGTAATTTTATTGCGCGATTTCAGGAGCCTTACAGCCTTGTAGCGCTGCGATTCGGGATTCTTTATATTCTGCGATTCATCGAGAAAAATATAATTGAAATTAAAATCCTTCAAGAAATTAATATCTGATAGTAAAGTACCGTAGGAGGTAAGTACAATTTCATATTGGTGCAGGTGCCTGGTATGCTTAAGCCGTTCAGCACCGTAAATGGTATGGATGCTGATAGAAGGCGCAAATTTTTCTACCTCCTGTTGCCAGTTAAACAGGAGCGAGGTTGGCACTACAACAAGGTTGGTATTATTTTCGGTTTTGCTGCGCTGTAAAAGGATAAAGGCAATCACCTGGAGACTTTTACCCAGACCCATATCATCGGCAAGGCAGCCGCCAAAATTAAGGTTATCCAAAAAACTTAACCAGTTTAATCCCTGGCGTTGGTAAGCGCGAAGCGTTCCGTTTAATCCGGGAGGAACCGGTACTTCATCAATGCTTTCTGTACCGGTAAGCTTTCTGTTGTATATCGCAAGTTCATTTCGCACGTCCTCGTCAAGCATTTCCTCGTCGTAATATTGCTGTATAGCAGTATAATTACTTTTTGAAGTATGCAGCGTGTCATTATCAGCAATCTCTCCCGAATTAAAATAATCAGTGAATTTCTCTATCCATTCGGTGGGTAAAATTCCCCGGGTTCCATCATCAAGGTGTACATACTTGCTTTTATTTTTTACAGCCTGGTGAACCTGTTTCAACGAAGCTCTTTTTTTGCCAAATTTTATATCGATAACTGTATTGAACCAGTTAATCCCGCTCACTACGTTGATGGTTATCTTTACTTTATGCGGGTTCAGCTTGTTGCCTTCCAGTTCGTTAAAGCCGAGTATTTCGATCTTGTGGTTATGCCATTCGTCAAATACATTTAAAAACCACTCCTCATCTAAAAAATGCCTTTTATGCAGGTAGAAGTAATCAAGGCCGTTATCCAACTGTTCGTTAAAATAAGGGTGTTGTTTTACAAGCAGAGCTGTAAAGGCTATTTCCTCATCATCGCGCCGTTTAACTAAAAATTGGTTGCCTTTTTCGTCGGTTCCGTAGATCTGCCTTTGCGTGCGCATCGGGATCTCGGCCTCACCATAACGCAGCACAGGTATGATCATGACATGTGCGCCAAAGTCCGACAGATAAATGATCTTCTCGGTAGGCTGATCAAAGCCTTCTTTTTTTATTTGCTCTTGTGTTGCAGGTTTAATGTAAGTATAATCAATAAGAAGCTTGTTTTCCAGTTTGTTAAGCAAATGTGATTTTAATTCTGCAAACTTACTCTTATGTACCTGCAGGCTGCCTTGTTTCTTTTTCAAAAGGTCGAGGATATTTAATACCTGTAAGCTTTCAATAAGATAAAGCGCGTTGCCTATGCCGATAAAATAAGTATACCTGATATCAAGGTCCTTAACATTGTACAGCAAGCCATCTATATTAAAAATGCCGCTTATTTCATAAAACTCATCCCAGGTATTTACTTTTAGCTCCAGGTCACTTTTTAAATTTTTAACCAATACAGGGTTTATCGAGCCAGCTGTTACTTTATCCGAAACAGTGTTGTCATGCGCGTAAAAACTGTAGGCCAATGGGTTTTTAACAACGGCTTTTAGTGCTGCGATATCCGCAGCAGTTCTTTGTATGTTAATATGATTTTGAAACTTATGTACCCCGGTAAAGAATTTGAGTTGCTGTGCGTCATTCGTTTCCCAAATCAGGTCTAAAGGAGCTATAGGCACAAGGGGGTTCTTGATTTTTCCATCTTTGGTGCTTTGTGCGGTGTATAGTTCAATAAATAAATATTTATAGTATTTATGCTGTTTTAGTATGATACAAGTTGTTTTATCCGTGTCCTCGCCAGGTTGCCCAACCGGTTCAGAAATGTTATTAACTATAACGCTTTGCAAACTGGCAAGGCTCTCTTTGGTAATGGCTGTTAACGCGGCGGAGCGGGGGACTATCTCGAAATTTTTAGACAGTGATTTTACCTCGAAAAACTTGTCGAGATCAGGGGCCTCTTCAAGTCCGTAATCAGCTGCTGCTTTTTTTAACTTTTTATGTCTTAGTTCGTCATCAAAAAATAACCGTAACTCATCACGCTGTGTTATTGCCGATAGTACCTGTGCCTGGTGCTCGCACAGTTTATTACCTGTAGCATGGCACCCGCACGAAAGTGCCAGCTGCCCTTCATGACTGGTAATGATTACCTCGGGGAAGGCAACCGTACCCGACTGATTGGTAAAAGCTCCGTGGTTAATTTCCAAATGTTTGGCCAGTATTTGCCTGTAACTTTGCTTGTCAAAATAAATGCTGACGGCTGCATGAGCGGCAATAACACTTTCACTAAAGTCGGTTATGGTTGCGCCTTTGATGATAATATTATGGTTGCTTTCGCCTTCCTGGTAGCTGATTATCCTGATCACTCGTATATTGATGTGTTACCCGGTAAATATCATAACAATTATATAAAAGAAGACAATCACCAACGCATTTTCGTTAACTATGTAACAATTATATTCTTTATCAAATATTTACCTTTAGTAAACGTATCTGCCTTAATTTAGCCACTTAGTTCAGTACTATGAAGTATCCAAAATTCTTATTGCATCTATCCATATTAGCAATTTTTTTTCCCCTTTATGCCTGCCATACCGTTTCTGGCAACAAACAAAGCTCCGATAATGAACAGGTTAATATGCACAGTGCTTATGATGACAGCACACTAAATCGCCATATACTACCGGTTTTAATGCCTTACAACCGTATTATTGATCCGGCAGGAACGGTGATATCGTTTGGCGATGCATCCGACGAAAATCATAGCATGGATGTAAGGCTGATCCCCGGCACCAGGTTTATCGCTGTCGAAGACCGATACGGACTTACTATAATTGATACACTCTCAAAAAAAGTAACCACCCGCTGGACCTATAAACAAGATCCCCGCTACGGCGGACTTACAAGTACTTACTCCGGCCTAAAAGTTGTAAATATTGACAATCAAACTCAAATATATTGGAGCGCTGCAGCAGGCAAGGGTAAGGATTCAAAATCGTACGTTTTCCAGGCTATCTGGAAAGATGGTAATATTAGCATACAAAACACTTTCAATTTTAAAGCTGAAGGCGAGTCGCCATTGGCATTACCTAACGATTTAGCCATCAATAAAGAAAGCAGCACAAATTACTTATATGTAGTTTTAAACGGGAATAATCAACTGGTAAAGATTAATTTAACTGATAATAAAACCATTTGGACAAGATCGACCGGTGTTGCACCTTATGGATTGACGATAGCAAAGGGCAAGATATTTTTAACCAACTGGGCCGGGCCGCAAGCTATTGATACATTGAAGCGTGAAACAGCGGGTGTACCCTATGGTAAGGCTTATGTCGATCCTAAAACAGGGGCAACAGTGCAGGGCACTGTAATGGTTATGGATTTGGCTAAAGGAGATGTGATCAAGGAAATTACTGTTGGGCTGCATCCTAATGCCATTATCAACAGTGCCGATGAAGCTTTTGTTTATGTTGCGAATGGCAATAGTGACATGGTATCGGTAATTTCAACAAGTTCATTACAAAATGTAGCAGCGATTGATGTTAAATTAAATCCTGGCAAAAAGAGTTATATAGGTGATACGCCCAATGCTTTAGCCATTAATGCCGATGGTACAATACTTTATGTAGCAAATGGTTTGGATAACGCTGTGGCCATGGTAAAATTGGGTAGTAAAACATCTCTTAAAGGAACCGGCACTAACGAAGTGAAAGGCTTTATTCCAACCGAAGCATACCCTGGCGGCCTGGCTGTTGACGGCAATAATTTATTTGTAACTAACCTGGAAGGAGAAGGCTCGAGGGTAAGTGCCGATGAGATAGGTAAAAGCAATTTGAAAGGTGATTTACCCTCGGGAGCAGACGTTACAGCTTACAACTCGCACCATTCGAAGGCTACGGTATCAATGATAGCCATTCCCGATGATGCTTTGCTTAAAAAGTATACTCAAAAAGTCCAAAACCTAAACCTGAGTTTCCGCCAGCAGATAGCGCAGCTACTGCCCCGTAAAAACATTGCGCCTAAACCCATACCAGAGCGTATTGGCGAGCCATCGGTATTTAACCATGTGCTTTATATCATCAAGGAAAACCGTACATACGACCAGGTTTTGGGCGATATGCCTGAAGGTGAAGGCAATAAATCGCTTTGTATTTATGGTGATAGTGTTACCCCTAATCAGCATAATTTAGCGCGCAACTTTTTATTGCTTGATAATTATTATGCCTCAGGAAAATGCTCTGCCGAAGGGCACCAATGGACTGATGCCGCTATGGTTACAGATTATGTTGAAAAAAGCGTGCGTTCATGGTTTAGAAGTTATCCTCATGTGCAGGAGGATGCTTTGGTTTATGACGGGAACGGTTTTATCTGGAATAATGCCGCCGATCATGGCAAAACGGTCAGAATTTACGGTGAAGCCTGTGCCGTGCATTTTGATGATAAGTTAAACTGGAGCGATATTTATAACAATTACACAGCAGGTAAACCATTCGCATTTAAAAACACCAGCACTATTTCCCGGGTGAGGCCAATGCTGTCACAAAACTTCCCGGGATCTGACGAGCATAAGATTAATGAACAGTTACGGGCCACCGCTTTTATTAAAGAGCTACATGAATATGAGCAAAAGCCCGGCGACCAGTTACCGCAACTAATGATCATGGCCCTATCGGCCGATCATACCGTAGGCACGAGGCCAGGCTACCCGACACCTGACGCTATGGTAGCTGATAATGACCTGGCGCTCGGCCGTATTGTTGAAGCAGTTTCAAAAAGCCGTTTCTGGAAAAACACGGTAATATTTGTTACCGAAGATGATTCACAGGCAGGGTGGGACCATGTATCTGCATATCGTACTACAGGGTTTGTGATTAGTCCGTATAGCAGGTTACAGCATAAGGTGAGCAAAAACTATAATCAAACCTGTATAGTGCGTTCTAT
Organism: Mucilaginibacter sp. SG538B; assembly: GCF_013376065.1. Classification (NCBI taxonomy): domain Bacteria; kingdom Pseudomonadati; phylum Bacteroidota; class Sphingobacteriia; order Sphingobacteriales; family Sphingobacteriaceae; genus Mucilaginibacter; species Mucilaginibacter sp. SG538B. Next base: position 2,148,665 of record NZ_JABMJI010000001.1, read on the forward strand.
TGAGCAAATATTGGGCTTACCACCAATGAATATTATTGACGCTACTGCATTACCTATGTTTGATTGCTTTACCGGCAAACCATCTGCATACACTTATACCAGTTTAAAAAACAGGGTTCCGCTCAATACAATCAACCAGCCTTTTTCTGCGCTAAAAGGTTCTGCATTGCATTTTGCACAATTATCATCAAGACCTGAATACGATCATATTGACGGTGGTAATGATGATGTGATGAACAGGATACTTTGGTTTGCGGCCAAGGGTAAAAAAGCTTATCCCGCTAAACTGGCGGGCAAAGATGAAGATCATGATGATTGATCGGGAAAATAGCTAACGTCAACATCATTCCCAGAGATTAACCGTATAATATTACATGGATGATTAGAGCTCGTTGCCTTAACCAGACAGCGAGTTTTTTTTATAGCTGATTGCCTTAAATTTCTATTGATCTATTAATTGTTTTATGCGTAAAAATACGGGAAACTCTTCTGAAAATTCCGTGAAATTACGTGGTCATTTGTGCACGATATTACTTTATCTTTATTGCAAACCTCATCAACGCCTGCAAACAATTAATCAATTAATTTTTCAACCTAACCAAAAAAGTTATGAAAATTTCTGCGCTTGATGAGAACGGCGCACCAGTCGACTGGTGGTTTATCTACAAAGTTCCGCAACTTGACGGAGGTGTGGGTAATGACAAAGCTACAGGGTACGAATATGTTTATTACGACTCAACTATCGATGCCAATACCGACGCCCGAAAAAGGACGATTACAAAATCACCCAATGTTTTGAATGGCGATAAAGGAGCACTCAACCTGACTATGGACTCCGTATTCAAAAACATTAAATCACCGGCTCCGAGTACCGGATGGGTTCTTTATAATGACGAGATGCCCGAAAGTGCCAATAAACATGATGATGGCACCAAAGGGCATACCAAGGGAGTATTGGCATTTGATACCGAATCTAAAACTGCATTTTGGTTACTTCACTCATGGCCGAAATTTGCAGACCCTGGTGCCATCAAAGATCCTACTCCCAAATACGGGCAAACCTACCTGTGCATTTCATTGGATTTGGATACCGCTAATCTTATTGCCAAACAGATGCTGAACCACCAGGAGCCGCAAATCTATCTTCATAATACCGCCAACCTGCCCGCAACTGCCGAGTTGCATTCGCTGACACAGCCTTTGGCGAGCCACCCGATCGCTCTGGGCGACTCGATCGATTTAAAGTCTATTGGCGGTATGCCATTCAAAGTTATAGCCAAGAACCGGGAATGGAATAAAGATTTTTGGAACGAATTGGTAGGGCCTATCCTAAACGACGATTTAGACATTGAAACCTGGATCCGCGGTCCTATTCCACCTATCGCTGATAGCGACGGCATTCACAAAACTTTTGACATCAAGTATATCAATTTAGGTTTCATGGGTGCACACTGGGCCTGGCCCGAAACACATGACCATGCCAAATGGGGAGTCACATTGCATGACCCCTGGGTTTGTGTTGGCGATATCAACCGCATGATTTCGCAAAGGAGGCGCGGCGGCTGTACAATTGCATTTCAAAATCAAACTTTATGGTCGGGTTTATCCAAAACAAGTTTGCTTTTAGCGCCTCCGGGGCATAACAGAACTGAAGCTCACGTTCTGATCCAAAAAACACATCATCTTCATGCGGAAGCACCATTGAGGGAACAGCAGTAAACGTAATTTACAATTTAAAACTTTTCCATACACGCCAGTATACAATAATCCTGCTCAAGCGGGATTTTTGTATACATATTAGGCTGTTTTTTATAACATAGCGGATGGTTTGCTTATATTTAACTATCAGTTTGATATAAAATTATAAGCCAGCGCTGCCAATGATTTTAAACGGAAAATACTTTAGCTTCGAACCGAGGCGATATGCATTTATGCTAATCGCTCTTTTTACTACTAACGGCTTTGCGCACGCTCAAAACTTACCCAACGAAACAAGACCACGCATCGTAATTACAGCAGATCCGGAATTGGATGATAATAATTCACTTATTCGGTTCCTGCTATATAGCAGTGATGTTGAAATTGAAGGATTGATTTATGCCAGCAGCGCTTTTCATTGGAAGGGAGATAGCAAAAGAACCAAATGGTTTGTACCGGGACGGGAGTATACCCGCTTTGGATTAAACTTGTGCCCATGTGAATCGTGGCGGTGGGGTGAAGATGAGCATTTTATTCATGATGCTGTGTATACCTACGCAAATGTTTACGCCAATCTAAAAATTCATAATTTCAATTATCCTGCACCTGATGTACTCAGAGGCAAAATCAGGATTGGGAATATTGAATTTGATGGTGATATTTCAAAAGATTCACCAGGTTCAGACCTCATCAAAACCCTGATACTTGATGATAAACAGGGCCAATTGTTTATTACAGCATGGGGAGCCAAAGCACTATAGCGCGTGCTTTAAAAGCTATTCAGGAACAATATGAGTTCACCGCCAATTGGGAGCAAACGAAATTAAAAATTTATCGAAAGGTGGTTTTACTTCCCTCCAGTGACCAGGATGATACTTATGCAAATTATATTAAACCTAGCTGGCCGGGTGTTTATCATATGTTTTAGAGTATAAAACTGCTAATATGATCCCTGTTAAAGCTATCAGGGAACAATGGCATGAGGACAAAAACTCTTTAAACCAGCATGACGCCGGTGCTGCATCAATAACCCTCGACCAGGTTTACCAGAAAGCAAAGAACGAATGGCTATCTGCAGATAAGAAAAAGAATACCATTTATTTTGAAACCAATAATAATGGCATGATATCCGGCGCAAGTTATGTACCCAATGGCTGTCAGGATGATTGCTCAACAGGTATCTCCATAAGCGAGATCAAGGCACTGTAACTTTATTGTAATTTACCGCGAAATTTGGCCGATATGTGTCATAACGCATATTACTTTTGTGCTTTTTAGTACCTTTGACCAAATTTTTAATTGATGCATAATTCAGATAATTTACAGTTTTTACTTAACGATCCGAATTTATCTGCTGATTTAAAGCATATTGCTCAAAAAGTTCTTGACAAACAACGCATCACTTTTGATGAAGGCGTTTTGCTTTACGAGCAGGGCGAACTTGGCTATCTTGGCACTTTAGCCAACTACATCCGCGAGGAGCGCCACGGCGATAAAACTTATTTCAACCGTAATTTTCATATTGAGCCTACCAATCTTTGCGTTTACGACTGCAAATTTTGTTCGTACTCGCGGCTGCTGAAACAAAAGGCGGAAGGATGGGAGTACACCATGGATGAAATGTTCAACATGGTTACCAAGTATGATGGCGAACCGGTTACTGAGGTTCACATTGTAGGTGGTGTGCTGCCGCAATATGACGTGCCTTTTTACCAGGAACTTTTCGCCCGCATCCGCGCGCATCGCCCGGAGTTGCATATCAAAGCGTTAACCCCGGTTGAATATCACTACATCTTTAAAAAAGCTAAAATTGACTACGCCACAGGCATGCGCCTGATGAAGGAAGCTGGCTTGGACTCTATCCCCGGCGGCGGCGCTGAAATTTTTGATCCTGAAATAAGGGACCAGATCTCGAAAGATAAATGTACTGCCGATCAGTGGCTGGCTATTCATGAAGAATGGCACAAGCTTGGCGGCCGTTCAAACGCTACCATGCTTTACGGGCATATTGAAGCATATAAACACCGCGTTGACCACATGGAACGCTTACGCCAATTGCAGGATAAAACAGGCGGTTTCCAGACGTTCATTCCGCTTAAGTTCCGTAACAAGGATAACCAGATGTCGCACGTACCCGAGGTTTCGGTAATTGAAGATTTGCGAAACTACGCCGTAGCCCGCATCTACCTGGATAACTTCGACCATATTAAAGCTTATTGGGCTATGATCAGTCGTACTACCGCACAGCTTTCGCTTAACTTCGGCGTTGACGACATTGATGGTACGCTTGATGATACCACCAAAATCTATTCAATGGCCGGCGCCGAAGAGCAGCATCCAGGTATGAGCACCAAGCAAGTGGTAGAGTTAATTAAACATGTAGGCCGCCAGCCTATTGAACGTGATACATTATATAATGTAGTAACGGATTATACCAACTTTGTGTTCGGCGACGAACCGAAACCGCAGTATTACAAATTACCGGTAATTAATTAAGCTTTTTAAGCTGAAAGCCAAAGGCCGAAAGCTTAAAGCAAAGCAATAAATTTAGCATAGATAAAAGCAAAAAAGCTTTAAGCCTTCGGCTTTCAGCTTTGGGCTCAAGAAAATGGTACAAAAAACCTTATATATAGTACGCCACGGCCAAACTGAGTATAACAAACTTGGTATTATACAGGGCCGCGGGGTTGATACCGATTTAAATGACGAAGGCCGTAAACAAGCCCGCCAGTTTTTTGAGGCTTATAAAACTGTTCCGTTCGATAAAATTTATATATCGGCATTAAAGCGCACACAGCAAAGTATCCAGCCTTTTATTGATCTGGGGATATCTTATGAAAAGCTTCCGGGTTTGGATGAGCTGGCCTGGGGCATTCACGAAGGCCAGTCGCCAACTACTGATAATAAAGCTGCTTTTCTGCAGATTATGCGTGATTGGCTGGATGGTAAGCTCGACAGTAAATTTGAAGGGGGCGAAAGTCCGCTTGAGGTTGAAGTACGCCAGCGCGAAGCCATGGAGGTGATCATGAGCCACCCCGAAGAAAAAAACGTGCTTATTTGTATGCACGGTCGCGCTTTACGACTGTTGCTTTGTATCCTTACCGGTAAGCCCTTATCCGAAATGGATACCTTTCCGCACCAAAACCTGGTATTATACAAGGTAACGTACAATGGCGAAAGATTCGAAATCATCGACTTTAACAATGCCGAACATCTCAAACATTCCGAAGAATAGAAATAGCGAATTTGTGAACAAGATCAGAATATCAGCAGTAAGCTACACTAATACCAAACCCTTTTTATACGGCATTCAACATACCGACATCATTAATAAAATTGACCTGAGCCTTGATATCCCGTCAGATTGTGCTCAAAAGCTTATTGACGACGTGGTTGATATCGGTCTGATCCCGGTTGCTGCAGCACTGAGTTTGCCGCAATGGGAAATTGTCTCTGATTACTGCATTGGTGCCGTAGGCGCGGTAAACTCCGTTTTCATTTTCAGCAATAGTGATATTAGGGACGTAACTACCATTCAACTCGATCCGCAGTCGCGTTCATCAAATAATCTTGCCCGTGTGCTGCTGAAAAACCACTGGTTGGTAAACCCCAAACAGGTAAGTAATGCGCCGGATTATGCCCAATCTGCAGATGAACAAACCGCCTTTGTACAAATAGGCGACCGTACCTTCGGCAAAAAGCAGCAATACAAATATGTTTACGACCTGGCCGAAGAATGGCAAAAAATGACAGGTCTGCCATTCACCTTTGCAGCCTGGATAGCTAATAAACCTATCCCTCAGGATTTTATGGACGAGTTTAACGAGTCACTAAAATACGGTCTTGATCATCGCGAAGATCTGTTTAAAGAACTACCCATGCGTGATGACTTTGACCTGATCGACTACCTGATGGTTAAAATAGATTATGATTTAACAGCAGACAAGAAGAAAGCCCTGTACCTGTTTCATGAGTATATAAAAGCGTTATAATCTCTGAACCGGGATTGGGGCGGATTTTTAGGATTACAGGATCAGAATTGTTTGGTTATGTAATCCGATAATCACATAAATCCCGGTTCGCGCAAAAACAATTCCCTTCTCAATTCCATTGCTTATCTTAAACACAAAAACGTTTATCTATGAGCAATACTCCCCAACTATTAAAAGGACAAGCAGCCCTCGTAACCGGTGCCGATAGCGGCATTGGCAAAGGCGTTGCATTGGCAATGGCTGCAGCCGGCGCTAAACTCCTCATTAACTACGCACATAATAAAACCGCAGCCGATGATGTTGTAAGCCAGATCAAAGCCACAGGCGGTGAGGCATTTGCATTTCAGGCAGATGTAAGCCATGAGGAAGAGGTAAAAGCCATGTTTGCCGAAATATTTAAGCAATACGGCACTATTGATATCCTTGTGAACAATGCCGGTTTGCAAAAAGATGCCAGATTTGTTGATATGACGCTCGACGACTGGAATAAAGTGATCAGCATCAATTTAACCGGCCAGTTTCTTTGTGCCAGGGAGGCTGCTAAAGAGTTTATAAAACGGGGCGTTGTTGAGGGAAAAAGTAAAGCCGCGGGCAAAATTATCTGTATGAGCAGCGTGCATGAAGTTATCCCCTGGGCAGGGCATGTAAATTATGCTGCCAGCAAGGGCGGTATTATGATGTTTATGAAAAGTATAGCACAGGAGCTCGCCCCGCATAAGATCAGGGTGAATGGGATAGGGCCAGGCGCTATACAAACACCTATTAATAAGGAAGCCTGGGAAACCCCGGAAGCTCTTGATAAGTTATTGACGCTCATCCCTTACAACCGGATAGGCCAGCCGGCTGACATCGGAAAACTGGCAGTTTGGCTGGCTTCAGATGAGTCGGATTACATTACCGGGGTCACAATTTTTGCAGATGGGGGCATGACTTTGTACCCGGGCTTTGCAGATAATGGCTAAATGACATTTTCATGACAACATAAATCGGTTTAGCAAACTAAAAACGCCATTAATTGGCGTTTTTTCTTTTAGATATTGTAAAATATACACTAAGGTTATTGATAAAATTTAAATTTTGCGGCTATAAAAGGCTATAATTATTAAATATTCATAAAAGTTCAAGAAAATTTTAAATATTGACAAGTGTAGCGTATTTTTGTTGCAGGATTTAAAATTTAAACGAACATGAAAAAGATATTTTTAACAATAGCAACCGCAGCATTATTTACCGTTAACGCTTTTGCCGATGGTGGCAAAAAATCTGACGGTGGTACCAACGTTTCTTACATCGCTTTACACGGCTTTACTGCTGATTTCGCTGAAGCTACCAACGTTAACTGGACTGTAACCAAAAACGTTCAAAAAGCTACTTTCACTGTTGATGGCGTTCAAAAAACTGCTTTCTACAACCTGCAAGGTGAATTTTTAGGTACAACTCAACGTGTTGACAACAAAGCTATCCCTGCAAAAGCCCTTCAACAAATCAACAGCGATTACAAAGGTTACGAAGTAGGCGAAGTTATCGTTTACCAGGCTAACACTTCAATCAATGACGCCATCGAGCCAACTTCATATTTTGTTGACTTGAAAAACGACAAACACGAAGTTTTGGTAAGGATTACTCAACAAGCTAACATCGAGTTTTTCCAACAAGTAAAATAACTCCGAAAAATTATAACAATGGAAAGCCGTCCCGAATATCAGGACGGCTTTTTTTATGATTATAAATCACACTTTTATGTCATAAAGCCTCTTTTCATAAAACAAAAACGGTGTTTTCGTCTTTTAAATATTAATTAATATTTACTTCATATGTCGAAAACAATAATTGTATCAAACCGTTTGCCTGTTAAAATTTCCAAAACTGATGGTGCATACCATTCATCACCGAGCGAGGGAGGATTAGCTACCGGTTTAGGTTCAATATATAAACAGGGCGATAACGTATGGATAGGCTGGCCCGGAATAGAAGTTGCTGAGCAGGAAGATAAAGACCAGGTTACAAAAGAATTAAAAGAGTTAAGCCTGATTCCTGTTTTTTTAGATCAGGAAGAGATCAACCAATACTACGAAGGTTTCAGCAACGAGGTTTTATGGCCCGTTTTTCATTATTACGCTTCAACTTATGCTGCATACAAACAATCAAACTGGGATTACTATAAAGCGGTAAATAAAAAGTTCAGGGATATGATCCTGAGCATTGCCGAGCCCGGCGATGTGATCTGGATCCACGATTACCAGTTGCTATTGTTACCCGCCCTGGTCAGGCAGGAGTTGCCGGATGTTTCTATTGGCTTTTTCCTCCATATTCCTTTCCCGTCAAATGAAATGTTCAGGTTAATCCCGTGGCGTTCGGAACTATTGGATGGAATGCTTGGCGCCGATCTGATCGGTTTACATACATTTGATGATGTGCGCCACTTTTTAGGTGCGGCTACACGTCTGCTGCCGGTAACATCCAGTGCCAATATCATCAGCAATGGCGAGCGCTCGGTTGTTATCGAGTCGTTCCCGATGGGGATCGATGAAAAAAGGTATTCATCGCTACCGCTACAGGACGATGTAAAACAGCAGATTGAGCTTATTAAAGAGAATTTCCAGAACAAAAAGCTGATCCTTTCTATAGACAGGCTTGATTACAGCAAGGGGATCCTGCAAAGGCTGGAAGCTTTTGAGCTGCTGCTTGAACAATGCCCGGAATGTATTGAGCACATTACGCTTTACATGATCGTGGTTCCATCCCGGGATACGGTACCGCAATACGCTCACCTTCGGGATGAAATAGATAAAAAAGTAGGGAAGATCAATGCTTTGTATCGCACTATGGACTGGAGCCCGGTGCACTATTACTATCGCTCATTCCCTATCGAAACCCTGTCGGCACTCTACTACTCGGCCGATGTTTGCCTGGTTACACCCATGCGCGATGGCATGAACCTGGTAAGCAAAGAGTATGTCGCCAGCCGGATAAACAATGATGGCGTATTGATTATGAGTGAGATGGCAGGATCATCTAAAGAACTTATAGATGCTATAATTGTTAATCCTAATAATACCGGGGAAGTTTGCCGGGCCATTTTACAGGCTATCAATATGCCGCTTGAGGAACAGCGCCGGCGCATGATCCCGATGAGGCAGCTTGTAGCAAAGTTCAACACATCCCATTGGGTTAAAATTTTTATGGACAGGCTGAAAGAAGTAAAACTCATGCAGCGCTCCATGCAGGCCAGGCACGTGAGCAACACTACCGAACAAAGTATTATTAACCGTTATATCAAAACTAAAAAGCGCATTATCTTTTTGGATTATGACGGAACATTGGTAAATTTTAAATCCAATATCGATCAGGCCTCTCCCGATAAGGAGTTGTACAATGTCATCAATAAACTTGCGGAAGATTCTGCAAATCAATTGGTTTTGATTAGCGGGCGAAAGCATGAAAACCTCGACGAGTGGTTTAAGGAAAACGACATCTATCTTATTGCCGAACATGGTTCATGGTTTAAGCAACCCGGCACTTTATGGCATAAAATAAGCGGACTAACCGATCAATGGAAGCATGATATTTATCCGATATTGGAAACCTATGTTGATCGTACACCTGGCTCGTTCATTGAAGAGAAAACATATTCACTGGTTTGGCATTACCGTAAAGCCCAGGCCGGGCTTGGCGAGCTCAGGGCCAATGAGTTGATGAATAATCTTAAATATCTTGCAAGCGATAAAGGGTTACAGTTACTGGCAGGGGATAAGGTACTGGAAGTGAAGAATATGGATATTAATAAAGGCAAAGCCGCTTTAACACTTACCGAAGGCCGCGATTATGATTTCATTATAGCTTTCGGCGATGATTATACCGACGAAGATATCTTTAAAGCGCTGCCCGAAAGTGCCATTACCATTAAAGTTGGCAGTAATCTTTCGGCAGCTAAGTTTTACCTGCGGAACCCATCGGAGGTTAGGAAATTGCTGACCAGTTTTGCTAAATATACGCCGGTTGAGGAACCGGCAGACAAGTAGGGTTGAATAGTTTTAATCTTGCGCTCGTTTGCAACGAGCGCTTAATATGGCTTAGCGATTGCATCGCCAGTGGCGTTATAAACGCAAACCCAGGTTACGCACTCGTTGCAAACGAGCGCGAGATGACAAATAGGTATTATTAGTTTAATTTAAAATTTATTTATGCCTGCGGTTTAGCCGCGGCCATTTTTTTATATTCGGTTCGCGATAATGTAACCCTTTATGAAAAAAATCAGCCTGCTTGTTTTTGCATTGATGCTTAGTTGCCATATCATTTTTGCGCAAACCCCGGTCTATAAAATTTATGCTGTAAAATTCGCCGAATCCGGATATCCATTTAAAGTGGGCGATTGGGCATTGAACGGCCCCAAAAATGAGCCGGTTAAAATTGATTTTATGGTATGGCTTATCAAAGGCAGCAACGGCAAAAACATTTTGGTTGATGCCGGCTTTTTGCCCGATATCGAAGATGCTAAAGAATTTAAACTTAAAACCTATCAACGCCCGGACTCGGCGCTTTTAAAGCTTGGTGTAAAGCCCCAGGATATAACCGATATTATATTAAGCCACCCTCACTGGGATCATATAGATGGTTTAAGCCTTTTCCCGAAAGCTAAGGTTTGGATGCAAAAGCTGGATTATGAGTTTTTTGCAGGCGCAGCATGGCAAAAAGCAGGAGAGGCAGGTGGTTATGCTAAGCGCGATGTTATCAATACCGTTAATTTAAATTTGGCAGGCAGGCTCAAACTGATAGACGGCGACAATAAAGAGATCATTAAAGGTATAAAAGTTTATACAGGTTCAAAGCATACCTATAATTCGCAATATGTGCTGGTGCAAACCCGGAAAAACAGGGTGATCATAGCATCTGATAATATCTGGATCTATTACAGCCTTGAGCATTTAGTGCCACCTTCGCAAGGTGGTACGCTTGATCCAGCAGGTTATGTCAAAGCAATGAAACGGATGAAAACGCTTGCCGGCGATGTTAAATTTATAATCCCGGGGCATGATGGCAGGCAGTTAGAGATGTTTCCAAAAGTTGCGGATGGGGTAGTGGAGATCAGGTAATTATTTAGGTGAACACCGAATTGGTTAATCCAGACTTACGAAGTTTTAGAAACTTCGTAAGTCTTATCTGCTGCCAATTTATGCAAGAGAAGATTAATCCTACAAAAATATCGGCCTATCCAATTTCATGGCAATCCGGTACGCCGCGTTCATCAACCCTACATGGCTGTAAGCCTGGGGGAAATTACCCCACTGGCTTCCGTCGCGCTCGTCAACATCCTCGCTAAAGAGCAACAGGTGATTGGAGTATTGCAGCAGGTTGCCAAACTCGCGCTGGGCATCATCCAAACGGCCAACAGCGGCCAGCGCTTCTACATACCAAAATGCGCAGATCAGGAAAGTAGTTTTAGGCTTACCAAAATCGTCTGTATATAAATACCTGTAAAATAATCCATTAGGTGTCTTTAGTTCTTTTTCTAATGCAACTAAATGATCCTTCGCTTTCTGCGAATTTGGATCGAGATAGTTCATCATAATCAATTGCAAAGTGCTGGCGTCAAGGTTACTGCTCCCGGCCGAGTTGGTGTAAACTTTGCGCACCGGGTCATAGCAGCTCTCGATATGCGCGGCCGCACGTTCTTTAAGAGAAATGGCCTTATCAATCAACGCCTGGTTTTGGATGGTACGCGCCATTTTTTCGGCAGCGGATGCACCTGCCCATTGAAACAGGTTGCTGTAACAATGAATGTTGGCCATATTCCTGAACTCCCAGATGCCGGCATCTTTTTCATCAATGGTATGCTCTATCTTACTCAACAAAAACGCTATCCAGTGAACCGAATCTTTTCGTTCCGAAAAAACAAAGCGATGATCGGTGTATAATGGGAGCAGGGAGATCAATACCTGGCCGTAGATGTCATTCTGAATGTGTTCAGACGCCTGGTTGCCAACCCGCACCGGCTGGTTGCCCATATAGCCTGCTAAATCAGTCATGATATTTTCGACAAGGTCTTTTTTACCGGTAATGCCATATAGCGGCTGGTAGCGTTCCATTTCCGAAAAGGTAATATCAGTAACATAGCCGAAATACTTCTCCATCTCCTCAAAATGGCCAATGTGGTTTAGCGCGGTTATTACGTAATAAGTATCGCGCAGCCAGCAATAACGATAATCCCAGTTACGGCCGCTTCCCGGCGATTCGGGCAGACTTGTGGTGCTTGCGGCGATAATTGCACCGGTATCCTCATACTGGTGTATTTTAAGGGCCAAAGCAGAGCGGATTACAAAGGGCTGAAAATAAGTAGCTATTGATGAGTGTTTGATCCATGTACGCCAGTACTGCACGGTTTCGGCCAAAAACCGATCCGCTGTGCTGATGAGCGGCGCTTCAAGCGGTTCGCCGTAGGTCATGGCCAGGTACTTGGTTTCATTGAGTACAAAAGCCTGTCCATCAAAAACATAACTTATGGGGATATTGGTGGTAAGGCGGATGTTTTCTTCGCCGCCCAGATATTGGATATGATTGCTGCCACGGTTTACACTCAATTTAACAGCACCATATTCAGAAACCGGCGCGCATTTGACAATGATGCGCGGCGAGCCTTCAATAACCTCAATTTTCCTGATCAGCATCAATGGTTTATAATAACGCTGATGCTGGTAAAATCTTGGTGCAAAATCGGTTATGCGGTATTTTCCGCCGCTTGCAGGGCATATTTCCGTAATTAAAATATTGGTATTTTCCAGGTAATGCTGATTGGTAGTGTATTCACCTTCCGGGCGGATCGAGAATTCGCCGCCCTTATCTTTATCAAGCAGGCCGCCAAAAATAAAGGTACTGTCAAACCGGGGCCAGCACAGCCAGTCGACATTGGTGTTTTTATTAATATGGGCTAAAAAGGCGCAATTGCCAATTATACCGGTATCATAGGTGTGTTTACTCATGGATAGGTGTTATTAATTTCAAACTTCAACAACACAGCCTTTGTAATGTTGGCGTAAATAATGCGATTATTTAAAGTTTGTTTGCATTTGTTTATGAATGTATAGTAACTTAGTCGTATTAAATTACCATAAAAAATCTATCATCATGAGTTTAAGACTGGGCGATAAAGCGCCAAACTTCAAAGCAAAAACATCAGAAGGCGAAATTGACTTTTACGAATATTTAGGGGATAGCTGGGGCGTACTATTCTCACACCCTGGCGATTATACACCTGTATGTACCACTGAACTTGGCAAAACTGCCGCGTTAAAAGATGAATTCACTAAACGCAATGTTAAAGTATTGGCACTTAGTGTCGACTCGGTAGAATCACACCATGGCTGGATCCAGGACATTAACGAAACGCAGGGTGTTGAAGTTAACTTCCCGATCATTGCCGATGAAGACCGCAAAATTTCTGAAGCCTATGACATGATCCATCCAAATGCTTCGGTAAATGCCACAGTGCGCTCATTATTTATTATAGGGCCCGACAAGCTGGTTAAGCTCATCATCACTTACCCGGCATCAACCGGCCGTAACTTCCAGGAAATTTTAAGGGTTATTGACTCATTGCAGTTAACCGCTAATTACAGTGTTGCCACACCTGCCGACTGGAAAGAAGGAGAAGACGTGGTGGTGGTGCCGGCAATTAAAACTGAAGATATCCCTGCCAAATTTCCAAAGGGTTTTACTGCAGTTAAGCCCTATTTGCGCCTGACACCACAACCAAATAAATAATTTTATTTGGTTTATTAATAATTTTATATATTTGAGGGAAGCTGGATATCTATTCCTTCTGAACCAATAAGCCTATTTGTTTTCAGTTTGGTTTTAGTTGATCTTAACACGAATTTTTTATTACGATTATTATAATTATGAAAACTGGAAAAGTAAAATGGTTTAACACACAAAAAGGCTACGGCTTTATTATTACCGAAGAAGGTAAGGATCTTTTTGTACACTTTAAAGACGTGCAAGGCGGTGTAAATGCAATTAAGGATAATGATAGCGTCACGTACGATGTGGAAGAAGGAAGAAAAGGATTACAGGCAGTAAACGTTAAAAAAGCATAAAATATATAAAATTATTGAGCAAAACTTACTTACAAAACCTCTGTTATGACAGGGGTTTTTTTGTGCCGATTTTTTTGTTTTTATCTTCATAAATCACCTACATTAGCCAACCAATTTTTACACGATATGACCGATGTTACCAACGCCAAAGCCACAAGGAACGCTGTTTTCTTAGTACTTGTTGCTTCCCTGGGCTATTTTGTTGATATATATGATCTTTTGGTTTTTTCTATAGTACGCATCCCCAGCCTTAAAGATATCGGCTTAAATGCACAGGAAATAACTGATAAAGGTCAGTTCATTATCAGCATCCAGATGTTTGGGCTGTTGCTTGGCGGCATCATATGGGGCATTGTCGGTGACAAACTGGGTCGTATTAAGGTGCTTTTTGGTTCGATATTACTTTACTCCATTGCCAATTTTGCCAACGGCCTTGTTCATGATGTAAATACTTATGCCATAGTAAGGTTTATTGCAGGCCTGGGGCTTGCAGGCGAACTTGGCGCAGGTATTACCCTGGTTAGCGAAACATTAAGCAAGGAAAACCGGGGTTACGGAACCATGATGGTAGCTGTTATTGGCTTGTTTGGAGCTACTGCCGCTTATGCTGTAGCTAAATTTGGCTGGCGTAATGCCTACTTTGTAGGCGGCGGCTTAGGAATTTTATTATTGCTGCTTCGTGTTGGTACTTTTGAATCGGGCATGTTCAAAAATGTTGAGAACAGCGATGTATCTAAAGGCAACATGCTCATGTTGTTTACCAACTGGGAACGTTTAAAAAAATACCTGTTTTGTATCCTGATAGGCGCACCGCTTTGGTACGTAGTGGGTGTATTGATCAGCTTTTCGGATAAGTTTGGGGCTGCTTTAGGGGCTAAAACCCTGATCAAACCGGGCGATGGTATTTTTTACAGTTACATAGGCATTGCCATCGGCGATATTGTGGCTGGCTTACTGGCCCAGGTTACCAAATCGCGCAAACTAACGATGGCCGTATTTCTGGTTATATCATTAATTAGTGTCCACTTTTATTTAAGCAGTTACGGCATTACTCCCGAAAAATTTGCTGTATTAAGCTTTTTCATGGGTTGTACTGTAGGTTATTGGGCAACGTTTGTTACCATTGCGTCTGAGCAATTCGGCACCAATATCCGCTCAACAGTTACCACTACGGTGCCCAACTTTGTACGTGGTTCACTAATCCCTATAACTGTAGCATTTAATGCTTTCAATGCAAAGTATGGGTATATTAAATCGGGATATATCATGATGGGGATACTTACTGCAGTAGCCCTGTTATCCTTAAGCCAGTTAAAGGAAACCTTCGGCAAGGATTTGAATTACGTAGAGATAAGCTAAAATCGGCCAGGTGTTCAACTTTTAAAAAACGGGTGTTCAAAAATGTTGCGTTTAGCCTAATGTTAAAAACACAGGCATTGATTATCAGTTGTTTACGTTTTTAGCAATAAAATAATGAACACATAAGTAATTGATTATCAATTGATTTATTTTTACGGGGTGTTCACACCTAAAAAAGTTGAACACTTTCAATTATCGGCTGTAAATGCGGGTAGCTACGGGTTTCCACGTTGAAAAAAGGCCTTCCGCTGCAATTCCCAAAATTCATTACTTTTACAGCCTATGATCAGCAAAGAACAAATAGCCGAAGATTATAAACAAATACAGAATGAAATCTGCACCGCACTTGAGCAATTAGATGGCGCCGCAAAATTTGAGGAGGAGATTTGGGAGCGCGAGGGCGGAGGCGGGGGGCGTACCCGGGTTATCCAGAACGGTAACATCCTTGAAAAGGGCGGGGTTAACTTTTCGGCTGTTCACGGTCATTTGCCCGATACCATGAAGCGTGCCCTGCAGGTTGAGCAGGATGATTTTTTTGCCACCGGTGTATCAATTGTGATCCATCCCAATCACCCGCTGGTACCTATCATCCACATGAACATCCGCTACTTTGAAATGCCATCAACCATGGGCGACAGCCAGAAACCGGTTCGCTGGTTTGGCGGAGGAATAGATCTAACGCCTCATTATGTAACAGAAGATGACGCCCGTTTTTTTCATTCAGGCCTAAAAGCTGTTTGTGATCAATACTATGCCGATTTTTACCCCCGGTTTAAAAAATGGGCTGATGATTACTTTTTCATCAAACACCGTAATGAAACCCGTGGAATAGGCGGCATATTTTACGACAGGCTTACCGCTAATGATGAGTTAAGCTGGGAAGATATCTTTGAGTTTTCAAAATCTGTTGGCCGCTCTTTTGCACCCTTATATACTGAGCTGGTTAACCGAAATCGCGATAAATCATTTACCGAAGCGCAGCAGCTTTTCCAATACCAGCGCCGCAGCCGTTATGCAGAATTTAACCTGGTTTATGACGCCGGCACCAAATTCGGGCTGGAAACCAACGGCCGCATCGAGTCGATATTAATGAGCCTGCCGCCTACAGCCAAATGGGTTTATGACTATCACCCGTTAGCTGGCAGCGAAGAGGAAAAAACACTATCTTTATTAAAAAAAGGAATTAACTGGGCATAGGGCAAAGCTGAAAGCATAACGCTGAAGGCCAAAGGCAAAGCCTCCGAAAAAAAGCTTTCAGCGTTAAGCTTTAGGCTTTTAGCTAATAATATCACCAATGAAAAGATCTATTGTGCCGGTACTCGGTATTTTACTGTTATGTGCTTTCCGTTTTGATGACAGTCCGCTCAGAGGCGTCTGGGAATACCGCGGCGGTATAATTAACGGCAAAACTGATGCTGCCCCTAAAGCTTATAAACTACAACGGGATTACGACAACGAGCATTACAAAGCGAGGGTTATAGAAGAAGGAGAGAAGACCCAGGTATATGAAAAAGGCGATTACCAGTTAAAAGCTGACACCTGCTTTGAAACCCAAACCTATTGTATGCAGGAGTCAAAACTGCTTAACAAAACCATAAAATACAACTACATAATCAGTAACGATACACTAAAACTGCTTTCGGTTTTGCCCAACGGCAACAAGGTTGAAGATTACTGGGTAAAGGTGAATTAAACCTGTATTAAAGTAACAAAATTGTTAAACCGGGGTAATATGTTCCCCCGGTTTATTGTTACTAAGTTGGCGCAATCCCAAGTATTTTTTTAACTTCGCAGGTCGTTGAAAAATCAATTTTAACACGCAATTATAAGAGAAGGTTCTACAAATAATTAAAAATGGCTGAAGGAACAGAAAACGATAATTCACACGCAGAAGACAGGATAATTTCGATAAATATTGATGAGGAAATGCGATCGGCGTACATTGATTATTCAATGTCGGTGATTGTTTCCAGGGCGCTGCCCGATGTCCGCGATGGACTGAAACCCGTTCACAGGCGCGTACTTTACGGTATGCTTGACCTGGGTTTAACCAATAACAAACCCTATAAAAAGTCTGCCCGTATTGTGGGTGAGGTGATGGGTAAGTATCACCCGCACGGTGATAAATCGGTGTACGACACTATGGTACGTATGGCTCAGGAGTGGAGCTTACGCTACTTACTGGTTGAAGGCCAGGGTAACTACGGTTCAGTTGATGGTGACGAACCTGCGGCAATGCGTTATACAGAGGCACGCTTACAAAAGCTTGCGGAAGAGATGCTTGCTGATATCAACAAAGACACCATTGATTTTCAATTAAACTTTGACGACTCACTGCAGGAGCCAACCGTACTGCCATCCAAATTTCCTAATCTGCTGGTTAACGGCGCTTCGGGTATTGCCGTAGGTATGGCTACCAACATGGCTCCGCACAACCTATCGGAAGTTATCGATGCAACCATGGCATTAATTGATAACCGCCAGATCGAGGTTGCCGAGTTAATGAAATATGTAAAAGGCCCTGATTTCCCTACAGGCGGTATTATTTACGGGTACGACGGCCCTCGCGAAGCGCTTGAAACAGGCCGCGGCAGGGTTGTGATCCGCGCACGTGCGGAGATTGAAACCTATAATGGCGAACGTGAACGCATCGTTGTTAGCGAAATACCTTACCAGGTAAATAAAGCTTTGATGATTGAGCGTACTGCCGAACTGGTTAACGAAAAGAAACTGGAAGGCATTTCGGCTATTCGCGATGAATCGAGTCGTGAAGGGATCCGCATCGTTTATGAGATCAAACGTGACGCCAATGCTGCTATTGTATTAAACAACCTGTTTAAATATACGGCCCTCCAAACATCGTTTAGTGTAAACAACATCGCGTTGGTTAATGGCCGGCCAATGCTGCTTAACCTAAAAGACCTGATCCATCACTTTGTTGAGCACCGTCATGAGGTTGTGGTACGCCGCACCAAATTTGAGCTTAATGAAGCTGAAAAACGCGCGCACATCCTTGAAGGCTTATTGATCGCTTTAGATCACCTTGATGAAGTTATCCGCCTGATCCGCGCTTCACAAACTCCGGATGAAGCAAGGGAAGGCTTGATGAGCAGCTTTGGTTTAACCGATATCCAGGCACGTGCTATCCTTGATATGACCCTAAGGAGGTTAACAGGACTTGAACGTGATAAGATCAAAGATGAATATGCCGCTTTAATGAAACTCATCGAACACTTAAAAAACATCCTGAGCGACGAAGGTTTAAGGATGCAGATCATTAAGGATGAGTTATTGGAAGTTAAGGAGAAATATGGCGATGAGCGCCGTACTGAAATGGTTCACTCATCTGCAGAAATGCAAACTGAAGACTTTATTGAGGACGAGGATGTAGTAATCACCATCTCCCGCGAAGGTTATATCAAACGTACCCCGCTTACCGAATACCGCAGGCAGAGCAGGGGAGGTAAAGGCGCTATTGGCAGCAACAGCCGTGATGAGGATTTCATTGAGCACCTGCTTATTGCCTCAAACCACAACTATATGCTCTTCTTTACCGAATCGGGACAATGTTTCTGGCTCCGGGTGTTTGAAATACCGGAAGGCACACGTACCTCAAAAGGCCGCGCCATCCAGAATATCATCAATATTCCGAAAGAAGAGAATATCAAGGCCTACATTAAACTGATTTCGCTTAAAGATCAGAACTACCTTGAAAATAACTTCATTATTATGTGTACCAAGAAGGGTACCATCAAGAAAACCTCACTCGAGGCTTATTCACGTCCACGTTCAAATGGTATCAATGCTATCAATATTAACGAGGGCGATTCATTACTTGAGGCAAGCTTAACCAGTGGCAGCAGCGAAATTGTGATGGCACTTAAGTCTGGTCGTGCTATTCGTTTCAATGAATCAACAGTAAGGCCAATGGGACGTACCGCTACCGGTGTTCGTGGTATTACGCTTGATGACGAGAGCGATGAGGTAGTTGGCATGATAGCAATTGATGACGCTGAAACAACCGTATTGGTGGTATCAGAAAAGGGATACGGTAAACGTACCGACATTGAAGACTATCGTGTTACGAACCGTGGTGGTAAAGGTGTAAAAACATTAAATATTACTGAAAAAACCGGAAACCTTGTTGCCATAAAAGGTGTTACAGATAAGGAAGACCTGATGATCATTAACAAGTCAGGTATTATTATCCGTATAGCTGTAAGCGAATTAAGAGTGATGGGCCGTGCAACACAGGGTGTAAGGCTGATAACGCTTAAAAACAACGATGAGATAGCTTCAGTAGCCAAAATTGAGCATGATGAGGATGAGGAAGTAAAAGAAGGTGATGAAAATGCAGAAGGCTCTGATACCACAGCCGAAAATACAGGCGGTGATGATACAGCTGAAAATGGTGCAGAACCATCAACTGACGATACAACAGAATAATAAATATGCACTACCGCAAGATCATTTTATCGGTTTTAATTACAAGCTTTACTACGACTTTTGCCTTCGCACAAAAAGAAGCGCTGAAAGTTGTAGTAAATAACCTGGCTTTTTATAAACAGAAAAACGACCTGAAATACTTGGCTGCGGCCAAAAAATCTGCAGATAGTTTGATCATTACCAAGTCGGATACGGCTGATATTGAAAAAAACCTTTACCGGGCTATTGTAAATTCGAGTATCCTGTACATCGATTCTTTAAACAAACTCGGGATGCCTGCAGATATGCTTGACAAAACAACCAAACTGGTTGATCGGCTATCGGGTATGAACAAGATTTTCAAGTACCAGTCAGAACTTGATTATACCAGGCGCTGCCTGGCAAACGTTTATATCCGAAAGGGGTTTGATGCGGTAAATAATTCAGATTTCACCAATGCTAAAACTTGGTTTGAAAACGCGAAAAAGTATGCGCCGGCGATGAATCAGATCAATACCTATATCGCTTTCGCAAACAATAAAGCTGGTAATTTGCAGGATGCCGCTGTGTATTATAGCAATATGCTAAGGGTTGACAGTGCACGTACTGAATATATTGAAACAGCATCAAATATCTATAAATCATTGGGGGATACGGCCAAGGCTTTACAGATTCTTCAAAAAGGGAGGAAAATCTTGCCTAACGACAGATTTTTATTACTTGATGAAGCCAATATCTATAACAATAAAAAAAATTACAAAGCCTTAGAGCCCCTAATTGGCCCCTTGCTTGATATTAATGCAAATAACGCCGATATTGCATTTGTTGCAGCTAATTGCTACGATCATTTAGATAAATTTGATCAGGCAGAATCTCTTTACTTACACGCCATTGAACTAAGCGGAACATATTTTGATCCGGTATTTAATTTGGGGTTATTATATTTAAAGCAAAGCACGACTTCGAAAGGGGAGAGGAGCATTCAGGACCTTGGGCGAGCTATTCAATGGCTTGAAAAGGCCAATGAAATATCACCGAATAACGTAAACAGCCTGCAGGCTTTGCAGTTGGCATACGCAAAAACCAATAACCAGGATCAGTTAGACAAAATAAACAATAAACTAAAACAGTTAACCAATCAATAATAATCATGAAAATCAAACTTTTGATGGCGGGCCTGTTAGGCTTGGTTTCAGCAACAGCTTTTGCACAGAAAGGCGAGTTAAATACCGCAAAAGAAGAATATGAAAAATATTCGGGCTTAAGGGGCCAGCCGGCAATGGCAGCGATGGCAGGCAAAAGCCTCACTACTGCAAAAGAATCAATTGACAAAGCTTCAGCCAATGAAAAAACCGCTACTTTACCGCTTACTTACGCTGTAAAAGGTTCAATTTATTCAGCGTTAGCTGTTCAGGATACTGTACCCGCTACTTCATTGCCTTTGTTTACCACAGCCGAAGAAGCCTTGAAAAAAGCTAAAGAAGCTGACACTAAAGGTGAAAATAAAAAAATGATTGATGAGGCATACTTAAATCTGGCTCAATATCAATTAACTAAAGGTGTAAAAGAATATTCGTCCGGTAAATATGATCTTGCTTACAAATCATTTGACTTTTACCGCACCGTATTACCAGAAGATACCAATGCCATTTATTACACCGGTCTTGCAGCTGCAAACGGAAAAAATTATCCGGCTGCAATTTCAAACTACAGCAAACTGGTAACTACAAAATATTCAAAAAATGCCGGGGTTTACCTTGATCTTTCTTCATTATATCTCGCCAGTAAAGACACTGCAGGTGCACTTAAAGCAGTATCTGAAGGTGTGAGTAAATACCCGGCAAACAGTGAATTGCGTAAACGTGAAATCGAAATCAGCCTGCAAACAGGAAAAGAAAAAGAAGTTACCGATAAGATCCAGGCAGCTTTGGCTAATGACCCTAAAAACAAGACTTTGTATTACTATGCAGGTCTAACTTATTCACAAACAGCCGATAATTACGCAAAAGAAGCGGGTGCAACTAAAGATGCTGCTGCAAAAGCGAAACTGCAGGCCTCAAAAGCCGAGGCTTATGTTAAAGCTGGTGAAATGTATAAAAAAGCTTTAGAAATTGATCCTAATTATTTTGAAGCTAATTTAAACTATGGTTATGTAATACTTAACCCCGCTATTGACGCTTATAACGCTGCTAATAAATTGCCTGCTAACAAACAAAAAGAATACGATGCTGCTATTGCTAAAGCTAAAGCTCAGTTTGAACAAGCTAAACCATATTTGGTAAAAGCTGTTGAACTACAGCCAAAATCAATTGACGCATTGCAAAATTTAAGAACCTATTATTTGGGTGTTAAAGATGATGCGAATGCTTCAAAATTAAAAGCTCAGATTGATGCGTTACCAACCAATCAATAATTAGATAATACAATATAAAAAAGAGGGGCCTTGAAAAAGGCCTTCCTTTTAAAAGTTTTACTTAACATAATGTTAATTATGGGAATAATATTCATTTGCAAATTTCACATAGATACTATTAATTTTAGCTTAAACTTTTACCGAATTGCACGGGTATACAGATAATATTTACAGGCGTTCACAGGTATGTAAAGTAATTGAAAAGTAGTTTACAATTTAAGAGTCAATAAAGTAGCGCGGGCTGCTGATAAGCATGAATTAAATATATTTGACATAGCAAATTGCTGTTATAAGCCGACTCGTAATTATTGATTTTTGATCGAACCAAAGACGAATTAAAAGTTTATTTAAGCAATAAACCTTTCGATCAAATAAATAAAAAATGTGAGTCATATGGCGAAGCATTGTGCGATGGTTCAAACGTATACCAGGTTCGGTATCTCGGTAAAGTACCAGGCATGTGAAGCTCAAATTCTATTTAATACTTCTAAAATAAATTTTTTCTTTTATATGGTAACAGGTCAGAACTTGATGGTTAGCGTTTGCTGTACAACTTACAATCACAAAGATTTTATCGGCCAGGCTATCGAAAGTTTCCTGATGCAGGAAACTAATTTTAGGTACGAAATTGTTATTGGCGACGATTGCTCAACCGATGGCACAACTGAAATAGTGAGATCATACAAGGAAAAATATCCTGATAAAATCAAAATCATCTACCCGGAAAAAAACCGTGGAGCTCATTTAAATACTATTAATACCATCAAAGCATGTGAAGGAAAATACATTGCTCTTTGTGATGGCGATGACTTTTGGACAAGTCCTCAAAAGTTGCAAAAGCAAGTCAATTTCCTGGAAAATAACCCGGAATATATTATTTGTTGTCACCACACAAGAGTGATTGATATCAACAATAACACCCTGAATATCGAGCCAAATCCTGTACCGCTTGAGTATACTTATCAAGATTTATTAGTTGGCCGGCAGGTAGAAACTAAAACAGCAACTGTTGTTTATCATAACATCCCAGAAGTACATGAATTGTTTCAGGAGTCATGGTATACGAGTTGCTATGCAGCCGATAAATTCTTTAAAATCTTTGCCACATTCAACACCGGGCGCAAAATATATGTAATGCCTGAGGTTATGAGCTGCTATCGCAATCATGTTGGCGGCATTTGGAGCATGATAAGAAATGATGCCCGGATGGAGATGGTTATCAGTGATTTTAATCTCATTATCAGACGCTTTCGCTATCGTGGAATGCAAAAGAAAATGCTGCTGCTGCTGTATCTTAAAAGATATATACTATTTGAATTAGGCCGGTTTCGGTTACGTAAAGCTTTTGATACTGTAAAATATCTGCTTTAAACTTTATCCCAGTTTTTCCTTCCTGCTGTATTATGATCAACCTGTACCCAACGGGTACAAGGATAAGTATTTTCATTTTTTTGAGGCATAAACTGCCTCGTATTATTGACTAACAAGCACCCCATGCCCTACCCTCGGGCATATAATCAATAATTAAACGTAATTAAAACCACTTATGAGCTATCGAAGTTTCACCATACGTAATAGAAAAGATTGGGACGAATATATAAACCGGTCATATGCGCACGAGGGATTTCATACCTGGTATTATCACTCATTAAATAATGAAGGCGAGCCGCTTTTATTTGTTTATGAAGAAAATGCAGTTTTTATAGCATTACCCGTGATCAAGAGGAAAATTGAAGGTTCCGAATACTTCGATATGACTTGCGTGTATGGCTATTCAGGGCCTTTATCCAACATACCCCTTGAAAACTTACCGGTCGCAATAACTACACAATTTAAGGTTGCGTTTACAGGTTTTATGAAAGGAGAATCGGCCATTTGTATCTTTTCAAGATTACATCCGTTCCTCAATCAGCATCATCTTTTGGAAAATATTGGCGGTATTAAGGATAACGGCACAACGCTGTACGTTGATCTTTCCATGTCTGAAGAAGAACAACGGAATGGCTATGACAAAAGACTTGGCCGCCAAATAAGAAGCCTGCGAAAAATGGGCTTTGTTATTAAAGAAGCGGATACAATTCAGGAAATTGAACATTTTGCGGAAATGTATTATAAAAACATGGATAGGCTGCATGCCTCATCTAATTATTATTTTGATGTTCAGCATTTTATCAATCTTCTTAACGAGGAATACATGAAAAATAAACTGATCTTAATTTACGATGGCCTAAACCTAATGTGCGGAGCGCTCATTTTATTATCAGATAACATAGTAAGAAACCACCTTTCTGCTACTTCTCCCGATTATCTGAATATTTCTCCGAGTAAACTATTAACAGACGAGATAAGTATGATTGGAAGAAGATTAGGAAAAAAGATCTTTCACCTTGGAGGCGGCGTAGGCGGAAAAGAAGATTCACTTTTTAATTTCAAAAAGCTTTTCTCCAACTTACAGGTAAAAGATCGGATCTGGTGCTATATCAATGATGAGCCTGCATATAACGAGTTTGTTTTAAAATCGGGTGTGGATCCCAATCCTGAAATTAAATTCTTTCCATTATATCGCCATCCTAACAGAAAAACACGGTCAACTACCTCTGAACCAGAAACCACCACAATTGAAAACCTTAATTAAATACAGAAATGAAAAATAAGTTTAACTATTCCGATGCTGACCTTGCCGTATTCGACCGGGTAATGGATGAATATGGATGGATTATATACGAAAATGCCCTGGACGAAGAATTCATTGATGAAATAACAGATTCATTGATACCTGCATACGATATCAGGCGTAAAATTCAAATTGCAAATGGTATAGGTGATAACATGAACGGAACGTTACACCACCTTGTTGAACGGGAAAGATTTTCACTGAAGTTTCTTGAACGAAAATATTGTGCAGATCAGATGATGCATTTCTTAAAAGGAAATTACATTATAAATTCGCTGGGCGCGGTCATCAATTTAAAAGATGAAAAACCATATGTTCAAAACATCCATCGGGATATAAGAAGTTTTACCGGCGATTTTAAAGTAATGATTCAAATGATGATAATATTAGATGATTTTACTCCTGAAAACGGGTCAACTTATTTTTTGTCAGGCTCGCATAAAAGCGATGAAAAACCGGAGAGTGATTTCTTCTACAAAAATGCAGATCGTGCCAATGCAAAAAGAGGCAGCATTATCTTGTTTGACTCCAATTTGTGGCATGCGGCTGGTAAAAATTATACTGATGCAACAAGGCGGACATTAACCATGGCTTTTACTAAGCCTTTTTTTAAACAACAGCTTGATTATCCAAGATTTTTGGGATATGAATTTGGCGAAGGATTAAGTGATGACCTGAGGCAAGTTTTGGGTTATAAATCCCGGGTGCCGGAAAACTTAAACGAATATTATCAGCCTGTTGAAAAAAGAATGTACCAGCCCGGTCAGGGTTAAATTCAAAATTTGCCATCTATTGTCAATGCTGTTTAATCTTTGATTTTAAAATCTGCCTTAAACTAACAACAATGCTACACTTGTGTTATTAAGCAAAAACTAAAATCATGGATCTTAAACTTAATGACAAAATCGCGCTGGTAACCGGATCAACAGCCGGAATTGGCTATGCTATTGCAAAATCATTAGCCAACGAGGGCGCCACGGTATATGTAAATGGCCGAAACCAAACCAAGGTTGACGAAGTTGTAAAAAAGCTGATTGCCGAAACCGGTAACAATAAAATTAAAGGCATTGCTGCTGATTTTTCAAATATTGCGCAAGTTGAAACACTGACAGCACAATTGCCGGAAGTTGATATCCTGGTGAACAACGTGGGTATTTTTGAACCTAAACCATTTACCGAAATTACCGATGCCGACTGGCTGAAGTTTTTTGAGGTCAATGTACTAAGCGGGGTACGGTTGTCGAAAGCCTATTTTGATAAAATGATCAGTAAAAATTGGGGCCGTATTATTTTTATCTCTAGCGAATCGGCATATCAGATCCCCGAAGAAATGATCCATTATGGCACAACCAAAACGGCTCAAATTGCAGTTGCACGTGGTTTGGCCGAACTTACTAAAAGCACAGGTGTTACTGTAAATACTGTTTTGCCCGGGCCGACTTTATCTGAAGGCGTGGGCGATTTCATTGAGGCTTTAGCAAAAGATCAGGGTTTGAGTAATACTGAGGTAGAAAAAGAATTTTTCACTAATGTGCGTGGCACGTCATTAATAAAACGCTTTATTACTACAGAGGAAATTGCAAACATGGTTACCTATATTGCAAGTCCGCTATCGGCAGCAACTAATGGTGCAACTTTACGTGCTGATGGCGGGGTTATAAAAACAGCATTCTGAAATTTAAACGAAAAAGCACAAAAATCCCGGTCAGGCGTAAACCTGGCCGGGATTTTTTATGCGTTCTAAATTTCTAATGTTTTGTAGTGTCTTTTTTGCTTGTGTCGGTCTTAGCTGTGTCAGTAGCCGCCGGTGCACTTTGACTTGTTGAATCCATTTTTGTACTGTCAGAGCCATCGCCTGCTTTTTTTTCCGAGCTACAGCTGGTAGCAATAGCGCCTATCATTGCCGCGACAAGTGCGAAACTTAAAAATTGCTTTTTCATAGTTATTTGCTTTTGATTAATAATCAATTTATGATGAACCATACTATTAACGAAGCTTTAACCGTATTGTTTACCGGTAATTCTGGATTTTATTATCTTTTTATTTTTAAACATACGCCTGTTTGATTCACATTTGCCACTTATTGTTTAATTTTTTTCTGATCTTTAAGCGCTATGGTAGTATCCGAAGGATTATTAAAGTGGGTAATGCGCTTCTACCCTCCTCTCCTTTTCCAGCGTATCTGGGTAGTTAAATTCAGCAAAGGCTATCGCGGTGTTAAGGTAAAAGTCAGGAAGAGTTTTCTCAATAAAAACTACAATAACTCAATTTTTGGCGGCACGCTTTTCTCGGCCGCAGATCCCTTTTACCCTATCCTGTTTTATCAAATATTTAGCCATAAAGGTTATAAACTTACGGTTTGGTCAAAATCGGCAACGGTAAAATACGCAAGGCCGGCAGCAACAAATTTATCTTTTGATATCGAGCTATCAGACAGCGATATAGCCGAAGCAGAGCATGTTTTAAATACAGCCGGGAAATTTATTCGCTCGTTCCCTATTGACATTTACAATAAAGATGGCGAAATATGCGTATCCCTCATGATTGAGGTATATATTCGAAACTTAAACTTTACTGATACTACTATATAACTTATACTGATGACTGTAATTATGAATGACGAAGCTTTTGAAAAAAAAGGCTTCAAAATCTCAACCGATAAAAACCTGCTTAACGTTGATGTTATTTATGATTATCTGAATAATGAATCATACTGGGCAAAAGGCATCCCGCGACAAAAAATGGCAAAAGCCATCGAAAACTCCATGTGTTTTGGTATTTATCTAAACCATGAACAGGCGGGCTTTGCACGTGTTGTTACCGATAATGCTACGTTTGCTTATATCTGCGATGTATTTGTACTGCCTGCTTATCGTGGTAAAAGCCTTTCTAAATGGTTAATCCAAACAATTGTTAAACATCCGGATTTGAAAGGTTTAAGAAGATGGTCGTTAGCTACATTGGATGCGCATAACTTGTATAATCAATTTGGTTTTTCACCCATTTCACGCCCTGAAACCTGGATGGAAATTTTCACACCATACATTAAGCCCTGATAATTATAAAAGGCTATGCATAAAACAAATGTAAAGAAGCTGATTTTTGAAGGAGAAGGCGTAACCGTCGACTTTAAAAAAACGATAACCAGTTGCGAAAAAATAGCCCGGACAATGGTATCATTCGCCAACAATAAAGGCGGCAAGCTACTTATTGGCGTAGCTGATGATGGCACAATAAAAGGGGTGAAATCAGACGACGAAGAAAGGTACATGATAACAAAGGCAGCTCATTTTTTTTCGAGGCCGGCGCTTGAACCTGTTTTTGAAGAGGTATATTTTGATGATAAATTGGTACTCGTTGTAGAGATTGCTTCAAGCGAGCTAAAACCTCATTATGCTCTCGCCGAAGACGGTAAATGGTGGGCTTATGTACGCGTAAAAGATAAAAGTGTACTGGCCAGTAAAATTGTACTGGAAGTTTTAAAACGTTCGTCAAATGATCAGGGTGTTTTAATTGAGTATTCTGAAAACGAGAGTACCTTACTTGGCCATTTGGAAAAAGCTGGCCGCATTACCATAAAAGAATGCAGCGAGCTGCTTAAAGTTGGGCGCCGTCGTGCTCAGAATGTACTTGTTGACCTGATATTATCAGGCCTGATCAAGATCAACACAACCGAAAAGGAAGAATATTATACAGCCTGCTGACTTTTCTGTGTGCCCGAATGGTTACTTTTGTCCTCCTGTTGCCTGAGTAATTATGAGAGCCCTTTACCAAAAATACAAACCTTATTATCTTGAAAGCCTTAAATTGGCTATCCCGGTAATTATATCAAACGTAGGACACACGCTTGTTCAAATGTCTGATACCATCATTGTGGGGCATTTTGCGGGCACTGTTTCTTTGGCTGCGGTATCAACCGTAAACAGTCTGTTCATGGTTCCGTTGGTGATTGGCATGGGGATCTCTTATGGTTTAACGCCACTTATCGCCCAAAATAATGGGCGCAAAAATCACAAAGAATGCGGCCTGTTATTATCCAATAGTTTATTCCTGAATATACTGAGCGGAATCATCCTGTTTTGCGGAATCTACTTTGGGACCATGTTGCTTATCGGCCACCTTGACCAGTCGCCCGAGGTTGTAAAAGAGGCTAAGCCATATTTATTTTTGCTTAGCTTGTCCCTAATACCCCTGCTTATTTTTAATACGTTTAAGCAATTTGCAGAAGGGTTGGGTTTCACCAAGCAAGCTATGATGATATCTATATGGGGTAACCTTATTAATATTTTGTTCGGGATAATTTTTGTTAAGGGCCTGTTTGGCATCCAACCAATGGGTATCAGAGGTGTTGGCTACAGTACACTGATTGATCGTTGCTTAATGGCAACTGTTATGGGTATCTATGTTTTCCGCTCAAAAAATTTTAAAACTTATTTAACAGATTTTGCCATTAAGAATATCGATAGGCTTCGAGGTATCCAGATCATGAAAATCGGTGCGCCTGTGGCAATGCAGTACACATTTGAGATCAGCGCCTTTGGCGGCGCTGCATTATTGGTTGGCACCATCGGCGTAGTTGCGCAGGCCGCACACCAGGTTACTATAACTATGGCATCCATGACTTATATGATGGCAAGCGGCATTGGTGCAGCTGCAGCAATTAAATCGGGTAACTATTTTGGTGTAAGCGATCATCGTAATTTAAGGCTTGCGGCTATCTCCAATTATCACATTGTATTGCTTTTCATGGCGTTTACAGCAGTAGTATTTGCTTTAGGCAGGCATCTTTTACCATGGATTATTACTTCGGATAAAGAAGTAATAACTATTGCATCACAGTTACTTATAATTGCAGCATTTTTTCAGCTGTTTGATGGCGCACAGGTTGTTGGGCTTGGTGTGCTAAGGGGCATGGGCGATGTAAATATTCCAACCGTTATTACTTTTCTGGCGTACTGGATAATTGGTTTGCCTGTTGGTTACCTGCTTGGTATTAAATTAAACCTTGGGGTTTATGGGGTTTGGTATGGCCTTGTGCTGGGCCTCGGGACTGCCTCGGTACTTTTATTTGCACGGTTTAACCTGCTTAGCAAAAGCCGTAAGCAAAAGCCGGTAATATCAATAATGGCAAAGGATTAAAAAAAGAGGTCAATAGCTGCCTTGAACGTATTACAGTGCGCTTCTACAATATCTTTAATTTGTGGTGAATACCCTCCTCCCATACTTACCTGCACCGGGACATTGTGTTTGACGCATTGTTCAAAAACAAACTGATCGCGGGCTTTACATGCGTCTTTACTTAATGCAAGCTTACCCAGCTTATCAGTAGCCAAAATATCAACACCCGAAAGGTAAAAGATAAAATCGGGCTTATGTTGCTCAATCAATCGCGGCAGCGTTGTCTTAAGTATGTCGAGAAACTCGCCATCACTTACGCCATCTTTTAAAGGGATATCCAGATCAGATTGCTCCTTTCTGTAAGGGAAATTGTTAGCCCCATGCATTGAGAAAGTAAATACCCTGGACTCATTTTCAAAGATCTCAGCTGTGCCGTTGCCTTGATGTACATCTAAATCAATTATTAAGATAGATTTGGATAATTTATTGTCTAATAAATAATTAGCTGCAATAGCTTGGTCATTTAACAGGCAGAAACCTTCACCCCAGTTACTGCCTGCGTGATGTGTACCGCCTGCAACATTGAACGCGACACCATCGTCAAAAGCGTACCGGCAGCCATCAATTGTGCCTTTTGCTATCCTGATCTCCCGTTCAACCAATTGCGCCGATAAAGGAAAACCCGTGCGGCGTTGTTCCTTCGGTGAAAGCGTGAGGTCTCGAAGCTGGTGCCAGTAATTTTCATCATGGGTACGGGTAATGATATTTTCTTCCAGCAGCCCCGGCGAAAACAGATTATTCCTGCCTATCACGTCTTCATATAATAACTGGCCCGGGATCAGTTCATACTTCAGCATAGGAAAGCGGTGCCCTTCGGGCAGCGGATGGGCATATATCGGATCGTAAGCTATTTTGAGCATACCTTCTATCCTATCAACTCTCCAACATGTTTTTGAATATTGTCGCAAATGCTATCCAACGGCAAATCATTAGCATCCCGGCCAAAAGGATCCTCAATTTCTTCAGCTAATAACTCAATACTCGCAAAAACAAAAAGTACAAAGCAGATTATCGGGATAATAAAATATTTGAGGTCAAAGGCCCAGGTAAACGGCAGGGTCATGATGTACGTAAAGATAAATTTCTTGATAAAAACATTGTACGAAAACGGAATAGGCGTTTTCTTAATTCGTTCACATGCTCCGCAAATATCTGTAAAAGAAGTAATTTCTGCTGTTATGCTAAACAATTGCTCCGGGTTGATAGCACCTTCTTTATTTAACCTGTAAATGTTTTTAATCATTTCAGAAGCTACCTGGTTGGGTACATGTTTTTGTGCATCAACACTGATGAACGACTGCTCCTCCAGAACATATTCATCCCGTAAATGATCTCTCAAAGCTCTTGCATAACGCGGAATAGCGTAATTAAAAAAAGCCAGTTCATTTTCGCCAATCAGATGTTTTAATTTGATGGCAAGGTTGCGGCTGTTATTCACCAGGCTTCCCCAGATCTTACGCCCTTCCCACCAGCGGTCATAAGCCGAGTTGATACGGAATGCCAGCAATAAGGAGAATACGAAACCTATTGTTTGATGAATAAAGATTACCTTCTTAAGTATGCTTGTATCGGGTAGCTGCCAAAAATCAATCAGGAAATAGGTAACAACACCTGCATATGCACCTACGGCAAGCATAAGTGGAAATAACTCGCGCAGCGTTTCGGCTTTATTTATTTTAAAAATGAATGAAAACCACTCTTTGGGATTGTAGTAAACCATATATCTCTGAAAATTTAAACAACTTTTAGTGCATCAGCCATCAATCTGGCTGCTTTGTAAACATCCTCAAACGTATTGTAAAGCGGTACAGGGCTCAGGCGGATCACATCCGGTTCGCGCCAATCGCCTATAACACCATTTTGTGCAAGATAGTTGAAAATAGCCCTGGCTTTTCGTTCGCAAACTACTGAAAGCTGGCAGCCGCGGGCAGTCGCGTCAGATGGAGTAATTATCCGATAAACCTCTTCGCCCTGCTGTTTATTAATGCTTTGAATCAAAAATTCCAAATACCCCGTTAAATAAAGACTTTTTCGCCGGAGGGTATCTAACCCGCCTGCACTGTCAAAAATAGCCATAGAGGCTTTAAATAAAGCGAGAAGCGGAATTGGGCTTGTGCTTACCTGCCAGCCGGCCGCCCCAGCCTCGGGGTCGAAGCCCGGAGCCATCAGAAACTGCTTATCACGACGGTATCCCCACCAGCCGGCAAACCTGTTCAGTTCCTTATCGGTAAAATGTTTTTCATGTACAAAAATGCCGCTTATGCCGCCCGGTCCGGAGTTCATGTATTTGTACGAACACCAGCAAGCGAAATCGGCTCCCCAATTGTGCAACTGCAAGGGAACGTTCCCCGCAGCATGAGCCAGATCAAAGCCTGCATAAGCGCCTGCTGCGTGGGCGGCATCTGTAATTGCTTTCATATCAAAAAACTGTCCGGTATAGTAATTGATTCCGCCGAACAGCACTAAAGCAAGTTCATTTTTGTTTTGATCAATGGTTTGAATGATGTCTTCAATACGTAATGTGACCTCCCCGTTCCGCGGGAAAATCTCAATTATTGTATCCTTAGGATCGAGACCGTGGAATCTCACCTGGCTTTCCATTGCATATTGATCAGAAGGGAAAGCCCCTCCCTCCATGAGAATTTTAAAACGCTTATTATCTGGTTTATAAAAACTTACCATCAATAAATGAAGATTTACTGTAAGTGAGTTCATTATGGTAACTTCATTATCCCGCGCGCCTACAACGCCGGCAATTGAGCCGGTAATGGATTTGTGATAATCAAGCCAGGGATCATCTCCCTGAAACCAACCTTCAACAGCAAGGTTTTTCCAGATGTTTAATTGATCGGCTAAATATTGTTGCGCGGAAACCGGTTGCAAGCCAAGCGAGTTACCGCAAAGGTAAACCGCGTCTTCACCATTGTGCTGGGGAATTAAAAAACGACTTCGGAAATTTTTTAATGAATCCTGCTCATCCTGCCGCCGGGCAAACGCCAGATCGTTTTGATAGTTCATTCGCCAATAATACAAAATAGGAAGCTTATTTGTTGGGCTTGCTCACGTAAATATTGCCTTTTACATAGAAACGATAAGGCAGCAGGGCATCTTCAGCAGCGTAAGCCACTCCTATTCGTGGGCCGGCTTTTATCTGATTATCCGGAAAATGAAGGCCACGGTCTTCAAGCCAGATCGTATCACCTTGCAAACTAAACGCATTGATATTGCGCGAAATGCCTAACGCCTTGGCTACCGAACCGGGCCCGGCAGTTATGGTTGGCTTAAGAACCGGCATGTTGCGCCGTACCTGCATTGCTTCAAGCCCATCGGTAGGTTGAATTGCCCGGATAAGAATTGCCTGCGGGTGCCCTTCACTTGAGGTGACGATATTAAACATTTCATGAATGCCGTAGCACAGGTAAACATAAGCAATACCTCCCTGCATAAACATGGTTTTAGTGCGGGGTGTAAGGCGGTTACCAAAAGCGTGAGAAGCTTTGTCTACAACACCATTATAAGCTTCTGTTTCAACAATATAGCCACCAGTAGTTACACCATCAATACAAGTAAACAAATACTTACCTAACAGATCTTTACTGATACTTACAACGTCGTTCCCCAGGTAATAACTTTCAGGTAATTTCATTTTTTCAGGATTCCCTTCAACAATTTATTGATCTCTTTTGCTTTGTCAAAGATCATGATGTGCGTACCTCCCTTAACGATGGTAGCAGCCTTAATTCTTTTATAATCAAACACCAGATCTTTATCACCCGTAATATGGTAAAGGTTTGGCGGTACAACTTCGTTCTTCCAATGCAAAATAGCGTACATGGCCCATTTCATAAACGCCGGCGATGATTTTTTTAACATATCGCCAAACAACCAGGCATCCTCGCGGCTCATGTGGCCGAACAAAGGTTTAATCATAAACCCCATCGAATTAAATGCTTTTCCCGGGATAAGTTTGTAAACAGGCAGCACGCGAAAGAGTTTAAAATACCATGGAGCTTCGTCGCTGGTTTTAATGCTGGAGATCAGGATGACTTTTTCGACAGGTAAAAGTTTAGCCATTTCCACTGCAATTATCCCGCCTAAAGAATTGCCAATCAATACCGAGTTTGGCTTGATATTATATTGATAAATAAGCCTTTGAGCATAAGTAACTAAAGTATCTTTTGAATTTGGCTCGACCCAATCTACCGTAATCACCTCATGTTCATCATTGAGATTAATGTTGTTATAAACGCGGGTATCGGCGCCAAGGCCGGCAATCAGATAGATCCTGCTCATTAAAAATTAATAAGCTTTACTATTTGCTCGAGATACTGTGCATCTGTTTCATTGAACTGATCAAGCAATTCGCTGTCTACATCAAGTACTGCTACCACTTTATCGTCTTTAAATACCGGCACCACGATTTCCGAACGGGAAAGCGAACTACAGGCAATGTGCCCGGGAAATGCATCAACATCCGGCACAACCAAAGTTTTAGCCTGCTGCCATGCGGCTCCGCAAACACCTTTCCCCAGGCCAATACGGGTACACGCAACCGGCCCTTGAAATGGGCCTAAAACCAATTCGTTTTCTTTAACCAGGTAAAAACCTACCCAAAACCATTTAAACTGCTCTTTTAAAGCCGCCGCTACGTTTGCGATATTAGCTATAAGGTCAGGTTCGCCATAAAGTAATGCTTCTATTTGAGGGACAAGCGAGGCGTATTGCTCCGCTTTATCGGTCGATGTATTTATTGTTAGATCTTCTGCCATGATGTAAAAGTAAGGATGCCACGTTGAAACTAAATAAGGCAAATATCATATTTAATCTTTTATTTAGCATTTACATGATCGTTAGCCTTACTATAATCCGCTACCGCAAACTGTTTATTCCGTTTGCCCTATTGGCAATGGCTATTCATCGCCTCCCCCTGCTAATGCAAAAAGGATGTAGTTTTTACAAGCTTCTTGGTTCTGGAAAAAACGGAACATTTGACCTTGAACCCGACTGGCAACAATGGGGCTTATTGGCTTGCTGGGATAGCAGGGGAAATTTTGACGCATTTTATAACAGGTCGTTCGTCTCATCCTGGTGGAAGCTGTTAGGTACTGAAAGCTGGACAATGATTTGTCAGCCCCTGCAAAGCCACGGGAGTTGGGATGGAAAAGAGCCATTCGGCAGGCCCGATGTAAGCGACATCAATGGCCCAGTCGCCGTACTCACACGCGCAACAATCAAACTTAGCAGGCTAAAGAATTTCTGGGCCAATGTAGATACCGTTGCAAACATAATGACATCCGCTCCCGGATATATAAATTCATTTGGCGTTGGTGAAGCTCCGGTATACAGACAAGCTACATTTTCTGTTTGGGAAAGCCTGGAACACGTCAAAGCTTTTGCATATAAAAGCCCCGAACATGCCGAAGTAATTAAAAAGACAAGAAGCGAAGGTTGGTATAGCGAGGAACTTTTTGCACGGTTTAAACCTATTGCCAGTTTCGGTACCATTAACGGAAAAGACCCATTAAAGGGCTTATTGAATAAATAAAAAGACATGAGAATTATTGCAGAACTCCCCCATCCCGATTTTAAAATCTCTATCCTGAATATGAACAATAAGTTTATTGTAAAGGTAGAGCAGGGCTCCCTTGAGCAGAGTTACAAGATCCCGGAAATGGATTTAACCGAGGGGGTTAACAGCGTTTTTGAATTACTTGATGAAGAGTTTTTAAAAAAGATAGCCGCCCGGTTTATCGACATGCGTAACGATTATAAAGACGCTTATTTTAGATACAACTATTGAAGTAAAACATCAATTTACATTGATAACCAATAACTTATAAGTAAAAGTAACTGTAGGCAAAATTTAATTTGGCAAAAAAAATTGCATTTTAAGTTCTGCTTGTCTTCATTTTACATAGTATCTAAATAAAAAATTAAATAAACTAATATTAATGTATTGATATTTAAGTAATTATATAGTTAAACAAAATTTTATTCTGCGCTGATTTTAACGGAATAAATGAAAGGTCAAGCCAATAACAGGTCGCAATACCAAAAACCGGAAGGTTTGGCATCGGTAGCAGAAACGCAGGGATCATTGGCGTTTTTCGGCGTGGCGTATTCCTTAAAAATTTTCACACCTGTTTTGTATTCAATTGGGTTTTTAAATATTGGCCCTTTAAAAGTGAAGGTATGAAATTCCCCATTCTCGCCGCAAACGTCAACATCGTCAGGCAACGCATCAATTAACTCCCGACTGATCTCTTTACCAACAATGCGTTCCAAACGTTGCTGGGTACAGGCTATCACGGTTCCGAAACCGAGGTTCAAAAATTCATTTATTAATTCGGATGTATCCCTTTTCCATAAGGGGTAAATACCTTTGAGCCCAACCTCGCTTAACCGTGCGTCGCGGTAATCTTTTAGGTCTTGCAAAAATATATCGCCAAAAATGGAATGGGTTACACCTTCATTTTTAAAGCGAGTTAAATGGTGTCGCATCACATCGTCATATTCCTGCATACCCGGCATTTCGGGCAGGCGGATTTGGTATAAAGGAATACCAATGGCTTCGGCCTGTTTAATCAGCAGTTCAGTCCGTACACCATGCATGGAAATCCGGTCGGCTGCGTCATTGATCGTAGTTACAAGATAAACGATTTCCAGATCCGGACTTTGCAGGCAATAATATAAGGCGAGAGCGCTGTCTTTACCGCCGCTCCAATTGAAGATACACTTCATATTTAATTGGTGATTTAGTGAGTTAGCGAATTAGTGATTTAATCTTTTAATAATTGGTTCACTAATTCAGGGACGCCAACTGTTGCTTTTTCCTGGATTTTAATAACCGGCCCTTTAACATTTACAAAAGGTATATTGGGATCGATAATATACTTTGGCGTCTCGCGGTCAACATAACCGATAAGCCCTGCGGCCGGGTAAACAGCAAGGGAGGTACCTATAAGTATAAATATATCAGCCCCCACGCATATAGCGGCTGCATGTTCTATCATTGGTACGGGCTCACCAAACCAAACTACGTGCGCACGTAATTGTGAACCTAATTCGCAAAGCTCTCCCATTTTAATTTCCCACCCATCGATAGGATAAGTAAGTTCTGGTTTGATACTTGATTGTGAGCGGGTGATAATGCCATGTAAATGCACCACATTGGTTGAACCTGCCCTTTCATGCAGGTCGTCAATATTTTGAGTGATGATGGTTACATTATATTTTTCTTCGAGGGTGACAAGGGCGTAGTGTGCTGCATTGGGCTTGGCTTCCAATACTGTTTTACGGCGCTCGTTATAAAATTGCTGTACCATAACCGGGTTATGCTCCCAGGCCTCGGGGGTGGCTACGTCTTCAATATTATACCCTTCCCAAAGCCCATCGCTATCCCTGAAGGTTTTTAAACCACTTTCGGCGCTGATACCTGCGCCGGTTAACACTACTAAGTTCTTCATTTTAATATAAACAGATGATAATTGATTAGGCCATAAAAAAAGCGGACTGCCTTTCAACAATCCGCTTTAAATTTAAATGCTTTTATATTATAAAGCCAATTGCTTTTTGTCCTGAAGAAAAGTGTACTTATTCTTAGCCAATTCAAAACCACCAAAAAGTATTGCACTAAATACTAATGTACCCAATGCCATATTTTTCTCAAACGGAATAGCTTTAATCAATGATTCACCATAGCCAGCTAAGGTATGCGGATAAAGTGTACCATATAACCAGGGCAGATCTGTAATTAACCAGTGAATTAAAACTGCTGCGATTGAGCCTAAAAGCACATTAAGAACATTTACCTTTTCAAGCAAATTACCAACAAGCACCATTAATGCAAAACACAGGTAAACCCATGCGGCTCCGCCATACCATAAAGTTAACTTTGAAGTATACAGGTAATTGATTATGATATCGGTTGAAAACAGCGTAAGCAACACTGTTGCATAACCTTTCCACTTTGACGTAAAATAAGCACCACCAAATAATGCAATAGCACCTACCGGATTGAAATTACTCAATTCTTTATACTTAAATGCTAAAAGCCTGAATACGGCAGCAACCAGGATCATCAGGATCAGGAACAGGTTGCGGTTGGTGTTATCTTTTGCGGTCATGATTTTATATATGGCGTAAAATTACTTAATAATCCGAACAATAAGCAAACGCTATTTAAATTGATACCTGGCACCAAGCATGAAGTTGATACCGAGGGTGTTATATCCTAACCAATCTACGTATTTAGTATCCAAAACGTTGTTAAGGTCACCAAAAACATTTAGATTTTTGGTTGCCTTGTATTCCAAATGCAAATTTACCAGGTTATAGTGCTTCAGTGTAATCACTTCTGATCCAGTGTTTGTAAAAGTCAGATCGGTACGGTTACCTGCATATTTGTAGTTAACACCTACCTCAAAATCACTTAAAACATCATAACTGATGTTGGCACCCAAAGTACTCTTAGGCCTGCGGTAAAGGTTGCCGGTTTGTGTACCGGCTTCGTCGGTTAGTTTACCTGTTACATAAGCGTAATAGGCAGATGCATGAATTTTATTATCGTGATATTTTAATTCGGTTTCAAAGCCTTTATCTTTTTGCTGTTGCCCGTTTGCATATTGACTATAAGGAGGGCCAGACAGGTTTTTAAAATAGATAACATCTTTGGTATTACGCTTAAAAAACTGCGTATTAAATGACAATGTGTTTTTAACAATTTCCCAGTCAAAGCCTGCTTCGTACGATGTGGTGATCTCAGGGTTTAAATTAGGATTACCATATTGAGAAAATAACTGATATAGCGAAGGCGACTTAAATGCTGAAGCTATTGTACCGAAGACCTTAAACTGATCGGCAAGGTATAATGACGGGTTGATGGTATAAGTAAACTTGTCGCCATATTTGCTGTGATTATTATACCTGCCGCCCAGTTCCATGTGGAAGATATCGTATTTAAAGAATAAAGATGTATACGCGCTGAATATGTTATTAGCAGCATCACCGGCTTTGATAATACTTGCTGGTGCCTGATAGGCCGTTGATTCATACAGGCTGTACTGGTTTGTGTTGCTGTATTTAAAGCTCGCGCCGCTGGTAATATCCAGATACTTATTCAATTCATAATAAAATACAGCTTCGGCATTGGTTATACGGCCTGTATTTTTTGTAACCTGGTGGGTTCCGTCGTTATCAGATGGCAGGTTAGTAAAATTATTTTGAACCGTATTTTGCGACAGGTTCACATTGAGGTTACCTTTTGGCAAAATCAATTTTGCACCTACTCCACCAAATAAAAATGTGTTTTTATAAGTGTAATCATTGTCGGTTATAAAAGCACCGTAAGGAAGATCACCGGTATTGTGGCTTACCTGCAGGTTTCCGTTCAGAATAAATTTAGATGAAACATTTTGGCTCAGGTTCACACTGGCCGAACGTTGGTGAAAACCATCTTTCTTAAAACCGTCTTTGCCGGTAGTATCTGTAGCAGCGGCAAAGCCTTTTGAATCGGTATTTGAAAGATTAACAGCTATACCCGTGTTCTTTACCTTTCCAATTAATGAAGCCGATTCTTTAAACGTATTATAGCTGCCACCTGTTAGCTGCAATCCACCGGTTAACCCTTGCTCTTTAGCTTTTTTGGTGATGATATTAATAACACCTGCTACAGCATCAGAACCATACAGCGTTGAACCGCTTCCTTTCAAGATCTCGATATGATCTATCAGATCCAGCGAAAAAGCGTTAAGATCATAACTACCATCAATGCCCGAAGCATTGTTTACCGGAAAACCATCAACCAGGATAAGGGTATTGCCAGATGAAGCCCCGCGCAGGAAAACCGATGTGCTGATACCGGGGGCATTATTTGCACCAGAAAAAGTTATCCCGGCAACCGTATTTAATAATTGAGGCAATGATTTGCCCTGCGATTTATTGATCTCATCGGCAGAAATGATGGTAACAACGCGGCCAATGTCTGACAGTTTTTTAGGCGACCGGCTTGCAGTTACTACTACCGTATTGAGTGTGCGTGTGGTATCCTGTGCATATGCTGCTGAGGTAGATAACCCAACAGTTAACAAACCGAATCCTAAAATAATTTTAGCGTACTTTTTTTCCATGTATGATTGATATGTATAAAATAATAATGCAGCCTTAATAGCATACACGGAAATGAATAAAATGAAAACACGCCAAACGAAGAGCATTCACATCCAAGCTTCAATCCCCGAAAGCTATGAATAACATATAATGCCTTGGCAGGTCTTCTGACTTGCTCCCCATTTTGCCTGGCCTTCCCTCCTGTTTACAGAAAGTGGCTGTATAGATTTGGCAACGGTTACGGAGCTTACAGCTGCGGGACAGTTACGGATTTACACCGTATTCCCTTTTAATTCATTAAAAAAATAGTTTAATGAAACCTAAAGCGCTGCAAAAGTACAATAAGTATCTGTTAACCTCAAACTACATAACTATATTTATCATGATGAAATATTGCTGCATTTTATTATTGATGATGGGCGCGCTTGGCAGTTTTGCCCAACATCCCGATACCGTTTTTCTGAAAGGTTTACTATATAGCCATCCCGAACTATTTTCAGGCGTTTTGAACCATCCTGCACAAAACGAAATACAGATCCTATATACCCGGATCGACAGGGATAAAGACAATGTTCCGCACTTTACTTCATACAGCTATCATCTTAATGCGCATCATTATTTTTACCCCGCGAGCACGGTAAAGCTTCCAACGGCCATTTTTGCGCTTGAGAAACTTAACGAATTAAAAATAAAATGCTTAAGCCGCAAATCGGTCATGATTACTGATAGCGCATTTGCCGGCCAGACTAAAGTTAAAATAGATACATCATCCTCAACAGGTTTGCCGAGTATCGAAAATTATATTAAAAAGATCTTGCTGGTAAGCGATAATGATGCATATAACCGGCTCTATGAATTTGTCGGCCGTGCAGAGATCAATCAAAAGCTAAAGAAGTATCATCTTAACAATACCCGTATTGTGGGCAGGTTAGCCATAGGTGATGCAGGCGAAAGCACAAAGCACACCAACCCTATTGATTTTTACAATGATAATAAGCTAATTTATCAGAAACCGGCGCTATATGATGCGTCAAATTATCCCATGCACCTGGAAAACATGCTGCAGGGTAAAGCTTATTTAGATAGCAGCGAACGGTTGGTTAACAAGCCTCTTGACTTTTCTGAAAAGAATGTTTACTCTCTCGCCGATCAGCAAATGGTGCTTAAAAGGTTGTTGTTTCCTGAAACTTTCCCTAAAAAGCAACGCTTTAATTTAACGATAGATGACTATCGCTTCATTTACCGTTATATGAGTACCTTCCCCACCGAAAACACCAAACCCACCTATCGCCGCCCCGAATATTTCCCGGCTTATTGCAAGTTTTTGTTCTATGGCGGAGACAGTACAGCAGTTATTAATCCTGACATCAGGATCTTTAATAAAGTTGGTGATAGTTATGGTTATGATATTGATAATGCATATATCGTAGATTTTAAAAACAATGTTGAGTTCATGCTCAGTGCCGTCGTGCAATCAAATGAAGATGGGATACTGAACGATAATAAATACGAGTACACAACGGTATGCCTGCCTTTCCTGAAAAACCTTGGCCAGGTGATATACCAATATGAACTCAAGCGCCCTAAAAAACACCTGCTCCATTTAACTAAATTTAAATTTACTTATAGCAAAAAGCAATAAAATTCACTTCTGGAAAACTTAGTAGCCCTAAAGGTGTTTTAAAAACAATAACTATTTAAAAACCTATGGCAACTACAATAGTAAAATATACCGACAACTTCCCTGTGCTTTATGGAGATGACCGCATAAACCTGAATTGGCCCGAACGCTTTACGTCCATCGCAGGTGGTATGAAGCTCGGTTTCTCAGGTTTTAAAAATATTTTTAAAAACCCGTTTGCAAGTATCGTAAAAATAGGTGCCGGTGGCTATTTGTTAAACAGGGGCATCACAGGGCATTGTGAGCTTTACAAACGTATTGGTAAACTATCCACCAATCCCATAAATGTAAATATTCGTTCGTCGTTTATTGTAAATAAACCCCGGCAAAAGGTTTATGAATTTTGGCGCAAGCTTGATAACCTGCCCCTTTTTATGAAACACCTGGAAAGTGTGGAGGTCATCGACTCTAAATATTCACACTGGGCTTTGAAGCTTCCCAAAAATGTAGCTACAATCAGCTGGCATGCCGAAATTGTCCATGACGAACCTAATGAAGTGATCGGCTGGAGTTCGCTGTCTGATTCGATGATTAATAATGCGGGTAAAATTCGTTTTCAGGATACGGTTGACGGGCAGGGTACCATTGTTGATGTGGTGATCAGTTATCAGCCCCCGGCAGGCGGTGTAGGTGCAGGCATAGCCAAAATACTAAACCCGGTATTCAAAAATATGGTTGATAAGGATATTCAGAACTTTAAACAGTATATGGATATCAATAACGATCCGGATGAGTTTGTTGAAGTAATTGTCGTCAAATAAAAAAATAACACCTTTATCCAAGGGCGCTCAGGTAATGCGAGCGCCTTTATATCTTACAACAATAGCATCATTTATGGGTGAATTTTGATTTGCGTTTTAGAAAACGCCGTTCATAAAGATAATACGATAATAAAGGGACAGTAATCAAACCCAATACATTGTTAGGAAATATGCTTAATAGCATTTTACTAT
This sequence comes from Mucilaginibacter sp. SG538B, assembly GCF_013376065.1. Lineage (NCBI taxonomy): Bacteria > Pseudomonadati > Bacteroidota > Sphingobacteriia > Sphingobacteriales > Sphingobacteriaceae > Mucilaginibacter > Mucilaginibacter sp. SG538B. Next base: position 2,191,238 of record NZ_JABMJI010000001.1, read on the forward strand.
CCCGGCCGGTAAATAACTGTTGCCATATGTATATGCCATAAGATAGAATACCAATAAATGATAGAAATTTATTGTTTAACACCTTAAAAATCCAATCGTTTGCGGGTATGATATTGCTTAAAATTAAATAGCCGGTAATTACTGAAATCGCCAGGTTTACGTACAATGATTTTAAGGTATAAAATTCGTCAAAGCGCAATCCAAACATCAATATTATAGCCAAAATATTGCCAGCTGCCTTTGTTTGTTTGAGCCAAATTACATTCAAAATTTCTTTGGACGCCATCAACGCAAAAAAACAGCCGACACCAATTGATTGAAACTTTATAAAATAGTGAGTAAAACAGTAAATAATGCCACGATTCAAAACCGGAACAAACTGTTGCACTGTACACAATAGCGGCAATGCGAATACAATGCTGATAATAATATAATAAAATGCAGTTCTGTTGATCTTTAAAATAAAAGGAAAAAGGAGATAAAATTGTTCTTCAACCGATAACGACCAATAATGACTGAAGTAATAAGTGAAATCATGGCTGCGGAAATAGCTAAAATTCATTAGATATAATGCCGAGCCAAAAAATTGAATCCAGGAAATGTTTAAACTATAGAAATGGTTTAATAAAAACACCACTCCAATATATAAATAGGCTAAAGGAAATATTCGCAAAAAACGCCTGATATAAAATTTTTTTAGCGATAAGCCACCTGTTACTTCTTTTTCTTTTAAACATAGGCTCGTAATTAAAAAACCACTTATTACAAAGAAAATGTTTACTCCCAACCCACCATTGAATATTGTAGTATAAAAATAATTATCAGATAACTGAAGGTGGTAAAATACAACCAGGATAATTGAAATGCCGCGAAATCCATTTAAAGAGTAATAATAGTTACTGCGCAATAAGCTGGATAAGACAGGCTGTCCCTCCTTGTTTGATGTCATACCATAAAAATAGACACTCAAATAATTAAAACAAAAAAGGCCGCAAATTGCGGCCTCTCTCATGCATTAGAATGCGATATTATTTTACTGCATCAACAACTGCTTTGAAAGCGTCTGGGTTGTTCATTGCTAAGTCAGCCAATACTTTACGGTTTAAACCGATTTCTTTAGCGGCTAATTTACCCATCAACTGAGAGTAAGAAATTCCGTGCTGACGGGCACCAGCATTAATACGTTGGATCCATAAAGCCCTGAACTCTCTCTTTTTGGTTTTACGGTCGCGGTAAGCGTACTGTAAACCTTTTTCAACTGTGTTTTTTGCAATGGTGTATACCTTGCTACGTGAACCCCAATAACCTTTGGCGAGGTTCATGATCCTTTTCCTGCGTCTTCTCGACGCTACTGCGTTAACTGAACGTGGCATCTTGTGTGTTTTTTGGTAGTGAGTGCCTGCATCTCGTGTGCCGGACTTAAAACTCTAATACCTGGTTTTAAAATTTGTGAATTACTTTCCGATACAAAGCATACGTTTTACGTTACCCATGTCGGCATCAGATACTAAGCTGGTTTGACCAAGGGCACGCTTACGTTTTGTCGACATCTTGGTTAAGATGTGGCTTTTGTATGCGTTTTTTCTTGCGATTTTACCTGTTCCAGTAAGCTTGAAGCGCTTTTTAGCACTGGAATTGGTTTTCATTTTTGGCATAACTCTATTTATTTGTGTTAGATATTAACGTTTCTCAACGTTTTATTTTCAAAGCACCTGCCCCTAAAGCAGGGTGCAATCTTAATTATTTTTTTGCTGCCTTTGGTGCAAGGGTTAAAAACATCCTTTTTCCTTCAAGCTTTGGTAATTGCTCCACTTTACCAACTTCTTCCAATGCCTGGGCAAAGCGAAGTAGTAAGATCTCGCCTTGTTCTTTGTAAACAATGGCACGACCTTTAAAGTGTACGTAAGCCCTTACCTTTTCGCCAGCTTCCAAAAACTTAATGGCATGCTTTAATTTAAATTCAAAGTCATGATCATCAGTATTCGGTCCGAAACGGATCTCCTTAATAACCGTTTGCTTGGCATTGCTTTTTATCTCTTTAAGCTTTTTCTTTTGTTCGTAAATGAACTTGTTATAGTCCGTTACTTTACAAACCGGCGGTACGGCGTTAGGAGATATTTCAACCAAATCCAATTCCTGCTCCTGCGCTATTGCAAGGGCATCTCTTAATGAGTAAACTCCCTGCTCAACGTTATCACCTACAAGGCGAACTTCCTGAGCCCTAATGAATTGGTTTATGTTATGTTCGGCTTCTTTTTTCTTAAAAGGAAGCCTTGGTCCTCTATTGAAAGGTTTGTTTAATGCCAAGTTATACTGTTATTTCTTTAGTTATCTGTTCTTTAAAATCTTCAATGCTCATACTTCCCAAATCACCGGTACCATGTTTACGTACAGAAACCAAGCCTTCGGCAGCTTCTTTTTCGCCCACAACCAGCATGTAAGGGATTTTTTTGACTTCAGCATCTCGTATCTTTCTGCCTATTTTCTCGTCCCTGAAGTCGATTAGCCCGCAAATATCGGAATCTTTTAATATATCAGAAACTTTTTTTGCATATTCTTCATATTTTTCTGATATGGGAAGTATAATGAACTGCTCGGGCGATAGCCACAACGGGAAATTACCTGCACAATGCTCAATTAATACCGCTATAAAGCGTTCCATCGAACCAAACGGCGCCCTGTGGATCATTACCGGACGGTGCTTCTGATTGTCGCTGCCTGTATATTCCAGTTCAAAACGTTCAGGCAGGTTATAGTCAACCTGGATAGTACCCAATTGCCATTTACGGCCAAGAGCGTCTTTTACCATAAAATCAAGCTTAGGGCCGTAAAATGCAGCCTCGCCTAATTCTACAACTGTAGTCAATCCTTTTTCCGCAGCAGCCTCAATGATTGCACTTTCTGCCAGAGCCCAGTTTTCATCTGTACCAATGTATTTTGCCCTGTTTTCAGGATCACGTAATGATACCTGTGCGGTATAGTTTTCAAAGCCTAAAGCTTTAAATACATACAATACAAGGTCAATTACTTTTTTAAACTCATCCTTTACCTGGTCCGGACGGCAAAATAAGTGGGCATCATCCTGAGTAAAACCACGTACACGGGTTAAACCGTGCAACTCGCCGCTCTGCTCATAACGGTACACAGTACCAAACTCAGCAAAACGAACCGGCAGGTCTTTGTATGAACGAGGTTTTGTTTTGTAGATTTCGCAATGGTGAGGGCAGTTCATCGGTTTTAAGAAAAACTCCTCTCCTTCCTGCGGGGTCTTTATCGGCTGGAATGAATCGGCACCGTATTTTTCATAGTGACCCGATGTTACATACAGATTTTTATGACCGATATGAGGAGTGATTACCTGCTCATAGCCTGCTTTTATCTGTGCTTTTTGCAAGAAATTTACCAAACGTTCGCGCAATGCAGTTCCTTTAGGTAACCACAATGGTAATCCCATACCTACCTTTTCCGAAAAAGCGAACAGTTCCAGTTCCTTACCCAATTTGCGGTGATCGCGCTTTTTAGCTTCTTCGATCATGTGCAGGTATTCAGTAAGTTCGCTTGCTTTAGGGAATGTAACGCCGTAAATACGGGTTAATTGCTTGCGGGTTTCGTCACCACGCCAGTATGCACCGGCAAGGCTCATCAACTTAACCGCTTTTATAAAGCCTGTGTTAGGGATGTGAGGCCCACGGCACAGATCTGTAAAATTACCTTGCGAATAAAAAGTAATAGCACCATCAGGCAAATCTTTAATCAGATCGAGTTTATACTCATCGCCTTTTTCTGTGAAATACTCAATAGCATCAGCCTTGCTCACCGGTTTGCGGATGTACTCTTCTTTGGTTTTGGCAAGTTCAATCATTTTATCCTCTATCTGCTTAAACTCGTCAGAAGATAAAACCTTGTCGCCAAAGTCAACATCGTAATAAAAACCTGTTTCAATAGCCGGACCGATACCAAATTTAGTACCCGGATAAAGGGCTTCCAAAGCTTCGGCCATTAAGTGGGCCGATGAATGCCAGAAAGTCGACTTTCCATCAGCATCATTCCAGGTTAATAATTTAACATGGGCATCCTGCTCAATGGGGCGACTTGCGTCCCAAACCTGGCCGTCAACTTCGGCTGCTAATACGTTACGCGCTAAACCTTCGGAAATCGACTGCGCGATTTGCATGGAAGTAATCCCTTTGTCATACTGACGAACGGATCCATCGGGAAGTGTAATGTTAATCATCTACAACTATGATTTAATTTTTATAAAATTACGTTTAAACGGTCACCTACAAAGTGACCCTCATTTTGTGGGTACAAAAATAGAATTTTAAATAGCATTTAACATCAAAGCAGTTTCAATTTTTTGTTTGATGGGGATTTTCAGGCTTGTAGCATAGAAAATAAAAATGGGGCATCTTAATTTTCAATTTATATGAAAAATTAAGATACCCCATCGGTTTATGGTGTTGAGCCTACTTAAAAGCCTCGTTCGACGGATTAGAATTAACAGATGTCTCTTTAACCTTAAATTCAATTGGTTGGCCAACCAGGATGGTCTTTACAGAGAACGGAATTTTAATACCTCCGTTTATACCTTCATAGTTACCAAACTCAACAGTCAGGTCATTTGCCCCTTCAATGGTTTGTTTAAGCTTCAGTCCTGTTTTTTGGCTATAATAATTATGGATATGAATTTCAGTACCTATATTGATATCAACCTCGTAGGCCAGCTCGTTATTTACCACTCTTAAAATAGGCTGCAGCGTTATATTTTGATTTATCCGCTCATAATCAAGTTCTGGAAACGGGCGACTTTTAAGTTTGATCATTTTTTTAGCTGCATCATCAAGCTGTACATCCCTGTTAACCTGTCGTGCTTTTATGCTATCGCCATTAAGTGTTATATGCGACACAACAAGGTTATTATATGAAGGCACTATTGCTTCCTGGTAGTACTTATCAGGCATTTTATACCGGGTTACCAATTGCACGTCAGCGCCTTGTATATTACCAACTGCCGATGTTTGCAGATCGCGAATATTTTTTAGTTTGTCGGCACCGCCAATGGCATCTAAATACGCCTTGATTACAGTACTTGCAGTTGTGCCTTGTGGAATCGGCAGCCCGCTATATGAGTTATTTTCGGGATTAACATCAGGTAAATTATGATCAGGATCGATGGTTGCATAAGCAATTTTCGAGGTCGATTTGTACGGGAAGGTCCAGGTATCGCCGCGCTGCCAGATCTCTGCCGGAAGCTTTACAATGCCGGTTTTTCCGTTCTCTTCTTTAATTGATATGGTAACCGGCAATGCCATTTCTTCCAGGTTTACAATGGTGATCATAGCACCTTTGGTGGCATCATTATCAGGATATGAAATATCCTTTATACCCTGATCAACTTTCCAGGTGGTGAAAAACCATTCGTTCCAAAACCAGCTCAGGTCCTCACCTGCGGCATTATCCATCGTATGGAAAAAATCCCAGGGAGTTGGATGTTTAAAAGCCCAGCGTTTGATATAGGTTTTAAATGCATAATCAAAACGCTCTTCACCTAAGATCTGTTCGCGTAAAATAGTTAATCCTAAGGCCGGTTTTTCATAAGCAGCAACTGCTAAAAAATCCTCCTGTATCACATCGGGCGTATTCATAATAGCCTCAGCACCTGGGCTAAATAAATAAGCGGCACTTTTTTGCTGATCGGGCTTTTCATAATATTCACCCTTGTTAAATACCTTGGTATCAACATTATTTAAAAAGGTGTTAAAACCCTCGTCCATCCAGGCGTATTTACGCTCATTTGAACCGACGATCATCGGGAACCAGTTATGGCCAAACTCGTGGTTGGTAACCTCCCACAAACCCCCGTTTTGATTATTTGAGCCACAGAATACGATACCCGGATACTCCATCCCTCCTACTATACCGGCCACGTTGGTAGCTACAGGATAGGTATATTCAAACCATTTATCACTATATAGTTCAATTGCGGCTTTAACATATTCGGTTGAGCGGCCATACGAGTTATTCCCTTTAGCTTCCACAGGGTAAACAGATTGGGCAAGCGCTTTTTTACCGCTTGGCAAATTGATGCGTGCAGCATCCCAAATGAATGCTTTTGACGCAGCCCAGGCCACATCGCGGGCGTTTTTACACATAAAATGCCAGGTAAGCGTCGGCTTTTTCGGGTAATCGTTATTACGTAAAATATCAGTTGAATCTTTAATGATAACTGTTTTATCACTCTTACGGGCTTCGGCCAAACGGTTTATCGAGGTAGGTGATAATACTTCGGCAGGGTTAAGCAGTTCGCCCGATCCTGCTACAACCAAACTTGCAGGCGCGGTAATAGTATAATCAAAATTGCCGTACTCCAGGTAAAACTCGCTTGCACCAAGATATGGTATGGTGTTCCATCCGGTTACATCGTCGTAAACTTCCATGCGTGGGTACCACTGCGCAATTTCATAGATCCAGCCATTTTTAGTATGCTGACGGCCCATTCTGTCGGTACCATATTCGGGAATATCAAAACCGTATTCAATCTTGATCTGCAATTTGCTCCCGGCTGCACGTAATGAATCTTTAAGCTTGATCTGCATACGGGTATCAGTGATCAGGTAATCGGCTTTCAGCGTTTTGCCTTTGTTGATGATATAAACCGATTTTATTTCGGCACCCTTTGTATATGATTTATTTGCAAACCTTCCACCCGAAACATTGCTTGTAGATTCGGCACGTGAATCCTCTTTATAAATATTCTGATCTACCTGGAGCCATAAAAACCCAAGCGCATCCGGGCTGTTATTGGTGTAAGTAATTAAAGTACTGCCCTCTACCCGGTGTTTAGCGGTATCAAGCGTAACATCAAGCTTATAATCGGCCCGGTTTTGCCAGTATTTTGGACCTGGAGCACCACTGGCCGTCCTGAACTCACCGCCCCTTTCGGGGTAAAATATAGGGTTAAATACTTTGTGCTGATCATACTTGGGTGCTGCCTGATCTGCATTTTGCGCTTTTACTTCACCGGCATAAATGCCTAAAACCAATAACAACGCGGCTTTGTAGAATTTCATTAACTGTGTTTTAATTGTGAGGGAAAGATATTAAAATATATTTGACTTGAAACGTAATTGCTTGGTTACGTAGTATCAAGCTCATTTGTTTATAACAATTACGAATAAACTATTTTGCTAAAATGGCCGTTGATACATTGTTGCAAATCAATCCCTATTTTTTATATTTTTGCGGATGATTTACGGCACATACAGTCGTTGATCGCAGCCCTAATAAATGGATATATCAGTTGTAGTACCTCTTTACGATGAAGTAGAGTCGTTACCCGAATTAACCTCTTGGATTAGCCGGGTAATGGACGAAAACCGTTTTACTTACGAGATAATTTTGGTTGACGATGGCAGCAAGGACGGATCATGGGAAATGATCAGGAAGCTGCAAACCGGTAATCCTTTTATCAAAGGCATTAAATTCAGGCGTAATTATGGTAAATCCGCAGCCCTTAACACCGGTTTTATCGCTGCCAAAGGCAATGTGGTGATCACCATGGATGCCGATTTGCAGGATAGTCCGGATGAGATCCCGGAACTTTACCGCCGGATAACTGAAGAGAAATACGACCTTGTTTCGGGCTGGAAAGCAAAAAGGCACGACCCATTGAGCAAAACTATACCTACCAAACTATTCAACGCGGCAACCCGTCGTATGAGTGGCATCCATAACCTGCACGATTTTAATTGCGGTTTAAAAGCCTATCGTAATGTTGTAGTTAAAAACATTGAAATTTATGGCGAGATGCACCGTTATATCCCGGTTCTGGCAAAATGGGCCGGCTTCACCAAAATTGGCGAACAGGTTGTTGAGCACCGCCCTCGCAAATATGGCAAAACCAAGTTTGGCTTAAGCCGGTTTATCAACGGCTTTCTCGATCTGCTTTCAATTTTCTTTGTAGGTAAATTTGGCAAGCGTCCGATGCATTTTTTTGGTACGCTGGGCACATTGAGCTTTTTTACGGGTTTGATTATGGCCATCTGGATAATTTGGGAAAAGCTTTACAATATAGCACACAACCTAAAATACAGGGATGTAACCACGAGTCCGCTGTTTTATATAGCCTTAGTTGCTATTATATTAGGCTCACAATTGTTTTTAACAGGCTTTGTTGCCGAGCTTGTTTCACGCAGCGCAAGCGAACGTAACCATTACCAAATTGAGGAAACAATTTAATCAGATTTGAGATGTTAGATATGAGATTTGAGACTTTTTGAATACTTGCCTCCTGTCTCATATCTAACATCTTAAATCTCACATCTATTCTAAAAACATGTTTTTTTCCATCATCATTCCTTTATATAACCGACCGCAGGAAATTAAAGAACTGCTGGAAAGCCTCACCTTGCAAACCTATCACAATTTTGAGGTTTTGGTTATTGAAGATGGTTCTGTAAATGATGCTGAAGTCATAGTAAATACCTTTACCGATAAGCTTAACCTGCGTTATTTTAAAAAACAGAATGAAGGCCAGGGTTTTGCACGTAACTTTGGTTTTGAGCGTGCCAAAGGCGATTATTTTGTAATTTTTGACTCGGATTGTTTAGTCCCCCCCAATTACCTCCGAATTGTAAACGATTCATTGGCAAAAAACTATCTCGATGCCTATGGTGGTCCCGATGGCGCGCATGAATCTTTTACCCCTACACAAAAAGCCATAAGCTATTCCATGACCTCCCCTTTTACTACCGGAGGTATTCGTGGTAATAAAAAAGGTATAGGGCAGTTTCACCCACGTAGTTTTAACATGGGTGTTTCAAGGCAGGCCTGGGAAAAAGCCGGCGGATTTATTATCACCCGCCTTGGTGAGGATATAGAATACAGCATTAGGATCCATTCGCTGGGCTTTAAAATTGGGTTGATTCCAGATGCAATAGTCTATCATAAACGACGAACCAACTTTTATCAGTTTTATAAGCAGCTGCACTTTTTCGGAAGGGCGCGCATCAATATTTCTAAATTTTTCCCGCAGGAGTTAAAGCTGGTTCATTTTTTTCCGGCTGCTTTTACAGTAGGTGTTATCCTTACTATTATTCTAAACCTATTTGGCTCTGTATTAGCACCTGTAGGTAATTTTATACTGTTGATTTTCACTTTGTTAATATTTTTCCATGCATGGTGGAAAAATAAATCGTTAAAAATCGCATTTTTGAGCATTATAGCTGCCTTCACACAACTTATTGCCTACGGGTTAGGATTTATACAGGATTTTTGGAAGCGGAAAGTTTTAAGTAGATCATAAGCAATATGTACCACCCCTTTTCTGTAGCGGAGACCATTAAAACCGCATGGAATATTTTAAAGAAGAATTTTGCCATAATCTCGGTCTACTCGGTAGTTGCCATGATATTTGTCTTCATATCAGGCTTTGCCGTATTTTATTTTGATGATAATGCAATGGTGAGTTCTATTGGCTTTGTTGTGTTACTGGTTGAAATAACTTTCATATTCTTAGCATTTATAAAGCTGGTATTCAGATTAATGGACAAAGAATACTATGATTTTGATTTTAGCGAGATCATTCCTAAAATCAGGATGCTGGTAAGCTATCTTACGTTATTGGTACTGGTGAGTACATTAGCTGTTTTTGCGACCCACCTGGTTGAAGGTTTAAAAGAAGGTTTCGCCCAGGATTTTTTCAAATTTATTATCGGACTTATTGTTCAGTTCTTTTTTTTGTTCTATTTTCCTATTTGCACCTGTTTCATTGTTGATGACGCGTCGGGGCCGATAGAATCAGTACAACAAAGCTTTTATTTGATAAAGGGGAATTTTTTAAAATATTTCTTGATCTTCATTATAATCGAAATATTGATGCTGGTTGCAGCAATCACCGTTGTAGGGTTAATAATAGCTATTCCATTTGCTAACATAATTTTGATGGCAGCCTATCGCAAACTGGTTTATAGCCACCTTGATGTGGATGATGACCTATCTGAAACCAATTAAAAATGGGATTTAAATCTGCATTAAGTAAAGTATTTGCTGCCTTTGTTAATCGGGAATTAAATAAGGTTCGTAAAAACGCGGTTGCATTTCAGCAAAAGGCATTTACAGATCTGGTGCATGCGGCCAAAGACACCAGTTTTGGTAAAGATCATCAGTTTGAAAAGATCAACAACTACGAGGATTTTAAGCGATTGGTGCCTGTACATGACTATGAAGACCTTCGCCCCTATATCGACCGAGTGGTTAATGGCGAGGAGGATGTGCTATGGCCCGGGAAACCTGCTTATCTCGCCAAAACATCCGGTACAACATCCGGTGTAAAATATATCCCCATTTCTAAAGAAAGCATGCCGGAGCATATCAAAGCGGCACGTAATGCTTTGCTAAGCTATATCCACGAAACCGGTAACTCTGATTTTGTTGATGGCAAATTGATATTTTTGCAGGGCAGCCCCATTTTAGCCGAAAAGCATGGCATTTCAACAGGCAGGCTTTCGGGTATCGTTGCGCATCATGTTCCCGCTTATCTGCAAAAAAACCGCTTGCCCAGCTACGAAACCAATTGCATTGAAGATTGGGAGCAAAAGGTTGACGCCATTGTAGACGAAACTGTTAATGAAGATATGCGCCTCATCAGTGGGATCCCGCCATGGTGCCAGATGTATTTCGACAGACTTTCGGCCAAAGCAGGAGGTAAAAAGATAAAAGACATTTTCCCAAACTTTAAGCTTTACGTTTATGGAGGAGTTAATTACGAGCCTTACCGCGCCCGTATTGAGGAAAGTATCGGTTTCAAGGTCGATTCGATAGAAACCTACCCGGCATCCGAAGGCTTTATCGCGTTCCAGGATTCACAAAAAGAAAAAGGCCTTTTATTATTAGTTGATTCTGGGATCTTCTACGAGTTTATCCCATCCGATGAGTATTTTAATGAAAGCCCAACCCGCATTAATATTAAAGATGTAGAGTTGAATAGAAACTACGCGCTCATCATGAACACCAGCGCTGGTTTATGGGGCTATAGTATAGGCGATACGATTAAATTTGTTTCAAAAGATCCGTATCGTATTGTCGTAACCGGCCGTATTAAGCATTATATATCGGCTTTTGGTGAACATGTTATAGGCGAAGAGGTAGAGTATGCATTAATGAGCGTGGCTAAAGAAGAGGGCGTTGACGTGGTTGAATTTACCGTTGCACCCCAGGTTAACCCTGCAGCGGGGCAATTACCTTACCATGAATGGTTTATCGAGTTTGGTACAGCCCCTGACAATCTTCAGGCTTTCGCCATAAAAGTGGACAAGGCGTTGCAGAATAAAAATATTTACTATTTTGACCTGATTGAAGGTAACATTTTGCAACCTTTGGTGATCCAAAGCCTGCAAAAAGATGCCTTTATCAATTATATGAGGACTGAAGGTAAACTTGGCGGGCAAAACAAAGTACCACGGCTATCAAACGACAGGAAGATTGCCGAAGGATTAAAGAGTTTTATAAAATAAAGATACTTGAGTAACCAAATAAAAAACATTGCCATCCTTGGCTCAACAGGCAGCATCGGTACACAAACACTTGATGTTATAAGGTGGAACAGCAATTTATTCAGGGCGTTTTTGCTCACAGCACATTCTAATGCCGATTTACTCATCAGCCAGGCTATTGAGTTTGTGCCGGAATATGCCATTATCTGTGATCAAAGCAAATACCAGGAAGTTAAAGAGGCTTTAGCACATTTGCCAATACAGGTACTTGCCGGTCACCAGGCTATCATTGATACAGTAACGCATCCCGAAATTGCGGTTGTGCTAACTGCCATGGTAGGCTTTGCAGGTCTGGAGCCAACAATAGCTGCCATTAAAGCCGGTAAAGACATTGCTCTTGCTAATAAAGAAACATTGGTTGTTGCCGGCGATATCATAACCGCTTTGGCGAAACAAAATGCAGTTCAGATTTTACCGGTTGATTCGGAACATTCAGCAATATTTCAAAGCCTTGTTGGTGAGGAGTATAAGTCGATAGAAAAACTGATCATTACCGCATCGGGCGGTCCTTTCCGTGGCCGTAGTCTCGACTTTTTAGCCAACGTTACCCGTGAGGATGCCCTTAAACACCCCAACTGGGTAATGGGCGCTAAAATAACTATCGACTCGGCATCATTAATGAACAAAGGGCTTGAAGTTATTGAGGCCAAATGGCTGTTTGATATTGAGGCCGATCAGATCGAGGTTGTAGTTCATCCGCAATCTATTATTCACTCACTGGTACAGTTCAGGGATGGATCAATTAAGGCACAATTGGGTTTGCCCGATATGAAGCTACCTATACAGTATGCCCTCACCTATCCCAACCGGATCGAAACGAATTTTAAACGTTTCAGCTTTGCCGACTACGCTAACCTCACTTTCGAAAAACCAGACATGGAAACTTTCCGTAATCTAAGCTTAGCGTACGCTGCGTTAAAACAGGGAGGTAACATACCTTGCATTATCAATGCGGCAAATGAAATAGCGGTTGCCGGGTTTCTTGACCGTAAAATTGGCTTTTTAACTATGAGCGGCATTATTGAAGAATGTATGCAGAAAATAAATTTTATTGCAAAGCCAACCCTAACCGATTATTTGAATACTGACAAAGAAACACGCATCTTTGCGGAAAATTATATACAGCAACTACCTTCAAAAACATTACAGTTTTAATATTACATAGATATAGATAATGAGTATAGTGATCATGGTGGGCCAGCTTATACTGGGCCTTTCAATTTTGATAATCCTGCATGAACTGGGGCATTTCCTGGCGGCACGGGCCTTTGGCATTAAGGTAGAAAAATTCTACCTGTTTTTTGATGCCTGGAACGTGAGCCTGTTTAAATTTACATATAAAGGCGTTGAGTATGGTATTGGCTGGCTACCACTTGGTGGCTATGTTAAAATTGCCGGTATGATTGATGAATCGATGGATACAGAACAAATGGCTGGTCCGCCGCAACCTTGGGAGTTTCGTTCAAAACCAGCTTGGCAGCGCCTTATTGTAATGCTTGGTGGTGTTACGGTAAATGTTATACTGGGCATCTTGATATTTTGGGTGCTAACCATGCGTTTTGGCGATAGTTATATACCTAATTCGGCAGCAAAATACGGTATTGTACCAGGTGAAGTAGGTAAAAAAATAGGCCTTCAAATAGGCGACAAGGTTGTTGCTATCAATGGTAAGCCATTTGAACGTTTTGATGATCTTACAAGTCCGCAGGTATTATTGGATAATACTGTTTTTACCGTGTTGCGTGGCACCCAAACTTTGCAGATCAGCATTCCGCGTACCATCCTAAATGATTTGAACGATCATGATATAGAAGGTTTCATCAGTCGCCTGCCCCGTGCCAAGTTCATTGTTGATTCATTGGAACCGGGCAGTAATGCTGTAAAAGCAGGTTTAAAAAAGGGCGACAGCATTGTAATGGCCAACAATCATCCAATTGTATTTTGGGACGAATTGCAGGCTCAACTATCGGCTAATAAAGGCAAACAGGTTGAACTGGGTATAAAACGCAACCATGAACTGGTTACCTTGAAAGCACAGGTTACGCCAGAAGGCAAGCTGGGCTTTTACCGTGCAAAAAGCGATTTTCCGGATATCAAAACAATAAAGTACGGTTTTTTCGAAGCTTTTCCTATAGGAGCACAAAGAGCATGGGGAACTTTCAGGGATAATGCCAAAGGTATCGGTAAGATTTTCAGAGGTGATGTTAACCCTGGTAAAGCAGTAAGCGGACCGGTAGCTATAGCCAACCTGTTTGGTGGTACTGTTGATTGGGTCCACTTTTGGACATTGGTAGGCTTTCTTTCGATGGTATTGGCATTGATGAACCTTTTGCCTATCCCGGCGCTTGACGGAGGTCACGCGGTATTCCTGATCATTGAAATGATTAAAGGTAAACCGTTGAGCGATAAGTTCCTTGAACGCGCCCAGATTGTAGGCTTTGTAATTTTAGTTACCCTAATGGTATTTGTTTTTGGTAACGATATTGTGAAGCTGGTAATGAAGAAATAGCGATTAGAGATTAGTGATTGGAGGTTAGAGATGCCTCCCAAGCATATAAAACAAGAAAGGTCTTTCAACTACTGAAAGGCCTTTCTTGTTTTATATGAATTTATCAATCAATTGAATAGCTGTACAAATTAGAATTAGCTTTAAGCTTTGAGCATTCTGCTTTCAGCTTGTTTTATACCGCCGGATCAATAGGTTTAGGATCTTCGTAATTATCGGAAACGGTGTCAAAAGGTGATCTTTCATTTTTGAATACCGCTGCCGAGATCAGACTCACTATAGCGCCAAAAATGGCGTATATAAATACAACGCTTACTGTCGCTATAACCGCAAAATATTTACTTACCATACTTAAGGCATTGTCTATTTGATCCTGCGACAGATTTCCTTTTGCTTCCATTTGCGCGCGTGAGGCAGTTAGGGCCTTATTAACCATTTCCGGACTTAATATCGCATAATATACATAAGTGAATACCGCAACGAAAACTCCTGTAAAAATCGCATATAAAAAACCGGATAAAAAGCCTTCTCCGTAGGTAATATATCCGCCAAGCTGATCTTTGTATTCTTTTTGCGTTAACAGCAAGAAAGCGATGAAGGGCAAAAAGCTCAGGTATTTAAGAGATGAGTTGGGGTCAATATCAAGAAACTGAAATGCATAAGTTATAACTATTGAAGTTACCAGGTTAATTAGCGCCCACTTCAGGGCTGGTTGCGATGGGCTCGCTTTTTTTATTTCCATGATATAGGTTATTTAGTGTTTGGTTAAAATTAACTAATTATCTTATATCATGTATATGTTTATTTTTTACCCAGGCAAATGCTTTTCAAATGTTTATCGCCGATATCTCGTTGTTAATTAATATAACTGAGGAAAGGCTATGATACAGGCGAGCTATTAGATGCTGTTTTATGGTCTGAAGCAGGTTAAACGCCCAGGCCCACTCGGCACCTATTTTTGCAAATAACAGGCGCAAACATTCAGATGTGCTTAATTATTCAAAAATATCAGTAGTGTTAACCCGGTAGAAATACAATATACTGATTACTAATTATTTATAATCACTTTATTTAAAATGTGTTAGCCAGTGTTAACCCAGTTTATTAGGGTGTGTTATCTTGGTTTTAATTTCGTAAACTCGGTATAACAAAACAGGCCTTTCAAAATTTGAAAAGCCTGTTTTGTTATACGATTAATCTTTTATTCAAGAAATAGACTCCGCCGGCTCCCGTTTAAAGAAAGCAGCGAAAATTATCGATAAAACAAACAGAAATATAATGCTTATACCTAATGACTGGATTTGCTGACCTATGGTAATGCTTTTTCCGGTTTGAAAGCTTTTCTCCATCTCCTGAATCTTGGCGTCAGCTTCCTTCTTTTCTTCCGGTTTGGCAGTGCTTTCTTTCAGTTTAGTCAAAGCTGTAACCATAGCTGTCTTAGTCTTCTGAGCCATTTGCGGTTCTATAGCGTTTGCAAATATCTGATCACGTAGTATAAATATGGTCAGGTTTGAAATGAAAAACATAATGAAAATTCCGGTGGCGGCCTGCCTCATTGTCCAATACCCGCCGACTTTGCTCCTCAGATTTATGCAAAACAAAGCAGCAATAGCTATCGGAAATATGTACGTGAAAAGTATTGCACCAACTGTTATTGCGACAGCCGATGCTACACTTACCATAAAATAAAAATAAATAATACTTACCACAGCCAATACTGCACCTAAAATCAATCCTTTGATAAGTCCTTGTATTTTTATGGTTCTTTCTAATTGTGCGCTCATCAAAAAGGCTATTGAAAACTAACTAAAATTTCTAAAACTGCCATATCAAACTCTTTGTTGATAGCATTATCAGCAATCTCTTTCTTCTCTTCGTCAGATGGATCAATGTTTTGAAAAAAGCACATCATGGGGTAAAACAGCTCTTTAAGCTCCGAATCTTCAGGAAGCGTAGTAGCAACCTTGCTGATTTCGGATACCGGGCTTTCAATCAGGATTTGGTTGGCAATAACCGGCTCATAAATGCGGTATTCATCCTGGAACTCGTCTTCATCAACTAATAAAAACTCTTTCAGGTAATCTTCCAGTTCCGGCTCAATATCTTCATCTTCACACTCATTCAGATATAGTAAAAGGTTAAGGAGTTCGGTACCGCGGTCGAGTGTTTCTTCTTCAATGCTCTCCCATTCAGGAGTATCGAGGTAATCTTCTTCCAGTTTTTTAACATCTGCGCTAAAGAAGTTGATCATTAGCAAATCGAAGAAGATCTCACGAAGTTCTTCTACTTCAGGATTTTCATCAAAAACCGCATCAAGCTCATCTACTTTAGATAAAAAATCTTCGTCGGACGCAAAAACATCAGCAAACTCATCGGTTAGCTGGGTTGCATCAAAGTTGTTGTATTTGGAGAAGGCCTCAAGCGCTGCTATAAAGGCGTTTTCTATTTTAGGATCGATCATAGGTATATTATTTAAATATTTGGTGATTGTTGTAAGTTAACAATACTTTACCTTTTAAACGCTGCCCGATATAAGGCGAGTTTGCAGATTTAGATTTGTTGTTAGCCGCAGTGTATTCCCATTCGGTATCAGTATCAAAAACCACGATGTTTGCCTTTTCATCTTCAGCGATAACCGACAGTTCAACACCAAGTATTTCGCGGGGATTAACAGCCAGTTTTTCAACTATAAGTTCAACCGGTAAACCCGCTTTTAAAGCCAGGGAAAATGCGGTTTGCAGACCTATTATGCCATATTCAGCAACTTCAAACTCCACATCTTTAAATTCAATTTCGTGTGGGGTATGTTGCGATACAATGGCGTCGATAGTGCCGTCTTTTAAACCTTTTATCAACGCAGCAACATCATCGGCAGTACGCAGGGGTGGTTTCACTTTATATAAACTGTCAAAGCCTAAAAGGGCTTCATCGGTTAATATTAAATGATGTGCGGCAACGTCGCAGGTAACTTCAATGCCTTTACGCTTGGCCTCACGGATCAATTCGACCGAACGCGCAGTTGATATGGTTGTAAAATGGATGCGGGACACGGTGTATTCTGCAAGATAAAGATCACGGGCAACCATCAGTTCTTCGGCCAGTGAAGGAATTCCCTTCATGCCAAGTAGCGTGCTGATCTCCCCCTCATTAACTTTTGCCTTACCTGCTATAGCGGTATCTTCAGGGTAAGAGAAAACCAGTGCATCAAAACCCTGTGCATACAGTAAAGCTCTTTCCATTAAACCCGCGTCCTGTACCGGGCGACTGCCATCGGTAAAAGCCCTGGCACCGCTTTGGTACATATCATACATTTCGGCAAGATCTTTCCCTTCACGCTTCTGCGATATGGTACCCAGAGGATAAACATCAACCAGGTTACCTTTTGAGCGGTTTAGCAGGTATTCAACTTCCGACTTGGAATGCACCGGCGGCTGGGTATTGGGCATTAGTGCTATGCCCGTAAAACCTCCTGCTGCTGCGGCTACTGTACCGGAGCGAAGGTCTTCCTTGGTTTCAAGGCCCAACTCGCCTACATTACAGTTAAGATCGAAAAAACCGGGCGAAACATATTTGCCTTCGGCATCAAACAGTTCGGCATCGGCATCTATATCGTCGCCTATGCGGGTGATAACACCATTTTCAATTAAAATATCGGCAACTTGTTGATGAAAGGATGATCCGGGATCAAGAATAGTGGCTGATTTGATAAGCAAATTCATTAGCACTGCTTTATGTGTGGATTTGTATCGATCTATCCAGCCTGAATAACGCCCTGTTGATCAGGCTTATAAAACCTGATTAACAAAATTTCTGCAAGCAGGAAGATCAGCGCCAAAATTATACAAAGTTTCCATAATTGTGTGCCAAAATTTGATTCGGCAACAACACTTTTTAATGAACCGCTTCCTGCTGTTAATAAGGGCTTTGCATTTGGTAGTATTTTTTCGAGATCGGCCGCCGTAAAATAACTCATATCTGATTCTGCCCGGTTATCGTTAAGAGCAAGTGTTGCCAGCGTACTGTCCTGCTTGCGGAGCGAATAAATTCCGGGTTCATTTAATTGATCAGAAACATATAACAACGTACTTCCCTCCTGCTGCCTTACATCCGGGATAATGCTTTGATTGCCTTTGGTGAGTTTGAGCAATTGCTTTTCGGTGGTTTGTACGGGTGGTACCTCAAAACTTTCGTCGGCACCAAAAGTGTAAAATAAGGGTTGGTCATGCCCGCTTAATAATGCCATCCTAAAAAGTATGGGTACAAACAGCGCATGCCTTGGCAGGTTACTAAAATCTTCGCTAAGAGGTACAGCACACATGTAAACATTCCCTTTTCCGCTGCTGTAACCCTCCCAAAAAGCTTCGCCGGTAGCAAGGTTCATCAGGCTTTCCTGCTGAGAACCGCTTTTACTCAGCTGATAATATTTTTTTACGGATGGCAAATCAGGATTTTGAGGAAAGCTCTCAAATACATTTTTAAATACTGCGCTCTGTTTGTTGATGGAGGCTACTTTTACGTCCTGGGTTATTAGCTTTTCAGGATATCCGGTATTTAAGGCTAATAACAATGACTTATAATTAGCCAGATCAGCATCGGCCGACGGAAATACAACCAGCGTCCCTCCTTTTGTCACGTACGTTCTCAACTGCTGTGCCAGTCCGGTAGCTATGGTTTTAATGTCGCTGATAATTACTATAGGGTAGCTATTAAGTGCAGCGTAATCAACGTTACCATCGGTTACACGGGATGCAGCAAAGAAAGCGTCAGATGCAAAAACAGCCTTCAGATATGGATTTGGAGCGCCTCCATCTATCAGCAGAACCGGCATTTGCTCCTTTACATTAAAACTAAAATAAAACTGGTTGTCAAATGTGACCGGGTTGTCCTGCAACTGAATTTCACCGCTCTGCCATCCAGGTTTTAAGCCCGAAAATGATAAGGTATCATTTTGAACATGGCGGGCATTGATACTGAAGCTACCGAGCGCCTTTTGCTCACCATTAATTAATATTTTGAGGGGAATCTTTTCTGCTTTTTCTGTAGCGTAATTATGTAGGCGTACAACCAGTTTTTCACTTTCACCCGGGCGATGTACCGCACCAAGGAGCCAAATCGAATCAACAGCAACATTGGGAAGGTTCCCGGCTTTAAGCTGAACAAGGTTAACGGCAATATTACTATCGGCTTTCACTGGTTTATCATTTCTGTTTTTTTGAAAATCAGAAATAATAAACACCGACTTGGGAGCTCCCGGTTGATTTTGCAATAGGTTTTCCTGTCTGCTGATAACCTGTTGTAAGCTCCTGCTTTGTGAACTTACTTTAACCGCATCAACTGCATCATTAAATTCATCACGGCTCAATAGTCTTTGATGTTTACCTTCAAAATCTTGCGTAAGTAATTGAAACCGATCATTAATATTATAAGCCGAAGTAATTTCCTTAGCACGGCGTTTGGCTTCATCAAGTAACGAGCCCTCGCGGTTAAGGGTTTCCATGGAGTAAGAATTATCCACAAAAACGCTGATCACCTGCTGTTTACCAGCATTAGCATTTTGCGCGCCGGGGATATAAGGTCGGGCAAATGCCAGTATCAGAAATAACAAAGCAAGTAAACGCGACGCCAATATCAATCGCTCCTTCAAATTGCGGCGTGAAGCCTGCTGTTCCTGCACCTCTTTCAGAAACTGTACATTACTGAAATATACCTTTTTGTATTTACGAAAATTGAACAGGTGGATCACAACCGGGATAGCCAGGCTCAGCAACGCGAATAAAAAAGCAGGATATAAAAAATACATATTTTATATAGATGGTTGTGCTATTTACAAATGTGGTAATTTTTTAAATATGCCGATGTGCAAATTTCAGATGCGTAGGTTTTAGCCTGGCTTTATTCATACATCTATAGATGCCCCTTTCAAATCATGTATAAATAAATATATTTGGTGCATACATCAATCTACTTAAAAAATGGAATACAGAAGATTAGGCGAAAGTAAACTAAGCGTATCGGCAATAACTTTTGGGGCATGGGCTGCTGGCGGCTGGATGTGGGGAGGCAATGATGACCAGGAAGCTATTGATGCCATGCGCGCGGCTTACGATCTTGGAATAACATCAATTGATACAGCCCCAGTTTATGGACAAGGTAAAAGCGAAGAGCTGGTGGGCCAGGCTATTAAAGACCTGCCCCGGGATAAGGTACAGATCCTGACTAAATATGGCTTGCGCTGGGACCTTGCTAAAGGTGAGTTCTTTTTTAAGAGTAAAGACAACAACGGGAAGGATATTGATGTATATCGATATGCCGGTAAAGACAGCATTATTGCCGAGTGTGAAACCAGCCTCAAACGTCTTGGTACCGATTATATCGATTTATACCAGATCCACTGGTCGGACAAAACAACGCCTATCGACGAAACTATGGAGGCTATCCTGCGCTTACAGGAACAGGGGAAAATCCGCGAGGCTGGCGTTTGCAATTATGATGTAAGCCAAATGCAAATAGCTGCCAAAACTATTAAACTCGTTGCAAACCAGGTTCCGTTTAGCATGGTAAACCGCGCTATTGAAGATGAGCTAATTCCTTATTGCATCGAGAATAGGAAAGCGATATTAGCTTATAGTCCCCTTGAGCGTGGTTTATTGACCGGTAAAATGAAACCCGGCCAAAACTTTGATGAGGGCGACCATCGCGCAGGCGTCAAATACTTTAAAGATCAAAACATTGAGCGTACCAATGCCTTTCTTGCCAAAATAAAACCATTGGCCGACGAAAAAGGTGCAACTTTAGGGCAATTGGTTATCCGCTGGACAATCAATCATCCAGGCATAACTGTAGCGCTGGTTGGCGCCCGTAATGCCGAACAATCTGTTCAAAATGCCAAAGCCATCAATATTCATATCAATGGAGAGGAAATGGAGTTTATCAATAACCAGTTAAGTGATTTGGTGATTGCTGGATAAACATCTTTAACACCGCGGAGAGCTATTAGTCTCTTCGCATGTTATATAAACCTGAACCATGATCATTGATACATTACTATATAGCAGCCATTTAATATCAAGCAATAATCCTACAATAACTGCTTTGACACTGGGGGGTACCGGAGCCATATTTAGCCTGTTTGGGGCCATACTATATGATAGCCACAAAAAACTCATGAAAAGAGGTATACAAGTTGAGGGTACGGTTATAAGTATTGAACATGAAAGGAGCAATAAAGATTCGATGGTATTAAACTACCCGGTAATTAGATATCGGACATTACAAAACGAATTGATAACAAAAAAACACAACGTTGGTATCAGCAGATACTCATATAAAGAGGGTGATTCGGTAAATGTGGTATATGATCCTGCTGATAATTCGCTATTTACATTAAATGACAGTTCTTCAAAAAGCGTCCCCCTTAGCTTCATTTTACTTGGATTAACGTTATTAGCTGCATCAATTATTATTTTCATAGTGAAAGCTGGATAGCCAAAATCGGTAAAATCGAAAAAACATGTGAATCAGCGGTCAATTTCCTTATCTTCCAATTATGAAAAGATCGTTATTATTATTTCTTTTATCACTCACGCTAAAACTATCTGCCCAAAACGTACAGCAAATTCATCAAAAGGCAGTTCTAATTGATGCCCACAATGATGTTATTTCAAATGAGCTGATAACCAAAGTTGATTTAAGGAAACATCAAAGCGAAGGTAACTTCGATTTGGTTCGTGCGAAAGAAGGCGGGCTTGATGCACAAATCTTTTCTATCTGGTGCGGTGAGAGTTATGGTAAAGGATCCGGTTTTGCCTTTGCTAACCGGGAAATTGATTCTTTGTACGCGCTCATCAAGCGTAATCCTGATAAAATAGCTTTAGTGCGCAACACCAAAGAACTTAAAAAAGCTGTGGCCGACAAAAAGCTGGCGGCGTTGATTGGTGTTGAAGGCGGGCATATGATCGAAGACAGGATGGATTACATCGACAGCCTTGCTAAACGTGGGATGCGTTACCTCACCCTCACCTGGAATAACAGTACTTCATGGGCAACTTCAGCACGTGACGAGGTTACTAAAAAAGATAGTTTGAAACATTTAGGGCTCACCGATTATGGTAAGCAGATTGTTAAACACCTGAACGAGCTTGGTGTTATGGTTGACGTATCGCACGTAGGTGAACGCACTTTTTATGATGTACTGGCAACTACCACAAAGCCTGTTATCGCTTCACATAGCTGTGCTTATAGTATCGATCCATTTCGCCGCAACTTAAAGGATGACCAACTAAAGGCGCTGGCAAAAAACGGCGGTGTGGTATGCATTAATTTTTATAGTGGCTTTGTAGATAGTACCTATACACCCAAAGTGCTTAAGTTTTTGGCGCTGCATAAAACAGAGCTCGATTCATTGACCAAAGTTTATCATGACGTCGATCTGGCCAATATCAGGATAAACGCCTTGTATAAATCGGAATCAGACAAGCTCAGACCACCGCTTGAGCTGCTGATCAAGCATATCGATTATATTGTGAAACTGATAGGTGTTGATTATGTGGGTATCGGGTCGGATTTTGATGGTGCCGAATCATACCCTCTTGGTTTGGATAGCGTTGCTGATTATCCAAAAATAACCGGAGAACTATTGAAATTAGGCTACAGCCAAAAAGATATTGATAAAATATTAGGTGGAAATGTAATGCGGGTGCTTGCCGCAAATACAGGCAAATGATGTCACTTTGTTGACGATATGCGCTTTGCCTTATGCGCTTAAAATCGTAAATTCGCAACTCATTTATAATAAAATGTCTCAAGAAACTGAACACGTAAAATGCCTGATCATAGGCTCAGGTCCTGCAGGTTATACTGCAGCTATATATGCTTCCCGCGCTGATCTTAAGCCAGTCATGTATACTGGTTTACTGGCAGGCGGCCAGCTTACACAAACTACCGAAGTTGAAAACTTCCCGGGCTATCCGCAGGGCATTATGGGTCCTGAACTGATGGAAGATTTTCGCAAACAGGCTGAGCGCCTGGGTACCGAAATCCGTTTCGGATATGTTAGTTCTGTAGATTTTTCAAGCCTGCCACATAAAGTTGTAGTTGATGATGTGAAAACCATCACAGCTGATACCGTGATTATTTCAACCGGAGCTTCGGCCAAATGGCTTGGTTTAGAGTCTGAACAAAAATATAGCGGCTTTGGTGTTTCTGCATGTGCAGTATGCGATGGTTTCTTTTTTAAAGGCCAGGATGTGGCTATTGTTGGTGCCGGTGACACCGCTGCCGAAGAAGCTACTTATTTAGCTAAACTTGCCCGCAAGGTATATATGATCGTTCGCAGGGACGAGTTCCGCGCTTCAAAAGCGATGGTTCACCGCGTGCTGAACACTCCAAACATTGAAATATTATATAATACCGAAACCAAAGAAATTTTAGGCGATGGTCAAAGCGTTACTGGTGTTAAAGTAATTAACAACCAAACAAACGCCGAAACCGATCTTGATGTTACAGGATTCTTTGTAGCAATTGGTCACCACCCTAATACCGATATTTTTAAAGGCTGGTTACATATGGATGAAACCGGTTATATCATCACCCGTCCCGGTTCAACTGAGACCAACGTTGAAGGTGTATTTTGCGCCGGCGACGCCCAGGATCACATTTACCGCCAGGCTGTAACAGCAGCCGGCACCGGCTGTATGGCCGCTATCGACGCTGAGCGTTATCTGGCTGCCAAAGAGCATGTGGTGACGGCTTAATTAAAGTGATTAGAGATTGGAGGTTAGAGATTAGTGTCTTAGCCTCAAAAAAGCGATAGGTTTTGCCTGTCGCTTTTTTATTTTCAAAGTACTCATCATTAAATAGCAACCGTGTTAGATTGCAATGGAAAGTCCACAGCGAGTATTGGGATTGTGGGCGGGCAAAGAGAGGCGAAGTATGTAATCATCTCTACTATTGAACTAACATTTTTACACATTAAAACTTTTTAAATTTTTTAAAAAAGTTTTATCTTACGGGCTCACACTAACCTGTTAGATAAATTATGTATAAAAAGGCTTCTTTAGTACTGCTTGCCGTGCTTGCAGTGTACACCTCCACTGTAAACGCACAGGACACGGATCCAAACCTGGGTATTATCCCCGCTCCTGTTTCCTTGAAAAAAGCTTCCGGTCAATTTGTTTTGAGCCAGGAAACTACCGTTCAGGCAGATACACCATCAAATAAAGCGGTGATATTTTTTAAAGATTACCTTGCCAACAATCAGGCTTATAACAAACCGGTTGCTTTAAAAGGCAGCAGAAGCAACAACGTTATAACTCTTACTGCAGCCGGTACCGAAGGTTTACCTGCCGAAGGTTATCGCTTAACCATTACGCCACAACAAATTACTGTTGCTGGCAAAGGGGCTGGATTATTTTACGGTGTGCAAACATTACTTCAACTGATGCCTACCGAACATTCCGCTACCATAAAGCTGCCTGCCGTGCAAATTGAAGATTACCCGCGTTTTGGATATCGTGGCGCAATGCTTGATGTTGGTCGTCATTTTTTTGGGGTTGAGATGGTTAAAAAATATATCGACCTCTTGGCCGCTTATAAACTGAATACCTTTCACTGGCACCTTACTGAAGATCAGGGCTGGCGGATTGAAATAAAGAAATACCCTAAGCTTACCCAAATAAGCAGTATGCGTGCACAAACGCTTATAGGTGGTTATCACGACCGTACGCCACAACAATTTGATGGGACACCGTACGGCGGCTTTTATACACAAGATCAAATCCGCCAGGTAGTAAAGTATGCCTCAGACAGGTTTATTACCATAGTACCTGAAATTGAAATGCCGGGGCACTCTAAAGCTGCGCTTGCTGCTTATCCCGAGTTAAGCTGTGACCCGTCAAAAACATATCAACCTGCCGAAACCTGGGGCGTATTTAACGATATTTACTGCCCTAATGAAAAAACCTTTGCTTTTTTGCAGGATGTTTTAACAGAAGTGATGGCGCTTTTCCCGAGCAAATACATTCACATTGGCGGTGACGAAGCTCCGAAAGATGCCTGGAAAAGTTCGCCATTTTGCCAGCAATTAATAAAAAAATTAAAGCTGAAAGATGAGCACGCACTGCAAAGTTATTTTATACAACGCATTGAAAAGTTTTTAAACTCAAAAGGTCGCAGTATCATTGGCTGGGATGAGATTTTAGAAGGTGGCCTTGCCCCTAACGCTACAGTTATGAGCTGGCGCGGGGAAGAAGGTGGAATTGCAGCAGCTCAACAAAAACATGATGTGATCATGACACCGGGAAGCAACGGTTTATATATTGATCATGGCCAGGGAAAACCAAGCCAGGAACCTTTGAGCATTGGCGGTAACGAACCATTATCAAAAATTTACAGCTACAACCCTACCCCTGCTGTGTTAACACCAGATGAGCAGAAATACATTAAAGGTGTACAAGCCAATTTGTGGACAGAATATGTAGCAACCGATGCCAAGGTAGAGTTTATGCTATTGCCGAGACTGCTTGCCCTGTCGGAAATAGCCTGGTCGCCATTGGCTAATAAAAATTATGTTGATTTTGCTGATACACGTTTACCTGCTCATTTGGCCTGGCTGGATAAAAACGGTTTTGATTACCACGTGCCAACAGCTATAGGTGCAAAAGATACAGTGATGATAGGCAGTAAGTTAAATGCCGTATTAAAACCATCTGTTGAAGGTGCAAAAGTTCATTATACTATTGACGGTTATACCCCGCGCGAAACAGATTTGATTTATACTATTCCGTTGAATTTGGAGATACCTGTTGATCAATACCGCGAACTACAGACTATCGTTATCACTCCTTCGGGCAAACGGAGCAATGTTACCCGTACATTGGTTTACAATAAAGCGCCAATGGCAGCCGTTACTTATACAGGTACAGCATCAGGACTAAAGTATCAGGTTTTTCCTGGTCTTTACAGCAGTACAAACCAACTTGGCGTTATGCCTGCCGACAGCGGTGTAACCAAAACCTTTAATACGGCCGATCTGCGAAAAAATAAAGGTAAATATGGTGTGATTTATACAGGATTTATTAATATTGAAACAGATGGCGTTTATGGCTTTGCAACGTCATCCGCAGGTGGTTCGGTTTTATTAATCGATGACCAACCGGTAGTTGATAACGACGGAAAGCATACCATAAATGAACAAATGGGAGCTGCGCCGTTATTAAAAGGCTACCATAAGGTAACGGTAAAATATTTTGATCAGGGGATTGGCCCGGTATCGTTAAAAGTGTTTATTACCGCACCTGGTAAAGCAAAAGCCGAGCTAACACCAGATACATTATACAACTAAGTTGAACCCTAAGAAATATGACTAACAGGTTTTACCTTTTTGCACTTGCAATAAGTGCATTAATGGCTGGATGCGGTGGGCAGGAAACAAAAAAGCCTGCCGCTCCTACGGCACCTAAAAAGCCGGAACTGATGGCACCTTTCAGGTATCACAAACTGATAGAGGTGTCTCCGGGCCAAAGCTATGATATTTTGAGCTGGGGGCGCGGTGCCGAAGAAGCTGGTTCGTTCATGATATTGCATTCAGATTCGTCGGCCATAAAATACACTACAACAACCGGCGATTTGGATGGCGCAATTATTGATGTTTACAATTCGGATATGGATGTGGATGGCAATCCGGAGATCCTGATCCAGGCGAAATCAAAGGATACAACCAATTACACGTCAATTTACGCCTTTGAGTTTAACGACAATAATAGTAAGGCCAATAAGCTGGATTTTCCGAAGCTGACCAGCTCGCAGCGCAAAGGTTACCGTGGTAATGATAATTTCTATATTAAGGAAGGTAAGCTGATGCGGGAGTTCCCGATATTTAACGGAACCGGCAAAGATGCCAAACCATCAGGAGCAAAACGCCAATTGGAGTATGGTTTACGGGGTAATGAATTTACCGTTAAGCAGTTGAGCAAAGATTCGACAGATGTAAAGCAACCGGACAATCAGCCTGCTAAAACTGATGAGAAAAAATCATCAGATAAACAAAATTCATCGTCATCCTCGTCAAAATCATCTAAGAAAAAGCATAAAAAGCGTAGAGGGTAGTTTAGTTTGCGTTACAAACGAGCGCAAGGCGAAACAAATCAAAATATTAAAAGCGCCGTGATGAGCAGTTCATCATGGCGCTTTTTATTAATCACTAATCTCCAACCTCTAATCACTAAGATCACGTCTGCATAACCCCTACATTAAAAGCCTTTTCTATCGGTGCGTGGTTAGCCGCGTCGATACCCATTGAAATTACTTTACGGGTTTCAAGCGGGTCGATGATCCCATCAACCCAAAGTCGGGCAGCGGCATAATATGGAGTTGTTTGAGAGTTATATTTATCTGTTATCTGTTTCAATAACTCAGCTTCTTTTGTTGCGTCAATCTCTTCGCCTTTCGCTTTGAGGCTTGCTTCCTGGATTTGTAACAGCGTTTTCGCTGCTTGTCCGCCGCCCATTACCGCAATTTTGGCCGACGGCCAGGCATAGATCAATCGTGGATCGTACGCTTTGCCACACATGGCGTAATTGCCCGCTCCGTAACTATTGCCAATAACAATGGTAAACTTTGGCACTACTGAATTTGCTACTGCATTCACCATTTTGGCGCCATCTTTAATGATGCCTCCCTGCTCCGAGCGGCTACCCACCATAAAACCGGTGACATCCTGTAAAAACACCAATGGGATTTTTTTTTGATTGCAATTCATGATAAAACGGGTAGCCTTATCTGCCGAATCAGAATAGATCACCCCACCAAACTGCATTTCTCCTTTTTTTGATTTGATCACTTTGCGCTGATTAGCTACAATCCCTACAGCCCATCCGTCAATGCGGCCTAAGCCGCAAATGATAGATTGTCCGTAGCCATCTTTATAGGGTTCAAATTCTGAGTTATCCAACAAACGGAGTATGATCTCCTTCATATCATAGGCTTTTTCCCGGTTATCGGGCAGTATTCCATAAATTTCTTTTTCACTGAGTTTTGGAGCTGAGGGCTGGATCCTGTCGAAACCGGCTTTGGTATAATCGCCCGTCATACTCATGATATTACGGATGGAATCAAGAGCGGCTTGATCATTAGGCTGTTTATAATCGGTAACGCCTGAAATTTCGCAATGAGTAGTGGCACCACCGAGGGTTTCGTTATCTACATCCTCGCCAATGGCCGATTTTACGAGATATGATCCCGCCAGGAAAACAGAGCCTGTGCCTTCTACTATCATCGCTTCATCGCTCATGATAGGCAGATATGCACCTCCTGCCACGCATGAACCCATAATGGCGGCGATCTGGATAATTCCCATACTGCTCATGATAGCATTATTGCGAAAAATGCGGCCAAAGTGTTCTTTATCCGGAAAGATCTCGTCCTGCAAAGGCAGATAAACTCCTGCTGAATCGACGAGGTAAATGATAGGTAACTTGTTTTCGATGGCTATTTCCTGGGCACGGAGGTTCTTCTTAGCTGTTATCGGAAACCAGGCCCCAGCTTTTACAGTTGCATCATTGGCAACTACAACACATTGCCTGCCGGATATGTACCCAATGCCACAAATAACGCCACCTGACGGACAGCCGCCATGCTCGGCGTACATGCCGTCGGCAACAAAAGCGCCGAGCTCCAGCCATGGTTTATCTTTGTCAATGAGGTAAGCTACCCGCTCGCGGGCCAGCATTTTTCCTTTTTCTTTTTGTTTGGCTGCGGCTTTTTCACCACCGCCCTGATGTACTTTGTTAAGCCGGGTGTTTAGCTCATAAACAAGCTGCTTATTAATATCTTCATTTTTATTGAATTCGATATTCATAATTGGTTTTAGATAGGACAGGTAATTTAGAAAATTTCCTATCTAAAAAAGGAAATTGTAAACGGTTTTGTTTCAAAGGGATAAAACAGTTAGCAGTAAATAGTTGGCAACAGGCAGTTCATTAGCTTATAAAACCTTCGCAAACACCAAAACTTTTGACTTAAAACTTCGAACTTAAGACTTAAATAAGGTTTTTGTCTTTAAACCATACTTCATCCGGTTTTACGTCGAAATTATCCATCAGGTTTACCAGCTCTATCGGATCGCCTGAGGTAAGAATCAGTTCGCGATTGGTTGGCTTCAGAAAACGTTGTTCAACCATTACATCCATTTGTTTAAGTAACAGATCGTAAAAGCCGTTGACGTTGAGCAAGCCGATAGGATGGTTATGCAAACCCAACTGCAGCCAGGTTAGCACCTCAAAAAACTCCTCAAGAGTGCCCCATCCGCCCGGAAGCGTAATGATGCCTTCACTAAGATCGTTCATCATTTGTTTACGCTGATGCATATTTTCTACAATGTGCAACTCGGTTAAACCTGTATGTCCTACTTCTTTATCCATCAAAAACTGCGGGATTATACCGATAACTTTACCTCCCCTGCTTAACACAGCATCGGCCATCAAACCCATAACGCCAACTTTACCGCCGCCAAACACAAGTGTAATGTTACGGCTTACCATAACCTCTGCCAATAGTTCGATGGCTTGTTTTAATGCAGGATCGCCATTGAAATTGGCACCGCAGAACACACAGATAGATTTCATGCTCAATGATAACAAAATTTGTTCAATGGCCTATTAAGGTTTTGTTACCTATTGATTGTATGTAATCCAATATTTATATATTTAGAAAAATTATCACATGAAAAAACCTATCTTAACCATTATCACGTTTTTTATTGTTGCAGTGCAGGCATTCGCACAAAACATCACAACTCCTAATGTTGAGCAAAAAGACGATCAATCAACAATCATCAAAAAAATAGAAACCAATAGTCAGTATACTATTGTGACCTTTGAAAACTATGCTTACCAGGATAATGCGTGGCTACAGCTCAATAAAGAGATCTTTATTCAAACTGATTTAAGCAACGCACATTATGAGTATGTTAAGTCGGAAAACATAGCCATGGTACCCAATAAAAATGTATTAAAAAAGGCTGGTGATAAGCTTGAGTTTAAGGTATATTTTAAAAAAATACCTTCTGCTGCAAAATCCATTGACATCATAGAGCATGCCGGGTTAAGCAGGTCGGGAATTAACTATTTTAATTTTTATAATGTTAGTTTAACTGAGCAAGCTGCCGCAACCAAGCATGTCAAGGTAACCGATGTTGTATTGCTTCCGCCACCACCTGTAGCCACGGATACAGCCTCAACAGGACTATTTAATGGAAGCCCCTCTAATGACATGCAAAACGCGATGAATTCTATGGGACCGATGTACGCATCGATGGCAAAATCAGTGCTTGATGCTCAACTCGCTTACTTTAAGCAGCCCGGCAAAATAGCCGAAATAGCTAAATTAAATAAAGATTATTTTGATGCACTTGTTAAAGTGGGATTCAATTACGAACAGGCGTTAAAGATCATCACCGCGAACGGTTTAATTTCAAAATCATCATCAGTGACCGGCCAATAGGTTATTATCAAAAACAAAAGCGGCTGAAAGATAGAGGATCTTTCAGCCGCTTTTGTTTTATGCAGTTTATATTAAGAATTACCTGCTTGTATAGTTAGGCGCTTCTTTAGTGATAGTAATATCATGCGGATGACTTTCGCGCATACCAGCAGCGGTGATCCTCACAAATTTGGCACGTTGGAGGTCTTCGATATTGGCAGCACCGCAATAGTGCATGCCGGCACGTAAACCACCGATGTACTGGAAAATCACTTCGGCCATGCTGCCTTTAAACGGCACGCGACCAACAATTCCTTCCGGTACCAGTTTTGTCACCACATCGGTTTCATCCTGAAAATAGCGGTCTTTTGAGCCTTTGGCCATCGCCTCAACCGAACCCATACCACGGTATGATTTAAATTTACGGCCTTCATATATAATAGTTTCGCCGGGCGACTCTTCAACACCGGCAAATAATGAACCTGCCATGATTGAGCTTGCACCGGCGGCAATAGCTTTAACGATATCTCCGGTTTGTTTAATACCGCCATCGGCAATTACCGGAACGCCACGACCTTCAAGTGCCTTGGCGCACTCATATACCGCGTATAACTGTGGTACACCCACACCGGCAATGATACGGGTCGTACAAATCGAGCCCGGGCCAATACCTACTTTAACCGCATCAGCACCGGCATCAGCAAGTGCGATAGCAGCATCGCCTGTTGCGATGTTGCCGGCAATTACCTGCAGGTTAGGATAGAGTTTTTTAACTGCCTTAACCATATCAATAACTCCTTTTGAATGGCCATGAGCTGTATCAACCGTAATTACGTCGACACCGGCATTAACCAGGGCGGTTACCCGGTCAATGTTATCGGCGGCCACACCAACGGCTGCACCAACACGTAAACGACCATATTCGTCTTTACAAGCGTTAGGGAAGTTTTTAACTTTCTGAATATCTTTATAAGTGATGAGGCCTACCAGTTTTCCATCTTTATTCACAACCGGTAGTTTCTCAATCTTATTACTTTGCAATATGTTGGCAGCGTCAACTAAAGTAGTTCCTTCAGGTGCAGTGATCAGGTTGGTTTTGGTCATTACTTCGCTCACGGGAACGCTCATGTCTTTTTGGAAGCGAAGATCACGATTGGTGATAATGCCTTTCAGATTATGATCGGCATCAATAACCGGGATACCGCCAATGCTAAATTCCCTCATGATCTGGAAAGCGTCTGCAAGCAAGGCGTCTTCCAGTAAAGTTACCGGATCCTGGATCATACCGCTTTCTGAGCGTTTAACCTTGCGCACCTCGTCGGCCTGTGCCTGTATGGTCATGTTTTTGTGTAACATGCCTATACCGCCTGCCTGTGCAATGGCAATAGCCAGATCAGCCTCAGTAACGGTATCCATGGCGGCCGAGATAATAGGAATGTTTAACCGGATGCTTTTAGTTAAGTAAGTGCCGGTATTCACTTCGCGCGGTAACACTTCTGAATAAGCCGGGAGTAGTAAAACGTCGTCGTAAGTTAATCCTTCGGCAACAAATTTTGATGGGTCTAACTGCATAGCAAATAATTATTTTGGAGTTATTATTTGCCGGGCAAAGGTAATAAAATATTTCGGAATTCGGAATTTCGCTTTTCTATTTATTTAAAATTGCCTTAAGATGATAATTCGGGATTTGGGATTTCGAATGTTCGATTTCGGATTTATTTTATTTTTACTGCTCAAATCCATTCAAGAATTTGGGAGTTTCGCTTTCTGATTCGCCGTTAGACAAATCAAAAAGCGAATTTCCGAAATCAAAGTAATCCGAAATCGAACATCCCAATTCCGAAGTCAAAAATTAATATTTCCCTACAATCACTTTATAAAACTGATCGAAGTTGAAATACGTATTGGCCAGTTGGATCAGCTTATCTGAAGTTATGTTTTTTACGGTCACCGTGTACCTGGCATAATAATCGTAATCCAAACCTGCAAAATAGATGGTTTTGAACTTATCAGCATGCGAAAATACATTCTCCAAACTTCCTAATAATGAGCCTAACATGTAATTGCGCACCAGGGAAAGTTCCTCTTCCGGTACCAGTTCGGTTTTCAACAGGTTCATTTCTTTTTCAATCTCGGCAACCGCCGACTTACAAACATCTGCACCAACCTCTGTCGCTATAAAAAATGATCCGCCCTGCTTAAATGACGCCAGCCCCGATCCTATACCATAGGTATACCCTTTATCCTCGCGGATATTAGCCATTAACCGCGATCCAAAATAACCACCGAATACTGTATTTAAAACCTGTAACGCCTGGAAGTCTTCATGCGAACGGTTGATGATAGGCGTACCTATCCGGATAGCCGATTGCAAAGCTTCCGGTTTCTCTGTAAAATAAAACAGGTCGGCGGCGGCCTTAATCTCGGGCTGAATTGTAACCGCCGGGGTTGGGCTGTTTTCCCAGTCTTTATCAAACGTATCGGTAAGCAATGTCAGCATTTCAGGCTCAATCTTACCCGCTATAACGATAGTGCAATTGGAAGGCTGGTACATTTTTTTGTAATGTGCCAGCATATCATCATGCTGCAGGGTTTGATAGTCGGTCATCTCAGCAGCATATCCAAAAATGGTAGTTCCATAAACAGCCCTGTTAAATGCTCTGCGGGCCACCACATCATTTTTTTGCAGACTAACCTGCAATTTTTGTTGTTGGTTGCGCTTAAAGGTTTCCAGTTCCTTCTCCGGAAAAATGGAATTATTCAGGATATCGGCAATAACCGGTAAAGTATGGTGCAGGTGTTTATTTAAGCTATACAGTGTTACCTGCGAGTTTTCATATCCATAGTCAACCTGTAAAAAGGCGCCGTAAAAGTCAATTTTGTCGGCAATCTGTGCAGCAGTTAAAGTTGTAGTGCCATCAGTAAGCATGGAGTTTACGGCCATGTTAAGCAATGGTTTCGCCGGATCAAAGCTTAGGTTACCGAAGACCCACTCAATGCGCACGAGCTCCTGGTCGCCGGAGTTAAAGCAAAAAATGTTGCAGCCATTGCTTAGTTTCTTGTGCTCTGGCCTAATCAGATTAATATTATCGATAGCCCTGAATTCGGGGGCTAATTTTCTGTTGATCATATGTATATTGTTTATCTGAATCAGAATTTACAGAATTTTACAATTCACAGAATGCCATTTGAAATTCAGCTAATTCTTAAATTCTGTAAATTCTGATTCAGACGGTTTTATTTCTCAGCCAAATAAATAAGTGTTGATGAATTATCTTTTCTGAACAGTTTATTGGCTTGTGCTTTTACCTGGGCAGCGTTTACAGCAAGATATTTTGCTGTTTCATGGTTGATCAGGTCAGCATCACCCAGCAATTCAAATGAGGCCAGGTTCATGGCCTTATCCAATAGCGACATTTCGGAAAATATCATGGTTGACTCGGTTTTGTTCTGAACTTTAGTAAGTTCATCTGCCGGGATCTCCTCAGTTTTTATTTTCTCCAGTTCCTCCCATAATGCAGTCTCTGCCTGTTCAATGCTGATGCCATCGAGCGGTTTGCCTTCTAACACAAACATGCCTTTATCCAAACTGCCGGTAATATAGGCATGCACCTCGCTAAAAATCTGTTTTTCCTTAATCAGCGATTTATATAACCGTGATGAATTGCCGCGCGAAAGAATATCCGAAAGCAGCTCTACCACATAGTAATCTTGATCTGTGCGGGCCCCCATCTGAAAAGCGATATACACATCATTGAGTGGTACTTTGGCGGTAACCGTTTCGCGGCGGGCTTCCTGCTGTTCAGGTTCCTGGGGAAGGCTGCGGTGATATCTTTCGCCGGCCGGGATCGGAGCAAACCATTTTTCGGAGAGCTCTTTTACCTGTTCAGTTGTTACGTTACCCCCTACTACCATAATGGCGTTTTGTGGGTTATAATGTTTTTTGAAGAACGCTTTTACGTCTTCGATTTGTGCATCCTCGATATGTTTGATGGTTTTGCCGATAGTCGCCCAACGATAAGGGTGTTTTTTGTAAACCAGCGGACGAAGCTTTAACCAAACATCGCCGTATGGCTGATTTAAGTACCGCTGTTTAAACTCCTCTATAACTACGTTACGCTGCACCTCAAGGCTTTTTTCGCTAAAAGCAAGGCTCAGCATCCGGTCACTCTCCAACCAAAATGCGGTTTCCAGGTTAGCCGATGGCAGAGTGATATAATAGTTGGTGATATCGTTGCTGGTAAAGGCATTATTTTCACCTCCTACCCTTTGCAGTGGTTCGTCATAAACAGGGATATTGACTGATCCGCCAAACATGAGATGCTCAAACAAATGGGCAAAGCCGGTTTGTTCAGGATCTTCATCGCGTGCACCAACATCATATAAAATGTTAAGCACCGCCATTGGCGTTGTATTATCTTCATGCACAATAACCCTAAGGCCATTGTCAAGTGTGAATCGGTTGAATTTAACCATGTATCTCTTAAATTTTTAATACGGATAGCAAATGTATAACTTTTGATGACATTGAAAGTGAATGCCAAAAATGAACAAGTGTTTTAGGTTAGGCCCCGGTATTTTTTTACTTTTAGGCTACCAATGACCCGCGACGAACTTACCCAAAAAATAGCGAATACCATAGGCAAACTCAAAGTGCTTGAATTAAGCCGTATTTTGACGGAACAACAGTTTGATTTGCGCGACCTGATAGAGATTACCTTTCATGCTGATAAACCCCTCGGGTTCCGTGCGGCGTGGCTCCTGGAAAACATGTTTTTAAAAGACCCTGAGGTTTTTACCAATAATCTTGAATATTTGATTGAACGGTTACCACAGGTTACCAATCCAGGCTGCCAAAGGCATTATGCTAAAATATTGATGCACGCCACCGAAGAAAAAGAACAATCGCCGGTAAAACAAAAACTGAACAGCATCGATCTTGAACCAGCGGTTGAGCAGCTTTTTGACTGGATGATAGATCCAAAAGTTAAAATAGCGGTGAAAGTATTTGCTGGTTGGGCTTTGTTTAATTTGCGGCACCGTTACCCCTGGGTGGCCGATGAGCTACCGGCCCAGCTTGAATTTTTAACGCGTAATGGTACGGCGGCTATCCAGTCGGCAGGAAAAAAAATGACGAAGGAATTGAGATCTAAGCCTCTCTAATCCCCCGAAGGGCAGACGTTTAAAAATTGGCTGTTATATTAAAAGCCAAAAGCCGCCAACAAATATCCCGCTGTCCCTACAGAAATATTTGTCACCGACTTTTAACTTAAGATTTTTGACTTAAGACTTTCGACTTACTTACGCCGTGGGCCTGTCGTCGCCGTGCAGGTTATGACTTACCTGCCCATGATGCAATTTGGCAGCTAACGCGGATGAGCTATCATCGGCATAAGTACCATATGCATTTACCAGCACTCCTTTTAAGTTATATTTTGATGATGATACAGCGTATACTATCGACATATCCGATGGATTACTTGGACCTTCAAAGCGGTAAAACTCATCGATCTCAAAGTCATCGGCGGTCATCCTGATATCTTTTTCTTTATCATCAATAGTATCGCCATCAAGGCTAAGGTTGGCCGTATATCCCCTCTTCATGAGGTCATTAGTGGCATCCACTAAGGTTTCATAATTTTTCATGGTGAAGTTTTTGTATAGGTAAAACAGAAGATGAGTTCATTGATCACCTTCGTATAATATATAACTGCAAAAGCAACTAACTTGTTTGAAGCGGGGTAATAAAAAAGTCCGGTTGCCACGGGCAACCGGACTTAAACTAACAAATGAAAATTCTCCCGTTCTAAGGTTATTTTATGCTTACTGGGCTTTGGCCAGCCAGAATGAAGCATTTAAATGAAATGACGAATGCGAGGTATATCCTGACGGAGCATCACCCGACCAACCATTAAACAGGTTATCGCCTGTATCACCTGTGCCGTCATCGGCGTCCGAGCTGTCGCCGATCCAAACAACACGGCCGCTTCCATAGGTTGCCAATAATGCCATAGCGTTGGCATTGCCACCATTGGTAGCGCTGTTACGCCAGAATAAGCCCTGTACGGTTGAGTTGTTGGCCGGGAACAAGGTTGCTGTAGAACCATCGTAGAAAGCCATTTTTGAAGCAGTACCTGCCGCACCATTCAGCACTTTTTGCGCATCGGCATTGGAGCCGGTATAAACGTTGGTTGACGGGCTTTCGTTGATATCAACATAATTTACACTAAAGCCGAAAGGGTTGTTGTTATTGATGCCATTGTTGGTCATTAAGTCATTCCAAACCCTTGGCGAATCATAACCATCACCATCGCGGTCTGAAGGATTGTAGCCATTAGCATCGGTACCGGCAGTTGTTGCCGCCGTATGATCAGCTATCATAAATAAACCACCACCGTTTGCTACAAAGTTCATCAAAGCAGTTTTCTCGGCGGCAGTAAATAAGCGGTTAGGTTCGCAAACAACAAATACATCGTAATTGCTCAAATCCTGGGCTCCACCGCCGCCATAAGTGATGGCAGTGCCTACAGGTAACGATTCAACCAGTTCGCCTCGTTTTACCAATTCTACAGCCCATGCTGAAAGAGCGCCTTTCCAATAAGTTTCGGTAGTAGATGAAGTAATACCTGTGTATGACGGAGTAGGAATGCGTTGTGCCTTGGTTTCGGTAGTGGTACCGCCTGTGTAAATAGCAACCTGCTCAGTGCCGTCGGCATCTATTTGCCAGTCGGCGCTGCCTGCATTTTCAAGGTGACTTGCATCAAACAGGAATTTTTTGCCTGTAAGTACAGTACCCCCGCCTGTACCGCCGCCGCCGTTATCATTAATGGTGATATCATCAATATTGATACGGTTGGTGCCGCCGGATAATTTACGGATCTCTAAACGTACATTACCGGTTTGTGTAACAGTAAAAGTTGATGTAGTAAGGGTTGCAGTAGTAGTAATTGCTGAGCCGGATTGCGTCCAGGACGAACCTCCGTTAACAGAATAAAACAATCCCCATGTGCTTGGAGTATCGCCGTTATAAGTTGCACTTTTAATAGTAACAGTACTTATGCCGGTAGTAACATCAAACAACATGGTAATTTTACCGGTATTGCGTACACGGGCACTCCATGAGCCTGCTTTTTGATCTGCTGCGAGATTACCGATCAGGGCATCATACATATTCCATGAACTGCCGGATAGGGTAACATTGTCGCCGCTTGATGAACCGGTTGGTGATACATCATAAGCAGTTTTTGGACTGGTTGCGCCAACTTCAAAACCCTGTGTTAAGGACACAGCTAAGGTTTTAATCGTTTTTGCACCGGTTGCAGTTTGATCAGCATCTTTCAATGCAGGCATCTGGCCATTTTTCTGACAGCTTGCCAGCATGCCTGTTGCGGCAGCGGCCAATACCCACATACGTAGATTAGTAAGTTTTAGCATAATGATTTTTTTAGGTTTTAATGTATAAGTTAATAATGTTAAATTATACGGTAAAGCTGCACAAAGGTTAATTCGTAATTATTGCTATTTCATTAACTTATTGTTAAGTAAACCTTGAAACTTTTTACATTTATATAAAGTGTTCCATTTTCAGAAGTGGAACATTGTGGAATACTGCGCATTTATGTTACCGCTGGTTATCAACAACTTAAGTGGTTCAAAAAGTGAAAGGTAACTATATTGCTAATAATCAGATATTTAAGATTTTTGGCGTTTTTTTTAGTGGAACACCCTTTGGTCATACACATCAGGTGTGGACAACCCATGGTTGAAAGAGTTTTGACAACGGTTAACATATGGCCGGCCGCAAACAAGAAAAGCGTCCAAAAAGGCCGCTCTTTCAATACATTAAAGTTGTTCAAATTTATTTGGCAAAATAAGCCCCTATCCTTTTGGCAAATGCCACGGTAATTATGCCGATAAATATTTTTGCCCCTGCCGATATTACACTGCTTTGTTCATTAACGTTAGCAAGCGTATACAGGTGATATAAAAAATCAGGGATAGTGCCAACTAACAATAACCCTCCTATTATTACCAGGGATATTTCGTAGATGACTTTTCGTTCGGCAAAAAGTTTCGCGTTTTCCTGGTAATCACTTTCATTAGTGATCCAGCGGGTGATCCTTTTAGTACCGGCAATTAACAGCACCGCCAATATGATCAGGAAAATAAAGTTTAACCCGTTTACCAACAAAAGGTTTCCCTGATCGGCAGGCTGCTGTTCGGCAGGGGAACTTGCATGGTTACCGATAAAAGTGATCAGGCCGGGAAGTTTAGAGATATCGGCCACCAACAGGTATATACCCAGTATTTTAATGGCGACCTCATAGATATCGGATTTTTTCATTCGTCTTAATTAGGGATTAATTGGTTTATGGCTTACAAGATAAACAATTGTGCTACATAAAAAAGAGAAATGAAGATCCGGAGGGTAAATTATTCCAGGTAATAATGCCTGATCCTGTTTAAATCCCCATCAAGTTCATAAACCCAGGGGGTAGCGGTAGGGATTTCCAGCGAAGTGACTTCCTTATCATTTAAATTATCAATATATTTTATAAGCGAACGCAGGCTGTTACCATGTGCCGCTACAATAACCTTTTGATTGCGGCGCAAGGCCCTGACAATTCTTTCGTTCCAAAAGGGCAATACCCTGTCCATAGTTTCGCTCAGGTTTTCGGTCAGCGGGAGCTCACGCTCGGTCAGGTCCTTGTACCTGAGATCATGACCCGGATAGCGCGCATCATCTTTGGTTATAGCGGGCGGGTGTTCATTAGGGTCGCGCCGCCATTTTAACACCTGTTCTTCGCCGTATCGGGCAATGGTTTCATCTTTATTTAACCCTTGTAAGGCACCATAAAACCGTTCGTTCAACCGCCATGATTTTTCGACGGGGATCCATAAATGATCAAGTTCTTCCAAAATATAATGGAGCGTTTTAATGGATCTCTTTAAATAAGATGTAAAGCCGATATCAAAATTGTAGCCGTTTTTATTAAGGATCTTTCCGGCGCGATGGGCCTGTTCGTAACCTTTTTCTGACAGGTCGACATCTTCCCAGCCTGTAAATCTGTTTTCCTGGTTCCAGGTACTCTCGCCGTGGCGTATTAATACTAATTTTTGCATAGGTAGGTGTCTCTAAATCCCCTCTAATGGGGAAACTTTTATTGTTTGTTATTTAAAAGTCTGCTCTGCCGGACATGCTTTTAGTGGGGTTGTTTAATTATTGCAAAAGTAGGTTAAGGGTATGAAAAACTTGCTTAATATTTATAAATCAGTTAGCTTGCGGTACAAACCAAATAAACTAAAACCTATTATGATCCCTACCACACCAGTACCAGTGAAGGATGGCATTGCCAACCCGGCGCCGCTTGGCCTTTGCGCTTTCGGAATGACCACCGTTTTATTAAACATTCACAATGCCGGTTTTTTTGAAATGAACACCATGATATTAGCTATGGGCATATTTTACGGCGGTTTGGCGCAAGTTATTGCCGGTGTTATCGAAGCTAAAAAGAACAATACCTTCGGGCTGACCGCATTCACCTCTTATGGATTTTTCTGGCTTTCATTAGTGGGCCTATTGGTAATGCCTAAATTTGGCTGGGGAGCTGCGCCATCTGAAGGGGCCATGATCGCTTACCTAAGCATCTGGGGTGTATTTACCCTGCTGTTGTTTTTTGGAACATTGAGGCTTAACCGTGCGCTGCAATTTGTTTTTGCATCGTTAACTATATTATTTTTCCTGTTAGTGGCTGGTGATGTCACCGGCAATGCAGGGATTAAGCACCTTGCCGGTTATGAAGGTATTATTTGCGGGGCGTCGGCCATCTACACCGGCATTGCCAATGTTTTGAATGAGATTTACGGAAAAACCGTTTTGCCAATTGGCCCGGTGAAGGTTTAAATTATTTGAGCTAAATTGCGCGGGTGAAAGATTATAAAAAATATTACAGCATACCGGCCACTCCCGAAGAGATATACATGGCCATCACCAACCCGGTTACAATTGAATTGTGGACTGGCGAAGTCGCAGAAATGTCGACAGAGCCCGGTACCGAATTTTCTATGTGGGATGGCAGTATAGTAGGTAAAAACATTGAATTTGAACCCAATAAAAAAGTGGTTCAGCAATGGTATTTTGAAGGACAAAGCGATAACTCTATCGTTACCATCAAATTGCATGCTGATAAACAAGGCACTTCGGCCGAGTTAAGGCACACCAACATTCCCGATGACGATTATAATGATATTGTTGACGGGTGGAACGAGAGCTACTTTGGCGGCCTGATCGATTTTTTTGAGGGAGCTTAAAACGCCGGTTATTCAACATCACCTCTTTAATAAAACAAAACATTTATAATTTATACGCATGAAACAAGGTCTTTTAATTGATATGGATGGTGTAATTTACAGCGGCGAAGAACTGATACAGGGCGCCGATAAATTCATCAAACACCTTATTGATAACGATATACCATTTGCCTTTATGACCAACAACAGCCAGCGCACCAGCCTGGAGGTTGTACGGAAACTTAAAAGATTGGGAATAACTGTAGAAACAAAACATATTTATACAAGCGCCATGGCTACCGGGAAATTCCTGGGCGATCAAAGCCCTAACGGTACCGCTTTTGTGCTTGGCGAGGGCGGCCTATTGAGCAGTTTGCACGAAAACGGCATCACGCTTGTTGATTCCGACCCGGAGTTTGTTGTTTTGGGCGAAGGCCGCAACTTTACATTGGAAATGGTGCAACGCGCGGTCGACATGATCCTGGCAGGCGCTAAGTTTATAACCACCAACAGGGACCCATCTCCTAAAAAACCAGGCTGGAACAATTTAGGTATCGCAGCTACAACAGCCATGATTGAGGAAGCTACCGGCCGTAAGGCTTTTGTAACCGGCAAGCCAAGCCCGGTAATGATGCGCTCGGCAAGGAAATTCCTGGGCCTTGAAACTGCCGAAACGACTGTAATTGGCGATACGATGGAAACTGATATCCAGGGCGGTGTACAAATGGG
Organism: Mucilaginibacter sp. SG538B; assembly: GCF_013376065.1. NCBI lineage: Bacteria > Pseudomonadati > Bacteroidota > Sphingobacteriia > Sphingobacteriales > Sphingobacteriaceae > Mucilaginibacter > Mucilaginibacter sp. SG538B. The sequence goes on from NZ_JABMJI010000001.1 coordinate 2,232,791, forward strand.
ATATAAAACTATCCTGGTGCTATCTGGTATCTCCAGTAAAGATCAGTTGAGCCATTACGCGTTTAAACCGGATATGGTAGCGAGCTCGGTTGATAAGATAGTTTTTCCGCTTAAGTGGTGGTCATAAAATAGATTCTGTATCCTCATTTAAAGCGGACGATCCACAAGATCGCCCGCTTTTTGTTTTTAGATATTTTAATAGGTAGGCAGAAATCCGGCAATAAGGTACAGCACTTAAAATATAAAATAACCTGTAACGAAATCTTTAATATTCGCGTCCCATTTAAAAACTTACCTCATGCAAAACATGCAATCTTCTCACATACACAATAAATATACCCGGATGCTTATACTTACCTGTTTAGTTTTGTCCGGGCTCATCTGCAACTTACAAGCACAGATCATAAGCCCAGCCGGGAAACTTATCAGTAACACTGCTATGGATGCTTTTTTGAAAAAACAAATGGATTCGTTGCAGCTCCCGGGGGTATCTATCGCATTTATAAATAAAGGTAAGATAGTTTATCACCGGGCTTTGGGTATAAAAGATATTAAAACAAAAGCGCCTGTAGACGAGCAGTCGATTTTTGAAGCAGCCTCACTTTCCAAACCAATATTTACTTATTGGGTTTTAAAAATGGCAGATCGCGGAATATTAAGCCTGGATACTCCTTTGTATAAATATCTTCCCTATCCTGATATCGCACAGGATGAGAGATACAAACTAATCACCGCCCGGATGGTGCTTTCTCATCAATCCGGGCTTCCAAACTGGCGCTTCTTCACGGCCGATTCCTCTTTACACGTGAAACAAGGTGACCTTTATTTGAATTTCAAGCCCGGTACATCATTCAATTATTCGGGCGAGGGGTTTCTTTACCTGGGCAAAGTGGTAGCACATTTGCTTAACCGTTCATTGCAAAATATAGAGCCACTGTTTGAACGTGAAGTGGCTATCCCACTACACATGCCCCATAGTTCATACACTGCCAATACCTATATTTTGAAACATAAGGTCAGAGGACATCAGGCTGGGCACATAGATCCTGCTAACGGATTAAACTGGCCTGTAATTCCATCCATCAGCATTGATTCAAACACTTTCAATCCTGCAGCTTCCCTGCACACTAATGCTTTAGATTATGCCACATTCCTCATAGCCCTGATGAATGACCAAGGACTAAGTACCAATAGCATCCATGAAATGTTCCGGCAGCAATTAACCGTGCCCCTTCCCGAAGATTTCCGCAAAGCAGGCTATTCAGCCTGGGGATTGGGCATAGCAATAGCGCAAATTTCATCAGGTACAATTTACTTACACTCAGGCAATAATGGCAATTTTCAATCAGCTTTCATGATGGATAAGGCCCGGCAGTCCGGCTATGTATTTTTTACCAATTGCGATCACGGGAACACTTTTAATGAGAAACTGGAGGCTTTCCTTTCGCTTAAATAGGTTTACTATATTTGCTGCATGGATACACCACTCCAACTTTCCACTTTTGAATCTGAGTTTCGCGTACGCCCCGATGATATCGACATGTTTCAGCACGTACATAACAGCAAATATTTTGATTATGTACTGGCTGCGCGTTACGACCAGATGGAGCGTTGCTATGGAATGGCGATGGAAAAATTTATGGAACGCGGGTTCGGGTGGGTAGTACGTACCGCCCATGTGGATTATAAACGTGCTTTAACCATGGGCGATTACTTTATTGTGAAAACCGGTATTGAAAGTATTGACGACAAAGGCTGCCGTGTGAAGTTTACCATCACCAATAAAGCCACTAAAAAGATCTGCTGCGATGGTTGGTTTGATTATGTGATGATTGACATGGCTACCGGACGCGGTGCAAAGATCCCTCAGGATGTAATTGATCAGTACCTCATCTGATCGCCCGTTTTAGCTCCGCGGATGGAATTGGCTGATGGTGCTTTTTAAATACTCCCTGTCTAAATGGGTATAGATCTCTGTTGTGGTGATACTTTCATGTCCCAGCATCTCCTGTACTGCCCGTAAATCGGCGCCCCCTTCAACCAGGTGTGTGGCAAAGGAATGCCGAAAGGTATGCGGACTTATCTTTTTCTTCAATCCGATGGTTTCAGCCAACCCTTTGATGGTTAAAAAAATAATCTGCCGGCTTAACCTTGTGCCGCGCCTGTTCAGGAAAACATAATCCTCCTCACCTCTTTTTATTGGGTTATGTACTCTTACATTTTCTATCCAGATCTTCAGCGCTTTTATAGCTTCGCTGCCTATCGGCACCAATCGTTCCTTATTGCCTTTACCGGTCACCTTTATAAATTCAATATCAAGGTACAGGTTGGAGAGTTTCAGTTCGGTAAGCTCGGATACACGCAGGCCTGAACCGTATAGGGTTTCCAGGATGGCTTTGTTTCGCATGCCTTCGGGTTTGGAAAGGTCTAAGGCAGCTATAATTTTGTTGATCTCTTCATAGCTCAATGTATCCGGCAGTTTACGCCTGATCTTGGGCGATTCGAGCAGTTCTGACGGGTCAGATTTAATAATATCTTCCATCAGCAGGTATTTATAAAACGCTTTGATCCCGGATAGGATCCTGGCCTGGGATGACGGGATCATCCCCAGCTCATTTATCCAGTTGATGAACTCCCGTAAATTAGTTAAAGTAATTAATTCTGGTTTTAACTTAACTAACTGTAAATCTGAATATTGATATAGCTTTTCTATATCCCTGCTGTAAGCTTCGATAGAGTTGTCGGACAGCGACTTTTCTAATTTTAAATATGCCTGGAAACCTTTTATTGCCGAACGCCAATCCAATTGATTTTAGTTTTGATGATTTATAGCTAAGTTTGAACTAATGAAGATACAAATTATAAACGGCCCCAATTTGAACCTGTTAGGCGTTCGCGAAAAATCAATTTATGGCGATGCCAGTTTTGAAACCTACCTTGAAACTTTGCGCCAACGCTATGCAAACATCACCATTGATTATTATCAAAGCAACATTGAGGGCGAAATTATAAATAAACTGCATGAAATTGGGTTTAGTTACGATGGTATTGTGATGAATGCCGGCGCGTATACCCATACTTCTATTGCCATTGCCGATGCAATTGCAGCCATCAATACGCCGGTTATTGAAGTGCATATCTCCAACGTACACAAGCGCGAGGAGTTCAGGCATAAATCAATGATAGCGGCCAGTTGCCGTGGAGTAATTGCGGGTTTCGGGATGGATAGCTATCGCCTGGCCATTGAAAACCTGTCGCTCAAATAATATTAAAATATTTTATCGTTTTGATAAAACGCTTTTGGTGTAAAAGCGTTTAAACATTGCTTTCAGCTTATTGTTCCAGATGCTTAAAATATTCCGGGTTGCCGCGCTAAGTTTACTTTTTATTACGCTGTTATTCAGTGTTGATGCATTTGCCCAAGCCAAAAAGAAAAAGCCAAGATCGGTAAGAGACTCGCTTCGGGCTTCTATCCTTTCGCGTGATTCGATGATGCGGGCGCTCAAACGCTCGGATACATCGGTCAATAACCTGCTGCAAAAGGTTGAATATTACACATCTGCCTTTAACCAGATCAAAAGCAACCTGTCAAAAAAGTTAGATACGGCAGAGATCAGCACCAAGCTGCCATCATTTGAAAGGCGGATTACGCTCATCAAATCGCTTATTGATAATGATAAATCAAGCACGTTAAGGTACCTGTATACCATCAGGGATGTGCTTACCCGCAGTGATGACCAGCTTGACCTTTGGCAGGAGCAGCTTGCGGATATCAACAGTAAACTTGTTCAAAATCAAAACGATCTGGACGCTATATCGCGCGACAGCGTTTTAAAGATCCTGCCTGCCGATAGCTCGCTGGCTACCACTTACCTCATCCAGAAAATAGCTATCGACAGTAAATACCATCGCCTGGACACCACTAACAAAAAGGTGATGGTAAAAGTAGGCCTGCTGCAAAACCGCACCTCGGCTGTTTATATTTCGATACTTGACCTTAAAGACCAGATTGATACCAAGATCAGGGATTTCAGCATCAGGGCGATGTCTCAGGAGTATAGCAACATATGGAACATGAATGCTGATGAAGGCAGCGATTTCGGCCCGGCAACAAAAGCTACGGCCGATATGAACGCCAAGCTGTTCAACTTTTTTATAGGTCGGGATATCCTGATCCATCTTTCTGGCCTGGTGGTTCTATTTGTTTTTTTTGCCTGGGTCCGCGCCAGTCGCCGTAGGATCATACGTGATAACGATGCGCCCGAAAGTGTGTTTGGCCAGGCCAATTACGTTGTAAATTATCCATTTGTATCCTCAATTGTTTTAACTTTTACGTTGCTGCCAAACGTTTATGATCACCCGCCGGTAATTGTATTGGAGATGTTTTTATTGGTGCTGATGATCGCCCTGCTTTACCTCATAAAAAAGGCATGCCCTGCAACTATGTTCCGTTATATGCTGCAGCTATTTGGCATCACTATTATTTACAGCCTGAGCAATCTTTATATCCAGGTAACCAATATCGACAGGGTAGTTGTTTTGATTTCAGGTCTGGCGGCATCGGTAATAAGTTTCAGGTTTTTATCGGAAGTGCGCAAGGCCAGGGCTGATTACCTGCCTTATACCGGCTTTATATTGAAGGTTTTCATATTTCTGCAGGGAGCATCTTTTTTATGTAATGTTTTCGGCAGGGTGAGTTTGGCTAAAATCATTGGTGTTAGTGTAGTTTATAACCTGTGGCTTGCCCTTGCTATGTATTACATAGTGCATATCATTATGGAAGCCTTGTTCCTGCAACTGGAAGCCGGTAAAAAGAGCAACAACCTAACTTCTTTTATCGATTATAAATTAATGCAAAATAAGTTCAGGAGTGTGCTGAGCATATTGGCTACCTTGCTATGGCTGGTAATGCTTACCCAAAACCTGAACGTTGAAGATACCGTATTTGATTACCTGGGCGATTTTCTGACCAAAAACCGCAGCATCGGGGGTACCAATACCCAGTTCACGTTTCAAAGCGTGATCATATTTGTGGCCGTGATCTGGCTGTCATCTATCGCGTCAAAGATAATCAGCTATCTTTATGATATTGCAGCCAAGCATGCCAATGATATTGATGTAGCCAAGAAAAAGAACCGCACCTCTACCCTGCTTATCCGTATCGGGGTAATTGCTTTAGGCTTCTTCCTGGCCGTAGCTGCTTCAGGAGTGCCTATTGATAAGATTACTATCATTATCAGTGCCTTTGGTATTGGTATTGGTTTTGGCTTACAGAATATCGTTAACAACCTCGTATCGGGTTTGATACTTGCTTTCGAGAAACCGATCCAGGTTGGTGATATTATTGAAGTTGACAGCCGTTCGGGTACTATTATGGATATCGGCATCCGTGCCAGTAAAATTGCTACCGCCGATGGCGCGGAGGTAATTATCCCTAACGGCGACTTAATATCTCACCACGTAATTAACTGGACCTTAAGTAATAACAATCGCCGGGTTGAACTGATTATTGGGGTAGCATATGGATCAAACATTGAGCAGGTTAAGGCAATATTGTTAAATTTATTAACTAACCATGATGATATCATGAACCAGCCATCGCCTTCTGTATTCCTGCATAATTTAAATGAAAGCTCGGTTGATTTCAGGGTGTTTTTCTGGGCAGCCGATATCAATACCTGGCTTGGACTTAAGAGCCGCGTATTAGCCGATATTTACGATGCATTTAACAGAGAAGGTATCGAAATACCGTTCCGCCAGCAGGACGTACGCGTAATATGGCCAAAAGGCTTGCCTCCCATTAAAGTAGAAGCGCGGGGCATAAGCGACGAAACTGAGCCGGAACAGGGTACAGATGCCGCTAAAACTCCGAAGGATCAAGATCAGTAAAATGAGTTTTCTTTTTAACAAAGAAATCCCAAACTATACTGCCTCTGTATATGCCTTTTGTGTTTTGTACCGCGTTGCCTTTCGCCTTTTGCCTTTCGTCTTTAACCTTCTTGAAGAAACTTAACACAAAGCTTTGATGTGCCCTGCTTACTGCCCAGGCATCTTTGCGTTTACCTTCCATCAAAAACCTGAACAAGGCCAGGAGATCCATTATAAAACGGATGCTGATCACCCAAAACGCCCGCCAAAATGGAAGGTTCTTTTTTATAAGCAGCAGGTTATTCCTGAAATTGAGATAGGTCTTAAACGGGTTTTCGGCATTTAATGTACCGCCGCCAACGTGATATATGGTTGATTGCGCGCAGTACATTACTTTATAGCCCATGTTTTTTAAGCGCCAGCAAAGGTCGATCTCTTCCATATGGGCAAAAAAGCTTTCATCAAAGCCGCCGGCTTCATCCCAGATGCTTTTTTTGATAAACAAAGAAGCTCCCGATGCCCAGAATACCTCACCTGATTGCTCATATTGACCGTTATCCTTTTCCAGCTCGTAAAAGATTCTGCCACGGCAAAAGGGATAGCCGTGCTTATCAATAAAGCCACCGGCAGCACCGGCATGTTCAAAGTATTCTTTTTGTGCGTATGACCGGATCTTGGGAGCAGCAGCAGCAATTAAACTATCGCTTTCCATTAATTCGATAACAGGTTCAATCCATCCTGGAACAACCTCAACGTCCGAATTAAGCAGGATATAATAATCGGCATCAACCTGGGCCAGCACCCGGTTATACCCCCCTGTAAAGCCGTAGTTTTTATCATTTTGGATAATCCTTACCGATGGATAGTTTGCGCGCATAAACGCTATTGAATCATCCGAAGAAGCGTTATCCCCCATAACGATATCCAGGTTAGGATACGTTGAGGATAATACCGAAGGAAGAAATTGTTTAAGGTACTTTGCGCCGTTCCAGTTTAAAATAACTACAGCAACTTTAGGTGTATGGGTCATCTATGTAAATCCTCCGGCTTAAATTTCCATCTCCGGTGCGACCATAACCAGTATTGCGGTTCTTTCCTGATCATTCCCTCAAGGTATTTCACGTGCATATCTGTTATTTCGTGTTCGGCAGTTTCTTTTGGTGTTTCGGTAAGCGGGATTAGGGTATATTCATAATATCCGCGTTTTACCCTTTTCATGTCGTAAAAAACAACAGCGGCGTCAATTGTTTTGGCAATCTTTTCAATACCCAAAAATACCGCAGTTGGCTGATTTAAAAAATTGGTGAAATAGTTTACCTCATGCATTACAGGGGTTTGGTCGCCCACCAATACGCTTACGGTAAGCTCCTTACGGTATTCCACCATTTTGCGTAGCGTTTGCTTCATGGCTACCGGCTGCCCACCAAACCTTGACCGGATCTTAATAAAAAAATCATCAAACGTTTTGTTCGACAGGTTTTTGTAAATGATCATGAATCTTTTATCGGTAACAAAGTTGAAATTGAGGGCTGCCATTTCCCAATTGCAATAATGGCCGGCAACTGCAATAATACTTTTACCTTTAGCAAAGTATTCAAACACCAGGTCGGAGTTGGTAGCCACTACCCTTTTTTGGATCTGTTTTTCTGATACGGTGATCATTTTAATGGTTTCCACTATCAGGTCGGCCAGGTAGCGATAATACTTTCGTTCAATATCATGACGTTCCTGATCTGTTTTTTCGGGAAAGGAATTGCGGAGGTTTTGCTGCACTACATCACGGCGGTAATGAACAACGTAGTAAATAATAACAAACGCAATATCGGATAAAATGTATAAAAACCAAAAGGGAAGCAACGAGATAAGGTATAAAATTAATATCCCTAACTTAGTAAAACCCTTTTTTATCATTATTTTAGCCAATTTTGAGCACAAACATAAAATATATGATTGAAAAAGGCGCTGTGTTACCCATGTTTTATCTTCCACCGGTAGATTATTTTGTACAGTTAAATACGTACAAGCCTGATATACTGATAGAAAGAGAAGAACATTTCCCCAAACAAACTTATCGCAACCGGGCCAATATCTACTCGCCCGATGGTGTGCTGGCATTGGTGGTTCCGGTAATAAAAGGTTCAAAAAATCACACTAAAGTTAAAGATGTAAAAATCAGCTACGATTTTATGTGGCAGCGCCTGCACTGGCAAAGCTTGCAGGCCTGTTATCGCCGTTCGGCTTATTTTGAGTTTTATGAAGATGACTTTGCACCTTTTTATGAAAAACAAATTACCTACTTGTTTGATTATAATCAGGAGCTTTTGAACCTGCTGCTCAAGCTTACTAAAATAAAAACGGAATTAAATTACACGGATGAATACCAGCCCGAATATCCTAACCTGCACGATTTTCGGTTTTCTATCCATCCTAAAAAAGAAAGCGATATACAGCAGAAACCATATTTCCAGGTATTTGAAGACCGCAAGGGCTTTATGAAAAACCTGAGTATCATTGACCTGCTGTTTAACCAGGGCCCGCAAACCATAAACTATTTGTAGATGAATGGCAACTTTAAACGCCTGCGCCTTAAAAAACACAAACAAGCAGGAAATGTAGGCGACAGACCGGGTACTATCAGGGTAGCCGAGGATGCACTGAAACCCATTATATCAGTTTACTCATACAATAAAGATGAGTTGGTAACTTGCGAGGGCAAGGATATCAAAACAGCATTAAAACAGCTAAATAAATGTGATAATCATACCCATTGGATCAAGATTAATGGGTTGGGCGATGCCTCGCTGATTGAGCAAATTGGTGAACATTGCAATATCAATTCCCTGGTTTTGGAGGATATTGCCAACACCCACCAGCGCCCCAAATTTGATGAATACGAGGATTATGCCTTTTGTACCAGCCGCATTATTCATTTTAACAAGGATAATGAGATCATCAACTGCCAGTTCTCGGCTATTATAAAAGATAATATCATCATTAGCTTTGAAGAAGACCATGCTGAACGTTTTGATGCTGTAAAAACCCGCTTAAAGGCAGGGAAAGGTGCTATCCGCACTGCCGGACCGGGTTATATGTGCTATGCGCTTACCGATACCATAATTGATACCTACTTTGTGCTGCTTGCCGAAATAGGCGATCATTTGGATGCGCTGGAGGATAAGCTTTATCAAAGCGCCGATAAAACCATCATGTTTGATGCGCAGCAGCTAAAACGTACGCTCATTGTTGTACGCCGTGCCAGCTGGCCAGAAAGGGATAAGATCAATGACATGATCAGGTCTGAAAGCCCGCTGATAACGCCGGAAGTTAAATTGTTTTTGCGCGACGCCTATGATCATTGCATCCAGGCCATGGACCTCATTGAAAACTATAAAGAGGTAACGTCAAGTATCATCGACCTGTACCTATCCATGGTAAGTAACCGCATGAACGAGATCATGAAGGTGCTTACTATCATTTCTGTGATCTTTATCCCGCTTACTTTTATAGCCGGTATCTACGGGATGAATTTTTCCCGGCAGGATGATAAAGGCCATCTTCTGCCGGATAACATGCCAGAGTTATATTGGCACCATGGTTACATTTATGCTATCTTGTTTATGTTTTTGATAGCCATAATACAGGTGTTTGTATTTTGGAAGAAAGGCTGGTTTAACAGATTGTAGATGCCCCCCAGCCCCTTAAACGGGAGTTGTCGGCATAAAAAAGAAGCGTTACGAGTACTGCTTCTTTTTTTAATGGAGATGGGTAAAAAACCTGATCAGAATCCTCCCCCTTTAGGGGGTCGGGGGGCTTGGGCTTGAACTTGTTTCTTCACCATATACAGAATCTCACCCAGCCCATTTGTTTTGATCTCAAATGTGGTTGAAAGTAACATCCCCATTTTATCTTTAGTAAATCCTTTACCCGACATCCATTCCAGGTAAGATACTGGGATATCAGCTATAATAGTACCCTTATATTTGCCATAAGGCATCCGGGTTTGTACAATATCGATGAGAATTTTGGGATCGGGTTTTAAATTTTCCACGCGGTAAAGGTAAGCACAAAGCGATGGGATTCTGCTCCTATTCCTGCAATCCTTTTATAATAAAAAACGTTGCGAGTGCAGCTGCGATGCCAACTGTTGCTTTTAAGATACTGCTGCTTATATAAGGCGGGATATAGGTCACGCCCATTTCATCGGCAACAGCCGGATGCCCCACATAGCGGCCTTTTACGGGTATTGCAACCTGCTCAAAGTTATCGGCCAGTTCATGCAATTGATCATGCAGCTCACGGCCGCGCATTATCGGGCCATGGCCTGTGGCCACCGTACGTGGTTCAAGCGCGGCAAGCCTGCGTACTGATTGGGCAGCAGCTTCCCAGTCGGTAGTGAAATACCTTGGCGGTCCGGTTAACTTTTTAAGCGAACTAAATGAATATAAAGCTGATTCGGCCTTAGTAGTTGAAAAGGCATCCCCGGCTACAAGGGTCGAATTTATTGGCAAAAACAGGGAAATATGGCCCGCCGTATGGCCGGGTGTGTGAATGATCTTCCATTCGGGCAGTTCGGGGATCCCTTCCTCCATATCGATGGTTTTTACTTTAGTACCGAGGTTAATGGGGGATGTTGGGAAAAATACCGACAACAAGCTCATCAGTCCGTCGGTCAGCGATGGATCGGCTGGTGGGTATGATGACAGGCCTGTTAGGTAAGGCAATTCAAGTGCGTGGGCATAAACAGGTACATTCCAAATCTCCAAAAGTTCTGCTAATCCTCCCGAGTGGTCGGCATGTCCATGTGTGAGCACAATAGCTGCAGGCCTGGTTCCCGGGCCAAAAAGCTCTTCGGCCATGGCAATTATTTTTTTTGCCGAACCTTTTAACCCCGTATCAACCAAAACCCAACCTTTGGCAGCACCGGGACGGTTGGCGATCATGTAAACATTAACAAATAATAGTTTAGTTCCCCATACCCTTTGCGATACCTGGAAATATTTTGTACTGAGCCTTCTGTTCATGGTTTATAATTATTAACAAAACGTAACTCGTGTATTAAAAGTTTTAGTTGCTTAAATTTAAATACAATTTTATCAGTCTAAAATAAATAACATGGCCTTCGGCTTAACACCAGCGCAAACAGAAACTGCCAGAACTATGTTAGGTTAGTAAAACTATAAACACTATGAAACAACAATTTGATGCCACGCTTACGGGGACCGATAGCATTATTGAAGGTACAGCGCAACAGGTGACCTGGGCCGGTTATGCCAATGCATATGAGTTTAAATCGATAGATGGCACACTACATTTGGTAATTGTCAAAGATCAGGATAGCGAATGGATCAGGATTGATGGTACAGAGCCTTACCTTTCGAGCTGGATTGATGAACTGGCCGAACAGGCGGTAAGCCACTCTTTATAAAAAAAGGAAGCCGGATCATTTGCCCCGGCTTCCTTCGTTATATTTCATATGGTTAATCCAATTCAATTGGTTTCATTTTAGGCACCAGGAAATGCATAATGAGCCAGGCTAAAATGTAAGCGCTTCCGCAAACAAAGAACATAATATAATAGGCTATCTCAATTTTACCGATTGACCGGTAATACACAAACAGGTTTTTTTGCACGGCAAGCGACAGGAACACACCACCGATAGAACCGAACATGCCACCTAAGCCCGTTACCGAGCCAATTGTGCGTTTTGGGAACATATCCGAAACTGTAGTAAATATATTGGCACTCCAGGCCTGGTGCGCCGAAGCTGCTATACCAATTACGATAACGGCAAGCCACATATTAACACCGCCCAAAATTTGGGCAAATATGATAGGTATTACTGCCAGTGCATAAATAAACATGGATGTTTTACGGGCTTTAAACACCGGCCATTTATTTTTAATCAGGTTCATGGGCAGCCAACCGCCGCCAACACTCCCAAAGGTAGACATGGTATAAACCAACGCAACGGGAATGGCTATTTCTGTGCCCTTTAAATGATACTGGCTTTCCAAAAAATCGGGGAGCCAGAACAGGTAAAACCACCATATAGGGTCGGTAAGGAATTTACCTATAACAAATGCCCACGTTTGCTTAAACGAAAGCAGCTTGCCCCAAGATATTTTCTTTTGTTCAGCAGGCTGTAAAGCTTCAGTTTGACTGTCATGATCACTGTTGATGTAATCAAGCTCGGCTTTTGATACCTTGCTATGCTTTGAAGGTGCGCGGTAAATTACCTGCCATAATACAAGCCATATAAAACCGATTGAGCCGGTTATGATAAATGCCCAGCGCCATCCCCAGGCAGCTGCTATAAACGGAACTGTTAAAGGTGCAACTATAGCACCTATGTTTGCACCCGAGTTAAAGATCCCCGTAGCAAATGCACGTTCTTTTTTAGGAAACCACTCGGCCACGGTTTTAATAGCTGCAGGAAAATTTCCCGCTTCACTAAGGCCTAATGCAGAACGCACTACGCCGAAACCAAAGGTGCCGCCAACAAAAGCGTGGCACACCGCCGAAATACTCCATAGTAGTGTTGAAAGGAAATAGCCGAGTTTGGTGCCTATCTTATCAATGATCCGTCCGGCAGCCAGCAAACCTATTGAATAAGCTATTTTAAAAGCTATCTCAATGTTTGCATAATCACCATCATTCCATTTAAACTCTTTGGTAAGGTCTGATTTAAGCAAACTGATTACTGCCCGGTCAAGGTAATTAACGGTTGTTGCGAAAAATACCAGCGAGCAGATCACCCAGCGGTAGTTTCCAACTTTTTCTTCTCTCATTATAATTTAGGTTTACAGGCTATTTAATGGTTTGTACTATTTCCAGCAGCTTCAGGGTATCGTTATACAATTTGTCGTACTCCCGGTTTTCCAATACGCTTTTGCTGATGAGCTTGCTGCCCATGCCCACGGCGCATACCCCCGCTTTAAACCAGGTACTGATGCTGTCATGGTTCAAATCAACCCCACCTGTTGGTATGAACAACTGACCGGCAAACAAATCCCTGATTGAGGATACAAACTCCGGTCCCAGTATGTTGGCCGGGAATATTTTTATCAACGCAGCCTCATTTTGTTGAGCTGTATAGATTTCGGTTGGTGTCATACAACCAGGAATCCATAACAGGTTATGCTGCGCCGCCAGTTTGCCAACCTCGGGGTTAACAATTGGCGAAACGATAAAATCAGCCCCGGCAGCAATAAAAGCTTCAGCTTCCTGAACACTTTTGATAGTGCCGATACCTAATTCCAGGCCCGGCATATCGCCGTTTGCAAGGGCTTGTTTTAAAACCTTGAAGTTTTCGAGGGCGGCTGCACCGCGGTTGGTATACTCAAATACCCTAATGCCAGCTTTATAAAGCGTGCCGGTTATTTGCAGGCTCACCTCCGGGTCTTTATAAAAGAACAGCGGTAATGTACCCTGCTTTAATATCGCGTCAAGTACTATATCTTTTTTACTCATTGTTTCATTGTGTTATAAATTTGATCAACTGTTTTGGTGGTCGCATCGCCTTCAATAAATAGCTTCTCGAATGCGGCTGCCGTTGCAAAGTCCAGCAATTGCTGTGGATCTTGTTTGTTATAAAAGCCGTAAATAAGCCCGGCCATAAAGCAATCGCCGCTGCCAACTTTGTCAACCACGGTTTCGGTAGTATAGGTTGGGGAGTGATAAAAGCGGTTGCCAGTATAAAGCGAAGTATAATATTCAACGCCTTTGCCTGCATCAAAGCGGAAGGTATTGGCAACAGCCCGGCAGCGCGGATAAGCATCCATGATCCTTTCAGACGAGTAGAGCCCCTCTTTAAGGTAGATGCTCTGCTGACCCGATTCATGGATATCCGGTGTAACGGGAATGCCCAGCATGGTTTCCTCTGCCCAAACATTCCCCATAATGATATCAGCATATTGCACCAGCTTTGGCATAATCTCCGTTGGCTTTTTACCGTACTGCCATAATTTGGGGCGATAATTAAGATCGACAGATAAGGTGATATGTTTTTTGCTTGCTGCCTGTAAAACTTCTTCGCAAACATCGGCAGCCTGCTGGCTTAAGGCCGGGCATATCGCACTGAAATGAAACCAGCTCACCCCTTCCAGAACAGCATCCCAGTTAACCATGCCCGGTTTCAGATCGGCAAATGCCGAACCGGCACGGTCATATACAATGGCATTGTTCTTTACATCTTTACCACGGGTGAGATAATAAAGACCTATCCTGTTACCACTATGATGTATTGCTGATGTGTCGATGTTTTTGTTTTCCAGGTAACCGATAATCTGTTCGGATAAGGCATTATCAGGCAAAGCAGTAAAATATTTTATTGGCTGCTCCCAAAGGGCTAAAGCATTGGCTACGTTAAGCTCAGCACCGCCCATAAAAAATGGCAGCTTGTTTTTTGCAAGCCACTGCCCTTCGCCGTCCGGGCACATGCGTAATAATAATTCGCCGAACGACAGGATGCTCCCTTTTGTATTTTCGATATTGCTCATTTAAAAATTGAAATAGTTTTTGGCGTTAAAATAGCAAATATCGCTCACGATCTTTCCTGTCCATTCAATATCGTTTGGTAATTCGCCGTTTTCAATGTCATCACCCAACAAGTTACAAAGCAACCTGCGGAAATACTCATGCCTCGGGAACGACATAAAGCTCCTCGAATCGGTAAGCATCCCAACCAAACGGCTCAGCAGGCCCATGTTTGATAAAGCGTTTAATTGCTTAATCATGCCATCCTTTTGATCCAAAAACCACCAGGCCGATCCAAACTGCATTTTGCCGGCTACCGAACCGTCATTATAGTTGCCCACCATAGTAGCAAACAGCTCGTTATCGGCAGGGTTAAGGTTATAAATAATGGTTTTGGCTAACTGGTTGGTGGTATCCAACCTGTTCAGGAATTTGGATAATGCCCTGCCTTGTGCAAAATCGCCTATAGAATCCCAGCCGGTATCAGGCCCCAAATTGTTTAAAGCACGCGCATTGTTATTACGCAATGCACCAAGGTGGAATTGTTGTACCCAGCCTTTTTCATGATCCCAAATGGCAAAGTAATACAACATAGCCGATTTAAATTTCAGGATTTCCAAAGGCAACAACACTTCGCTGTTCCTTATTTTGGTAAAGATGGTAGCTATCTCTGCGTCAGTATAATCTTCGGAATAAATTTGCTCCAGTCCGTGATCTGATAATTTGCAGCCGTTTTCGGCGAAGTATTCGTGTCTTGCTTTTAAGGCCGAAAGATATTCATCAATGTTAGATATAGATACATTTGCCACTGATTCCAGTTGGTCAATGTATTTGTTGAGCCCGGCAATGTCATCGGCGTTCATAGCTTTATCGGGGCGGTAGGCTGGCAATACTTTCACACTGTACCCGTCCTGTTTCAGTTTCTGATGATGGCTAAGGTTATCCAACGGATCATCAGTAGTACCCACAACCTCTACGTTTTTACTTTTGAGGATATTACGGATGCTAAACTCCGGCGATTGTAGTTTTTCGTTGCACTGGGCATATATTTTTTGTGCCGATGCTGGTGAGAGCAACTCATTGATGCCAAAATATCGCTGCAATTCAAGGTGTGTCCAATGGTATAGCGGGTTTCTCAAAGTGTAAGGAACCGTAGCGGCCCATTGCATAAACTTTTCTTCGTCGGTTTTATTACCGGTGATATAGGCTTCATTAACACCATTTGCCCGCATAGCGCGCCATTTGTAATGATCGCCATAAAGCCAGATCTGCGTTATGTTTTTAAAATTGATATCGTCAGCAATCTGATCTGGCGGCAGGTGGCAATGATAATCAATAATAGGCTGATGGCTGGCGAACTCATGATATAAGCGCTGCGCCGTTTTTGTTTGAAGTAAAAAATCCTGATCTAAAAAATTCTTCATTGGTTATTAACAGATATATACCGGAGTTAGCGGTATAGTAGTTTATACTTGTAAGCGGCAAATTACACATCATACGGGCAAGTTGGAAGTAATAAGCCTAAACAATCCACGCAAACGTTTTCGTTAACGGGTAAAAACAACTACTATGAAGCAAAAAGGCGATGGGGTTATCACCTCATCGCCTTTTTATCTATTGGTAAAATTTCTGCTACCAGAAAATTGAGTACAATGCAACCACAATACCTGTTACAATTAAGGAGCCAGCTAAAAATCCTCTCGAAGTTTTAAACATTGAGCCATCAATTTCAAGGCCATTTGTTGTAACGCCCCTGGCCTGGTCAATTTTTGAAATAATGTACATACCAATAACACACAGAATAAATACAAAACCCATACGGTCAAGGAAAGGGATTTCATATAACTTCGTTACTTTATCATCCTGCAAGGCTAATTTTGAGAAGCCATACGGCGACAGGAAGCTCAGGTCAATAAACTTTGGACAAAGTTTAAAGAAACATGAGAAAATGAAACCGCCAATGGTTGCAAATAAAGCCGCATTTGAAGTAGCTTTTTTCCAGAAGAAACCAAGGATAAACATGGCAAAGATACCCGGAGATACGAAGCCTGTATATTCCTGGATATACTGGAAGCCCTGCTTACCTTCGCCCATCAATGCTTTACCGATAAGCTCAGATAACAGGATACCTAACAACAAGGCAACAAGTACCGATATTTTACCCAGGTTAACCAGTTTTTTATCGGTAGCTTCAGGATTGATTGCTTTTTTGTAAATATCCAACGTAAAGATGGTAGCGATACTGTTTGCTTTACCCGCTAACGACGCTACAATAGCAGCCGTTAACGCAGCGAATGAAAGGCCTTTTAAGCCGCTTGGCAATAAGTTTAACAGTGATGGATACGCTTTGTTAGGATCCAAAACTCCAGATGAACTCGCCATTTCCTGGTGGAACATCCCTTTTTGATATAAAAGGTAAGCCGCAATACCAGGCAGCACTACAATAACAGGCATCAGCAACTTAAGGAAAGCTGCAAACAGGATTCCACCACGGGCAGTTTTAAGGTTTGCGCCCAAAGCCCTTTGGGTAATATACTGGTTACAGCCCCAATAGTTAAGGTTAGTGATCCACATGCCGCCTATCAGAACAGATAAGCCGGGAAGATCCATGTAATTTGGATTATCCTTTTTGAAGATCATATGGAAGTGATCAGTAGCTTCACTATGCAGGATCTTGAAACCATTGAGTAAGCCTGTTGTATTTTCTTTTTCGCTTAACAAAGTAAGTGCAAGGTAAGATGCCATTAAACCACCCAATATCAATACCGCCACCTGGATAACGTCGGTATAGCCGATAACCTTCATACCGCCCAGTGTAATAACCGCCGAGAATATGGCCAGCAACCAGATACACAGGTGAATATCAAGACCTGAAATACCGCTGACAGCTAATGCACCAAGGTAAAGGATCGACATTAAGTTAACCACAATGTACAGCAACAGCCAAAAGATAGCCATGATCATGGCCACCGTTCCGTTATACCGCTGGTGCAGGAATTGTGGCATGGTAAAAATCTTATTTTTAAGATATACCGGGATAAAGAAGACCGCCACAATGATAAGGGTAATTGCAGCCATCCACTCGTAAGTAGATATGGCTAAGCCCATTTTAAACGCAGACCCACTTGTACCTATAAATTGTTCGGCAGAGATATTTGAGGCGATGAGCGATGCTCCGATAGCCCACCAGGTTAACGACCCTTCGGCCAAAAAATAGTCTTTTGAGGTGGCATCGGCGTTGTGTTTACGCTTATACACCCACCAGCCGTAACTGGCAACAATTATAAAGTAGATAAAGAAAACAGCATAATCGCCATTTGAAAGGGTTTTGAGGTTCATTGTTTTGGTTTGTCTTTGGGTTTAATATGTATGATTGACAATTATAAACTATATATATCGATTTATCAAATTTTCGATGTATTCTTGTTTACCACTTGTCACTTTAGGTTCGCCGTTAGCTATCGCATAGTTACGCAAATCTTCCAAAGAAACCTTACCCTCTTCAAAATCTTTCCCGGTGCCGGCATCAAATGAGGCATACCTGTCGGTACGTAATTTTTTATACTCTGATTTTTGTAAAATGTTGTCAGCAGCAACCAAAGCCCTTGCGAAGAGGTCCATACCACCAATGTGAGCATAGAACAAATCAGCCGGATCGGTTGAGTTACGGCGGATCTTGGCATCAAAATTAATACCACCACCCTGGAAACCGCCTGCCTCAAGAATAATCAGCATGCACTCGGTTACTTCATTAATATCGTTAGGGAACTGGTCGGTATCCCAGCCATTTTGCGTGTCACCGCGGTTTGCATCTATCGAACCTAATAAACCCGAATCGGCAGCAACCTGTAGTTCGTGCTGGAAAGTATGACCTGCTAAAGTAGCGTGGTTAACTTCAAGGTTCAGTTTAAAATCGTTGATCAGGTCGTATTTCTGTAAAAAACCTAATACGGTGGCCGCATCATAATCATACTGGTGTTTGGTTGGCTCGCATGGTTTTGGCTCAATAAAGAACGTGCCTTTAAAACCTTGCTTGCGGGCATAATCTTTAGCAGTATGTAAAAACTTAGCCAAATGCTCCTGTTCGCGTTTCATATTGGTATTCAGCAGGCTCATATAACCTTCACGGCCACCCCAGAAAACATAATTTTCGCCGCCTAATGCAATCGTCGCGTCAAGTGCCGCTTTTACCTGCGCACCGGCATGTGCTAACACATGAAAATCAGGGTTGGTTGATGCACCGTTCATATAACGTTTGTGGCTGAACAGGTTTGCAGTACCCCAAAGCAATTTTACACCGCTGGCAGCCTGTTTTTGTTTGGCATAATCAACCAAAGCCTGCAAACGGCGGTCGTTTTCAGCAACATCATTACCATAGTCAACCACATCAACGTCGTGGAAACAGTAGTAAGGCAGGTTCATTTTTGTCAAGAACTCAAACGCTGCATCCATTTTGTCTTTAGCTCGCTCAACAGCGTCAGCTTTTTCATCCCAAGGGAAAACGTGTGTAGCGCCGCCAAACGGATCGGCACCGTTACCGCAGAACGAATGCCAGTATGCACCTGCAAAGCGTAAATGATCCTTCATGGTTTTGCCTGCCACTACCCGATCTGCATCATACCAGCGAAACGCCAGCGGGTTGTCTGATTCAAGGCCTTCAAATTTGATCTGGCCTATTTCTTTGAAAAATTCTTTTTCGCCTGTTACTATCATGTTAATTATTGAATTAGTGAGTTATTGAATTAGTGATTTTTTTATTGGGCAATTGTTTAATTATTTATTTGGATACACGGGCAACACCTTTCGCCTTTAACCTTTTCCCTTTCACCTCAGTTTCGTTTCTAAAAGCGCTTTCCACTCCTGGTAAACGGGTTCAAATTGGTCTGTAGTAGGTTCAACCAGTTTAATGGCCTTGATATTACTGAATGCCTCAGCCGGTGATTTGAAGATGCCTGCGCCTATACCTGCGCCTAAGGCCGCACCTACACTGCCGTCGTTATTATAGAGCTCGACAGGAACGCCTGTAGCATTTACAAAAGTTTGGGTAAACAGATCGCTCAGGAAAAGGTTGCTTTTGCCCGCACGGATCACAGTAGGGTTCATACCATTGCCGCGCATAATGTCAAAGCCATAACGGAACGACGAGGCTATCCCCTCCTGCACAGCCCTGAAAATATGTGCGGGGGTGTGCAGGTTAAGGTCGATATTTTGAAAATGCGCACCAACCTGCTTATTATTTAACATACGCTCGGCACCATTGCCAAAAGGCAGTACCTGTAAGCCTTCGCTGCCCAAAGGTGCTTTTTCAGCTTCTGCGTTCATTTGGTTATAGGTATAGCCTGTACCGAAGGTGTTTTTTACCCAGCGATACAAACTGCCGGTTCCGTTAATGCAAAGCAGTACACCAAGCCTTTTCTGTTCGGTGGCATAATTAACGTGTGCGAAGGTGTTAATGCGCGATTGTTGATCATAAACCAATTGATCGTTTACTCCATATATAACGCCCGATGTGCCAGCAGTAGCAGCTACTTCGCCGGGATTTAGTACATTTAACGATAAGGCATTATTGGGCTGATCTCCTGATTTATAGGTAACCGGAATGCCTGCCTTTAAATTCAGTTTTTCGGCGACTGATGCCTGCAAACTTCCGTGCGATGAAAATACAGGATTAATAACCGGGAACAGGCTGGTATCAAAACCAAAGTAATTGATGATCTCTTTGGAGATGCCATTGGTTTTGAAATCGAAGAACACACCTTCAGACAATGCCGATACAGATGTGGTGATCTCGCCGGTAAGTTCCATGGCGATATAATCACCAGGCAGCATGATCTTATCAATTTTACTGTAGATCTCCGGTTCATTTTCCTTTACCCAGGCCAGTTTTGAGGCCGTAAAGTTTCCCGGCGAATTAAGCAGGTGCGATAAGCAATGCTCTTCGCCAATGGTGGCAAAAGCTTTATCGCCAATTTCAACAGCGCGGCTATCGCACCATATAATACTATCGCGTAAAACATTTTGATCTTTATCAACCAATACCAGGCCATGCATTTGGTATGCTATACCTATTGCTGCTATATCTTTTGTATTATAATTGCCTTTAGCATGACAGCGCTCCAATGCTTTTTGTGCCTGCTCCCACCACATTGAGGGAGATTGTTCGGCCCAGCCGGGATGCAATGCTTTGATTGGCGACTCCTGGTCAGGGTATTGTGCCGAAGCGATTGTTTTTTGCGTTGCGGCGTCAACAACACTTACTTTTACCGACGAAGTACCTATATCGATCCCTAATAACAGCATAGCCTATTCAGATTTTTGTATGATTTTTTGGTTGTATTTATTAATTGGTAACTTAACGCAACGAAAATAAAGAAATAAATAAAAATTGCAATCGATTGCGTAAAATATTTTTTCCAACTTGCACGCTATAATGAAGAAAGTTAAACGCACCACCATTTATGACATTGCCGCTAAGCTCGGCATAACCGCGTCTTCTGTATCAAGAGCGCTGAATAACAGCAGCCAGGTGAACGAAAAAACCAGGGAGCTGATCATCAAAACCGCCGATGAGCTCAATTATAAACGCAACACCCTTGCCTCCAACCTACGCAAAGGGCATTCAAAAACTATTGGCGTAGTGGTGCCGCGGATAAATCAGAACTTTTTCAGTAACGTGATAGCTGGCATTGAGGAAACAACTTATCAAAAAGGATATAACCTCATCATCTGCCAGTCGGGCGAAGTGCATGATAAAGAGATCCAGTGCGTTAATACGCTCATTAACCAGCATGTGGATTGTATTGTGATCTCGGTATCGGCCGATAGCTATGATTACCAGCACCTGCAAAATGTGCTTGACCATGGTATTCAGCTGATCCAGTTTGACCGTGTTGCTGAAGAACTGGAAACACTTAAAGTGATCAACGATAACGAACAGGCTTCATTTGAAGCGGTATCGCACCTGATAGAAAACGGCTATAAACGTATCGCTTTGCTTGAAGGTCCGCAAAATCTCAACATTTTTCGCCAGCGAAAAAACGGGTACCTAAGGGCATTAGAAACGCATAAGGTGAAAGTAATTGAGGAATTGGTGGTTGAAAATGCATGGACAAAGGAGCTTGGTGCCGAAGCTACCCGTAAGCTGCTTAACCTCCCCCACCCGCCGGATGCAATATTTGCCTCTACGTCTGATTTTTCGGCTTTAGGTGTTTTGGAGGTAGCCAATGTTATGAATATCAAAGTACCTTCTGAGTTGGGCATTTGCGGTTACTCTAATGAAGCTTTTACGGAGATTACCAGTCCATCGATAACCACTATAGACCAGTTTAGCGTTTATATGGGCAAAACCATTGGCAACCTGTTTTTCCAGGAGATTGCCAACGTCGAGGTTTCGGTTAAACCCAAGATCATCAGTATTAAGCCTGAGTTGATTATAAGGGGATCGACGAAAAAGAACAGCTCGGTCTAACCCCCTCTAACTTGGGCAAGCATAAAGTGGAGGCTACTTGTGCCGCGGCTTAGCAGCACAAATAGTTTTCGTTAATAGTCAACCCTCCATACTTGCGCCAGTAAAAGTCAGTAAAAAGCATCGTCGTTTCTCTCTCGCAATGAACTCTGTGTTTGTAAATTTTTACTAAATTATCCTCATTAATACAACACTCGTCCGATAAAAAACATATTTTAAATTCAATATCGATAAGGATTTAGTTACAGATTTGTTACATTAAGCTTTAATTTCAACCATTATTTAAGTATAACATGTATGGATGATTTTTTAGCTGCCAGATCTCAAATGGCCTTATCCTTAGGTTTTCATATCATATACTCCTGTATCGGTATGGTAATGCCGGTTTTCATGGCCATATCGCATTATAAATGGATCAAAACCCAGGACCCGGTTTATAAAAACATCACTGTAGCCTGGAGTAAAGGCGTAGCTATATTTTTTGCTACCGGCGCGGTATCCGGCACCATGCTCTCTTTTGAGCTCGGGTTGCTTTGGCCCGGCTTCATGAAACACGCCGGACCGATCTTCGGGATGCCGTTTTCGTTGGAAGGTGTCGCCTTTTTTATTGAAGCGATAGCGCTTGGCTTATTCCTTTATGGCTGGAACAAATTAAATAACTGGGTACATTGGACAGCTGGCGTTATTGTTGGAATAAGCGGCGTTGCATCAGGTATCTTGGTGGTGTCAGCCAATTCCTGGATGAATAGCCCTTCGGGCTTCGATTTTGTAAACGGGCAATATATTAATATCGATCCGGTAAAAGCCATGTTTAACAAGGCCTGGTTTTCCGAGTCATTACATATGATCATAGCCGCCTTTTCGGCAACAGGTTTTGCAGTGGCCGGGATCCATGCGCTCATGATCTACCGTAAAAAGAATATCGCTTTCCATACTAAGGCGTTTAAAATAGCTATCATCTTTGGGGCAGCCGCAGCTATTTTACAACCTTTCAGCGGCGACTTATCAGCCAAAAATGCAGCTAAACGCCAACCCGCAAAACTGGCTGCAATGGAAGCTTATTTTCACACCCAGGAATACGCACCGCTAGTTATCGGTGGTATTCCTGATACCGCTGCGAAAAAAGTGAATTACGGTTTAGAGATCCCCGGCCTGTTAAGCTTTTTAGTGCATGACAATTTTAAAACACAGGTAAACGGGTTGGATAAAATCCCTGTTAAAAACCAGCCGCCGGTGGCTGTTACTCATTACGCATTCCAGATTATGGTGGGTATAGGCGTTTTGATGATGCTGATAGGGGTCATTTATTTTTACGAACTCTGGAAAAAGAAGGACCTGCTCTCTAAACCATGGTTCCTGAAAACTTTTATCTGGGCGACACCACTTGGTTTTATAGCCCTTGAAGCCGGCTGGACGGTGACCGAGGTTGGCCGGCAGCCCTGGATCATACAAGGTGTTATGCGTACCAGCGAGGCAGTTACGCCAATGCCGGGTATCCAATATTCATTTTACCTGTTCAGCTTTATTTATTTTACGCTGAGTGTAGCTGTTATATTTTTATTAAAAAGGCAAATCCAGATGGTGCCTGAATTGTATGACCGTAAAACCGCTCAGTCATGATGCTATATATTGTAATCCTATTTCTTTTTGCGGCTATCACCCTCTACTTTTTATTGGGCGGAGCTGATTTCGGCGCCGGCATTATCGAACTTTTTACATCAACCGACAATAAACACCGCACGCGCAAGATCATGTACCAGGCTATCGGCCCTATTTGGGAGGCCAATCACATGTGGCTTATTATTACCGTGGTAGTGTTGTTTGTGGGCTTTCCGGTTATCTATAGCGAAATGTGCATCTACCTGCATATTCCGCTGCTGGTGATGTTGCTTGGCGTTATAGCCCGGGGCACCGCATTTTCGTTCCGTAACTATGATGCTATTAAGGACGAAAAAACACAGGCATTTTATACACACATATTCGTTTATTCAAGTTTTGTTACGCCGTTGTTCCTGGGCATCATTGCAGGCAGCGCCCTATCCGGGCAGATTGATCCTAAAGCCACTGATTTTCTGCACGCTTACATCTTTAGCTGGTTCAATTGGTTTTCGGTATCTGTTGGCTTTTTTACCGTGGCACTATGTGGCTTCCTTGCAGCTATTTATATAGTTGGTGAAACGGAAGATGTTGACGAAATTAAACGCTACATCCGCAAGGCGAAGATCATGAACATTGCTGCCGTAATATGCGGTGCATTGGTATTCCTGGCATCTCATTTTGAACATGTTCACCTCGCTAACTGGATTTTTGGCAATCCTGTAAGTTTAGTTGCAGTAATAGCTGCAACCATTTCATTGGCAGTACTTTATCTGATCATATCACATCGCCGTAACCGGCAATGGATTAGGGTACTTGCTGCTTTCCAGGTGTGTATGATCCTGATATCGGTTGGGTTTTCGCGTTTCCCGAGATTTGTTATTTTTAAGGACGGCAGCTCCATGTCTTTACTTACCGAACACGCCAACAGCAACAGTATTGATGACTTAGGGATTGGTTTATTGGTAGGTAGCTTATTTATATTGCCGGCGCTGGGGTATTTGTATTACGCGTTTAAGAAGAAAGACCGTTGATTTTTTGATTATGCTGATTTCGTTGATTCTGTATTGATCGATAGTTTGATATAACCATCCTTGTCTATCCTGTTGTCGATAGAGTTTTATTTTCAAATATTACATTTGTGTTGTGAAGAACTATTTAAAGATCCTGTCAATCGACGAATACTCCATTACGCCTAAGTACCTGCAACTCTCCAATGCTATTATCAGGGCCATTGAAAGCGGGCAGATTGTAAAGGATGATATGCTCCCTTCTATCAATGATCTCAGCTATGCACTGGATACTTCACGCAATACCATTGAGCGCGTTTATAAGGAACTGAAGGAAAAAGGCATAGTAAGCTCGGTTCCGGGAAAAG
This sequence comes from Mucilaginibacter sp. SG538B, assembly GCF_013376065.1. Lineage (NCBI taxonomy): Bacteria > Pseudomonadati > Bacteroidota > Sphingobacteriia > Sphingobacteriales > Sphingobacteriaceae > Mucilaginibacter > Mucilaginibacter sp. SG538B. Next base: position 2,257,573 of record NZ_JABMJI010000001.1, read on the forward strand.
GCTTTTTTATTTCCAATACCGATTTTCAGAAGCCACTTAAGATCTTCCTGTTATTCAACAAACTCAGTACGCACAAGAAAATTATTTATGATGCCTTTGTTGCTACTATCGGCGAACAGGCTGCTATCGATTTTTATATCTATAACAACGATTTTTACTTTTTTAAAAAGATCGTTGCCGAGAGTATCCAGAGCGATTATGCCAAATACATCATTATCCCACATTTTTTAGATAATGAAACCAAGGCTCATGAAATCATCAACACCATCCCTAAAGACAAGCTGATTTTACTGGATAACCTTGTACCTGGTGTAAACGGTAAATTTGCAGCGATATATGAGAATTTTGCTACGGATGTCTATGAAGCACTGAAGAACATGTTGGATAACCTGAGTAAATACCATACGCTCAAGCTGATTTTCCCCGGTAAAACCTATCATTCTAAAGAGATCATGAAGGGTTTCCTGAATTTTTGCAGGCAGTATGCTTTTGAGTATGATATCGTTGAAACGCTATCGACAGAAACAATCCAAAAAAATACGGTATATATCAGTCTTACAGAGGATGACCTGGTTGAGCTCATTAAAAAAATCATCGCTTCCGATTTAAAAGTGGCTAAGGACGTTGGCGTGATATCCTATAACGAAACGGCGCTTAAAGAGATCATTCTTGACGGTATCACCACCATCTCAACCGATTTTAAATTAATGGGCAGCAAAACCGCCGAGTTTGCGTTGAATAACTGCCACGAGCATTTTGCAGTGCCGTTTACGGTGAGGTTGAGGAGTTCGTTGTAGCACCCTAACCTCCTAAAGGGGGAACGATAGTTTAAAAGTAACGATGAATCCGGACTTGCGAAGTTTTAAAACTTCGCAAGTCCGGATTCCGCAATTTGAAGCTATTTTTATTTTAAGTTCTTAACCTTAATACTTCTAAAAAACACCTCATTGCCATGATCTTGTAGCAATAAATGGCCCTCGGGAGCTTCGCCGAAGTTTTTCCAGATTTTGTACTTGCTGATGGCTACCAGGTCGCGAAAAGCTTTTGAACCACGGTCGTATTCCAGCACTTTAACGCCGTTCAGGTAGTGCTCAACATGGTTGTTTGGATATACTACCACACGACCAGTATTCCAGGCACCTATCGGGTGTATAAAACGTTCTTGTTTATTGGCTTTGATAAGGTCATACAACGAGGCTAATGTACGGTCGCCATCACGGCCAAGTTTGGCATCGGGGTGCAGTTTATCATCAAGTACCTGGTACTCCAGGCCAATAGCCGACCCTTTGGTAACTTCAGACAGGGTGACAAAATATTTGACACCGCTATTAGCACCCGGAGTAAGCTTAAACTCAAACGACAGGTCAAAAGCGCTATAATTATCATTGGTGACGATATCGCCGCCGCCAGATTCTTCCTGTCCGGCAGAGGGCAGCACATGCATAGTACCGTCAGCATATTCCCAGCCTTTATCCGGGAAACCTTTAAGGGTAGCACCGCGCCAGCCTGTATTGGTTTTGCCATCGTATAATAATTTCCATCCGTTTGCTTTTTCAGCAGCAGTTATGCTGTTTGGTGTAAGGTTAACAACATACACATCCTTTGGAAACCGGGTAGCTTTTAAATTAGTGGTTTTAATGTTTATGTTTTTGAAGTATACCTTTTTATTAGCCTGCTTTTCTTCGCTTACCGCATGCACCTGTAAAGCGATAAAGCCTTTGCTGTCGATAGTATCAACAACATCGCTTGCAGGGACGCCGTTTACCCATGTTTTCATCTCGTTGCCGATACATTCAATTTTAATGTGATTGTATTCGCCTACTTTAAATGCATCTTTGGCTTTAGGGTTCAGATCAAGCGGATAAAGCCAATCGCGACGGCCTTCGTCATAAATACCACCAGTCCATTTGCGTGAGGACGGGTCTATTTCAAATTGCCTGCCATAAACCTTCCCTTTGCCTTTATTACCCTCAGGGTCAAAATGGCTGCGGGTTTGCACGCCCGAATTGCTCAGTTCACTTTCGATTTTAGCATCAAGCTCTAATATAAAATTGCCGTATTCCTTTTCGGTAACTAAAAATGAATTGCCAGAGTTGAGCACAGTAGTGCCTACTATGGCCCCGTCTTCTACTTTATAATCGGCGTTGCCGGCAAGCTTTTTCCAGCCTTTAAGGGTTTTACCATCAAACAGTTTGGTTTGCGCGTTTACCGGACTGAATGCCGTTGACGCCAAAAGCATAATTGCAGGGTAGATTATTTTTTTCATATTTGATATTGTCTTGTTTGATTAAAATAAATCGTCATTGCGAACACGAAGCAACGACGTAATTAAGAAATTACACTTTCACTTCCCAACCCTTTTCATACTCCCTGCGCCAAAGCTTTTGAGCTTCGGGGTCATTTAAAATATGACCATTATTTGGATCGATATGCAATACACGATCGACGCGATATGAGATATTGCCTAATTGCGGCAACAGGGTTGATTTGAAACCGATCTCAATCGGGCAGTTCAGTTTATCTGTCCCTCTTACTGAATCGACAAAGTTTTTCATGTGGAAGCCATCCAGCGCCTCCGTTGGGCTTACCTTGTTGGTGCCATCAACCTTGGTATCATCTTTAACGTCTTTTACCAGTTTGTTATCACCGTCGTAAACCCGGTAGCTATTGCCGCTATCATAAAAAAGAGTTCCTTTATCTCCATAAAACACTACCCCCCTGCTTAACTTTTCGATATCGAAGCCGTTGCAACTACGGCATTCCCACTCTGCAGCGGTGTTATTGGGGAAATTGTAAAGGATGTTTTGCGTATCCGGCGTTTGCCAGTCGTCATTAAAATGGAAGCGGCCGCCTGTTGATACCACTTTGCTCGGGTAATCAACTCCGAGCCCCCAACGAATCACGTCCAGTTCATGCGTACCATTATTCAGGGCCTCGCCTGTGCCCCAGTTCCAAAACCAGTGCCAGTTATAATGGATCAGGTTATCCTGGTACGGCTTTCGTGGCGCCGGCCCCTGCCACAAATCATAATTTAAATTGGCAGGTACAGATGCCTGTTTGCCTTTACCAATACTTGCGCGATGATTGGTATACCAGCCCTTTGCATAGTAAGTACGACCGATCACCCCATCATGCAATTCCTTCACCATGGCCTGCACATTGGAGAATGAGCGGCGCTGGCTGCCCATTTGCACCAGTCGTTTATATTTATTTGCTGCTTCAACGGCCATCTCTCCCTCGTGCGGATTATGACTGCAAGGCTTTTCTACATACACATGTTTGCCGGCCTGGCAGGCCATAATGGTTGCGGGTGCGTGCCAGTGATCGGGCGGGGCAACCACTACTGCATCAAGATCCTTTATCTCCAGCATTTTGCGGATATCTGTTAATCCCTGCGGCTTTTTGCCTGTTTGCTTGTAGATGGCATCAATCGTTTTTGCAACTACGTTTGAGTCAACATCGCAGATATAACCTATCTCTACATTGGGTAACTTGGCAAAGCTTTGAGCAAGGTATAGTCCCCGGCTGTTAGTGCCCATCATTCCCAATACTACTTTTTCGTTGGGCGATCCTTTAAAAAATCCGGTAGCTTTTGATAGTTGCGGCGCAAGCAGGAAACTTGTACCAGCTACAGCAGTGGATTGAATAAACTTTCTACGATTGATCATATTCAAAACAGGTTAATTGGGTTGATAAGCGCGCCCCGGCGGACTGCGCCGCAAATTAGCTAAGTTTTGGAAAGGGCTAAAGCTATCCGGCCATTTTTTTATGGAGCAATTGTAATTTAACTGTTACTTAATTGACCTGAAAGCGAAGATCATAAATGTTATTTAAGCAGAAAGCCTAAGGCTGAAAGCGAAGTAGTCAACGTTAAATAATTTCGACTATCAAACTATTGGCTTTAGGCTTTCAGCCTTAAGCTTTTAGCTTTTAAAGCGAAAAGCCCCATCAAGGGGCTCCGGGAGTATTAATTTGCAGGACATGCTCTAAACAAGAGGTTGTATCGAAAAAACATCGAGCTTTGAAGATTGAAAATTACGTACACGTTTGTATACGCCGTTGCCGTTGCTGCTTCCATCGGTATTGGTATTTCCTTCAATAGTATCAAATAAGTCGCCATGTACGCCAATAACAATGCCTGTATGTACCCAGTCGTTAGGCGTTTTCTGAACCAGGAAAATATCGCCGGGCTTTACTACAGCAGGATTAGATCTTACTGTTGCAACACGGCTTAACAAACCTTTATTAATGCCGGTAGTACCAACAGTATCGCAACTGTAGGTTAGCGGCATAAGTGTACGAAAATCTTTTCCTAACTGGCTTGCAGCCTGGTCAATAATGGTTTGTACAAAACCCATGCACCAAAACCACTCCGTTCCTTCATTATTATCCATATAGGCCCGCACCCAGGGACCGCAATTACTTTGCCCCTTAACAGTAAGTTCAAATGGTGCGTTGCTTAAATGCTGTATAGCCGTATTCACAACCAATTCCCTTAAGCCGGTACCTGCAACTGGGCTTTTAAATGCTTTTATCATGGGTTGGCATAACTCACCGAAAACACTACTGTCAACAATGCCGGTTTGCGGCAGGTTTTTTGCCTTCTGGAAATTCTTAACCGCTGTTTCGGTACCCGGGCCAAAGCTCCCGTCAATGCCTGTTGCTGTACCTGCCGAAGGGTTGGTAACCGCATACAGGTTAAGCCAGCTTTGAATTTTACTTACTTCTTTTTGATTGTTTGAGGCACTGCCTTTTTGTTGGGTAGCTGATATAGCTATTTCTTTAAGGTATTGTTTTTTAATCATAAAGGAAAGGTTAATAGTGATAAGGTTTAGATATCGTAATAATGGATATTTTATTACCTTCAAAAGCAAAGCTAAAGCAATCATTACAACTATAACAGCGTACTGTTACGGGATTTAACAGGAAAGCTTACGTAAAACTACGTAAGCTTTCCTGTTAATGATTTTTAATATTGTATTGGCAGCGGTACCAGCTTTAAGTTCTGGCGCTGGTGCCAGTATGGATATATTGGGTCTACCTCGCTGGCGGCATCCAATTTTTTAACCTGCTCAACCGTCAAATTCCATCCTATGGCGCCGAGGTTTTGCTTAAGCTGCTCTTCGTTACGTGCGCCAATTACCAGGTTGGCAATAGTAGGCCTTTGCAGTAACCAGTTCAATGCTACCTGTGCCACAGATTTACCGGTTTCTTCAGCAACTTCGTCAAGCACATCAACGATGGCATATAAATGCTCAAAATTTGTGGCCGGACCATGTGCGCCACCCTGCACGGTCCTTGAGTTTTCGGGGATCGGCTCTCCCCTCCTGAATTTTCCGCTAAGCTGGCCGGATGATAGCGGGCTCCAAACAATAGTGCTTACTTTTTGATCGATACCTAATGGCATCAGCTCCCATTCAAACTCGCGGTTAAGCAACGAATAATATGCCTGATGGGCTACATAACGGCTCCATCCATATTTTTCAGACACCGACAGTGATTTCATTAAATGCCAGCCCGAAAAGTTTGAGCAGGCAATGTAGCGCACTTTACCGCTGGTCACCAAATCATTAAGTGCCCTTAATGTTTCTTCAACCGGGGTGTTGGCATCAAAGCCGTGCATATGATAAATATCAATCCTGTCGGTATTTAAACGCTTAAGACTGTCCTCAGCCGATTTGATCAGGTGATAGCGTGATGAGCCGAAGTCGTTAACCCCTTTTCCCATCGTGAAAGTAGCCTTGGTTGAGATCAGTACTTCATTACGGATACCTTCCAGGGCCTTACCTAATATTTCTTCAGAGATGCCGTGCGAATAAACGTTTGCGGTATCAAATAAATTAACACCTGCATCAAGGCAAATATTTATTAGCTTCTTTGCCTCGTCAACCTGGGTATTGCCCCATGCCTTAAAAAACTCATTGCCGCCGCCAAATGTGGCTGTGCCAAAACTTAATACTGGCACCCTTAAACCGGATGCGCCTAATTGTCTGTATTCCATAGTTTAATGTTTTTGTGATGTAATGGCCGCAGCCTGTATCGCAAATTTATGTTGAATGGATCTCCCGGTGGGGTTTTTGCGCATCATAAGTTTGTCATTTATGGCCAGTGTTTCATTGCAGAGCAGTAAACAAATCTTAGTTTTGAGTAATGATTGCAGACCCGCTAAGCGTTTCCCTTTTTGAGATGAGGCTGGAAGAAATCCATCGCCGCGATCCTATGCTAAGGTATGAAATCAGTATCCGTGATTTCATAGCGTTATTTCCGCTTAAAATAAAAAATGGCAGACCGTTAAAACCCGAACAGCCTTCCTCCTTTGCACTCGACAGGGATGTGTTTTTGCAGGTGCTTGTAGCGTTTAACCAGTCATTCAACTAATTAATCCGCTCCCCCTGCTTCGTCCAATCAGGAACACTTCTAAATAACAAATAAACAATTTTGACGGCTTGTCAAGTTTTAACTTTGGCCAAAATTTAACACATGGAGAAAACTAAACTTACCATTAATAATAACGGTTCGGTTAAAATAGAAGGCGATTTTGAAATTGTTGATATGCAGGGCAACGCTTACGGCTTACAGGGCCGTACTGTGGTTTCTATTTGCCGTTGCGGCTTATCAGCAAACAAACCATTTTGTGATGGTTCGCACAAAGGCCATTTCGAGCATAACGCTATCGCATTTGATCTGCCTCCAAAAAAAGTATAAACAATTGTTTTATATACATTAAGCCCGGTGTTTAATTACATTGGGCTTTTGTTTTATACACGATTTTTAAAATAATCTGCATTTTTGAAAACTATGCTTAAATCAACAAGGCGGCACTTTTTTCATATAGGTTATCATGGCGCCAGGTATTCGGGCTGGCAAAAACTTTCAAAAGCAATTACGGTGCAGGAGGTGATTGAAACGGCCCTTTCCAAAATCCTGAAACAACCTGTTGCCATTAATGGTTGCGGCCGTACCGATGCCAAGGTACATGCAAGTCAGTATTTTTTTCACGCAGATATTCCTGATAATTTAGATTTCGACCTGCTATTTCGCCTTAACAAACTGCTGCCGGATGATATTGCTGTATTCGATATTATCCCGATGCAGGGCGATCCGCATGCCCGTTTTGATGGCGTAATCCGTACCTATGATTATTTCATCCATAATTATAAAGACCCATTTCTTAGTAACTTCAGTTCACTTTATCCGGATCAGGATCTTGACTTGGATGCAATGAAAAAGGCTGTTTCCATCCTGCCTCATTACACCGACTTCCGCGCCTTATGCAAAACGCCCGACAGGATTGAGCACACGATTTGCCACGTAAAATCTGCAGGGCTTTATATCGACGGCAATGGAAGCAAACTCAGATTCAACATTACTGCCAATCGCTTTTTATATAAGATGATCAGGATCACTGTTGGCCGCCTGCTTGAAATTGGCAAAGGACAGATGAGCACAGATGAATTTGAGTTTTATATTGCCAACAAACAAACACCCAAAATCATTATTCCGGCACACCCCCAGGGCTTGTATCTTTCAAAAGTAACTTATCGTTACCTTGATCTTGAACCGCGGTCGGCATTTTCACTGCTCAACAGTACAGACTGGTACCCCCTATAACATTTATTTGCCATGGCAAACGTATGTAAATGGGGGTTAACAGGGTTAACACTTTTTAAATAAAACGCGTTTAAATAACTAACATTAAGACACTTAAGCCGAAGCAAGGGTTACACTAACTGATGTTTTGAGCACTTAAACATGTCCGAATGTTTGTGCTGGTTATCGGCAAAAGCAGGTACATATGAAATCAGGGACATTAACCGCGATCAGGCCCTAAAACAAGTATCATTTGATACTGATTGCTCATCAAGATCATAACCTTATATCGTTAGCGATCTTATAACAAATCGTCGCCGCTAAATATTTAGATGCAGTTCCCCTGCCTTATCTGCTGATTTTTAAAAATATGACGCGTTAATTTGGTACTTTTGCACCCTCATTTTAAATTTTAATAAGTATCCTGATGGCGTGGTCTGATAAATTGAAGCTTAACAAACAATTATTGCGTTCGGTTAACGAAGCCGGTTTTGCAAACCCTAAAGAGCTCCAGCTTAAAACCATCAACCGCATTATTGGCGGGCAGGACATTATTGCCATTGGCCCTGAAGGCAGCGGAAAAACCACCACTTATGTATTAGGCGTATTAAACCGCTTTAACTATGCCCCCGAAGGCGTTCCGCGTGTATTGGTGCTTGTGCCGGAAAAGGAACAAGTGTTTGCTGTTATAGAACAGTTTGACAGGCTTAACAAAAATAAATCTATCCGCATAGTTGGCCTGTACGTCACCCCTGGCTTTGAAAGCCAGATGGATGAGCTTGCCGACGGTGCCGACATTGTTGTAGCCACTCCCGACAGGGCGAGGGCCATCTATCTTAAACTGGCCTTAAATTTAAATAAGGTTGATTTGCTGGTGATAGATGATGCCGACCAGATTGTAAAAAAAGGTTTGCAATTGCCGGTTGTTGAACTGGCTAACAGTATTGACAAGGGCCAACACCTGGTGTTTACCGAGGTGTTGCACGCCAAACTCGAAAAAATGCTTGATCCTTTCATGAGGCAACCGGCTACAATTGAGATTGAGGAACTGAGCGAAACGGCAATTGAAACCCATGAGCAGCTTTTATATAACGTACCAAACTTTGGCACGAAGCTAAACCTGCTCAATTTATTCATGTACGATGAAGAGCTGTTTACTAAAACCATTGTATTCGTAAACACCCAAACAACTGCCGAAAAGCTTTTTCAAAGCCTTAAAAGCCGTTTACGTACCGGTGTAGCATATTTAAACCCTAAGTTTTTCGACTCAAAGGGGTTCAAAACCATTCAAGAGTTTAAAGCCGAAGCGGGTGCAAGAATCCTGATCGTGACTAACGAAAATGACGAAAACCTTAACCTGAGCGGTATCCCCTTCCTGATCCATTTTGATTTGCCTACAGATAATGAACTGTTTATTAGCCGTGTGGCAAATGCTAATCCCGACGATAAGGAAGAAACGCTGGCCATGACCTTTGCTACTGATATCGAGTTGAGCCAGGTAAAAAAGATTGAGCAGATGATAGGGAATAAAATCCCAGTAGCCGAGCTGCCGGATGACCTGATGATAGTAACCGAGTCGAAGCCTAAAAAAGCGGATGCTAAGGAAGATGTTAAACCAGCAGGCGTTGGCGAAGCTTTTCATGAAAAGAAAGCGTCGAATGCCAAAACTTATAATTTAAGCGCCAGTACTAAGGCCAAAATGAACAAGAAGAAAAAGCACGGATAAAGACTCCGTTGTATCCAGACTTACGAAGTTTTAAAAACTTCGTAAGTCTCTATCGCATTTTTACTATACTATCTCCAAATACAACTCTTCTACCTTTTTCCTTGCCCAATCGGTTTTTCTCAAAAACTTGAGACTTGATTTTATACTTGGATCATCGTTAAAACAATTGATCCGGATCCGTGTGCCCAGTTCTTTCCAGCCATAGTGAGCTACCAGTTCATTAAGGATCATCTCAAGTGTTTTGCCATGTAAGGGGTTATTGGGCTGTTGCTGCATATGGCAAAAGTAAATGTTTGTTTTGTTAAAATGGTATAACAAAATTTGTTACCATCTCGTTTAAATAGTAAATGATATTAGCTGATATTTAATAAACGGTAAATTTTATTAAATTTAATGCAGCCAATCATGCACGGTTAAACCACTTCTTCAATTTGCCCAAAAATATTTTAATGAATAGCTATAAGTGTTATCTTGTTTTATTGTTGCAAGCTATTTCGTTATGCGCGTTCTCACAAAAACGCCCCATTCATTTTCAGCATATCGGCAGCCGTGAAGGGCTTTCTGAGTTAAACATCAATTGCATTATGCAGGATAGCCGCGGCTTTATATGGGTGGGCACGCGCGACGGTCTTAACCGTTATGACGGTAACAAATTCAAAGTTTTTAAAAACATCATTAACGATACTAACAGTATCAGCAACAGCTTTGTTCAGGATGTACTCGAGGACAAAAACGGAAACCTGTGGATCTCGACCAGCGGCGGGGGATTAAACATGTACGACCGTAAACTTGATCGTTTTATCCATTATCGCCATAACCGAAACAATACCAATTCAATTGCGAGCGATATTTTAGTTAAAATAGCGCTTGATAAAAGCGGCAACCTGTGGATCTCGAATCAAAAAGAAGGTCTTGATCAGTTTAATATTGCTAAAAAAAAGTTTACACATTACCGCTATAATGCAGCCGATGCAACCAGTTTAAGCGATAACAATGTCCGTACAGTTTATGTGGACAGTCAAAATAAGGTATGGGTGGGCACAACCTACGGCGGACTAAATCTTTATAAGCCTCAAAGCGGTGATTTTACCCGCTTTGATCATGATGAAAGCATCTCCTCTTCTATATCAGCCAACAAGGTCAATGCTATTTTGGAGGATAGCGATCATCGTTTATGGGTTGGGGTGAGTGATGGGGGCCTTAATTTGTTTAATCCGGCAACCCAAACTTTTACTCATTATAAGAATGATCCGCACGATAATAATTCCCTTTCGTACAACACGGTGCAATGCATGGTCGAAGACAGTAATCATAACTTGTGGATAGGTACGGAAAACGGCGGGTTAAGTATTTTTAATTATGCCGAAGGAAAATTTAACAACCATTTTGAGGATGATGTAGATAACAGCAGTATTGCTAATAACTCGGTAGATGTGATCCTGAAAGATAAGAGCGGGAATATATGGATCGCTGCATTTGCATCAGGCCTTAACTTTTATAAAAAAACAAGCGAAAACTTTATACACTACAAGCACGGCGCCCAGCCAAATAGTCTGTCAAATAACTTTGTATTAAGCATTTACGAAGACAAAAATAACAACGTATGGCAAGGCACAGATGGCGGCGGCCTCAATCTTTTCAACCCGGAGAAGGGTGAGTTTAAGGTTTATAAAAATAACAAAAACGACAATGCCAGTATTTGCGGCAACTATGTTTTGGCTATACAGGAAGATGCTAAAAATAACCTGTGGATTGGCACCTGGGGCGATGGGGTAAGCATGATGAACCCGCAAACCCGCAGGTTCAGGACATTTAAACACAACCCGGACGACAGTACAAGCATAAGCGGCAATAACATTTATGCCATAACCAAAACACTTGATGGAAAACTATGGTTTGGCACGCTTGGGACAGGGCTTGATTTATTTGACCCTAAAACCAATAAATTTATTCATTACCGCCATAAAGCCAATAACCCCAAAAGCATAAGCAGCGATAACATCAATTCGCTGCTTGGCGATTCGAAAGGTAACCTTTGGGTGGGCACTAATGATGGAGGTGTAAACCTGTATGATGCCGCAACTGATTCATTTAAACCGGTACAATACGAAAAACTGAACAGCGCGGTAGGCAACAATACAGCGCTCGACCTTTTTGAAGATCACCTGGGTAATATCTGGATCTGCACTTACGGCGGCATCTATCGCTTAAATCCTGCTACAGGTAAGGTTACAAACTTTAAAGCAAAGGATGGCCTTCCTAATGATTACGCTTATGCTGTTGAAGAAGATAACAGCGGTAATTTATGGATCAGTACCAATAAAGGCATTTCCAAATACAATCCTAAAACTAATCAATTCAGAAATTTCACCATTGAGGATGGTTTACAGGCCGACGAGTTTAAACCTCACTCGGCTGTAAAAAGTCATGATGGCACCATGTACTTTGGCGGGGTCAACGGGTTTAACATGTTCAATCCTGAAAACATCCATGAAAATGTATATAACCCTCCGCTGGTACTTACCGATTTTCAGATTTATAACAATTCTATCCGCGTAGCTCAAAACAGCGATGATCCTTCGCCCCTGAAAGAAGATATTTCTGAAACAAAATCAATAACCTTAACGCATGATCAATCGGTTATATCGTTTGAATATGTATCTATGGACTTTGCCCTAAGCAATAAGGGAACCTATGCTTATTTACTCGAAGGCTTTGATAAAACCTGGAATTATGTAGGCAATAAAAACACGTCCACGTATACCAATCTGCCGGCCGGAAATTATGTATTCAGGGTGAAAAGCCGCAGCGCCGATGGAAAATGGTCTATCCGGCAGGTAAGCCTGAATGTTACTGTGCTTCCGCCTTTCTGGCTTACCTGGTGGTTTATCAGTTTGCTGATTGTGCTGATTGTTACGGCCATTTATGCATTTTATCGCTATAAAGTAAATGCTATAGTTAAACAAAAAAACCTGCTTGAAAAGCAGGTCAGCGAACGTACCGCCGAGGTACTGCAACAATCGGAAGAGTTGAAAACACAGTCCGAAAACCTGCAGACCTTAAATGCCGAACTCCAAAATCAGTCAGAAGAGTTACAGGCTTTGAACGAAGAACTGCTTTCCCAATCGGAAGAGCTGCAACTGCAAAAAGAACAGGAACGTGAGGCCCGGGAAGAAGCTGATAAAGCTAACCAGGCCAAAAGCATATTTTTAGCTACCATGAGCCATGAGATCAGGACGCCCATGAACGGCGTTATTGGCATGGCCTCGCTACTGGGCGAAACTGAACTGAATGCCGAGCAACGTGATTATACGGATACCATTATTTCCTGCGGTGATAGTTTGGTAAATGTGATCAATGATATCCTTGATTTCTCCAAAATCGAATCAGGAAAGATGGAAATGGAGCAGGAAGATTTTGACCTGCGCCAGTGTATCGAAGAGGTGATGGATATCTTTTCGCAAAATGCAGCCAAACGCGAACTGGAGCTGGTTTACCAGATTGACCCCGCCCTACCACAGCAGGTAATTGGCGATAGCTTGAGATTAAAACAGGTGCTCACTAATTTAACTGGTAATGCACTTAAGTTTACCGAATGCGGCGAAGTATTTATTAAAGTGTTTTTATCCAAAAATATTGGCGATAAGGAAATTGAGATTGGTTTTAGCGTGATGGATACCGGTATAGGAATCCCGGAGGATAAATTGACAACTTTGTTTAATGCGTTTTCGCAGGTTGATTCATCTACCACGCGCAAATATGGAGGCACCGGGCTTGGCCTTGTGATCAGCCAGCGCCTGGTAAACTTAATGGGGGGCGAAATATGGGCTGAAAGTGTTTATGGAGAGGGCTCTGTTTTTGTATTCACCATAAAAGCCACTATCAGCAACAAACAGTCCAAACATGTACCTATTGTTTTTAATGCCGAAGAGCTGGAGGGCAAAAAGGTACTTATAATTGATGATAATAAAACAAACCGGTTTATCCTGCAAACGCAGCTCGAACAATGGGGAATCCAAACGGTGGCGGCGGCCTCGGGCAGGCAGGCGCTTGACATCCTTACTGCCAATAATGGATTTAACCTGGTTATAACCGATATGGAAATGCCTGAGATGGATGGCGTAGGATTGGCCCGGGAAATCAAGAGCAATTATGGGGAATTGCCGGTAATTATGCTCAGTTCCATAGGCGATGGTTCAAAGAAAAAATATCCGGGTTTATTTTCAACTATTTTAACCAAGCCAGTAAAACAATCGCAATTAGGTAAAAGCCTACAGGCCGAGTTCCAAGGGAAAAAACCGGTGCCGGCTCCTGAAGCAAAGCCGGATAGACTGCTCGATGTAAATTTCGCGAAAGATCACCCCCTTAGCATACTTGTAGCTGAAGATAACACGGTTAATCAAAAGCTCATTAGCCGCATGTTGGAGAAGCTGGGCTATAGTTTTGAACTGGCCCATAATGGGCATCAAACGCTCGATAAACTAAAGGCTAATCCAACCTTCGATGTAATTTTCATGGATGTACAAATGCCTGAGATGGATGGCTTTGAGGCAACCCGGCATATTCGTCAATATGCTTTTAAGCAGCCTTTTATCATTGCTATGACCGCTAATGCCGGCCCCGACGACCGGGATATGTGTATAAGCGAAGGCATGGACGATTATATTGCCAAGCCTATGAAAACCGAAGCATTGATCAATGTTTTAAAGGGTGCTTACAAAATGATGAAAAATTTAAAGGGCAAGTATGTTTAACTGTTGCAAACAAAAGCTAATTATTGTGATGCCACACCCCAGTAACAACTATGGCGGATTTTTTTAAGAATGGCAGGTGTTATGCTTGACACTTCATGCTGATATTTATTTTGGTTATTGAGCAGGTACATGGTACCGCTGGTATTGTTATAAATATATGAGCATAAACGCGCGTCTTCACCGTCTTCATCTTTCTTCACGTCAACTCTTATACCGTTGGTTTGGTTACTGGTGTCTGGTGTTAATGCAGGGGCCGACGCTTTTACCCAGTTAATGGTATAATTTATACTTTGCGGCGAAATACCATTAGTACTTTCTTTGTAACTTTTACTATCCTGAATAACTGCAAGCAAACATTTTACGCATGGATCGCCCACCGTGGCTTCCCCATATTTTTTGCGCGGATTATTGATCACGCTATCCTTTTTACCTGCAACGGTAACTGTTGTTTTTGAAATATCATTTGATACAGGTTTCGGTTTATTTTGTTTGCAGGCAAATATGGTCATCGCCAAGGCGCAAAAACAAATACATGGTTTAAACAGAATCATGGTTTATAAATTAGCTCTTAACTTATATACATCATTTTAGCCGTTTTGTGTTATAGTGTTTTGATATACCAAATGCAGTATTAATCTATAAATGGAGTTTAAACAATTTAAACATAGATTTTATTGCATTTAATGGACAGGTAAAGGACAGTTTTTCTATAAAAATTTCTTAAAATTGCCTGATTTATTTTGCCGGGCCGGTTAATTAGCGGCAGGACTTAAACCATCATAACAATTTTAAAAAAACGGGGGTTTACCTTGTTATAAATAACACTGCGGCATATGCAGGATATCATAATAAAATGACTAATAGCGGTACAGGTTCAAATTTAACAGTTGATGTGGTTTTAATTGGCGCAGGTATTATGAGCGCCACCCTTGGTGTAATGCTTAAAGAGCTGCAGCCCGATCTGACGATTGAAATTTTTGAACGCCTGGATGTTATCGCTGCCGAAAGCTCGGCCCCGATGAACAATGCAGGTACCGGTCACTCGGCATTTTGTGAATTAAACTACACCCCCCAGCTTCCCGATGGTACCGTTGAAATAAAAAAAGCCATTAAAATTGCCGAGCAGTTTGAAACCAGTAAGGAGTTTTGGGCTTATCTTATTGAACAGGGCCTTTTAAATAACCCGCAAAGTTTTATCCGTAAAGTGCCGCACATGAGCTTTGTTTGGGGCGAAGAAAACGTTGAATATCTAAAAAAACGTCAGCAGGCCCTTACCAAGCATCACTTTTTTAAAGGGATGGAATACTCGGAGGATAAGGCTCAAATAAAGAAATGGATCCCGCTGGTGATGGAAGGCCGCGACCCTGATGAAAAAGTATCGGCAACGTTTATGGATATTGGTACGGATGTTAACTTTGGCAGCCTTACCAGTGCGCTTATAGACGAGCTTAAACAAAAAGGGGGCGTAAACATAAGCCTTAATCATGATGTAAGGAATATTAAACGCAATGCCGACGGCACCTGGAAAATTACCGTGAAAGACAAGAACACAGGCAATAAAAGAAAATTGAATGCCAAATTTGTTTTTGTTGGTGCCGGTGGTGGTGCCTTGCCTTTGCTGCAAAAATCAGGGATCCCGGAAAGTAAAGGCTTTGGCGGCTTCCCGGTAAGCGGCCAGTGGCTGGTGTGTAACAACCCCGATGTGGTAAAACAACATGAAGCCAAAGTTTATGGTAAGGCATCGGTTGGTTCGCCGCCAATGTCGGTTCCTCACCTGGATACCCGGATGATTGACGGTAAACGAGCTTTACTTTTTGGCCCATATGCAGGTTTTTCAACCCGCTTCCTGAAAAAAGGATCATTGCTTGATCTTTTTGGTTCTATTAAGTTAAACAATATACTTCCCTTACTTGCTGTGGGGCGCGATAACTGGCCTTTAACCAAGTACCTCATCTCTCAGGTTATGCAATCGCCTGCCGACAGGCTTAACGCACTTAAGGATTACATGCCAACGGCCAAAGCCGAAGATTGGGATCTGGATATAGCCGGTCAGCGTGTACAGGTTATTAAAAAGGACGCCAAACATACTGGTGTGCTGGAGTTTGGCACAGAGGTGGTTACCTCTGCTGATGGCAGTATCTCAGCCTTGTTAGGCGCCTCACCAGGCGCTTCGACTTCGGTACCTATTATGATCCAGCTTATCGAACGTTGTTTTAAAAACCATGTCAAAACAGAGGCCTGGCAACAAAAATTCAGGCAAATGATCCCTTCATACGGTGTGTCATTGGCCAGTAACGAGGCTTTGAGTGACGAGACCAGGGAAAGAACGAGCAAAGTGTTAGGATTGATTTAAAATTAGCTTAGTTTTCATAAGCCAAGGAAAAACTTATTGGTACAGAATAAATTGCATCAACAGTAATTCCATAACTGGTGGCGGGTTTCCAGGGCGGGGATAAACGAATTACACGCAAAGCTTCTTCGGCCAGGATTTCATTTCCCTGTACGCAGTGAATGTCATGTAGAATACCCAGCCGGTTAACAGTAAAGGTTAAGATTGCCCGCCCCTGTATATTATGATTGCGTGCTTCAGGCGGGTATACTATACTCTTCGCAAGATAGCTTCCAAATTTGTTTAGCCCTCCCATAAATTCAGGGACAGTATATTCCATATTAAAAGGATATTTATTACCGCTTTTAGCATAGCCGTTTCCTTTAATCACGTTGCCGCTTTTATAAGTTGCCTCATATCGTAAGGTATCGTTTAATGATCCATTCCAGGCGCCGTCTTTTAAACCGTCTTTTATAGGGCCGGTACCGACTACACTTTTAAAATCATTTGAATAAAGTATTGCAATTCCGTTGCCGTTTTCGGCTAACATCCGCCCTGTTGAGTCACTGCATTGGCTTACTGTCAATGTTTCGATTGGAACCCCGAAATTAATTTATAACCTCGGTGTAATACATTAATCAACTATTGCTTAACAGGAAGAATTGTGCCCTCTTTCATCTCCTCGTTAGCTTGTTTAACCAGCTTGTCACCATCTTTCAACTCACCGGTAATTTCTACTTTTTCTTTGCCTGTAAATCCTGTTTTTACATCTACCCAATTGGCTTTGCCGTTTACCAGTTTCACCACAAACTTGCGTTCCTGCGTGGTTACAACAGCCTTGTAAGGTACCGTAAAGCCAGGATCAGGACGATCAACATTTAAGGTGATCTGGGCAAACATACCGGGCTTAAGCTGTTTTTTTTGATTGGGGAAACTAAACTCCCATGTTTCGCTCCGGGTATCTGAGCTGATCGCTTCCGATTTTCGCGCAAGATTGGCTTTAAATACAACTCCGGGCAAAGCAGAAACAGTAAATGAGGCCTGGTTATCTTCTATTTTAGTGGCATTATAAGCCTCCGGTACCGGGACCTGGATCCTTAACAAC
Source organism: Mucilaginibacter sp. SG538B (assembly GCF_013376065.1). NCBI lineage: Bacteria > Pseudomonadati > Bacteroidota > Sphingobacteriia > Sphingobacteriales > Sphingobacteriaceae > Mucilaginibacter > Mucilaginibacter sp. SG538B. The sequence continues at coordinate 2,275,077 of NZ_JABMJI010000001.1, forward strand.
GAGTTATCCTCTACAGTAAAAAGCAGGATCTTACCGGTATTATCCACATAATCGCCTTTAAAAATATTACGCGCGGTAACTACTCCGTTAAATGGTGACCGGATAACCAGGTAATCTTCTAATGCATGGTTAGCCTGGTTGGCAGCTTTGGAAGCTTCGTAAGCGGAGCTATCCGTTTTCATTTGGTTGCGGGCAATATCCAGCTCGTTATCTGATATGGCGCCGGGTGTTTTGGATGCTTTTAACAACCGTGAGTAAATGCTTTTGCTGGACAGGAACTTAGAATAAGCTCCCTGGCTGTTACTGCGGCTCTGCGCCTCGCCGGCTTTTAATTCAGGCGCGTCCAAGATACAAAGCACCTGGCCTTTACTCACCGTGCTGCCAATGTCCGCTTTTACATCTTTTACATAGCCGGCTGTACGGGCATAGATATTGGCCCGGTCGTTTGGTATAATTTCTCCGGTGAGGCTGAGTTTATTGCTCACTTTACCGGCTTTAAGCTCAACGATCTCTACAGGTTGTTTTGCTGGCGCCACCGTAGCTACCGGCGTCTTATTGCCATTGCTGCCGCAAGCCCCAAGTACCAGCAACAGGCCTAATCCTAAATATGTATGTAATGCTTTCATGCGTTTGGTTCGGTAATGGTAAAGTATTTGCTTTTCTTATCGTCGGGATCAAGTGAGATTAACTTAACCGGGCGATCGCCGGCTAAGGCATGATAGATCAGCGGTAAAATCAACAGGCTCAAGAGCAACCCGAATAATAACCCGCCTATTACCGCTATGCCTAAAGGTGCGGTCTGATCCCCGCCCTCACCTATTCCCGATGCCATCGGGACCATACCTGCAATCATTGCAAGGCCGGTCATCAGGATTGGCCTTGTCCTATCCCTGATCCCGATCAGAAATGAATTTTCGGTTCTTAGTTTACGATAGTTTTCCGCCTGTATGATAAACAGGATAGCATTGGCCACCGCCACGCCAATGGCCATAATACAACCCATGTAAGATTGAATGTTTAAGGTTTTGCCCGTTAGCCACAGCAGTAAAAAACACCCGGTCAATACGCCTGGTATAATACCGATCACGATCAGCGAAATCCTGAATGATTGGAAATTAACAGCCAGCAACAGGAATATCACGACAATGGCCAGCAGGACACCTGTTTGCAGTTCATCAAATGTTTGCTGAAACACTTCTGCCTGACCCTGCTGCTGGATCTTCATACCATCGGGCAACTTCCCTAAACCTGCAATAATCTTATCAATGTCGTCGATGGCCGCGCCTAACGATTTGCCGTGCAGATTGGCCGTAAGCGTGATAAAGCGCTTTTGATTTAAACGGTCATACTCCCCTTCTATCCTACCCATCTTCCAACTGGCCACATCACGCATAAACACCTGTTTGCCGCCATTTGAACCCAATAGGATATTATCTACCTTACCAGGGTCGTTCATGACAAACTCCGGCACCTGAACCTGCACCTGGTAAGCAGTGGCATTAGCTTTATCCAGCCAGTAATTGGGCTGGGTAAACCTGCTGGAAGAAGTGGCCGCTATCAGTGATTTGCTGACGTCATCTACCGTTAAGCCTAATTGTCCTAACCTAACCCGGTCAAACTCCAGTTTCATGGCGGGGTAACTTTGAGGTGCGCCATAGGTAATATCCCGCAGGTATGGCAATTTATGTAGTTGATCCAGGATCCGCTGCGCAAAATCCCTGTCCTGTAATAAATTTTTACCCAATATCCTAATCTGTACAGGGGTATTGGTGCCCTGGCTCATCACCTGGTCTACCAGGTCCGACGGCTCAAAGGAAATTTGCATACCGGGTATTTTCAGGGCCACTTCTTTTCTCAAAGTTTCCTTAAAATCTTCGAGATTTATGCCTGTATTCTCCACGAAATTGACTTTAAGAACTGCTTCCTGGGGGCCGCTTGTCCATAAGTGGATGGCATTAACAGGGTATGACGAACCCTGGTTGCCGATAAAGGCAGAAGTAATGGCTATTTTTTGTCCGCCCGATAAACTATCTATCAGAGCCAGCAATGCTTTGGTTTTGGTTTCAGTACGCTCAAGACGGGTGCCATCGGCTAAACGAACCCTGACCTGGAATTGGCCTGCATCAACTTTAGGAAATAATTCTTTTCCTAAAACATTGAACAATAAAACCGCGGCAACCACAGATACCAACAGGTATACCGTAACAATCAATGTAGATGCGGTGGCGGCTTTTTTCAGCCATTTGCCATGCCGGTCTTTAAATTTACTCATCTTTTCGCCCTCTTTCGCGTTTTCGCTCAAATGATCCTTAAAAAGCCAGTTGGCCATGACCGGGACAAAGGATTGTGAAAGCAGGAATGACGCGATCATGGCCAAACCTACCGCTAAGGATAAAGGCAAAAACATTGCTTTGGGAATACCGGACATAAAAAATGCCGGAAAAAATATCGCAAGGATACATAGCAATATTAACAGCTTGGGTAATGCTATCTCTTTAGAAGCTTCCAGTATCGCCCGGCCTTTCGACTCGCCTTTTTCCTGGTGATGATGGATATTTTCTATAGTAACGGTAGCTTCATCTACTAAAATACCAACGGCCAGCGCCAGGCCGCCTAAAGTCATGATATTGATGGATTGACCGAATAATTTCAGACAAATAACCGCTGATAACAAAGCCAGCGGAATAGTAAGTACCACAATGAGCGATCCCCTCCAATCGCGCAGAAATAACAGTACCATGAGGCCAGTGAGTACGGCGCCTAATATCCCTTCTGTAGTTAAACTCTTTATCGAATTGATGACATAGCCCGACTGGTCAAACTCGTAGCTCACTTTGATATCCGGCGGTATGGCAGCCTGCATATCCGGCAATGCCGCTTTAACCCGCTGAACCACATCCCAGGTAGAAGCATCGGCCCTTTTGGTTACAGGAATATATACTGAGCGTTTGCCGTTAATGAGCGCATAACCTGATGTAATATCCGCCCCATTATCTACCGCGGCCACATCATGTACAAAAACAGCCGGGCCGCTGCCAGTTTTAATGGGAATATTAGCCAGGTCCTGGATATTTTCCACAACCGTATTTTGCGGCGTGATCAACGTTTGGTCGCCCACACGAATATTGCCCGATGGGGTGATGACATTCCCCTTGGCAATGGCGGTTACCAGGTCCTGGGGTGTAACGTTGTAACTACGCAATTTATCAGGATCAGCTTTAATGAGTACGGTTCTCTGGTTACCCCCAAACGGCGGCGGGGCGGAAACACCCGGCAGGGTTGAGAACATGGGCCTTACCTTAAACAAGGCCAGGTCCTGCACTTCAGACAGGGAGCGCGTTGAGCTGAATACCAGTTGCCCTACCGGTACGCTGCCACCGTCAAAACGGGTAACAAAGGGGGATATAGTACCCGGTGGCATAAATGCCCTGGCCCGGTTCACCATCGCCACAACCTCTCCGGTGGCCTGGCCCATATCCGTACCCTCGTGAAAGTTCAGCTTTAGCAGGGTTACGCCTTGTATAGTCTTGCTTTCAACCGATTTGATGCCGGTAACATACAGAAAGTGGTATTCATAATAAGAAGTGATATAACCTTCCAATTGCTCGGCAGACAGGCCGCCATAGGTTTGTGCTACATAAATGGTTGGGGTGCCCAGTTTTGGAAAAATATCCACGGGCATATTGCGAATAGAAATTACGGAAAAGAAAATGATGGCGATAACCGCGACAATGATCGTTACCGGTTTTCTTAATGAGCCATATAAAAGCTGGATGATATTCATTTTCCGTATTGATTTAAAAAGAGATCTATATTGCCCTGGTAAGCGGCCTTAGTTAATAAAGATTTCCAGGCTCCCCAATAAGCGATCTTAACCGAGGCTTCCGATTGGTAAAGCAATTGCAGGGATTGGATCACATCATAATAACTGATGAGCCCCGACTGATAGCGGGATTGTATTGCCTGGTAGGCGTACCGCGCCGTTTTCAATGCTTCCGGGGCCAGGCGGGCGGATTGTATGGCCTTAGTTAAAGCGGAATCTGCTATTTCCCGCTCAGTATTCAAATGCAATTCGGTTTGTTTAAGCTGCTCCCGGCTGGCCTCGATATTAAGCTGCTGTTGTTTGAACAAGGGTTTCTGTCGAAATACTTCCAGGATAGGAAAAGAAAGCTGTGCGCCGATACCATAATTATACCGCTCAAAACGCCACCCATCACCGTTATTAACCGCCCCATCGGCGGCGACGCCTGATCCTCGGCCATAACCCACGCTCCAGATGGTTAGTTTAGGCAAAAGGCTCTTTTTATAGGTTTTTAGGGTTAATTCATTGGTCAGCACATTGGTTTTTTGCAAGCTAACCTCCGGATGTTCAATATCATCAGCATTGAGCGCAACAACAGGCAGGCTCTTAAACATCGCAGAATCTGCCACCGGGGTACCGGGTAAGTTACCACCGGTAAGTTCTTTTAAAACGATCAGGCATGAATCCCTTCGGCGTTCAAAAGCTATGAGTTGGATCTGCGCTTTAGCCAGTTCGGCGTGAAAAGTAGATGAATCCGTTCCGGGCCTTAACCCGCTTGATACAACAGCCTGCGATTGTTTCAGGTGATAAGCATCCCTGCTGATATTACTTTGATAAACTTTAACCAGGTCGGCCGTAAGCAGGTAATTGAGCCAGGCATTAATCACAAATATCTTATGCTGAAAAATGGTAAGCGTTTCGTCGGCTTGCCCGTTTTTGAGTTTCCCCCTGGCCAATTCAACGGTTGCTCCACGCTGCCCAAAGGTAAAAGGCTCCCATTGCAGGTTCAGAGCTGCGGCACTTCCTGGCGTGCCTTTATAATCATTTGATTTGCTTGGCGGGCCGCTGATAGGTGTGATGTATTGCGGGTAGATCATACCCGTAATATTGTTGTAAGTAGCGTAATCTACCTGGTAAGATGCATTTATAGAAGGAATGATGCCGTTTTGCTGTAATTTAACGGCATATTGCAATCCCTGGGTCTGCAAACGTTTGGCTTTAATCAGCGGATAATTACGGGCCGCCGTGCTGAGCAGGGAATCAAGATAAATGCTGCCGGATTGCTGTGCATGAAGCTGCTGACAAAACAACCCCATGGCCAGCATCAACAGTATAATTTTTGAGGTTTTAGCCTGATAAAATTTCGAATAGGTTTTTGAATACACTATATATAAATTTATGGTTGCAACGCTATAAACAATCTACTGGAAAAGCTTGAATAAAATTTACCATTTGGATAGATTTTACTTTTTGGCCAGGCTTTTTTTATACTCCGAAGGGCTTTGCCCCGTATGCTGTTTAAAAATCCTCGAAAAATGGCCCTGATCAGAAAATCCGGTCAGGTAAGCAATCTCTGTGAAGCTGTGGGTGGTGGTCCCCATCAGGTTAATGGCTTTTTCAATCCGCATTTTCCGGATATAATCGCCAAAGCTCATATTCTCAAAATATTTGGAAAACTCCCTGGATAAATAGGCCGGATTGATTTCCAACTCTTCAGACGCCTGTTGCAGGCTCAGGCTCATATTGGTATCGATCTGGTCCTGGATCATCTCTTTCAGTTCCTTTGTCCAGGATGGCGCTTTTTTATCTTCTTTAGTTTTGAGGTACTGGTGGTAAACCTCTATAAGCCTTTGTTCAACAGGCCCGTCTGTATGTTTTTGTTTATGGAGGTATTTGGCCCAGTTGTATAGTCCGTCGTAGATCACCATGCCTAATGCCAGGAGTTGCTGATCATCGGCAATATCATGCCTTAACCCCGAAAATACCGCTTCCAAACCGGCTGATTGCGGCGCAAAATCGTGACGGTCGGTGTCCGCGCCCCTGATTATTGAGGCCAGTCGATTTAAAGCTGCATCTTTTAACTGGTGTTTTTTAAGGAAATAATCAAAGGTGCATTGATCTTCGTAATGGGTATATTCTACATTGGGAATATCAAAGGGGATAGCATCCAGTTCAGCTGCCTTCGCCAGCACTTCCTCGTACGGAACGTAGATGATTTCACCTTCAGGATCAATGAAGCGTTTGATGAGCCAGGGGCAGGCAATACGGTCAATTTTAGGACGGGCACGCGTGATCCATTTCATAGTGGATCAAAGTTAAAAATCTAAAGCATATTAGTGGCGACCCCATTCCTATAATCGGCAATGGAATTAGTGATAATTATGATACATAAGATTTTTTCGACTACCAGAATTATTGGTTTATCATTCCGCTATACACATCGGCCAGGCGCTCTACCTCAACGCTGGCTAATATAAATGCGCCGACACCTTTAGCATCGTTAGTTATTACCTTTTCGCTTAAATAATACTCGTAACTTCCATCCCGGTATGGTTTCCCTCCAAGCCCCGACACACTCACGGTGCCGTTAAGCTTCAACTGCCCATTTGCATCTGTTTCAATAAACTTTTTGATAATTCCGTTGTAGCCTTTTTTAATGGCGGGTAAATAGTTTGGTTGTAAGTATCCCTGCCACACCGCTTTTGCCATGGTATATACAAACATGCATGATGCCGATGCTTCCGGATAATTCCCTTTGGCGTAACCTTTGTCAAGTACCTGGTACCACAAGCCAGAATTTTCATCCTGATATTTAACAATTGCCTCGGCAAACCGGTTAAGTATTGCCAGTAACTCCACGCGTTTGGGATGCTGCGCCGGAAAATAATCAAGCACATCAACCAATGCCATCCCATACCAACCCATTGCCCGGCCCCAAAAATTAGGCGACTGACCGGTTTCCGGGTTAGCCCAACGTTCTTTTTTACTTTGGTCCCAGCCATGATACAACAGCCCGGTTTTTGTGTCGCGGACCTTTTCTTCCATCAGGATAAATTGCCTGGCTATATCATTAAATGCGGTATCTTCATGAAAAGCGGCAGCATATTCAGTATAAAAAGGCTCGCCCATATATAAACCGTCCAGCCACATCTGGTTTGGGTAACGGTTTTTATGCCAAAAGCCTCCCTGTGGTACACGCGGTTGTTTCCGCAGTTGTTCACGCAGCAACGTTGCCGCTTTATAGTATTTTTTGGCACCCAGCACTTTATATAACGTCAACAAATTACGGCCGCACAATACGTTATCTATATTATAATCAGCTTGCCGATAGGTGCGGATATTGCCGTCGGCCGTAACATATCTGTCCATACATTGCTGTATATAGGTGAAGTATCTTTTGTCGCCTGTTTGTTGCCACACGCCTTCTATGCCTTTCAAAATCACGCCCTGGTCATAAGTCCACTTGTCGCCGGTTGTCAGGCTGTCTTTCCAGATAGTCATAACCGTTTGTGCCATGCGCTGCGAATAAGGCTGCTTGTTTTGAGCCTGTAATATCAATGAACACTGTGCAAGGATGGCAATAACAAGCAGGCACCTTTTTATAAGCTGATCACTTCTCATACAAATTTATTTTGGTGATGATAAACTAACCGGATCATCTTCGTTTATTTTTATTTATTGTTGATTTACAATTGATGGATACCGGTTCCAATATATGCTCACACATCGTATTAATTATTAGGCGTTACCCTAAACCAATCTACATCAGCATAACCCGAATCATTGATCTGGCTTGTACGTGTACAAAACAAGCCAATCTTGGCCCCAATCCAACGGCCTGCCTCGGCCGTAAATGGCCTGCCGGTACTTTTATAATCTATTCCATCGGTGCTGTAGCTGAAGTTACATACGGCATTCTTCGTTACTTTAACACGCAGGTAAACAATTGGTGACGATAGCTTCGTAATCACTTCCTCCAGCTCCTTTTTGCCCTTATCTGCTTCCGTACAAGTAGTAAATACCAGGTATATGCCATCTTTTTTACTTTGCATGGCTATATTAGCGTAGCTGAAACCCATAATGGTAAGTCCCGTTTTTTCACCCTCCAGCTTTAAGTTAGGCGTGAAGGTGATTTTGGCAGTAGCCATAAATTCATCAGCCGGAAACTTTTGTAACAGCACATTTGGCGTAAACCACAGGTTAGCGGGATCATTTGGGGGTTGATAACTATAAAGCCTCAAAGCGCCTTTATTGGTGTTCATAAACATCCATACGGGCTTCGCGTTAGCTATCCATTGCCATTGTAAGCCTGGAGACATGGTATTAAATTCGTCACTTTCCTGCGGAGTGCTCACCGGAAATATTTTACCAACATTGGGCTTTTTATACGTTAATACCGGTTCGCCTTTGCCATCACCATCCTTATCCACACCAATAACAGGCCAGTTATCCTTCCAGATCATTGGTTGTAAATGCACTACGCGCCCATAAACGCCCTTATCCTGAAAATGTAGAAACCAGTCTTCTCCGGTTGGTGTATCCACCCATGCACCCTGATGCGGGCCATTGATGCTACTTTTCCCCTGATCCATTACCACCCGCCGCTCATATGGCCCATAGATATTTTTTGAACGCAGCGCCAGTTGCCAGCCTGTGGGGACGCCCCCTGCCGGAGCAAAAATGTAGTAAAACCCGTTACGCTTATAAAACTTCGGGCCTTCTATGGTAGGGTCCATTTCATGTCCGTCATAAACAATCACGCCATCGTCAACTACCCTGGTTCCGTCATTATTTAATTTATTTACAGCGATTACGCTTTTTATACCTGCCCGGCTTCCTGCAAAGCCGTGCACAAGGTACATGCTGCCGTCGCTATCCAGCAGCGGGCAGGGATCTATTATACCTTTGCCTTCCATTACCATAACGGGTTTGCTCCAGGGGCCGGCGGGATTTTTTGCTTTTACCACGTAAATGCCAAAATCAGGGTCAGGATAATAAATATAAAATTCGTTATGGTAATAGCGGATGGCGGGAGCCCAAACCCCATCGCCGTGCCGCGGTACGTCAAAATGATCAAAGGGTGGCTGCTTCAATAACGCGTAACCTAAGATGCTCCAGTTAACCAGATCTTTTGAATGCAAAACAGGCAAACCTGGAATTGCTTCAAAGCTTGAAGATACAAGATAGAAATCGTTGCCAACGCGAATAGCGTCAGGATCGGAATAATCGGCATTTATCACCGGATTTTTATAGGTGCCATTACCCTGATCTGCCACCCATACTTTAGAGATATAATTGGCACCAGTTACGGATAGTCCTTTTTTTTGCTGCGCAAGAACCTGTCCGTTTATAATTAATAGCGTAACGAACAGTAATTTATTTTTCATATAAAGGTTTAACATTTGAATGCGCGATATGCGGGGTAAGTCCAAGCTTTAACGACCGGATGCCTGCTAAAACTATTTCGGCCATTTTCAGGGCTCCCAACTTACTAAAGTGCGTATCATCAGCCCGGCCTTCCGGATAGTTAATACTTTCTCCCGGAGTAAGGTAATTAAACAACTTTTTTGATCCTTCGGGTCCGAGTTTTTGCAATAAAGCCTGGCTTTCCCTGTCCAGGTCAATCAGCGGGACCTTTTGTTCTGCTGCCAGTTTACGCACTATGGCCGAATACACTTCATGTGTGCCAACTATGGTTCCTGTTGTATCAAACTTTCTTCGCGCTGCTGGTGTCAGCAATACCGGGTTTGCTTTTTTTTCCCTGGTTTCGCGGATGAACCTTGCTAAGTTATCCCGGAACCCCTGCTCATTGATATAGCTCTTTTTAGTAGGCACCTCATCATTATGGCCAAATTGTATAAATACATAATCGCCTTCCCTTAAACTGCCGATAATAGAACTCCATAAGCCTTCACTAATAAACGTTTTGGTGCTTCGGCCATTCTGCGCACGGTTGTCAACAACTATCGTACTATCAAAAAAAGCACTGAAAGGCATTCCCCAGCCTGTCTCGGGAAATGCCTTTGGCTGCTTATTGGCCATTGTTGAATCACCCGCCAGGTATACGGTGGTATGGCTGGGAGTAATCAGAAAAGACATCAACAACAACGCGCTTATTAAAACACAAATAAATAATAAGCCTTTAATTTTAATATTACCACTCCTATACATCATATATCGTTTTTAGCAAAATGTTTTCTCTCCGGTTGCATGCTTATAGCAGGCTCAAAAATTATAAAAAGGGATCATTTATCAGATCCCTTTTATACCGTTTCAAATTAATTATAGCCCGGGTTTTGTTTAAATACATCTTTATTGGTTACGGCATCAATTTGTCCCTGAGGTATGGGTCGTACCAATTCATATGGCTTGAAATTGGCTGCGGCGTCCGGGTTCATAGCCTGGATCCGGCTTGCCAATTTACCCGTCCGCTTCAAATCAAACCAGCGTAACTGTTCGCCGCCCAACTCACGTGCTCTTTCGTCCAAAATAAAATCGAGCGAAACCTGTGCGGGAATGATCTGCATTTCTGCTATATGACCAGGTTTTGCTGCCCTTGTCCTGAGTACGTTAATATAAGTTGCCGCGGTTCCCGGGTCGCCCAGGTTTAATTTTGCTTCGGCAGCAATCAGGTACATCTCGGCCAGCCTGATCACAAAGACATCGCGGGCACTTTGGGCCTCAGCCACACTTGCGCGTGTTGAATCTTTAAATTTCGATAAAGAAACATAAAACTTACGCTGAATAGGTACCCCATTTGATTTATATACCTTGGACAGGTCATAAGTAACGTATTTACTGCTCTGCGAGGCTGCAGGTATAGTTGCATTAGGGGTATAACAAACCGTATCGCCAACTTTAACAGCATTACCATTATAAGTACCTGCTTTGTTAGCATACCAAACACTCTGAAAGGAGCCGGCATAGCGTGAATCATTTTGCTGATCAAACATGTTTAAATAAGCTAAAGTGGGCATATACCTGTTAAACGGCCTTCCGTTTGGAATATCACGGACGAGCAGGCTTGAATTTACCTGGTCATAAACCATCAGGTATAGTAAGTGCCCGTTGTTTGAACCCCGATAGTGCCCGTTTGGATATGTTGCCGAGGTAAGATCATTATTGGCCAGGTTGGTTGAATAATCAATGGCCCAAATCACTTCCTTATTTTTCAGGTTCCCCATATTCCACAGATCAGCATATTTAGGCTGCAATACATAGCTATAGTTTTTAATCACATCATCGGCCATGTTAAATGCCTCGGCATTCATACCCCGGGTTAAGTACATCCGTGCTAAAAAAGCTTTAGCTACCGGCACTGTTGCCCGTCCATAATCGGTGGTGGTTGGAGTCAGGTTAGCTACTGCAAATGTAAGATCTTCAAATATCTGCTTATAAAAAGTCTCAACCGGTGTTTTATTAGCTTCTGTATTGGCACCTGCGGTTGGTTTGGTGGTAAAGTTTACACCGCCCCAGGTTTCAACAATATGCCAGTAATAAAATGCTCTTAAAAAACGCAGCTCGGCTTCGCGGTTCAATTTTTGGGCTGCCGTATAATCTGTAACGGCAGCAATCTGGGCTATGCCCGTATTGCATAAATTTACACCGGCATACAAGTTGTTCCACAATAAAGGCAGCGGGTCTGCGGTGCCTTGTAAATTAATATATTGAGTAAACATTGGGTATGGGTCGCCGGTACCGCTCGTCCAGATATCCGTTCCCATTTCAGAGGCCAGGTACCCTTCTTCCTTCCCATACCAAAACCGGGTATAGGTATAGGCTGCATTAACCAATGTTTCAAAACCTACCGCTTTGGTATAAACTGTTGTAGCGGTTAAATTACTGGGGTTATATTCTTCGAGCTTTTTGCTGCAGGCACTAAATAAAGTGGCAATGGCTATAAGCAGCAGCGCCCAACTTTTTAGTAAATTTTTCATAATATATTTTTTAAGATATTAGTATTTGTTAAAAAGAAAGGTTTACACCGGCCAGGAACAATTTAGTAAGTGGCCTGTCAAATGAACCACCGCCTTCCGGATCATAATCTTTTATCTTTGAGAAGGTCGCAAAGTTTTTGGCGCTCACATAGATTCTTAAATTAGACACATGGATGGGTTTAGTTACACTTGCGGGAAAGGTAAACCCAAGCGTTGCGTTCCTTATTTTAACATACGAACCATCTTTATAGCCCAAGGTTGAAGCAAATGGCTCTGATGCCTTTGTGATATTGGCACTTGGCCTTGGGTAGGCGTTTGTTGGGTTTTCCGGCGTCCAATAGTCTACATTGGCGCCATTTTCAATTCCATTAGGCTCATACTTCAATGCGTATTGAGATACGAACATCTGCCCGATACGTCCAAATACCTGCACATTTAAATCGAAGCCCCTATATTTAAAATCGTTGCTAAAGCCAAAGCTATACCTTGGGACAGCTGAGCCAAGTATTTTACGGTCAAATGTTGTGGTAAACTTTCCGTCATTATCTAAATCAGCAACCTTAATATCACCTGGCTTGTACCCATAAGTTGCAGCCTGGGCGGCTTCAGATGTTTGCCAGATACCTGTTTTTTGATAATCGTAAAAAGATACAACCGGGTAGCCTATAAACCAGCCATTGGCAAGGTCGTTCACACCATTTGGTAAATAAGTGATGCGTTCCTTATTGCGTGTATAGGTGATATTGGATGTCCATGTAAAGCTTTCTGATTGGATGTTAATGGTTTTCAGTGCAATCTCAATACCTGTATTACGACTTTTGCCAACATTGGCCAATGTTCTTTGCGCTCCTGTTGAGGCAGGTAATTGCTGTGGCAATAACAAATCCCTGGTGTGCGAATCATAATAATCTATAGTGCCCGAAACCCTGTCTTTATAAATTCCGAAATCTATACCGGCGTTTAAGGTTCCTGTTAACTCCCACTTTAATTGAGGGTTTCCGATATTGGGGTCAAGGCCATATGCTAACGCGGTTATATCGTTCCATGAAAATGGAATAAGCACTGCCTTACTTTGGGTTTGGTATGCGCTTACAGCAGCATTGCCGGCAACCCCATAGCTTAAACGTAATTTCAACTCAGAAAACACGTTTTGGGTTTTCATAAATCCCTCATCAACCACACGCCAGGCCGCGGCAGCCGAAGGGAAGAATGCCCATTTATTTCCCGACGACAATACGGATGAACCATCAGCACGCCCGGTGAGGGTTAGTAAATACCTATCTTTAAACGCATAATTTAAACGTAATGCTCCTGAAGTTAAATGTTGCCCAACGTAATTACTTGATATTTTTAAGTTAGACGGATTGTTTTGCAGCGCGTAGAAAGATTGGTCGGGTATTAATTGTCCGGTGCCTTGTGCTGCAGATTGGTCCATAACATTTGATTGATAACTGGTAACACCCGTTACAATTACGCTATGCCTGGCTATTGTCTTTTGCCAAGTAATAATATTTTCCCAAAGCAAATTAGTTTCGTTTGAATTGGTTACTGACGATAATGACCCTGAAGATAAGGCCCGGTTTATAGTATTGGCACTTTCAAAATGGCCGTTTCGTGAACCAGATAGTGTGATACCTAAATTTGACCGTATGGTTAAACCATTTATTGGCTTCCATTCTGCATAGGCGGTTGAAAGCAAATGAGTAATCTTGTTTTTATTTACAAACTGGGATGCATCATCATCAAAAAGAGGATTGGCCTGGTTACCGTTACCCGGAAATTTAGCTATACTACCATCTGCATTATACGGATTAAAATAAGGAATAATTTTATTGGCTATGGATAATACCCCATCGTTTCGAAGGTTTTGATCATAATAAGCAAGCTGACTTTGCAGCCCCACTTTAAAAGCTTTGAATAACTGGTGATCTATATTTAACCGCAGGGTATACCTGTTTGAGTAATCATTAGCGTATAACCCTTTTTCCTTAAAATAATCAAAAGAAAAGTAAGCTTTTGTTTTTTCACTACCACCGGAAACGCTGGCGTTATAATCCTGTTGGGAGCCTTTATGCAGTAAAAATCCCGGCCAGTAATATGACAGGCCGCTTTGAACTGCAGCCAGATCGCCTGCACTGGTAAAAACTTTCGGATCGTCGGCAGGGGAATTCCATGTTCCGATAGTTCTGAAGCTTTCACGTTTCAGGTTTGCATATTGCGGCCCTGTCATGGGTACCGGATAGCCTGCAACATCCGAAATTCCATAGTATGAACCCGCAGCTACTTTCGGTTGCCCGCTGCTGCCTCTTTTTGTTGTAATTATAATTACACCGTTTGCTCCGCGCGAACCATAAATAGCGGTTGATGAAGCATCCTTTAAAAACTCCATTGATGCAATGTCGTTTTGATTGATATCTTCATAATTGCTGTACTGGATTCCGTCGACTATATAAAGCGGGCCGTTACCTGCAGATAGAGACCGGTTACCCCGAACAGTTACGCTTACATTTGCACCTGCAGCACCGCTTGTACGCACGATATCTACACCCGAAACCTTTCCCTGAAGCGCTTCCATAGGATTTGATGCCGCAACTTTGGTGATCTCATCCCCCTTAACAGAAACAACGGAACCGGTAAGATCCCTCTTTTTTACCGCGCCATAACCCACAATAATCACCTCTTCGAGCGATTTGCTTAAAGGAACTAAAGCCACCTTTAAAAAGGTTTTGCCATTAACACTCTGTTCTAACGGCCTGAATCCTAAAAAAGTAAATACCAATACGGTATTGGCATTGGGAACAGTAATGGTAAAATCGCCTGAAACATTAGTTGCTACACCGATATCAGTGTCTTTTATCCTTACCGATACACCAGGCAGGGGTTCGCCTTTTTCGTCGGTTACTTTGCCATTTATGGTTATTGTTTCAATTTGCCCATTGTTGCTCGCAGCAGGCCCTGCAGTTGTGGTATTAAACAAAATAATATTGTTGTCTATCTGGCTATACCCAATTCCCCGGTTGGCAAAAAGCTCGTCAAGGATATCCTTTACCGATTTGTCGAGGGAAGAAACGGTAACGCGGGTGTTGGGTGACAGGACATTGTCTTTGTATGCAAACCGCAAATTGGTTTGCTTTTCAATTTTTTTGATTACCGATTTTATCGTTTCGTTACCCACTTCCAGCCTGACATTGATCTTATCCAGCGATTGACCCTTGCTTGAGGAAGCTAAAAGCAATTGGCCGGAGACCAGAAATACCAACAGGATCATAAAACTGAATCGCATAACTTTTCGGAACGTGTTTAAAAATTGGCGTGCAGAGGCACCGGATAATGTGCACCATTGCTTAAACGCAAGAGTTTTTTTCATAACTTGCATTGGTTTTAATCGGTTAATAATAATTGGTTAAATACTTGCCCTGTCGCCGAATGATGTGAGAAGTCGTAAGCAACGGGGCTTTTTTAATCTGGAAGGTTTAAAGTATCAATGTTTCATAGGTTTTTTATTTAAGAGGTAAAAAATTGGTTATTATTCACAGCCGGAACCGGATAGCGTAACATCACCTTCCTTACTCCATTTATAGCTCAGATTATTCAGGTGCGATAATACTTTGATAACCTGTTCCAACCCCGTGGTATTTAAGAAGGTTGCGCTAAAACGGCAGCTTCCTATCTTTTCGTTATCAAGGATAACTTTTACACCATATCTTTCTGTTAAAACGGCCGCGGCTTCTTTCAATGTTATATGATCCATCACCAAATCGGTCTCTTTCCAAAGTACCGTTGTTTTGGCATTCAATATATCTATGGAAGATTGATTATTGATTTCGTTATAACTTATCTGATGATTGGGCAATACAATGCCTAAGGTTTTTTTAGGGGTAGATACTTTAACTTTTCCACGGGTTACCGTTACCTGGATCAAACTGCCTGCCGATTTAATATTAAATGCCGTACCTAACACGCGGGTTGTAATTTGCCCTGTATGCACCAGGAAAGGGTGAAGCGGATCATGCCTTACATCGAAATAGGCTTCGCCGGTTAAATATACTTTGCGGGTTTTCCCGGTGAATTTTGCCGGGTAATCTAAATGACTGTTCTTATTTAATGTCACTACGCTTCCGTCGGTCAGCCTGATCTCGTGCACATGGCGGACGGAGTTTGATAGTGTTACCCGGGCCTGCATGGGCATTGGTTTAGGCCTTGTGTGTAAAAAGTACAGGCCTGCGCATATTAACAATGCAATGGTAGCGGCAACCGAACGGATAATTGTTTTGGAGCTTCTTTTTTGAAATGAGTAAACGTTTTTTTCCTTTTTTACAATCTCAAGCAACTTATTGTATAAAACTTCCTGGTGAACGACTTCTGCGTCAGCATCAGGTTTCATTTCAGTATCGGCCCATAGTTTCTCCAATAAACCTTCAATTTCTGGCAAATTCTCCTCTTTGGCCATCAGCTCAAAAAGTTCGTTAAACTCTTCTGTAGTACACGAGGTGTCCAGGTATTTTTGAAATAAGTATTTTATGCGAAAAACAGAGGCTGTTGACATGCTGCACTTGGCTGGTTTAAAACCAATTCATATACATGACGATAAAAAGAGAAGAGAGGACTAATCAGATCTGAAAAAAAATAAAAAAAAACGAGATTGTAAGCAAGATGGATAGTTGACCGTGTTTTATAAACTCGCGCATTTTTTTTAAAGCAGTAACAATGTGATTTTTTACCGTGTTTTTTGACAGGTTTAGTTTATCAGCAATTTGCTCATGCGTAAGCCCTTCTTCCCGGCTTAAATTGAGTATCAATTGTTGCTGTTGAGTAAGCATTTGCAAACAATGTATCACATGCTGGTTATATTCTTTAAAATCGTGATTTGAGGCTGCAGTTGCCTGCTCATACAGCATGTGTTGGTTAAGGAGCTGCTGTATTTTTTTTTCGCGGGTGGCCGTACGTAAAAAGTCGAGTGATTTATTTACAGCCATCCGGTAAAGAAAAGCATCAACATTTTCTACTTCACTTAAGATCTCTTTAGCCGACCAGATCTTTACAAAAATATCAAGCACCAATTCTTCTGCAATTTCGCGAGACTTGACAACTTTATAAATATAGGCGAAAAGCCGGGGTTGGTTTTTTTGGAAGAATAACTTAAAAGCAAGCTCATCGCCCGATGACAGACGCTGGTGCAGCGAATTTGATATTTCGTCACCTGTATCGGATGAGCCCAAATTGTTGAACAAGGCAATATTATAATTGGAATCATAAAGTAACAATCTATTATTCAAATAATCAATAAGTAAGTGAATAAATGATTGTTTAGAATACAATTAATAATACGCTCCGTACCGGTCAACCAATACTTAAATGATATATCCTAAATTATTGCTAAATATAGTGATAACGGAATCTTACGGCCTCCTTCAGACCTGTCCTGACTTCAATACAAGTCCATCCCTTTCAAACCTGATTCCCGGCCAGCCATAGGCCATAAACTGTCGGATATTTTGATGATCTGTACCATCTGGATTTGCCAGTACGGCCCTGTAATGCTCCGCAAATAAATAAAGCGTATCAGGCTCACTTAGATTATTGAGTTGAGCAAAAGCAAAAACTCTGGCGCTGCCCTGGTTTTGTGCTGCTTCGTTATAAACATTGCCATTTTTAAATGCAGTTGGCTGATGCTCATAATAATTGGCAATAAATTCAATAACTTCATTAAATGTAACCGTACCCTCTTTTAGGGCGGTAAGTAGATCAGACAGTTGTTCTTTCATTAAGAAAATATTTTTGCGAAAATAAAATTTAAAAACAGTTATTGATGCAGGTGGTTGATTTCAATTGAAATGGAGCCAGATTAACCGTAGCTTATAGCCAGCCCTGCCCTTTAAGATAAGCAACAAATTGCGGGTTTTGCACGGAAAGTACGGGTAACCATAATCCTAACTTTTCCCGCTCCCAGTAAGGGCCGGCACCAGGCGTGGGACGGGCAAAGCGGTAACGGTAAATAACTGCACGAATATAACGCGGTGGTTTTCCCGGGAAGGGATTTCCGGCAAATAAACCAACTCCCCCCGGGTCATTATGCAATAGTTTCCAGGCCAGATGATATGTCCAGGGGTACTGATCGGCTGTGGACATTGCGGCAAACCACATCTGCCAGTCTAGTCTTAATTGGTATGGCGCCACCTGGCGGGGCGTACCATCAGGCGCGACAGGCAGCCCTTTATAAGGATAAGCTTTCCAGTTTGCACTATCGGGATTGAGGTCTCTTGTTCCTTCAAAAACTACATTAAAACGTTCCTGTCCCACGCTGCCGAATGCACCATAGGTATTTACAAGCTCCAGAGGGTCAAATGAGGTATTCATAATTTGTTTGGGCGACAGGAGGTTAAACGCGGGCTGGAAGCTTAGCAATCCTACTATACAAGTTACTATCAGTGCGGTGTACTGCATAGGCAGCGAAACTTCAGCTTGCTCTTCGGCCTTCGCAGCTTTGCGTACAAGTATGCCCGGCAAAAGTTTAGCCCAAAAACCATCATCAAGGCAAGCCAGCGCAGGCACAATGGTAAGCCAATTCAAAAAAGAGAGGTTCCCGCTCAGGATGATTGCAAATTGGAACAGAATGATAACGGTACCTGCGATGTGCCTGAATATCCGCGGGCCAAAAACAAACCAGGGTGCCAATAGTTCGGCCAGCCAATTGAACCAAACACCAAGCTGCAATAACGAATGTGGCAGAAAGTGAAACCAGCGGCTAAATGGTCCCGGTATTGGTTGGGTTTCAAAATAATAATACAATGCTGTGCCATTACGCCACACAGCATCGCCACGATATTTGATCATCCCCGCGCCAAACATGATCCGGAAGATGAGCCAGCGAAACACGATGATAACCAGCAAAGGCGGCGGACGTTTGGGAAAAGGCCGCATATCCAACAAAGGGCATAAAAATATAGCAAGAAAACCGGTTTCTGTAAGTTGGATTTCCCAGCCATAACCGTACCACTCCTGTCCAACATGTACCAATGATAGATACAATACCCACAATACCCCCATTGAAAGCCCGTTGGCATAACCGGCCACAACAATCAGGGATAAAATTAAACCTGTCCATGAAACAAGCAGTAATGCCTGATCTGAATGCCAAAACCAAAACACTGAAGGCAGCCGCATAAACCCTGCTCCTTTTGAACCCAGTGCTATACTTACCTGATGCAAATAATGATCAACCGGTAATAAGCCATTTGAGCCGATTAATGGCAGCACCTGGGTTATAGCCACAAGGAACGCCACCGCGTAAACCGCACCCAGCAAACGAAGGATCACAAAACGAGTGAGCCAATACTGAGGTGCTGAGGTATGTTCAAAGCTATATAACATAGTGACGTGTATCTTAAAGTTACAGAGATTTGAAGATTATGGGTAGAAATATTTAATTAACGCAGTGTTCGAATCAAAATGAATTTTCTTGCTCATAGCTTAAGGAGTTCAGCCCAATAAAAGCAGCCATGGCAATTAAATTTATATATTTATTACCTAAAGCTTAATTCTTAAAAAATGTCAAACAATAAAAAAAACTGGTATCAAAGACATATCGATTCCATGAACTTTGGGCAGCGATTGGCCGACTCTGTAGCGGCTGGCATGGGTTCATGGCGGTTCATCATCATTCAAACCTTAATTGTTGCATTGTGGATGGCGCTAAACGTAGTGGCCTTTATTGGTCATTGGGATCCCTACCCATACATTTTATTAAACTTGTTGTTTTCAACCCAGGCAGCATATGCAGCCCCGATTATCATGATGGCACAAAACCGCCAAAATGAACGTGACCGCGCCCAGGCCAATGAAGATTTCCGAACCAATGTGGCAGCAAAAAAAGAAATTGAAGAATTACAACTGCGCTTAAACGCCATTGAAGTAGACAAGCTCGACAGGATCCTGGCACTGCTTGAAAAAATGGATAAAGAATAATCCATAATCGCACAAACACGAAACCAACCGCCTTTTCAGGATAGTTGGTTTCGTAATCTTTGCCAATCGTTATGGAGTGTAAACTACGGGGCAATGATTGCCGGCGCTTTAAAAAAAATCTTCATAGCTATTATTTTACAGATGTATCAAATAAAGAAACCGTAAACTGGCTATCGGCGTCCGTTTCGCTTGTTTTAGCATAAGGAGAAAATGTTTTGACTGACAACTCGTTGCGCTTAACCGAAAATTTATACAAACGCATCAACCCGTTACCGCCGTTTGGCCTGCTTTGATAATCGTTAAGGAAAGCCTTAATTGTGTGGCCGTTAAAAACTTCTGTACGATAACCCTCCCCATTATCACCAACGTGCCCGCAAAGCATCATAAACAGATTGGGATTGTTTTTAAGACTTTCATAAATAGCCTTACCTTGTGCGTTAAAAGGGGCTTGCGGTGTGTTAGAGCCGGTTACAGGGTTAAAATGTAAAATGGAGTGACTTACAACAATCGCTTTCCGCGAAGCGTATTTGTTTAACATTTGGTTAGCCCAGCCATACAAGCCAGCCTGATCTTCATTAAAAGCATCAAATTCGAGGAACATTACTATGAAATCAAAGCCGCCTGCAGTAAACAGGTCATAATGGCTATCATTATTGTTGCCGTAATGGCCACCATAATATGAACGGCCCTCAAAGTGTTTTACACCAAAATATTGATTATATCCATTAGTAGTGCCTGTAACCGGGCGCTGTGACGGGAACTGGTCATGATTACCAACAGCCAAACCATAAGGAATACTAACCGGGTTTTCCAGGCCATAAAGCGCGGCTTTGGCAAGATACCACTCACTTCTGGCTGTTACCGGGTTATCACCATGTTCGGTAATATCACCCATGTGTGCTACATAAGCGATGTTTTCTTTGGCCTGGTTCTTCTGGATCCAGTCAATCTGGGCTTTGAACATATCAAAAGTTCCGCCAAGCTGAGCCTGGGCCAGGTAGTATTGCGAATCGGGAATTACAGCGATTGAAAAATCACCGGGTTTAACCGTTGCCGCGGGCCCGGGAGCGTTTAAAACGGTATCAATTGAAGGCAATATCTCTTTTGCCTGCGCGTTATAATTCAGCGACAATAAGCCAAAACAAAGCCCCGCCGATAATGCATTTCTGTATTTCAGTAACATAATTTTTTGTTTGAAGGGTTAAACCTGATCCCTGCCTTCAGCAATCTGAAAAGCAGGGATGATAAGTTTTAATGGATCAATAGCCCGGGTTTTGAGTCATTCGACCCGGATTTAAATCAATTTCGGGCTGAGGGATGGGATATAACAATTTGTTGGCTGTTACATTGTATGTATCAGGTGTAAGGTAGTTTACCTGAGTTTTTAGTACAGCTCCAAAAGCGTTCATCACGTCAACAGCTTTGCCGGTGCGTACAAGATCGTTCCAGCGGTGGTTTTCGAAGGCCAGCTCGACCCGGCGTTCATGTGCTATGATAGTGCGCAAAGATGCCTGGTCGGCAGTGGTTGTTGCGGGTAGCCCTGCCCTTGACCTTACTGTGTTCAGTGCAGTTAATGGCGATTTACCCTGCTCGTTCTGTGCTTCGGCTAAAAGCAGCAATGCATCTGAATAACGGTAAACAGGGAAGTTATCACTTGACCCGGTAACCGCAATGAGTGGCGGGTGCTCGTACTTTTTGATGTAAGGTACGCCCATTTTACCTGCTGCCGGTGTATAACCAATTACACTTTTATTGGCCGAATAAACAAACAGGTCGCTGGCGTTATAAGTACCTTCAACAATCCCGATAGAAGCATCAAGGCGCTTGTCATTGGGCTCATAGGCATTGATCAAATCCTGTGTAGGTGTATTCCAGCCACCGGTTGAGCTGTTGTTGATATTAATCCCGGTGATGATTGAGGTGTTGGTACTCCGCGGCAAAAAATGAAAAGGCAGCGGATTTGGGGTTGTGCCTAAAACTGTTCCTTCTAAAAACTGGATGTCAAATAATGATTCTTTGCTGTTTTTATTTCCGGGTGTAAAGGCATCTGCGTAATTAGCGTTTAATCCGTAACCCATGCCCGAAAGCGTAGTTAGTAAGGTTTCAGCGTCTGCCCATTTCTTTTGAGTAGCGTAAACCTCGGCCAGGAGAATCGTTGCCGATCCTTTGGTGGCTTCTCCTGTTTGAGGGAATTTCGCCGGTGCACTCAACTCGCTGATGGCATCCTTAGCATCGGCAATAATTTGATTATATATCGCGTCAGCTGCTGAACGTGGTAAAAAGGCATCTTCGGCCTTGGTCACTTCCTTTAAAAATAAAGGAACGCCACCAAATAACCTAACCAGTTTAAAGTAATAAAAAGCCCTTAAAAATTTGGCTTGCCCATCAATGGGCGCCTTAACTGCTGCATCAAAATCTGTTGTTTTCAATCGCTCAATAACAATATTGGTGCGGGAGATGCCGGTATAGCAATGCTGCCAAACAGCGTTTATGTAATCGTTAGTAGATGTATTTGTGAAGTTTGAAATGCTTTCGCGATATAAATATGCAGTACCGCGATTGCTGGGATAAGGCTGGTAAATGGTATTGTCCGAGCGCATTTCTGAAGTAAAGTAATCGTTTACCAAAACGTCACGCAGTGGTGCGTAGGCGGCGATGTCGGCCTGTTTAAACTGATCAACAGTTTTATAAAATGTAGCATCGGTATAGGAGTCCTTTGGTGTAAGGTCGATAAAGTCTTTTTTACACGAAGCAGCGGTAAGCGCTGTTAATGCAAGGATGATATATGTCTTTTTCATACAATGGTCTTTGGGAGATTATTTAAAAGTTGCTGAAACACCAAATGAAAAGGTGCGTGGGATAGGATAAGCATTTTCATCAACGCCAATACCCAGCGTAGGGTCAAGCCCGGCAAAGTTGATCTCGGGGTTCATGCCCGAATATTTTGTAAATACAAAAGCTTGCTGAACAGATGTATAAACCCTCAGGCTGCGCATCAAAAACTTTTCGCCCAAATTAAACCGGTATCCCAGCGAAATATTCTTTGCAGTTAGGTATGAACCATCCTCAACCCATTGCGAGTTAACCTGCCTTCCCATTGCTGTAGTACCGGTTTTTGTACGAGGATAAACGCCCGAACCAGGGTTTTCCGGCGATCTCCAGCGGTCGGCTGCCGCGGCAAGCATCACACGTGAACCGTCGAGATTGGTTTGATAAGCCCATTTAGCGGCATTTAATATTTTGCCCCCAACTGAAAAGGCCATGTGTATGTTCAGGTCCCAGTTTTTATAAACAAAGTTGTTGGTAAGGCCACCGGTAAATGTTGGCGTTGGATCCCCGATAAAGGTACGGTCGTTCACATCATCGATAACGCCATCGCCATTAATGTCCTTAACCTTGATAGTACCGACGTCAGAAGCGCTGCCGTACTTGGCCGAATTAGCCAGGTCGTTGGCATCTTTATACAATCCTAAAAATACAAAGCCATAAAACTCGCCCAGGTGGTGTCCCTCCTGCTGGCGGTAATAATCAGACGATACCGTGTTGTTTCTGCGGATGTAACCCGGAGAAACCAGGTTTTTGATCAGGTTGCGATCAAAGGAAACATTCAGGTTAGTTGTCCATTTCAATTTCCCGGTAAGGTTGGTTGAGTTAACCGTAAACTCGTGTCCCCATAACTCAATAGCACCCACGTTATCCAGGATGCTGGTAAAGCCCGATGCCTTAGGTATAGGGCGCTGCATGATAAGCCCATCGGATATTTTGTGGTAATAATCGTAAGTGAAATTCAAACGATTGTTAAACAGCGACAGGTCTAAACCGATATCGAATTGTTTATTGCGTTCCCAGCGAAGGTCATCATTAGCCAACCGGTTAATGGTTTGCCCTGCTACAGATGCGCCACCAAATTCATAATAATATTTCGCTATTGTTGCCTGTGCAGCATAGTAACCCGGAAAGAAATTATTACCGGTTACGCCATAGCTCGCGCGGATCTTCATGAGGTTAAGAAAACTGAAACGATCCATGAACTTTTCATCACTTATTACCCAGCCTGCCGATACCGAAGGGAAATTACCATAGCGCTGGTTCGCACCAAAGCGCGAAGATCCGTCACGACGAACAGCCCCCTGCAGCAGGTACCTGCCTTTATAATTGTAGTTAATACGAGCGATACCAGATAACAACGAATAAGCACTATATGAACTGCCACCTTCTGATAAACTTGTAGCCGCGTTTAAATATGGGATATCGTCGCTTGGGTAACCTAAACCGGTTAACGTATTATTAGTACCGCTATATTTTTGAGCAGAATAACCTGCCAGTGCTTCAATATTGTGATCTCCGAAAGATCTATGGTAAACCAGGTTCGCCTCCGCAGTATATGATCCATTATCTACTGAACTGCTGGTTCCGGTGGCCTGACCTACCGTTGAAGTAACTACACCCGACTGGAAATACTGCCGGGTTTCGGCGCCTTTATCTACAGCGATATTAGTTTTAATGCTCAGGCCGGTTAAAAACTCGTAGTTTAAATAGCCATTGGCCAGGATGCGTGTAGTTTTATAATCATCGTTAGTAAGGTTGAACTGGGCCAGCGGGTTAATATAAGCCACCATACCCGGTGAATAAGTATCACGGTTGTAACTGCCATCTGCATTATAAGGCGACTTTAACGGACTGGCTTCAAAAATCCTTTCAAACAAACCGCCAACCCCATCAGTACCTAAACGGTTGTTATGATCAAGGCGATAGCTTGGCGCAAGATTAAAGCCTATTTTTAATTTATTGTTGCTTAATGAAAGGTCCTGATTTATACGCAATGAAAACAATTTGGTGCCGGTATTAATCAGTACGCCCTGCTGCTCCTGGTAACCAGCCATAACTGTCGAACTTGATTTTTCGCGCGCGCTGCGGATGGTGATGTCATAACTTTGAATCGGAGCAGTACGGGTAAGCAGTTTATACCAGTTAGTACCTTCGCCATATTGCTCCGGGTTCAAATAATCGGCTGGGGTAGCTGTTGTATAGCCAGGTTCGTACTGACGGCTATCGGCAAATTTTTCATTCATGTACTGGGCAAAGCCACGGGCATCCATCATTTTTGGAACACGCTCGCCCGGTATTTTCTGCACACCATAATTAGCATTAAATTCAATTTGAGCATCGCCCGGTTTAGCATGTTTTGTAGTGATCAGTATCACGCCATTTGCTGCCCGTGAGCCATAAAGCGCTGTAGCCGAAGCATCTTTTAAAATACTGAAGCTTTCGATCTCGGCAGGATTCATGTTATTGATGCTGCCTGTAACAGGGATTCCATCAATCACTACCAAAGGCTGGTTGCTGGCATAAAAAGAAGCCGCACCCCTGATCCTGAATTCTACGCCACGGCCCGGTTGTCCGCTGCTTTGCGCAACCTGGACACCGGCCGCCTTACCTTGCAATTGCTGAGCAAACTGCATTACAGGCATATCCTGAAGCGGAGCTGCATCAACCTGGGTAAGCGAACCCGTAACTTCCCTTGCACGCTGTTTTCCATAACTTACAGTAACTTCTTTTAACTGGCTACCGGCCACAAGGCTTATATTTAAAGTAGTTGTTTGATTACCGTTGATTGTAACATTGGCAGATTCAACCCGGGTGTAACCCACAAATGAAGCGGTCACAGTATAAGTACCTTCGGGCAGGCTGATATTATACCTGCCCTCGGCATCGGTCATCATTCCCAACGAGGTGCCAACAACACTTACCGATGCACCGGGCAAGGGCTGCCCGCTTTCATCTGTTACCCTGCCGCTTACGCGCCCTGAGAGCTGCCTGTATAATATAATATTACCGGCTTGTTCTTTAAAGCCTATCTCCTGCCCTTTTAGCAATGCAGTAAGGATGTTTTTCAGGCTTTCGTTCTGATAATTTGCCGCATTGACGTGTTTATTAGCGAGTTTTAAAAACAACTCGTCATAGGCAAAAGCAACGTTGGCCTTTTGCTCCAGTTTTTTTATAACTGAAGAAAGGTCTTCGTTTCCGATGCTAATATCAAGCCGGGTATTCACCCCCTGGGCCGCTAACTCAGTGGCCTTTACTGATACCAGGCCGATGGTTATTGATATGGAAATTAGTAAAAAAGAGATACGCATAAACTGTCTGCATAACTGTGTATGGAAATTCATATTTTTGATTGCTTTGTAATAGTCAAATTTTGCTGAGCCTTGCAGGCTGGGGTCGGCAAACCTTCACCTGCTGAAATTAAAGCCGGCTCCTGCTGAAACAGGACCGGTTTCTTTTTTAAGGGTTAATAAATAATTACTTCAGTACCCTCCTTTCTGAAATGTGCATTATGTATGGCGCTGATGAGTTTCAGCGTTTCTGTGGCCGGTGTATTGCGCTTAATACGTAAGGTGAATAAATAATCATGCACCCGTTTGCTGCCTGCTTTTAAAGTAAGGCCATACAGGTTTTTAAAAACCAATGACAGTTCCTCAAACTTTACTCGATTTAAATAAGTGTCACCATCTTTCCAACTCTGGCTTTGACCGGCATCCACTTTTTTCTGCTCAAAAGTGCCATCGTCCGTTGTATAACTAAGTTCCTGTCCCGGCGTGAGGAATGACAGCAGCTTTGTGCTTTTACTTACCCCTACCTTGCCGGTAACAACAGTAATTTTAACATGAGAAAGGCTGTGATATGCGTTGATGTTGAACGAGGTTCCTAAAACCTGCACCTGTAAAGGAGCGGTGATAACCCTGAATGGTTTGTGAACATTGTGCTTAACCTCAAAATAAGCCTCCCCCTCATCCAGGTAAACCTGGCGTATAGTTTTATCAAAATTAGAAGGGATCCGTACACGGCTTTGGGCATTTAACCAAACAACAGAACTATCCGGCAATGTCAGTTTCCTGATCTCACCGTTATGTGTACTTAAAGTGGTATAAGTTTCCGGAACTACAGTTGCGGGCTTTCTCAGAAAATAAATCAACGCAGCCGAACAGCATAACAACAAAATACTTGCCGCGATTCGATAGTTGAACCACATTAACCGTACAGGCGTATTGATGGAACTGCTGATCTTTGCGTGCATAGCATTTCTTACGCGCTCCAGCTCTTCTGCCGGCAGCGCTTGCTTTTCATTCCCGGCATCATATGAATCATACCAGGCTTCAATGATCGCTTTTTCGGTTTCGTTAGTTGCGCCTTTCTGGTACCGGCCCAGTTGTTTTATAAATTTACGTAGCTCCATAGTGGGTTTTCAACAGTAAGTCGTCAAAAGGCCCTGGAGGTACTTATAATTTACATCAACATTTTGTTAATTAATTGTAAAGCACAAATAGTATTAGTGCTAAATAGGCGGCGCTTTGTTCGGGGTGTTTTTCGGAGATAGCGATACGGAGCCGGCGCAGTACTTCAGAGATGTAATTTTTTACCGTTTGCTCAGCCAGTCCTAATTCGCTGGCAATTGCTTTTACCGAGTGGTTTTCGCTGCGCAGTTCGTAAACCTTTTGCAGCATTTCGGGCATATGCTTAACCGCCTGTTCAAGCGTTTGCTCCAATTCAAGATATCCGGAATGGTCATGTATGGAATTTTCAAGCAGTTCTACCCGCTGCAGCGCATCCTCCAGGCGCACATGCGTAACCTTTTGCGATCTGAAATAACTGATCACACTCAGACGTACCGCGCTCAATAAATATTGCTCAAAACTTGTTTGAATGGCTAAGGTATGTCTGCGTTGCCACAGTTTTATAAAAATCTCCTGCACAAGGTCCTGTGCCTGCGCTTCATCATCAAGCCTGGCACGGGCTGCCTGGTACGCGCGCTCCCAATAACGCTCAAACAGCAGATCAAAAGCCGAATGATTGTCTTCCCTGATTCGTGAAAGTAAAATAGTATCGGCAATTTCTATCATTTGATGCTACAAACCTACATTACTAATGTTAACTAAACTTTAAGAAAATGATCGCTGCATGGTTGTTACAAAAAACTAACCGTCTAATA
Organism: Mucilaginibacter sp. SG538B; assembly: GCF_013376065.1. Classification (NCBI taxonomy): domain Bacteria; kingdom Pseudomonadati; phylum Bacteroidota; class Sphingobacteriia; order Sphingobacteriales; family Sphingobacteriaceae; genus Mucilaginibacter; species Mucilaginibacter sp. SG538B. The sequence continues at coordinate 2,302,771 of NZ_JABMJI010000001.1, forward strand.
AAATATTGGATGATAGTTTGTAGATTTAAAAATTATGAGAAACCAACCTACTATTAAAAAGAACTCAAATAGCAGATTCATCCGCATACAGCTCATCGCAGGATTGCTGCTTTTAATGATTTCGGGAGCCAAAGCTCAACAGGCAAAGGACCCTGCCGTTATCGGCAGATGGGATATAACTATCGACAAAGGTGGTAAAAGCCTTCCTTCCTGGCTGGAAGTTCAAAAATCAGGCACACATACCCTGATTGGCCGTTTTACCTATGCTTTCGGAAGTGCGCGACCAATATCAGAAGTAAAACCACATGACGGCAAATACAGCTTTTCTATCCCGCTGCAATGGGAAGAGGGAAACCGGAACATGGATTTTGAATTTGAGGTTAAGGGCGAAGAATTAACCGGAACAATGGTATATTCAGATGGGGTTACTTATCATTTTACAGGTGTCAGAGCTCCGTCAATGACAAGGACAAAGGCACCGGTTTGGGGCAAACCTGTTAAACTGTTCAACGGTAAAGACACCAAAGGCTGGCATACGGACGGCAAAAACCAATGGGTAGTAGAATCGGGCATATTGAGGAGCAAGCACTCCGGCGCAAACCTTATTACCGATCAAAAATTCAGCGATTTTAAATTACACATCGAATTTCGCTATCAAAAAGGCAGCAATAGCGGCGTTTACCTGAGAGGGCGCTATGAGGTACAGGTTATCGACACTAAAACCGGTGAGCCTGAACCTATCAATAACCAGTTTAGCGCTATTTACGGTTTCCTACCGCCTAATAAAATGATGGCAAAAAACGCCGGGGAATGGCAATCATATGATATTACACTGGTAGGGCGGTTAGTTACCATCGTAGCCAACGGTACTATGGTGATATGCCAGCAGGAAATTCCGGGCATTACCGGCGGGGCTATCGACAGTAAAGAAGGTGAACCAGGGCCGCTGCTGATTCAGGGGGATCACGGACCTATCGATTACAGAAACATTATCATTACTCCTGCAAAATAAATTACCGAGGGTATATTATTAAAAAAATCGGCCCGTTTAACCTAAGCAAACAGGCCGATTTTTTTCAAACTGATTTATTTAAAAACCATTAATCGGCTTGATACATCAGTTCTGCAAAGTTCTCCTTTTCGGCGCCGCAGGTTGGGCATTCATAGTCGCCTAAATTTTCAAATGGCATTCCGGGTTCTATATTATTAAAGATATCTCCATACAACTCGTCATAAATAGTGAAACAGCTTTTACATTGATGAACTGTTTTTTGATTGGGTGATTTAATTTCAGTATTGGTTTTGCTTACCGGCAACGGTGATAGATTATTGATTTGTTGTTCATAAAACATATCGCAAAGCGCTGTCAGGTGCCTGCTTAAATCTGCTTTGGCAACACCTTGTTTATAAATCACAAATTCGCGGGTATTGTGGTTAAAGTCACGTGTATGCACAATTTCAAATTCATCGGGCATTCGCGCGCGGATCATAATTGAGCCATAAATCCCCGATTTAGGCGACCGCTTTATGGCAAAGCTAAGTCCATATGTTCGCAAATCGGCCTCTTCAAATTCGCTTACCAATTGCTGCTTAAGCTCGAGGCAGGGATTGCAAAGGTCTTCAACCTGCCAGTTAAGCTCATTTGAAGCATGCCTGATGTTTACCCGGTATTTATTAAGCAGGTTACCCCATAACGGCCTGTGCTTTGCCTCGATATTTTTAATGAGTAAGGATTTCCACGGGCTAAAATACAATTGTCCAACCCTGGTTTGCATACACAGGTTGCAGATTTCTTTCAAAAACTCAATATCAAAAAGCTCGTGGCGCCTGTAAATACCCAGCCAGTATTTATTACCCTGTTTGTTAAAACCCTCATAATAGGGTAGTTGAAATTCGGGAATAATAAGCGGTTGATCAATTTCCTGGATTACAAATTGGTAACCGGCAGTAACTAATTGATAAAGCTTATCGGGATTGATTTCAACCTGATCGTAAAACAGCTTTTTGTTGGCAAATATAACCTGTTGTATTGCTTTGCCAATGGCGGGAATATCATCCGAATAAACCAATACAGGCCAGCAATACAGGATATTAGTTTTAGGAAACCTGATATACAAGTACCAGTAATTACTTACCGGCGAAGAAATAAAATTAAGGTTACCTGTAAAAAACGAAGCAAAAGTTTGATTGCTGTCAACCAGGTTTATTTTCAGTTCGGGCTGATAATCAAACAGATCGAAAATATCTTTATAAACACCTTCTTTGAGCCAGTTCTCCTGGTTAAAAATACCATCAGCTATGTACGAACTGGTGATGTTGGGATAAGTATCCTGATTAACTTCATAGTCAATACCGGCACTAAGCATATCAAATTCCAGATCCTCCAACTGTGTTTCTTCAATTTCAAAATACAATTGCTGCCTGTTCCCAAAACGGACCTGTTTAGCACCAGCATTTTGCGCGATGATGAGCATCTCGTAAAAATCACCGGCAGAAGCTACACCGCCGGGTAAATTTATCTTAATTAGTTGCTTATTATCCATTGGTTCAAGCTTTTAATAATTGTTGCTCAAGTACTTCTTCCAACAGGCGTTTTACTTCGGGTCTGCATGATCCGCAGCCTGTTCCGGCTCCGGTTTGGCTGCAAACATCGGCCAGTTGCGTACAGCCGCCAGCTACTTTATTACGGATATTATCGGCCCCCACATTATTACAACTACAAACCAGTTTACCTAAAACAGGTTCGGCCGTTTTACCGCTGCGAAGCAGTTTCAGGCGCTTATCGCTAAGCTCGGTTTTGTTTGCTATCAGCTCTCTGAATTCCTGAAACTCGCCTTTATCTCCAATTAAAATGGTGCCCACCAGCCTGTCCTGGTGAATAATGCATTTTTTATAATAACGCTTGGCCTTGTCTATAAACACAATTTCTTCATAGTCTTTTTCATTCGGGCAATCAGATAAACCGATACTGCACAAATCAAAACCATGAATTTTGATGATATTCATAAACAGGCTGCCCTTGTAATAACTGGCTATGTCGCCGTTCATATAGCCTGCAACTACAGCAGCTTGTTGTTCCGCAGCAGCGGTTATACCATATAATGTGCCGTTAAACTCTGCTATTTCGCCAATGGCGTATATGTTCGGATCGCTGGTAAGCAAACGTTCATTAACAATTACGCCGCGCTTAATTTCAAGGCCGCAATCTTTTGCAATTTCAAGGTTTGGCGTAGTACCGATGGCCAGGATCATGGCATCGCAGTCAATTTTTCGCCCGCTTTTTAAACCTATACCGGTAAGCTTGCTGCGACCGTAAAATAACTGTACTTCGTCGTCATAAAAAATATCGCAGCCTTGATCAACCATTTCTTCGTGCAAGAGCCTGCTGCCCAACTCATCCAATTGGCGGTTTAAAAATCTTGATGTACGTTGAATAATGGTGATGGTAATCCCTATTTCACGCAGGGAAGCCGCCATCTCCAATCCCAATAAACCACCACCAACAATAACCACATGCCCGTTTTTAGGTACATGCTTTTTGAAATTATCAGCATCGTTACGGCTGCGCATACTGAAGATCCCCGGCAGGGATGGAACGTTTTTAGGAATTGCCGCCCGGCTGCCGGTAGCCAACAGCAACACATCGTAATAGGTTTTTACACCGCGGCTATCGAGGACATATTTGTTAACACGATCTATTTTCTCGACACTTACGCCACGTAATAACTTTATTTTAAGTTCGGGTTCTTCCTCATCCGTCATTTTTACCAGTTGCTCCCAGCGTTGCTCACCGCTGATATAATCTGGCAGCATAACACGATTGTAAAAAGGATGGTCTTCTTTACTGAAAATGATGATCTCATCATCTTTGTTGAGTTCCCGATATGATCGTACAAAGCCGTGCGCACCGGCGCCGGCTCCAACAACCACAATTCTTTGAAATGGCTTTTTATATTTTTGGATATTTACTGCGCAATATTTAAAATCCGGCTCCTTCGATATTGGGTCAAGTGCGTCATTAGTAACGTTGTTAATGCGGTGCAGATCATTGTTCAGGATCTTGCCCCAATGCATCGGCACAAAAACAACACCCTGCTTTATCTGTTCGGTAATCCTGGCTTTTACCCTCACTTCCCCCCTTCTGGATGTAATAATAGTTACATCGCCTTCCCTGATTTCCAATGCTTCAGCATCAGCAGGATTGATCTCGATAAATGACTCTTTAATATGCTGGTTAAGCTTATTCACCTTACCGGTTTTGCTCATGGTGTGCCATTGATCTCGAATGCGGCCGGTAGTGAGAATAAAAGGATAGTCGCCGTCAGGAACCTCGCTGGTATGCGCATCCGGTACCGCGCTTATCTTAGCGTTACGTGTTTCGGTATAAAATTGCTTGTCGGTAAACAAGCGGGGTGTCCCTGGTATCGCATTACGTTTTTTATAAGGCCATTGTATTGATCGTTGTTGTATGATGGTTTCGTGCGTAAGCCCGCTGATATCAATATTGGTTTTGCCTGTTAGTTTAGCATGCTCGGCATAAATTTCTGCGGCATTTTTGAAGTCGAAGCCCTTGTACCCCATTTTTTGAGCAAAACGGCAGATGATCTCGCTATCCGGCATAGCCTCGCCTGGTGGGTCAAGTACTTTACTCAAATAACTGATCCGCCTTTCAGAATTGGTCATAGTACCCTCCTTTTCGGCCCAGGCTGCTGCAGGGAGGATCACATCGGCATAAGCCAATGTTTCGGGCTTATTGCTGATCTCCTGAACCACCACAAACTTTGCTTTTTTCAAAGCCTCTTCGGCAAGGCGTACGTTTGGCAAGCTGGTTAAGGGGTTGGTACACATAATCCAGATGGCTTTAAGGCGGCCATCATTCAGGGCCTCAAACATCTCCGTTGCGGTAAGACCAGGTTTTGCGGCTATCTCTGTACCTCCCCAAAACTTCTGTACCTCCGCCCTGTCTGCCGGATTGGTTAAAACACGATGCGCCGGTAAAAGATTAGCAAGCCCCCCTACTTCACGTCCGCCCATAGCATTTGGTTGCCCGGTTAGTGATAATGGGCCAGATCCGGGCTTACCAATATGGCCTGTTATCAAATTAAGATTCAGGAGGCTTAAATTTTTATTTACCCCAACAGCGCTTTGGTTCAAGCCCATTGTCCACATTGAAATGAAGCCTTTCGCTTCGCCAATATAACCGGCAGCAAGGCGGATATCGTTTTCGCTTACACCACAAATAGCAGCCGATTCAGCAAGGGTACGTTCAAATACCAGTTTGCTATACTGCTCAAAACCATCAGCATGATTGTGTACAAAATCAATATCGATATCACCGTTCTCTATCAATACCCTGCCAATAGCGTGGTTAAGTGTGATATCGGTACCCGGATTTAACTGCAGGTGCAGATCGGCATTGCTGCAGGTATCCGTAACCCTGGGGTCAACAACGATGATTTTCACATCGGGATTTGCGGCTTTATGCGCTTCAACCCTTCGCCATAAAATAGGATGGCACCAGGCTGGGTTAGCTCCGGTTACATAAAAACAATCGGCCAGTTCAATATCGTCATAACAAACAGGTACAGTATCCTCGCCTAAAGCAATTTTATACGCGGCAACCGCGCTGCTCATACACAAGCGCGAATTAGTATCTATATTATTACTGCCAATAAAACCTTTAATTAGCTTATTGACAACATAATATTCTTCAGTAAGGCACTGGCCTGAGGCATAAAATGCAACCGAATCCGGCCCGTATTTATCAATGAACGTTTTAAAAATGGCTGCTGTGCGCTCCAATGCGTCGTCCCAGCATACCCTTTGCAGGGGCATGCTTTTGTTATAACGCATTTGAGGGTACAGCAGCCTGTCGGTTTTATCATTAGCTGTGTAATGCAGGTTAAGCCCTTTACTGCATAACATGCCTTTATTTACAGGATAGTCCTTATCGCCCTCAAGCGTTATACTGCCATTTTTTTCTTTATTAATTACCACACCACAGCCTACCCCGCAGTAGCAGCAAGTACTTTTAAATGTATTTTGAGGGCGTTTGTTCAACATTTCTTTTAAGCCTTAAGCTTTCATATGATTTCTTTTCTATTTATTCAGCCTTCTGCTTTAAGCTTATAAAGCCAAAGCAGGTTCATCTGCTGTTTGAGCCTCGGCCTGTTTTTGAAAACGGGTAATCAGCACAATCACAGAGATCACCATAACAGTGATACCGATGTAGGTAAATGCCTGTATATAAGTGATATGTTCGGACTTGAAAAGAAACCCAAACAACATCCCCCCAAGGTTACCGCCTGCTCCCACTATACCGCTTACCATCCCAACATTTTTACTATTGATAAACGGAACTATACCATAAGTGGCACCATTTGACATTTTGAGGAACAATGCAAACGAAAGCATGGAAATAATAGCCATTGTAAGGTTGCCCGAATTTGCAAACAGAACAAGACCAATACCTTCCAGCAGCAGTACGCCGGCAAGCAATAAGCCCTTGCCCCGCATTCCGAATTTGCCACCAACTTTGTCAGATACAATGCCGCCTAATGCACGGGCAAAAATGTTCATGAAGCCAAAAATACCTGCCCAGAAACCGGCCGAACTTTGCGACAAATGAAAAGTATCTACAAAATGCAGGGAAGCTACGTTATCAAAAGTGATCTCCATACCAAAACACATCGCATAGGCCAGTGTAAGTGCCCAAACCCGCCAGTCGGCCAATATCGACCAATCGGTTTTTGATGGGTTGGTTTTGGCATAACCTACTTCATCATAGTTGCCGTTAGGCGTGTCTTTGGTAAATTTCCAGTATACGAATGCTATTATCAGCATCATTACACCCGGAACTATCATGGCATACCTCCAGGCTTCGGCCTTGGTAAAACCGGCCCCTACTATAGCAGCAAATATTAAAGGCATCACCATATTGGTTACACCACCGCCAAGGTTACCCCAACCACCGGTTACCGCGTTGGCTGTACCTTTTATATTAGGCGCAAACATCATAGAAGTGTGGAACTGGGTAATTACAAAAGATGAACCTATTACACCAATAGCCAGGCGGAACAGTAAAAACGAAGTATAATCATGAGCCAGACCTACCAGAAAAACAGGCAATGACCCTATAATTAATAACCTGACTGCTGTTTTACGCGGTCCCCAGGTATCACAAAGTTTACCTATAATAAGGCGGGCAATAATTGTTGCAGCTACAGATGCAATGATGGTGTTACCCACTTGTCCTTTACTCAAATGTAATTCGGCACGGATGGTTGGCATTAATGGCGCCAGTCCGAACCAGCCAAAAAAGCAAACAAAAAACATGAGCCAGGTAACGTGAAAGGTGCGCATTTGTACACCCTTTAATGAAAATATGTTGAGTTTGGTAAGTTGTTTTTCCATTTTTTTAAGCTTAAAGCTCAAAGCCTAAGGCTAAAAGCTGTTTGTTGTACTTTAATTTTTTAACATTTCTCGCTTTCGGCTTTTAGCCTTAAGCTTTCAGCCTACATTACTTGTTTAAAAACTCAGGTTTGATATTAAGTTGCAGGTATGCCCAAAACGGGTGCAGTTTGCTGCTATCCGGCGTTAAACCTTTAGCATACTCCATGCTGTGGGTTGCTGCCATGTAAGATAAGCCCAGATCAACAGCGGTAAATTTGTTAAGCTTATAGCTGTTGGTGAGATCAAACTCAGTACCCAAATATTTGTCGATAGGTTGGCCGTTTGTTCCTTTCTGATCTTTAGCCAACAGAAAGTAATGATTAGCCAAATCAACGCTAAATCGCTTATTATCTGAAAGATATTTGATTTTAACGTAAGGGTTGCTCAAGCCGCCGGTTGGGGATCCGGTGCCTGCATAAAAATAGTCCATATAGCCCCAGAACTTATGCGGAGTACCATACAATGGGTCAAACCTGTGATTGGTTTTTGAAGTGGACAGCGCATCATTTCCTGACAGATAGTCCCATCCGGCTGTGTAAGCCATGTTACTGCTTTTGTATGATAAAGATGCGGTATAAGTGTAAGCACTTAACTCAGCACCGTCGCGATCATAACCTCCCTGGTAATAAAATCCAGCGGTAGCAGCCCATTCATCTTTGCTGCCGAAAACGGGATTAACAAGCAGCCCGGTTGTATAGCGGGTATTAACTCCTGGTTGATTAAACCGGCGGCCATATATATAACCAACATCTTCGCCTGATACATTTTTTACCGAATCGAGCTTGTATTTGGCAAACTGATCGGCCAGGAAAAGGCCGGTTACTTTAGTTTTATTAAATTTTTTAGCAAAGTAGAGATATTCAAGTGCTTTATAGTTCTGGTTTTGCCCGTTAGTACCGGGAGGATTTAAAAATGAGAGGTTGCCGTTTTTGGCGCTAATACCAGAGGCATTGACTAGCGGGATAAGCCCGGCAGGGGTGTTAGCCAGATTACCTTTGCTATCCTTTACTGTAGCGGGTACATTGGCCGGTGTATAATAGGTGCCATTATAATTAATAGCATCAGAGCTTTGATTAAAGGCAGCGCCGAGATCAACCTGCCAGCCTGATTGAAGAAGTTTTAATACGATGGCGTCGTGCCTGCGGGCTTGCTGAATCCAGTCGGTAGCGCCAAGCAAGCGTTCATCGTCATAGCTAATTTCCTGGCGACCAGCTTTTATGGCGAAATAATCGACAGGTGATTTTTTAAAGGAAGTGTCTTTTTTGTTGGAGAGGATCAGCTCGGCCCAGGCTTCGTGAAGGCTTAGCCGGCTGCCGTCGTTGATAGTAATAGTTGAGGCATCCTGGCCCCACAGCCTTACATCCTGTACGGATGTTTGGAAAATAAGCTTGCTGCTTTTGTAATTAAAGGTGAGCCGCGTTCGTTGTGACACAAAGGCCGCGTTTTTGTTACCTACCGGTTCTAAAGTTCCATAACCATCACGTAATTCGCCCCTTGTTTTGATCTGGCCTGTCAAAGACAGCTGCGCAGAAGCATTATAAGAAACGAAACATGATATAATTAATAGAATTTTTCCAATAGTGTATTGATTAGATACATTTTTGTACATTTGAATTGGTTTTTTATTTGTTAAAGCGATTAAAAACTATTTAACCCTGTCTGGGAATGCGACCTCCCGGCAGGGCTTTTTTATGAATTTTTGATTTTTACCATAGGCTCAACCTTTTTTGATTTATTTGTCTGTTTAATTATGATAAATATAACTTATTTAATGATTGCGTACAAATAATTGATTTTTAAAATGAATTTTTATGATTAAAATCATTAAAAACTATATTTTTTGACAAAAACTCAAATTACAAACGATCAAAAACAACTGAAATGCATTTTTAACAATTTATTAATAGATAAAAAACCAATAAACCATCGCAAAAACCAAATTAGAATCCTTTCAATAAAATAAAATCACTATAAAAAATCACATACATTAATATAAATCCATTTAAATTTGCTTTAAACTCTAAAAATTCGAAAAATAAATTCAAAATAAGACGGCAAAAACGAACATGGCTTTATTAACCAATACCTTGGTGTATAAAATACACTGAAATTTTAAACAAAAACGCAAAAAAAGCGCCATTACCCCTTTCGGCAACGGCGCTTAATGTAAATTTCGTTCTGTTTTCCGCCTAAATACACCAGCATTTAATCAACTCCGACAAAAACTTTTCCGTCGGCTATTTTTACCGGATAAGTTTTTATCACCAATTCCTCTTCCCCCAAGCACGCACCGGTAAGGAGCGAAAATGTTTTTTTATGAAAAGGACAAGCTACTTTTGGCTCGCAGCTTTCGCCGGCACTGCCGATCATGCCACGCGATATTGCCATTTGCTGCTTATGTGGGCAAAGATTTTGCGTTGCATACCATTCATTGCGACGTGTAAAATTAAATATTGCTATCTGTTCATCGCCGTGCTTAATACATGATCCGCCATTTTCTGGCACATCATCAACATAACAGGCCATGATCCATTGGGTTGCTATTGTTGCTTCCATTGTGTTTTCTTTTTAATAATGATCAATCTAACTTTGAACTAAAAACTCGGGATTTCCTAATAAAACCTACCATTCCTTAGCGCGAACCTGCTCACGCATTGGCTCAAATTGAGCATGAGGATCTTTTTCATCAGGCGCATTTATAAAATGAGCGAAGCGCTTACGCATTGAAGGGTTATTTATAGCCTCTTTCCACTCGCAATGGTAGGTATTTACCAATGCCTGCATTTCCTCTTCCAACTGCTCACCCAATCCGAGACTGTCATTTACTATTACATTTTTAAGATAGCTCATGCCACCGTCGAGCTTATTAAGCCAGGTTGCTGTCCGGGTTAACTGATCGGCTGTTTTTATATAAAACATCAGGAACCTGTCGAGATATTTAATTACGGTCTCCTTATCAATATCTGTAGCCAGTAACTGGGCGTGCTGAGGCTTTGAGCCACCATTGCCACACACATATAAATTCCAACCTTTCTCTGTGGCTATAATTCCAAAATCTTTTGATTGCGCTTCGGCACACTCCCTAACACAACCACTTACGCCGCCTTTAATTTTATGCGGCGCGCGAATCCCTTTGTATCTATCCTCCACCTCGATGGCGAAAGTCACACTATCATGCAAGCCAAACCTGCACCAGGTACTGCCTACACAGCTTTTTACAGTACGGAGTGCCTTGCCGTAAGCATGCCCGCTTTCAAAACCGGCATCAATAAGCTCTTCCCAAATTAAAGGCAGATCGCTCAGGTGTGCACCAAACATATCAATGCGCTGCCCTCCGGTTATTTTAGTATACAACCCGTATCTTTTAGCAACCTGGCCAATCACGATCAATTTATCAGGCGTAATTTCACCACCCGGAATACGCGGCACAACAGAATAAGTGCCTCCCTTTTGAATATTAGCTAAAAAACGATCATTGCTATCCTGTATTACTTCCTGTTTTACAATAACATCATTCCATAAGCTGGATAAAATACTGGCAACAACTGGTTTGCAAACCTCACAGCCGTCGCCCTTGCCGTAATGGTCAAGTACCAGGTCGTAGTTTTTCAGCCCGTTTATTTTAACAAGATCAAATAGCTCCTGGCGCGAGTAATCAAAATGCTCGCAAATAACATTTTTAATATACTGGCCATTCGCCTTCATGGTGCCGGCAATCAAATCTTTTACCAATGGTACGCAACCGCCGCAGCCTGTACCCGCCTTGGTGCATTTTTTCATGCCATCAATACCAGTAACGCCACCCTCATTTACAGCCGAACAGATTGCACCTTTGGTAACCGCCTCGCATGAGCAGATCAGCGCATCATCAGGCAAGCTCATTACACCTGCCCCTGCATTAGCTTCACCTCCCCTTGATCCTAATATCAGATCTTCAGGATCCGGCGGCAGTACTATTTTATTATTAACGGTTTGCAGCAGCATATTATAAGCATCTGCATCGCCGATTAAAATACCACCTAAAAGGTTCTTGCCATCGTTTGTTATATTAATACGTTTATAAATCCCCTTATGCGTATCCTCAAACAAAATAGTACGACAATCAGGTTCAGTAATAAAGGCATCACCAAAGCTGGCCACATCAACACCAATCAGCTTTAGCTTAGTGCTCATATCATAGCCATAAAAACTCTTATCAGCCTCAGTTAGATGAGCTGCTACAATATCAGCCATCTCATAGCCGGGTGCAACGAGGCCATATATCATACCTTCGTATAAAGCACACTCGCCAATAGCATAAATACATTCATCACTGGTTTGCATTTTTTCGTTCACTACAATACCGCCACGTGTACCTACATGCAAACCCGCCAGTTTAGCCAGCTCATCGCGCGGGCGAATGCCGGCCGATATAACCAGCATATCTACAGCAAGCTGACTATCATCATTAAATTTTAACGAGTGGATTTTTTTATCGCCGGTGATAGCAGCAGTGCTTTTATTAAGGTGAATATGCAAACCCAGCTGGCTCAATTTCATTTGCAACATACTACTCCCTGCAGAGTCTATCTGACGCGGCATCAGGCGCGGTGCAAATTCAATAACATGCGTTTCAGAAATACCAAGATCTATTAAAGCCTTAGCAGCTTCCAGCCCTAGCAAGCCACCACCCATTACAGCTCCTGATTTTGCATTAACAGCGCAGGCCTTGATCAACTCCAGGTCTTCAATGGTGCGATACACGAACACACCTTCCTTTTCAATACCCGGGATATCGGGCACAAAAGCCGATGAGCCGGTTGCTAAAACCAGGTAATCATATTTAAGTGTAATGCCTTTTAAAGAGTGGATTGTTTTTTCGGTGCGATTGATTTCCTGGATGGGGTCATCCAAATGCAGCGAGATGCCATTATCTGAATACCACGATAAAGTGGATAGCGATAGGTCATCAGCAGTCTTACCGTTAAAATATTCACTAAGGTGCACCCTGTCATAAGCGTGACGCGGCTCTTCGCCAAAAACAATTATTTGGAACTGTGTTGATCTGGCTAAAAGTTTTTCGCAAAACTTATAACCTACCATACCGTTGCCAACAACAATGATGGTTGGTTTTGACATATCGAAATTTTTTAAATGTTAAAGCAATTTTCAAACTAAAAATGAATCAACTGCGACCTTGATTTCATTTATATCACAATTATAACTCAAAAAAACATCAAATAAAAATTTAATTTCAATTTTTTATTAAATAAATCATGATTATTGGTGTTTAAATTCATAAATTAGTGCTATTGATATAATTTATATCAATATTTAAACAGTTTTTTTCCATTGATTTTGTGATTTTTACAAAATCAATGGAAAATAAAGGTTTAAAAATCTATTTTTCAATCACTAATTTAATAAAATGCAAAAAAAAATACAAAATCCAGAACTTTTTGTACTTGGAGCCGGTCCAGGAGACCCGGAATTGATGACTATCAAGGGATTTAAGGTATTACAGCAGGCAAATGTGATATTATATGACAATCTGGCTAACAAAGAGTTACTGGCGATAAGCCGGGATGATTGTGAAAAGGTATACGTTGGCAAGCAACCTTATGGTGATTATACACCGCAGGAAACAATTCATGAACTGATAAAACACTACGCATTTACTAAAGGTAACGTAGTAAGGTTAAAGGGAGGCGATCCGTTTATATTTGGCCGAGGGTTTGAAGAAATCATTTATGCCCGTCAACATGGTATCACCACACATTACATACCTGGTGTAACCAGCATGCAGGCCTCCGGACTGGAAGACATCCCCTTAACCCACCGGCAAGTGAGCGAAAGCGTATGGATGGTTACCGGCACCAAAAAAGATGGCGGTCTATCTGCCGATTTAACCTGCGCCATGCACAGTAACGCAACAGTTGTTATATATATGGGGATGAAAAAGCTGGCAGAAATAGCATCAGCCTACATAAAAGCGGGTAAAGGCGATACACCGGCAGCTATTATACAACATGCTTCATTGCCTCAACAAAAATCTGCAAAAGGAAAAGTAAGCGGGCTTGAAGCTATCGCGGCAGATAATCAGCTTACTTACCCCGCTATTATTATTATAGGTGATGTTGTTAACGTAAAAAATTAAAAAAATGAAGATCAGAATAAAAGGAAACTCGCTGCGCTATCGCTTAACCAAAACTGACGTAGAAAACTTTGACAGGGACGGTTATCTGGAAGAAAGCACCAATTTTGGTTCAAAAGTATTTAAATATGCATTGCAACGCTCTGCAACTGAATTTTTAACTGCCGGTTTCAGCGATAACACCATAATTATGTATATGCCGGCCGCGATGGCCGTTGAATGGGCAAGCACCGACCGTGTTGGTTACGAAAGCAACCACAACCAGATGTACCTGCTTATTGAAAAAGATTTTAAATGTCTGGATAATGTGGCTGAAGACCAAAGCGACAATTATCCTAACCCATTGAGTTTAAAACTTCAGCATTAAGCCAGGAAGGAGTAAATAAAAATCAATTAAACCGAAGTTATGATGAAGTTTTGGCGTGTTTATTTAATCTTAAATGCCGAACGGTAAAAAATAGCGCAACTAAAATCAAAATCCATACCCAGGTGTCCAGCGGGCAACCGTCGGGGCCGCCATCATTGCCATCGCAAAGACCATCTCCCGGATCGGCAAAACTCCAGGATACAGTGAGCAGGTTGATTATTATAATAGCTAATATTGTTTTCCATTTTGATTTAATCATAGCTAATTCAAACATGTTATTATTGTCTAAAAAACATTCCACTCCCAATTCTATCTCCTGTGCCTTCATTAACTGCAACTACTATGTAAAGCCCGCGGCTCAAGCTATTAACATTTTCCTGTATAGTATTTGTGCCTGTTGCCGATAGTCTTCTCACGATAGCCCCCGAAGGGCTGACTATATTAATCCTAACAGGCCTGGTTGATGTTTGTTCTACCTTGATATTGACTGTACTGGCTGAAACTACGGTTGGATATACCAGAAATTTAGTTACTCCGGCGCCAGGTCGGATCTCAAAATTAAGGTTATCGGAGAGTTTATTTTCCCCGGTTACCAGGGTTTGGCCAAGGCGGTAGATTATCTGTCCGCTACCAGGAGTTTGGTCTGTATAATTATATTTACCGATACCTGTTGACTGCAGGCTATCTATAGTCAAAAACGTTTTGCCCCCATCAGCACTTTTTTGAACAGCGAATTTGGTAAAGTTGCTTTCATTATTGGTTTCCCAGTTTAGAGCTATCCCTTCAGTAACTTTCTTCCCTGTAAAGGTTAACAGCCGATAATCGTGACCAGGAACGATACCTATTTTAAGATAAAACCTGTCATGAGCATAGCTTGCCGGGTTCGACTCTACTTTGAATGCGTATTCGGAATTATGTACAACATCAAGCGAATCGTTGGTGTATTTATCCTTTAGATAAATTGAATACCTTGCATCTATATTCTTTTTTACGGGCGAGGTAAGTTTATACGTGCCATAATTCGAGAAAGTAACGATCAGGTTTACACGTTTTAACTTTTCGAGATTACCTGTGTAATTAGCAAAACACCCTACCGAATCGCTGCTTAACGAGTAAAACAAATCACCCTGCCCTGATGGCCGATAATAGGGTGCATCTTCGCCAGGAACAAACTTGTCTGTAGCATTTTTATCAAAATTGATATCGGTAGAGTTGTGGACTATCGCATCCTGCACCAACTCCATAGTAAGACGGGGCAAAGGGCTTTCAATATCATTGGTAGCTTTGCTCGCAAACGAAGCGCCAATATTTTTACTTGGGTTGCCAACGACATTGAATATTGGATTAGATGAAGGAGAGTTTGAGTAAAGAGAATAGGCCACCTTCATTGACTCATCAAATTTAAGCGCTGACGCAGCTGTTGCTAATATGAAAAAACCCTGTCCTGACAAAGCATAACGACTCGCACCTGCTCCGACACTATTAGTACTGGCATCATACAAAGCAAACTTGGTTGAAGAACTATTGGTGCCCGTACTTGCGTCTTTTACCAGCATATAATAAAATTTGTGAACACTCCCGTTTACAGTATAAAGTTTATTAAGGTCAATTACTGACGCATAAGGGTTACCAATAAGATTAAGTCCTTTCTTTGTTGAGACGGTTGAATTGAATGACAACGCCTGCGGAGCACTTACTGCTGTAGCCGTATAATAAGTTGGCGGCGTAGATGGAAAATTAACAATATTGGCCGTTAACGCGGCATTGGTAGCGGCTGAGCCAGTGCCTTTAATAACTGTACCGAAAAAATTTAATGTAGCGT
Organism: Mucilaginibacter sp. SG538B; assembly: GCF_013376065.1. Classification (NCBI taxonomy): domain Bacteria; kingdom Pseudomonadati; phylum Bacteroidota; class Sphingobacteriia; order Sphingobacteriales; family Sphingobacteriaceae; genus Mucilaginibacter; species Mucilaginibacter sp. SG538B. The sequence continues at coordinate 2,318,545 of NZ_JABMJI010000001.1, forward strand.
TATCCGTCGCCGGAAAAGGCCTTACAAAAGGGTTAACCACGCTTCTGCTGCCTCTGAAATAATATAAAAAACCATTAGCAGCAGGCAAGCCCTGGCTTGTTGAGCTAAATGGCTTATACTCGTTATTTACCACCTGATTGGGGTCGGTACTGAGAGGCGCGTTTTCATCATATACAAAAACAGACGGACTATTATTCGTGGTTGGAGAAGAATCAAAACCACCGCCAGACGGGCCTGTGATATAAGTTGTTGCGATAAGCGGAATCAGATTATAGGTAGAAAGCGAGCCAGTTGTTGTAAATGTAGTTGTACCGTTAAGCACCGGCGACGAAAGCAGCATATACCGGCGCAAAGTGCCTTTTACGTAACGCTGAACATTAATACTGCCGGTTATACTATTGACGAAACCACTTGATACAAGATTACCGATACTTGCGTCCCCAACAGCAGTAGACAATAACGTAAGCGCCGATGTTGTTGATGTGGCATTACCTACCGCAAGGGTCGACCCCGCGCTTGCTGATGAGGTTACATTTAACGTATATAATGGAGCAACTGTAAATTTGCTGCCTGATGCCATTGTTTTGGTTCCGCCACCAGTGAAGGTTACGTTATAAAAATTTGTACCGGTGCTTGTAGCATCTGTGAGCGTTTGCGTTGTGCCATCAAATGATATCAGCGCGGATGCATTGGGTGTAAAAGTGCCTGTATTGGTATAGTCCTTGGCAATCGATAAGACACCTGTCCCCATATTCATGGTGCCGACATTGCTGAGCGTTCCGTTTACGTCAATACTTCCAGAACCGCCGGTAATCGTCGCAGCTGCATTATTAGTCCAGATGGCAGCTGTTGAACCAGCCACACCAATTTTGGTAGCCGTATTGGTTGCATTGGAAAATGACACATTTGAATTTGTGGTAAATGTGGAATCGATATTTAAATAACTTGTTTGACCAGCGGTTGTACCACCAATAACAGCTGTGCCGCTGCCTTGTATAATGAGGTTGTCATAAGTGCGATCTGTAGCCGCATTTGGGTTTACAGGCCCGCCACCCGAGCCAAAACCCTGAACTGAAGTAGTATAAATCACTGGGTTAGCCCCTTTATAATTAACAGTAGCTTTACCTCCATGGTCACCATAAAAATTACAGGACGCATAAGGTACAGGTATCGTTCCGATGGCGTTTGTGGCGTTAAGGATTAATGTTGGATTTACAACCGTATTAGTTGTTTTATATGATGTGAGGGCATTCACCGTAAAGTAAGCGCCATTCTGACTGGTAACACTGTGATTTGTAAAGGTTATCTGGTTATTTATGGTCATAGTCCCCCCTTCCAATCTGAATCCACTTCCATTTTGTTGTTTTACGTTCAGATGTATATTTACATTGTTGCTGACTGTTAGTGTGTTGACCTCCGAAAACAAAAATGAAAAACTACCATAGGTGGCTGAATTAGTACCGATCTGTATGTTTGTGCAGGAGATCGTACCGGTTCCTCTTATATCATTGAAAATGGTACCACTTGCATTGGTATTGACATCCTGGGTGATATCACCTGTTACGGTCAGTGTCGCGCTATTTACAGTTAATATTGTTCCGGTTAGCGATGTGCCCGCTAAGACGCCTCCCGAAACGTATTGAATCCGTCCAAAAGTGATTGAAGCTACTGTAACGTTTGCCGAAAGGACAGGTTGGTTTGTGTAAGTAGAGCCTGTAACACCAAAGCGAACAATGTCGGCAGTACTACCGCCCTGACCGGGGTATGAGGTTGTTGTCGCTCCTCCAACAGTCCAGTTATCCGGATTGCTCCATAAAGTGCCGTTTATATAACCACCAGAACATAAAAAACCTGAACATGTTCCCGCGCCGGTCCAATCAAAAGTAGTCGCAAAAGCGAGCTTATTTATGAAGAGTGCACAGATTGATAGCAGGATAATTTTCAAATAGCTTATTTTCAAGATTTTTGTGCGCTTGGTTTTAAATTGTTTCTTTATACGTTATACATTTCCTTCAGGTTATATTTCAATAAAAAAAACAAGTTACATTTAATTAATAAGCAGAAATAAAACAATACAAATCCCCCTATCATTTGATTTGATCGGCCCGCTTATCGGAGTAGTATTAATATCCTTAGCGTAACCATCTAACGGCGTAAAAAGAATAATACAACAAGATGGCCACGAACTGTTATTAACAACACGTATCAAGAGAACTTTAAATTTCAGGCAAAAAACAATTCGGCCTGGCGGCTAATACTTTTTTTAACCCAACCCTAAAATCTTTTTTTCCTGTTTACTACCACAGAAGTATAATACGAATCAGAAACAATATAGAATGTATTCGACGATAATATGAGTTTTCCAGACCCAGACTTTCAGAAAGCAAGATTCAATTTTTATGTAATCTTATGAAGATTAGATGAAGGCTCCGGCCGACAGTTGTTCATGTTTAAATATGAATTATATATTTGTAACTCATATTTAAACATGGCTAATCATAAAAAGACTGAGTTTGCCGTAACAGATCAGGACATATCAATGGTAGCAAAGGCGCTGTCGCACCCTGCAAGAATCGCCATCATGCGTATTTTGGCACAGCACAAGCATTTTACCTGCGGCGAAATAGTTGAAATACTCCCTTTAGCGCAGCCAACGGTATCCCATCATTTAAAAGAATTAATGGATGCCAGGCTGATCACCGTTGCAATTGATGGTAAAAAATCATTGTATGATGTAAACTGGCCAACCTGGAACAAGTATACAGCCGAGTTTGAAAATATGCTCAGTGCTATTAACAATGCGGACCAGCAGACCTGATCTGCCTTGTTAACTTATGGGTTATATTCATACACAACCTTATAAGGTACCTGTTTAAGTGAAGCAGATACCTGTCCTATCCTCAGATCGCGCAGTTGTGGGGTGGGCTCACAAAAGGAATAAGCTTTTCCTTTATAAAGCAAGGGTTTCCCCATCGGTTTATTAAACTGCACTGCCATAGTTATATGAGTTGGATATAACACCGCGATCATCGGCAAATTGTATATTTCTTTAACAAGGTAAAAAAATAACGCGGCACGATCATCGCAGTCGCTGTATTGGGCAAACAGCGTTTCTTCCGGGCTCAACCGTTTCTCCCGGCCGAAATTCATATCATCATTTTCATATAAAAAGGCATATCGGGTAAAATGCATCAAGTAATCAACACCTTTTTTGATACTCATGCCGTCCACATTTTTTTTTAGCAGGGGGATCAGCGATCCATAAGTTTCTTTACTCAGCGGAATATTGAAGTAAGATTCAAAATCTACAACCGGATAGTTCTTGAAAATGGAATCAATCAGCGGGTTAAGCTTAATCCTGAAATAGTATGCTTTATGCCGGTAGGTAAACTGCAGATCCTTTTCAACATAGTCCGCAGGCGCAAAATCAGGCATGCTCGTAACCTTATATGAAAATGAGTTTATTGCACCGGGCACATTGATATCAACAGGAATAGCCGGTTGTATTGTAAGATCGGTACCCGGGTAGTCATGAATGTTAAGACACATGTACTTTTTATCATCAACCGTATAAGAAGGAATATCTGATACATCTTCATTGTTGTAAACATAAAAAATGATTTTTTTTCCGGCCAGCGCCAATCGTGCGTCATAGCCCGATTTAACCATCAGGAACCATTTACACAAGGTGTACGTATTGTAATTTTTTTCTTTAGGGCTTATTTGCTGGGCAGTTTTGCGCACGAGCTGGTAATACAGCCAGTCATTAAGCTGGTGATCTTGTTTATAACTCAATAATGCATTAAGCAAAGATTTATAATTACCGGCATCAACATTGGTATAAAAGCTTTTTATGTTATTTACCGATAGTCCGCTTGTGGTATCGCTAATAGTTAAAGCATCAGCATTAAATGTACCATCATAAAAAGCAAAACAAATCCTCCCGTTACTTTGAGCAAACAAATTAGCTGTACTTAAAAGTATCAAACAAGGGAATAATATTTTAACATATCTGCCCATAGCAAACACATCATTTTACTTATAAAGGTTAAAGCATTTTGGTTTATGTCTAAATATACAAAATTGCAAATTAAAACATCAATTGACTTAATATTATTTTAATCGTTTAACAACATACTATTAATATTACACGCATAGATTTGAATTGGAAAATTATGATGCATGAGGACAGAAACATTAGGTAAAAGAATACTATGCTTATTTATAGCTATAGGGTATTTCTTTTTTTCGTGTTTGTATGTTACACGATGTCCCAAAATTGCAGGTCATGTCAAAACAGGAAAGTATTTAACGCTTAACAACGGAACGGTAAAACAAAACGGTCCGGTTATTTCGAGTGCAAATAACGGTAAATCGGCACCTGTTCTCTTTTTATCCCGCCCGCGGGTCATTTTCGGCAAAACCTTAGCTGCATTAAATAATCAATTCAGGTTAATTCGCACTTGTGAGTTATGTCCGTTCCTGTTCATATCACAATATGACACTCAAAGCAGATTTCGATCTCACAAGGTTTTTTACGCTGCTAACATTTTTTCCATTACCTGTACCTGGAAAATCTGATTTATCAACTTCTCTCCTGCCAGTACCTTTTACAACGTTTTCTTATTACCTGCATTTACAGCGATTAATGCTGTACTATTAATTTATTTAAAAATCGTGTAGACAAGTTATGCCTTATTTCAACTTAAAATTTTCAAATACCGATAATGAACTGGCTAATTTTGCGAAAGCCCTTGCATTGCCGGTCAGGATTGCCATTGTTCGTATCATTATAGCTAACGGCAATTTAGCACCCAAAGAAAGTTTATATAGCATCCCGTTTAACCAGGAAACAATAACCAAGCACATTGCCGAATTAAAACGGATGGGTATTTTAAAGGCTTGTGGTTTACGCGGTTCAATTAAATACAGTATTGACGAGCGGTTGTTTCGTCAAATGGCCGATGGATTTGCCATGCTATTTGAAAGTATAAGGAGATTTGAACATGATCTGCCGGACTATTAAACTTGATTATACGAGCATTGAGGTGATTTTCTGAACGCAAGATGATTAATTACAAAAAAAATCAATTATAATAACCTGATAAACAGGTACTGCGTTATAACATTTACTTAACCTGTGCTTAAAATACCAATTCAGATTTGGCAATTCGGTTCAGATTTGTACTTTTGCGCCCGGAGAGTTGGCAGAGTGGTCGATTGCGGCAGTCTTGAAAACTGTTGAACTGTGAAAGGTTCCTGGGGTTCGAATCCCTAACTCTCCGCTGAT